>CAWHVN010000032.1:0-27895 GCA_963832805.1 uncultured Acidobacteriaceae bacterium | reverse complement strand
CGTCTACGCGCAGATGATCGCCGGCAAGGACGCGCCGACCTTCGGTGAGGCCAAGAACTCCTGGCTGACCGGAACGGCGGCGTGGAATTATTACGCTATTTCGCAGTGGATCTTGGGCGTGCGACCGACTTATGACGGCCTCGAGATTGCTCCCGTGATTCCCGCCAACTGGCAGAGATTTACCGCAACGCGCATCTTTCGCGGAGTAGCCTATAAGATCGCAGTCGAGCGCAAGGGCGCGGGGAATCACGTTGCCTTGACCGTCGACGGAGCTCCGATGGAAGGAGGCATCGTGCGTCCTCCCGCAGACGGCCGCAAGGAAGTGTCGATCTCGGCGGTCTTGAGCTAGCGCCGCAGCCGCATCTCTTCGCGCGGAGGAGCCAGTTTGTATCTCGCCAACGAAAAGCGATACGACACGATGCAATACCGCCGCTGCGGTCGCAGTGGCATTCGCCTGCCCGCCATCTCACTCGGCCTGTGGCACAACTTCGGCGGCGTTGATGATTTCGAGAACTCGCGCGCGATGGTGCGACGCGCCTTCGACCTGGGTATCATGCACTTCGATCTCGCAAACAATTACGGTCCTCCGCCGGGAAGCGCGGAGAGCAACTTCGGCGAGGTGCTGCGCCTTGATTTGAAGCCTCATCGCGACGAATTGATCATCAGTTCCAAGGCCGGGTACGATATGTGGCCCGGCCCGTATGGCAATCGGGGATCGCGGAAGTATCTGCTGGCGAGCCTCGACCAAAGCCTGAAACGCATGGGTCTGGAGTACGTCGACATCTTTTACTCGCATCGTTCCGATCCCGAGACGCCAGTCGAAGAGACGATGTCCGCGCTTGATCAGGCCGTGCGCTCCGGCAAAGCACTCTATGCGGGAATCTCCAACTACGACCCAGCGCAGACCACCGCAGCCGTTAAGATTCTGCGCGAGTTGGGCACACCCTGCCTCATACATCAGCCCAAGTACTCCATGTTCGAGCGCACCCCCGAGCGCGGCCTGTTCGATGTGCTCGGCAACGAAGGTGTGGGCGCCATCGCCTTCTGCCCGCTGGCGCAGGGTCTGCTTACCGATCGTTACCTCAAGGGCATCCCTGCGGATGCACGCGCTGCAAAGCCGCACGGATTCCTGAAGAAGCGCGACATCGATGAGGAGAAGCTCGCAAAGGTGAGGGCATTGAACGAGCTGGCCCGCGAGCGCGGGCAGTCGCTGGCGCAGATGGCTCTGGCATGGGTGTTGCGCGACGGCCGCATGACCTCGGCACTGATCGGCGCCAGCCGCGTGGAGCAGATCGAGCAAAACGTGGCCGCACTCTCCGGCTTAGCCTTCACGAACAAGGATCTGGCTCGCATCGAGGCCATTCTGGGCGACGCCTGATTTCGCCCCGCCCGGGCTGCCTTTTCGCTCTCAGCAGTTCAGAATTCGCATTGCTGGCCTCCACTTAGTCACCATAGAGTCCCCAGCGAATCGCTTCGACGCGGGCTATTCCTATAAGTCTTCTGTTTGGCGTCCCCGACGGGATTTGAACCCGTGTTATCGCCGTGAAAGGGCCTTTTAGGACATTTTGGATGGGTTTGCACGGGTTGTGCATAACTCGCCAATCTCCGCGAATAGCGCATGGTTGCTGATGATTTCATGCTTGCCACTGTTTGTCCTCATTTGCCCTCAAGTTCCAGTTCTATCGTTACCACAGCGTTACCAAACTTTTCCCCGGTACGATTCCAGCCAATCCCACACCTCCGGTAGTTGCCAACACAGAACCGTTCTGCTCCCAAGGGCCGGGGTTGTGAGCGCCCGGCGCTCGCCGAAAAGTGGCCCTGGCCTATTTGGACCGCAGAGCGAGCGCAGCGCAGGATGGGGCGCGGACGCACTGAGAGCGCCTGTGAGCGTTCGCAAGCCCTCTGCCCTAACGTGGCATAGCGGGCGCTGTGAAGGCTCTGGAGTGAAGTGCAAAGTTTGCACTCCTGGCCGCGCGTGAGTTAGTTGTCCGAGAAAGGGTCCACGCGAAGGCTGTGACCCCTTTTCGCCAATTCGCAGGGCCGGAAAAAATCGGCTTGGGGAAAATCGGAACAGAGCGCGGGGACTGGTGGCAGCGAATCGGTGAAAGTAGGGCCGTTTTGTTCACTTGTCAACACATGTCTTCGCCATTATGGTAAGGTCGCCCCATGAATATCGCGGAAATGCTAATCGCATGGCGCAAATTCAACGGATTTACCACCACAGAGGCCGCTAAACGGCTCGGCATCGACCGGCTGGCGCTGCGGCGGCTAGAGCATGGGCAGCCCATCAGCCAGGCCAACTTCGCGGCGGTGCTGTGCTGGCTGTTCTCCTGGTCATAGCTTCTCGCCTGCGGCATCAAAGGCTCTCTTTGCCAGCGCCTCCAGCTTCTCGCCGTGCCGGTCGCGCGCATCCACTTGCGCGGCGCTAGATTGCGCGGTTGGCGGGATGCTGGCGGCAATCCTACGTTGGCTCCTTGAAGATTGAATTACCACCACCAGTACGGGACCAGAAATTACTACTTGGTAACTACCCCGGAAGCAATGACTTCGATTTCGGCTTGACGACGCACGCGGGGCCGGGTGGCCTTACAATCCCTTCAGCAATTCCGAGAGCGATGTTCCCAGAGCACGGGCGATCTTGCTGAGTGTGCGCAGCCCCGGCTCTCGCGTACCGCGCTCCAAGTCCGAAATGTGGACCTCGTGGACGCCGGACTGCTCGGCAAGGTCGATCTGCCGCCAGTTCCGGGCGCGGCGCAGTTTCCTGATGCGCTCGCCTGTCGCCTCACAGATGTCCTTTGCCATGCGTCCATGATCGGGTTAGCCTTTGCGCTATATTTAGCGCATCCACTCTCTTGCCTGCCCCGGAAGTGGTAGAAGACAAACTCCAACTTTGCTCTATATTTAGCGGATACACTCTCTTCGGTTTGAAAGGCGGGCCGATATGCAGTTGCTCAGAAAAGCTCCCTTTGTGTTGCTTGTCTCGGCTGTCCTGTTCGCGTCCGGCTGTGGCGGAGGATCGGGCAGTAGCGGCGGCGGTGGTGGCACCACTCCCCCGCCTCCGCCCAGCACAGCCAATGAATGGACTTGGATAAGCGGGAGCAATACGGCAAATGCAAAGGGCGTATATGGCACACAAGGCGTTGCTGCTGCTAACAACGCGCCAGGCAGCCGGTATCAGGCTGTCTCTTGGATTGATACCAGCGGAAATCTCTGGCTCTTCGGTGGCCTCGGCTACGATTCAAACGGAAATCAGGGCAATCTCAACGACATCTGGGAATTTAACCCCGCGAGCAGTCAATGGACCTGGGTAAGTGGGGGCAACACCGCAGGCGCAATCACCGTCTTTGGAACGCTGGGAACTGCCTCGACCAGCACTAATCCAGGGGGCCTGAGCGGTGCGGTTGGCTGGACTGATAGCAGCGGAGACCTTTGGCTCTTCGGTGGTACAGCCGATGACGACATTTGGGAATTCAGTCCCACAACCAAGATGTGGACTTGGGTGAGCGGCAGCACCCCCGGCAATTCATTTTCTTCTTATGGGACATTGGGTGTTGCGTCCACCAGCAATGAACCGGGAACCCGGACCGGCGCTGTTGGCTGGACTGACAAGAACGGCAATTTCTGGCTCTTCGGAGGCAATGGTTACGATTCGACGGAGACGAACGGATCTCTTAACGACCTCTGGGAATACAACCCCAAAGCCAAAGAATGGACATGGATGAGCGGCAGCAGCACGGTAGGCGCGCAGCTTGGACAGCCCGGCGTTTACGGTACGCAAGGTGTCCCCTCCGCTGCCAATGTACCCGGTGGTCGGTACGGTTCGGTGAGTTGGATTGATAGCAGTGGCAATCTATGGCTCTTCGGTGGCGCGGGGAGGAATGGCCCTCTGAACGACCTGTGGGAGTACAGTCCGACGAACAAGGAATGGACTTGGATGAGCGGCGGCAACTACGCGGGGAACGTTGTCGGCGTCTATGGGACGCTGGGTGTCGCCGCTGCTACGAATGTCCCAGGAGGCCGATATGACGCAGTCAGTTGGATTGATGGTAATGGCAACTTTTGGCTCTTAGGTGGTGTGGGCCTTGATTCGACCGGCGGCAATTATTTTCTAAATGACCTTTGGGAATTCAGTCCAACCGAGAAGACGTGGACTTGGATGAGTGGTAGCAAGACGGCAGGTGCGAATGGCGGCCAACCGGGAGTCTACGGTACGCTTGGAGTCGCATCCGCCAGCAATGTTCCCGGTGGCCGGAATGGTTCCGTCAGTTGGATGGACAGCAGCGGCAATCTCTGGATGTTCGGCGGCAGAAGCGTAGATTCCAGCTACAACTATTTCAGCGACCTCTGGCGTTACCAGCCGTAGCCGACGGTTTCGATGGCTGCCAGCCGATGAAGCTCAAGAATCACCCCGAAAGGAAATTTCCATGAATCGCTTTTTCGCTTCCTTGCTACTCTTGCTTTCTTCCATCGCGTTCGCTCAGGGTCCGCAGATCAAAAGCGGGGCCACCGTCTACATCGAACCGATGGGAGGATACGAAACCTATCTGGCCGCTGCTATCGCAAAGAAGAACGTCCCATTGATCGTCGTGGCTGACAAAGAGAAAGCAGAATACTTTATTACGAGCAGCGTCAGCGAAAAGGCCCCGGTCCAACCGGGAGTCGTGATAAATAACAGCCTCAACAACGTCAACAATGGTTCAAACAACACACAGAATGCCGGTTCCCGTGGAGGCTATCCAAGGCCGGGGAGTTTTGGGCGGACCAGCGCAAGCATTTCAGTGATCGACAGCCACTCCTCTCAGATCGTCTTCGCCTATTCTGTCGGCAAGAGCGCAAACACTAACCAACTCCAGAGCGCGGCTGAGGCTTGCGCCAAGCATCTGAAAGAGTTCATCGAAAAGTCCGAGAAGCCAAAGGAATGAGGCATGTCAAAAGAGAACGTGAGACGCTTCATCTTGCCGTTGACGGTTGCTGGATTGATGCTCATAGTTGGCTGCAAGTCCTCTGCGCCCTCCAATTCGTCCGATAGCAACGGGGAGGCCACTTCTGCACCGAATTGCACCGAACCAGAGAACCCGTATGACGAAGGCTCAGGGCATTACGCGGGATATGAATGGGCGGAGAGCAGCGGCTCAGGGACTTGCGGCGGTAACTCCCAATCATTTATCGAGGGTTGTGAGGAGTACGAGAGTCGGCAAGCTGAGTACGAAGAATGCGAAGCCAAGAAGCAAAACTAGCAGAGTAGAAAGGGAGACGCCACTGTGAATCTCAGAGAAGGAACGCGACGGCTGGCCCTGCTCTTGGGAGTGGTAGGGGCGATTCTCGGCGGGATTGCTTCGTATCTTGTCCTGCAACCTGCTCTGGAGCAGAGGGCACGCCACAACAGATTCGAGCAGTTGGCGAATTCGGACGTTGTAAAGCAGGAACGCAAGGCTATTCAGGTTCCGGGGTTTGGACCGCCCGAAGAATTCGACCTCTCAGCAGGAGATGTGGATGCGTCGCCCAAGAAGCCGCTCCCTCTCTTACCGCAAGTACAACCCGCCGCGAAAAACGGATTAGCGCAGCCCAACGATTGGCAAACCGTGCATCTTGACGACAACGGAAACCCAATCTCCAGCCAACCTGCGCCGCGTGCAATGGCCCCTCAGACCCAGGGGACCGATTCCAAATTAGACAAGAAGGGTGTTAAGGCGATCCACTGGACCGAGAACTATGGGATTGAATCAATCGAGACAGAGGACGGCCAGACCCTCTATCCGACACCGGCACCGTCCACATGGCAATATCTCTTAATTGCGCTCTTGCCCATCCTCGGATTCTTCATTCCGTGGGGCGCGGTTCGCGCAATCGGATGGGTGGGAGCCGGATTCGTTGCAAGCGGAAAGTAGCACTCAAGCGATCATTCAACGATTTCATGCCTTGCACAGATGTTTATTGCAGTTTCGTGCCCCTGTGGCTCAGGTGTGAGCGTATCTAAGCCTCTCTCCGACACAGTTCCGCGCGCCATCTTTGCGGAAACTGCGCTGGCGAAAACCGTCCTATCTCTGCGTTGGTGAGCGGAGGATCAATTCGCCTATATCACAGCTTCGCTGTTTGGTTTCGGCTTCCAACTGCTGGCATTTATCGTCGCTGAGACGGGTAAAACCAGAGCTGTCCGAAACGACAACTTCAAGGCCGCCGATCATCGCATTGTTGAAATTAACCGCCTCAACTACCAGATGTGCCGCCAGTCTCTTTAACTCCTGAACGGATAGGGAGGCATCGTAGTAGCGAAGCCAGAAGGTCGCCTCATTCGCAATGTCTCCGGCGGTCTGAGTGCCACGAACGGGAGCAATGGTGAGACGCCACTCGGTTTTGGCTCCGACCCCGACCGCAACTTTTGCACCTAGAATGTAAATTAGTTTCTTGTTCGGCGCGGCAATTGCGACCAGACATTCGATGGACCTCTTTTTGAAAAGAGGCGTTACTATTCTCAGAATGCGCTGAACCTCATCGCCCTCGCCCTCCCGCCAGTGCAAGAGTATTTCGTCCGCCACTCGCGTTGAATCGATCATATCTCCCGCGCAACAGATGGCGATTTCCTTGTCGATCTTAATCTTTGATTTGTATTCATGATGCCGGAACGGCCTCCCCTGCGGGCTATCACCTGTGGCGACCCACTTCAAATCGCTGGCGAGAACAATTCCATCAGCGGCTATCATGGCGACCTGCATGGTCATGGGCAAATCGTCCTCTGTGGCACAGGAAGAGAGCATTTGACTTCGGGCACACACCAGGTTTACGCTCCGATCTGGAACGGTGCCTCTGTGTGTCCCGAATCCCCGCCAAGAGATCAGCGGGACCGATAGGCGAAGAATAGACTAGACAGCGGCGCGCTTTGCAGGCGCACTCCTGCGCGAATTATCGCACAGGAGATGTGAATGCAGCAGGATCGTCACTCGCCCACTTCCTCAAAAACTAGCCAGTCTGAGTCGTTCCGCGTTGCAGAAACTCGTCTGGGCTCAATCGAGAATTCCACTCCTGACACGTCAAAATCCGTAAAGCTGTGCATCTTTGATCCGACAACGCCAACCAATCCCGCCTCTGGGTCTACGCAGTACACCCGCGCTTGTAGCACTTCTACGGGTGAGCCGTCCTCAATGACGGTGACACTAAGCGGAGTTTTGAGATTCTTCCACATCGAAAATTTCTTAAATGCTTCGGAAGCGGATGCCATGTTTCTTTACTCTCTCTGGTTTCTGGTGCGAAGTCGGAGCAAGGTACTCGCGCGTGAATCGAACGGTGAATGTGACCGAGTATACAAAGCCCTCGTGGCCGCGATGGTCGAAATGTGCGAAGAGGCATCATAGGTGCATAAAGTCTCAGGCGCATCAGAACTTCGGGAACCTGGCCTGTCACGTAGCGGTCCAGGCGGAACTGCTCGACGGCAAGACTCAGACGGAACAGCCGAGACAATGCCGTATTCATGCGGCCCTGAGTGTGTTTTTCCCGTCCCTGTCTGCTGGTGAGGGTCCGGCGCTGTCAGCGCAAGAGTGATTCTCTGACGTGTAAGGCGCTGGAAGTTCGCCGGTGAGCATCAGCGACTCCAGGCCGTGTCGTGCCAGATAGTCGAGATCATGCCAGAGCACCACGGCGCGGTTTCGTTCGATGCGCACCACGGTCCCCGGCTGTCCGAATGCGCAGCCCTTGAGAAACACTTTGGAGCCAACCGCGATCATTGATCCCTCCCCGTGGCTGCGCTGTTGATGCTCTGCCAATTCCTGCCGCACCCTTCGCTCCTCACCGAATGCGCCTTCCACTTTCGCAAGGGTGCGGGTGCGGGCTGTGTCGCAGCGATCCTGCCAGTGGCGGCAAGTCAGACAATCGGGATGTGCCGTTGCGCTCACGGCTGCTCGCCTCCTAGCATCTCAATAAATTGTTCAATAGTATCTCGCTCCGATTCCTCTGCTGAATGCAACACATCCAGAGCGTGAAAGTCGATGTGCTGCTCAATAGCTTCGCGCGCTAGCCTCCGCAACTCTGCCGGGGGAATGGCGTCCACTTCCACGCTTTCACCTGCGAACCCTCGCGCTCTGGTATCGCTTGCCTTGGTGGGGCGGGTGGGCAGTGCAAATTCCTCAATCTGCTCCGGGGTAACAGCCAAACGGGTAAAGTGAATTTCCGCATCGGGAGCAAATTCCCGCAGCCGCTTTTCTACGTTCCGGGGAATGTCGATGCCGCTCGGGTCGAAGTCACCCAGGTAGTACAGGTGAGTCGGCTTGCCGCATTCGGCAATGGTTTCCGCTGCCCCGTACAGGTAGCTGATGCTGGCATATCCGCGCGTCACCATGAGGGGCACGTCATATTCTGCCGTCTCTTTGTAGATCACTCCGGCCAGCGCATCTTTTTCCAGCCACACTTCGCAGTAACTCTTCTGGTTCATAAATGTGGCCCTGCGGTACGTCTCCGCCGTCAATTGCAACGCATCTTCCAGGGAATTGAACGTCTGGGGTTTCCGCATCCAGCGGGTATTGTCCGCGAGCCACGAAAACGGCAACTCGCCTTTCAGCCTCATGTCCGTGAGCAGCCGAACCACTGTAGCCTTGTACTCGGTTTCCGTCTTGGCAATCGCGCCCAGGCTTACCAGTTGATAGAACACTTGGCGCACGGTCATCGGCTTGTTTTCTTTCACCACGCCGAAAATGACGGCGCGCAGATTGGACATATCCCGGAGCGAGCGTCTGAGTTTTATGTGTCTAGGAACTTGTTGAAATTTGCCGCAGAGTAGCGGATTGCCTTGTGCTTTGCGGCCCTTATCTGGTCAAAAGCCGTTTGAACTGTGTATCGGGCCTGTGTTTATAGGGTGTTGCGGTGCTCAAGGAAGTATCTCCAAGGCCCGCAACCGCCGCTCAGGCATACTGCTCCGTGAGCCTTCCTGATGGTTGAGCCATTAGTTTGGGTAGCCGGATCAGGTTATGTGCAGCGCAGCTGAAGACGAACAACCAATCCACTTTGTCCAATCCTCGTAACTTGACCTGGCGCAGTGGGCCGGTTTGCTTCAGCCAGCCAAAGCCCTTCTCCACCAGCCAACGCCGGCTGAGGCTGATGGCGTATCCGGGTTGTCGCGTGGTTCTTCGATCCAGGTTGCTGGTGCGGCCCTTGTCGTTCTTCGCAACATGGGGTGTCACGTTCAACTCCCGCACCGTGAGCACGAAATCCTTCGCGTCGTAAGCCTTGTCCGCACCCACGGTGATGCGCCGTGAGCGGCCCCGTTGCTTTTGCTCAAGCATCAGCAACGCGGCGTCGCGCTCGGCGAAACCATCGGCGTGCGTCACCATCGCCGCGGCAATCAACCCGTTCCGGTTCTCCACAAGCGCGTGGCCCAAGTAGCTCAGCTTCGACTCCTTGCCGTAGCTCTTTTTGTACAGCCGCGCATCAGCGTCTGTGGTCGATTCATGCGTCTTGTTCGAGCGGCTCTGGCCGCGGAAATCCGTGCCCTCGTCGTCGTCCGAGCCGTCCTTCAAGCGAAAGCTCTTCTGCGAGGCCCAGGCCTGAATCAGCGTGCCGTCCACCGTGAAGTGCTCGTCGCTCATGAACCGCTTGGCCTGCTTGTTCACTTCGGCAAAGAACCGCTGCGCCACATCGGAGGTCAGCAGTCGATCGCGGTTCTTCGAGAACACCGCGTGGTTCCACACCGCATCGTCCATGCCCAAACCCACGAACCAGCGGAACAGCAGGTTGTAGTCGATCTGCTCGACCAGAAGCCGTTCCGAGCGCACCGAGTAGAAAACCTGAAGCAACAGTGCCCGCAGGATGTACTCCGGTGCAACGGACGGACGCCCCGAGTCTGCGTACAGCGCATCGAACTCCGGACTCAGCGTCCGCAACACCGTGTCGGTCAGCTTGCGAACCGCTCGCAGCGGGTGATCCTGCGGCACCCGCTGCTCCAAAGAAACATAGCTGAACATCCCGTCCTGAATCCGCTCGTCTCCACGCATACTCATTAGACGAGCAATAACAACTTCCCGTCGCAGAAGAGTGCCTATTTCAACAAGCTCCTAGACCCATTGTTGCTCACATGAGCCTCCGTGGGCGCAGATTGAAGATTGAATTGTCAAGCGGCAAGGTGTCTGTATCACTAAGGCCGGGTGTATCACTAAGGCAATTACCTGTCTCACTAAGAGCGGGTGTCTCACTAAGAGGTGGGTGTATCACTAAAGGTGTATCACTAGGCTGTTGTACTTCCTTCTTACAGCTTACTTCTACTTCTAGTGAGACAGTTGGACTCACGGCGGGTGTATCACTAAGCACGTGGAAGGTTGCAGCTTTCACGTGGGGTATTGCTCGCCGCTCTGGCTTCAACCATCCGACGGCCACTGCCTGTCTGCGGAGACGCGCTATCAGGGTCCAGTGGCATCGGAAGGCTTTTGCGATCCGCAGACAGGGCAACGCTATCGGCTCTTCGCCGCGGAGTCGCTGTAAGGCGACAGCGAGGGCAGCGAAACGGTCCCGATGGCTCTCAAAGGCTCCCGCTTCAACTTGCTCCACTGCTACCGCCAACACGTCAGGCTCGCCAATGTGGTAACGGCTGGTTATATCCTTCGCAATGGCTTCAACTTTCGATTCCGGCAGTGGAGGTGAGCACCGCCGCCGGTTCTCCTCGCTCAGCGCGGCGGAGATTGCTTCCGCGTCCAGTCCCTTGCGCCGCAAGGCTCCTGCCGTCGATACCAGCGTTCGGGTGCGGTTACCCTTGCCAGCGATGCGCGGCGCGTCCTGAGTGGCTTGCAGTGGCGCGGCGGGGGAATTTGAGCGCGTAGTCAACCGCTCGATTACCCATCCCGGCGCGTCTGCGATTGTGGCCGATGGTTCGACAAAGTGATACACTTTGCCGCTGGCATGAGTGGACCCGGCGGCTACAACAAAACCACCTGTACCGCGCGCGTCGATGTGCGGGCCGATTTTGCCGGACTGATCGTTGCGAACATCGACGCCGGACGGCATCCGGTAGTAAAGATGTGTTCCACCATCCGCGCGGCCTGTAGTCACCGTGAGCGTAGGCGGAAACGTCAAGCCTTGCCGCTCTAGCTCTGCCACGGATGCGCGACCCGCTTCGCCATCTATGTCGATCACGAAAACGCCGCTCGGCTGGCCGGTCGCAATGCCGATATTGGCATCCGGCCAGCGCGTCCACCACTCGTGGATCGTTTCGGCGTTCCGGCTGGCGTTTTTCAGGCCGTGGGCAGTCCGGGGATGCTTGGCCGGACTTTCGCACTCCGCCCGCCCGCAAGAGCAGCCGTACGCCGCCGGAGAATGGAGCGGGGTCACAGGCCAGCCGCGCTCTGCGTACTCAAGCGCCCCAGTCAACAATTCGTGAGCGGCTGTCACTGCCTTTCCAGCGCGGGGCGTGTGTTCTGCGCAACAAGACGCGCTATTTCGCTGGCGGGGATCAATAGGCGCTTGCCTAGCTTCACGCTGGCAATCTTGCCATCGTAGGCCCACCGCCGCCAGGTCCAACGGCTAACGCCAGTTCGCGCTTCCGCTTCAGCAACCCCTAAATACTGTGCTTCGATCTTTTGTCCGGCCATGCTGTTTCCGCCTCTCTTGTGTGCCGCAATGCGGCTCTAGGAGCTTGTTGAAATAGGCACTCTTCTGCGACGGGAAGTTGTTATTGCTCGTCTAATGAGTATGCGTGGAGACGAGCGGATTCAGGACGGGATGTTCAGCTATGTTTCTTTGGAGCAGCGGGTGCCGCAGGATCACCCGCTGCGAGCGGTTCGCAAGCTGACCGACACGGTGTTGCGGACGCTGAGTCCGGAGTTCGATGCGCTGTACGCAGACTCGGGGCGTCCGTCCGTTGCACCGGAGTACATCCTGCGGGCACTGTTGCTTCAGGTTTTCTACTCGGTGCGCTCGGAACGGCTTCTGGTCGAGCAGATCGACTACAACCTGCTGTTCCGCTGGTTCGTGGGTTTGGGCATGGACGATGCGGTGTGGAACCACGCGGTGTTCTCGAAGAACCGCGATCGACTGCTGACCTCCGATGTGGCGCAGCGGTTCTTTGCCGAAGTGAACAAGCAGGCCAAGCGGTTCATGAGCGACGAGCACTTCACGGTGGACGGCACGCTGATTCAGGCCTGGGCCTCGCAGAAGAGCTTTCGCTTGAAGGACGGCTCGGACGACGACGAGGGCACGGATTTCCGCGGCCAGAGCCGCTCGAACAAGACGCATGAATCGACCACAGACGCTGATGCGCGGCTGTACAAAAAGAGCTACGGCAAGGAGTCGAAGCTGAGCTACTTGGGCCACGCGCTTGTGGAGAACCGGAACGGGTTGATTGCCGCGGCGATGGTGACGCACGCCGATGGTTTCGCCGAGCGCGACGCCGCGTTGCTGATGCTTGAGCAAAAGCAACGGGGCCGCTCACGGCGCATCACCGTGGGTGCGGACAAGGCTTACGACGCGAAGGATTTCGTGCTCACGGTGCGGGAGTTGAACGTGACACCCCATGTTGCGAAGAACGACAAGGGCCGCACCAGCAACCTGGATCGAAGAACCACGCGACAACCCGGATACGCCATCAGCCTCAGCCGGCGTTGGCTGGTGGAGAAGGGCTTTGGCTGGCTGAAGCAAACCGGCCCACTGCGCCAGGTCAAGTTACGAGGATTGGACAAAGTGGATTGGTTGTTCGTCTTCAGCTGCGCTGCACATAACCTGATCCGGCTACCCAAACTAATGGCTCAACCATCAGGAAGGCTCACGGAGCAGTATGCCTGAGCGGCGGTTGCGGGCCTTGGAGATACTTCCTTGAGCACCGCAACACCCTATAAACACAGGCCCGATACACAGTTCAAACGGCTTTTGACCAGATAAGGGCCGCAAAGCACAAGGCAATCCGCTACTCTGCGGCAAATTTCAACAAGTTCCTAGGGATACTGTCGGGCAGGTGTTGGGAAAAATGTTGTAAAAAATGTTGCACTTTGCATAGCTTAGGCGCATCATGTTTCTAAGAGGATGCCTGGTGAAAATCTCAGACGGCTGGCCGAATAAAGAGGACTGTCCTGGCTACATTGCGGCCCTGCTCAATCGCAAGCGCCTCCGGGGAGGTCTGGAGTGGTGGGCTGGCGTTACGGATGAGTCCCAAGAGGAGAGAGCCGCTATGGAATCCGAGTTCTTGAGTACCTTACGTGGGCTTGTCGATCAGTGGATTGATTCCGGGAAACAGGATGGTGTTGAAAATGCGTGGGAGCGGAGCGTCCATTGGCATTCGGACGCACATCCGATGCCTCTTGTTAAGGCATTGCGAACCTATGAAATTAGGAACCCCGTCAAGGTGCTCTTTGGACCCGACAGCAGACTTGAGATAGGAATGCTTCCAACATCTGCGGTACATCCTGAAGTCTGGGGGCTGGTGTATCCGTTAGCAAAGGCGCGCGAAAAGGCTATTTTTTTGTTCAGGAATCTGGTGAACTGTCCCTCTCCAGTGCGGGAGCGGCTTTCTCGATGCGATGCTTGCGGAGAGTATTTCGTCCGGGTGAGAGCACCGAGAAAAGAAGGGATACCAATTAAGCACGGTGTATTTTGCGCGAACTGCAAGGGCAAAGGCGGAGCACGGCGCACAGTCGAAAGTCGCAAGCTGCGAACCGAAAAAAAGATCGAGTGGGCAGCCGATGCGTGGGTGAAGTGGAAGCCGGATCACAGACATGGAAAGCGTTCGGAATGGATTGCAAGGCAGGTAACGGCAAGGGGCGAAGCCATTAAGGTCAACTGGATAACACACCACCAAACAGAGATTGAAGCGGAAGTGGAGCGGAGGAATCATGCCACAGGAAAAGCAAAAGACGATTCTCACGCGGGAGCAGATTACAGCAATTGCGAGAGAACTTCCGAATCGCACAGGGACGCTCGAAGAAGCGGAGCAACGAATCGACTCCATGCCTGACGAAACCAAGCGGGAATTGAAGCGGGCCTTGCGGCTCAAGTTGAGAGCGGACCAACTGACGAAGAGAGAGGCAAAACATGCCACGCGGAAAAACTAAAGATCGTGACGGAATCTATCAGCGGAAGGATCGGCCGGGCTGGTGGGCGTCCTGGGTTGACGCCAGCGGCAAGCGTAGGCAACGGAAGTTGGAGGCTCACACGCTCCAACAGGCCCGAACTCTGCTATCAGCGGAAAAGGCCCGCGTCGATAAGACTGTGACGCTCGGATATGCCCCGCCCTCTGCGGAGACGTTTGCAGCGGTCTCCACGCGATTCCTCAAGCATCAAAGGGCCAGACTGACTCCGGCGGCTTACACGCGCGAAAACGGCATCATGGAAGCGCATCTCAAGCCATTCTTCGGAGCCGTGAAACTGGCAGAGGTCCGCCGCGCCGATGTGCAGAGATACATCACGCATCGGAGCGGAGAAGTCTCGCCGGGTTCCATCGTGAAAGAGTTGAACGTCCTGAAACACCTGTTGGGGCTTGCCGTCGAATGGGAGTTGATTCCGGCTAACCCCGCGCACGGCGTAAAGCCTCCGCGCGTTCCGGCTGGCCGTGTGCGCTATCTACAGCCCGGAGAGTTGCGGGCCGTCCTAGAGGCTTGCCCGGAATGGTTGCGCCCGATTGCGGGCCTTGCCGTCGCAACGGGGATGCGGCGCGGCGAAGTCCTGGGTCTGCGCTGGCTGGACATTGACTTCAAAGGCGGGCGGATCATGCTCCCACAGACGAAGAACGGTGACGGGCGGATCGTCTACCTAAACACGCTGGCGCAACAGGCTCTCGCGGTCGTGCCACAAGGAAAAGCGAAGCCAACGGATTTGGTATTCAACGGTGAACCCATGACGCCGGAGAACGTCTCCCTGGCGTTCCTGCGGGCTTGCCGGTCTGTGAATGTCTCAGATTTTCGCTTCCACGATTTGCGGCACACGGCGGCCAGTTGGATGCGGATGAAGGGCGCTGACATTCACACCGTCGCGCTCATTCTGGGTCACAAAGATTTGCGAATGGCCGCAAGGTATCAGCATCTCAGCCCGGCCTTCCTTTCGGACGCGGTGAAGCTGCTAGACGGCGCGTATGCGGAGTCACCGGAAAGGCCCGAAAATGGGGCAAGTTCCGGCTCTATCGTTACCGCAGCGTTACCAAGCAGGAAATCAGCGGTGGCCTAGTCGTCACTAAGTCTATGATTCTATTTGGCGTCCCCGACGGGATTTGAACCCGTGTTATCGCCGTGAAAGGGCGGTGTCCTAGGCCGGGCTAGACGACGGGGACGATTGGGAGAGCAGTGCGCAGAGGTGAGATTGGCCGCGGGTACCCTTAGGAAGAGGCTATCAACTTGGTAAAAGCGTGTCAAAAGGACGTCCGGAACGGAACAGCACTTTCATGCATTCAAAGAGGCGATCCGCGAAGGTTGGTCAGCAGGCCGGCAACAGCGGCATGAGCCGGAACCAGAAGCGTCACCATCGCGTAGCTGAGTTGTGCGCTATCCTCGATGAAGATTCACATCGAAGCCGACGCCTGCATCGGGCAGCGCCGATGAATTGTGTCAATTACCCAGATCCGCGTAACGCATCATCCAGGCGAACCCCGCAACGAACCAAAGCGGAGGCGCTCCAGAGCCTGCCCGCTCTAATGTCCATCGCAGAGCAAGGGCGGCGGTCACGGTAACCAGAGGAAGAATCAAGTGCCCCAAAGCAGATTGCAACACGTTTATACGATAGGTTGTGTGATTCTGGCAGGATTGGCGGCTTCGGGTTGCCAGAAAAAGCCAGCGCCGGCAGCCGGAGGGCCCCAGATGCAGGCTTTGCCGGTGCAAACGGTTAAGGTGACGATGGCGCCCGTGGCGCAAAGCAGCGAGTATGTGGCCACCATCAAGTCGCGCCGGTCGACCGCGCTGCTGCCGCAGGTGAGCGGGCAGCTGACGGAGATTCGCGTCCACTCCGGTGGCCAGGTGAAGGCCGGCCAGTTATTGATGGAGATCGATGCACGGCAACAGCGGGCCACTGTGGACTCGCTGCGCGCAACCGAGCGGCAGAAGAAAGCCCTTGACGACTACGACACCGTGGAGGTGGAGCGGCAGCGCAAGTTGTTCGAGGCGGGAGTGACCAGCCGCGACGCGTACGAGCAGGCGCAACAGGCTTTTCAAAACGCCAAGGCGGATTATCAGTCGGCAGTGGAGGCACGCAAGGCAGGGGAGCAACTGCTGAGCTACTACGCCATTCGCGCGCCCTTCGATGGTGTAGTGGGCGACATTCCGGTTCATGTGGGCGACTACGTTTCCCCGAATCAGTCACCGGCTACGGTGCTCACCACGATCGACGAAAACAGCCATCTTGAGGCGTATATCTACATTCCCACGGAGCGCGCCGCCGAGGTGCACCAAGGGCTGGCTGTGAACCTGATGGACAACAACGGCAAGCTGCTGGAGAAGACGCGGATCGATTTTGTTTCGCCGGAGGTGGACAGCACGCTGCAAGGGATTCTGGTGAAAGCACCGGTCGAGACGAAACCGGAGACGCTGCGCAACGCACAGATGGTCAAAGCCGGGGTTATCTGGAGCACAAAACCGATGGCAGTGGTGCCGGTATTGGCGGTGACTCGGCAGGGTGAAGAGAGTTTCGTGTTCGTGGTGCAGCAGCAAAATGGAATGACCGTGGCGCACCGCACTTCAGTTGTGCTCGGCGACACGGTGGGGAACAACTACTCCATTGCTTCAGGACTGAATACGGGAGACAGCGTGATCGTGTCGGGAATACAGTTCCTGGTGGATGGCATGCCGGTGATGCCGGTTGGCGGACCGCCGCAAGCGGCACCCCCGCAGGGGAACTCCAGCGGACCTCAAGCGAAGACAGCAGGAGCACAAACAGGGAAAGGTGGAGCGGCTCGCAGCGCGGCCTACCATCCTCGCCACAAAAGTCATAGAAGAGCCCGGGCAAGGAAGAGCCAACATACGCAGCCCGCGACGGTTTCATAGGAAAGAGGGCTCATAAGTGTTTGTAGACTTCTTCATTCATCGCCCGGTCTTTGCCACGGTTTGCGCCCTGCTGATCATTCTCGCGGGCGCCATCTGTATTCCCGATCTTCCGGTGGCCATGTATCCCACGCTGGCGCCGCCAGTGGTATCGGTAACCGCGAATTATGTGGGCGCCGACGCGGAGACAGTCGAAAAGGCCGTCACGATTCCACTGGAAGAAGCGATCAACGGCGTGGAGGGGATGCGCTACATTAGCTCGTCGAGCACCAATAGCGGCAGCTGCGAGATCGACATCACTTTCCAGACCGGATACAACCTCGACATCGCGGCCGTAGACGTGCAGAACCGCGTGGCCAGCGTGGAGGGCCGCCTGCCCGGCGAGGTGGTTTCCACGGGCATCAACGTCCTGAAATCCAACTTCAACTTCGTATTTGGCGCCGGATTCTTCACGCGCGACGGCCGCTACTCAGACGAATACATCTCCAACTATCTGGACATCTACGTCGTCGACGCGCTCAAGCGCGTGCCGGGTGTGGGCGATGTGGTCGACTTCAGCGCACGCAAGTACGCCATGCGCGTGTGGCTCGATCCTGTGCGGCTGGCCGCCCGCGACCTGACCGCAACCGACGTGGTGAACGCGCTCGAGGAGCAGAACGTCGAGGTTCCGGCCGGACAGCTCGGGCAGCCACCAGCCGACCCGAAGCAGGCTTACCAGATTCCCGTGCGCGTCGTGGGCCGGCTCACCAGTCCGGAAGAGTTCGACAACATCATTGTCAAGAATTCGCCCAACGGCCTGGTGCAGCTGAAAGACGTGGGCCACGCGGAGGTGGGCGCCGAAAGTTATGGCACCGGGCTCAAGTACCAGGGCCATAGCGCGATGGGCCTCGGAGTGGCGCAGTTGTCAAACGCGAACTCGCTCGAAGTGGACCGCAGGGCCAAAGCCGCTCTTGAACAGCTCTCAAAGAGCTTTCCGCCCGGTCTCGAGTACGCAATCGCCTTCGACTCCACCACGGCGGTGGGCGAATCGATTCGCGAAGTGCTCATCACGCTGGGCGTGGCTATCTTCATCGTCATCACGGTCATCTTTTTGTTTCTGCTCGACTGGCGCGCTACCATCATTCCTTCCGTCACCATTCCAGTTTCGCTCATCGGCACCTTCGCGTTCATCCGGGTCTTCAATTTCTCCATTAATTCACTTACACTCTTCGGAATCACTCTGGCTACTGGCCTCGTGGTTGACGACGCGATTGTGGTCATCGAGAATGTGCAGCGCCACATTCACATGGAGCACTCCAAGGCGCGAGAAGCCACTTCGCGCGCCATGAGCGAGGTGACCAGCGCCGTAATCGCCACTTCGCTGGTGCTGATCGCCGTATTCGTTCCAGTTTCGTTCTTCCCCGGCACCACCGGCATTCTCTATCGCCAGTTCTCGCTCACGATCGCCTTCTCCATCGCCATCTCGGCGTTCAACGCGCTTACGCTTTCGCCGGCGCTATCGGCGATGTTCCTCCGGGGAGAAGAGGCCCGCCCCCGCCAGCTGGATTTTCTCCACATCCGGCTGGTCTCGCGTGCTTTTGCGGCATTCATCCATGGCGCCGATGCTTTCATCGATTGGCTGGCCAGCACCTATGCGCGCATCATCCATGTTGCGCTGCAGTTGCGTTACATTCTTCTGCTGGTCTTTTTCGCCGGGCTGGCCGCAACGGTGTGGATCTACCGCGTTGTCCCCACAGGTTTCATTCCGCAGGAAGACCAGGGCTACTTCATGGTGATTGTGCAAGCGCCACCGGGTTCCTCGCTTGCCTACACCACGGCCCTCGCCGATGAGGGAGCAGCTATCATTGCGCAGAATCCGCATGTAGGCGGATTATTCTCCATTTTGGGCTTCAGCTTTGCCGGCAGCGCGTCCAATGCGGGCATGATGTTTGTGAACACAAACACAACGAATGAGCGCGGCGAAAAGGCATACTCGACGGCCGACATCATCAAAGATGTTGCGCCCAAACTGCAGATGCTGATGTTCGCCCCCAATGGCGGCCTTGTGGCAGCAGTCCAGCCGCCGGCGGTGGAGGGAGTAGGCGCCTTCGGCGGATTCCAGTTCATGCTTCAGGACCAGGGCGGCAACACACTGAGCGATCTGGACCGCGTGGCACATCAGATTGTGAACGCAGGCGCCACGCACAAGGATCTGACTGACTTGTTCACCACGTTCTCTGCCAACGATCCGCAGGAACTGGTGACAATCGACCGCGAGAAAGCCAAGGCGATGGGCGTCTCCATCACGCAGATCGCAACCACGCTCAACGTCTTCATGGGCTCGGAGTACATCAACGATTTCGACTACAACAACCGCACCTATCGCGTTTACGTGGAGGCCGACCAGCCCTTCCGCATGAAGGCCAGCGACCTGCACAGCTACTACGTGCGCTCCGATTCCGGCCAAATGGTCCCGCTCGACAACCTGGTCACGGTTGCCGCCAGCGCGGGCCCTCCAGTGATCACGCACTACAATCTCTTCCGCGCGGTGGAGATCGACGGCTCGGCCGCTCCCGGCGTGAGCTCCGGGCAGGCGCTGGTGAGCATGGATAAGCTAGCCACCGACAACATGATGCACGGCATGAGCTACGAGTGGACAGGACTCACCCTCGACGAGATCGAGTCCAGCGGCAAGGCCCTCGTCATTTTCGGGCTGGGCATTCTGGTTGTCTATCTGACGCTTTCAGCGCAATACGAGAGCTTCGCGCTGCCGTTCATCATTCTGTTGGCCGTGCCGATGGCGGTGCTGGGCGCGCTGGGCCTGGTTTCGCTGCGCGGGCTGTCCAACGACGTCTATTGCCAGATCGGCCTCGTGATGCTCATCGGCCTCTCGGCGAAAAACTCAATTTTGATTGTCGAATTCGCCGAACAGCTGCGCCGCAAGGGCCGTACCATTGCCGAAGCCGCGATTGAGGCCGGCGAGCTTCGCCTGCGGCCGATTCTGATGACCTCGTTCGCGTTCATCTTGGGTGTTCTGCCGCTGGTGTTCGCCACCGGAGCAGGCGCGCTTGGACGCCGTTCAGTGGGAACGACGATTGTCGGCGGCATGTTGCTCTCCACCGTACTGAATCTTGTGTTTATCCCAGTCCTCTATGTGATCCTGAGCCGCTTGCTCAGGCGTGGCGACCCGGTTGAGGCACAGGGGCAGACAGAAAGCTAGCGCGCCGGCCTACGGCTGCCTGACCACCTGCACGGGCCCCACCTGCGTTGCGGTGGCTGTGTAGAGATGACAGTTGTCCGCGGTTTCCTTGAAGCGAAAATAGGGATGGAGAAACAGCGCGGCACGCGCGTCGCCTGATCCTTCGGCTAAATCAGTGAGCCAGACGCCGTCAGGGCGCGGCTGATTATGGATGTGCAGCCACAGGCCCTTGTGCACATTGGCCACCAGGCCGCCGCCGATCTTCAAATCCGCCACCGACGTTACGTTGATATCGATCAGCTCACCGGTCTGTTCGTCGATGGAAACCTTGCCCTGCATCACCTGGGCCAGATGCTGGTTCAGATTCTTCGCTTCGAATTTCGGGTTGGGCACGATGTCATAGAAAAGAACGCTGCGCCCATTCACGGTCTCCCGGCGCCCGTTGGCCAGCATCATGGCCTCCATGAAGTCTTCGAGTTCCTGGTTCTGCTTGTCTTCCTCCTTCTGCGCATTGGCTTGGTTGCTGTATTTGAGCGTCTCCTTCATGACGCGATCGTCCTGCTTGCGCTGGTCATCGGCGGAGAGATCCCTGCCGTTTTTCTGGAGGGTGCGCTCGATGGGAACGCCGTTGACGTAAAACAGATCCGACACCACCGAAATGTCTTTCTTTGTGTTGCCTTTGCTGTCGGTCTCGATGGTCCGATCGGTGATGCGGCAGTCGTATTTCTCCCGCTCTGCCGCCAGTTTGCGCTCATTGGCGAGGGCCCGTTGCAGCAGCTCGGCGGCATTGGGAAGAAGGGCATTGGGTGCGGGGGTTTGCGCGGCGCACGCACACCGCGCGGCGAAAAGAACGACAGCGGCGAGAAAGATAATGGCGGCGTTTCGATGCATGAGAAGGCGATTCAACGACGTGCGTATGTTGGACGCGCTGTCGCGCCGCTTTGTTGGGAAGCTTTCTAAGGTCCCACCGGCAACGCAGGCATGGCGCCCTGGGTCTTCGCTTCATCCACCACGGCGTCCAGGTGATCGAGCACCTCGGCAACCGTCATGGTGTAAACCTCGCGCCGTGAGTCGAACCCTTCCTCGACCAGTTGTTTCAAAAATCGCCCGGCAACCTGCGCGGCCAGCTGGTCGGTGATCACTTTGCCCGAGCGCTTCTTCTGCTCCACCCATGCGGTGCATGGCAGAGCGATCCACATGGGGCGGCCATTTACGTCGAAGCGCACGTCTACGGCGTCGGCGTGGCGCGTGGCGATGGCCACCATCGTCCCTTTCCAATGCCAGTGGAGGTCTTCGCCGCTCCAGCGGTCGGTGACGTGGAAGTCTTCGTACATATCTTTAGCGTATCGTTCCGGCGGTGCCGCGGCAAGCGTGCAGTTGATTCAGAAGATCACTTCCATTCGATTCGCTTGTATTGAGGATCGTAGATGCGATCGCCCCATTCACTCTTTGCATAAGCAGCGTCAGCAATCGAGATCGCGTCGAGCTTCGCGTAATCCGCAGGCGAAGGATTCAATCCTGAGGCTTTCGCCCGGGAGTATTGCTGTCGGCTGATTTTGGTATAGAACGTGATGACCGCTGTTCCGACCTCCCAGGAGTTCATCATGACAACCCCGTCCTCGGTTTCAACCGAGGGCCCTCTATCCTCGAATTCGAACCCGTTGCTTCCAAATCTCTTTCGCAGTTGTGATAGGGTCGTGACTCCGAATTGCAGGCCAGGAAGGTCGCAAGCTGGGTCATCGTTCTTGCCGTTCCAATCTGACTCGAGGTAGACAATGTGGCCATTTGGACTGATCGTAGCCGAGAGTTCATTTCCGCCGGGGAGGACCCATTTCCGGACATCCATTCTCTTGTGGCTGTTCGATGCAGAGGGCGGCCCGAGGGAAGAGAGCTTTGATTGAAGATCGCCAATCCGGAGGGCCGATAGAGATTGCGCCCGCGCTGAGTCTGGTCGGACCAACCCGACCACGAGTGCCGTCATCACGATTACTACAGCCTGGACTGCTGTGTTCCTCTTCATGGTGATGGTTCTCGCGCCCAGAATACACCCAGCGTTACTACGGGCTTGTGTTTCGGATCGTCGACTGGCAATTTGCCATTTCAATGCGACTTAAACGGCCGCGCTGTCCGCCTCGGTGGACTCTGCTCAAATCGCGCTGATACACTAATTGGGTTGCAGTGGCGCCATTTTCTTCTGTTCGGACCCGCCTGCAAGGACACCGGAAAAGGACAAGAAAGACCCCGTGGATACTCGAACCCGTCACGCCCTGAAAAAGGACAAATTTGCACAAGCCGCCGCAAGCAGCGCCAGTTGGATCGGCGAACACCGGACCGCCGCAGTGCGCTGGAGCATCGCCATCGGTGTCGTTCTTGTTCTGGTGATCGGCGGACTGATCTTCTGGCACCTTCGCTCGTCGGCAGCAGATGCCGCGCTGGGCGCAGCCCTGGATGTGTACACAACGCCGCTGGCCCCCCCGGGTGCTCCTGCGGATGCCGGCACTTACACCACTGCCGCGGCGCGCGCGACGGAAGCCAACCGAGCGTTCGTGGCGATTGCGCACGATTACGGCTGGCTGCCCGAAGGGATCAAAGCCCACTATTTTGCGGGCGTTACCTACGAAGATCTGGGCCAGAACAGCAACGCCGAGAGCGAGTTGAAGGCAGCGGCCGGCTCATGGGATCGCAATGTGGCCAACCTGGCCAAGCTGGCTCTGGCCGGACTCTACCGGCAGACGTCCCGAGACAACGAAGCAATCGCGCTCTACAACGAAATCGCTGCCAAGCCTTCAGCTACGGTGTCAACCAGCGTGGCGCAGCTCGACCTTGCCGATCTCTACGCCGCGGAGGGCAAGCAGGACATGGCCCGCGCACTGTGGGCCAAGGTGAAGGATGCGGACAAGGACGGTGCGGCGGGGTCGATCGCCGCGCAAAAGCTCGCCGCAAAGTAGGATTGCTTGCCCCGTCCTGAAAGGTCCGGCCGGCTTCCTCTTTGAGCTTCTCCTAAAGTACCGAGGTAGGCGTCGAGCGTACCTGAGCACTTTCTTCTCTGGCTGCGTCTGGTGAGTGATGAGCACCAGCCAAGCCATTGTCGCAGGGTGGATGGAGAGTCCCACGAGCGCGATGCACGACGAGGCCCGCCAGCGCGCGGAAGATGAAGCGCTTGCCGCGCTGGTCGACCAGTATGCGGGCGCCCTTTACCGCGTAGCCTTTTCCGTCTTGCGAAATCAAGCCGACGCCGAAGATGCCGTGCAAGAGGCCTTTCTGCGCGTCCTGCGCCATCGCGATTCGCTGGGCGAGGTGCGGGACCACCGCGTCTGGCTGATTCGAATCGTCTGGAACATCGTGCTCGACCGCAAGCGCCGCGCCAAGACGCGTCCTGAGACCGACGACGTGGCCGAGCTGGCGCGGGTGCTGCCCTCGAAGGGCCTTTCCGCCGAGGAGATCGCCGCGGCGGCGCAGCATCACGCCCACGTGCTTGCCTGTGTTGACCAACTGCCCGCCAAGGAACGGCAGGTTCTGATGCTTTCGGCCTTTGAAGAGCTGAGCAGCGTGGAAATCGCTTCAGTGCTGGGGATTACCGAGTCCAGCGTGCGATCGCGGCTCTTCCGCGCCCGCAACCTGATGGCCGGCCTTCTCGAACACCAGAGGAGTTTGCGATGAATTCGAACCCTCACCATCCAACGGCATTTGAATCCGCTTCCAGCCCAGCGGAAGAGAGTCTGCGGCTGATTGCAAGCCTGCCTGCGCCCGACGGTCTTGAAGACCGTGTGAATGCGGTGCTCCGTGCTGCGCCGCGCCGCGGGCGTGTTCTGGCCTGGCCGAGAGCCATTCGCCCGGAGAGCGGCTGGATGCGCACCGCAGCAGCGGCGGCAATTGTCTTTGTCGTCGCGGGCGGAGGCTGGGGCGTTTACACGCGCGTGGAGCATAACCAGCCGGCGAAGGTGATCGTGATGCCGCCGCGCATGCCGATTGCAGGCGGATTCTCGGGAGCGGGCGCGATACGGACGCCGGAGACCATTCCCGGCCCGATGGCGCCACAACCCGCCAAGGCGAGCGCAGCGCGGCCCAAGGCGGCGACGAAGGCTGCCCCTCGACCTGTACCGATCAAAAAGAGCCAGAACGGTCCAGCGGCCGCGCCAGAGACGCAGCCAGAGACCCCCAAATAGCGCGCAGCGCGCGCGGTTCCTCGTTTAGAGTGAAGCCATGTTTGCGCGGCGAATAACCGTGAACCGGATTGACGCTGAAGGCGTGCGGCACCGCTGCCCGATCCGCCAAATCGACAACTTTGCCATGCGGAATTTCACCAACGACGCGGTTTTTGACGACACTTTTCCGGCTGGTGACGGTGTTCTGGAGGCTGGAAACCACGTGCCCCTCGAGCGGCTGCAAAGCGCTATGGAAGAGTGGTTTCGACGCAAAGGCTACCTGAAGGCCGAGGAGCGGCTGGAAGTCGTGGAAGAGCGCGCAAGCCGTTGAGAAATCGACAGGAACGTGCAGTTTTGGAACGTTCCGCGGCGCACAAAGAAAAACGGCAAAAACGGAATCTGTGAAACTGTGAAGGCACTGTCCGGAAGGCCCTGATTCGGCGGGAGTTCGAGGACGCTCACAGTTTCACAGTTTCTGTGTTTCTGTGAGCCTCAGGGGACTGCTGCGTAACTTGTTGGATCGGAATGGGTTGCTCGCGCACATCGTTTCACAGTTTCACAGCCCGAAATTCTGAGGCATAGGGGGGTGGGGGTACCTAAGCGGCGGATTGATGACCGGCTGCATCCCTCGTCCAAAGCTGAAATTCGGCCTGGCGGCGCGCCTTGAGTCCCGCATTGACGGTGCCAGCGGCATGGTCCCACGCGAGCAATTGTTGGGCGGCGGCCTCGTAATGACCGGCATTCAAGGCGTGGAGCAGGGTCGACGACGCCAGCCGACCTGCACCGAGGTTGAAGCAAAAGTCGACCAGCGCATCGAACTGCCCCTGAGTCAGCGCCACCTTGACCAGCCGGGCGACAGCCCGCTCTGCTTCCTGAACATCCTGCGCGAGCATCGCGGCGGCCTGCGGCTCGTCAATCCCGCCGGGGAAGGACTCATTGCGCTTGATCAGGTGCCCATAGCCGATGGTCGGAAGACCGGCCACATCGCGATAAACGTGGCTGCGAAACCCCTCGGACGTCTTGATCAGTTCCAAACCCTCAGCGCTCAATTGCATGGAAAGCTCCTTCTCCTGCCAGAAATGGCAAAGGGCCCGCATTGAACCCCCGACCAAACGGACAGTTCAATGCAGACCCTAAGACCACGCTAGCAAAACCGGCGAATTAATCGGCAAACTTCAAAAAGAAATTTTGCGGCCGGAATTTCGCGGTAAATCTATTTCTATCAATAAGATATGTTTCTGGAGAGCATATATCATGCCAAATCCCCTACTTGCATCCAAATTTGCACCAAAATCTGTGCCCAAAATAGGAAAAATTGCACCATCTTTGATGCAATCTGTAACTCAAACGGGCTGAATATCTTATCCCCGGCGGGAGGGTCCAGCTGTGTTTTTTCAACAGGAATCCCATTATCCATCTTGACAACATCTGACGGCAGCCAGTGGCGATCTAGTAAAATTGTCAGATGGTTATGAAAAGGAAAACACGCAACTTAAGACGAAAGGCACCGCTATGGATTTGCCTCGTGGCCGGTGTCTCCGCCGTTGCAATGGTGGCGCTGGTTGTACTGTTCTCGGCGCGCACGGTGCAAGCGGATGCGAGTCTTCCCAAACCAGCCTTCACCGCGCCTGCGGCTTCTCCTGCAACGAGTGCGACTCCGGCATCGCTCGCTGACCAGGAACCCCAGATTCCGCAGAACGCCCCAACCACCGCCGCCCAGAACTGGAACGACAGGATTCATGGAGTAGCCTCCTGGTACGGCGGCGTCTTCAACGGACGCAAAACGGCCAGTGGCGAGATCTACGATATGTACGCCATGACGGCCTGCCACCCATCGCTTCCCTTCGGCTCGATCGTTCGGGTCGTTAATGTGCACAACCACCGGTCGGTTGTGGTCCGGATCACGGACCGCGGCGATCTGGTCCAGGAGGGGCGGATTATCGACCTCTCCTATGGCGCGGCCCAAAAGCTGGGGATGACCTGGTCTGGCCTCGCGAAGGTGGATTTGCAGGTTCTCTCTTTGGGGAAACAGCGAAAACAGCCAGTAGTCGGCGGCCAGTAGCCGGTAGCTGGTGATTGGCGATCAGATTCCGGGCCTGAAAACCGGTCTCATGAACCATCTTTGTCGACTCGCTGGAATCATGGGACCCGCCTTGTTGTTGGGTCCCATACGTGCTCGCTGTACGGCGTGAGCATTTATGAGACCGGTTGCCGGGCCCGGTTATTTTTTGCGCGCGTGCAATCCAAGGTCTCAGAATCGAGGCTTGGGCGCCCAATTTTTTGTGGAGGGCTTAGGCCGTTTCCGGGGGCTCAAAAGCCGCACACTGGGCACCCACTTGGATTGTTCGCTGGAGGTCGCGGCGGCGGGCCATCCATTCGGATTCGATCTCTACGGGGCCATCGGTGCCGGTGGCGTAGTTGAGGAAGCTTGACCACGGCCAATCCTCCGGCTTGGCGGCCAGTCCGCGCGCAACGGGATTGCGGTGCATATAGCGGAGTTTTTCGCTTCGTTTCTCCGCGCTCCAGACATTGAAGTCGTAGTAGCGGGGTTGCCAGAAGGGTTGATTCGCCTTTCCTTTCAGTTTCCGTGAAGTCTTCTGTTTCAAAACCTGCAGCGCAACCGAGAGCGTTGAACGTCGCGGCTCTCCGACGAGCAGATGCACGTGCTCGGGCATCAGAACGTATCCCGCAACAACAAATTCGTACTTGCGCCGGACCGCCTCAAGCTCAGTTTCGAAGAGATGATAGGCCCCTAGACGGGCCAACAGGGGTAGCCTGCGGTAACAACTGAAGGTGAGAAAGTGAAAGGCTCCGGACTTCTGGTAACGAACAAGGTCTTTCGGCATGACGGCAGAATTCTACTCGCGATTTCGATCGACGGGCTGTGTGCGATCCCACCCTTCGCCAGAAAAAAGGCGAAGGATGGGGCACGCCCCGTCTGCGGAGGGTGAAGAAAGAGGAACCCGAGGTTCGTGCGATACCACCCTTCGCCAGAGAAAAGGCGAAGGATGGGGCACCCCCCGTCTGCGGAGGGTGAAGAAAGAGGAGCCCGAGGTTCGTGCGATCCCACCCTTCGCCAGAGAAAAGGCGAAGGATGGGGCACCCCCGTCTGCGGAGGGTGAAGAAAGAGGAACCCGAGGTTCGTGCGATCCCACCCTTCGCCAGAAAGAAGGCGAAGGATGGGGCACCCATCTTTTTGGACAGGTAAGGGTTGGTTACGGGCGGGGTTGGGTTCGTGGTTTCCCACCCTTCGCCAGAAAGAAGGCGAAGGATGGGGTACCCATTCTTTGTGGAAGGGCGAGAGGTGCGCTAGGCGGGGGAGCGCATGGTTTCGAGGGCTTTGGTGAGGTCTTTGGCGAGGGTTTGCTGGGCTTCGGGGGTGAGCTTTTCGTCGTGGCTGGTGAGGTAAAAGACGTCGATGGCGGTTTCGCCTTCGGTGTCGATGAGCGCGACCTTGATGTTGCACTCGTGGGTGGAGAGGGTGAGAGCGATCTGGCGGAGTAGGCCGGGCATGTCCTGCGCGACCACTTGAAGCAGCGTGGAGTGCGTGGAGGACTCGGAGTCGAAATCGAGCTTGGTGGGCACGTCGAGCTTGTAGTTGCCGGGGCGGTTGAGATGGCGGCGCGCCGCGAGCAATTGCTGCACAG
>CAWHVN010000031.1:0-36960 GCA_963832805.1 uncultured Acidobacteriaceae bacterium | reverse complement strand
ACCAACCGCGACAACAAAAGACTCGGTGAAGGAATGAGCAAGTGATGCTTGCCCTGCGATTACAGTGCCGCCCGGGTAGTTGGCGATCTGGGGCGTAATGCTGCTCGTATCCGCATAGACGACGGATAAGTTCGCGTTCCAATTGCGATTGACGCTCCAGCCTCCAGCAAGGCTTGCGCTCTTGGTATTGAAGGCGCCAAGTAACCCTTGTCCTGAGCTTACTGCGTAGGAGTAACTCGCCGCAAGATGGCCGCGACTGCCTTGGTAGCCCACGCTGGCGACGGCTTCAGGGGACCACTTATTCAACGGCGCGAAGCTGGCCGAAGTGAAGTTGACGCGCTGTACTCCGCCGGAGACAGAGGCAGAGATCGCCTGCTTGAAATAGAACGTGTAGAACGGAAGCAGCGAGTCTATTTGCGTATCAGTTTGTTCGGTCGAGATTTGCGCAATGGTGCGCGTGTACTGGTAGGCGAAGCCTGCATATTGGAATCGGGTCAGGCGGCGGTTGTAAAAGGCCCAAGCGCCTGTTTCGTGCGAATTTCCTAGCCCCGTGGTGATTGAGGGCGCGGAATAGTTGTTTATCTGAAACGATCCGCCGCCGCCGATCATGCCATCTCTCCCGAATTGATAGGTTAGGAATGCGTGCGCCAGATTACTCAACTGCTGCTCGAAGGGAGCGATGACAACAGTCGCGGGCGTCTGCGTTGAACCGGTGACCCCACCTTCGGAAAATACAAAAGACTGATTGAAAACATCCGATGTTCGATAGAAGAAATCCTCGACGTTGAAGGTAACGTGAGGGCTCAAGCGATCCTGAAAGGTCAGCGATGCACCATGATTCACTGTGTCAAGGACACTCGTCGATTTGTAGAATACAAAGCTTGGGCTGTAAGTAGCGGTTACTTGCTGGCGAGATGTGGAGCGAGCGAGCGTAATGGTCGGATACACGGAATAAGTTCCGTCATCTACAGGTTGCGAGGTTTCGCTTGGAAGAACGTTGCTGATGTACCCCCCCTTTGCGGTCACAGCCGCGGAAAAATAATTGGGCAGTGTATCCGAAGTCGCCATATTCGGATAGGGCACACCGCTGACGGGAGGTGGAGTCAGCATTTGTGTGTCATTGTCCAAGATAATGTCGCCGCCAGTTGCGCCTGGTTCCACCTGTGACCGCACTGGCAGTGCCGCGAGCAACAAAAGAATGAGAGCGAGTCGTGCAAGCATTTTCGGCCTCTCAGGGCACCACGATGGTGTCATGTGGCTTGAGTTGAATGTTGTGGGCCGCGTTTTTCCCTTTCGCGTTTTTACCTTTGATGAAATTCTCATAGTTGAAGCCGATTCGAATCTCCGCCCCGTTGGCATCCATGCGAACGACGTACATGGATTTCTTTTTTGCGAAGTCTTTGAATCCTCCTGCCAATGCAATCGCGTCAACAATGGTGGTATCGGCGGTGAGCGGGTAGGAGCCAGGCTTGTTCACTTGTCCCAGAATGTTGAACTTCCGGCTATTGATCACTTGAACGATCACGGTCACCTGAGGATCTGTGATGTATCCCTTGAGGGCAGCCGTGAGGTCCTGTTCGAGTTGGGCCGGCGTTCGGCCCGCAGCCTGCATTTCTCCCACCAGCGGCAGTGAGATTCGCCCATCCGAGCGCACCGGAACTGATCGAGTCAGGTCCGCTTCCTTCCACACATTGATCGACAGGACGTCATCATTGCCGATGACATAGGTATCGTCGGCATGTTTGTTCCTAGCGGTCGAATCAGGCTGCTCCGCAGAGGCGGGCGTTGCAGCGTTGCCGGGTCCATCGCCGGACTGGCTCGAAGTGGCAGCTTGCCCCCATAAGCTTGCGGAGAACGCCACACAGACTAGAAGGCAGAATTGGAGCGCCAGATTGCTCCAACCTTTGACGGCGGCTTTCCCGAACCGTATTGGCCGGGGCGAATTTGCTGATCTCTTAAGATTTCCCATCGAAGCTTTCCTGATGACGCGCGATAGACCAAATGTGAGGCCCAGATGATGACCGGGCGTTTGAATCCGAACCGATACGATCGCAGGATTGGGTATCGATTCCTAAAAGGCAGCAACCTGTAGTGAGTTTCCGGATTGAATTTGGCTCTGGCCCGTACACATCGTTGCCGAGTTCGATTCCCTCCCCTGGTGATTGGAACTACAGGGTTTCACGTCGGAGGCATCGACCTCAACGGCCACGGACTGCGCAAGCATGTCCACGGAGAGGATCAGACGAAAGAGATTCTTCTTGCGAATGAGGATCCCTTCGACCCCCTCGAGGGCACCCCTGGTGACACGAACACGCATTCCGCACCTCAAGAAGGGGAATGGTTCGACGCGAAAATCGCCGTTCACCGCCCTTTGAATCGCTTCAATCTCCTCATTGGGGACAATTGCGACGTGTTCGCCCCGGCTGAGAATCATATGGACACCTGGAGTTGTTGCGACCTGAAGTTTGCGATCGAGGCCGCCGCGAACGAAGAGGTAGCACGGAAACAAGGGCAGAGAAAGCACCTTCTTTCTGTCTCTCCAGCGGCGGGTCGATTCATAAAGCGGCAAGAAGACCTTTAATCCCTTCGCTGTGAGCATCTCGGCAATGACTTTCTCGTGCTGGTGGCGGGTATAGACGGCCCACCAAGGCGAGGCATCAAGAATTCCGGATTCGACAGTTTCTGCGAGCTGCATTTCAAATTCCCTTGTCTTCGGCGAGCAGCGGTCCCAATTTGGGCATATCCAGATAAAGCTTCGCCCTGTGAGTCACATTTCGCGGCTCTCGCTTGGCTCCACCTGCGGGTTCTTCATCCTCGATTTCAGTTCAAAAGACTCGCGTGCCAAATATCTCGACACAGAGGAGTTGCAAGTGTCATCATCATCACGAGTTGCCCTCTGAGTGACAATACCCGTATTGTGCTAGGCTCTTGGGCTCCCGGTAACCTCGGAACGCGATCTCGGGTAACCTCGCGTCCTGAATTCCCGAATTCGCTCAATGCGCGGCGCTCGAACCTCTTTGGGGCCATTTCCGCGCTGCCTAGCCCGGGCAGCGTGCTGAAAACAACCCGGAAATCCTCCTGCCAAACTCTTTACCCATGCCCCATTGGCCGTGAATCACTTTCAAAGCTGTTCCGCCGCATCCCGGATGGCCTTCCCGGTATGATTTCAGCGGGGAATTCACTGCAAGTACGGAGAACCCCGCGGTCCTTTGCGCCGCCGGCTCCCACCAACGTCACGTAATTCACCCAGCAACGCCCGATAGCTCACCTTCAAGTCTTTGGCGGTCTTGCGTTTGTCCCAGTTGTTGGCCTGCAAAACCTGCAAAATCGCACTCGCTGCCGCCGCTGAAGCTGCTTGAGACGGGAGGTCGCTCAATCGGTCGCCATTCGGTTGCCTGGTCTCAACTTTGCCGGCCGACTCCACTTGCCGTTTCAGCTCCGCGCCCAGAGCTTCGTCATCACCCAGAATCACAACCCGTGCAACCCAGTTCTCCAACTCACGGAGATTGCCTGGCCAGTCCCACTGCTTGAGCAGGCGCAGGGTCACCGGATTCAGCTGCGGGATGCGCCGCCGGAATTGACGGGACAATTTCCGAAGCAAGTACTCGCAAAGCTGGGGGATATCATTCTTGCGGTCGCGCAAGGCCGACAGATGCAAGGTGACCACCTCAATGCGATAGAAGAGGTCTTCGCGAAAGGCACCGGAATCAACCGCTTCCTGGAGGTCGATATTCGTTGCACAGATGACTCGAATGCGTCCGCGCCGCTCTTCGCTACCGCCAAAGCGGGTAAAGGAACCATCCTGCAGCAACCGGACCAGTTTTCCCTGCAACTCCCAGCTCATGTCGGCGATTTCATCGAGGAAGAGGGTTCCGCCGTCCGCAACCTCAATCAATCCAAGCCGGTCCTCTTCGGCTCCGTCGCGGGATCCTCTTTCGCAGCCAAAGAGCTCACTCTCAAGCACACTGGCCGGGATTGCAGCGCAGCTGAGCTTAACAAACGGCGCATCGTGCCGGTTGGAGCGAGTGTGCAGAAACCTGGCAATAACCTCCTTGCCGGTCCCGCTTTCGCCCCGAATCAGCACGGGAAGATCGCTGGAAAGGACGCAGTCGATCTTGCTGCGAATTTCGCGCATGGCGGGAGTAGAGCCAAAAATGACCGCCTCACCCGGCAGATCAGCGGGATCGACGCGAAACTCCTGCTTCAAGTCTGTGGACATAAACCTCGCAAGACTAAGGGACTCGCAGCTTTTTATGTAGCATGAAGGTGGCCATAATTGGGCTCGAACAGAAGTGCTCGACAATAGCATTCGTTGTTGATTCTAGGGTAGTTAATGCAAGACCTGACGCGGGTGCTCTATGGGTTGCAGCACAGGTATGCAGGACTTTGCATACTTTGTGCTGGTTGTTTGCAGATTATTTGTCGGATCACGCTCAACGAGCCAAGGGTGAATGAAGCCGCCGCGCGATCTACGGGAGTCGCCCATAGCTTAGCGCATCGGATTGCCGAGGGGTTCTCAGTTGGTGCCGTGCCTCTACGCGATCTTCCTCTCTCACCGTTTGTTGTCAACACCTGACGATATTCTTAGCCGTCAGGCCCCGGGTAGCATTGCGCGTGTCCACAACCAACTGGGCTTTCGCTGCTATGGCAGGATAGTCATACTGAGAATGATCGGTCGCGATGACAACGCAATCGAAGTCCGGAATGCGGTCCAAGGGGGTACTCGTCATGTTGAGCGCATATTTGCGTCCCTGGCCTACTGAAGGAATGAGGGGGTCGTTATATTCGACACATGCGCCGCGCTTTTGCAGTAAGTCAATGATGGTGAGGGATGGAGACTCACGGAGGTCGTCGATATCGCGTTTGTAAGCCAGTCCAAGAACCAACACTCGTGAGCCAAACAGCGATTTGCGGCACTGGCTCAATGCTTCGATAATGTTTTCGACAACGAAATAGGGCATGGCAATGTTCACTTCGCCGGCAAGCTCGATAAACTTCGTGTAGAAGTCGAACTGCTTGGCTTTCCAGGAAAGATAGAAAGGGTCGATGGGAATGCAGTGCCCACCCAAGCCAGGGCCCGGATAAAACGCCTGGAACCCAAAGGGCTTCGTCTTGGCCGCTTCGATGACTTCAAAGATGTCAATCCCCATGCGCATGCAAAGCTGTTTCAACTCGTTGACCAGCGCGATATTCACGCAGCGATAGATATTCTCCAGGAGCTTTGTCATCTCGGCCGCCGCAGGCGAAGAGACCGGAACGATCCGGTTGAATATGGATGCGTATACAGCCGACGCGAGTTCAACCGCCGCGGGGCCACATCCGCCTACAACTTTTGGAATATCGCGCCGGGCGATCGAATCGTTCCCCGGGTCTTCCCGCTCTGGAGAGAACGCTACATAGAAGCCCGGGCTGACATCGTCCTTCGCCAGGCGAAGACCGGCTTGATTCCCCTTCTCAAGAAGAGGGACAACTACTTCCTCTGTAGTGCCCGGATATGTTGTGCTTTCCAAAATGATGAGCTGTCCATCACGGACATGAGGCGCTATGCTTTGAACCGTGTCACAAACATAGCTAAGGTCCGGCTCATGATATTCGTCGAGTGGCGTCGGCACGCACATGATGACAACATCCATTTGCGCAATCTCGCCATAATCCACAGTGGCCCTAAACCCGTTGTCCCGCGCCATCTGAATCATGTTCCCAGGAATTCGCACAATATACGAGCCGCCCTGGTCGAGAATCTCCACTTTGCGTGCATCGATATCGAAGCCGGTGACCTTGAAGTGTTCGTCCGCGAACAAAAGCGCAAGAGGCAGCCCAACGTAGCCCATGCCGATGATTCCGATCCGGGCCTCCCGGGTTTCGATGCGATGCTTCAGTTCGCTGGTTCGTGCTGAGGAATTGAATGTCACAATCCTCCTCCTCATTCCCATTTGAAGCTTAACTCATGCGTGAACTTCGGTCACAAGCTCTTTAAAACGAGCGACGAGGAGCGGGCCCGAATGGATATGACTGGTTTTCGACATCGTGCGGGGCAGGATGAGCCGCGAATGTTGCGCGGCGTTTGCGGAAGAGTGGACGGGGAAGGATCAAGCGCAGGCGCTGCCGACCCCAGCATCAGGAATGACCAGCAGCAGCGAGCGAGATCGCTTTTCTTTGATTCTCTGCTTGTCGGCTAGACCGCATTGTCCCGAGCAGAGTGGATTTTCTGGACCGGCTGTTTCGGATCAACGGCCGACCAAGGTCTAAGGTGATGCTGCTGAATCTTATAAAGCAGGCCGCGGTAACTCATGTTGAGATACTGCGCGGCGCGGCGGCGATTCCAGCCAAAGGTCTCGAGCGCACTTTGGATCATCTTCGATTCGGTTCGGGCCTTTACGTCGCGAACGATCGATCGCATGCTCGCGCATGGAACCGATGTATCGACCAACTGCTCCTCCGGATCGGCCGCAACCGACGCAGCCACCTTGGCTTCCAGTTCGCGGGTGGCGGCGTCCGCATCGCGCATGACCATGGTGCGCGTGACAAAATTCCGGAGTTCCCTCAGGTTTCCCTTCCAATCGTAGAGAAGAGCCGCATCCATCAACCGGGAAGGAAGGCTGCATGAAAAACCGCTTGCCAATTCCGCAGGCGCGCGGCGAATGAACTCCTCAATGAACCAGGGGATTTCTTCGCGCCGTTCGCGGAGGGGTGGAACCTTGATGGTGAAGACGCTGAGGCGGTAATAGAGATCCTCGCGGAATGTTTTGGTGAAGAGCGCGTCCTCTATATGAACATTTGTGGCGGCCAGAACCCGGACATCGACTTTGGTGGTTTCCTGGGCTCCGAGGCGAGCAAACTCCCCATCCTGAAGGACATGGAGGAGCTTGGCCTGCATCTGGACTCCAATTTCACCAATCTCGTCAAGAAGCAGCGTGCCGCGATTCGCCTGTTCGAACTTGCCCGCCCGGTCGTTGATGGCTCCAGTGAAAGCGCCTTGGCGATGGCCGAACAGCTCACTCTCAAGCAAGTCTGCCGGCAAGGCCGCGCAGTTCACTTTCGAAAATCTCTCCCTGGACCGCCGGGAGTTCTTATGAATCAGTTCTGCGATGACTTCCTTGCCGGTCCCGCTTTCACCGAGGATCAGGACATTGACATCGATATCCGCGAGCAACTTGACCTGGCGACGAATCTCGAGCATGTGCGGCGACGCAGCCAGAAAGAAGTTGCCGCCCCCGAGCTCTTCAACATAGGGAAGAGCAGGCATTTCGTCCGGAATCTGCACCGAATGCGCTGCAACGCTCGGGGCGACTGGAAGAACTCCGCAGTGGGAAGATTGGTCGCGGGCCACACGGATCGGGCACTTGGCGGGATTCAGCGATTCGATCACCGCCTCGACGTCTTCGCGCGTCACTGGCATAGTCAGGACGCGCTCGATGCCGAGCTCAGCGGCTTCTCTGCGCAGACCCTGCTCGCCCAATTTCGTAATCAGGCAAACCCTGTCCGCGGGAGCGAACTTCAAGAGCTGACTGAACTGAGACGTCTCCGATGAATTGGCGGGCGAAGCCTCGCACAGCAGCAGGTCGGGATCCAAGCCATTGCTCAGAAGAGCGTTGGCCTGTGCACGTCCGGCCGCCTCGATCACTCTGTGACCGGCACCCTCAAGAACCATCTTGACAGTGGCGCGCGCTTTGGCATCTTGAATGTCAGTCAAAACCAGGAGGAGTGGTTTCACCAAGGCCTCTTTCTGGGAGCGCAGTGTTCCATAAGAATTCTCGCCAACCTGAGCCGTTGCACACCCACATCCAGCCGCGAAGACAGGATGCCTTCGGTATCCACAGGACACGGGGAGTGCAAGGCCCCTTAAGCTAAAAACAAGACTGCCCGGCTGCTGGACGGTTTCCCGTGAAGCGGTCAGCCAGTGAAAGTGGAATGAAGCCTGTTGCGCGGCTTTTATTCAGATAACCGTTTGAAAAATCTTTGTTTATCGTAGCGTCCAAAGGACCATTACAAAACGTTCGTCCGTTGCCTATTGGGCAACCTCCACGGGAAGCAGGGGCCCCATCGAACAATCCCAGGAGCATTGAGCAAGGCCCCGAAAAAGCGGTGCGAACAACCGACGCCCACGATTTCGAAATCTACATTCGTGTTTTGAACATAGGAGAGAAGCAGTGGAGTGTCAATGGCACAATGGTCATGAGGCGTGCGCCCCAGTAATACGCGAACGTAACCAGCAAAATTGCCTTTCTACACACTATCGATATTCGACGGATATAGCGGTTTCTATTGACTGATTCGTCCTATCATTGAAAGTTTCCGGCGGCGGTTTCACCGCAATGAAACATACCGCGCGGCTATCGCAGCGGTGCGGGGACTATGAATCCGCGCACTTATCCACAAAGGCGATTGTTTATCCACAGCACTGACGCGCCGGCGTTCCACTAGCGACCTGGAATACTGCGAGCGCAAACTCATTGAAGTCCCCCGGACCGCTTGCCGTACAGAAGAAGATTCTCCGACTCCACAGACGATAGAAGTTCCAGGACCAGTCTGATGCCTTTCGCAAGATTGTCAATGCAGAGTTTTTTTGCATTCCGTCGTATGCTGTAAGAAAAAGGATCCGTTTGATGAGGACTTTCACCCTCGACGAAGCGCAATCCCTGCTCCCGGTGCTCGAGTCGTTGCTCAAGCGCGCCATGGAGGGCAAGCGTTCCGCCCAATCCGTCGAGTCGAGTCTCAACGGCCTGGCGCAGCAGATCTATCTCTCGGGCGGAATGCGGGTGAACTCCGCCAGCGTCTCCAGGCAGCGCGCGGAAGTGGAAGAGCATCTAAAGCAAGTTCGCGAGAGCATTGCAGAGATCGATGCGATCGGCGTCCAGGTGAAGGACCTCGATTCGGGCCTGCTCGACTTTCCCTGCCGCATCGACGATCAAGTGGTACTGCTCTGCTGGCGCATGGGCGAGCCGACGATCGAACACTGGCACACCATGGAATCGGGCTTTCAAGGCCGCCAGCCCGTCGACGAGCGGTTCCGCCGCCGCGCCGCATCCGGTGGCCGTCCTAACTAGCGCAGCCGACGCAGCCGTATCATTGGCCTTATGTGCGGACGATTTGCGCGCCGGTCTACTCGCGAGGTTCTTGCCGATTGCTTCGGCGTGGACCTGGAAGATCTGCCGGCCTTCCCTGCGAGTTACAACATTGCACCGCAAAGTGTGCAGCCGGTGGTGCGGCAGAGCCAGGACTCCGGAGCCAGAGAGTTCGCGCTGGCGCGCTGGGGCCTTGTGCCGTTCTGGGCCAGGGACGCGAAGATCGGCTACTCCACCATCAATGCACGGGCGGAAGAGGCTGCTACCAAGCCCGCGTTTCGTGAAGCGTTGCGTAAGCGGCGCTGTCTGGTTCCCGCCGATGCGTTCTACGAATGGGCGCGCAAAGACGCAAAGAATAAGCAGCCGTTCGCCATCGGTTTAAGGAGCGGCGAGCCCTGCGCCTTCGCGGGACTCTGGGAACGATGGCGGCCCAAAGAAGGTGCAGCGCTGGAGACGTTTTCCATTCTGACCACCGATGCGAACGAGGTAGTTGAACCCATCCACAATCGCATGCCCGTGATTCTGGAGCCGAAGGATTACGACCGCTGGCTTGAGCCCGCCGCCATGGAGCGGCTTCCGGTGGATTTGCTGCGGCCGTTTCCCGCGGAGCCAATGATCGCCTGGCCCGTGAGCAAGCGAGTGGGAAATGTGCGCAACAACGATCCCGAGCTGCTGGCTCCGCGTGAGTAATTGCGAAAGCGACTCCTGGGCCGCCGGCCCCTCGACAATCGCGGCTAACCCTCTTACACCCTGGCTCATCTAAGGGAGTAGAGATATTGCCTCCGGAAAGTATGCCCCGCGGAGGCGTTCCAATAAGCCCAGAGACCCTGTCTCCCTCGACGGCGGCGCGCGCGGAAAGTGTGTGCGCTATTGAGACGCGGAAGTGTGGTTCGAAGAGGGTTGAGCGCCCAACAGGGACGCAGGATTTCTGGCGTCATCACACTCACCAGCAAAAGGAGATTCTGTCTATGAGAAGCAAATCTATTTTCGTCGTCTGGATCGCTTTGGCAACATGCGTTCTTGTTTACCCCAGATCTGCCAGCGCGCGGAATTCGAGCCATGCCGCTGCAGCCGATCCAAGTGTTCCTTCTGCCGTGGTGCGGCGCGAGGCTTCCCTGATGGTGCCAGCGCAAGCCGTCCTTGAGAAGGCAATCGACGCGAGGAAGATGCAGCCTGGCGAGCAATTCCGGGCCACACTTCGCGGAACAGTCCACTTGAAGAGCGGGCTCGAGCTGCCACGCGATACGGTGCTTTTGGGCACCATCGCCACGGATCAAATGCGCGATGGCGGTACATCGACATTGGCGCTGCGTTTTACCAAAGCGCAATTGAAGGATGGGAAGGTGGTTCCTATCCAGGCAGCCATTATGGGGGTCTCTGCGCCATCAGATGGAGACGCCTGGGAGTACGGCGACCCGGCAGCTAACCTACCCCGCTGGGATGGCAAAACCCTGCAAATCGACGAGCTCGGTGCCTTGTCCGGGGTTGATTTTCACGGCAGAATCGGCAGCCCGAATTCGGGGGTCTTTGTGTCGACCAAGAAGGATGAGATGAAGCTTTCGCCAGGGAGCCAACTTTCATTGGCAATTGCCGCGCGGGGCGCGAGCCGGATGAATGGAGGCGCTTGATCCCTCTGTACGTACGCTCTGGCCGCCACAGGCGGCTTGTGCACGCGGTGTGTATACCCCGGTTCGGCTCGAGGGTATGCACCTGCGTGCGCCGGCAGGGTGGTTTGTCCCCCCGCAAACGACCCTTCGCCGGTTGAAAAAGGTTGAATTGACCGAACGAAATTCCCTTCGCCCGCGTCTCTTGATGGAGGGCCATCTCGCGCCCGGATGAATTGACCTCGAGCGACAAGACAAAACCGGCGATCGAGCAGTACCCTTTGAGTGGAGCCCCTTTACGAATTCCGCTTGAACGAATTGGCCTGGGAATGGCATTGCGCGAGGAGTGGCGATGAAGAGCGTGAAGTGGGCAGCACTGGGGCTGGTCCTCGCCGCGCTCCTGGCCGGATGCAAGGGCTTTTGGGACCTACCTCCTTCGACAACGACGACGACCACGACACCCACTACGCTCTCCAGCGGCGTTTTCTATGTGCTGAACCAGACAACCAAGCAGATCGCGGCTTACACCATCTCTTCGGGCACGCTTGAAAATGTCACGGGCAGTCCTTACGCGCTGTCGGCCGCACCGACCTCGATTGCCGTGGCGCCGGGCGGCGAATTCCTCTATGTCGGTACCGTGAACGGCATTTACCTGTACACCATTGGATCGGGCGGCACTCTGACCCTGGGAAACAGCGGAGGGCCGATCTCTACTGACATTCCCGGCGCCATGCTGGTGAACGGTTCGTGGCTGGTGGATGCATTCAGCAACGCAAGCAACAGCGTCCAGTTGGACGCGATCCCGATTAACTCCTCGACGGGAGCATACACGGGTTCCGGTGGAGCGCCGCCGTTTCAGACCTTTAGCATCGCCAGCGCGTCCGTCCATCAGATGGTGCTTTCTCCTGATGGCGCCAACCTCTTTGTCGCGCTCGGTCTCGGTGGAACCACCGTTGTTCCCTTCACCTCCGGCAACTCCAATCCGCTGGGAGGGACGGCAAAGACGATTACGCCCGCGAATTCCGGCGGCTCTGCGCTGTCCGTGGCAGTCGATCCAAGCAGCACGCCCCGGCTGTTCTACGTCGGCGAGACGCTGGCAAACACCGCGGGAAACTCAGGCGGGCTGCGCGTGTTCAATTACAGTTCGCTCAGCAGCGGAACGCTCACCCAGGCCACTGGATCTCCCATTGCCAGCGGCGGCCTGGCGCCGAGCGCCATATTGCCCATCGCTGGCGGCGATTACGTCTATGTCGCGAACGGCCAAGGAGACAATTCGGACGGCAATGTGGCATGGTTTCCGATCACAGCCTCGGGAACCACGTACACGGTGGCGACGGGAAGCACGATCGCTGCCGGCATTCAGCCCGTCGGCCTGGCCGAGGATAGCGACGACAACTTCGTACTGGCGGTGGCCGCAGGGAATAGCACAAGCGGCGGCAATCCCGACCTCGAGGCCTACACCATGAGCTCCGGCGCGCTGACCTCCGCAATCACCTCTTCCACCGGGACCGATCCCGTGGGAGCGCTGGCCGTCGCGGCGCTGCCGTAAATGCTATTCTCAAGGCAAACTCCACGAGCTGTGCGCATTCGCCTTCCAATTCTTTCCGTTCGATCAATCCGGCGCCTCTCACTTGTTCTTGCGCTGCCTTTGGCGGCGCTGTGCTGTCTTGTATTCGCCGCCGGGTGCGCGCGATTCCGGCATGAGCACCACGAGATGGTATACGTTTCGATCCGCACAACCTACCTGCACGACCGCGTGGCTCCGGTCTCAAATCGCGTGTGCGGGGTGGTGAACGGACAGGCGCTGGAGGTGCTGGAGCATGGCAAGCGCTTTCTGAAGGTCAAGACGGACAAGAACGAGATCGGCTGGATTGAACAGCGCGCCGTAATCGACGCGAAGACCTACGATGGTTTTGTCCAGCTCGCGCAACAACATAAGGACGATCCGGCCGCGGCCACGGCCACTCTGCGTGACGACCTCGCCATGCACTTGCTTCCCGGGCGAGAAACGCCGCGCTTCTACCTGCTCGCCGGCAACGCCAAGGTGCAGCTTTTGGCGCGGGCGTCTGCTCTCAAGAATCCCGCAGAAGCGTCTGCACCGTCTTCGTCTACCCATACGGCAAAACCCACTCAGGCCGGCAAGCCCGCGCCGCCCGTGATGGAGGACTGGTGGCTGGCACGGGATGCACAGGGACGCGTGGGCTGGCTGCTCGCAAGCCGGCTGGATGTGGACGTTCCCCTTGATGTTGCGCAGTACGCCGAGGGCAAGCGCATTGTGGGCGCGTGGGTGCTGACCAAGGTGACCGACTCCGAGGCCAACACGCCCGATCGCCAGGTTGCGGAATACCTGACTGTGCTTGACCCGCTCCAATCGGGGCTGCCGTTTGACTTTGACGAGGTGCGCGTTTTTACCTGGAGCATCAAGCATCATCGCTACGAGACGGCGTTCCGGCTGCATCCCATTCAGGGCTACTTGCCGGTGCGCGTTTTCACCGAGAAAACGGCGACAGGGAACGTTCCCGCGTTCAGCTTTCAGATCGCGGGCAACAACGATGTGAGAACCGATGCCGCGACGGGCATCACGCGGCCGGTGGCTCCGCGAACGATCAATTACGAGATGATCGACACGCGCGTGCAGCGGATCGGGCCGGACATGGCGCCGATTCCGATCACGCACGAGCCGAGGGAGAAAAAGCAGGGACCAAGGGACCGAGGGACCAAGTCACCCCAGCGACGATGACCTGTCGCTGGGGACCCTGACCAAGGGAACAAGAAAGCATTGATCCTTCGGCTGCGCTCGGGACAGGCCCCGGGACTCGGGACATAGGAACCAGGGACAAAAGCAAGCAAGTTGGCGAGTCAGCAGGTCAGCGAGTCAGCGGAGCGGCGGACAGCCGTCCAATCGGCGACGGCGGCTGTTGACCTTTTAGTATCTATACCCACTCCCCCCACCCTTTTTAGGGGTTAAGCGGTTTGTTTTCAGTTACTTGTACCCTTGATCACTCTCTGCAACCCGTTGATTCCAAAGGGTTTGCCTCGCAAAATCCCCATCTAAAGGAGTTACGAGTGCTTTTCACCTGCTTTCCGGCCGTTTCGGCGATTTTTCCGATGAAAAACCGGCGAAGAGTCGCGGTGGCGGCAAAGAATATCCGCCGCAAAGAAGGCCTGGATTTGGATTCATGCAGCGATTATGCGCGGGTAGGGCGAAATGATCGGCAAACTTGGTCGACGATTTTTAGCGCTTGTTTTCAGTGGGCTAGGATGGTGCGTGCCTAGTCAGGCTCTTGACATCTAGAACAGGGAGTAACCAGAAGGGAGTAAACGGGAAGATGGCTTCCCTACCCTAACCGCCGGAAACTAGCGCGGCGAGTGGTTAGGATGGGCGCCCGGCGAGAGTTACAGGCCGAGCGCAGCCAGGCTGTCTTCGCGGCCGGAATCGATCGGCAGATAGCTATCCGTATTGGTCAGTTTGAGCAGCGACGCAACACGCGGAGCGACTCCGCAGAGGCGCATGGCGCCTTTCTTCTCGCGGACGGCGCCATAGGTGTACACAATCATGCCGAGGCCGGCGCTATCGAGATAGTCAACGCCCGTGAGGTCGAATACCAGCCGGGTGACACCGTCGGCAATGGCCGCCCGCACCTGGGAATCGGCGATCTTCAAAGAGGTTCCGAGGGCCATCGGCCCGGAGACCGTAACGACTGCGGTTGCTTCCGGAAGCCTCTCGATGGTTGCGGTCATGAGCATGGCGGAATTGTACGTGAAGAACCGCCTGCGGCAATTTCTTTTTCGCGAAATCGGGCGCTGCGGTTACTGAGGGTGGCGACGAGGTTCACCGCGCGACCGCAAGGATAGCGTTCACCTCAAGAATCAAAATCGTCTTCTTGGGGACCCCGATTGCGCGTCGCGAGTGGACGGGCAGGGGCTAAAGCCCGTCCACTTATTTGCGTTCTTTGCGGCAGTCGGGGATGAATCCCCGACCTACCAGCCAAGCCCTGATACAAGGCCCGTTGGTTTGGGTTCGTGCTTTCCCACCCTTCCGCAGAGTTCCAAGAAGCGGATCCTTCGACTCCCATCGTCCGCCGCGGCGGCCTCAGGTCGCTCAGGGTGACAGTCAGGATGGGGAACCCATTTCGATGGATTGGGAAGAGGCGCTAAAGGCAGGGCGACGAGAGCGAAGCCGGCGGCGCAGGTCATTGCACTTCTCTGAAAAACTGATCGTTTGCAGCGGCGGGTCGCAGGTGTATCGTGTTTTTGTCAGGCCAATCCCCCAGGATCTGAACAAAAACCCCAGGAGGTTACGGTATGCCAGGAACGTCAGGGAAGGTGGAGCGCAAGAGCTTCAATGCACCAGCGGAAGTGAGGAATTTCGACAAGGGCAAGGTGGAGCTTGTGAACGTTGGCGGAGCAATGATTGGGCGCGCCACGTTCGAGCCCGGATGGAAGTGGTCAACCTGCGTAAAGCCGATTGCGAAGACGGACAGTTGCCAGGCCGCGCACTTTGGCTATCAGGTCTCCGGAACGATGGTCACGCGCATGGACGACGGGGCGGAGACCACGTCGAGGACCGGAGACGTGCTGAGACTGCCGCCGGGCCATGACGCCTGGGTGGCCGGCAACGAGCCGGTGGTCTTCATCGATTTCCAGGGCATGGTGAATTACGGAAAAAAGAGCTAATCCAACCGGAAAAGTTCCAGGGCGCCCGGGAGATTGACGACGGGCACCAAAGAAAATGAAAGAGCGCTAAGGGCTGCTGGGTTTTGAGAGATTCGGTGCCTCATCCTGACCGCTGGCCGCTCATGCGACACATGGTTAGAGCGGTTCTACAATTCACGTGCCCTTTCCAACGTCCTGCAGGGTGGCTTTTTCTTGGTGAAAAAGCCACTTGGCAGTTGCGGACCTGGGTATAGCAATTGTGGAACCGCTGTAGGATGGGACGCCCAATTCTTACTGTGGTGGCGGGGGAGCTCTAGCTCGACGACGCGAAGCATCCCGGCTTCGGGCGCGGGCTTGCTAAAGGACACTCACAGGTGATCCATCAGCAGTTTCGCGCTTGACAGCTTCAGGCGCGCAGTTGGCAGCGCCGGGCGTTCTATGGCTGCCGGGCGGCTTGAGAGTCCGCGGACGGCGACGGTCCTTGCTTGCCGCCGAGCAGGCCGCGGAACAGGCCGTATCGCGCCAGCATCACCAGCCAAAGGATGACACCAGCGACGAAGAGCCCGAGAAACAGCGGGAAGACGGACCACTGCGTCTTGACGGCAAACTGGCCGGGATTGAACCAGGGCTGGAGATAGGCGTCGCGCAGGATATCCCGCATCACCACCATGCAGAGGATGACGACGGCCAGGATGCCGGGCACGACAAATGCGGCAACGCGAAGGTTCTGAGTGCGCAGAGCGCCGGACATGAGAAAGATGGCGGCGATGGCTCCGGTGATGCCCACCAGAAGGAGCGTGGTGGCCAGCGGGTTGTCGCCCATGAAAACCATGCGCAGGTCGCGCGGTTGGCTGATGAGAAAGATGAGGCCTACGACAATTTGCGCCATGGTGGCGTACATGAAAGCCTTGCCGCCGAATTCGAGCGCCTGTTGCGCATATTCCCTGTCGCGCTTCCAGTTGGCCAGCGCCACGAAGACGAGGAAGATGCCGCCCACGGCCACTGCCGCGACAAAGAAGTGCAGGAAGCGCGGGATGAGCGTGGGTTCAGAGAGATTGAGGCTCCAGCCGGACGGATGAGCGAAGTACTTGGCGCCCCAGCGCGATGGCGTCTGGCTTAGGGTGAGATTGTTCGAGAACAGGAAGCCGATAAGGAAGACGAGGATGGCGCTCAAAAGCATGACGCCGCCGGCCTTGCCCATTTGCCGGCCGCCGCGGAGCGAAACGTAATAGAAACCGTAGTAGGCGGCGGTGAGCATGACCAGCACCAAGAACCACGGCCAGGCCATGACGATGGACGAGGTATAGAAGAATTGTCCGTAGAGAACCTGCACGAAGAGAAGCGGAGCGATGCCCAGGGTGATGGTTGCCGGCAGGAGCGAGGGAAGCTTTTTGGCGACGTCAAAGAACATGCGGTTGCCATGGGGCAGGTGTTTTGAACGCCATTTTGCCCCAAGCGCCAAGACGGCCCCGCCAAGCATGAAATTCATGGCGACGATATGGAGGAAGAAGGTCACAATCAGGAGCAATTTGAAGACCCAATAGGGCGCGGGCAGCGGATTGGGGTCTAACGCTGGAATCAAGTTGGACTGGATCATGATCAATTTCCTCCTTGCGGCGCGACGGCGATGCCTTTGGCTGCGCGCTGCGCGTTGACCCACTGCGCCAGGGCCATGCGCTGCTGGTCAGAAAGCTTCAGGTCGGGCATGAGCGGAAACAGGCTGGTGAGGTCCTTCATGGCTTCGCTGGCCGCGTTTGGATCCTGGGGCAGATTCGTGAAGAGCTTGTCACTCGAGTTGACCTGATGGCACATGGAGCAGTTCTGCTCGAAGATGGTCTGGCCGTCAGTAGCAACCGGCGCGTTGGCAGAGATGGGATGGATGGAGCCGAGATAGGCGGCGAGCGCGGCGCGCTCAGAGTCGGTGCCGGCGAACGGCGGCATGACGCTGTTGTGCATGAACTCAAGACCGCCGATCATAGCCTGAATCTTGTTCTGGTCCCACGCGCGCAGAGTGAGATAGTGCTTGAGCCCGCGATAGGCGTTTGCCGTGTGGCAGCTTTGGCACTCGACGCGAAAGATTTCGTGGCCGACTGTGACTTGATCGCCGGCAGTGATGTCGCGCTGGTCGATCCATTTGGCGGATGCGAGAATGCCTGTGTTGTCCACTTCGTCTACGCTGAACCCGGCGTCGCCCGGGATCTGCGTGGAGTAGAGCGAGTTGGCGTAGAGGTAGTTGGAGATGACGTAAGGCTTGCGAATGGCTTCGCGGACGAACTCGAAAGAGCCCATGGCGCCGAGCGCGACCACGGCGACCAGCAGGCTGAAAGCGAGGTGCATGCGGCCGGGGCGGACGAGCGTGAGCAGGGCGAGCAGAAAGGTTACGGACAAGAGAACGACTGCGAAGAAGGCAAAATGAGTGGCCGTGGGCATGAAGCCGCGGGCGTTGGCCCAAACGTCGGCGGGAATCCTGCGCACGTACCACCACGCCAGCAAGGGGAGAACGGCCAGCGAGGGCACAATCCACCATGCGCTCCATCGCACAATACGCGCCTTCAGCGCGGAATCCTTCTGCACGCTGGCGGTGATGAGCGCGTAGATGCCTGCCAGCGCCAGCGCAATGGCAGTGCGGAACGCCAGCGACGGGAAGTAGGTGGGATTGAAGAAGCCCTTCCAGAACTGGTGATTCCTGATCCAGCTACCGGAGGTCAGCATGAAGGTGATGATCCCATTGATGATCACGAGGCTGAGATAGGCGGCGATGAAGTAGATCCAGCCGTACCACAGGTGCAGGCGCGGTTCCAGCTTGTCCCAACCATACAGATAGAGGAGCGCGGCGGTGATCTCAATGAAAAAGAACACCCACTCAATCGCCCAGCCCCAAACGTAGGCGTGGATCAGGTTGCTGGTAGCCGTGGGGCTGATCAAGCCGATAGTGAACCAGATGCCCACCCCGCTGATGGCGCCGAAGACCACGGTAACCAGTACAAAGAATTTGGTGTGCTTTTTGAGCCAGCCGAGAAGGGCGGCATCGTTTCTGCGCCGGGCCCGGTGCTCAGTGACCACGAGAAAGAGCCCGCCACCGACAGCAAAATGAGAGACAAATACGTGAAGGATGGCGACGATGGCGATGAGCAAACCGGCGCCAAATGCCACATCCCAGACCGGATAATTCATGCGGCTCCTCCTGTTAGAGCGGTTCCGCGGTTGGTGTAGCCGTTTCCAGCCTCAGAGCAAGGTGGATTTTTCTTAGGGAAAAATCCACTGGGCGTCAATGGCTTCAGGACACAGTTACCGCGGAGCCGCTGTAGGCGTTCCCGCGGAGGAAATCAGGCCGGCGATCTTTCGCCGCACCTCACTCCGGATAGTCACAAACTTCCATTGCTCACCTGTTGCAATGCGACACGCGGTGATGCTGGTCACATGGCCGGGTGATGCAGGAGGCGCGGTGGCTTTGGGGCTGGGGCGTGGACGTGTGATTCGCCGTAATTTGTGCCGCTGCGAGTGGGGATGAGTAGGGGCAAGCGGGCTTGCCTGTCCAGATTTCAAACTGGCGCGGATCCGCTAGGGGACGATGACGGCGGAGCCGGAGGCGGTTTCGTGCTTGACGGCTTCGAGGGCGCGGTTGGCGTCGTCGAGCGGGAAGGTTTGGACGGTGGGACGAAAATTGAGATCGCGGGCCAGAGCGAGAAAGTCGCGCGCGTCCTGGCGGGTCATATTGGCCACGCTGCGCAACTGGCGCTCGCCCCAGAGCAGGTGATCGTAGTCGAAGGCGGGCATCTGGTCGAGGTGAATGGCGTTGATGGCGACGATGCCGCCCTTGCGCAAAGCGGAGAGCGCGTTCACGACGACTTTGCCGCTGGGCGCGAAGGTGATGGCGCGGTCAAGCTCGACGGGAGGTTTGGAATCTTCGTCGCCGACCCACGTGGCGCCGAGTGCTGTGGCGGCGTTGCGGTGCAATTCGCCGCGCGTGACGACGTAGACCTGGCAATCCCACGAGTGAAGGATGCGAATGGCGAGCGAGGCGGAGCTGCCGAATCCGTAGAGACCTACACGCTCGCCGCGCTCGACGCCCGCGACACGAAGACTGCGAAAGCCGATGACGCCGGCGCAAAGCAACGGCGCGGCGGCGATGGGGTCGAGGCCAGCGGGCAGGGGATGGGCGAAATCGGTGCGCACCGCGGCGAACTGCGCGTAGCCGCCATTGACCGAGTAGCCGGTGAAGACGAGGTGGTCGCAGAGGTTCTCCATGCCGTGGCGGCAGAACCAGCAGTGGCCGTCGACACCGCCGATCCAGGAGACGCCGACGCGCGTGCCCGCGGGGAGGGCTGCGTTTGCTCCTTCGACCACTTCGCCGACAATCTGATGGCCGGGGACGATGCGCGGGCGCAGCGGCTTGAGGTCGCGCTCGACGATGTGGAGATCGGTTCGGCAGACGCCGCAGGCGAGGACTTTGAGCAAGACTTCGCCGGGCTGCAGCTTGGGGCGCGGAATCTCTTCGATGGAAAGCCAGGCGCCGGGGCGGCGACCTAGCCCGGCCGAAGTGGAATCGAAGACGGCGGCGCGCATGGGAGGCTCCTCCGAGGACAAGATAACTCTTGTGGGCGGAACTGGTGCGCGCCCTGCCGCACGAGCCTCTCAAGGCTTGCGATCACGGCGCAGCGTTCTTGGTGCGGCCGGCTGGGGCGGGATTGACGGTTGAGGAGCTGGCATATCCGGAGTCCGCAGTGCCTCCGGAGTCCGCGGTGCTCGAGTCGAGCTTGTCCATCAGCAGCGCTCCCAGGCTCTCGAGAACCCCCTGGTTGCCACTGCCGCCGACGACAAGAATTTTGGGCACGAACGCGACATTGCCGACCGAGAGCGCCTTGATGGCATTCACGAGAGCGGTGGGGCCCTTGCCCAGCGCTCCGACCTGCCGCTCATAAGCCTCGGCGTTGGCCAAGCCGACCGCGCGAACTTCGGCTCCCCTGGCGGTTCCGGTCTGCTCAATGAACGCGGCTTCGCCCTGGGCCTCCTTCATCCTGGCTTCGGTTCTGTTTACCTGGATGTCTACTCCGACCTTTGCCTTGGCGAGATCCACCTGCATGTCGGCAGTGCCCCGGGCCTTCTCGGTCTCGATGCGCTGGTCCTGAGCCTGGCGCTGCATTTTGAAGGTTTCCACTTCCTGATGCGCGACTTCGCGCTGGGTGAGAACGGTGACCAACTGCTCGGGGTAGACGACATCCTGGATATAAACTCCCCGCGTCTCGATTTCATACTCGGCGAGCTTTCCCTGGATGTAGTTGAAGGCCTGTTCCTGGACGCTCTGGCGCGTCTGGATGAACGTAATCGCTTCCATGCCGCCGATCTTGTCGCGAAAGAGGTTGCCGACGGCAGCCTGGAGAACCTCGTTGACGAGATTTTCCATGGAACCAACCATGGAGATCACGCGCGGAGCCTTGGTATCGGGAACGTGAATGAGAACCTGCAGGTCGATGCTGAACACGAAGCCCTCATTGCTTTTTGCAATGATGGGTTCAAGGCGCGCATCCAGTCCATGAGCGCCGGTGACGTCCTTCGCCCAATCGAGCTTGAGGATTGCCGTGAGAACCAGTTTGGCGTCGTAGATGCGGGGATTGATCGGGTACTTGCCCGTCCGCAGCGCCTCCTGCCAGATGCCCTGATGGCCGGGGCGCACCAGGCTGCCGAACTTGAAGTTTGCGCCTGATGTGTCCTGTGTAGGCAATCCTACATAGGCCTTGACGACGGCGACCTGACCCTGTTCCACAACCAGCATCGGTACTTGTTCCACGCGAACCAGGAACGGATTGAGGTTGTAGGCGCCATAGAGCAGCGGGTCGTGCTGGAGGCCGATCTTCCCGCCAGCCTCGAGGAACTTTTGAAAGTCCTGGTAGTTGTTGTGCTGATCGTTCTTGCTGCCAAGAATCAACCCCATCAGCTCGAAATCCGTCACGCCAGCTTTCGCTTCAAACTCACGAACATCCTTGAATTCGCCGAGTCGGCTGGCAATCGCGCCCGCCGGCAAGGGTTCCCCATCTAATGCGGTGACCACTCCGATCATGTCCACGACTTTGCCGCTTTCGGCAGTCGGCTTGGGCGCAATGCGCGTGACATCGAGCTGCCAGTCTTCAAGGCCGAAGGCGCGAAAGTCCAGCTTGCCGCCGCGGGCGAGTCTGCTGTACTCGTCGGACACTGGTACGCCGAAGACCTGCGGCTTGGTAATGACCAGGAAAGCTACGGGGTGAATGGGCGCGAGTGTGCCGGGGGAAAGCACCGGCCTTTGAACGCCTTTCTCTCCGTTCTTCTCAACAAACGTTCGCAGGTCAGTGAAGTTGCCGAAGGCCGAATCGTACCTGCCTGACTTGGCGCCGATAGGCGTGGGCTTGCCAACCTGTGCGATGACAACGCCGATTTGTCCTGCAGGCACCTGTACCCACGGATGTTTTGTGACCGTGAAGAGCGGTTTGAACTTGAAGCGCACCCCAGGCATGAGAAGGTCGGCCTGATAACCGGCTTCGCCTTGAAAGGCAACGGGATTGTTGCCGGGCAGCTTCCTCCCAAATCTCTTTCGCACAAGCCCGATTTGAGTGGGACCGATGCTGTAGAACGACGCAAGGGCAGTCGCAAGCAAGAACAACACCACTGCCAGAACAAAAAAGGACAATAACAAGCCGGCGCCTTCTGACATCGTGCATCTCCTTTTTTTGAGCGGTTCCGCAGTTGTTGCAGCCGTTTCCGGCCTCGGTGCGGGGTGGATTTTACTTCCACCCCACAGACGAAGACCTGTTTGTGGGGACCCCGGTTAACGAAAAATCCACTCGGCGGCGATGCCTTCAGGACACAGTAACTGCGGAACCGCTGTAGCGCTGAGTCGCTTGAATTGTACCGCTGCTGGAGATATTGCGTGGTCAATGCCGCATTTCCAGGCGGAAAAGGCGGGGCTCCGCGCCGTACTGGATGCACGTGATGCAGGAGGAACCTGAACGGGTGGATTACTGCGGGTGGCGGCGGAGTTCGAGCTCGACAACGCGGAGCATCTCGGCTTCGGGGGCGGGCTTGCCGGTCCAGATTTCGAACTGGCGAGCGCCCTGCTGGACGAACATTTCGAGACCAGAGATGGCAACGAGGCCGCGCGCTTTGGCCAGCTTGAGGAGCGGAGTTTCAAGCGGCGTATAAACCAGGTCGAAGATGAGCGAGGCGTTGAGCTCGCTCTCCTTGACGGGGAGTTGCTGCTTGATGCCGGTCATGCCGCAGGGCGTGGTGTTGATGATGGCGTCGAAGCGCTGTTTGCCGAGCAGGCTCTGGCGGAGGACGTGGGCTTTGGCCTTGCGCGCGAGGGCGACGGCCTTCTCGTGGGTGCGGTTGACGATGAAGACCTCAGCGCCCTGCTCGACGAGGCCGAAGACGGCGGCACGGGCAGCGCCGCCCGCGCCAAGAACAAGAATGCGCGATCCCTGGAGACGCATACGGCGTTCGAGCGGGCGGACCACGCCGGCCACGTCGGTATTGAAGCCGTAGAGCTTGCCGTCAGCGCCGGTGCGCAGCGTGTTACATGCGCCGATGCGGCCGGTGAGCGGGTCCATGTTGGCGAGGTGCGGCAGGACCTCCTGCTTGAGGGGCATGGTGACGGCGACACCATCGAGGGGCAGATCGCGAACGACGGTGAGCAAGTCGTCAAGGGTGCGCACCTTGAGCGGAAGCATGATGGCATTCACGTTTTCGCGGCGGAAGGCCGTGGAGTGCATGAGCGGCGAAAGGGAGTGGGCAATGGGGTTACCGGCAACAGCGAAGATGCGCGTGGCCTGGTCGAGCTGCTCGAGGCGATAGAGATCGAGGAGCGTGCGCGCGGGGACCTGGCCCGCGGCGGTCTCGGCGCCGTCTGCTAAGGAGGCAAAGGTGAAAGCGGCTCCGGCGCGCGGGCTAAGAACGCGGCTGATGAGGCCCTCCTCGCCCATGGCGATGCCGACAACGTGGGTGGCGAGGGACTGATCCTCGATCATCTGCAGGACGGAGAGATTGTCGACCAAGTTGCGAGCCGTGGTGACGACCTTGACGAAGTCTGGCTCATAAGCGGCGATGCGCTTGGCGGTTTGATTCAGGCCCTCGGGGCGGCGCGTCCGAGTGAAGTCGTGCGAGCTGATGAGGAGTGCGGCGCCTGCGGCACGAAGGGCGGCACGGAACCGGGCCAGTTGAGGCCGGGTGCACTGCTCGGCCGACTCGACCTCCAAATCGACGATCTGGCAGCCGGTTTCGGCGGCTTTAAGGAGGGTTTCGAGCTCGGAGTTGAGGGACCCCGTGAACTTGCCGCCATAGGGCTTGCGCCGGCAGGTGGCGATTGCCGTGATGTCACGCCGCCGGTTGAGGAGGGCCTTGAGTTCGGGCAGGGCAGCGGCGGGCTTGGGCAGATGGTCGAGGCGGAACTCGATGAAAACAGAGTCCTTAAGAGCAGACTCGGCGCGGGAAATGAGCTCGGCAGGCGTGGCTCCCTGGACGGCAATACACAGCTTGCCCACCCGCAGGCGAGGCAATGCAGCGGCCGGCGCGGCCGGTGTGTCTATCGTGCTGGAGACCGCGAGAGGCATTCTCTTCAATTGACGCATATTAAAAGGGTTTCGACGCTAATGCAACTAAGAATGTGCAGATTAGGGAGGTATTTCAGTACTGCATCCGGGCGGTTTAGGGGGGCGGAGGTGCGGGAGGGGGCCTAATGGGGCCGTCAGTGGGCTCGGTTTGGATTGATTGGCGGAAAGCTGAGAACGCTATGGGTCGCGAAAGTTGCATACGATGGAGAAGGTGGACCGGGGTTAGTAAAGCAGTTCGGCGACCTAGGAACGTGAACCATCAGGACCACCGGAGGAAACGGAGATGGAGATCAAGAGAAGCGGCTCGCAGCCATCAGGCAAAGGACCGGCAGATTGGTTCACAGGAACGGTGCGGATCGATCCGCTCTTTCAGGCGCCGGAGCCGGCATTTGTGCAAGGCGCGAGCGTGACCTTCGAGCCGGGCGCGCGAACTGCATGGCACACGCATCCGCTCGGACAGACTTTGATCGTCACCTCCGGCTGCGGCCGGGCGCAGCGATGGGGCGGCGAGATCGAAGAGATACGGCCCGGCGATGTGGTGTGGTTCTCGCCGGGCGAAAAGCATTGGCACGGAGCAGGCCCGGCCACGGCCATGACGCACATCGCCATTCAAGAAAAGCTCGACGGGAAGGTGGTTGACTGGATGGAGCATGTGAGCGACGAGCAATACCGGGGCGGATGAAGCGCGGCGCGGCGTCTGCGCCAGAGATGCCGTACGAGCTGCGGTGAGAAGAGAAGCGAGTCAGCAGGTCAGCGAGTTAGCCCGGAGAGGATCGGTGTATGAGAACGAATTGGAGGCGCTCGGCCTCGATCGTGACGGTCGCGCTGACGTTATTGCCGGCGGCGTTTGCGCAAGCACCGGACGAATCGCAGACAACGATCTCCCACCCCGGCGACGAAGACCTGTCGCCGGGGGCCCGGATCTGGCGGTTTGACGACATCGATTCCATCGGCGGCCATCCGACGCATGTGCTCGGGCATCCGCACCTGACCGACTCGCCCTATGGTAAGGCCATCGAGTTCAATGGCGTAGACGATGCGCTGTTCGTGGATGTGCATCCGCTGGCCGGCGTGAGCACCTACACATGGGAGGTAATCTTCCGGCCCGATGTTGATGGCGCGGAGGCGCAGCGATTTTTCCATCTTGCGGAAATCGATCCGGCGACGGGCAAGGACACCGAGAACCGCATGTTGTTCGAGATTCGCATTGTGAGAGGCGAGTGGTGCCTGGATAGCTTTGCCTATTCCAACGGTTCGCAGCGCACGCTTCTGAACTGCAACGATCTGCACCCGCTGGGGCAGTGGTACCGCGTGACGGCGGTGTACGACGGCAAAATGTTGCGCAACTTCGTGGGCGACGAGATGCAGGGCGAAGGCGCGCTGCATTTGACGCCACAGGGACCGGGCCACTCGTCGATCGGAACGCGGATCAACCAGCGCGATTCCTTCAAAGGCGCGGTTTTCGAGGCGCGGTTCACGCCGCGAGCGCTCAAGCCAGAAGAGTTTTTGAAGATGCCGCCGGTGGTGAGCGGCCAAACGCCAATGAAGTAGGGTCTTCCTCGAACCGGTCGCGGGAATTCGCGCAATAAAAAAGGCGCGGTGGGCTCTTCGCGAGCGGATAATTGGATGCGAAGTGAGGAAAGGACGCGCCATGCGCAAGTGGGGCATCGTCATCAGCGTGTTTTATGCCGTGATTGTTGTGGTGCTGCTGGCGCCCGCCGGGTTGCGCCTGGCCATGGCTGGATCGGACGCTCCCTTCTTTAAGACCCTGGGCGAGATGTATACGGAGTGGCTGGTGTGGGCGGCGATTGTTGCCGTCATCGGTGGCCAGGCGATCCTGCTTTTCCTGTCGGTCGACACCTCGCAGAAGCGATTGAAGCCGCGGACGCATCTTGCAGTGTCGGTGGTCACGGGGTCGATGCTTTTCGCGCTTCTTGTGTTCGCCGCATTCTCAGCGGCCGGTGCGGGTGTGGCCGGCGATAAGTTCCTCGACCGGTTCTGGGATACCGAGATGGAGGTCGTGTGGATTTTCTTGGCGTTCTGGCTCGTGTGGGGAGTTCTCTTCTATCTGTATTTCAGGAACTCCGCGGCGGTGACGACCCGCATTGTGTCGTGGCTGCTGAAGGGCAGCGTGCTGGAGCTCCTGATTGCAGTGCCTTGTCACGTCTGGGTACGACGGCGCGGCGATTGTTCGGCTCCGGTGGCGACAAGCTTCGGCATCGTAACGGGGATTGCGGTGATGCTGTTGTCGTTTGGCCCGAGCGTTCTGCTGCTTTATAAGAAGCGGCTGGACGCCTACTCGGCAAATCCATCGAAATAGAGCCTGCGGCCTGTACGCCGGCAATACGCACGGGCGGGTCCGTGCTCGCCAGCAGCGCGGCGGCGCGAATGCATCATCGCGTGCGCGCGCGAAGCGGCTTGTTAGTCTAGGAATCTGGAGGGTCATTCGCAATGCCTGTTGAGAATACTGCCGCTGCCGACCAAGACTTGCACGCATGGGAGGCGGGCGGCGCCGCGTCGGCCGGGGCACTGACCGCCTGGGTGAGCGCGCGGCTGGCGGCGCACGAGGGCGCATTGGCCGCGCTCGTGGCCGTTGAGGGCGAGCGCACGCCCGAAAATTCGCTGCTGCTCTTCGACACGGCGATTGAGCATTTGAGTTTGGCTGGAGCGCAGGCGGGGATTTTGAATTCAGTGGCCGCCGACAAGGCCGTGCGCGACCAGGCGCAGATGGAGGCGCAGCGCGTGGCGATGGCGGGGAGCGCGCTGAGCCTGAACCGCGAAGTGTATGACGCGCTCGTGGCGATCAAGCTGGAAGGCTCGAGCCCGGCGACGCAGCACTATGTGGAGCGCACGCTGCTCGGCTACCGGCTGGCTGGCGTGGACAAGGACCAGGCAACGCGCGACCGCCTGCACGCGCTGCACGACAAGGCCACTGGCCTGTCGCTCGAGTTCGGCCGCAACATTCAAGAGGGCGCGAAGACGATTGAGGCGGCGCCGCAGGAGCTCGAAGGGCTGCCCGCCGACTACATTGCGCGGCACCCGGCAGAGAAAGACGCGGATGGCCAGGAACGCGTGACGCTGACCACCGATCCGCCGGACATGATGCCGGTGATGACGTTTGCGGCGAGCGCGGCGCTGCGCGAGAGGATGTTTCTGGCCTACAACACGCGAGCGTATCCCGCGAACCGGCAGATTCTTCTCGATCTGTTGGCGACGCGGCAGGAGATTGCGACCATTCTCGGATTCAGGAGTTGGGCCGATCTGGCGACAGCTGACCAGATGATGAAGTCGGCGGCGAATGTGCGGACGTTTTTAGCGAAGCTAGACGAGGCCAGCCGCGATGGCGCGAAGCACGAGCACGCGCTGGTGCTTGAATTTGCGCGCGGGCGGCAGCCGGGGCTGAGCGCGATTGACATTACGAGCCGCGGCTACTGGTACGAACAGTTTCGGCGCGCAAAATTTGATTTCGATTCGCAGTCGGTGCGGCCCTATTTTCCTTATGCGCGAGTTGAGGCGGGCGTGCTGAAGACGGCGGCAAAGCTGTTCAAGGTAGAGTTCAGGCCGACGAATGCACCGGCGTGGGATCCGGCGGTTTCGGTCTTCGAAGTTTTCGACGGCGGGCGGATGGTGGGGCGGTTCTATCTCGATATGCATCCGCGCGAGGGCAAGGATAAGTGGTTCTCTGCTGCGCCGGTGGTGACGGGCGTGCGCGGACGCACGATGCCTGAGGCGGCGCTGATCTGCAACTTCCCGGCCGGTGACGCCAGCGATCCTGGCCTACTCCAATACTCCGACGTAGTGACGTTCTTCCACGAGTTTGGCCACCTGATGCACGCGATTCTCGGCGGGCACACGGAGTGGGCGGGGCTTTCGGGATTTGCGACGGAGGGTGACTTTATCGAGGTGCCGTCGCAGATGCTCGAGGAATTTTTCCGCGACGAGAAACTGCTGCAGGCGTTCGCGCGGCACTACGAAACGGATGAGATGCTGCCGGCGGAGCTGATCCGGACGATGAAGCGGGCGGGCGCATTCGGCCGCGCGGATTGGATCAGAACGCAGCTTTACTACACGACGCTCTCGCTCAACCTGCACGACGAGGATCCCGCGGGGATCGATCCCGACGTGGTGACGCGCGAACTCTACAAACAATTTCAGCCGTGGACGTGGCTCGAAGGCAACCGCATGTACGCGAGCTTCGGGCACCTGACCGGCTACTCGTCGAACTACTACACCTACATGTTCGACAAGGTGATTGCTCTGGATTTCTTTGGGCAGTTCGATCCGGAGGATTTGCTGGGCTGCGAGGCGGGCGCGCGCTACCGCAAGGCGGTGCTCGAGCAGGGCGGGTCGAAGCCGGGACGCGAGATGGTGAGGGACTTCCTGGGCCGCGACGAGGAGTTTGCGGCATTCTCGAACTGGCTCAACGAAGAGTTTGAAGAACAGGGGCGAAGGGATTAGAGAAATGCACGCGCGGCTTCGTGCGACCCCACTCTAGCTGGCAAAAACAACGGTGCGGCGAGGGTGAGGCACCAAGGTTTTGTCGGCTAGGCGCGTGGGTAAACTCTCGTGAATCCACCGGAATCTGAATCGGAATCCGCGTGGTCATCCTCCGGTTACAGCACCGTTCCTTCGTCGGCCTTTAATTTGTCCACGTAATCGCCCCATCCATTGAACTCATATGTGAGTTCAAGGTATCCGGTGTCGAGTCTTGAGGCCTTGGCCTCAAGCACAATACCTCCGATGTCATCCTTTAGTTTCATTTTGTCGCCCGACCATAGACAGGCCAGATCCCGCTCATTTTCGAGCATACTCAACATAAAATTCCCGGGCTCTGCAAGGGCAGAATTGTCGGATTTTAAGAAATCAACCTCTTGCGGCATTGAATAGATACCCGACAAAAGCTGTTTCAGATCAGAGTAATGCTGACGCAACTCCGTTCCTTCTTCGGAAGTGGGGATGTCCTTTCCGATTGCTGCAATCTTCAGCAGTCCGTCCGTGTTTGAGAAGATGAGTAAATACTCTTCGAATTCACGGAAAGGCTTGGGAACAGCGGATACGGTTAGGCTCGAGCCGCCAAGGGTATCTGTTGTATCTTTCTTGACTGCGTCATGCCCGATGATCGAAATTACTTGGCTCTTGGTCATTCCACGATGTAAGCCAAATGGACCTGTGCTTTGAGCGTTTGGACTCTGCTGCGCGATGCCACAGCATGTCGTGGCGAACAGCATCGCCAGAAAAACTATCACGGAAGCAAGAGCTAATCGAGAGCGCATCGAAGATCTCCTCAAACCTGCTACATTCATCACAGGCGAGGCCCGCTTTGGCCGAGAAGTCGAAGGCGCCGCCGTTTTGCTGAATGCGCGGGACTGAATAGCATAGCACCAAATTCGCCGCCGATGCGGAGACAGGCTTGTCGGTCGGACGCTGTTCTACCTACCAGCTAGGACGTCTTGGCGGCCTGGAAGCCGGCGAGGATTTGGGTCATCAGGTCGTTCACGGTGCCGGGCGAGCTGGGCAGGAAAATCGTGCTCGACTTGCCCATGACGCCCACTTCGCGCATGGTGTCGAAGTACTGGGTCATCAGGACCATGGCCATAATGTCCCGTGCGGTTGAGCCTTCGACTGCGCTTTTGAACTCCTCCACCGATGCCTGCAAGCCCTTGATGATCGCCTGACGCTGGCGGGCCGTGCCTTCTCCCTGCAGGGCCTTCGACTCCGCTTCCGCCTCGGCCTGCTTTACTTTCAGGATCTTCTCGGCTTCGCCACGGGCCTGCGCCGCGATCTGCTCGCGCTGCGCGGCGTTGATGTCGTTCATGGCCGCCTTGACCTTGGCGTCGGGAACGATGTCGGTGACCAGCGCGCGCAGAATGTTGTAGCCAAAAGTGTCCATCACCTCGTCGAGGTCCCGCTTGACGGCGCCGGAGATCTGCTGCATCTGCTCGAAGGCTTCGTCGAGCGTGAGCGTGGGCACGTGGCCGAGGATGGAGTTGAAGACGTAGCTCTCGATCTGGCTCTGCGGATTGCTGAGCTTGTAGTAGGCGTCAAAGACCTTAGCCTCGACCACCTGGTACTGCACCGAGACGGGAATGGTGACGAAGACGTTGTCCTTGGTTTTGGTTTCGACGTTGACGACGGCCTGGCGCACTTGCAGGTCGATAAGGCGGACGGTTTCGCAGTAGGGCAGCAGGAATTGCAGTCCTGGGCGCGCGACGCGGTTGAACTTGCCGAAGCGCTCCACCACACCGGCAGAGTAGGTGCGCACCGTGTACATGGTTTTGAGGATTGTGACCAGCACAAAGATGCCGATGATGGCGGCAACGATAAGAACGAAAACGACAACAGCGGAGTTATCCATATGAACCTTTCCTTCCGCGGCGCGGGAGTGGCAAATTGGGCTTGGATTTCGAGCAGTTTCGGAAATACCGTGTCCGGTCAGAGCGTTTACCAAGGTCGTCGCTCCCTGCTGGTCGCGACGACTTCGATTCCGTGAATCCACTACACCATTTCCGAAACTGCTGTGGCCCGCGTTTTCGAGATGCAGGAATGATACCGCAGGAGTGCGAACGGCGCGTTGAACGGGCGCCCGGCGTCTACTTTGGGTTGGCCGTATCGCTGCTGCTGGTGGCGCCGGTGCCGGAGGGGTTCTTCTTTTTCGCTTTGTCGGCGGCGGCAGCCTGGGCGTCGAGGCCGTGGGTGGGGTCTTTGTGGAAGAGCTTGCGCGAGATGTCGGGCCAGAACTCCTGGAGTACGCCGCCGAAGGTGCCTTCGGTGGTGACAATCAAGCCATTGTCGATGGTTTGGCCCCAGCCCGATGTTTGCGATGGGTAATAGAGATTGGAGATAGCGCCGGCGATGATGTTGCCCCCAACGTTGGAGTAGTTGGGCTCCCATTTTCCGGTGTTGTCGTGCTTGCAGATGTAGCTGGTGGCGATGGCATAGAAGAGCCGGTGGTGAAAGCTGCCGTGACCCAGCCGAAAGTAGCGCGGATCCTGGTGGAGGAGAGCAGGCAGGAAGCCGTTGCCGATCATCACGCCGTCGAAGGCGTCGAGATAGGCCGCTCCGGAGCGCTTGAAGTAGCCCTCCGCGCCCCAGCCAAAACCGGTTCCTTCGTCCTGCGCCTCGGAAAGACCTGCGACGACAAATGCGATCCCAAAGGTATACGGATCGATAGCGGAACGGAAGGCGAGCCCGATCTTTTGGCGCGCGCTCATGGACGCGGCATCGCTGCGATAGGTGACGTTGAAGGACGGCAGGATACCGACGATGCGCTGCTTTTCCTGCTCTTTGATCTGCTGTTCAGCCTTGTCGTGCTGGCTCTGCTGCGGGGCGGGCGGCGGCGTGGAGGTCTGGGCGCTGGAGCTGCTTTGCGAGGCGCCACTGCTAGCTGAGGACGAGGAGTTGGTCGCTGCGGGCGGCTGCTGCGAAGTCTGCGATTTTGCGGACTGGCCTGAAGGATCGGCGGAGTCGGCGAGTTCAATTTGCGGCGTGGGCGCGTCGGGGAGATCGGCAAACGCAATGGCGACGGGCACAGACACGCCTGCACCGGAGCCATTCTGTTGCGCGGTGGACGAATTCGAACAGGCCGCGAAATCGATGCCAGCAGCGAAAACGATCAAAGTCGAACCCAATCGAGATTTCATTCTTTCCTCATCGCCGAGTATGAAGCATTTGGCATGAATCAATGATGACGATGGAACAGGTGCTGATTGATGTCGGGCCAAACTTCACGAAAGACGTTGGTGAGCGCGTCGCGGCCGACGGCGTACGCGTATTTTTGTGCGAAGGCGCCGGGGGTCTGCGTTTTGCTGGGATAGTAAGCAAGCGAGATTGCTTGCGAGACGCCACGGCCCAGAATCTCAGAAGCGTTGAAGCTGTTCTTGCCGTGGTAGTCCGGCGTGATGAGCTCGCGGGAGGCCGCGTAGACTCCGCGCTTGAAAACATTGCCTTCGCCCATGGCGTAGTAACGCTCATCCTGGTGAAATACGGTGGGCATGGCCCAGTCGACCCAATAGTTTCCGTCGGTTTTGTCGAGATAGCCGCGCCAGTAATATCCCCAGTAGCCGCCGACTCCCTTACCTAATTGGGAATGCGCGTCCGATCCCTCCGCCAGCAGCGAGGTGATGCCCACGAAGACGAAAGCGGAGTAGTCAAAACTGTTTTTGGTGGCAACAATGAACGCCTCGCGCGGCGTAGGAGGCGGAGGAATCACGCCCGCGCTGACGGCGCGGTAGTTGGGCATGATGCCAAGGATACGTTTCGGCTGCGGAGGCGGCTTGTGCTTCGGCGGGTTGTTCGCATCCGCCGTTGGCGTGGCAGCGTTCGGGCTTGGCTGCGCCTGGCTGGACGATTGGGGATGGGCTGGGGCGTTCTGCGGCTCAGGCGCATCGGGCAGCGCGGCCGAGGCCATTGTGGCGCTCGAATTGACTTCCTGCGAGCGAAGAGGTGCGGGTAAACAAAGGACAGATATTGCTGAAAGGAAGGCTCCGAAGATGAGCCTGGAACTGAATCGCATTCATTCACCTGGTCGGGGGGAGTCGGCGTTAGCCGGCGCAACCTGCCGTGGGGGCAAGCTGAATCGGGGGAGGCCGCTCGGAGCCGGACCGGTTAAAGGAGCTTTGAGCTCAAAGCACCTCTCCGGAATCCGCTCCGTCACACATGAATAGTTTCTTATAGTTAGACGCATTTGCGTGCCCGCCGGACACAAGGATTTGCGCCCTGAGGCGGGAAGTGAGCCCAACAGGCCGCCCCGAGTTGACTGCTCACGCGCGACGAGAAGTCGATGAAACGTTAAGCTTTACGCCTCGAAATCGATGTATCCGCGCTGGGGATCGGTGTTGACGAGCTTTACCGTGACTCTGTCGCCGACGTCGAGGCCCTTGCCTCCGCGCACCACCATGCCTTCAACGTGCGGGTCGAGCGTGCGCACGAACGTTCCGTGGTCAGTCGCGCCGGTCACGATCGCCTGGTAGGTCTGCCCGATGTGCGGGTGAAGGACGACAGCGGCGATGCGCTTTTGCATCTCGCGCTCGACCTTGCGCGCGGCGTCTTCCATCTCGGTGCATCGTTGCGCGATGGCGCCGAGGTCGTTTTCAGAGTACGGCGACGCCGAGTGGGCGAGCTGCGCCTTGAGCAGCCGCTGCGTAACGACGTCGGGGAAGCGGCGGTTGGGCGCAGTGGAGTGAGTGTAGTCCTGGACGGCGAGGCCGAAGTGGCCGGGCGACGGAGCGTTGGGCTTGACCAGAACATACTCGCCGGGCCCCATGAGCTTGACGACAGCGAGCGAGAGATCGGGAAAGTGGTCGGGATCCTTCTGCTTTTGCGCGAGCAGAAAGTCGTTGAGGGCCTTTGAGTCAGGATCGGCGGGCAACGTCGTGCCCTTTTGCGCGGCAAGTTCTACGATGCGGTCCCAGCGCTTAGGGGTACGCACGATGCGGCGAATGGAGGCCACGCCTGCGTCCTCAAAGCTGCGCGCGATGACGCCATTGGCCGCCACCATGAATTCTTCGATGACCGAGGTGGCGCGATTCTTCTCGAGGCGCGCAATGTCGACGATCTGGTCGCCGAGCGTCACCGGGTGCGTCTCGATCGTCTCGATATCGAGCGCGCCGTGCTGGAAGCGGCCGCCCTCCATGCGCTGCGCAGCCGTGTCCTGCAGCTTGAGTTGCGCGGCCAGGTCGGAACTGGCGGCGACTTTTGCCGGCGCCGCGCCTTTGCCCTCGAGCCACGCGCCCACGCTGGGGTAAGCCAGTTGCGCGCGGTTGCGCACCAGCGCGCGGTAGGCTTTGCCTTCGGAGGCGGTTCCGGCGGCGTCGACGGCGAATTCGATGACCAGAGCCACGCGGTCCTGGTTTTCGTTCAGCGATGTGATTCCCTCAGAGAGTTCTGTGGGCAGCATAGGAAAAACGGAAACGCCGGTGTAGACCGAGGTCGTCTCGCACTGCGCGTGCTTGTCGATTACCGTACCCCTCGGGACGCGCGCATCTACGTCGGCCACGCCGACGAGCACGCGAATGCGGCCGTCAGGCAACTGCTCGGCCCACTCAATCTGGTCGAGATCCTTTGAGGTGTCGTTATCGATGGAGGACCAGAGCAGGCCGCGCAGGTCGGCAAAGCCGTCGCCGGCGGGAGCGGCGGGCTGCGCCTGAATGGCGGCGAGCTCGGTCTCGGTTCCGGGAGGGAAATCGGGCTGAAAGCCGTGCTCGATCATGGAGGCGTGGGCCACGGCCACAAGATTGAAGTGGAAGGGATGAGTGGAATGCATGAAGATTCTTACTCCTGGAACGCGAAACGCCAGCCTAACACGCTGGAGCGCCTGCTGACCTGCTCACTGCGGCTGCACGTTCACGGTGAAGTAGACGGTCTGGCTCACAACGGCGTTGTCGACATACGCAGTGGCTGTGACCTGAAGCGTGGCGACGCCAAGCGGCGTGCCGTTGGGAGCAAGCACGCTCGTGCTGTTGCAGCCAGCAGCGACGCCGACCAGCCCGGCCAGCAACACGAGCAGGATGAGGAAGCGCTGCGGGCCGTGGCTCATCAATCTGCGCGCGCGACGGCCGAAGGGGATCACGAAGAAGGCGATAGCGGCCAGCGCTGCGCCTCCCGCAGCTTGCGGCCAGCGCGAAGTTCGGGGCCGAGCTTTGCCCGTGGCGTACTCCGGGCCTCCCGAGGTAAAGGTCTGGACCGCGAATGTAACCGTGGCCGTGGGCGTGACCTGCTGCGGAGTGGGTGTGCAGGTCATGTCGTCCTGCAAGGCGACTGCGCAGACCACCTGCACCTGCCCGGTGTAGCCGCCCTGGTTGGTAACCACGAAGGACTCCGAGCCGGACCCGCCGCGCACGATATCGAGGTTGGTGGGCGGATTCGTGGGCGCCGGCGCGATGCTGAATCCCTGAACGTCGATCGCGAGCGGAGCCGAGGTACCCGAGCCGAAGACGGTGTCGCCCGCGTAGTAGGCGGTGAAAGAGTCCTGGCCGGCGGGAAGGTTCTGGATGGTCAGGGTGGCCGTAGAGGCGTTGTCAACGGGGAGCGGGGAGAGCGTGGATTGGCCGATCTCCACAGTTCCATTGAGGAAGACCACCGAGCCGGTCGGGTTTTGTTCGCCTGTGGCGGGCGGGGCTGAGTTGGGAGTGACCGTAGCAGTGAGGATGATGGCGGCGCCTTGCGGCACGGTGACGCTGTTCGCGGCGAGCGTGACGGTGATGGGCAGCAGGGTGGGCTTGATTGGCACGACGGCTGCGAAGGAGGATAGAGAAAGGCTGCTCAGGAGAACAGTGGTAAGCCGCAGACCGAGGATTCTTTGTCGCATCCGACTTCTCGCCGTACCCAGGCTGCGCACGAAGGGCGCAAGCATATGCGCCGTTCGAGCGGGGATGAACTCATCTTCCCTGAAGCAACGCATTCACGCCACTCCACCTATTGGAGAGCAGCCCGTGAATTCGTTCGCGCCTGGCACCGATTGTATATCTGTGCGGATGCTCTCCGGCGCGCTCCGCAAGTCACCTGGAGCTGGACGAACCGCCAAACAGCGCCAAAGCGAGTGCTCACTCAGGGTAACTGAATGCCGAGATCGGAGAGAACCTTGGGCTTGGCTTCTTCCACGGCCAGCAGGTTGTGGCACACAGAGCAGTCCTGGGGAATGGTGTCACCGTTTTTTGCCGCGTGGCTGCCGTCGTGACAGCGGAAGCATCCCGGATACTCCATGTGGCCGATGTGGTTGGGATGTGTTCCCCAGGTGACCTTCATGAACGGAAAGACGTTCTGATCGTAGAGCGCCACCAACTCCTTGCCAGCCTTGTCGACCAGCGCAGCTTTCTGGGCGAGCACCGCGGGATTCTGCGCGCGATAGAACGCTTCAAGCTGCTGAGGAATCTGGACGCCTGCCTCCTCCTGGCTTGAGTAAGTGCCGTTCAGCAGAGCCAGTCCCTCTTTGTGAACCCAGGGCAGATCGGAGCTGATGGCGCCGCTGGCCATGGCCTGGTTAATCGCTTCCTCAGCGGTGACAAAAGTGTGCGCAGCGCGGTTGTGGCAGTCGATGCAATCCATCACTCTGCGCTCGCCCTGGGGAACGCCGCTGCCAGCCGGCAGGGTGCTGTACTCAGTAAACGAGCCGTCGGCGTTTTGCCGCTCCACCCAGGGGATCGAGGTTCGCGTGGGATCGGTGGCGACGTACTCGATGTGACCCAGGTGGACGCCGTGAATGCCCGTATAGCGAGAGAACGAGTCAACGCCGCCCAGGTGCAGAATGAGCACCGTCTGCGTCTCGGTGTTGGGCTCGTCGTCGGCAAAGTTCGACTTGACCAGCAGCTTGTCGCCGTCGAAGCGGGTGGGCGTGTGGCACCCCTCGCAGGTGTAGCGCGCGGGGCGCAAACTGGTGACCGGCGAGGGAATCGGCGTGGGATAGTTGGGAATGATTTTAGGCGCGAGCGGCGCGAGCGGATGGAAGGTGACCTCAATCAGCTGCTTGGTGCCGTTCACCTTGGCGCTGAAGTAGGCTTCAGCGCCGGTACCGATGTGGCACTCGACGCAGGCCACGTGAGAGTGCGGGGAGATCAGGTAAGCCGTATACTCCGGCTTCATCACATGGCAGGAGCGGCCGCAGAACTGCGGTGAATCCATGTACTCCGCGCCGTGATAGCTGGCCGTGGCCACCACGAGGAAATTGACGATGGTGGCAACGAGCACAATGTCGAGGCCGTGGCGGAAGATGCGGTCGTTGAGATCGATGCGGGGAAACGCGGCGGGAATCTGACCGGCTTTCAACAGCTTTCTGCGCCGCAAGAACACGCCGATGGGGATAAGCGCGAGGCCGAGCAGAAACAGGACCGGCAGAATGAGAAAGAAGATGATGCCCAGATAGGGGTTGTCACTGAGATGGCCGGAGAGCTCGGCCAGCCAGTAGCTGATCATGGTGACGCCGGAAGCGGTGGTGATCGCGCCGCCCGCGAGGCTGACGGAGTTGTTGCCGAAAAACAGCGCCGGACGAAGCCAGCTATCGCGGAATCTCTCAAACGCCGACACGCTTCCTCAGCCTCCATGTGCGGGTGGCCCGCCGGAGAT
>CAWHVN010000030.1:0-39701 GCA_963832805.1 uncultured Acidobacteriaceae bacterium | reverse complement strand
CGGTCCGGCCAGGCCTTCTCCCTGGGAGAAGACACCGGAGGAGCCTGCTCCAAACCCGCCCTCGGGAATCTCTCCCCGAAAAGCGCTGGCGTAGTTTCGGCTCAACTTCTCTAGTCTAGCGGTACCTGCCTCTGCGGTCAAACCTTCCGCCGCGCACAGTGCATCCCAGTCGCGAAAGGCCTGCGGCGTGGAGATGCCGATCTCAGGCACGGCGACCACGCACCACGCCTGCTCAATGTCGTTGAGCGGATAAACTTCCTGCCCGCGATCCACACCCAGAACTGTTCCGCCGATGAGAAAGAGCGGCACATCGGAGCCAACTTTGGCGGGAATCTCAAGCCTCTGGGTGAAGAGGCTGCGGAACGGTGTGCCCAGCTCAGCGTCGAGCCCCACCAGCGCAGCCACCGCATTCCCCGACCCGGCGCCCAGCCCGCCCTGCACCGGAAGCCGTTTATCAATATAGACTTCGACTTCCGCCCCGACTCTAAATTGCTCCAAAGCCAAAAAAATAATTTTCCAGGCAGTGTTGCGCTCGTCGGTCGGCACGCGGGGGTCGTTCGAACTGATCCGCAACGCGGTCTCCGCCGCGGTTCTTGCTGTAACCGTCACCAAATCATGCATTTCCAGCGTCTGGTAGACGGTGGTGAGCGCATGGAACCCGTCCGGCCGCGGCGGACCGAGGAATAGCCCCAGGTTGATCTTCGCGTGCGATCGGATGACGGTCGGCATACCGGATCATTGTAGAGGGATACGGCGTCCGCGACCGCCTGGCGGGGTGACTTCCCGTTCACACCTCGGTGCCTGGCTGGCCGGCGCACGCTCCCTCTCCCACCCGCCTAAGCCTTGCGGATGGTTGCACACAAGCCAAGCGGGCGCAAGCCCTTGAAAGGCCTGCGCGGCCAGTGGCAGGTTCGTTTCGACCTCGATCGCTGGGCTAATCTTCCCTGTAAACCGATGCTCCGGCAACGGTCCCAATAATGACCTCAACCACTCCGCCGAGCGTCGTGTATAGCGTCAAGTGATTCGAGAACAGCTTGGCAACGTGCATGAAGCTGGCGTTCGGGAACAGGACTGCCAGAATCCACACGGCCAGCCCGGCATAGACTGCCGTCTTGATGCCCGGGCCGAATCGCGGCCGGATCGCCACGTAAACCCAGATGGCCACGATCCCGGTCAGAAGTCCAATCACGTTGAACCAGATAATCTGGACCGGCGAGAACCCGGTCCGACCGAGCAGGGCCATTCCATCGGCCCAGCGCGGCGCCAGCCAAACGCCATCCACCAGATAATCCAACAGATCGATGGCAATTCCGGCGACAATGCCGCCCAGGATCAGACGGCCCACGTTGATCTTTCCCATAACATCTCCTTGCCGTACGAAATTGGGGGATTTGGGGAACCTGCGGAGTATACGCGCTCCTGGAAACTCCGCGCAATCAGAATCTTATCCACCTGCTGAACTTCGGCGGTACACTCTGCGTAGTACTTGGGGAGCAATTGCGGGAGATTTTATGCACTTCCTGATCTTCGGCTTCGGACTTTATTTCCTTCCAGCGATCATCGCGGCGGTGCGGCACACGCACAATGCAACGGGAATTCTGCTGCTGAACCTCTTCCTTGGCTGGACCCTGGTTGGCTGGTTTGTCGCGCTCCTAATGGCGATCTTCTCGATGCCCTACTGCGTCCCTTACTACTATCGTCGCGGATGGTGACGACCGGGGCCGAGCCCTTGGGGACCGAGCTATTGGAGCCGCGCTGGGCGCTACGCAACTGGATCGCCGGCGTGGGGCTCTTCGCGGCCACGGCGTGTGTGGTGTTTTGGCAGAACGCGCACGTCGCGGTCCTGTTCGATCTGAGCTATATCCTGAACAGCGCAGCACGCATCGCCAGCGGGCAGATGCCGTACCGCGACTTTCCCCTCGCTCACGCGCCGCTCACCTTTCTCATCCAGGCCGCCATCATTCGCCTTACCGGCCGCGTGTTCTTTCACCACGTGCTTTACGTCGCGTTGATGGGCGGCCTCAGCACCGTGCTCACGTGGAGGATCGCGCTCGCATCGCTGCGCGGCCGCGCGGCGGCTGCATGGTGGCTCGCCCTGCTCGTCGCCGCGCCGCTCACTGTCCTGGGCATCTACTGCATCGTGCCCAATCCGGAGTACGACTGCGACTGCGGATTCTGGTTGCTCGTTGCGCTTTGGATGTTCCAGCGCCTCGAGGCGAAAACGAATGTCTTATTGGGATTCGCCACCGGAGCCGCGCTTTGCATCCCGCTCTTCTTCAAGCAGAACATGGGACTGCCGTTTCTTCTGGCGGCCATCGGCGCGGTCCTGCTCGTGCTCGCGTTCACGCTCAAACGGCGCGGGAAGGTTTCATCCGGGACGTCCGGCACTCGAACGCTGCTTTCTGTTCTCGCCGGTGCGTGCGCCGCGCTGCTCACCGCCGTCCTTGCGCTGCATTGGGCGGCGGGCCTCGGCAACTATCTTCACTGGACCATCGAATACGCCGGCCAACGCCGCCTTCCGGCGCTGAGCGTCATGCTTGGCGTCTACCGCGACCCGACACTCCTTTGGACCGTGCCGTGCGTCGCAGCCGCTCTCATCCTGTGCGCCGCAGCCGGAAAGCATCTCTGGGCCCGCATCGCAGCTTTTGCTTTGCTGGCCGCGCCGTTTCTCTTCACGCTCGCCGCGCTGTTTATGTACGACGACGCTGACGAGCGCGGCGACACCCTGCTTGCGCTCTGGCCGCTGCTGCTCCTGCTCGCCGTGGCACTGGCGATCGCCAATCTGCTTCGCTTGCCGCGGCGGCCATCCCTGCGCTCGTTGCTGCCACTGGTTCTGCTCGCCGCCATCCACGGCACGTTCTTGTCGCAGCAGCTTTGGGGTTCCACCTACGGCATCTGGCCGTTGCTCGTGCTGCTCGTGGCCGATCTACTCGTGTTTCTCGACGGCTTCTCCTCGCTCCGAACCCGCTCGCATCGGTTCGTTCCCGCTCTCGCCGCGCTCATCGCCGTCACACTGCTCGTTTGCGGAGGGTTCTACACCGCCAGCGAAGAGCGGCTCTCCTACGCGCACTTGCCCGACGGGCCGCCCGCGCACTCCGCATTTCCGCAGCTTGCCGGTCTTGCCACGCCGGGGCCGTACATCCCTGAAATCGACGAGCTGCTCCGCTACGCTCAGGCCAACATTCCCTTCGATGACGGAATCGTGCTGATTCCCGGCGAGGAGCCCTTCTACCTTGCCACCGGCCGCGTGCCGCGCTTCCCCGTTCCGTTCTTCGATCCGACCATCGATCCCTATTCCCCCGCCGAGATCGCTTCGCTCGTGCGCTCGCGCAACATCCGCTGGCTGATCGTGAAGACTGACCTGCAAACCAAGGAAGACACCACGCCCGACCGCGAAGCCACAATGGATTTGCTATTGCCGGAATTCATGCAGGTCGCGCACTTGCAGGGTTATGACGTTTACCGTCGCTAATCGCCGGTTGCGACCGTTGCTACCGAGGCGCGATCTTTCACCCCCATGATCGCCAACCACAGGCCGAACCCGAACTCCGCGACGAACATGACCGGAAACAAAGGGTAGGTCCACTTCTCATAACCGGGAAGAAACCACAGTTGGACAAAGCAAATCATCAAGCACACGCCGTCAAGTATGAGCAAAACACCAAAGACCTTTGGCAGAAGGCGCGATTTCATCGCCAGATACCCAAGAGGAAACAGCCACGCGCCGTAAAACAACACAGTCACCATGCTGCTGCCGCTGCTGACTTTGAGGAGTAACCATCCTAACGTTTGAAGCTGCTCTGGCCTGAACGCAGCCATTGACGCGGAATCCTGGTAGACCATGAGCGCTGAAAAATGAATCAGCGTAGCAACACACTCAATAACCACTCCCGCCAGATTCAACAAAAGAAAAAGCAGCGCGAGATCTCTGTCGATCGGCTTGAACAGCACGTACAGCGCCCAAGCCGCTAAAAGAAACAGCAGTGCGGCAATCAGCTCCATAGCTACGCCAAGACGAAACAAACCCTGCGCAGCCACAATGGCGTTGGCTGTCGCTGCCGCATTTCCCCACACGATAGGCTTGCCCTGGATGAAGGAGGAAGTTGCGAAGGTCACAATATATGCCAGGTACAGCAGCCCTGCCATCCTTGCAATTTTGCGCGGTGACACTCGGTTCAGCTGGTCGTTCATAGCTGTCTGCGGTCCCTTCCGGCACGTCGATCACAGGCAGGCAGTCCCCATCGCCTGCCGTGAAAATAGCTTTGGTAAGTTGCGGAAATTGTACGCCGCTGCCCGGCGCTATCGCTTCGCAGCTCTTGCCCGTCCGGACCGCTTCAGTTCTTCCCAGTCTTTTTGCGTCTGGTCGGCGTATGCGACGCCGAACTCCGCAATCGCCTCAGCGAACGCGTTCCCGGTGCCGATGTAGCCCGCGATCGTTTGCGCGTCGCCCGAACGCGCATGGCCGCGTGCCAGCAATTCGCCGCAGACCTCCGCGTAAGCCTTCAGATTGGCGCCGGCCAGGTCTGCAATCTCGATCGTGCCTTTGTGGTCGTTCAGTTGGCGCACAAGATACTGGCGGTTGCCGATGTGGGTCCAGCCGAGAAACGGATCGGTCTGGATTTGCATAAAGCGCTGTCCCTCGGCCACGCGCTGGCCGTTGTGCGTGTGGGACCGGGCATCGGGCAGATAACGCGCGTAGGCCGACGCAACCTCCTCCTTGATCTGCAGGAACAGCGGATCGCCGGGACCATTACCCTCCATATACACGCAGTAGTCGCGCAAGCCCACTGAGCCGGTGCCGACCACCTTGAAGGCCACATCCACGGGCCGGTAGAAGTCGAGCAGGTGTTGCCGCTGCGGCTCCAGCATCTCTCTGTAAGGCCCCAGCGACGCCAGCACTGCCGCGGCGCGTGCGCCGGTGATGCGGGTGAGCATCGGCTTCGATTCCTTGAAGCGGCGTCGCGCGCTTGACCTCGAAGAACCAGGCCGCGACGAAACCGGCGTGGTGAGCTGCTCAAATGTGTGTTGCGGCGTGGCGCGCTCCGCCTTGCTGAGCGCATCGTGCACCGGCTTGGCCAGGTCGATGCGGTGCACCTGAAACCGGTTCACCTCAAGTTGCGGCAGGCGGGCAAACGCGCGCATCTGCTCGGCATAGCGCTCAATGCAAGCCTCCGCGGCCCTCCGCGCGGAGCTGTCTTTGTGCCCCGCGTCGCGCCCCGCCAGCACCAGCGATGCCGCCATGCGCTTCAGATCCCACTCGAACGGACCCCGGATTGTCTCGTCGAAGTCATTGATGTCGAAGACCAGCCGCCCATCGGGCCCAGCGAATGCGCCCAGGTTGCGCACATGCGCGTCGCCGCAAAGCTGGCTCACGATGCCGGTCGACGGAAGCTGCGCCAGGTCCGCCGCCATTACCAGCGCCGCGCCGCGAAAGTAGCCGAACGGCGACTCCGCCATGAGCTGGTATTTGAGCTGGATCAAAGCCGGCACGCGGCCGCGCATCGATCGCGCCACGAGTTCCAGTGCCGTTGCCGGCCTTGCCTTGGGATGCAGAGCTTCGTGCTGATGACGGCCAACCTGCTTGCGCCGCGTCTGGCCAAGTGCGCGCCGTTCTTCAGGGGTTGCCCAGTGCATACAGCGGAACATACACCGTCAACCCTTGCGGCAACAAACGGCGAAGTCGTTTGTCGAATCGAGCCGGAAGCGGGAAACGCAACGAACCGCGTAACGCCCCCGGCCGTCAGTCCTCGCCGAAGAAGCGTTTCCTTGCCGCTTCGTCAACCGGCAGGTCGGGTCCAACAAAGAGCGAGTCCGGCTGGCGGGTGGGGTCTTGCGCGATGAGCGGCATGGCCCGCGCGCGGCGCGCATCGGCATCCGGTCCCGTGGCGAGATACATCGCAGTCATCCACTGGTGGAAGGTGTGCAACCGGCCGGAGTAACCATCATGCTCAGCGGCGTAGGCGTCGCCGGCAGCATTCCAATCGTCTGACCGCATCAGGTGATCGCGCAGCACCCGGGCGTCGCGCATGGTAAGCGAAAGGCCCTGCCCCCAGGTGGGATCGCTTGACGTGGCCGAGTCGCCCAGCAGCGCCACCCCGTCGCGGTACGGGTGATCGACCCAACTGTGCGCACAACTGAACGTCGCCAGCGGGCCGGCCTGCCTCGCATCGTCGAATAGTGCAGTGCTGGCCCCGGTCCTCTTGCAGCCGTCAACAAATCTGGCCAGGTCGCCGGGCCCCTGATAGCGCGCTTGCGTTCGATCGTGGTAGCACAGATACATCCGCGCGCGTCCACTTCCCTGCGGCGCGACAATCGCCAGATGCCCCAGCGCAAAGTTATAGATGCCCTGCAGCGTGTCTTCCGCCGCGGGAACATTCTCCAGCAGAATCCCGGCGATCATCATGTCTTCGGGGTCACGCTGGACCGGAAAGCGCGCCGAAGAACGCGCTACGGACGATCGTCCTTCGGCGTCCACCACCAGCCGCGCGGAGATTGTTTCAGCGCGGCCATTTTCCTCAATGTCCATCTCCGGCGGCGCGCCCGGCCGCACCTCGCGAACCGCAGCGCCCCGTCGCACCGTGGTGCCCGCTGCCGCCGCCGCTTTCAAAAGCGACTCCTGCATCGCGGGGTGATAGCAGGCCAGGCAAGGTAGCCGATGCTTTGTGCTGGGGACAATTTCGCGATGCTCTACCAGGTCACTCGCAACATAAGTGTCGATCCAGTTGAGGTGGCGCCTGCCCGCTTCGGCGAAGCAATCGGCGACTCCGAGGGCCTCGACTTCAGCGTAGCCCCAGGGCAACATCACCTCGCCGCGCACGCGATCCTTGAATTGCCGCTCGCGTTCGATAACCAGAACCCTGGCGCCCTGCTCGGCCATGCTTTTGGCCAGAGCCGCGCCGCCCAGGCCGCCGCCGGCGATGGCCACATCGTAAGCTGTCGACATGCTTTTTCCTCCCAGGGAATCTCCTGAATGTACGCGGCCCTGCCGCCATCGGGCAAGCATCAATTAACTGAGAAGAATGCCATCCGGAAACGATGGATTCGCAATCAAAACTCGGTGATTTACACTGGGGCTTCCGGATCTACCGGCCATACTCCCCTTTATCGCTGCGTTCCAGGCCGGATTCCCGCTCCAGGAGAAAGTCCGTTGACGCGAAAAGCCGTCTGCCTGATTTCGGCCGCTGCCGCATTCGCACTGCCCGCCTTTTCACTGGCCGCGCAAGCGCCCGAGAAGCCGCTCACGATCGACGCGATCTTTGCCCATGGTCCTCTCATCGGCCGGCCACCCGGCCAGCTCACCTGGTCGCCCGACGGAAAGCATCTGACCTATCTCGACGGTGGCGAATTGATGGATGTAGATCCCGCCACAGGCAAGACGCACGTACTGGTCAGCGCAGCCAAGATGGCAAGCCTTGACGGCAGCACCGACTCCGAGCGGGACCGCGACCATCGCGAGCGCTACAACCTGGCCAGCTACGTGTGGGCCCCGGACTCCACGCACATTCTCTTCGACTCCAACGGCCGGCTGTGGCTTTACGATCTGCACAACGGGACCGGAATCGAATTGGGTTTTTCCGGCCTTCTCTCCGGCGACGATCCCAAGTTCTCTCCCGACGGCTCTTTCGTTTCCATGGTCCGCGATCACGGCCTGGCTGTGATTCCGCTTCGCGATCCCGGCGCGCCCACTATCCCTCTCGCTCCCGCGCCCAATCCTTCCTCGGTCGATGGGAAGGTGTTGCTGAACGGCGAAGTGGATTGGGTGTACGAGGAAGAGCTCGACGTGCGCAGCAATTATTTCTGGTCACCGGACTCAAAGAAGATTGCTTATATGCAGATGGGCGAAACCCAGGTGCCGCGGTACCCGCTCACCGACTGGATTCCCAATCACGCCACCGTGGATTGGCAACGCTATCCGCAGCCGGGCGACCCCAATCCCGATGTGCACCTGGGTGTGGTGCCCGTGCATGGCGGGAAAACTGTGTGGATGCAGATCCCGTTTCGCAGCGGCGACGATTACGTGCCGCGTTTTGGATGGGTCGACAGCAAGACCTTATGGGTTGAAACCGTCACCCGCGATCACAAGCACCGTGCTCTCTACTTTGCCGACGCCGATTACGGCGATGCGCGCCTCATGTTCAAAATAAGCGACGATAAATTCCTCGACGAGGACTACGATGTCGCGGTGGGCGACGGAGCCATCGTGCTCACCAGTTGGAGCGACGGGCACAATCACCTCTATCTCTACAGTTACGACAAGGAAAAGCCGCTCGCGTCGGATGCGAAGCTCGATCGTCAGCTCACCAGCGGCGATTTCGAGGTCGGCGAAGTGCATAGCGTGGACACCGCGCGCAAAGTCGTGGATTACGCATCCAATGAAGGCAATCCGCTGGAGCAGCAGCTTTGGCAGGTGAACTTTTCGGGCGAGCGCAGGCAATTGAGCGCCGGCGACGGCTTTCATCTCGCCACCATTTCTCCCGGCGGCGCCGCGTTTACCGACAAGTTCTCCACACGCATGACGCCGCCAGTGATGAGCGTTTGCCGTACGCCCGATAAATCAGCCGCGGCCTCGTGCCGCGTCTTCTGGGAGACGCACGCGCTCGATTCTTACCATCTGCGCCCGCCGTTGCCACTTGAGATAAAAGCGCACGATGGAACCACGCTCTACGCCACCCTCCTGCTGCCGGAAGCCTCAACCAATCCGGCCAGCGTGCCGTTGATTGTGAATCCCTACGGAGGGCCGCATGACCAGATCGTCAGGAACCAATGGAGCGGCGTGCTGCTCTTCGATGAGCTGCTCGCGCAACACGGTTTTGCCGTGCTCCACGCCGACAATCGCGGCATGGGCAGCCGAGGGCGCGACTTCGCGCAGGCGGCTTATCGCGATTTTGGTCCCGTGCAGCTTGAAGACCAGTTGACGGTAGTGGACGCGGCGCTCGCAAAGGTTCCGCAATTGGATCCGAAGCGTCTCGGATGGTGGGGCTGGAGCTGGGGCGGCACGTTCACCCTCTATGCCATGACGCATTCCACCCGCTTCCGCGCCGGCGTGGCTGTGGCACCGGTCACCGACTGGCGCGATTACGACTCTGTTTACACCGAGCGCTATCTCGACCTGCCCGCGGAGGACCCCGACGGCTATCGCGATTTCTCAGTGGTGAATTCGGCTGCGGATTTGAAGGGCCGGTTGCTCGTGGTGCACGGAACCGGCGACGACAACGTGCACATAGAAAACACCGTGCAGTTTGTGCAGAGACTTATTGATGCCGGTATTCCGTATGATCTGCAGATCTTCCCGCGCAAGACTCACTCCCTCGCAGGACCGGAAGCCCAGACGCAACTCTTCACCAGAATTTTGGCGCAGTTTGAAACCTTTTTGAAGCCGGGGGCTCCGGCTGTGGGCGGGAATTAGCAGTTCCTAAACTTCGCGGCGACTGAAGATTTCGTCCTTCTTCTGCTTGGGGCAGTGCGTGCACTCCATACAGCAGACAAGGAGGACGGCTACACCCACTGTGACCAGCACAGCAAGTACGCTTCCATTCACCGCAATCCAATGTGCCAGGGTCTGCATCTTCGGTCACCATTCAGGGTTACGATCCGGTCCTCCGGGAGGAGTTGGGATCTGCAAAAATGCTACCCAATCTGTATGTTAGACGAAAATACACCCATTTGGGTGACAACGTAACACTTTAGGGCTACACCTGCGCCCGATTCGGAACAGATTTGATTTGCAAAATAGCGAAGAAAAGACGAAAATATAAGCACAAGAAAAATGGCTTCTCACCCTCCAGCGGTTCCACAATTGCTGAACTTGGGACCGCAACCGCCGGGTGGCTCTTTCACCAAGAAAAAGCCACCTTGCAAGAGGTTGGAAAGGGCCCCTGAATTGTGGAACCGCTCTAATCCGGCACTCTCGCCCCCTCCCGAGGAGTGGCCGGAGGAGCTTGCGAACCTTCGCTTTGCGGTCAAAGACGTCCCCCAGGATTTAGAACCGCCTCCGGCCAGCGATCCCGCTCAGGGGCCACTGCTCAACTGGCTCTTCGTCGACCTGAATTCCTACTTTGCCTCCGTCGAGCAGCAGGTCCGCCCCGAGCTCCGCGGCCGGCCGGTCGGCGTGGTGCCCATGATGGCCGACACCACCTGCTGCATCGCCGCCAGCTACGAAGCCAAAGCCTTCGGCGTGCGCACCGGAACCATCGTCGCCGACGCCAAACGCATGTGCCCGGAGATTGTCCTTGTGGAAGGCCGCCACGATATCTATACCGAATACCACCACCGCATCGTTGAAGCCGTCGAGAGCTGCGTGCCGGTCACGGCGGTCTGCTCCATCGACGAGATGGCCTGCCGCCTGATCGGCCGCGAGCGGGCACTGCTGAACGCACTGGATCTTGGCCTGCGCGTCAAAACTGCGATCCGCGGAAGAGTCGGCGAGTGCCTGCGCAGCTCCGTCGGCCTCGCCACCAACCGCTACCTCGCCAAAGTGGCCAGTGACATGGAAAAGCCCGATGGCCTGGTGGCGCTGCCTCTCGACATTCTCCCCGAGGCGCTCCATCAGCTCACGCTGCGCGATCTACCCGGCATCGGTGCGCGCACTGAGAAGCGGCTGAACGAAAAAGGCATTCGCACCATGGACGATCTGCTCGCGCTCGACCGCGAAAAAGCCGGCGAAATCTGGGGCTCCGTGTGGGGCGAGCGCCTTTTTCACTGGCTGCGCGGCGAAGACTTCGATCGTTCGGAGGCCGAGCATCAGAAATCCATCAGCCACTCGCACGTGCTGGCGCCCGAGATGCGCAGCGCGGAGAAAGCCTGGGCCGTTGCTCACAAGCTGCTGCACAAAGCCGCCATGCGTCTGCGCGCGCAGGGCCTGTGGGCCAGCCACATCGGCTTGGCGATTGGTTTTGCGGTGCCGCGCTCCGCCAACATGCCGGTCTCGCGCTTCGGTGTTCCCGCGCGCGGCTGGCGCAGCGAGATCAAGCTCAGTGAGTGCCAGGACAACCAGACGCTCATCGCCGCTCTGCGCCGGCTGTGGGAGTCGCGGCCCAGCGGCACCGAGTACGAACATCCGTATTTCATCGGCGTCCAGCTCAACAATCTCGTGCCTGATCGGCTGCACACGCTCGCACTCTTCGACGGCCTCGAAGAAGAGCAGAGCCGCACGCGCCTCAATGCCACCATGGACCAGATCAACGACAAATACGGCATGAGCACGCTCGCGCCTGCTGCCATGCTCATCGCCTACAAGGCTGCGCCGACGCGGATTGCGTTCAACGCCATCCCGGATTTGTTCTAAGTCTATGATGTAATGACTTTGGAGTTCAGCTCGGGTCGAAGTAATGCGTGATGACTTTACAGAGGACGTGAAGCGCAGTTTAGCGGCTCGTGTGGGAAACCTCTGTTCAAACCCAAACTGCCGCGCCCTAACCAGCGGACCGCAAGACGACCCGGCGAGGGCCGTCAACCTAGGTGTTGCGGCGCACATTACTGGGGCGGCTGCGAGAGGTCCGCGTTATAAGGCGTCGCTCTCTGGAGAGCAGCGCCGCCATTCGGATAACGGAATCTGGCTTTGCCAGAATTGCGCCAAGCTAATTGACAACGACGAGGCCCGGTTTCCGGAAGAGCTGCTTCGGGCTTGGAAAATGGTGGCGGAGGATCAGGCCCGCAATTGCCTCGGCAAGACAGCGGCTGTTCGCACGGTTGGGGTTGGACCGACTCCGGAGTTGAAGCTGTACCTGAAGTCGGAGGAAATTACAAACTTCTACGCGCCACGCGAGTTGGAAAGACGGTTTGTTTTGGGTCTCACAAATGTCGGAGATGGGACTGCCAGATTCCCGAGCATTCGATTCTTGCGTTCATACGAACTTACCATTCGCGGTTTCGGAATTAATGGCAGCCTTGGATTCGGGATTCCGGAAAGTCCGTCGAGGATTGAATGGGTTGCATTCAAAGGCGGCATGGATCACGTGATTAACGCGAAGGACACGCTGGAGATTGCGATACTTGTACAGCGGGGCGAAAACCGAGGCAATGAAGGCCTAACACAAGACGAGCTGTTTTCTGCAATGGCTTCGACGGGCCAACCTCCAGTACGATGGCTCTTCAAACGCATCAACTTTAAGTGCGAAATCTCATGTGAAGGATCTGCGAGTTCGACAGAAGAGATGGAAATACCAGAGGTGTGGCAGACCCAGTTCGCATGGCCTCGGGTGTCGGGCTAGATGGGGCATTTGTGAGCCTGTTTCAAGCAGGGAACAAGGAACCAAGAGCGAGTTCGTAGTTCTTGGTTATGCAGAAATCAATAATCGACGGGCGCATGGCTCTGCGCATGACGGCACGGAGCACGCCTGCCACAGGGCTCCGCCGTCTTCGGTGCGCAGCACAGTGCCGTTCGTGCCCGACGCCCACGCGACCCCTCCGCCCACGTTGTCGATGCCGCGCAAATCGGCCGTTGTGCCGGAGTTCTCGATCTCCCACTGCGCCCGCGCCGAGCTGGACACAAAAACGAACGCGAGCAACCAAACCATCCGCTTCATACCGAACAGTCTACGCCGTTGAAAATCTCCTCAGCCGGGCCGCGCCCTTTCCCTTCCGGCTCTCATTCCAGAACTTTTTTTGCCTCAGCGCGTAACTCTCTGCATCCCATCCCGCGCATTTCTGCGGATTAGAAGGTAGCAGCGAGTTTATGGCCAACGACTGGCAGCCCGGCTTCGAACAACTCCCGGACTTCGAACGGCTTTTTGACGAGCACCAGTCCATGGTCTTTTCGCTGGCGCTTCGCATGACCGGCGATCGCGGCCTGGCCGAAGAGATCGCGCAGGATGTTTTTATGGAGCTCGACCGCAACATTACGAAGATCGAAAGTCCGCTGCACGCCCGCATGTGGCTGCGGCGCGTCGCCATGAGCCGGTCAACCGATGCGCTGCGCCGGCGGCGGGTGCGAGCCATCGACCAATGGGTACCGCTTGAGGAAAATCATGGCGCGCCGGAGGCAGAACGCGACTCGCCGTTGGGCGCGCGCATCGAGCGGCTGCTGGCCACGCTGCCGGAGCCGCAACGCGCGGCGATCATTCTCCGCTATCAGGAGGACCTGACGCCGGAGGAGATTGCGGCCACGCTGGGCGCGCCGCTGGCCACGGTGAAGAGCCAACTGCAGCGCGGACTCAAGCTGTTACGGGCCAAGGCCGAAAGCCAGTTGAAGGAGTATATCCGTGCAGTTTGACGAGTTTGAACGCGAGTTGCGCGAGAGCCTCGAGCGCCAGCCCGCGCCCGGAAGCCTGAAGCGCAAGGTGATGGAGCAGCGCTGGCAGAATCGCGCGCAGCTCCGTCTCAGTGGCGCGTCCGCGCGGCAGCACGTCCGCATGATCTGGTTCGAGCGCATCGCGGCCTCGCTGGTCGTGGCAAGCGTCGTCGGCAGCGCAGTGGCCGGGCATTACGCCCTCGAGCGCCGCAAGGGAGAAGAGGCAAAGCAGCAGGTCTTCACCGCTCTGCGCATCACCAATCACGCTTTCCAGGTGATGAACGAGCAGTTGCAGGAACGGGACAGAGACTCGCAGTAAGAAAGATTCGCAGCAAGAAGGAGAATCGAAAATGAAACATCGCATGGCCGCACTCATCCTGGGAACCGCCGCGCTGGTTGCGCCGGCATTCGGCCAACCGTCGCCGTCACCGCTTCCGTTGCCCTCGCCCGTTGAAAAGGAGCTGGCAACGCACGCCGCCAACGTCACCGAAGTGACGCTGGGCAAGGGCATGCTCGACTTCGCCGCGAAGTTCATGGACAACAACGACAAGGATCAGGCCGCGGCAAAGCAGTTGATCCAGGGGCTCGACGGCATCTATGTGCGCAGCTACGAGTTCGACAAGGAAGGCCAGTACTCGATGGACGAAGTCGACAAGCTGCGCCAGGCCTTCGCGACGCCCGAGTGGTCGCCGATGGTGCACGAACACGAAAGCAAGAGCGGCGAGAGCACCGACGTGATGATGAAGATGGTGAACGGTGAGCCGCACGGAATCTTTGTGCTGGCGGCCGAGCCCAAGGAGCTCACCATCGTGCTGATCCTGGGCCCCATTCGCATGGATCAACTCAGCCAGTTGAAGGGTCTCGGCGGGCTAAGCAAACTGGGCGACATCGATAAAGATAAGCACGCCAAAGACAAGCCTGACGACAAGGCCAGGAAAGGCGGCAGCCAATGAACCGGCACTTCTGGATTCCGCTTGGCTGCGCGGTGCTGTGCATCGCTGTGATCGTTCCGTGGGTTGCTCTGGCGGCAGGCGGCGAAGGCGGCTTTGACGGCGTAGTCAACTCCATCGAGAGCCGCTATCACGCGCACGCCATGCGCATTCCCTTCATGGGCCTTGCCAGCGTGGTGGCGGGCGCGGCCACGCGCGGCGGCGTGGACGGCGTGCACGTTGCCGAGTTTGAGCATTTCTCAGCTCCTGTTGACGGAGAAGAACTGAACCGGCTCGTCGAGCAGAAACTAGGCCAGGGCTGGGAGCGGATGATTCGCGAAACCAGCCGCCATGGCGGCGAGCAAACGCTCATCTTCTCGCACCCCGAGGGTAAGCGCATGGGGCTTTTCATTCTCGATCTCGATGGCAACGAGATGGACGTCGTGCAGGTCTCCGTCGATCCCGGCCGGCTGAATGAGACCATCCTCAAGTACAAGCATCACGATCACAACGACGGAGGAGCATCCGACTGACGCGGACTCTGGCGATCTTTTACGGCGTCCGCGTCATCAGATCGACAAATTCCTTTTGGAAACGCAGCAGATCAAGGTCCATCTGCGCGTGGACGATACGAACGCCGGTCGCCGGTTTCAACGGTTCCGGCCATGCCAGCGTATCTCCGTAGCTCGGCCCGTGGCTCAGGTCCACATCCATATACACCGGCACTTCCTTGGTGATGATTCCAGGATCGATCCACGCGCAAGCTTCCAGCTCGTCCCACATCAGCGTGCGCCGCTGGCTCCATGCGGCAATGTAGCGCGCGGCCGGCGTCCGCGACTTCGCAATCTGGCCCAGCATCTCCTGCGTGAACGGCGCCTTAGCGGAAACATCGACAGTGGTAACGTCAATATTCGGCCAGTTGGCGTGCAAAACGATGTGCGCGGCCTCGGGATCGAACCAGAAGTTGAACTCGTGCCGCGGATCGCTGTATTCCGGATCGCTCGACTGCGGATTCAGGCTCCCGCCCATTACCACAACGCCTTTGGTCAGGGACGCGAACTCCGGATCGAGCCTGACCGCCAGCGCGATGTTGGTCAGCGGCCCGGCGGCATAAATCGTCACCTCGTGCGGATGCGCGCGCACCTCGCGAATGAGAAAGTGCGCGGCGTCTTCTTCGAGCGGCTTCGTCGACGGCAGCCCCTCAGGCAGCGGCGGAATCTCGTACGGCCCATGCGGCTCAAACTTCGCGCCCGCCGCGGCTGCCGCGGCGTCGCCCGTCATTGCCGGAATTCGTCCCCAGGCGCCTAGGTATGTCACTTTTCCGTCGAGCGCCTCTTCAAGACGCGTCTCTTCCTGTGTCCTAACCAGCGGAAACACGGCCCCGCGAACCACGGGAACGTCAGTGTGCCCGGTCAGCTCCAGCATGCGCAGTGTGTGCAGCGTCTCTTCGTCGCGCCACGCGTCGCCGGTCACCATGGTGATGCCCAGCACTTGCACGTCCGGCGCTTGCAACAGCGCCAGCATCGCCATCTGATCCGATCCGCCCGGCCCGGCGCCATCCTGATCGATGAGGACGAGGCGCTTTTGCGCGGGAAGCGCAACGGCAAGGCCTGCAAGCAACAACCATGCAAACGCTTTTTTCATAGATGGGTATTGTGGCATAGCATGCAGGCCGGCGCTCTGCGGAATTCAGCCTGCGCCTTCGCTCAGAGCAGCCTTCTTGGTCCCTTGGTCTCTTGTTCTCTGTCCTACCGCCGCCCAAACCCGCGCGGCTTGAACTGCGGCGCGACAGGCAAGTTCGTTTTGCCCTCGGGATAGACCACGAGAAAGCGGTTTGACCCCTCGCCCACGCTGGCCGTCTCCACGCCCTGCAAAGCCCGGCAGACCAAATGCAGCATGCGCCGTTCGCGGCTGTTCATGGGCGGAAAACTGTAGGGAACTCCCGTCTGCCGCACCTTCTCCGCGGCGGCTTCGGCGGCCAGTCGCAGCTCCTCGGCGCGCAGAGCCTTGAAGTTTGCGGCGTCAAAGCTCACCAGGTCGTGCTCGTGGTGGTCCAGGCGCAGCATCTGCGCGGCCAGGGTTTCCAGGGCCCGCAGCAGCTCGCCGTTGTGCTGGATCACCAGAGGCACATCGGGCCCGGCCAGTTCAACGCAGATCTGCCGCGCCGCAGCGCCTTCCCCTTCGCGCGCTCCATCGGCCGCCGTGATGCGGTACTTCAGCCGCATTCCTCCCAACTTGTTCAGGGTATTCAGGAATCCGGCAATCTTCTGGGCGGCTTGCTGCAGGTCGTCAATCGGCATAACAGACAAGTATCGCAGAGCCGGGCCGGCGGTGGAAGGCAATTTGCCAACACCCTGCGACTCTGGCTGCGCGATGGCGCCGATGCTCCCGTTTCTTTGCTGTTGAGGTCTACATCGAGTCGGCTGGTTTCCGCGTTGCGTACTCAGGTGCCGGACCCCTGCCGCGGCTTGTATCCTGCTGAGTGTGACGATCTGCTTCAGATCTCGCCGCGCCGTGGTTTGTCCGTTTCAGGGCCGTCTGGCTACGATCCGTTCCCTTCTCGTGCTGTCTGCGGCCATTGTTGCCCACGGACAGGCGCAAAACAACGGAGCGGACGCCGGCAAACCCGTCGTCATTACGCTGGACGACGCGATCCGTTTGGCGCAGGCGAGCGAGCCGGCCTATGCCGCGGCCAGGGCCGCCAGCCAGTCCGCTGACCTCGACCGATCCATCGCCCGCGCAGGCCTGCTGCCCAATGCGCGCTTTTTGAGCCAGGACATCTACACACAACCCAATGGGATTTACACCGAGGGCGATGCAGGCGAGCCTTCGGCGCCGCTGCCGCGATTCGTCTCCAACGACGCTCGGCCGCACGAGTACATGGCCCAGGGTATTGTGGATGAGACACTCAGCGTGACGGAACTGGCGGCCGTGCGCCGGGCTGACGCCATGGCGGCCATGGCCACCGCCGAGCAAGAGATTGCGCGGCGCGGACTGGTGGCTGGGGTCACCGGCCTCTTCTATACGTCTTTGGCCGCCGACCACAAACTGGCCGTGGCTGAAACCGCTCGCAAGGAAGCGGCGAATTTCACCAAGCTCACAACCGAGCGGGAGCAGGCGCGCGAAGCCGCTCACGCCGACGTCGTCAAAGCGCAGCTCGTGGAAGAGCAGCGCAACCGGGACCTCGAGGACGCGCAAGTGGCTGCGGAGAAGGCGCGCTTCGATCTGGGCGTGCTGCTGTTTCCCGATCCGCGCACCGAATACACGCTCAGCGCGCCTCAAACGGCTGCGCCTTTGCCGTCGCAGCAGGACGTGGAGCAGGCGGCGGCGAAAGACAATCCCGAGTTGAAGAGCGCGCTTGCGGCGCTCAATGCCGGCAACGCCGATGTGCAGGCTGCATGGGGCGCCCTGCTGCCCAGCGTGGGCCTGAATGTGACCTACGGGATCGACGCCAATGAGTTTTCCGTCAATGCCCCACTCACCACCCTCAACAACCAGCCGATCCAGCCGCGCAACCTTGGCTACTCTACGAGCGTTACGGTAAACCTCCCCGTCTGGGATTGGCTTGCCGGCGAGAACAAGGTGAAGCAGAGCGAGATTCGCCGCGACGCCGCGCGGGTGGCGCTAAGCGCCACGCAAAGGCAGCTCATCGCCCGGCTGGAAGAGGCGTACTCTGAGGCCCAGGCGGCGCACGATCAACTTGCGTCTCTCGACCAGAGCGTCGTCGACGCGGCCGAGAGCCTTCGCCTCACCAAGCTGCGTTACACCGGAGGCGAGGCTACGGTGCTGGAAGTGGTGGACGCGGAGAATACATACGTAAGCACGGAGAATGCGCGCGAGGACGGGCGCGTGCGTTACGAGACTGCGCGAGCCGCGCTGCAAGCGATCACGGGAACCATGTGAGGAACAGGGGTCAGAGATCACGGATCAGGGATCAGAGAACAGTGAACCGGTTATGAGCGAAAGAACGAAGGTGAACACAACCCGAAGGGCGCGCATTTCGCGGCTGCTCACCCTGATGGTGGCTGCCGCGCTACCCCTGGCGTTTTCGTCCGGCTGCAAGAATGCTGCCGCGCCGCAAACTGAAGTGACGGTGCAGGCCGAGCACCCTCAGCAGGGCCCGATCGCCGAGCAAATCACAGCGGACGCCATTCTGGCGCCGATCGCGCAGGCTGCGATTGCGCCCAAGATCAGCGCTCCGGTCAAAAAGTTCTATGTCCAGCGCGGATCGAAGGTGAAGAAGGGCGAGCTGCTCGTCACGCTGGAAAACGCCGACTTAACCGCCGCGGCGATGGATAACAAGGGATCGCTCGAGGCAGCGCAGGCGGCGTACGCCACGGCCACCAAGGCGCAAGTGCCGGAAGACATGCAAAAGGCCGAGTCGGACTTTGCGCGGGCCAAGGCCAATCTTGAGTTGAACCAGAGCATTGTGAACAGCCGCAAGCAACTGTTTGCGGAGGGCGCGATTCCAGGCCGCGATCTGGATACAGCCGATGCCGCGCTGGTACAGGCGCAGGCTGCCTACGACGCGGCTTCGCAGCACTTGGAGTTGGTGCGGAGCGTGAGCCACGTGGCCGCGCTCAAGTCCGCGCAAGGCCAACTGACCTCGGCCGAGGGCAAATACAACGGCGCCGAGGCCCAGGTCAACTACTCCGAGATTCGCAGCCCGATCGACGGAGTTGTGACGGACCGGCCTTTGTTCGAAGGCGAAACCGCCTCCGCCGGAGCGCCGCTAATCACTGTGATGGATACGTCAGTGCTGCTCGCCAAGACGCACATCGCGCATAGCCTCGCGCAGCAATTGAAGGCCGGCGACGCAGCAGCGGTGCTCGTGCCGGGTGTTGCCGATCCCGTGCCGGCGAAGGTCTCCATGGTCAGCCCCGCGCTCGATCCCGGCAGTACCACCGTCGAAGTCTGGATAAAGATCGACAACAAATCCGGGAAGCTCAAGGTGGGGGCGCCAGTGAAGGTCTCGATCACCGGCAGGAACGCGGCCCAGGCCTGGAAGGTGCCCGACTCCGCCATCTTGACCGCGGACGATGGCAGCAAGTCGGTGATGGTGGTGGGCAGTGACGGCGCAGCGCATCGCAAGTCCGTCACGCTGGGCATCGATGACGGAAAGGACGTGCAGATCGTGAGCGGCCTCGCGCCCGCGGATCTCGTGATCACCGTGGCGCCCTACGGCCTGGACGAAGGCACCAAAGTGCGGGTGAGCGCGGCGGCGCCGGCGGGCGGGGAGGAATAACCGATGCCCGATGAAGGGCCCATTGGGCGTCCCAGTCCCGGGCACAAGCCCTTCTGGCTGGCCCGCTCCACACGCCCCATCTTCTTCTTCGCCGTCATGCTCACGCTGGCCGGCGTCTTTCTTGCCTTTAAAGTGCCGATCTCCGTCTTCCCCGACACCAACTTTCCCCGCGTCATCATCGGTATCGACAACGGCGTCATGCCCGTCGAACAGATGGAAGTGACCATCACCCGGCCGATCGAGAATGCGGTCAACTCCGTCCCTGGACTCACTTCCGTGCGCTCCACCACCAGCCGCGGCTCGGCCGAGGTCGACCTGTTCTTCAACTGGAACGTGGATATGATCCAGTCGCTGCAGTTGGTGGATTCGGCGCTGGCCCAGGTGCAGCAGGAGTTGCCGCCCACCGTCCGCATCACCACCAACCGGCTCACCTTCGCCACCTTTCCGGTTCTTGGCTATAGCCTCACCTCCGGCACGGTTCCGCAAACCCGGCTGTGGGAGATTGCAACCTATGACCTGAAGCCGCCGCTGAATCGCGTGGAGGGCGTGAGTTCCGTGCTGGTTCAGGGCGGACAGGTGCCGGAGTATCACGTAGTTCCCAACCTGGCGTTGCTCCAGAACTCCGGAGTCACCATCACAGACCTGGTAAGTGCGATCAACGCCTCCAACATCGTGCAGTCCCCCGGCCTCTACGAAGCCAATCATCAGTTGATCCTGGGTCTGGTGGGCGCACAGGTGCACTCGCTCGCTGGCCTGCGCCAGCTTGTGGTCAAGACCACGCTAGGCGGAGCCCCGGTGCGCCTCGGTGACGTGGCTGCCGTCGAACCTTCCACCATGCCGGTCTACACCGCCGTCACCGCCAACGGCAAAGACGCCGTGCTCCTGAGCATTACGCGGCAGCCTTCAAGCAATACCGTTGCCGTGGCCGATGCCGTAGCCCAGGAAGTCGCCCAGCTTCGGCAAAAGCTTCCCCCGGGCGTCAACCTCGAGCTCTTCTACGACCAGTCGCAACTGGTCCGCGACTCCATCTCCAGCGTGCGCGACGCCATCTGCATCGGCCTGGCTCTGGCCTGCGTAATCCTTTTCCTCTTCCTGCGCGACTGGACCTCCGCGCTGATCGCCGGGCTGGTGATCCCCGTGACGATCGCCATCACGATCCTCGCCCTCTGGATTTTGGGCGAGAGCTTCAACCTAATGACGCTGGGCGGAATGGCCGCGGCCATCGGCCTGCTCATCGACGACGCCATCGTGGTGGTGGAGAACATCGTGATGCACCGTGACGCGGGCGAGCACCGCGCGGAGGCAGTGCGCAAGGCGCTCAGGGAGCTGACCGTTCCGCTGCTCGGGTCCACCATTACGCCGGTGGTAGTCTTCCTGCCGCTGGTTTCGGTCAGCGGCGTCACCGGCATCTTCTTCCGCGCACTGGCTATTACCATGACCGCGGCCCTGCTCACCTCGCTGGCGCTGGCGCTCACCTGGACACCGGGCCTGAGCTACGTGCTGCTGCGCGAGCGCCAGCCGGAAGACGACAGCTCTTCGCCGCCAGGGCCGGAGCGCGGGCCCGAAGGCGAAAGCCGTCAGCGCAGCGCCGGCCGCCTGCTGCGGCGCGTTCTTCAATGGCACGCCCGGGTTCTGGAGTGGGCCCTCGCCAAGCCTCGGTGGGTTGGCGGAATCTGTGCCCTCCTGGTCCTCGGCACATGGGGCGGGTATCAGCTGCTCGGCACGAATCTGCTGCCGGATATGGACGAGGGCGGCTTCATCCTCGACTACTTCATGCCGCCAGGCAGCTCGCTCAGCGAGACCAATCGCGTGCTCGAAGACGTCACGCGCATTCTCCACTCCATTCCGGAAGTCGAAAACACCTCGCGGCGCACCGGCCTGCAGTTGGGTTTGGCCGCGGTCACTGAAGCCAACACCGGGGATTTCACCGTGAAACTCAAAACGAAACGCAGCCGCTCGGTCTGGGACGTGATGGATGAGGCGCGCGCCCGCATCAAGGCCGCCGAGCCGGAGCTGGACGTCGAGCTGACTCAGGTGTTGCAGGACAACATCAACGATTTGTCCAACGCGCCGGAGCCCATCCAGGTGAAGATCTTCTCCAGCGATCCCGCGCTGCTCACCCAACTCGGCCCGCGCGTAGCCGATGCCATCGGCAAGGTCCCCGGCGCCGTCGATGTCGCCAATGGAATCGACAACACCATCAGCGGACCCGCCACCAACTTTCAGGTCGACCCCATCGTCGCCTCCCGGCTGGGCTTTACCCCCGCCGAAGTTTCCGACGATGCAACGTCGATCCTGGACGGAATCACCACCAATCCGCTCATCGCCAACGGGCGCGCGTACACCATCCGCGTACGCCTTGATGACGAGCACCGCGGCTCGCTCGATGCCATTCAGGCCACCGTATTCAATAGCGCGTCAGGCCATACGGGAACGCTGGGCTCGCTGGCCAACGTCCAGCAGTTGCCGCCGCAGAACGAGATCCAGCGCGAAGACCTGCAGCAGCTTGTGGAGGTGACGGCCGGGCTTGAAGGCTCAAACCTTGGCGGAGTCATGCAGAAAGTCCAACAGGCCGTGGCCAACCTGCATCTTCCCGCATCGGTTCGCGTGGTCTACGGGGGCACCTACCAGCAGCAGCAGCAATCCTTCCGCGACTTGCTGCAGGTGCTGGTGCTGGCGCTGGCGCTGGTCTTCGGCGTGCTGCTGGTCGAGTTCCGCAACTTCCCCGCGCCGGTTGCCATTCTCGCCTCGTCGGTGCTGTCGATTTCGGGCGTCATTTTTGCCCTGCTTGTCACCGGTTCCACGTTCAACGTTGCTTCGTTCATGGGTCTCATCATGGTCATCGGCATCGTGGCCAAAAACGGCATCCTGCTGCTCGATGCCGATGAGCGATACCGCGCGCGCGGCGCCTCGCCCCGTGAAGCCATGCTGCACGCCGCGCAGCGCCGCCTGCGTCCCATTGTCATGACCGCTCTCGCCGCCGTCTGCGGCATGTTGCCATTGGCCTTCGCCCTTGGCGCCGGCTCCGAGATGCTGCAGCCGCTGGCCATCGCCGTCATCGGCGGTCTTGCTGTTTCTATGGTGCTAAGCCTGGTGGTAACGCCGCTGGTCTATTTTCTGCTTACTCGCAATCGAGAAGTACGGCGGGAAGAAAACGCCTAGCGGCGGGATGGGCGTGGCGCAATCGGTCGCCGCCAATCCTCGATGCCAATCACGGAGTCGCGTTACCCGCCCTGTGCCGCGGTCACGTGCACCAACGGCGAGCCGCGCTGGATCGCCTGCGTCGGCCTTCAACTCCTGTTTGGACCCAAAGAGAAAGCAGAGCCTGACAACAAGCCCTGAGCAGCTGGTTCATTTCCGCCTACAGCATTTTCGATTCTGGTCCTTACAGAAAGCTGGAAGCCAAGTGGCTTTTCCCTCAGGAAAAAGCCACGTTGCACAATTCCGAGACGGCAAGCAGTGAATCGAAAATGCTCTAGATCGGCAAGGTCGCGGCGGCTCGCCTGCGGAGAACGACGCCGCAAACCGCCAATCCAAGCCCCAACAACGTGGTTGCGGTAATTCCTGACTCGACCCCGAAGTGCAGCATGGATCGAAAATCAATGCTCGGAGCACTGAGGTCCACATACGCCCTGAGCATTCCGCCGAAGAGCGCCAGTGCCGGCACGACCATTGTGATGACGCGAATTTGTGCCCGTGTATAGGGCTCCGCCACCGGTAATTCAACCGGCTCGGTAGCGCGATACCACAACCATATCCAGACTGCAACAACAGCCAGGCCGAACAAGGTGCTGCCGTTCTGCAGCAACTTGTACATTTGAACATTCCCCTCAATGGGCACCTGCACCATCTGCTTGAGGAAGCTCCAGTGTCGATACGGCCAATAGAACGGATGCGTGAATGAGTCCCACAAAATGTGCGTCCCCGATCCAATCACAATCGAGATCGCGATCAACGCCAGACGCGCTGGAGGCCGGAAAGAGAAACCGTTCTCCTCGGGTTTCAGCCTTCTGCGAATCCCTTTTGGGAGCAACAACGAAAGCGGCTGCTTCACGTAGGCATAAAACAGCCAAAGCGCAACCAGGCTCAGAGGTAAATCAACAAGAAACATGCCGGGCAGCGTGTGGCCGATAAGTCCGTGCGGTTTGAGAAACATGAAATAGGCGAAATCGGGCGCAAAACATCCGGCCACCAGCGCAGACATATCAAGGCGCGTTCTTCGAAACGGCAATGCGGCGGCGGCGTGAGACAGAGTAAATGGCATTGTTCACAGTATCTCCCACCCCAGGAACCCGAAGGCTTGCCGTGTCCGTTGCCGGCTTCCGTATCGGCAGGATAGGATGCCACTGAAAAAGTTTTCAGGAGATTCCCGCCGTGCGTGTTCTTTCGCTTTTGTCCGTTGGCGTTCTTGCTTTGAGCTCCCTCACCTGTAACCCACAAGAGCCGGTCCAAAGGTCCGCCCCAGCGCAGAGGTCGCAGGTGGTGGCACACACCCCACCCATGGGCTGGAACAGTTGGAACTTCTTCGCCGGCCGCGTCACCGACAAGGACATTCGCGACGCCGCCGATCAGCTCGTCGCCACCGGAATGAAGGACGCCGGCTACGTCTACGTCAACATCGACGACACCTGGGAGGGCGAACGCGACGCCGAAGGCATATTGCACTCGAACACCAAATTCCCCGACATGAAAGCGTTGGCTGACTACGTCCACTCGAAGGGGCTCAAACTCGGCATCTACTCGTCGCCCGGTCCTAAAACCTGCGCCGGTTTTGAGGGCTCGCTCGATCATGAGGCTCAGAACGCGCAGCTCTACGCCTCATGGGGCGTCGACTACCTCAAGTACGACCTGTGCAGCTATCGCGAGTCCGTCATGTCCGTGCAGGCGCCCGGCGACAAGGCCGAGCAGATGCGCCTGATGATGGCCGCCTACGCAAAGATGGATAAGGCGCTCAAGTCCACAGCCGGCCCATCGTCTACTCGCTCTGCCAGTACGGCTGGGACGCGGTGTGGGAGTGGGGTCCGAAAGTTGGCGCCAACCTCTGGCGCACCACCGGCGACATTCAGCCCTACTGGCAGAGCATCTACTCCATCCTGAACGAGCAGGCCGGACTCGCCAGATACGCCGGCCCCGGTCACTGGAACGATCCCGACATGCTCGAGGTGGGCAACGGCAAGCTTTCGCTCGCCGAGAATCGCACCCACTTCTCCATGTGGGCCATGCTGGCCGCGCCGTTGCTCGCCGGCAACGATCTGCCCAACATGCCCCCCGAGGTTCGCGCCATCCTCACCAATCGCGACGTCATCGCCATCGACCAGGACCGCCTGGGCCGCGAAGCCACTCGCGCCTACTCTGACGGCGAAGTGGACGTCTGGACGCGACCTCTCTCCGGCGGAGCCATGGCCATCGCGGTCGTCAACGCCGGCAGCGACCGGTACTCCACACATCCGTTTCACTTGAGCCTGGCCAGGCTCGGCCTGCACGGCGCGCAAAAGGGCAAAGACCTCTGGAGCGGCAAGGAGATCACGCTCACCAACAACATGCTGCTCGAAATCCTGAGCCATGACATTCTGCTGGTCCGCATCCCCGCGCCGAAGTGAGGATCGGGCCCAGGCAGTGGTCTTTCTGCCGATCCGAAAATTACTTGCAGGAATCGCAGATTTTTATTCCTTCTCGTCGCCAAAACCGGGTAGAGTATTGCCAAACGGCTCCCTCCCGCCGCACCCTTTGTGACGCTTTTACCGCGTCTCGATGGAGTGCGCTGTCCGTTGGCGCACTGAGCTTTTTCGCGCAGTTTCCAAGAGGTCTTGCGATGAGCGATGTCAGATGCCCACGCTGTGGGGGGACAAATGAGTCCACTGCTGCGTTCTGCGGAACCTGCGGAACGCCGCTCCCTTCTCAACTACCGCAACCACCCGTGGCCCCGACGGACCAGCCTCCGCCGCAGGCGTGGCAGCCACCTGCCCCGAGCCAGCCACCAGCTGGTGCTTACGCAGCGCCGCCACCGGGGGCGATTCCCGCACCACCGGGAGTCTATCCGCAGCCGCCTAGCGTATATCCTCCACCTCTGCCGCCGGGCGGTTATTATCCGCCGCATCCCGGTGGTTATCCTCCGTCTTCCAACGCCTTCAGTAGCCCACCGCAGCCACCGGTGCCCCTACTTCACATTGGTTTCGAAAGGAAACTCCGGGCTCTGGCTTTCTGTTGGCTGGCGAACGTCGCGCTGAACATCGTCATACTTTGGGTTGGCTATGAGCACTGGGATGAGACCCCTGAGAATATTCGCTTCATCACGGGCCTCATCATATTTGCGGCTTGGGCTGGCGTTTTGTCGGGTTTGATCGCCGCAATCGGGCTGCTTAACCGGCAAACGTGGGGCAGGATAGCGTCGATCATCGCGGCAGTGATTGCGTTGGTGAATCTAATTGAGTTTCCGGTGGGAACAGCAATTGGAATTTGGACTCTCGTAGTACTTCTGAATGCTCAAAACTCAGCCGCATACAAAGGCCTAAGCGGGTCCGCAAGATGATTACCGCCCTCCATCTGCCCTGCCCGACCTGCGGCATGACTACGTGTTTCGCGTGGGCCATCCGTTTTCAATTTCGGAAGGCATTTCTTGCCAATCCGTTCGGCATCCTGGTGTTCCTCGGCACTGTGTCCCTCGTCCCAACGGCGATCGTTCTGCTCTGGCGCCGCATCTCGTTTCGGCGGATTTCAGAGAGCGCCTGGTTCAACAAGGCTCTCTACGCTTCGACTGTGTTGCTATTCCTTAGCTGGGTTTTCAAGTTGGCGGAGTTTCAGTTCGCGGGTTACTGATTTCTTCGCTGTGCAACCGGAATAGGAGTTCCCATGGCCACCACTGCTCCTCCGCTGATTTGTCCGCAGGGACACGGGCCCGGAGTTCCTGGTTCGCGTTTCTGCACCTTTTGCGGTACCGCTCTCGTGGCGCCGCTTGCGCCTGGACAGCCGGTTCCGGCGAATCTCGCATCGGCGCAACCGCCAGCCGCCGGGCAATGGCAGCCAGTGAATGCGGGGCCGGCTCAGGCTGCCTCCTCACCCCAATGGCAACCCTCGCCCGCAACTTCAACCCAACCGCCTCCCGCATCACAGTGGCAACCAGCGCCCGCAGCGCCCGCCCAGCCGCTCCCTCCAGCTTCGGCTCCCGCGCCGGCGCCAGTGCAGGCAGCGCCCTCCGCCCAGAATCAACCGCTCCCCTGCAAAGTTTGCGGCGGCACCGGCGCCGGCCTCAGTATCGACAGCGTCATCTGCCCGGAATGTGGATGGCTTCGCCCTCTGCTTCCCGGCTACACGCTCGATCGCTCGGTCTTCCTGTGGGCGCAGGACGGCCAGGCGATGACCAAATTGCAGAGCATCTCCGCGCTTCATGCGGCCGTGAAGGCGGTCTCCGACAAGGTGGGCCGCCCATGGATCGAATCGACGTTCAACGGCATTCGCCTTGGCCCGAGGCAGTTCCCTGATATTTGGGTTCGAGCCGTTCTGGCCGCGCGCATTCTCGGTCTGCCCAAAATGCCCGATGTCTATATTTCGGGCGATTCACAGTGGAACACGTATACCTATGGCACCGACACCAGCGCGTTTGTTGTGCTGGGCACAGCCATCCTCAACAACTTTCAGAACGAGGATCTGCTCTTCGTGCTCGCGCGAGAGATGGGGCACTGCCGCGCCGGCCATGCACTGTGGAAGACGGTATCTCGTTTCCTCGTCGGTGACACCAGTACGCACGGCCTGCTTTCCCAGGGAGTGTTGAACGCCATCAGCCTCAGCCCTACGAAATGGATTCAGGATGCGGTCGACTTGCCGCTGATGGCGTGGGCGCGACAGGCGGATATCACCGCGGACCGCGCCGGATTGCTCGCCCTGGGTGACGAAGCTCTGGCGCGCCGTGTGCTGCTGGCCTGGTCCATCCGCTCTGCCCGGCTGCTCAAGCAAGTCAACATCGAGGAATGGATGAAGCAGGAAGACGCAAGCGACGATCAAATGACGCGTTTTTCCGAGATGACGACCACTTCTTCGATGTACACCACGCGGCGTCTGCGGCTGCTCGGACAGTCGGCGCGCGAGCCCGACCTCATGCGCTGGAGCCAGAGCATTCAGCCGATTCGCAAGCGCCTAACACCTCCGCCTCAGCCGCCAATAGCTGGTGTGTCGGCTACCGTGCCTGGCGCCCAGCGCCCCCCGTCGGCTCAAGGCCCCGCCCCAGCGCCGGCGCCCGCCGACTCTGTTCGTGTCGTTTGCAACAAGTGCCAGGGCGCCATGCGGATTCCTCTCGCCGTCTTGCGCGGCAAGACGTCGCTCAATGTCCGCTGTCCGCAATGTCAAAACGTCTTTACGATTCGGCCCAGGCCGGCTTCCCAGCCGCCGGCTCCAGCCGCCGCGCAAACAAATCCACCAGCCCCGCCGGCCTCCCCCGCCGCACCGGCAAAACCGGCTGCCATGCCGCCGCCCGCCGCTGCACAAGCAAAGCCGGCCACCCCTCCGCCGGCGCCTGCGAGTGCGAAAACAAAATCGCCTACCCGGCCGTCCGTAGCTACAGCCGCGCATAAACAAGCCAGGTGACCGAGAAAGAAAAGAGAGGTTGAATCATGCCAGACGATCCCAATGAAGTCGTAGTGATTGTGCCCGACACACCCGGCAATACAGCCACGGGTTCCGCGGATGGCTCCAGCCCTTCCGATTCCGAACCGGTCGTTGTCGAAGTCTTTGATGCCGTCGTCGATCCGACCGGAACAACCGCGGGCGAACCCGAAGTCATCGTGGTTGAGACCGCCGCCTCGCCGGATGGCGAACCGGAAGTCATTGTCATCGACCCGGTCGCCGATGCCCCTGGCACTGAAGGCGGATCGTCGTCCGATCCCATCGCCGCCGCTCCAGACATCGGAGACGCACCAACTGTGGGCGACCAGGAACCAGAGGGTACGGTGGACCCGACCGGTAACACTCCGGACACAGGAGACGGAACGGCAGGACCCGACATGACCGATCCCACGGATCCAACCGCAACTGGTACCGACGATCCCACCGCAAGAGGAGTGATCGGCTCCGACCCTGACACTACCGGCACGAATGATCCCGGCACAACCGGCACAACGGACCCAGACACGACCGGCTCGACTGACCCTGACGCCACCGGCACAACTGATCCGGACGCGACCAGCACGACCGACCCTGACGCAACAAGCACAACTGACCCTGATGCGCAGACCCAGAGCGACACCTTGACGGCCGACCAGCAAACGCTCGAGCAGGAGGAGCAGCAAGAGGGTCAGGACGTCCAATCAGGCGATTATTCAGCCGCGTCCAACGATGCCCAGCAGGCCTACGAGCAATCGCAGACTGTGGCGAACGAAGGGGGCCCTGACAACACCAACGAGACCTGGCAAGCGGCTCAGAACGAGAGTTGGGCCAACTGGGACCAGCAGACTGCGGACGAGGACCAGCAGACCGCTGAAAGCTACGCCAACGATACTTCCGGGAATCCGAACGATGCGGCCGACGCGCAGCTCTACGGCGATGCTGCTCAAAATGAACAGCAGAATGCTGATAACTACGGCGAGGCCGGCGAGTACGGCGATTCGTTGGGTGAACCGGTCGATACGCCGACGGATACAACGGAAGACGCTCCGGCCGAAGAAGCCCCGGTGGACGATACGCCCCCAGTCGACGACACCCCGGTCGACGACGATTCGTCGGCGAGTTAGGACTAGCGAGCGTGGCCGAGGCACACCGCAAACCAGCCGCGTGGGTCGGTCCAGGTTGGCTCGGCGCGAAAGCCCGTCTCTGCGAGCAGTGCTTCGGCCTGGCCCGCGCGGTACTTGTAGCAGTTCTCGGTGTGGATCGTCTCGCCGGGAGCGAACTCGACGGTTAAATCCAGCGCGCCGACGTTCACCTGCTGAGCGATCCGGCTCGCGAGGTGCATCTCCATCCGCGATTCGGCCCGATTCCAAAACGCGCGGTGCGCGAAAGCTTCCGCATCGAAGTCCGCGTCCAGCTCGCGGTTGAGGCGCACGAGCACATTACGATTGAAGGCTGCCGTCACGCCCTGCGCGTCGTCATAAGCCGCCACAAGCGTTGCTTCGTCCTTGACCAGATCGACGCCGAGCAGCAATCCATCGCCCGGTTGCAGCCCGGCGCGCACGCGGCGCAAAAGCCGCGCTGCCTGGTGCGGCTCAAAGTTGCCGATGCTCGATCCGATGTAGAGCACCAGCCGTCTCTCGTCTTCGTCCATCGCTCCCAAAGGTAATTTGCGCCCGTCGCCATCGGTATAATCCATCACGCGCGGCACGACCGTAACGCCAGGAATCTCGCGCTCGATTCGCCGTCTCGCTCCGTCCAGCGCGCTCGCCGACACGTCGACCGGTTCATAGACGACCGTTCCCTGCCGTTCCACTGCGGCCTTCAGCAGCAGCCGCGTCTTCTCCGCCGAACCCGCGCCCAGCTCCGCAATGCGCAGCCGCTGCCCCGCGCTCGCCCGTTTCAGAATCTTCTCCGATGCGCGAAGAAAAATGCCGCGCTCCGTTCGCGTCAGGTAGTACTCCGGCAGCTTGGTGATCGCCTCGAATAGCTTTGAGCCGGCGCAATCGTAAAACAACCACGCAGGCAGCCGCTTGGGCCGGCCCCCAAGTCCTTCGCGGACCGCTGCGGCGACGCGTTCGTCGAGTTGCAGGACTGGGGCAGGGGAAGCTGCTGCGCTCATGGGCTCTCAGTTGGATGCGGCCGGAGCGATTACGTCGCCAGCCGGATGCCGGAAAACTGCCATCGTGTCTCGGGGGAGAAGAAGTTGCGGTAGCTCGGGCGGATGTGCCGCGCCGGCGTGACGCACGATCCGCCGCGCAGAACCATCTGTCCGCTCATGAACTTGCCGTTGTACTCGCCCAGCGCGCCCTCCAGCGGCTTGAAGCCGGGATAGCCCAGGTAGGCGCTGCTCGTCCACACCCAGCAGTCGCCAAAGTACTTCGTATCGTGCTCGCTTTCAGCAGGTTCCGTGGCGCGTCCGGGAATCAACCGTCGTGAATCGAGCAGATTTCCTTCGACCGGCTGGCCCTCCGCCGCCGTCTCCCACTCAAACTCCGTGGGTAGCCTGCGGCCCGCCCATCGCGCGTAAGCATCCGCCTCGTAAAAACTTACCTGGCTCACCGGCGCCGATGCGAGCTTCTCCAGCGGCAGCTCTCCCCGCAGCGTAAACACGCTCCTTGCGCCGTCTTTCTCCGTCCAGTAGAGGGGCGCTCGCCAGCCGTTGGCCTTCACCGCATCCCACCCCGCCGAAAGCCACAACTCCGATTTCCGGTAGCCGCCATCGGCCATGAACTCCGCGTACTCGCCGCAGGTCACAAGCCGGTTGGCCAACGCAAACGGCTCCACCCAAACACGATGCCGCGGCAGCTCGTTGTCGAAGCAGAAGCTGTTGCCGTTGTTCCCCGCCTCTTTCAGCCCACCCTCAAATTGCCTGAAGCCTAACGGCCCTGCTTGGTCCCTTGGTCCCTTGGTGCCTTGGTCCCTATCTTCTCGGTATTTCGGCCGCAGCGGATTCGTGAAGAACGCATTCAAAATGTCGGTCAGCAGCAGCTCCTGGTGCTGCTCCTCGTGGTTCGCTCCCAGCTCGATCCGCCGCAGCGCCTCGGCTCTCCGGGTCCCCGCGGATGGGTGGCTCGAAGAGCCGGGGTCCGTGGGGTGATCCTCCGGCTGCCGCTCGAACAGCCGTTCCATGGCGGCGTCCACGTGCTCGCGAAAGCGCAAGATCTCCTCAAGCCCTGGCCGCGAAAACGACGACCGCAGCCGCTTCTCGGGAAACGCCGAAAAACTCTCGTAATAACTGTTAAAGAGCCAGGGAAAGTCGGGGTTAAAGAGCCGGTAGCCGGGCAGAAACTCCCGCAGCACAAACGACTCGAAGAACCACGTGGTGTGCGCCAGGTGCCACTTGGCCGGCGAGGCCTCGGGGCACGACTGCACCATCATGTCCTCCGCCGTGAGCGGCTCGCAAAGAGCAAGCGTGTTCCGCCGCACCGCATTGAATCGGCTGATAATCGCCGAACCGGGGCCTGAAAAGGTGGTTGTACTCACGGCGCGCCCTCCTGCATGGGCTGAGTTTAGTTCATTTTCATGCGATTCACTGCCCTTTCGGGTCCTCATTGCGCGCCCGGCGTCCGGCCTCAAAGCACCCAATGTGAATGCCATCCGTCACATGAACGCGGGACGAACCGTGCGACACATATGACAAGCCATCCGCCTCCGTTGCGGTTTTGGCCGATGAACGTAAACGATCTTAGGCCCGGGACTGGTATTTGACCTTGAATGGTGCTTTAATTCCTGCCAGAGATGTGAAAGATTCCTCGCCCTCTGGCGCTATGGCAGGAGGGAGTATGTGCGCGTCGAATTCAAACCGCTGGATCCTCTTCGCTGCGCTGTTCACTGTCTCTCTGGCGATTCCGCGAATTCTGCCGGCCCAGAAAACCGATCAGTCCCCGGCTCCTGCGGCAGCCACGCCTGCCACCCAGGCCGCGACCCCTGCCCCGGCACAGCCGACCGCCGAGCAGCTTGGTGACTCGCTCACCGCGCGCCAGCGTTACCAGGCCGCCATTGCAGCCTACTCCAAATCGCCTCAAATGACAGCCGCTATCTGGAACAAGATGGGCATCGACTACCAGATGATGTTTAACTCCAGGGACGCCGCCCGTTGTTACAAGGAGTCGCTCAAAATCGACCCCCGCAACCCCGGGGTGCTGAACAATCTGGCGACTGTCTATGTCTCGCTCAAGGAATACGGCCAGGCGGACCGCCTCTATCGCAAGGCGCTCAAACTCGATCCCCATTCCGCGCTCATTCTCAAGAACCTCGGCACCAACCTGTTGGTGGAACACAAGTACAACAAGGGTTGGGAGGCCTACCAGCAGGCTTTGGCCATCGATCCGCAGATCTTTTCCGATCGTGGCGCACCATCCGTTCAGGATCCCTCTTCCGTGCATGAGCGGGGCGCCATGAACTACTACATGGCGGCGGGCTGCGCTCGCGCCGGCGAAACCGATTGCGCCCTCCAGTATCTCCGCATGGCGCTGGATGAGGGCTTTACCACGCGCAAGAAGGTCGCAAACGACAGCGAGTTCGCCAGCCTGCGTGACAACCCCGCCTTCAAACAGTTGCTTGCGGAAGAGCAGCGCAGCCAGTAGTCCCATCTCTCGGCGCTTCGTCGTCTCCCGCCGCGCCTCACTCGTCTATCTGATAGGCCGCCTTTTCCGCCGCCCGTGGAGATTCCGATGAACATCCGCACTTTGTCCGCAATCGTTATTGCCGTTGCCCTTACCGCCGCTGCCAGCGCTCAGGACTCCGGCTCCGCTCCGCCAGCCGGCCAGAACGCAGGTCCGGGATCACGCGGTGGCTACGCCCAGCGCGGTGGCCACGGCGGATTTGGCGGCGGAATGGCCATGATGGGCCGCGGCCTCATGGGCACGGTCACTGACGTCGCCGCGGATCACTACACCATCAAGACCGAAACGGGCGATCTCTACACCGTCCGCTTCACCGCGGACACGCGCATCTTCAAGCAGGTAGCCGGAGGAATGCGTGCGCCCGGTGGCGAAGGCGCTGGTGGTGGCCAGGGCAATGGCGGCGGAGGTGGCCGCGGCTACGGCGGTAATCCTCCCCAAGAGATCAGGCCCTCCGACATCAAAGTTGGCGACGCCATCGCCGTGATGGGCAACATCGACGCAACGGCCAAATCGGCCGCCGCCACGCGGATTGCGCAGCTCGATCCCGCGGTCGTCCAGCAAATTCATGCCATGGAAGCTGACTTCGGCAAGACCTGGTTGATGGGCAAAGTCACCGCGATCGACGGCACAAAAATCACGCTCACCGGCGTCCTCGACAACGCCCCTCACACCGTTGTCGCCGACGAAAACACGTCCTTTCGCAAGCGTCGCGATCCCATCACCCTGGCCGATATCCAGGTCGGCGATACCGTGCGCGCAGACGGAGCTGTGAAGGATGGCGTGTTCACCGCAACCAACGTGAGCGTCTTCGCAATGATGGGCGGCGAGACGCCCACGGTCCCGCGCGGCGAGGCGCCACAAGTTCCGCGCAGCGCGCCGCCCCAATAAGCGAGCTTTATTCGATCGACTGCAGCGTCCAGGCGCCATTGGTCAGCACAAACGTGGCCTGCCGCAGCGAGCTCAGTTTGTTGCCGGGATTGTGCGCGATATTCTGCAGCGGCTCCGGCACTCCGTCCAGATTCACGTCCTCGGTGAACGAAGCAATCCTCGTGTCTCCCACGGTTTGGATCTGGCCCACGTCGCGCGCCTTCAGATGATTCGTCGCCAGGGTCTGGATGACAACGACAAAGCGCGTATCGGTCGGGTTATCGGGCCGCCACTGAATTACATCCCCGCCACTCGCCAGCTTGAGCACCTTCTTGCCGTCCGGCGTCACTGTAAAGTCGCCCCAATATCCGTTGGGATATCTCTTGGTCTCGAACCAGTACTTGGCCGTCACTCCCTGCACCATGCCTGTACTGTTCACAGTAATGCTGACCGGCTCCGCGGGAGTCTGGTCGTACTTGGCCTGAATCATCGTCAGAGCCTGGGCTTGCGTCAGCTCCGGCGCCGATTTGCAGCCGGCAATCCATAACCCAGCTCCGAGCAAAACCAAGACTCCCAAAATCTGCAACTTGACCGCGTTTTTCACATTCCCTCCGTGAACCCCATGAGTAGACCGCATCAAACGGCGCGAATTCTCTCGCCTGGCCATTTTTCATCTACTTTCCTCCCCTGTCAATGCAATTGAAAGTGACCTTGCTCACACCTGAACGTGCAAGAGAAGAACGCGTGCATGCGAACCACCGTAGGTTCCTTGTTTATTGCTCGCCAGAGAGCCTGCGCGAAGCCGAATAGAAGCTCAATGCCGCATCGCCTTGCTCAAGCAGGCGCGTCCGTTTCAGCCTCCCGTACTGCTCGTCGAGCGTCTCTTTGCGCCGGTGCTCGGCGATAACGACCGCTCCCTCCGCCAGAATCCCTGCAGCCGCCCCGCCCAGCAGTCCCAGCGTGATCGCATATTCCTGAGCCGCGTCATACGGAGGATCGAGAAACACCACTTCGTTTTTTTCTGGTCTTGGATTGAGTCCGGTGGCCGACCGCAGAAATGCGCTCACACTCTTCGTGTGAACACGAACGCTACCGCCGATTCCGAGCCGCGCGAGATTTCCGTTAAGCACCTTCACCGCCGCCGGCGCCCGCTCGACAAAAACCACACGCGCAGCACCGCGGCTCAGCGCCTCCAACCCCACCGCGCCAGAGCCGGCATACAGATCCAGAAACGCCGCACCCTCAATGCGAGCCGCGAGCACGTTGAAGAGCGTCTCGCGCAGGCGATCGCTCGTGGGCCGTGTGCTCAACCCCGGCGGGGCCTGGAGCGTGCGCGAGCGAAATGTTCCGGCAATGATGCGCATCGCCAACCAGCATAATGGAACCGCACCACAGCGGGTGCCCAAAACCGGCTTTGTATCAGGGCACGACTTTAGTCGTGCCGCAAAAGGCGCGAAATCAATGGGGCCTTTAGGCCCTGCAGAAAAGCTCGTCCAGACTTATCCACTACCACAGCAAGAAAAGCTGAAAGCTGAAGGCTGCTTTTCCGCTGCTGTGTGACCGGGGCCCCCAACGGCAGGTCCTCGCCGTTGGGGTGCAGGAGCCTCTACAATCGGTGTATGCGTGGCTGGTCAATCCCGCTGGGCCGATGGATGGGTGTGGAGATGCGCGTCCACATCTTCTTCCCTCTGCTGGTGCTGGTGCTGTTCGCCATCGGCGGCGCCGACGGCTGGCCTCGCGCGATGGCCTTGTTTCTCCTTTTGGTGGCGGCTGTCGCTGTGCGCGAAACCGCGCGCCTTCTGGTCGCGGCGTGGCTGGGTCTGCGCCTTCGCGCCGTCCTGCTTTTGCCCATCGGCGGCCTGTTTGCCTACGCCAATCCTGAGAGTCAGGAAATCGCCAACCAGGGCAGCGGGCAGTTTGTCCTCGCGCTCGCCGGACCTCTGGCGAATCTGACCGCCGCTCTCACTGCTGCCGGAATCATCCTTGGCGCCAGTGGCGATGTGCGGCTCTTCGATCATCCCTTCATCACCTCTGCCCATCTGCTGCGCAGCCTCGTGTGGATGCAGGCGTCTCTCGGCCTGCTGCACGTGTTTCCTGCTTATCCCCTCGATTGCGGCCGCCTTATCCGCAATAGCTTTGCGCGAACGCACGGCTCTGCTCCCGCGGGCCGCGCCGCCGCCGGCCTCGGACAGGTGCTGGCCGGGGCCGCCATAGTCGGCGGCATGTTTGCGCAGGAGCCCTGGCTTGCCCTCGCCGGCTTCTTCATCATGATCGGCGCTCAAGTCGAGGATCAGGGCGTCTTCTTCCAGTCGGTCGTCGACACCGTGCGCATGCGCGAAGTCATGCTCACCGACTTTGCCACGCTCTCGCCCTCTGACACGCTGGCCGACGCGCTCTACCGCTGCGTGCATTCGCTGCAGGAAGACTTTCCCGTGGTGCGCGGCCCGCAATTGGTCGGCATCGTCTCCCGCCAGCGCATCCTTGACGCTCTGCGCAGCGACGGTAACGGCTACGTACAGTCAGTCATGTCGCGCGCTTTCCAGGTGGCTCGGCCTGAGGACACGCTGGGCACCACCATTCGCCGCCTCACCGCCGGCCACGGCCTGGCGCTCATCCCCGTCACCGAGAGCGGACGCGTGGTGGGCATCGTCAGTGTGCAGAACCTCATGAGCTCCATGTCGCTGCTCGCCGAGCAGCGCCGCATTGAACGCCAGGAATCAGAGAACTGAAGGCACCCATGGCGGACCGCCCTGAACTCGAGGGTGCCCCAGGTCTCGATTCTGAGACCTGGGAGGGAACTCCCAACGCGCCGCTCGCTCCCGGCCTTTACCTCGTCGCGACTCCCATCGGCAACCTCGGCGACATCACGCTGCGCGCGCTTGAAGTTCTGCGTGCCGTTGACCGCATCGCCTGCGAAGACACGCGCCAGACGCAAAAGCTGCTCAACCATTTCGAGATCGCCAAGCCCACAGTCAGTTGCCACGAGCACAACGAGCACACCCGTGCCACGGAACTGATCCAAAACATAAAGGCCGGGAAGGCCATCGCTCTCGTCTCCGATGCTGGAACTCCGGGCGTGAGCGACCCCGGCTCGTGGCCGGTGCGCGAGGCCATCGCCGCCGGCGTTCCCATCTTTCCTATTCCCGGCGCCAATGCCGCCGTCAGCGCGTTGATCGCCTCGGGGTTGCCTGCCGACGAGTTTCAGTTCCTCGGCTTCTTGCCGGAGAAAGCCGGCGCGCGCCGCACACGGCTCGAATCGGTCGCAGCCGAAGAGCACGAGACCGCCCGGACACTGATCTTTTATGAAGCGCCGCACCGCCTGCTCGATACGCTCGCCGATCTCGAATCGGTTTTTGGGCCTGAACTTCGCGTCGCCGTTGCGCGCGAGCTGACCAAGATTCACGAAGAGTTTCTGCGTGGAACAGTCGCCGATGTGCATCGCGAACTCGCAGGCCGCGATCGCATCCGCGGCGAGATCACTTTGCTCATTGAGGTGCCCGCGCACACTGCCTCGTCGGTCGGAGCGCAGGGCGCAGCCAACGCACACGAATCGATCACCGCCCGCGTCGCGCGCATGCAGGCGGAAAATGGCGTTGACGAAAAAGAGGCGCTCAAGCGCCTTGCCCGCGAGCTAGGCCGTTCCAAGAGCGAGGTTTACCGCGAACTCCAGCGCGAGCGCGCGAGAAAACGCTGAGGGGATCCCCGGCTTCCAGCCAGGGCCGCGGCGCTTCGCCGGTTCAATGCAACCTGCTTTCTTGTTCCCTCGTTACCTTCGTCCCTGCCTTTAAGCTTTGGCCACTTCCACAAGCGTCGAGTAAAAAGTTGCGCCGCCGCCGATGTCGGTCAACCGCTCGCTGGTCACTGCATTGATGTTCGTGCCGTCCGGATGCAGCTTGGCCCAGTCAAGCCGCGCCGCCACCACGCCGAGAGGCAGGCTCGCGTTCAGCATCGCCGTCAGCTCCAGTGAGCCGCGGTCGTTGAACACGCGAACGCGTTCGCCGTCAGCAACGCCCCGCGTCGCCGCATCGGCCGGGTGCAATTCAATTCGTTGGCTGGTCCGCGCTTCCATCTTGCGATGGCCGGGCAGATTCGCGAAGGTCGAGTTCATGTAGTTGTCGCTCTTGCGCCCCAGCAGTTCGAGCGGATACTTTTTCGCCGCTTCACTCCAACGGGACTCAACCGGCGGAACAAAATTTGGAAGCCCGTCGAAGCCCGTTGCGGCCAGCGTCTCCGAAAAGAATTCGATCTTGCCGGAAGGCGTTGGCACCGGGCCGGAAGTGTACGGAAGAAACGGCTGGTTTTCAGGATCGGAATAAAACGCGAGCGCAACGTGCCCTTCGCGCTCCAGATCCTCGAAGGTAATGTGCTCCATGTTCGCGTTTTTTGATCGGCCGTCGGCGCCGATCGCGAGCGCCTGCCGGATCATCTCCTCCGGCGTATCGCGGAAGCATGCCTCGGTGAATCCCATGCGCTGCGCGAGCTGGCCGAAGAGCCACACATTGGGCCGCGCTTCGCCCGGCGGCTCGATGGCCTTCTTTGAGAGCTGCACGAAGTAATGTCCGTATGCGCCCTGCACATCAGTGTGCTCGAGGAACGTCGTCGCCGGAAGAATGTAGTCGGCGTAGTCGGTAGTGTCGGTAAAGAACTGCTCATGAACGACCGTAAAAAGATCGTCGCGCATCAATCCGCGGCAAACTGCGTTGTGGTTCGGCGCAACAGCTCCGGGATTCGAGTTGTAAACGAAGAGAGCATGAACTGGCGGACCGTCAGGCGCGGGTTTGTTCTTCTGATCTCTGATCTCTGTTCCCTGATCTCTTCCTAACTCCGTCAGAGCGCGGCCAAGCTCCGACATATTTACGACGCGCGCCAATCGGCCCAACGGCGAAACCAGCGCCAGATCGGGCCGTTCGAGGGCCTGCTTGTCCCACTGAAATGCGCCCGAAGTCGAAAGCTGTCCGCCGCCTCCGCGGTGTTTCCACGCTCCGGTGAGCGCCGGCAGCATGGCGATGGCGCGCACCGCCGTGCCTCCGTTCTCGCATCGCTGCACGCCGTAGTTCAGGCGCAGCATCGCTGGACGGGTCGTCGCGTACTCGCGCGCGAGCTGTTCGATCTCGGCCGCGGTCATGCCGGTCCACGCGGCCACGCGCTCCGCCGAAAACTCGCGCACGCGCTCGGCCAGCCGCTCGAAGCCATGCGTCCTCTCCGCGATGTACGCGCGGTCTCCGAGGTTCTCGTTGAGGATCACGTGCATCATGCCCAGCGCGAGCGCCGCATCCGTGCCGGGACGGATCGCGATGTGCCAGTCGGCCACTGCCGCGGTGCGCGTGCGATAAGGATCGATCACGATCAGCCGCGCTCCATTGCGCCGCGCCTCCTCAACAAACGGCCACAGATGGATGTTGTTGCCGTGAATGTTCGCGCCCCACGCTAGGATGAGCTTGGCCAACCGCACATCTTCGGTGGGCGTGCCGAACTTCTTGCCATAGACCAGGTTCCACGCCTGCCCGCCCGCCTCGGAGCAAATCGTGCGATCGAGCTGGCTTGCGCCAAGGCGATGAAAGAAGCGGCGATCCATCGATCCGTAGCCGAGCACGCCGATAGTGCCGGCGTAGCTGTAGGGCAGGATCGACTCGGGCCCGAACCGCTCGCCGATCTCCTTGAGCCGCGTGGCGATTTCGCCCAGCGCCTTGTCCCAGCTCACGCGCTCGAAGACGTCGTGCTCACGCCCGCGCTGCAACGGCCCTTTCGCCACGCCCGGTTTGCGGCGCAGCGGATAAAGAATCCGGTCCGGCGCGTAAACGCGGTCGAGATACTTGGCCACCTTGCCGCACAGGAAGCCCTGCGTGACCGGCTGCGACGGGTCACCCTCAACCTTCACCGCGCGGCCTTCCTCGTTCACCGTCACCAGCACCGCGCACGAGTCAGGGCAGTCGTGCGAACAGACCGTGTGGACGATGCGGAAGGGCGGGGAAGCAGCCATGGAGTCATTGTAAGCTGAACCGGACTCTCCATCGAGCAAGCTCCATGTACACTGGACACGCCATGAGTTGCCTCTTCTGCAAGATCGCGTCCGGTGAAATCCCATCCACCGCCGTCTACCAGGACGAGCTCGCGTACGCTTTTGCCGACATTAATCCCAAAGCGCCGGTACACATCCTCGTCATTCCCCGCGAGCACATTGATTCGCTCGCCGAGGCTGGCGAGGATAAGCG
>CAWHVN010000029.1:0-105472 GCA_963832805.1 uncultured Acidobacteriaceae bacterium | reverse complement strand
ATATGACAGCTCCGCTTTTTTCTCCCTTTCAACTTCGCTCTGTTGAATTCCGCAACCGCATCGGCGTTTCGCCCATGTGCCAGTACTCCAGCGAGGACGGCTTTGCCAACGACTGGCACCTCGCGCACCTGGGCAGCCGCGCGCAGGGAGGAGCCGGGCTGGTCACGCTTGAAGCTTCGGCTGTTCTGCCTGAAGGCCGCATCTCGCCGGCCGATCTTGGCATTTGGAAAGACGAGCACATTCCCGGACCTCCGCCGCATCGCGGAGTTCCTCCATACGCAGGGCTCTCGCGCCGGCATACAACTGGCGCACGCCGGACGCAAGGCCAGCACAGCTACGCCCTTTGTTCCAGGGCGCGTCCTGGTAACGCCCGCGGAGGGCGGCTGGCAGCCGGTCGCGCCCAGCGCGATCGCCTTTGCGCCGGACTACGCTGTGCCCACTGCGCTCGATCCATCCGGCATCCAGGCCGTTGTCGAGGGCTTTCGTCATGCGGCGCTCAGGGCTCTCGAGGCCGGCTTCGATTTCGTTGAGATTCATGCGGCTCACGGCTACCTGCTGCATGAGTTTCTGTCGCCGCTTGCGAATCGCCGCACTGACGCTTATGGGGGCAGCTTCGACCATCGCATCCGCCTGGTGCTCGAGGTGGCGGATGCAGTGCGCCGCGAGTGGCCGGATCGCTTGCCGTTGTTTGTGCGCATCTCCGCCACTGACTGGGCAGACGGTGGTTGGAATCCCGACGAATCGGTGCAGCTCGCGCATCGGTTGCGCGAGCACGGCGTCGATCTGGTGGATGTCTTCCTCGGGCGGACTCGTTCCCGGCGCGAAGGTTCCTGGCGCTCCCGGCTACCAGGTCGGTTTTGCCTCGAGAATCCGCCGCGAAGCCGGCATTGCCACGGCCGCGGTTGGACTCATCACAGAGCCGGAGCAGGCCAACGCCATCATCGCCGAGGGCGACGCCGATCTTGTGCTCCTGGCCCGCGCCATGCTGCGCGACCCCTACTGGCCGGTGCACGCAGCGGCCGCACTGGGCGAAGAGGCAAGCTGGCCCAAGCAGTATTTGCGCGCGGCGCCGCCCGGCTCGCCCGCGCGTACTGCGACGGCTGGCAGGTAGAAGCGCGAGACCAGGAAGTTCACGGTTCGAATTTCGCCTTGTTTTTCCTCTGCCAAGTTGGGTTCATCGCGCGATTTTGCTTCCCAAACAGCGAAAAGCGTGCCCTATACTGCGTTTAGAGCGAGGGTTTTCCCCGGTTCGATGCGGTTTTCCCTCACCGAATTCTATGGCCACGCAACTCAATCGGAAGCGCGCCTATGAGCCACCCGCAATCCCGGATCGCCTCTACTTCAAAATTGGAGATGTGGCCGAACTTTGCGGCGTGGAAACCTACGTCCTGCGTTTCTGGGAGTCGCAGTTTCCGCAACTGAAGCCGAACAAAAGCGGAACCGGCCAGCGGCTCTATCGCCGCCGCGATGTCGAGATGGCCATGGAGATCAAGCGCCTCGTTCACGCCGAGGGCTACACTCTGTCGGGCGCGCGCACGGTTCTCGGGCAGGAGATGCGCCGGCCTGACCGGAACAAGAAGTCGGATGCGCAGGCCGCATTGCCGCTGGTTGCCGGTGAGAGCAAGCAGCTTGACGCGGTAGCAGCAGCCATCGGCCACGCCCGCGCCGAGTTGCGTGAGATTGCGAGTCTGCTGGGCTCCGCGGTGCAGCAGCCGGCACGCCGCCGCAACCGCCTGGCGCCGATTCGCGCCGCCTCCGGCTCGCTGTTCCCGTCGTAGCTACTCGGCCTTCGCCTCTTCCGCGGCCGGCTCGGCAGCAGCTTCCGGCGCAGCAGCTTCCGCGGCTTTGGCCTTCTCTTCTTCCGTCACTTCGGCCTGCACCTTCACCGTCACGCGCGCGGTCACTTCGCGGTGCAGCCGGATGGCCACCTTGAATTCGCCCACGCTCTTGAGCGGATCGCCCAACTGAATCTTGCGGCGATCGACCTCGTGGCCCTGCGCCGCCAGTTCCGCGGCGATGTCGGCCGAGGTGACCGAGCCGAACAGATGGCCCTGCCTCGCCGGCCTTGCGCGTGAAGCTGAGCACGAGTGGCTCGAGTTTGGTGACCAGTTCTTCGGCCTGCGCCTTTTCTGCAGGCGGAGCGGCGCGCGGAAGCGGCCTTCATTTGCTCAATCACGGCCTTGTTGGCCGCTGTGGCCTGCATGGCCAGCTTGCGCGGCAGCAGATAATTGCGCGCGTAGCCGTCGGCCACTTTCACGACTTCTCCGCGAAAGCCCAGGTCGGCTACATCTTCTTTCAGAATCACTTCCATGGGAAACTCTCCAAATCTTCCAGGCGCGCGGCCTGTTTCGAATTCTCTTCAAGACTGCCGAACTGCGCGCGTCTTCGAACCGCAGATCCTTCGGCTACGCTGTCCGCCGCGGCGGACAGCTACGCTCAGGATGACAGCGTCGTGTTTAAGTCCAGCTCTAGTGCCTGGTCGCAAACGGCAGCAGCGCGATGTTCCGCGCCTGCTTGATGGCGCGCGTCAGGCGGCGCTGGTGCGTGGTGCAAACGCCGCTCAGCCGCCGCGGAATAATCTTGCCGCGCTCGGCCACAAACTGCTGCAGCATCCGCACGTCGCGGTAAGGAATCGCGTCGATCTTCTCCGTGCAGAACTTGCACACCTTCTTGCGGCGGAAAAACTTGCCGCGTCCGCCGGGCCCGCCGGCGCCTCGGCCCGGGCCACGAGGGCCGGGGCCCGGTCCCGATGGGCTTTGTGGAGCTGCGTCCGCTTGAGCGGGCGCTTTTGCTTGGGTCTCTTCAGGCATCTTGTTCCCTCATTCCATTTCTTGTTCCGGCGCGCGCAGCTTGCACCGCGGAGCTTTTTTCATTGAACCGTCGCCGGAAACCAGAAAGGCCGGCGGCAGCAATAGGTTTCAAGCGCTTTACGCGCTGGCCTGCACAGGCTCGGCCGGCGTTGCGGCTGGAGCTTCAGCAGCCGCGGGCGTGCTTTCGGCCGGCTTGCGGCGCACGCCACGAGCGGCCTTCACCTTTGCCAGGCGCTTCTCTTCCTCGTCAATGCGCACAGTGATGAACTTGATCACCGGCTCGGTGACGCGCAACCGGCGCTCCAGCTCCAGAACCACCGCGCCATTGGCCTCAATGGTCAGCAGCACGTAGTTGCCCTCGTTGAACTTGCGCACCATGTAGGCCAGCTTGCGGCGGCCCATTTTCTCTACCGACTTCACCACGCCCCCTCCGGTCGTAACCGTGGAGGAGAAGCTCGTAATCAGCTTCTCGGCTTCGTCGTCGTCCACATCGGGACGGATAATAAACATCACTTCATACAAACGCGACATCAGCATTCCTTTTCTGCTGGAACAATCGCTCCAGCGAACAGCTCACAGTTGTCAGTTCTCGTTCCTGCTCCCTGATCCCTGATCCCTGTCTTCTTTCCTGTTGAACTCGTTCATCGCGGCTGCCGGTCCCAGTTCGAGGACGCGCCGCGTGGCCATCGCCACTCGGTCCAGCACTTCGTCCATCACCGTCAAATCCGCCTTGCGCATGGGCGAAAGCAGGTAATCTCTGCCCGGCCGCTTTACCCCTTCGGCTGCAATTGCCTCCTGAGGCAGATCCGGCGCCACGCCGATGCGCAAGCGCAACCACTCTTCCGTTCCCAGGGCGCCGGTCACGCTGCGGGCTCCGTTGTGCCCCGCAGGCGAACCGCGCTCCCTGATCTTGAACGTCCCCAAAACCAGGTCGAGCTCGTCGTAGATCACGAGCAAGTCCCGGGCCGGGTCCGCTTCAAACTCTTCCACCAAAGCGGCCACCGCTGCGCCGCTCAGGTTCATAAACGTCTCCGGCTTGGCCAGAACCACCGGGCGCCCCGCAATGCGGCAGGTCACCGTGGCAGCCCGGCAGCGCCGGTTCTGGACCACAACGCCCTCCTGTTGAGCGATGCGGTCGATGGCCATGAAGCCCGCATTATGCGGGGTCCACAGGTATTCAAGGCCGGGATTGCCCAGCCCCACAATCAGGAAAGGGCCGCGCGGAGAACCGGTCTCGCTTGCTTCAGGCAAGGCTTACTTCTTTGCCTCGGGCTTCTTTCCCGCCGGCGCCTCGGCCTCGGCCTTGCCCTTCTTGATCACCTCGGGCTCGGCAGGAACAGCCGCTTCGCCCGCCGCTGGAACCGCTCCAGGCGCTGCCGCAGCAGCCTCCGCCGTCTCCGGCGCCGCAACCACTTCCTCGCGGATGTGTACGACGTGGGCCACGGTGGAATCTTCCGGGGTCAGGTACTTGATCTTGTCGGAGTGGGGCAGTCCGCTTACGCGCAACACATGGTGCATTCCCAGTTCGCTCACATCCACATCGATGTGATCCGGGAATGTCCGCGGGCAGGCACTCGACCTCGACTTCGCGCAGCACCTGGTCAAGAATGCCGCCCTCCGTCTTCACGCCCACCGGAATGCCCAGTAGCTTCACACGCACCCGCACGCGCAGAACCTTGTCGAGCGCGATGCGCTTCAGGTCGATGTGAATCAGCCGGTCCTTGAGCGGCTCCCGCTGCCAGTCGACAATCATGGCCTTCGCCGTGGGCTGGCCTGCCACTTCGACATCGAGAATGGTGTTATGGCCGGTCTCGGAGTAGAGGATCCGCGAAATCTGCTTCGGGTCCACCTCAACCGCTACTGGATCGTGTCCGGAACCATACAGTACCGCGGGAATCTTCCCTGCTGCGCGCACGCGGCGCGCGGCGTTCTTGTTGAATTTGCCCTCGCGGGCTTTGGCTACGACAACTTCAGGCATTTCGTGTCTTCTCGTTTCCTCTTGAGATCGGGCACGGAGTGCTGCTCCGCTCCCTTTGTAAAGCAGCCTCCAGCTACTAGCTCCTAGCCTCCAGCTGCGTGTTGCTGTTGCGCGGCGAATCAAATAATTCGCCGCCTTTCCGTCCATTGCTTCGCTAAAACGCGAAGGTTAGTTTCCGAACTTCGCCAGCTAGGAGCTAGAAGCTAGTAGCTAGCGGCTAACTAAACAGCGTACTCACGCTGGTCTCCAAATGAATGTTCTCGATCGCCGTACCCAGCAGGCCGGCGATAGAGAGCACTTTAATCTTGGGCAACTTCTGTGCCGCCTCGCGCAGAGGAATGGTGTCAGTAACCACCACCTGCTCCAGTCGCGATGCGGCGATGCGGTCGATGGCCGGGCCCGAAAGCACGGCGTGGCTGGCGCAGGCATAAACCGCCGCAGCGCCAGAGGCGTACAGCGCATCGACGGTTTTTACCAGAGTGCCCGCCGTATCGATGATGTCGTCGATGATGAGGCATGTCTTGCCGCTTACGTCGCCCACGACGTTCATCACCTCGGCAACGTTCATGTCTGTGCGCCGCTTGTCCACGATCGCCAGCGGCACGCCCATCTTTTGCGCGAAGAACCGTGCCCGCTCCACGCCGCCCGCATCCGGTGAAACCACCGTCAGGTTGGGCAGCTTGAGCTCCTTGAAATAGCTCACCAGCACCGGGCTGGCAAAGATGTGGTCGACGGGAATGTTGAAGAAACCCTGGATCTGTGCGGCGTGCAGATCGACAAACAGCGCGCGGTTGGCGCCTGCCGTCGTCAGCAAATCGGCGATGAGCTTGGCGCTGATGGCTACGCGCGGACGGTCCTTGCGATCCTGGCGCGCGTACCCGTAGTAGGGCACCACCACCGTGATCCGTGCCGCCGAAGCCCGCTTGAGCGCATCGATCATCACCAAAAGCTCCATCAGGTGCTGGTCCACCGGATAGCAGGTAGGCTGCACCACAAACACATCTACGCCGCGCACGTTCTCGAGCAGCTGAAAGTAGACTTCGCCGTCGGCAAAGCGCTGCATCTTGGCCTCGCCGACCTTGACGCCGATATGCTCGCCGATGGCCTGAGCCAGCCGGGGATTGGCGGTGCCGCTGAACAGCTTGAAGCGCTTGTCCTCGCTCAGCTTCGCGGCCTTCTTGCGCTCCGGCGCAGGCGCCGGCTTCGCATCTTTGCCCTTGCCGCTGTCCCCGGACCCACCCTTGGGTGTGTCCTTGCTGCCTTCAGGCTTCTCCGGGCCTGGTTGCTTTTCCGTGGCTGCTTCGCCCGCCTTGTTTTCGAGTGTTACCGTCGACGTTCCCGCTTCCATCGTGAGAGCACCTCCATGCTGGTTGGCTATGGCTGCGTTCTTTTTCAAGCTGATAGCTAAGAGCTAAAAGCTGTTTTCTGGCTGGGCGACCAGGATTCGAACCTGGATAAATGCCTCCAAAGGGCATTGTCCTGCCATTGAACGATCGCCCAGCATGTCGGTCAGCCGAGGGTGAGTCTCGCTTGCCCAACGGTCGACTGTCAATCAGCTTCTTTTCAACATCTGGTCCCAGTAAGCAGATCGCGGCAGGGTGCGCGTGATGGTCGTTTTCACGCTCAGCCCCTGGACCTGGTTTCCGATCCGTTCCTGCGCCGCTTCAGCATCTCCGCGGGTCAGGTACAACCCGAAGAGCGCCGAACCGGAACCCGACAAAGAGGCAAAGAGAGCTGCCTCCGGTGTGCCCGGAGCCGCAAGAAGACGCTTGATCTCTGCAAGGGAGGGATGCTGGGGAAAGACAACTCGCTCGAAGTCGTTCTCGATCCAGCTCATGATCCCGGTGCGGACAAGCCCAGACCGTGTGTCGACTCTTGCGGTCCGGCCAGGTCTTCTCCCAGGGAGAAGACACCGGAGGAGCCTGCTCCAAACCCGCCTTCGGGAATCTCTCCCCGAAAGGCGCTGGCGTAGTCTCGGCTCAACTTCTCTAGTCTAGCGGTACCTGCCTCAGCGGTCAAACCTTCCGCCGCGCACAGTGCGTCCCAGTCGCGAAAGGCCTGCGGCGTGGAGACGCCGATCTCAGGCACGGCAACCACGCACCACGTCGGCTCAATGTCGTTGAGCGGATACACTTCCTGCCCGCGATCCACACCCAGAACCGTTCCGCCGATGAGAAACAGCGGCACGTCGGAGCCGACCTTGGCAGGAATCTCGAACCTCTGGGTGAACAGGCTGCGGAACGGTGTGCCCAGCTCAGCGTCCAGCCCCACCAGCGCAGCCACCGCATTCCCGGACCCTGCGCCCAGCCCGCCTTGCACCGGAAGTCGTTTATCAATATGGACTTCAACGTCCGCAGAGACTCCAAACTCCTCCAAAGCCAGGAAAACAATCTTCCAGGCAGTGTTGCGCTCGTCGGTCGGCACGCGGGGGTCATTCGAGCTGATGTGCAACGCGGTCTCCGCCGCGGTTCTTGCCGTAACCGTCACTAAATCATGTATTTCCAGCGTTTGATAGACGGTCGCAAGCGCGTGAAACCCGTCCGGTCGCGGCAGCCCGAGGAACAGCCCCAGATTGATCTTCGCGTGCGATCGGACGACGGTAGGCATACCGGATCATTGTAGAGGGAGACGGTGTCCGCGACCGGCATTCGGGGGTGACCTCCAGCGCACAACCCTGCACCCTGCCAGCAGGCACACACTCGCTTTCTTAGGCGCCCAGGCCAGGCGGATGGTTTGCACGCAAGCCAAGAATGCGCAGGCACTTGGAAGGCCTGCGCGGCGTGTGGCAGCGAGGTTTCGACTTCGATTGCCGGGCTAGCTTTCCCTGTAAACCGACGCTCCGGCAACGGTCCCGAAAACAACCTCAACCAGTCCGCCCAGCGTCGTGTAAAACGTCAGGTGATTCGAGAACAGCTTGGCAACGCACATGAAGTCGACGTTCGGGAACAGGACTCCCAGAACCCACACTGCCAGACCGGCACAGATCGCCGTTTTTACGCCCGGGCCGAATCGCGGCCGGATCGCCACGTAAACCCAGATGGCCACGATCCCGGTCAGAAATCCGATCACGTTGAACCAGATCATCTGGACCGGCGAGAATCCGGTCCGGCCGAGCAAAGCCATTCCACTGGCCCAGCGCGGCGCAAGCCAGACGCCATCCACGAAATAATCCAGCAGATCGATGGCGATTCCGGCGACGATGCCGCCCAGGATCAGGCGGCCCACGTTGATCTTTCCCATGATGCGCTCCTTGGGGGATTTTGAGAGACCACGGGAGTATACTCGCGGGTAAAACGGTGCGCAATCAAAATATGGGCATCGTGTTTTCACGGGATTAGCAGCCCTATCGCCTGAAATGCGGGAACTTCGGCGGTAAAATCTCCGTAACAATGTTGGAACACAAGCGGGGGATTCTATGCACTTCCTCATCTTCGGCATCGGCCTTTATTTCCTTCCTGCGATCATTGCGGCGGTGCGGCACACGCACAATGCAACGGGAATTCTGCTGCTGAACCTCTTCCTTGGCTGGACCGTGATCGGCTGGTTTGTCGCGCTTTTGATGGCCATCTTCTCCATGCCCTATTGCGTCCCTTACTACTATCGTCGCGGATGGTGAGGACCGCAGCCGGGCCCCCAAGGTCTGTTCCGTTGGAACCGCGCTGGGAGCTACGTGACTGGATCGCCGGCCTGGGGCTCTTCGCGGCCACGGCGTGTGTCGTGCTTTGGCACAACGCGCACGTTGCAGTCCTGTTCGATCTGAGCTACGTCCTGAACACCGCGGCACGAATCGCCGACGGCCAGATGCCGTACCGCGACTTCCCCCTCGCTCACGCGCCGCTCACGTTTCTCATCCAGGCCGCCATCATTCGTCTTACTGGCCGCGTCATTTTTCACCACGTGCTTTACGTCGCGCTCATTGGCGGCCTCAGCACCGTGCTCACGTGGAGGATCGCGCTCGTATCGCTGCGCGGCCGCGCGGCGGCTGCATGGCGGCTCGCCCTGCTCGTCGCCGCGCCGCTCACCGTCCTGGGCATCTACTGCATCGTGCCCAATCCGGAGTACGACTGCGACTGCGGGTTCTGGTTGCTCGTTGCGTTTTGGATGCTCCAGCGCCTCGAGGCGAAAACGAATGTCTTTTTTGGATTCGCCACGGGAGCCGCGCTTTGCATCCCGCTCTTCTTCAAGCAGAACATGGGCCTGCCGTTTCTTCTGGCGGCCATCGGCGCGGTCCTGCTCGTGCTCGCATTCACACTCAAACGGCGCGGGAAGGTTTCATCCGAGGCGTCCGGCACTCGAGCGCTGCTCTCGGTTCTTGCCGGCGCGTGCGCCGCGCTGCTTGCCGCCGTCCTTGCGCTGCACTGGACGGCAGGCCTCGGCAACTATCTTCACTGGACCATCCAATATGCCGGCCAACGCCGCCTTCCGGCGCTGAGCCTCATGCTCGGCGTCTACCGCGACCCGACACTCCTTTGGACCCTGCCGTGCGTCGCCGTCGCGCTACTTCTGTTGCGTGTCGCTCCTGCGAAGCATCTCTGGGCCCGCATCGCAGCTTTTGCTTTGCTGGCTGCGCCGTTTCTCTTCACGCTCGCCTCGCTGCTCATGTACGACGACGCTGACGATCGCGGCGACAGCCTGCTTGCGCTCTGGCCGCTGCTGCTCCTGCTCGCCGTGGCATTGGCGATCGCCAATCTGCTCCGCTTGCCGCGTCAGCCTTCCCTGCGCTCGCTCTTGCCGCTCATCTTGCTCGCCGCCATCCATGGCACGTTCATGTCGCAGCAGCTTTGGGGTTCCACCTACGGCATCTGGCCGTTGCTCGTGCTGCTCGTGGCCGATCTGATCGCGTTTCTCGAAGGCCTCTCGTCGCTCGAGCCCGCTCGCGCTGGTTCGTTCCCGCTCTCGCCGCGCTCATCTCCGTCACGCTGCTCGTTTGCGGAGGGTTCTACACCGCCAGCGAGGAACGGCTCTCCTACGCGTACTTGCCCGACGGGCCTCCCGCGCACTCCGCATTTCCGCAGCTTGCCGGTCTCGCCACGCCGGGGCCGTACATCCCGGAAATCGACGAGCTGCTGCGCTACGCTCAGGCCAACATTCCCTTTGACGACGGAATCGTTTTGATTCCCGGCGAGGAGCCGTTCTACTTTGCCACCGGCCGCGTGCCGCGCTTCCCGGTCCCGTTCTTCGATCCGACCATCGATCCCTATTCGCCCGCCGAGATCGCTTCGCTGGTGCGCTCGCGTAACATCCGCTGGCTGATTGTGAAGACTGACCTGCAAACCAATGAAGACCCCACGCCCGACCGCGCGGAAACCATGAATCTGCTGATGAGGAATTCACGCTCGCAGCGCATCTGCGCGGATACGATGTTTACTACCGCTAGCCGACGCGCGAACCAACTCTACGCTTTCTTCTTCGCTCTGCCCGACCGCCGCAACTGTTCCCAATCTTTTTCCGTCTGGTCGGCGTACGCGACGCCGAACTCCGCAATCGCCTCAGCGAATGCGCTGCCGGTGCCGATGTAGCCGGCGATCACCTGCGGGTCGCCGGAGCGCGCGTGGCCGCGCGCGAGCAGTTCGCCGCAAACCTCGGCGTAGGCCTTCAGATTCGCGCCCGCCAGGTCCTCGATCTCGATCGATCCCTTGTGGTCGTTGAGCTGGCGCACAAGATACTGGCGGTTGCCGATGTGCGTCCAACCGAGAAACGGATCGGTCTGGATCTGCATGGAGCGCTGCCCCTCGGCCATGCGCTGGCCGTTGTGCGCGGCAGGTCGCGCGTCGGGCAGATACGGCGCGTAGGCCGACGCAGCCTCTTCCTTGATCTGCAGGAACAGCGGATCGCCGGGCCCGTTGCCCTCCATGTAGATGCAGTAGTCGCGCAGCCCCACCGAGCCCGTGCCAACCACTTTGAAGGCCACGTCGATGGGCCGGTAGAACGACGAGCAGGTGTTGCCGCTGCGGCTCCAGCATTTCGCGATAAGGCCCCAGAGAGGCCAGCACAGCCGCGGCGCGGGCGCCGGTAACGCGCGTCAGCATGGGCTTCAATTCCTTGAAGCGGCGCCGCGCGCCGGGCCGCGACGAAACCGGTGTCGGTGAGCTGCTCAAGCGTGTGCTGCGGCGTGGCGCGCTCCGCCTTGCCGAGCGCGTCGTGCACCGGCTTGGCCAGGTCGAGGCGATGCACCTGAAACCGGTTCACTTCAAGCTGCGGCATGCGGGCAAACGCGCGCATCTGCGCGGCGTAGCGCTCCATGCAGGCCGCGGCGGCTTTGCGCGCGGAGCCATCTTTGTGTCCCGCGGCGCGCCCGGCCAGCACCAGCGAAGCCGCCATGCGCTTCAAGTCCCACTCGAAGGGGCCGCGAATGGTCTCGTCGAAGTCGTTGATGTCGAAGACCAGCCGCCCGTCGGGCGCGGCGATAGGCGCCCAGGTTGCGCACATGCGCGTCGCCGCAAAGCTGGCTCACGATGCCCGGTGGAGGGAAGCTGCGCCAGGTCCGCGGCCATCACCGGCGCCGCGCCGCGAAAATATCCGAACGGCGACTCGGCCATGAGCTGGTACTTGAGCTGGATCAGCGCCGGCACGCGGCCGCGCATCGATCGCGCCACCAGTTCCAGAGCCGTAGCCGGCCGCGCCTTGGGATGCAATGCTTCGTGCTGATGGCGGCCCACCTGCTTGCGCCGCGCTTGGCCACGTGCGCGCCGTTCCTCGGGAGTTGTCCACTGCATACAGCGGAACATACACCGTTAACCCTTGCGGCAACAAACGGCAAAGCCGTCCCCCAAATCGATCCAGAGCCAGCGGAATCGAGAGAACACTGAGACGGCGCAGCGTCAATCTTCGCCGAAGAAGCGCTTCCTTGTCGCCTCGTCATCCGGCAGGTTTATCTTCTGGAGGAGGTTGCGGGTGGGAACGCCGATTCGCCGCCAATCGCCGTGATTTACACTGGGTTTTCCGGATCTACCGGCCACATTCCCCTTCATCGCTGCGTTCCAGGCCGGATACCCGCTCCAGGAGAAAGTCTGTTGACGCGAAAAGCCGTCTCCCTGTTTTCGGCCGCTGCCGCATTCGCACTTGCCGCCCTTTCACTTGCCGCGCAGGCCCCCGAAAAGCCGCTCACGATCGAAGCGATCTTTGCCCACGGGCCGCTGATCGGCGTGCCGCCTGACCAGCTCGCCTGGTCGCCCGACGGAAAGCACCTGACCTATCTCGATGGCGGCGAACTGATGGATTTGGATCCCGCGACGGGCAAGACCCATGTGCTCGTAAGCGCGGCGAAAATGGAAACGTTGAACGGCAGCACCGACTCAGAGCAGGACCGCGACCATCGCGAACGCTACAACATGGCCAGCTACGTGTGGGCGCCCGGACTCCACGCACATTCTCTTCGACTCCAACGGCCGGCTGTGGCTTTACGATCTGCACAACGGCACCGGAATCGAGATTGGGTTTTTCCGGCCTCCTCTCCGGCGACGATCCCAAGTTCTCGCCCGACGGCTCTTTCGTTTCCTTGGTCCGCGATCACGGCCTGGCTGTGATTCCGCTCCATGATCCCGGCACGCCCACCATCCCTCTGGCTCCCGCGCCCAATCCTTCCTCGGTCGACGGGCAGGGGATGCTGAACGGCGAAGTGGACTGGGTCTACGAGGAAGAGCTCGACGTGCGCAGCAATTACTTCTGGTCGCCGGACTCAAAGAAGCATTGCCTATCTGCAGATGAACGAGACCGACGTGCCGCATTACCCGTTCACCGACTGGATTCCCAATCACGCGCAGGTGGATTGGCAGCGCTATCCGCAGCCCGGCGACGCCAACCCCGAGGTGCACGTTGGGGTAGTGAGCGCGTGCGGGCGGCAAAACCGTATGGATCAAACATCCCATTTCACAGCGGCGACGATTACATTCCGCGCTTTGGCTGGGTCGACCGCAACACCCTTGTGGGTCGAGACCGCTCAGCCGCGATCACAAGCACCGCGCGCTGTTTTTCGCCGGCGCCGACGACGGAGATGCGCGCCAGATGCTCGAGATCAGCGACGATAAGTTCCTCGATGAGAACTACGATGTGGCGGTGGGTGACGGAGCCATCGTGCTCACCAGCTGGCGCGACGGGCACAATCACCTCTATCTCTACAGCTACGACAAGGAAAAGCCGCTCGCGTCGGACGCCAAGCTCGAGAAGCAACTGACCAGCGGCAATTTCGAAGTGGGCGATGTGTACAGCGTGGACACCGCGCGCAAGGTCGTGGACTACGCCTCGAACGAAGGCAATCCGCTGGAGCAGCAGATCTGGCAGGTGAACTTCGCGGGTGAGCGCAGGCATTGAGCGCGGGGCCGGCTTCCATCGACGCCACCTTCTCTCCCGGTGGCGTCGCTTCACCGACAAGTACTCCTCGCGCATGACGCCGCCGGTGATGCGCCTCTGCCATGGGCCGAGTCAGCCGCGGCAGCCGCAATGCCGCGTGTTTTGGGAGACGCACGCGCTCGATTCCTACCATCTGCACCCGCCGGAGCAACTCGAGGTGAAAGCGCACGATGGAACCACGCTCTACGCCACGCTGCTGCTGCCTGCCGGCGCAACCAATCCCGCTACCGTGCCGCTGATCGTGAATCCCTACGGAGGGCCGCACGACCAGGATGTGGTGAATAAATGGAACGACAACCTGCTCTTCGACGAGGTGCTCGCGCAACACGGATTTGCCGTGCTCCACGCCGACAATCGCGGCATGGGCGGCCGCGGGCGCGCCTTTGCGCAGGCCGCGTACCGCAACTTCGGCCCCGTGCAGCTTGAAGACCAGTTGACGGTAGTCGATGCGGCGCTTGAAAAGGTATCCGCAACTGGATCCGAAGCGCCTGGGCTGGTGGGGCTGGAGCTGGGGCGGCACCTTCACGCTCTACGCGATGACGCACTCCGATCGCTTCCGCACCGGCGTCGCCGTGGCGCCCGTCACCGACTGGCGCAACTACGACTCGATCTACACCGAGCGGTATCTGGGCCTGCCCGCGGAGGATCCGGATGGCTACCGCGACTTTTCCGTGGTGAACTCGGCGGCGCACTCTGAAAGGGCGGCTGCTGATCGCGCACGGAACCGGCGACGACAATGTGCACATGGAAAACACGGTGCAGTTTGTGCAGAAGCTCATTGAGGCCGGCATTCCGTACGACCTGCAGATCTACCCGCGCAAGACGCACTCCATCGCGGGCCGGATGTGCGCACACAGCCTCTACAACCGGATCCTGGCGCAGTTTGAGATGTATCTTGAAGCCGGAGGCACCGGCTGCGGGCGGAATTAGAGCTAGCGGTTCTAGACTTCGTGGTGATTGAAAAGATCGTCCTTCTCGCGGCTGCCGCACTTGGTGCACTCCAGGCAGCACACCAGGAGCACGGCCACGCCCACCGTGACCAGCACGGCAAGAACGCTTCCATTCGCCGCAAGCCAATGCGCTATGGTCTGCATCTTCAGTCACCATTCTCCGGAACGATCCGGTCCTCAGGGACGATTCGAGCTGCACATCAATGCTGAGCGATTCGGATTTAGACGAATATTCGCCTATTTAAGGTTATCCCAGCAACTCTTGGGTTTTCTCCTGTGCCTGACACGGAACAGATTCGTTTTGCAAATATAGAGAACAAAAAGCGAAAATAAGCTGGCATATGGCCGCTGCTCCCCAATCCGGCCTTTTCGCCCGCTCCCGAGGAGTGGCCGGAAGAGCTTGTGCACCTGGGCCTTGAAGCTCAGAGCGGTGCCCGACGCAGCCGAGGAGCTCCAGCAGGCGACGCGCTCAGGACTCCCTGCTCAACTGGCTCTTCGTCGACCTGAACTCCTACTTTGCCTCGTGGAGCAGGAGGCGCGGCCGGAGCTGCGCGGCCGGCCCGTGGGCGTGGTGCCCATGATGGCCGACACCACCTGCTGCATTGCGGCCAGCTACGAGGCCAAGGCCTTCGGCGTGCGCACCGGAACCATCGTGGCCGACGCCAAACGCATGTGCCCCGAGATCGTTCTGGTCGAGGCCGCCACGAGCTTTACACCGAATACCATCACCGCATCGTGGAAGCCGTGGAAAGCTGCGTGCCGGTGACCGCTGTCTGCTCCATCGACGAGATGGCCTGCCGTCTGATCGGCCGCGAGCGGCCCTCCTGCGTGCCATCGACCTCGGCATGCGCGTCAAAGCAACAATTCGCGAGCGCGTGGGCGACCATGCTGCGCAGTTCCGTGGGTCTCGCCACCAATCGCTACCTCGCCAAGATCGCCAGCGACATGGAAAAGCCCGACGGCCTGGTGGCGCTCCCGCTCGACATTCTTCCCGAGGCGCTGCGCCAGCTCACCCTGCGCGATCTGCCCGGCATCGGCGCGCGCACGGAGAAGCGGCTGAACGAAAAAGGCATTCACACCATGGACGATCTGCTCGCGCTCGACTGCGAACAGGCCGGCGAAATCTGGGGATCGGTGTGGGGCGAGCGGCTTTGGCACTGGCTGCGCGGCGAAGACTTCGAGATGGCCGAGCCCGAACACCAGAAATCCATCAGCCATTCGCACGTGCTCGCGCCGGAGATGCGCACCGCGGAAAAAGCCTGGGCCGTGGCGCACAAGCTGCTCCACAAAGCGGCCATGCGGCTGCGCGCGGCGGGACTGTGGGCCAGCAACATCGGCTTGGCCATTGGCTTTGCCGTGCCGCGCAGTGAGAACACGCCCGTTTCCCGCTTCGGCGTGCCCGCGCGCGGCTGGCGCAGCGAGATCAAGCTGAGCGAGTGCCAGGACAACCAGACGCTCATCGCCGCGCTGCGCCGCCTCTGGGACTCGCGGCCCTCCGGCGCGCAGTACGAGCACCCGTACTTCATCGGCGTGCAGTTGAACAACCTCGTCCCCGACCGTCTGCACACGCTGGCGCTCTTTGACGGCCTTGAAGAAGAGCAAAGCCGCACGCGCCTGCTCGCCACCATGGACCAGATCAACGACAAGTACGGCATGAGCACGCTCGCCCCCGCCGCCATGCTCACCGCGTACAAGGCCGCGCCCACGCGCATCGCCTTCCACAGCATTCCGGATTTGTTTTAGCGGTACGCCGGACCATTGCAGTAGCGCCGGACTCCAGACCGGCTGTCGTGAGGGCCTCCAGGCCCGCACACATCGGCTGGCGACGAGGACGTTGCCAGCGCAGCCGGACTGGAGTCCGGCGCCACCCCATCGTGCCCGACCTTCCCCGCCTCATCACTGAACTTTTTCGCCCCCTGCGCGTAACTCTCTGCATCCCATCCCGCGCATTCTTGCGGATTAGAAGGTAGCAGCGAGTTTTATGGCCGGCATCTGGCAGCCCGACTTCGAACAACTCGTCGACGAGCACCAGTCCATGGTCTTTTCGCTCGCGTTGCGCATGACCGGCGACCGCGGCCTGGCCGAGGAGATTGCGCAGGATGTTTTTATGGAGTTCGACCGGAACCTCGAGAAAATCGAATCTGCCCAACACGCAACGTTTTGGCTGCGGCGCGTCGCCATGAGCCGGTCAACCGATGCGCTGCGCAGACGGCGGGTGCGAGCCATCGACCAATGGGTGCCGCTTGAGGAAAATCACGGCGCGCCGGAGGCAGAACGCGACTCGCCCCTGGGCGCCCGGATCGAGCGGTTGCTTGCCACCTTGCCCGAGCCGCAACGCGCGGCGATCATTCTCCGCTATCAGGAGGATCTGACGCCGGAGGAGATTGCGGTTACGCTTGGCGCGCCGCTGGCCACAGTGAAGAGCCACCTGCAGCGCGGCTTGAAGCTGTTGCGCGCCAAGGCTGAGAGCCAGTTGAAGGAGTATATCCATGCAGTTTGACGAATTCGAACGCGAGTTGCGCGAGAGGCTGCAGCGCCAGTCCGCGCCGCTCGGCATGAAGCGCGAGTTGATGGAGCGCCGCTGGCAGCAGCGCACGCGGCAGCGCAGCCGCATGATCTGGTTCGAACGCCTCGCGGCCTCGCTGGTTCTGGCAGGTGTGGCTGGCAGCGCAGTGGTCAGTCATTACGCCATCGAGCGCCGCAAGGGAGAAGAGGCAAAGCAGCAGGTATTCACCGCTCTGCGCATCACCAATCACGCGTTCCAGGTGATGAACCGGCAGTTGCAGGAACGAGACAAAAACTCACAGTAAAGGCGACTCGCAGTAAAAGGGATTCGCAATCATAAGGAGAATCGAGTATGAAACATCGCATTGTCGCACTCATACTGGGAGCCGCCGCGCTGGTTGCGCCGGCATTGGCCCAACCCTCGCCGTCGCCGCTTCCGTTGCCCTCGCCCGTTGAAAAGGAGCTGGCAACGCACGCCGCCAACGTAACCGAGGTGACGCTGGGCAAGGGCATGCTCGACTTCGCCGCGAAGTTCATGGACAACAACGACAAGGATCAGGCCGCGGCAAAACAGTTGATCGAGGGGCTCGACGGCATCTATGTGCGCAGCTACGAGTTCGACAAGGAAGGCCAGTACTCGATGGACGAAGTCGACAAGCTGCGCCAGGCCTTCGCGACGCCTGAGTGGTCGCCGATGGTGCACGAACACGAAAGCAAGAGCGGCGAGAGCACCGACGTGATGATGAAGCTCGTGAACGGCGAGCCGCACGGAATCTTTGTGCTGGCGGCCGAGCCAAAGGAGCTCACCATCGTGCTGATCCTGGGCCCCATTCGCATGGATCAACTCAGCCAGTTGAAGGGTCTAAGTGGGCTAAGCAAACTGGGCGACATCGAAAAAGATAAGCACGCCAAAGACAAGCCCGACGACAAGGCCAAGAAAGGCGGCAACCAATGAACCGGCATTTTTGGATTCCGCTTGGCTGCGCGGTGTTGTGCATCGCTGTGATCGTTCCGTGGGTTGCTCTGGCGGCGGGCGGCGAAGGCGGCTTTGACGGCGTGGTCAACTCCATCGAGAGCCGCTATCACGCGCACGCCATGCGCATTCCCTTCATGGGGCTGGCCAGCGTGATCGCGGGCACGGCCACGCGCGGCGGCGTGGACGGCGTGCACGTTGCCGAGTTTGAGCACTTCTCAGCTCCTGTTGACGGAGAAGAACTGAACCGGCTGGTCGAAGAGAAACTGGGCCGGGGCTGGGAGCGGATGATTCGCGAGACCAGCCGCCATGGCGGCGAACAAACGCTCATCTTCTCGCATCCCGAAGGCAAGCGCATGGGACTTTTCATTCTCGATCTCGATGGCAACGAGATGGACGTGGTGCAGGTCTCCGTCGATCCCGACCGGTTGAATGAGACCATCGGCAAGTACAAACATTACGATCGCGACAGCGGGGACAAATCGGATTGACGCCGATCCGCGCCCTTGGCTAAGGCGTCCGCGTCATCAGATCGACAAACTCCTTTTGGAAACGCGGCAAATCGAGGTCCATCTGCGCGTGGACGAGGCGAACGCCGGTCGACGGCTTCATCGGCTCCGTCCAGGCGAGCGTATCACCGTAGCTCGGGCCGTGGCTCAGGTCCACATCCATATACACGTCCTCCTCTTTGGTAATGATCGAGGGATCGATCCAGGCGCAAGCTTCGAGCTCGTCCCACATCAGCGTGCGCCGCTGGCTCCATGCGGCAATGTAGCGCGCGGCCGGCGTCTGCGACCTCGCAATCTCGTCAAGCATCTCCTGCGTGAACGGCGCCTTGACGGAGACGTCAACGGTCGTCGCTTCAATCTGCGGCCAATCGGCGTGCAGAACGATGTGCGCGGCCTCGGGATCGAACCAGAAGTTGAACTCGTGGCGCGGGTCGGCGGACTCGGGATCAGTGGTCTGCGGATTGAGGCTGGCGCCCATGACCACGATGCCCTTGGTCAGCGACGCGAACTCCGGATCGATCGAAACGGCCAGCGCGATGTTGGTCAGCGGCCCGGCGGCGTAAATCGTCACCTCGTGCGGATGCGCACGTACCTCGCGGATGAGAAAGTGCACGGCGTCTTCGTCGAGCGGCTTCGTCGCCGGCACGCCCTCAGGCATCGGTGGAATCTCGTACGGCCCGTGCGGCTCTGGCTTCGCGGCCCCGGCCGTCGTCGCCGGGACTCCTCCCCATGCGCCAAGCCACGCCACCTTGCCGTTGAGCGCTTCCTCCAGGCGTGTTTGCTCCTCGCTGCGGACCAGCGGAAACACGGCCCCGCGAACTACGGGAACGTCGGCGTGCCCGGTCAGCTCCAGCATGCGCAGTGTGTGCAGCGTCTCTTCGTCGCGCCACGCGTCGCCGGTCACCATGGTGATGCCCAGCACTTGCACATCCGGCGCCTGCAAGAGCGCCAGCATCGCCATCTGATCCGATCCGCCCGGCCCGGCGCCATCCTGATCAACGAGGACGAGGCGCTTTTGCGCGGAGCACATCGTGACGCAGGCGAACGCAACAAGCGTCAGCAATTGTCTTTTCATAAATTGGATTGTGGCACAGCGCGCCATCCGTTAAAGGGCAAGAGTCGGCCTCCGCCCTCGCCCAGTGTTGATTCCTCGTTCACTTGGTCCCTTGTTCTCTTGGTCCCTGCTTTACCGCCGCCCAAACCCGCGCGGCTTGAACTGCGGCGCGACAGGCAGGTTTGTCTTGCCCTCGGGATAGACCACAAGGAAACGGTTTGACCCCTCGCCCACGCTGGCCGTTTCAACGCCCTGCAAAGCCCGGCAGGCCAAATGCAGCATGCGCCGCTCACGGCTGTTCATCGGCGGAAAGCTGTAGGGAACTCCCGTTTGGCGCACCTTCTCCGCGGCGGCTTCGGCGGCCAGTCGCAGTTCCTCGGCGCGCAGAGCCTTGAAGTTGGCGGCATCGAAGCTCACCAGGTCGTGCTCGTGGTGGTCCAGGCGCAGCATCTGCGCGGCCAGGGTTTCCAGGGCCCGCAGCAGTTCGCCGTTGTGCTGGATCACCAGAGGCACATCGGGCCCGGCCAGTTCAACACAGATCTGCCGCGCCGCAGCGCCTTCCCCTTCGCGCGCCCCGTCGGCCGCCGTGATGCGGTACTTCAGGCGCATTCCACCCAACTTGTTCAGGGTATTCAGGAATCCGGCAATTCTCTGGGCAGCTTGTTGCAGGTCGTCAATCGGCATAACAGACAAGTATCGCAGAGCGGGGCCGACGGTGGAAGGCAATTTGCCAGCACCCCCGACTCTGGCTGCGCGATGGCGCAGACGTTCCCGTTTCTTTGCTGTTGAGGTCTACATCGAGTCCGCTGGTTTCCGCGTTGCGTACTCAGGTGCCGGATTCCAGCCGCGGCTTGTATCCTGCTGAGTGTGACGATCTGCTTCAGATCTCGCCGTGGCGCGGGTCGGCTGTTTCACGGCCGTCTGGCGGCGATCGGTTCCTTTCTCGTGCTGTTTGCGGCCATTGTGCCCCGCGGTCAGGCGCAAGACAACGTTGCTCCTGCGGACACCGGCAAACCCGTCGTCATTACGCTGGACGATGCGATTCGTCTGGCGCAGGCGAGCGAGCCGGCCTATGCCGCCGCTAGGGCCGCCAGCCAGTCCGCTGACCTCGATCGATCCATCGCCCGCGCAGGCCTGCTGCCCAATGCGCGCTTTTACAGCCAGGACATCTACACACAACCCAATGGGATCTACACCGAGGGCGATGCAGGCGAACCTTCGGCGCCTTTGCCCAGATTCGTCGCCAACGACTCGCGGCCCCGCGAGTACATGGCTGCAGGGGATTGTTGACGAAACGCTCAGCCTGGCGGGGAGGGCGGCCTTGCACCGTGCCGACGCCGCTGGCGGCCATGGCCAGCGCCGAGCAGGAGATTGCGCGGCGTGGGCTCGTAGCGGCAGTGACCGCTTTGTTCTACAGTTCGCTCGCAGCGGACCAAAAGCTGGCGGTGGCGGAACAGGCGCGCCAGGAGGCCGCCGACTTTACGAAACTGACTACCGAGCGGGAGCAGGCGCGCGAGGCCGCTCACGCTGACGTTGTTAAGGCGCAGCTCGTGGAGCAGCAGCGGGATCGCGACCTGGAGGATGCGCAGGTAGCCGCGGAGAAGGCCCGTCTGGATTTAGGCGTGTTGTTGTTTTCGGATCCCCGCACGCAATATACGCTGAGCGCGCCCGCAGGCCGCACCGCCGCCTGCCCTCGCAAACGATGCCGAGCAGGCCGCCGCAAGGAACAACCCCGAACTGAAGAGCGCGCTCGCCGCGCTTTCTGCGAGCAACGCCGACGTGCAGGCCGCATGGGGCGCCCTGCTTCCCAATGTCGGTCTCAACGTCACCTACGGCATCGACGCCAATCAATTTGCCGTCAATGGCCCCCTTACCCCCGGCGGCTTGAAGGCGCGTAACCTCGGCTACTCTACGAGCGTTACGGTGAACCTCCCCGTCTGGGATTGGCTTGCCGGCGAGCACAAGGTCAAGCAGAGCGAGATTCGCCGCGACGCCGCGCAGGTGGCGTTGAGCACCACGCAAAGGCAGCTCATCGCCCAACTTGAAGAAGCGTACTCCGAGGCACAGGCGGCGCGCGATCAACTGGCATCGCTGGACGAGAGCGTGGCCGCCGCGGCCGAGAGCCTTCGCCTCACCAAGCTGCGTTACACCGGCGGCGAGGCTACGGTGCTGGAAGTGGTGGACGCGCAGAATACATACGTAAGCACAGAAGATGCGCGCGAGGACGGGCGCGTGCGATACGAGACTGCGCGAGCCGCGCTGCAAGCGATCACGGGAACCATGTGAGGAACAGGGGTCGGAGATCAGGGATCAGAGAACAGTGAACCGGTTATGAGCGAAAGAACGAAGCAGAACACAAACCGAGGCGCATGGGCGATCTCGTTGGCCGCGCTGGCGTTGCTTGTCGCCTTCCTTCCCGGCTGCAAGAATGCTGCCGCGCCCCAAACTGAAGTGACGGTGCAGGCCGAGCATCCCGAGCAGGGGCCGATCGCCGAGCAGGTCACCGCCGACGCCATCCTTGCGCCCATTGCGCAGGCTGCGATTGCGCCCAAGATCAGCGCTCCGGTCAAAAAGTTCTATGTCGAGCGCGGCTCGAAGGTGAAGAAGGGCGAGCTGCTCGTCACGCTGGAAAACGCCGACCTGGCCGCCGCTGCGATGGATAACAAGGGATCGCTCGAAGCTGCACAGGCAACGTATGACACGGCCACCAAGGTGCAGGTGCCGGAAGATACGCGGAAAGCGGAGTCGGACCTGGCCGCGGCCAAGGCGAATCTGGATCTGAACAAGAGCATTGTGAACAGCCGTAAGCAGTTGTTCGCCGAGGGGGCGATTCCGGGCCGCGACCTTGACACCGCCGAGGCCGCGCTGGTGCAGGCGCAGGCGGCCTATGACGCGGCTGCAAAACATCTGGAGTCGGTGCGCAGCGTGAGCCGCGAGGCCGCGCTCAAGTCCGCGCAAGGCCAACTGACCTCGGCCGAGGGCAAATTCAACGGCGCCGAGGCCCAGGTCCATTATTCCGAGATTCGCAGCCCGATCGACGGAGTTGTGACGGACCGGCCTTTGTTCGAAGCCGAAACGGCCCCGGCCGGAGCGCCGCTGATCACCGTCATGGATACTTCCGTACTCCTGGCCAAGACGCACATCGCGCATAGCCTCGCGCCGCAATTGAAGGTCGGCGCCGGAGCCACGGTACTCGTGCCGGGTGTTGCCGACCCTGTGCCGGCGAAGGTCTCCATGATCAGCCCGGCGCTCGATCCCGGCAGCACCACCGTCGAAGTGTGGGTAAGAATCGACAACAAATCCGGGAAGCTCAAGGTGGGAGTGCCCGTGAAGGTCTCGATCACCGGCAGGAACGTGGCCCAGGCCTGGAAGGTGCCCGACTCCGCTATCTTGACCGCGGACGATGGCGCCAAATCGGTGATGGTGGTGGGCAGTGACGGCGCAGCGCATCGTAAGTCCGTCACGCTGGGCATCGATGACGGAAAGGACGTGCAGATCGTAAGCGGCCTCGCGCCCGCGGATCTCGTGATCACCGTGGCGCCCTACGGCCTGGACGAAGGCACCAAAGTGCAGGTGAGCGCGGCGGCGCCGGCCGGTGGAGGGAATAACTGATGCCCGATGAAGGGCCCATTGGAGCGCCCCAGTCCCGGGCACAAGCACTTCTGGCTGGCCCGCTCCACGCGCCCCATTTTCTTCTTCGCCGTCATGCTCACGATGGCTGGCGTTTATCTCGCCTTCAGGGTGCCAATCTCCGTTTTTCCTGAGACCAACTTTCCCCGCGTCATCATCGGTATCGACAACGGCGTCATGCCCGTGGAACAGATGGAAGTGACCATCACCCGGCCGATCGAGAATGCGCTCAACTCAGTCCCTGGACTCACTTCCGTGCGCTCCACCATCAGCCGCGGCTCGGCCGAGGTAGACCTGTTCTTCAACTGGAACGTGGATATGATCCAGTCGCTGCAGTTGGTGGATTCGGCGCTGGCCCAGGTGCAGCAGGAGTTGCCGCCCACCGTCCGCATCACCACCAACCGGCTCACCTTCGCCACCTTTCCGGTTCTTGGCTATAGCCTTACCTCCGACACGGTTCCGCAAACCCGGCTCTGGGAGATCGCTACCTATGACCTGAAGCCGCCGCTGAATCGCGTGGAGGGCGTGAGTTCCGTGCTAGTCCAGGGCGGACAGGTGCCGGAGTATCACGTGGTTCCCAACCTGGCGTTGCTCTCCAACTCGGGAGTCACCATCACCGACCTGGTGAATGCGATCAACGCCTCCAACATCGTGCAGTCGCCCGGCCTCTACGAAGCCAATCATCAGTTGATCCTGGGTCTGGTGGGTGCGCAGGTGCACTCGCTCGCCGGCCTGCGCCAGCTTGTGGTCAAGACCACGCCCGGCGGAGCCCCGGTGCGCCTCGGTGACGTTGCTGCCGTCGAGCCTTCCACCATGCCCGTCTACACCGTTGTCACCGCCAACGGAAAGACCGCGGTGCTCCTGAGCATTACACGGCAGCCTTCAAGCAATACCGTTGCCGTGGCCGATGCCGTAGCCCAGGAAGTCGCCCAGCTCCAGCAAAAGCTGCCCCCGGGCGTTAACCTCGAGCTTTTTTACGACCAGTCGCAACTGGTGCGCGACTCCATCTCCAGCGTGCGCGACGCCATCTGCATCGGTCTGGCTCTGGCCTGCGTGATCCTCTTCCTCTTCCTGCGCGACTGGACCTCCGCGCTGATCGCCGGCCTGGTCATCCCCGTGACGATCGCCATCACCATCCTCGCCCTCTGGATCCTAGGCGAGAGCTTCAACCTGATGACGCTGGGCGGAATGGCCGCGGCCATCGGCCTGCTCATCGACGACGCCATCGTGGTGGTGGAGAACATCGTGATGCATCGCGACGCGGGCGAGCACCGCGCGGAGGCAGTGCGCAAGGCGCTAAGGGAGCTGACCGTTCCGTTGCTCGGGTCCACCATTACGCCGGTAGTAGTCTTCCTGCCGCTGGTTTCGGTCAGCGGCGTCACCGGCATCTTCTTCCGTGCGCTGGCCATTACCATGACTGCGGCCCTGCTCACCTCGCTGGCGCTGGCGCTCACCTGGACACCGGGCCTGAGCTACGTGCTGCTGCGCGAGCACAAGCCGGAAGACGACATCTCTTCGCCGCCAGGGCCGGAGCACGACCCCGAAGACGAAAGCCGCCAGGGCGCCGGCCGCCTGTTGCGGCGCGTCCTTCAATTGCACGCCCGGGTTCTGGAGTGGGCGCTGGCCAAGCCTCGGCTGGTCGGCGGTATCTGCCTACTCCTCGTTCTCGCCACCTGGGGCGGGTATCAGCTACTCGGCACGAATCTGCTGCCGGATATGGACGAGGGCGGCTTCATCCTCGACTACTTCATGCCTGCCGGGCAGCTCGCTCAGCGAGACCAATCGCGTGCTCCAGGACGTCACGCGCATTCTCCGCTCCATTCCGGAAGTCGAAAACACCTCGCGGCGCACCGGCCTGCAGTTGGGCCTAGCCGCGGTCACTGAGGCCAACACTGGCGATTTCACGGTGAAACTCAAAGCGAAACGCAGCCGCTCGGTCTGGAACGTGATGGATGAGGCGCGCGCCCGCATCAAGGCCGCCGAGCCGGAGCTGGATGTCGAGCTGACCCAGGTGTTGCAGGACAACATCAACGACTTGTCCAACGCGCCGGAGCCCATCCAGGTGAAGATCTTTTCCAGCCATCCCGCGTTGCTCACCCAACTCGGCCCACGCGTAGCCGATGCCATCGGCAAGGTCGATGGCGTCGTCGATGTCGCGAATGGAATCGACAACACCATCAGCGGACCCGCCACCAACTTTGAAGTTGACCCCATCGTCGCCTCCCGGCTGGGCTTTACCCCCGCCGAAGTTTCCGACGATGCAACATCGATCCTGGATGGAATCACCACCAATCCGCTCATTGCCAACGGGCGCGCGTACACCATCCGCGTACGCCTTGATGACGAGCACCGCGGCTCGCTCGACGCCATTCAGGCCACGGTATTCAATAGCGCGTCTGGCCATACGGGAACGCTGGGCTCGCTGGCCAACGTCCAGCAGTTGCCGCCGCAGAACGAGATCCAGCGCGAAGACCTGCAGCAGCTTGTGGAGGTGACCGCCGGGCTTGAAGGCTCAAACCTTGGCGGAGTCATGCAGAAAGTCCAACAGGCCGTGGCGAACCTGCATCTTCCCGCATCGGTTCGCGTTGTCTACGGGGGCACCTACCAGCAGCAGCAGCAATCCTTCCGCGACTTGCTGCAGGTGCTGGTGCTGGCGCTGGCGCTGGTCTTCGGCGTGCTGCTGGCCGAGTTCCGCAACTTCCCCGCGCCGGTTGCCATTCTCGCCTCGTCGGTGCTGTCGATCTCGGGCGTCATTCTTGCCCTGCTTGTCACCGGTTCCACGTTCAACGTTGCTTCGTTCATGGGACTCATCATGGTCATCGGCATCGTGGCCAAGAACGGCATCCTGCTGCTCGATGCCGATGAGCGATTCCGCGCGCGGGGCGCCTCGGCCCGCGAAGCCATGCTGCACGCGGCGCAGCGCCGCCTGCGTCCCATTGTCATGACCGCGCTTGCCGCCGTCTGCGGCATGTTGCCATTGGCCTTCGCCCTTGGCGCCGGCTCGCAGATGCTGCAGCCGCTGGCCATCGCCGTCATCGGCGGTCTGACTGCTTCTATGGTGCTAAGCCTGGTGGTAACGCCGCTGGTCTATTTTCTGCTTACGCGCAATCGAGAAGTACGGCGGGAAGAACACGCCTAGCGGTGAGATGGGCATGGCGCAATCGGTCGCTGCCAATCCTCGATGCCAATCACGGAGTCGCGTTACCCGCCCTGTGCCGCGGTCACGTGCACCAACGACGAGCCGAGCTGGATCGCCTACGTCGGCCTTCAACTCCTGTTTGGACCCAAAGAGAAAGCAGAGCCGGACAACAAGCCCTGAGCAGCTGGTTCATTTCCGCCTATAGCATTTTCGGAATTGCTGTAGACCGAAAGCACACACTCAAGTGGCTTTTTCCTCAAGAAAAAGCCACCTTTCAATGCACTCAAGAAGTCTACGTGTATTCCGAAAATGCTCTAGATCGCCAACGTCGCGGCGACTCGCCCGCGGAGAACTACGCCGCAAACCACCAATCCAAGCCCCAACAACGTGGTTGCGGTAATTCCTGACTCGACCCCGAAGTGCAGCATGGATCGAATATCAATGCTCGGAGCACCGAGGTCCACATACGCCCTGAGCATTCCGCCGAAGAGCGCCAGTGCCGGCACGACCATTGTGATGACGTGAATTTGTGCCCGTGTATAGGGCTCCGCGATCGGCGATTCGACCGGCTCCGTCGTGCGATACCACCACCACACCCATACCGCAACAACTGCAAGGCCGAACAAAGTGCTGCCGTTCTGCAGCGCCTTGTACATTTGAACGTTCCCCTCAATAGGCAGTTGCACTGTCTGCCTGAGGAAGCTCCAATGTCGATACGGCCAATAGAACGGGTGTGTGAATGAGTCCCACAAAATATGCGTCCCAATTCCAATGAGGATCGAGAGCGCGATCAACGCCAGTCGTGACGGCGGCCAGAGAGAGAATCCCTTCTCCCTGGGCTTCAGTCTCCTGCGAATCCCGTCGGGCAGCAACATTGAAAGCGGATGCTTCATGTAGGTATGACACAGCCAAAGCGCAGCCAGGCTCAGCGGCAAATCGAGGATGAAAGCACCGAGAAGAGTATGGCCGATGAGTCCGTGCGGTTTGAGAAACAGGAAATAGGCGAAATCGGGCGCAAAACATCCTGCCACCAGCGCAGACATTTCAAGGCGAGTTCTTCGAAACGGCAATGCGGCGGCGGCGTGAGAGAGCGTAAATGGCATTGTTCACAGTATCTCGCACCCCCGGAGCCCGTAGACTTGCTGTGTCCATTGCCGGCCTCCGTATCGGCAAGATAGGATGCCACTGAAAAAGTTTTCAGGAGATTCCCGCCGTGCGCGTTCATTCGCTTTTGTCTGTAGGCTTTCTTGTCCTGGGTTCTCTCGCCAGTCACCCGCAAGAGCCGGTCCAAAGGTCCGCCCCACCGCAGGTGGCAGCGACGCCGCCGATGGGCTGGAACAGTTGGAACTTCTTCGCCGGCCGAGTGACCGACAAGGACATTCGCGCCGCCGCCGACCAACTCGTCGCCAGCGGCATGAAGGACGCCGGCTACGTCTACGTGAACATCGACGACACCTGGGAGGGCGAACGCGACGCCAGCGGCGTGCTGCACTCGAACAGCAAATTCCCCGACATGAAGGCGCTGGCCGACTACGTCCACTCGAAGGGGCTCAAGCTCGGCATCTACTCGTCGCCCGGGCCTAAAACCTGCGCCGGCTTTGCGGGCTCGCTCGATCACGAGGCCCAGGACGCCGAGCTCTACGCCTCGTGGGGCGTCGACTACCTGAAGTACGACCTGTGCAGCTTCATCCCCGCCGTGATGATGACGCAGGCACCCGACGAAAAAGCCGAGCAGATGCGGTTGATGTTCAAGGCCTACGCCAAGATGGACAAGGCGCTCAAGGCGACCGGCCGGCCCATCGTCTACTCGCTTTGCCAGTACGGCTGGGATGCGGTTTGGGAGTGGGGCCCTAAAGTCGGCGCCAACCTGTGGCGCACCACCGGCGATATTCAGCCCAACTGGCAGAGCATCTACTCCATCCTGAGTGAGCAGGCCGGGCTCGCCAGATACGCCGGCCCCGGCTACTGGAACGATCCCGACATGCTCGAGGTGGGCAACGGCAGGCTCACGCTGGCCGAGAATCGCACGCACTTCTCCATGTGGGCCATGCTGGCCGCGCCGCTGCTCGCCGGGAACGACCTGCCCAACATGACGCCCGAGATCCACGCCATCCTCACCAATCGCGACGTCATCGCCATCGACCAGGATCGCCTGGGCCGCGAAGCCACACGCGTCTACTCCGACGGCGAAGTGGACGTTTGGACGCGCCACCTATCCGGCCTCGCCATGGCCATCGCGGTCGTCAATGCCGGCCCCGACCGATATTCAACGCATCCGTTTCATTTGAGTCTGGCCAAGCTCGGCCTGCACGGCGCGCAAAAGGGCAAAGACCTCTGGACCGGCAAGGAGATCACGCTCACCGGCGATATGCCGCTCGAAATCCCGAGCCGCGACATTCTGCTGGTCCGCATCCCCGCGCCGAAGTAGGGAGAAAGCAGGGAACAAGGCACGAAAGGCCGGAGGTCAGGGGAGCGTGGGCCGGTCGCCCGCGAGGGTTCTTTTCTCAAGCCCGAAAAGGTGTAGGATCATCGGCGAAGGGTGGGAACGATGTCCACTTCTCTTCGAAAGGTTCTCATCGATTCGCACGTCGCGGCCATCGCCATCGCGGCACTGCTGGCGTTTTCGCTTGGAGGCGCGGTCATTGTTATCGCTTTCCCCGCTGCCCGCATTCTCTCATTCCTCACCGGTGCCATTGCAACCAACGACATCCCTTATGTCCCTCGTACTCTGGATTTCGTAACCCACCAACTAAGCCTGCAAGACACTCTTCTCTCTCTTTTCGTCGCCTTCACCAATCTGGCTGCCGCATGGCTCCTGTGCCGCTGGTGCTATGGCACGGGTCTCTTATCTACTATGGCCAGCTTTCGCAGCAGAATTCCGAGGAAGACTCATGCCTGAACGATTGAGATCCGTTCTTGTCGATAGTTATGTTGGCGCCATCGCTCTAGGTTTGCTTTTTGCGCCGGGGATCTCGGCTTTCGCGAATGCCGTGGCCGCCCCCGTGCGGGAATGGCTGCAGCTTCGGGGGAACACCTCAATCGCGGGCCCTTTCTCGACTCCGCTGGGCTTTTGGCTCCTGTCGATTCTCCCTGAATTGTTAACCTCCGTGCTCCTCCTGCTGATTGCCTATGCACTGCTGCGCTGGCTCTACTATCCTGCGGCGGAACAGCAGGATCAAGAGCAAACCCCGGAGCTGGAACAGGGGGCATAAGCTCGAGAGCGTGCGGTACGGGCGGGAAAACTGTGTATCCCAGTCTTACTCCGCTCTGCCCAGGCACACCGCAAACCAGCCGCGCTCATCGGTCCAGGTTGCCTCGGCGCGGAAGCCCGTTTCCTTAAGCAGTGCCTCGGCCTGCCCCGGCCGGTACTTGTAGCTGTTCTCGGTGTGGATGGTCTCGCCGGCAGCGAACTCAACGGTCAAATCCAGCACGCCCACATTCACCTGCTGAACGATCCGGCTCGCAAGGTGCATCTCTATCCGCGACGCGGCCTTGTTCCAAACCGCACGGTGCGCGAAAGCCTCCGCATCGAAGTCCGCGTCCAGCTCGCGATTGAGGCGCACCAAAACATTCCTGTTGAAGGCCGCCGTCACGCCCTGCGTGTCGTTGTAAGCCGCCACCAGCGTTGCCTCGTCTTTCACCAGATCGACTCCGAGCAGCATGGCGTCGCCAAGTTCCAGCCCGGCGCGCACGCGGCGCAAAAGCCGCGCTGCCAGGTGCGGCTCAAAGTTTCCGATGCTCGATCCGATGTAGAGCACCAGCCGTCTCTCATCCTCGTCCATCGCTCCCAAATGGAATCTGCGCCCGTCGCCGTCCGTGTAATCCATCACGCGCGGCGCTACCGTAACGCCTGCGATCTCGCGCTCGATCCGCCGTCTCGCTCCATCCAGCGCGCTTGCCGATACGTCGACCGGCTCATAGAGCACTGTTCCCTGCCGTTCCACTGCAGCCTTCAGCAGCAGCCGCGTTTTCTCTGCCGATCCCGCGCCCAGTTCCGCAATGCGCAGCCGCCGCCCCGCGCTTGCCCGTTCCAGAATCTCCTCTGAGGCGCGAAGAAAAATGCCGCGCTCCTTGCGCGTCAGGTAGTACTCGGGCAATTTGGTGATCGCCTCGAAGAGCCGCGAACCGGCCTGATCGTAAAACAGCCACGCAGGCAGTCGCTTGGGCCGCGAACCGAGTCCCTCGCGGACCGCCGTAGCGACGCGTTCGTCGAATTGCAGTACTGGGGCAGGGGAAGCTGCTGCACTCATGGGTTCTCAGCTAATTCGCTCTCAGTTTCGATGCGGTCGAAGCGATTATGTTGCCACCCGGATGCCGGAAAACTGCCATCGTGTCTCGGGGGAGAAGAAGTTGCGGTAGCTCGAGCGGATGTGCCGCGCCGGCGTGACGCACGATCCGCCGCGCAAAACGATCTGCCCGCTCATGAATTTGCCGTTGTACTCGCCCAGCGCGCCCTCGAGCGGCCTGAAGCCCGGATAGCCGAGGTAGGCGCTGCTGGTCCACACCCAACAATCCCCGTAGTACTTCGTATCATGCGCGTTTTCAGCCGCTTCCGCGGCAGGCACGGGAATTAGCCACCCGGAATCGAGCAGATTCCCTTCGACCGGCCGTCCCTCCGCCGCCGTCTCCCACTCAAACTCCGTGGGCAGCCTGCGGCCCGCCCACCGCGCGTAAGCGTCTGCCTCGTAAAAGCTTACCTGGCTCACTGGCGTGGCTGCGATCTCCCCGAGCGGCAGCTCTCCGCGCAGCGTAAACACGCTCCATGCGCCGTCTTTCTCTGTCCAGTAGAGGGGGGCTCGCCAGCCATTCGCCTTCACCGCATCCCACCCCGCCGAAAGCCACAGCTCCGATTTCCGGTAACCGCCGTCGGCTACGAACTCCGCGTACTCGCCGCAGGTGACGAGCCGATTCGCCAGCGCAAATGGCTCCAGCCAAACTCGATGCCGCGGCAGCTCGTTGTCGAAGCAGAAGCCGTTGCCAGGGTTCCCCGCCTCTTTCAGCCCTCCCTCGAATTGCTTGAACTGCAACAGCCTCGTTTCTTTTCTGATCCCTGTTCCCTGGTCGCTGTTCCCTGCCTCTCGATATTTCGGTCGTAGCGGATTGGTGAAGAATGCATTCAGAATGTCGGTCAGCAGTAACTCCTGGTGCTGCTCCTCATGGTTCGCGCCCAGCTCGATCCGCCGCAGCGCCTCGGCCTCCGGCTCTCGCTCGAACAGCCGCTCCATGGCCGCGTCCACGTGCTCGCGATAGCGCAAAATTTCTTCAAGCCCTGGCCGCGAAAATGACGACCGCAGCCGCTTCTCAGGAAACGCCGAAAAACTTTCGTAATAACTATTGAAGAGCCACGAAAAGTCCGCGTTGAAGACCCGGTAGCCGGGCAGAAACTCCCGCAGGACGAACGACTCGAAGAACCACGTGGTGTGCGCCAGGTGCCACTTGGCCGGCGAGGCCTCAGGGCACGACTGCACCATCATGTCTTCCGCCGTGAGCGGCTCGCAAAGAGCAAGCGTGTTCCGCCGCACCTCATTGAATCGGTTGATAATCGCCGAGCCGGGGCCTGAAAAGGTGGTTGTGCTCAAGGTTCGCCCTCCCGTATGGGCTGAGTGTAGTTCAAATTCATCGGATACGCCGCCCTTTTCGAGCCCTCACTGCCAGCCCGCAGCCCGGCCTCGGAACGCCAACGTGAATGCCGTCCGTTACATTGCCGAGGGACGAATCGTGCAATCCATAAGGTAAGCCGCCGTCTCCTTCGCGGTCTCGGCCGATGATCGTAAACGATCTTAGGCCCCGGGCTGGTATTTGACCTTGAATGGTGCTTTAATTCCTGCCAGAGATTTGAAAGATTTCTCGCCCCCTGGCGCTATGGCAGGAGGGAGTATGCGCACGTTAAAGCCAAACCGCTGGGTCCTCTTTGCAGTGCTGTTCACTGTCTCCGTGGCGATTCCGCGAAATCTGCCGGCCCAGGAAACCGATCAGTCCCCGGCTCCTGCGGCAGCCCCGCCTGCCGCCCAGGCCGCGGCCCCTGCCCCCGCACAGCCGACCGCCGAGCAGCTTGGTGACTCGCTCACCGCCCGCCAGCGTTACCAGGCCGCCATTGCAGCCTATTCCAAAGCGCCCCAGATGACAGCCGAGATCTGGAACAAGATGGGCATCGACTACCAGATGATGTTCAATTCCAGGGATGCCACCCGCTGTTACAAGGAGTCGCTCCAGATCGACCCGCGCAAGCCAGAGGCTCTGAACAATCTGGCCACAGTTGACGCCTCGCTTAAGGAATACGGCCAGGCGGACCGGCTGTACCGCAGGGCGCTCAAACTCAACCCCCACTCCGCGCTTATTCTCAAGAATCTCGGCACCAACCTGTTGGCGGAACACAAGTACAACAAGGGTTGGGAAGCTTACCAGCAGGCTTTGGCCATCGATCCGCAGATCTTTTCTGATCGCGGCGCACCGTCCGTTGAGGATCCCTCTTCCGTGCATGAGCGGGGCGCCATGAACTACTACATGGCGGCGGGTTGCGCTCGCGCCGGTGAAATCGATTGCGCCCTCCAGTATCTCCGCATGGCGCTGGATGAGGGCTTTACCACGCGCAAGAAGGTCGCAAACGACAGCGAGTTCGCCAGCCTGCGCGATAACCCGGCCTTCAAACAGTTGCTTGCAGAAGAGCAGCGCAGCCAGTAACCCCATCTCTCAGCGCTTCGTCGTCTCCCGCCGCTCCTCACTCGTCTATCTGATAGGCCGCCTTTCCGCCGCCTGGGAGATCCGATGAACATCCGTATTCTGTCCGCAATCGTTATTGCCGTTGCCCTTACTGCCGCAGTCAGCGCTCAGGACTCCGGCTCCGCACCGCCATCCGGCCAGAACGCAGGTCCGGGATCACGCGGTGGCTACGGCCAGCGCGGTGGACGCGGCGGCTATGGCGGCGGAATGGCCATGATGGGCCGCGGCCTCATGGGCACGGTCACTGACGTTGCCGCGGATCATTACACCATCAAGACCGAAACGGGCGATGTCTACACCGTCCACTTCACCGCGGACACGCGCATCTTCAAGCAGGTGGCCGGAACGCGCGCGGCCGGCGATGGCGCGGGTTCCGGTGGTGGCCAGGGCAGCGGCGGCGCAGGGGGCCGCGGCTACGGCGGCAATCCGCCCCAGGAGATCAAGACATCCGACATCAAAGTCGGCGACGCCATCGTTGTGATGGGCAACATCGACGCAACGGCCAAATCGGCGGCCGCCACGCGCATCGCGCAGCTCGATCCCGCGGTCGTCCAGCAAATTCATGCCATGGAAGCTGACTTCGGCAAGACCTGGCTGATGGGCAAGGTCACCGCGATCGACGGCACAAAGATCACGCTCACCGGAACGCTCGACAATGCCCCTCACTCCGTTGTCGCCGACGAGAACACGTCCTTCCGCAAGCGTCGCGATCCCATCACCCTGGCCGATATCCAGGTCGGCGATACAGTCCGCGCGGACGGAGCTGTGAAGGATGGCGTGTTCACCGCAACCAACGTGAGCGTCTTCGGAATGACGGGCGGCGAGACGCCCACGGTCCCGCGCAACTCACCGCCCCAATAGGCGAGCTTTATTCGATCGACTGCAGCGTCCAGGCGCCATTGGTCAGCACAAACGTGGCCTGCCGCAGCGAGCTCAGTTTGTTGCCTGGATTGTGCGCAATATTCTGCAGCGGCTCCGGCACTCCGTCCAGATTCACGTTCTCGGTGAACGAAGCGATCCTCGTATCTGCCACAGTTTGGATCTGGCCCACGTCGCGCGCCTTCAGATGATTGGTTGCCAGGGTCTGGATGACAACGACAAAGTTCGAATCGCTCGGATTATCGGGCCGCCACTGAATCACATCCCCGCCACTCGCCAGCTTGAGTACCTTCTTGCCGTCCGGCGTCACCGTAAAGTCGCCCCAATATCCGTTGGGATATCTCTTGGTCTCGAACCAGTACTTGGCCGTCACTCCCTGCACCATGCCTGTACTGTTCACAGTAATGCTGACCGGCTCCGCGGGAGTCTGGTCGTACTTGGCCTGAATCATCGTCAAAGCCTGGGCTTGCGTCAGCTCCGGCGCCGATTTGCAGCCGGCAATCCATAACCCAGCTCCGAGCAAAACCAAGACTCCCAAAATCTGCAACTTGACCGCGTTTTTCACATTCCCTCCGTGAACCCCATGAGTAGACCGCATCAAACGACGCGAATTCTCTCGCCTCGTCATTTTTCATCTACTTTCCTCCCCTGTCAATGCAGTTGAAAGTGACCTTGCTCACACCTGAACGTGCAAGAGAAGAACGCGTGCATGCGCACCACTGTCGGTTCCTTGTCTATTGCCCGCCAGAGAGCCTGGACGAAACTGCGTAGAAGCTCATGGCCGCATCGCCTTGTTCCAGCAGGCGGGTCCGTTTCAGCTTCCCATACTCCTCATCGAGCGTCTGTTTTCGCCGGTGCTCCGCGATAACCACCGCCCCCGCCGCTAGAATTCCCTGAGCTGCCCCGCCCAGCAGCCCCAACGTGATTGCATATTCTTGCGCCGCGTCATACGGCGGATCGATAAACACCACTTCGTGGCGTTCTGGTTTTGGATTGGGTTCGGCGGCTGAACGCAGAAACGCGCTCACACTCTTCGTGTGAACACGAACTCCACTGCTGATTCCGAGCCGCGCCAGATTTCCGTTAAGCACCTTCACGGCCGCCGGTGCCCGCTCGACAAAAACCACGCGCGCAGCACCGCGGCTCAGCGCCTCCAATCCCACCGCGCCCGAGCCGGCATACAGATCCAGAAACGCCGCAGCCTCAATGCGAGCCGCGAGCACGTTGAAGAGCGTCTCGCGCAGGCGATCGCTCGTGGTCGTGTGCTCAACCCGGCGGGGCCTGGAGCGTGCGCGAGCGAAATGTTCCGGCGATGATGCGCATCGCCAACCAGCATAACGGAACCCCACCCATTCCCCGCTTCCCTCCTTCCCTCTTTCACTCCTTCACTCCCCGCCTTTCCCGCCCTACGCTCTACAATCGGTGTATGCGTGGCTGGTCAATTCCGCTGGGCCGATGGATGGGCGTGGAGATGCGCGTCCACATCTTCTTCCCTCTGCTGGTGCTGGTGCTGTTCGCCATCAGCGGCTCAGACGGATGGCCCCGCGCTGGCCCTCTTTCTCTGTTGGTCGCGGCTGTCGCTGTGCGCGAAACAGCGCGCCTCCTCGTGGCAGCGTGGCTGGGCCTGCGCCTCCGCGCCGTACTGCTTTTGCCCATCGGCGGCCTGTTTGCCTACGCCAATCCTGAGAGTCAGGAAATCGCCAACCAGGGCAGCGGGCAGTTTGTCCTCGCGCTCGCCGGCCCTCTGGCGAATCTGACCGCCGCTCTCGCTGCTGCCGGAATCATCCTCGGCGCCAGCGGCGATGTACGGCTCTTTGATCATCCCTTCATCACCTCTGCCATCTGCTGCGCAGCCTCGTCTGGATGCAGGCGTCTCTGGGACTGCTGCACGTGTTCCCCGCTTATCCTCTGGATTGCGGCCGCCTCATCCGCAACAGTTTGCGCGAACGCATGGCTCGGCCCCCGCGGGCCGCACCGCTGCCGGTGTGGGCCAGGTGCTCGCCCTGGCTGCAATCCTCGGCGGCATGTTGGCCCAGGAGCCATGGCTCATCCTCGCCGGCTTCTTCATCATGATCGGCGCCAGGTTGAGGATCAGGGCGTCTTCTTCCAATCGGTCGTTGACATGGTGCGCATGAGCGAGGTCATGCTCACCGACTTTGCCACGCTCTCGCCCCTGACACGCTGGCCGACGCCCTCGACCGCTGCGTGCACTCGCTGCAGGAGGACTTTCCCGTGGTGCGCGGCCCGCAATTGGTCGGCATCGTCTCCCGCCAGCGCATCCTTGACGCTCTGCGCAGCGAAGGCAATGGCTATGTGCAGTCCGTCATGTCGCGCGCCTTCCAGGTAGCGAAGCCTGAGGACACGCTGGGCACAACCATTCGCCGCCTCACCGCAGGCCACGGCCTGGCGCTCATCCCTGTCACCGAGAGCGGTCCGTGGTGGGCATTGTCAGCGTGCAGAACCTCATGAGCTTCATGTCGCTGCTCGCCGAACAGCGCCGCATCGAACGCCAGGAATCTGAGAACTGAAGGCTCCCATGGCACGCGAGGAACATGCAGGTCCCGCAGCGCCGGCGGGCGGCCCGGCCCTGACCAGCCAATAGAGGGGTGCCCCATCCAGCTCTGCTCGGGTGGGAGGATCATTCCACCACGCCCGGTGCCGGGTGCTCCATCCTCGGCGCGTCTTTGTTTTTGCGCATAGGGTGGGAGAGCACAAACCCAAATCAACAGGCCTTGTATCAGGGCACGACTTTAGTCGTGCCGTAAGAAGTCCGCAAATTAAATGTAGCCTTTAGGCCCTGAGGGATGTCTTGCAACGAATTGCCTATATTCCGCCAGACGCCGCCTACCGCCATCTAATAAAAACCTGAAAAAGCAGCCGTGCCTTCCGCAGAAACGGAGTACTAGATTTCGGGCAACAAGCCCACGAGGAACCATACTATGGCTGAAAAGCAAACTACAGTACCTGAAGTCGTTGAGCAGTTGTTGGAAACCACAGGCAAGCAGGTTCAAGGGTTCGTCTTGGAACTGCGGAACAATCCTGCCGCACCAGAACAGGATGGCCAGGCAACCAAGCCTAAAGCGACCGAGCGCGACCTCGAAAACTAAACTTGAACAACGTAGCTACCCATCCCGGCGCGCTTATTCGCGCTAGGATGGGTAACGCCGAATGTTTCGCTCGAAAGCCTTCCAATGAGCAACGCATATCCACCGCTCGCCCCCGGCCTCTACCTCGTCGCCACTCCCATCGGCAACCTTGGCGACATTACGCTGCGCGCGCTTGGAGTTCTGCGCAACGTTGACCGCATCGCCTGCGAAGACACGCGCCAGACGCAAAAGCTGCTCAACCATTTCGAAATCGCCAAACCCACCGTCAGTTGCCACGAGCACAACGAGCGGTCGCGAGCCAGAGAACTAATCCAAAACATAAAAGCGGGGACCGCCGTCGCGCTCGTCTCCGACGCCGGAACGCCGGGCGTGAGCGATCCCGGCTCGTGGCTCGTCCGCGAGGCCATCGCCGCCGGTGTTCCCGTCTTTCCCATTCCCGGCGCCAATGCCGCCATCAGCGCGTTGGTCGCCTCGGGACTGCCCGCCGACGAATTTCAATTTCTCGGGTTCCTGCCGGAGAAGGCCGGCGCGCGCCGCACGCGTCTCGAATCGCTCGCAGCCGAAGAGCACGAGACCGCGCGGACATTGATCTTTTACGAAGCGCCGCACCGCCTGCTCGGTTCGCTCGCCGATCTCGAATCGGTTTGGGGACCTGAACTGCGCGTCGTCGTGGCCCGCGAGCTGACCAAGATTCACGAAGAGTTTCTGCGCGGAACCGTCGCCGAAGTGCGCCGCGAACTCACAGGCCGCGATCGCATCCGCGGCGAAATCACACTGCTCGTTGAAGTGCTGGCCAAGGCTGCGTCGTCGGTCGGAGCGCCGGGCGCGGCAAACGCGCACGAATCGATCGCCAGCCGCGTTGCCCGGCTGCAATCTGAAAGCGGACTCGACGAGAAAGAAGCGCTCAAGCGGCTTGCACGCGAGCTGGGCCGGTCGAAGAGTGATGTTTACAGGGAACTGCAGCGCGAACGCGCGAGAAAACGGTAGGTCCGTGGCCAGTTGGAAATGTTCCTTGACGAATGATGCCAAATGGCGGCGTGGACGCCGCCATGACAGCCGGTCTGGAGACCGGCGCTACGTTCTGCCGCAGAAACGTCTTTTGCCGGTCGCGGACCTAGGAGTTTGTCCCGGCTGTACCCTATTTTCTTGGTCCCTTGTTCCCTCGGTCCCTGCCTTTACGCCTTGGCCACTTCCACCAGCGTCGAGTAGAACGTCGCTCCGCCGCCGATGTCGGTGAGCCGCTCGCTGGTCAGCGCGTTCACATTCGCGCCGCCGGGATGCAGCTTGGCCCAGTCGAGCCGCGCCGCCACCACGCCGGCGGCAGACGCGCGTTCAGCATCGCCGTCAGCTCGATCGCGCCGCGATCGTTGAACACGCGCACGCGCTCGCCCTCCGCCACGCCGCGCGACTCGGCGTCCAGCGGGTGCATTTCGATTCGCTGGCTCGTCCGCGCTTCCATCTTGCGGTGGCCGGGCAGATTGGCGAAGGTCGAGTTCATGTAGTTGTCGCTTTTGCGGCCCAGCAGTTCCAGCGGATACTTCTTCGCGGCTTCGCCCCAGCGGGACTCGGCCGGAGGAACAAAAGCCGGAAGCCGTCGAGGCCCGCTGCGGCCAGCGTCTCCGAGAAAAACTCGATCTTGCCGGAAGGCGTAGGCACCGGGCCGGAAGTGTACGGCAGGAACGGCCGGTTCACAGGATCGGAATGAAACGCGAGCGGCATGTGCCCTTCGCGCTCGAGATCCTCCAACGTGATGTGCTCCATGCCCGCGTTCGTCGAGCGGCCATCGGCGCCGATCGCCAGCGCCTGGCGGATCATCTCCTCCGGCGTGTCGCGGAAGCACGCCTCGGTGAATCCCATGCGCTGCGCGAGTTGGCCGAAGAGCCACACATTCGACCGCGCCTCGCCGGGCGGCTCAATCGCCTGTTTCGAGAGCTGCACGAAGTAGTGCCCGTATGCGCCCTGCACGTCCGTGTGCTCGAGAAACGTCGTCGCCGGCAGAATAAAGTCGGCGTAGTCGGTGGTGTCGGTAAAGAACTGCTCGTGCACCACGGTGAAGAGATCGTCGCGCATCAACCCGCGGCAAACCGCGTTGTGATTCGGCGCCACCGCGCCGGGATTCGAGTTGTAGACAAACAGCGCATGAACCGCAGGCCCGTCGTCTTGTTCCCTTGTTCCCTTGGTCCCTTGTTCCCTGCCTTGCCCAAGCTCCGTCAGCGCGCGGCCAAGCTCCGACATATTCACGACGCGCGCCAGCCGGCCGATCGGCGAAGCCAGCGCCAGATCGGGCCGCTCCAGGGCCTTCTTGTCCCACGGAAATGCGCCCGAAGTCGAAAGCTGTCCGCCGCCTCCGCGATTCTTCCACGCGCCGGTCAGCGCCGGCAGCATGGCGATGGCGCGCACCGCCGTGCCGCCGTTCTCGCAGCGCTGCACGCCGTAGTTCAGCCGCAGCACCGCGGGGCGCGTCGTGGCGTACTCGCGCGCCAGCTGCTCGATCTCGGCCGCCGTCATGCCGGTCCACGCGGCCACGCGCTCCGGCGTGTACTCGCGCACGCGCTCGGCCAGCCGCTCGAAGCCGTGCGTCCTCTTCGCAATGTAGGCGCGGTCTTCCAGGCCCTCGTTCAGAATCACGTGCATCATGCCCAGCGCCAGCGCCGCATCCGTGCCGGGACGGATGGCGATGTGCCAGTCGGCCACGGCCGCGGTGCGCGTGCGGTAGGGATCGATCACGATCAGCCGCGCTCCGTTGCGCCGCGCCTCCTCAACAAACGGCCACAGGTGAATGTTGTTGCCGTGGATGTTCGCGCCCCACGCCAGGATCAGCTTGGCCAGCCGCACATCTTCGGTGGGCGTGCCGAACTTCTTGCCGTAGACCAGGTTCCACGCCTGCCCGCCCGCCTCGGAGCAAATCGTGCGGTCGAGCTGGCTCGCGCCCAGGCGATGAAAGAAGCGCCGATCCATCGATCCGTAGCCGAGCACGCCGATGGTGCCGGCGTAGCTGTAGGGCAGGATCGACTCGGGTCCGTAATCGATCGCCGATCTGCTTGAGCCGCGCGGCAATTGCGTCCAGCGCCTCGTCCCAGCTCACGCGCTCGAAGGCCTCGTGCTCGCGCCCGCGCTGCAGCGGCCCTTTCGCCACGCCTGGTTTGCGGCGCAGCGGATAGAGAATCCGGTCCGGCGCGTAAACGCGATCGAGATACTTCGCCACCTTGCCGCACAGGAAGCCCTGCGTCACCGGCTGCGACGGGTCGCCCTCGACCTTCACCGCGCGGCCCTCCTCGTTCACCGTCACCAGCACCGCGCACGAGTCAGGGCAGTCGTGCGAACAGACCGTGTGAACGATGCGGAAGGGCGGGGAAGCAGCCATGGCGTCATTGTAAGCTGAACTCGGATTTTGATCGCAGCAAACTCCATGTACACTGGACACGCCATGAGTTGCCTCTTCTGCAAGATCGCGTCCGGCGAAATCCCATCCACCGCCGTCTACCAGGACGAGCTCGCGTACGCTTTTGCCGACATTAATCCCAAAGCGCCGGTACACGTCCTCGTCATTCCGCGCGAGCACATTGATTCGCTCGCCGAGGCTGGAGAGGATAAGCGCGCTCTGCTAGGTCATCTGTCTTGGGTAGCAGCAGAGATCGCACGCAAGAAAGGCCTCGTAAATGGCTACCGCGTCGTAGTGAACACCGGCGACGACGGCGGCCAGACCGTGGACCATTTCCACTTGCACTTGATGGGCGGCCGGCAAATGACCTGGCCGCCGGGCTAAGGCCGACTGAAAGATTTTCTCCATGCAAACGAAAGAGGGCGCGCCAGATGGGCGCGCCCTCGCTTTCTTGGTCCCTCGTTCCCTTGGTGCCTTGGTCCCAGTCTTAATTACACCGGCTGCTGCGAGTATTCCTCTTCCTCTTCCACCCCGTAGCGGCGGAGAAGAACCGGCAAGCTCTGCGAAAACGCCGAGCGCGGCATCACCGAGTCGCATCCCGCCTCGACGGCTTTCATCTTCAGGTCGCCCTGCAGATGGTTGAGGAAGCCGATGATCGAGACGGCCTTCTTGAACTTGGACTTGAATTTTGGAATCAACGTCATGGGCTTGGCGTTCAGGTTGTTCAGGTCGAAGACCAGCAGCGCGGGCTTCTCGTTTTCCGGCGCCTCGCAAATGCGCGTTATCGCATCCTTGTTCTCGCCCTTCACAAACTCCACCTTCACGCCGAGTTTGCGCGCCGTCTCCTGAATCTTGGCGAGGAAGAAGAGATCCTCAATGAAGCAGAAGATGCGCGTGGGAGCGTCTTCGCGAATGGGCGCCGGAGGCTGCGCCGAATAAACGTCGGGATAGTACCCGCTGCTATGACCGTTGCCCGCCGTGGGAATGGTGGAGGGCGGGCCGTCGGCGACATTGCCGTTCACCGCGCGATAGCTATGGTCCATTGGGCCGACAAATGCGCGTGGGCCCTTCTGCCGTCCCCTGCGCTTGCCTTGCGGCGGACCGGAGATGCTGTTCCCGGGCTGCAACGGAGGAGACGAGTTCTTCTGGAAGAACTTCTTCTTCTTGCGGCTCTGGTGCTGGTGCAGAGGCTTGTGCTGCGCGGGTTGCGACAGATGCGGCGTTGCGGCTGCGGCTGCTCCTGCATCTGTGCCTGCGGCTGCTGGGCTGCATCCCGGCCTGTTGGCTGGACTTGTTCTTGCGGCGGCGACGACGGCGCCGATGCCCATGCGACTGCACCTGACCGTTGTCAGGAGAAGGCCCCTGTTCAGGCTGGGGCTGCGTCGGTTCTATTGTCATGATGCGTATACTTCCTGGTGCTTTGCTCTCTGCGCGGTGCTTTGCGCGTTTTGCCACTGGTTCGGCTGTTGCATGATCCTGCACAAATGCTTTCCGAATTCTTCCGGAAAGCGCTGTAGATAGATCGATGAACTGCTCTTCCTAAACCGGCGTGACCGTATCCAACCCTGCGAGGAATTCGAGCATGCACGGTTTTCAGAAGCCGGCCGCCGCGTTTCAACGTCTGTGGTTCCCAACCCCTGAGCTTCTTTGAGAATGCGATTGCCGCTTCATTCGCGGGAGTCGTCAATCAACTCCATCCGATCGCCGGACTTTTCCCGGCGCAGCCTCTGCTTTTCTCGGAGAATGCCCTTTCCTATGTGAGCCATCGCCGCGCACAACTTGATCGCAATCAGACCGCCGGACGATGATTTGCTTGCTCCGCGGCGAGCTTGCTCTACCCATGCCTGGGTGGCCTGCGTCAGCCGCTTGATAGGCAACTCTGATACTACAGGGAAGATCCCTCTCTGGCAAGTGGGGGTTTGGAGCGGTACCGTCTTTGGTAATAAGGCCGGCAAACTCCGGGCACATCGACACTTGAGCGGCAGATGCTAAGCGAAAAAATGAGCCCATACGCATGAAACGCCACTCTCTCGAGAGTGGCGTTTCCGGGCCCTGCGCTGGTCACTGGCCTCCCAGCGAGTTGAAGAGCGTGCTGTCTGCTCCGCTCCGATTGCAGGCTCCCCGGCTGGCTTCTCCCTTTTCCAGGGGCCGCTCGTTGGCGGTTGCTCTGCCGGGTACCCGGTGCTGATCAGGCTCGCTCAGCGTTCCTTTGAGCTGCCTCACATCACTGGTACTGATCATGTAGCAATCGGTGTTCCGTTTAAAACTTTGTTTATTTGCAGTCACTTATAGGAATTGTGGGCGCTGATTGTCTGGATTCTGGAAGTTGTAAGGCGAAAATCCTTCAGAAATCCGTAGGGCTGTTCGAGCGGACGCTGCTCTACTGACGATCAACGCTGGCATTTGGGGCAGTAATGGGTTCCGCGCCCAGCGACCACCACTCGGCGAATCGGCGTCTGGCAGTGGCGGCAGGGCTCACCGGTGCGCTGGTAAACGCAATGCTTAAGCTGAAAGAATCCCCGCGCGCCATCGGCATCCACGTAATCGGAGACTGACGAGCCGCCGAGCCGAATGGCGTGCGTCAGGATCTCGCGCAACGCAATCCGCAACCGATCGAGCTCTGCCCGGGTCAAGCGGTTGGCTCGACGGCGTGGCCGGACGCCGGCATGAAAGAGGCTTTCGTCGGCGTAAATATTGCCCACGCCAGCCATCAGCGTCTGGTTCAGCAGAGCTGCCTTGATGCATAAGCGCCGGCCACGGAAAAGCTCGGCGAATTCGTGCGGCCCGATGGTGAGCGGTTCGTCGCCTGGCGCACCGAATGCTGCTCCGCGACGGAGATCGCGAAACTCAAGCCGGCCAAATCGTCGCGGATCGACGAATCGCAACTCCCAGCCGCTTGCCAGCGTGAGCCGCGCATGTGTGTGAGGAGCGACGGGACTTTCGGGCGTAGTCACGAGGAGCCTTCCCGTCATTCCAAGATGCACGATCCACTGCGCCTCCGGCGCGGCGCCAGATGAACACAATTCGAAGACAATGTGCTTGCCGGTGCGGTGGACCGCCAGGACGGTGCGACCCGCAAGCCCCTTGGCCTGGCGCGAACGGGGCGTCTTGAAGGGTTGAGGATAACGGTCGAACCAGACCTGAACAATGCGATCGCCGCGTATGCGCTTGTCGACGCCGCGAGCGATCGTCTCCACCTCGGGCAGTTCCGGCATCGGCTTATTGTAGAGGATCGCGTATGAGGCGCGGCGTAGCGCGATATTATCGGGGATTCTCGACCAAATCTGATTCTTCTTCCGATGCTCGAGATTGCATGGCTCCCCATTGCTCCAGGTACACGACTCCCAGCGCGAGACCGACGAGGAAGATTCCCACAGATGAATACTCGATCAAATTGAGATCGCGGTCCTCGGCCGGCGTTTGATACACGGTGGTGCCGTGAATGCCGCGCGGCACCACGCGATTCACCTCAGGCGCCGGCAACCTTGGCATCGTGTCAAGGTAGTGTGTGGAGATCATCGCAGAGACGATGAGCCCCGCCAGACCGGGCAAGAGAAACAGCAGCGCGAAGAACTTGAGCGTAGCTAACCTGGCAGCTTTCATCGTTTCCACCTCAAGTCAATCGAGATTACAGGGCCGGAACAGTGGAGAAAGCTGGGGGGCTATTCCCGTCTAAAGTCTAGTCCAGATACCGTGGCGCACGCCACAATCATCTTCATACTTGCTTGCGAAATCATCTTCCGCGTTCCAAGAAGGAATCGCTGTGAGGCACGTCTCATCCGACGGCCATGTTGCGATGAAGCTTTGGCGCACGACACACTACACTGAGTTCAACTCATGGCCGCGCCGGACACCGTAACCGATACAATCGTCGCGATCTCCACGCCGCCCGGGCGGGGCGGAATAGGAATCGTGCGCCTGAGCGGACCGCAAGCCGTGGCGATCGCCCCGCACCTCGTGAGGCCTCATCAACCCCTCGAGCACGCCCATGCCCGCCTCGCCGACGTGCTCGATTCAGTAGACGCAGAAGGTGCGCGGATCGATGAGGCGCTCGTCACGTTCTTCGCCGCGCCCAACTCGTACACCTCGGAAGATCTTGTCGAGATTGCCGCGCATGGGTCACCGGTAGTCCTGGAGCTTTTGCTGCGCCGCGCGCTGGAGCTCGGCGCGCGCCTGGCCGAACCCGGCGAGTTCACCCTGCGTGCTTTTCTGGCTGGGCGGCTCGATCTGACGCAAGCCGAAGCGGTTCGCGATCTGATCGATGCGCAGACCCTCACGCAGGCGCGCCAGGCCGCCAGCCAGATGGGTGGCGCACTCAGCCGCCGCGCTGCGCCCGCCAAGCAATCCCTCGTGGAACTGATCGCTCTGCTCGAGGCCGGGATCGACTTCGCGGAAGACGACATCGACGTTACGCCGCAGGCCGAGATTGCGCGCCGCATCGATGAGATCACGCCGCCGCTCGCCGCTCTCGAAGCTTCTTTCGGGCGCGGCCGCATCGTCCACGACGGACTCACGCTGGCCATCGTCGGTCGCCCCAACGTCGGCAAAAGCTCGCTTTTCAACCGGCTCGTGGAGCGCGACCGCGCCATCGTCACCGCGTCGCCCGGCACCACGCGCGATCTGGTCACCGAACGCATCTCTCTCGACGGCATTCCCATTGAATTGGTGGATACGGCGGGTTTTCGCGAGGGCGCCCGCGAGCTTCTGGAGGAAGCCGAACAGCTCGGCATCCGCCGCAGCCACGAAGCGCTTGCCGATGCGGCGCTCGTGCTTATCGTGCTCGACGCGACTCAGCCGCTCAACGACGAGGATCAAAGGCTGCTCGCTGCGGTCGAAGGAAGGCCGGCGATCGCCGCCATCAATAAAAGCGACTTGCTGCCAGGCGAATCGGCGCCCGCTTTCGCGTCCGAGCGCGCATTTTCCGGTCTCCCCGTGCTCTCAACCTCCGCGCTCACCGGCGAAGGCATCGCCGCGCTACGCGAACGCATTCTGTCGCTCGCAACCGGCGGCGCCGCGGCCGGGCCCGGCATGTTGACCAATCTCCGCCAGCACCAGGCCGTCGCGACCGCGCTTTCGGCGCTGGCCGACGCCGCCAAAGCCAACGCCAGCAGCATTCCCCACGAGATGATTCTGCTTGACCTTTATCGTGCGCTCTGGGCGCTCGACTCGCTTACCGGCCAGACCACGCCCGACGACATCCTGAATCTGATCTTCTCCACCTTCTGCATCGGAAAATAGGCTGGCTCGCGGATTATTCCCCGTACGGTACCCAGATGTTCTTCACTTGAGTGGCGTGCTGCAGGAACCAGCGGCCTTCGGCCTGCGCGGGATTGAACCAGTCATACTCGTGGCCGTCGTTGGTCCACACCTGCTTCATGTTGCCGATGGAGGCGGCGCGCACCGCGTCGGCTTCCTCATTGCTGCGGAAGCACCAGATGGCCTCGATACCGTCGTGTTCGGCCAGCGTCTTGCCCAGCTCCACGGGACGGCCGGCGACGAGGTTCACAACGCCGGCGGGCACATCGCTTGTGTCCAGCAATTGATAGAGGTCGCCGATGATGAGCGGATAGCGCTCCGACGGCACGGCTACCACGGTGTTGCCCACGGCCATCGCCGGCAGCACCAGCGAGAGCAGGCCCAGCAGCGGCGCCTCGCTCGGCGCCAGAATTCCGATCGCGCCCACCGGCTCGGGCATGGCAATGGTGATGTTGCGGCCCGGCGGATGATGCACCACGCCCTCGTACTTGTCGGCCCACGCGGCATAGGTGAAAACGCGCTCAATGGCGAGATCGACTTCGACACCCGCCTGGACTTCACTCGGGCTTGGGCCGACGGCGCGGGCCAGACGATGCGCGATCTCTTCGCGGCGCTGGATCATGTTTTCCGCGAGGAAGTAGAGGATCTGCGCGCGGTTGTGCGCAGAAGTTCTTGCCCAGCCGGCCGCGTTGCGCGCGGCTTCCACCGCGTTGCGAATATCCTTGCGATTACCGAGCGGCGCTTCGCCCAACAACTCGCCCTCGCGCCCGTACACGGGGAACGAGTAGCCCGAATCGGGCCGCGCCTGCTTGCCGCCGATGTACTGCTTCACCGTCCGATCAATACTCGATCCGGGCGGCCCACTCGCCGGCGTAAAGCCGTCCTCTTCGTCCGGAGCCTCAATCTTCGCGGCCTTTTCCCGCGCCGCGGGCAAAGTGTGCAGCCACTTCGGCGTCAGATACTCCAGCATGCCCTCGCGCCCGCCTTCACGTCCGTAACCGGATTCGCGATAGCCGCCGAATCCACACGCTGCGTCGAATTGGTTGGTGCTGTTGACCCACACCACGCCAGCCTTCACCTGCGAGGCCAAGTCGAGAGCCACATTGATGTTCTCGCTCCAGACGCTCGCGGCGAGACCGTAGATGGTGTTGTTGGCCAGTTCCGCAGCTTCGGCAGGCGTGCGGAAGGTCATGGCAACGAGGACGGGTCCAAAGATTTCTTCCTGGACCACGGTAGCAGCGGGATGAACGTCGGTGAGGAGCGTGGGCGGGAAGAAACAGCCCTTCTGAGGCAGCGGATTGCTCGGCTGCCAGCACCTGGCGCCTTCGGCAACACCAGAATCGACCATTTTGCGGATGGATTCGAGCTGCACCGGTGAAACGATTGCTCCAATATCGATGGCCTTGTCGAGGGGAGGCCCCACGCGCAGCGATTCCATGCGCGCACGAACCTTCGTGTAAAGCGTTTCGGCCACGCGTTCCTGCACCAGCAGCCGCGATCCCGCGCAGCACACCTGGCCCTGATTGAACCAGATGGCATCCACCACGCCCTCGACCGCCGAGTCGAGATCGGCGTCGTCGAAGACGACGAACGGCGACTTGCCGCCGAGTTCGAGCGACAGCTTCTTGGTCGAGTTGGCCGTGGCTTTGCGGATGATCCGGCCCACTTCGGTCGAGCCGGTAAACGCGACTTTGTCGATACCCGGATGTTCGATGAGCGCCTGGCCAGTCTTTGCGTCGCAGGTGAGCACGTTGAGCACGCCCGGAGGCAAACCAACTTCCATGGCCAGCTCAGCAAAGGCCAACGCGGTAAGCGGAGTATATTTTGCGGGCTTGATGACGACTGTATTGCCCGCAGCCAGCGCCGGAGCGACCTTCCAGGCAAACATCAGCAGCGGAAAGTTCCACGGAATCACCTGGCCCACGACGCCGCACGCCGTGTAGTTGGGAAACTCCTGTTCCAGAAGTTGCGCCCAGCCTGCATGGTGATAGAAGTGGCGCGCGACGAGGGGAATGTCGATGTCGCGGCTCTCGCGGATGGGCTTGCCATTGTCCATTGTTTCGAGAACAGCCAGACGTCGTGAGTGCTTTTGCACCTGCCGGGCGAGAGCATATAAATAACGCGCACGCTCGTGACCGCTGAGTGCCTGCCACGCGGGAAGAGCTTTGCGCGCGGCGGAGACGGCGGCTTCCACATCGTCGGTGTTGCCCTTGGCAACCTCAGCGAGGGTTTCGCCGGTGGAGGGGTCGCTGGTGGTCTGGTACTCGCCGCTGGCGGGCTTCACCCACTCGCCGCCAATGAATTCCTCAAACCGGCGGTGGTGCCGCTCCAGCCACTGCACCGCTTCCTTGGGATCCTCCGGCGCAGCGCCGTACTCCATGGTGTAGAACTTTTCCACAATGCTCACAGCGTCTCCTTGTGACCCTCAGCGAGACCTCTACGCGATGGGATGACGGTACGTGGCCGAGTAGCGCCCAGTTAAATGATGCTCCAGTTGGCGCTCGATATCGCCCAACATTCCGCTGGCACCGAACCGAAAGAGTGACGGCTCCAGCCACGGCCGGCCCAGCTCGTCCTTCATCAACGCCAGCCAGTCCGTCGCCTGCTTCGCCGTGCGAATGCCGCCTGCCGGCTTGAACCCGACTGCGCTGCCCGTGCGCTCCGCGTAGTCGCGAATGCAGCGCACCATCACCAGCGAAACCGGCAGCGTAGCATTCACGCTCTCCTTGCCTGTCGACGTCTTGATGAAGTCCGCGCCCGCCATCATTGCTACCCAGCTCGCGCGGGCAACGTTGCGCAGCGTCATCAGGTCTCCTGTGCCCAGGATAGCCTTCAAGTGCGCCGGCCCCGCGGCCTGCTTGAACGCTGCAACTTCGTCGTAGAGCGCCTGCCACTCACCGTTGAAGACATGAGCGCGCGTGATCACGATGTCGATCTCCTGCGCACCCGCTTCCACGCTGCGGTGAATCTCTTCCACGCGCTCGGCGAGCGGAGAGAGACCTGCGGGAAATCCGGCCGAAACTGCCGCGACGGGAATGCCTGAGCCTTCCAGTGCCTTTACCGCCGTCTCAACAAATGCGTGATAGACGCACACCGCGCCGACCGTGAGGTGCAGATCCTCAATGCCGAGGCCCTCAACGACGTGCCGCTGCAGCGGGTTGCGCGCCTTGGCGCAGAGCCGCCGCACGCGGTCGGCTGAGTCGTCGCCGCTTAACGTGGTCAGGTCCATGCACGCGATGGCGCGAAGGAGCCACGCCGCCTGCGTTTCTTTCTTCACAGTGCGCCGCGCTACATGCGAGGCGGCGCGCCGCTCCACTGCACTGGTGTTGACGCGGACGCCTTCAACCCAATCAAGATTAAGCGGGATGCGCCGGTTGGGCTCAAGGGTGCGCCCGTTGAGGACGACGGGGATGGATTGGACAGTATGCGGCGCGGGGTGGGACGAGTTGTTCTTTGAGGTTACGGGTTGGAGGGCCATGGAAGTGACTCCGCAAAACAGCTGAATTCAGCGAGAAAAGGCGGGCTCTTTCGGATCGCCAGGAGCCGCCTTGAGTAGAAGTGAAGGATAAATCCACGGCAGCGGCAAAGCAACCGGCGAATCGCCTGCAGCGACTTCTCCATAAACCACATGCATTCGATGTGGGAGATGTTTCAGTTTAATCGGACTTCTAATCCCTTTGGTTGTTGTGGCCCGGAGGAGTGAAATCCCTTTCCGGAACTCCGATCTTCTTCAATTCCTTGCGGGGGTCTGTAAATTCAGGTGCCTCAGGAAAGACCGGTGCAATATATGTGCCCGAAAGCTTCTCCTTGCGCACACTTGGCGTATTTAGGTCCATCAAGACGAGCTGGCATATCGACCGTCCAGGATAAAGAATCACCGGCGTATTCGAGACGTTTGCGATTTCGAGGGTCAAACAGCCCCTGTAAAGGGGATGAATCCAAGGGGCTGTTTCAACAACCATGAAGGTCCGAGCGACCGACGACTTTGTAAGCACTTCCCCACAGAGGTCCGCGGGAGCTTGATGAATTCCAGTGTTGCTCCTAGCACAGTCTGATGCGCCGGCAAAACAAGGTATTTCCCGTACGGGACTTGCACACGCATATGAGATTGGCTGGCAGATTGATTTGAAGGATAGGTGTATGGAAGCGGCGGAACTCGAGGTAGCAAGAAACTGTTTCCAAGTCTCAAATCGATTGAATCAACGTCTGAGCCAGGCCTGAAGACTTCCTTCCGATTTAGCAGAGGCGTAATTACGAGCTGCTTCTTGTTATCGACCGAAGCACTTAGCCGACTTAGGATTTCCTCTTTACAGACGACACCCACTAGCTTTCCTCCTGACTGCGCTGTAGGAGTCGACAATCATCTAATGCCTTGAGAACCCAAAGCTCCAAGCGCTCCGTGCACCAGCTTCGATCGGCCACAGAATTCGGGGATCTATCCTTGATGTTCTTCAAAAGCTTCGGCAGCCCCTCGAGCACAAATCGATACGCAGAGTTGATCAGGATGATCGGAGTTGGATGAATCATTCCAGTGGGGGTGACTATCGTGGAGGGAACGATCGCGCGCTCAAGATAGCTCGAGATGACCGGATACTGATCGATGAAATCCTGGACGTCTCGCCTAGGACTCGGAACCCTCTTCCTAACGAATCCAAGAAGCCAATCACATGCGTCCCAAAAGCACTCGATTTTCAGTACGTTTCGGGCGTCGGAGCTTATCTCGCCTGATAAGAAGCATTTCTCATAAACTTCGCCACAGTGTCTGAGCAATCGAATCGGGCTGCAATTCCAATGCCCAATCGGTTTCCACCAGCCCAGTGATCTGAGGTGTCTCAGGTGTAGATAGAAGCGCGCCACATCTGCCGGATGCGATCTTCCAAACTCGAAGAACTTTCCCATGGCAACCAAAGGTTCCTCAGCTATTAAGGGGGCAGATGTCATTTCCGCGAAGGCGAATGAGAAGGCCGGCCCGGTCAAAGAAATCGCAAATAAATCGCAGAATATCTCCTCAACCCATGTATTTACCAGGCCCCTTATTTGGGACAGCTGCAGCTTCTCTTCTGGGGTGCCCTTTGTGGCTGGGTGGTATTTGTTTAGGATTTCGTCGACTTTTGACCTAATTTCTGGCCCTGCGGCTTCCTGATACACGAAATGCGCCATTTCGTGCGGAATCAGGCAATTCAGAAAGAGGCTAGATGATTGCGAATAGGGGATTCCGACCAAGCTCAAAGAGGGTGGGAATTCCTCTCCCTTTACCATGCGAGCTATCCGGTTGGCGACGCTATTAACCTCGTTGTATGTCAGCATCGCATAGTTAACTGCCGTGAGTTGAAAAACTGCACAGTCAAACTTCTCGCATCCGGGGGTTTGCTTTAGACGGTCATTGAGGGTGTCTAGGAGGGGGAGGGGGATATGAAGTGCGTCCGCATCGAGCGAAGGCTTGATATACCGGTGCAGCAATCCCCAAGAATCACGTAGCAATTTCAGTTTTTGCCGCAACGAACGCTGGATGACAGTGAATTTGCTCGGGTGCCTAGGAAGATCCTCAAGGTAGTTCAGGGTCTTCTTGATGAGATTTTCCAAGTGAATGAAGAACTGGTAAGAGGAGTCTCTATAGTAGGGGTGGTCAGTCCTTGCAACCGCACACATGCCCACTAGGGGCTGCAGAAATCTATGTAAGTCCGCAGCCTCCTTGAGAACCAAGCTCTGCGAATCATTCACGATGCAAACGCTAGCTTGCCTTCGGGTCCAGGGTGCTCGTATTGAAAGAGCGCGGTGCTCTCCAAGCTATCGAGGATCTCGATTGCCTCAAGCGCGGAACTTCGGCGAGATTTTGACGAGGGTTTGCTAACCATACGGAGCTTTCTCGTCAGCTCTTTCCTTTGGCTTGAATCAAAGAGCTCGTTGATGGTCTTGAGACTCTCATAGCTCCCGAAGCTGCCCATGTCGCTCAGGCTCTTAACGGAGACACCTGCCTGCTCAGTTAATGATCTGAGAAAGGATTGCAGCAGATCGTTTGATTTTTGTAGCTCCTTGCCGTCCTCGACGAATTCGATCAGCGAGTCTGTAATCGCCCGGACGTCTTGCGCGAGGGTTAGGTACCTGGTATTCATCTCCATGGTGTTTACCCTCCTTCTTCCAATCGTCAACCCAAGAGGCTGACTTTATACAATCTCCGACGTTATAGATGCAAATCGTTAGTGTAAAGTTTTCCTTATCGTCAAGTATTTCTTGACAAATTGTTTTTGTCAAGCGAAAATTGACGCCCATGCGTACCCTGCATAAAGCCTTTAGAGAAGCCCTGCTCAAGGCCATTAAGGCCAGCAACCTCACGCGTACCGAGGCCGCGAAGCGACTCGGCGTGAGCCGACAGGCTTTCCAAGCCTATATTGCTGAGGAGGGTGGCTCGGTTCCGCGGAAAGAGGTTCTGCGACGTATCGTTGCGATCTGGCCCGATTTTCGTGTGATTGCAGGTCGTGATGTTTTCGAAAGCGATTCGATTGCGCCGACTCCTGATGACGGCCAACCCGCCCTCGCACCACGGCAGCTTGATCTGTTTGAGGTGCTCAAGGAACTAAAGCGCGCAAACCTCGACATAGGCGTCAAGAAGGCTGACGAAGGAACCTATCTGTCAATCACAATCAGGATCCCTGCCTCAAACTCTGCGTCGAGTGCCAGCCGCTCACCACTCGATGTGCAGCAAAGAAACGGCCTGGCGAGGAAGAGACGTTTCGATGGTCACGGTGCCGTGGTCGACATTGAGCCATGCGGGAGAGGTGAGGGGCTCGAGTTGGCCTGCCCGCTTGAGCTGGGCATATTGCTCTGGAGTCGGCGACTGCGGGGATCCCATGGTTTTCCACGCAGGGTAGGAGTTGCTGTGCGTATCGTCGATCCGGTAGTGCTCGAGCAGTGCTTTCTTTACGCCGGCCGGAATCCCCTTGACGGTGACGCGCACGTCCGCGCCTGGCGCGGGAAGATCATCGTCGTGATAGTTCCAGACCATGACGGCCGCTTCACGATCGGCTTTCGTCGCAAGCGCGTCCACGTCCGGGGCCTGGCGCACTCCCGATGCGACAAGATCGGCGACCGGAACCTCGCCTGTGCTGGTGGTCATCACGCGCTCACCCGACATTAGACCCGCCATGCGGAAGAGGTTGATGATGGGTTTGTCGATGCCGTTGGTCGCGAGCGTTCGAAATCCCTCGAAGTAGTTCTTGTTCTCGAACTCAAAGGACCAGGAAAGCATGGCGGTCAGGTTCACCTTCGCTTCGTCCTGCAGTTCGAAGAGTGCCTTCATCGCCGTTGCGGTGTAGCTCGCATAGAGTGGCCCATTTCGATAGGCGTTGGCTGGATTGTCTTTCATGGAGCAGGCCGCGCATCCCTCGGGATCGGCCTCACTCAAGATGATCGGTAGATGGCGATATTGCGGGTACTTTGCGACGATCTTGAAGCCTGCTTCTGCCGCCTGCAACTCGTTCGAGAGCCCCATCTGCACATACCCGTAGACCAATGCCGTGCGGCCCTTGGGATGAAACGAGATGAAGTCGAGCGGGACCGGTCTTCCGTCGGCGGCACTCTCGTCGTGCAGGCAATGTTGCAGAAAGCGATCGAGGAATGCGGTCGCCTTTGCATTGGCGGGCCCCGTGCTCGCCGGCCCACCAACCTTCGCATCGGGCAGTGCGGCCCTCACTCCGGCCACGGCATAGTCGTAGAGCTTTAAGTACTCCTCCGGAGTGCCATGCCAGTAGCCAATGTCCGGCTCATTCCAGACTTCGAAGTACCAGGTGCTTACCTGCTGGCGGCCGTAGCGCTCGACAAGATGTTCGGTGTACTTGCGCACCAGCTCGCCCCACATTTTGTAGTCCCTGGGCGGATTGTTCGATGCGCCTCCCATTGTCGGCGTGGGATGGTGAAGCTGATATTCGGTGATACCCGGAACTGCCGCGGCCAGATCCCTGGGCATGAAGCCCAGTTCCACCATCGGCCGCACACCGGCCTTCTGGAGCGCATCGAATGTCTGGTCGGTGATGGTAAAGTCGTAGACCGGCTTGCCGTTCGCATCGAGGCTGAAGACATTCGACGAGCTCCATTTGAGCTCGGGCACGCCGTTGCCTGAAGTCAAAAGATGGTGAGTGCGAATATAGACAGGGGCAGGGCTTAGATCGTGCAACTCGCCGAGTAATTGCTTGCCGTATTTCATCGTTGTGTAGTTTGACTCGTCGTAGCCAAACCAACTGGAAATCGGTTTGTAGCTGCCCACCGGTTCGGCGAGGTCGACCTTGATCGACACCGGATTTGCTTGCGGCGTCTGACCCGCAGCGGCTGCGGCGCAGATCAGCAACACTGACGCCTTCATCATCCGGTTTTGCCCCTTCATTCGAACACCCGCTACGGTTTCAGCACCGTCAATCCGGGGACGGCTGCGAAGCGCTTCATGTTGAAGGTGACGATCGCGGCGCCAGATTCCTTGGCAGTTGCCGCGAGCATCAGGTCGTGGGGGCTCATTCTCTGCCCCGCGGCCTCAACGTCGGCCCAAAGGCGCGCATGTTCGATCGCTGCCTTCTCGGTGTACGGAACGACCTCGAACACAGTCAGCACGCTTTGCAGGTATTTTTGCCGCCGCGCGCGATGAATGCCGCTGGCGCGCTCCACGCTGCGCCATAACTCAGTCACTGTGATGGCCGCGAGCTTGATCTCTTCGCCGGGATGCGAGTGTAGCCAAGCTTCAAGGTCGAACGCCTTTCGCTCCGCCTGAATAATCACGTCTGCATCGATCAGAATCGCCACGGCCTTACCTGCGGCTGCAGCGATCCGCGCGCCTGCTCCAGATCGTGCAGCCAGGAAGTGGCTTCTTCTTCGCCGACGTGAACGCCTTCCACGGCTTTTTGGAGTGCCGCGGCCAACTCGCGTCCTTTTTGGGGCTGCGATTCCGCCGGCTCGATGCGCGCCACGGGCGCGCCGCTCTTGAGCAGAATGAACCTTGTGCCTTGATAGCGGGCGCGGTTCACGCAGTCGGCAAAGTTCCGCGAAGCTTCAGTCACACTGATCGAAACGGGGTCCATGGAGTCAGATTATCAGATTTTCCGATCTTGCATGTGTCTCAAGACTTCCATCGGATCACTCAGCAGCAAACCGCTCCATCAGCGCGTCAAAGTCCTCCAGGCGCGCGTATTCAATGATCACTTTGCCGCGGCCATTGTGGTCTTCGATGTTGACCTTGAGGCCAAGGGCTCGCTGCAGCCGCTCCTGAGCGTCGCGAACGTTGGGATCGACTGGAGGCGACGGCTTGGGTTCTTTTCTTGCTTTGCGCGAGGGGTCGATGAGCTCCTGGACATAACTCTCTGTTTGGCGAACAGAAAGCGAACGATCGACGATCCGTTGCGCTGCACTCTCCATCTCTTCTGCGTGTTCGAGGGCGAGCAGAGAGCGCGCATGGCCGAACGTGAGCTCTCCGGATTCAACGCGGGCCTGCACGGATGAAGGCAGCTTTAGCAAGCGCAGGAAGTTCGCCACAGTCGTGCGGTCCTTGCCGGTGCGGTGCGCCATCTGCTCCTGGGTCATATGGAACTCGCGCGAGAGCCTCTCGAATGCGCGCGCCTGCTCCATCGGGTTCAGGTCCGCGCGCTGCAGATTCTCGACGATCGTGATCTCCATTGCCTGCTCGTCGGAGACTTGGCGGAGGATTGCCGGGACGGTGGTTTTGCCCGCCATCTGTGAGGCGCGCCAGCGGCGCTCTCCGGCGATCAACTGAAAGCGGCCACCTGTAAGCGGACGAACAAGCACCGGCTGCACCACCCCATTGGCGGCAATGGACGCAGCCAACTCGGCGAGCTGTTCCTGGTTGACCTGCGAGCGCGTCTGGAAGGGATTGTGGTCGATGAGTTCGAGGGGAATCTCGCGCGGCCTTCCTCCCTCGGCTTCAGGCGAGGGAGTGGCCTGTGTGCGCGGGAGAAGAGAGTCAAGGCCTTTGCCGAGCGCACGGCGTTTGGGGTCGATGGCGGCTGTAGTCATGGTGCTTAAACCTCACGGGATAGGAAAAACAACACGGTGATTGAACTCTTGGCTTGATTGCGTCATCGGACGGACGGCCGCGGGTCACGTGTAGGGCCAGAAAGTGCCCCTGGTCCGGGGACGGTCACCTGCCGTGGCCTTGCGTTCCGCTGCGCGCGGACTCTCGATCTGGTTGCGGGCCAGGAACTCCCACGCCATCTCGAAGTAGGCCTCGGCGCCGCGAGAACGCGGGTCGTAGAGGGCAACGGGCTTTCCGTGGCTGGGCGCCTCTGCCAGGCGGACGTTGCGGGGAATAACGGTTTGGTAAATGATCTCGCGAAAGTGCTGGCGAAGGGTTTCGGTCACTTGCTGGGCGAGGTTGGTGCGGTCGTCGTACATCGTCAGTAGCACGCCCTCGATGGCGAGGCTGGGGTTGTAGGCAGAGCGTACGCGCTCAAGGGTTGAGATCAGTTCCGAGATCCCCTCGAGGGCGAAGTACTCGGCCTGCATGGGTACGATGAGGGTTTCAGCGGCGGAGAGGACGTTCAGCGTGAGCAGGTCCAGAGCGGGTGGGCAATCGAGAAAGATGAGCTCGTAACTGTCCTTGATGGGCTCGATGCTCATGCGAAGGCGGAGGGACCGATCCTCGGCCGAAGCAAGCTCAATGTTTGCGCCGGTGAGGTTCTTCGAACCGGGGAGCAGGGAAAGGCCATCAACTTCAGTGGGCAGAATGACCTGCTCCGCGAGACTGTCGCCCATCAGCACGTCGTAGACAGAGTGGCGGCTGTCGTCGCGCTGAAGGCCGAGGCCGGAGGAGGCGTTCGCCTGGGGATCGCAGTCGACGAGGAGGACTTTGAGGCCTTCGAGCGCCAGGCTTGCGGCCAGATTAATGGCTGTGGTGGTTTTGCCCACACCGCCCTTTTGGTTCACAAGTCCGACGATCTTTCCCATGGCAATCCAGAGTAAAACGACAGCGCGCCGGCGCGTTTGCACTTGCATTGTGGGAAACGGGGCGGAGTTGTGGAAAGCGCCTGAGAGGCCTTTGCGTCGTAGCGGAGCAACTCGTTAGGGTGGAACAGGTTTGAGCCAGACAGCACGGAGAGGTTCCAAAGGGCAGAAAAAAAGCCTCGTGGTGGAAAACTGCTAATCGGCGGCGGGGCTTTTGTTCTTATTATTGCGTTCGTCCCAATTTGGATTTCTGCCCGATTTGGGCCTCTTGGTATTTCGATGTTCCACGTGGAACGAATGCGGCTTCGTTTGCTGCCCTTGGTCCGGGGCTTTGGCGTGTTCCACGTGGAACACGCCGGGAGGAATGAGGCAAACGCCGCAGAGTTATGGGAAGTGTGCGAGCAGGTGGGAACGCAGCACGAGCCTAATTTGGGTCAATTTGGAGGCCAATTCCCTCACAAAATCGACGAAGTATGTCGACCATTTCCAGGTCGATTTATTGATTCCAGAAGAGTTATTGATCTTTTTGTCCCTCCAGGAGGTTGAAGATTTTTCTTTTATTTCTTTGGGGAAGCCCCCGGAGCGCAAGTTCTGCGCCCACTGAGTGCGAAAACCGGCTTCGAAGCGCGCTCGTGGTGATGCGCTTTCGCTCCCGGAGCCGAGTCCCTGGTTTAGAGCGGTTCCACAATTCAAGTGCCCTTTCCGGCGTCTTGCAGGGTGGCTTTTTCTTGATGAAAAAGCCACTTGGCGGTTGCGGACCTGAGTATAGCAATTGCGGAACCGCTGTAACGCCTATGGATTGAGTATGCGCCGGAAGGGGAAAATTATCGGCAAAGTTGAGAGAAAAAGTGAAGGAGTGAATAAGTGACTGGAAGGCAATGGGTTAGGGTGAACCTGATGCGTGCGTGCCGGCGACTGAGACCTTGACGGCAAGAAGGCAACTTCCGGCCGCTAGCTTCTTGCGACTAGCCTGCGATCTGGGTGAAAAGGCCTGGGCCTGAAGGCTCCCGCTCCCTGCCAATACCCGACACGCAAACATCCGTGCCGACTGGTCGGGAATTTGAGGAGGGTTCCTTCGCCCGCACCCAGAGGGTGCCCGGCGCGCTTGTGATTTTGACTGCATCGACTGACTCCGATCGTGCCAGGAATCACCGCGCATCCTGCACCGTGCGCGCAATATGTGTCTGCGACCAATCTGAACTCCGGAGTCCGCACGTGAAAGCCTCGCCTTCCACCCGCGCCCCTTATTCCATTCTTGACGGCAATATCGGCATCATCACCATGAACCACGGCAAGGTCAATGCGCTCAGCAAAGTCCTTCTCGACGATATCGTTCTCGCCCTCGACGCCCTCCAGGCGGTTCCCGTCCGCGTGATCGTCCTCCGCGCCGCGAAAGGCGCCAACGTCTTCTCCGCCGGCCACGATGTTCGCGAACTGCCCACCAATGGCCGCGATCCGCTCACCTACAACGATCCTCTGCGCCTGGTCACGCGCAAAATTGACCACAGTCCCCACCCCGTCATCGCCATGGTTGAAGGCTCCGTCTGGGGCGGCGCCTGCGAGCTGGTTCTCGGCTGCGACGTCATTGTCGCCGCGGACGACTCCACGTTCGCTATCACGCCCGCCAAACTCGGTGTCCCCTACGACATCTACGGAACCCTCAATCTCATCAAGGTCGCAGGCATGCATCTGCTCAAAGAGCTGCTCTTCACCGCCGAGCCTGCCTCCGTCACCCGCCTCGTCGCCTCCGGCGTCATCAATCACGCCGTCCCGCGCGATGAACTCGAGGAATTCACCCTCAACCTTGCCCGCCAGATGGCCCGCACTTCACCTCTCGTCCTCAGCGTGATGAAAGAAGAAATGCGTGCCCTCGCCAACGCCCATCCTCTCAGCCCCGAATCCTTTGAGCGCCTCCAGGCCCTCCGGCGCGATGTCTATGACAGTCACGACTACCAGGAAGGCATCCGTGCCTTTCTTGAGAAACGTGCGCCCGTCTTTCACGGCAACTGACTCTGCAATCGCAACTCTCAACGCTGCCCACCTCCAGCTGAATCCAGAAAGAAGGCACAAATGAATCTCCCGAACGCCTTCATCGGCAGCAAAACCCCGCCCTCTGAAAGGCAAGTCACCGCCGCGCTGGGTCCTTCCGCAGCCGCATGGAAAGAGCTGATTGCGTGGCTCGGCGTGCAGGGCATCGCCGGCAAAGAGTGGAAATCAGTCGCACCCAAATACGGCTGGGCTCTCTGCCCAGCGCTTAACAAGCGCAACATTCTCTACCTCGGTCCATGTGAAGCTTGTTTGCGCGTCAGCTTTGTTCTCGGCGAAAAGGCGGTCGCCGCAGCTCGCGACAGCGACCTGCCGAAGGCTGTTCTCAAGGAGATTACCGAGGCAAAGCGCTACGCCGAAGGCACAGGCATCCGTCTCTTCGTGCGCACGGCCAAGGATCTGGCGCCGATCAAAAAGCTCGTCGCCATCAAGCTAGCGAACTAGCGCGCCGGCCCAGCGCGAGGATCCGCGACTCGCTGCCTGGCAGACGAACGGGCTCCTCCCAGCGGAACTGCTGCCCTGCGGCCGCTCGCAGCTCGGCGAGGTGAGCATCTGTCGTCATCAACGCAAGCCAGCCGTCCGGTGCGACTAGCTTTACAGCTGTCGCAACTGCTTTGGGCATTCGTTCAACCGCCCTCAAGATTACACAATCGAAGACGGTACGAAGTACTTCGGCGCGATCCGAATGGACTTTCACGGCGATTCCCAGAACGCGAACCGCCTCCTGCAGGAACGCGGCCTTCTTGCCTTGCGACTCGGCCAACGTTACGGCGATCTGCGGCCGGCAGAGAGCGATGGGGATTCCGGGCAGGCCGCCGCCGGAGCCGAAATCGAGCAATGTGGTGATCCCCTGCGGTAGAGAACGAGCAACTACAATTGATTCAACAATATGGCGCGATAGTATGCCCTCCTCATCGCGGATAGAGCTGAGGTTGAGCCGCTGATTCCAGCGAACAAACAGCGAAAGATATGCTTGGAATTGGCTGACTGTCTCGTCGTCCAGCGGCTCGAGACCGGCTTTCTGGAGCAGCTGATTGAGCTGGGAACCTGCGCCTTCTGCCGTCATCGATCAATCTTCGCTTTCAAGGGTCCTGCTTTCGGGAGCGTTCACCTGCGGCGTATGCCACTTTTCGGCCGCCTGCACAAACGCCGAAAAAATCGCACGAGAAAATTCGCTTTGCGCGTAGGTGCGTTCCGGATGCCACTGCACGCCGACGACAAAGTGATTCGGCGCATCGAGCTCAACCGCTTCGATGACGCCGTCGTTTGGCGAAAATGCAGTGACGCGCAGATTGACGCCCGGCGTGCGAATCGCCTGATGGTGGCTCGAGTTCACGTGTGTCTCGGGCTCGCCGGAATGAGCTTCGATCAACCTCGATCTTTCTGCAATATGCACCGGATGCGCTTCGACAACATCGCGGCCGGGCCGGTGATTCACTGGAGTTTTCAAATCCTGAATCAGCGATCCGCCGCGCCATACATTCAGCGTCTGCGTACCGTGGCAGATGGCGAGGATCGGCTTGCGAAGGTTGAACGCGTCCTGCAGAAGGAGCTCGTCGGCCGCAGTGCGGGCGGGATCATCGGCTGCGCACTCCGGAGCTCGCAGTTCGCCATAGCGGGCGGGATCCACGTCGTGGCCGCTGCCCGGCAGCAGAACGCCCTGCACGGATGCGAGCAGTTTGGCGACGCGCTCCTGAGACTCGCGCAACAGAATCACGACCGGCTCCGCTCCAGCAGCCTCGACCGCGGCAACATACTGCGGCAGTGCGCGCGCGTTGTATTCCGGATCGTCGCTTGTGGGCTCGGGAATGGCGATGCGCACGGCCATGGACCCAGTGTAAAGCCCGCGTGATCTTACCAACGCACCAAGCCTTCGGAATCGTCAACGAGAACGACGTCATATTTCTCGATCATCGGCATCAGTACCTGCTCCAGTTCGCTTTTCCAAAGCTCGCCTTCGTAGAACTTTGCCTTCATCGGCTCACGAGAGGCGAGATCGGGAAATCCGCGCATGAAGAAGAATGTGTCGGGGTCTTCAATCGAGAGCCAGGGCCCTAGAATCTTCATCCCGATTTCCGCGTGGGCCGGCACAGACCTGGTGCGGAAGATTTCAAGGAATTCCGCCCGCTTGCCCGGCTTGAGCTTGTAGGTGCGCATTTCGATGACCATTCTGGCTTCTCCGGCAACCTCTTCGCGTTGGATGCATGCACGCGCCGGAGCGGCGCAACAGAATTCGATCGCAGTCTCACGCAATAGGCGCGGGAGTTTCGGCTTGAGCCTGCGCGGGTTGGCCGAGCATTTGTTCGATCGCCGCGCGAAGCCTCTCGGTCAGCTCGGCGCTCTGGCGCACGGTCATTCCCTTGGTCTCGATGGGTTCGCCGACATGCACGGTGAGCTTGCTCGGATAGAAGTGGCGAGTGTGAATCGGCAGCAGATCGAAGACGCCGCTGAGCGCGATGGGAACAAGCGGCACCTGGGCGCGGATGGCGAGGTACGCGGCGCCAGGGAGAAAGGGCCGCAATGCGCCGTTCGACGTGCGGCCCCCCTCGGGAAAGACAAAGAGCGGCATGCCGGCGCGTAATGCCTTCACTGCGCCGCCGAGGCTGGAGAGCGTGGCGTGGGGATTCTCGAGGTCGATGGGCATTTGGCCGGAGCGGCCGAGATACCAGCCGATCATGGGCCACTGCCAAAGATCCTTTTTCGCCAGGATGCGGAACTGGAAAGGCAGCGAGCCGAAGATGACGGGCGTGTCCATGTAGGAGGTGTGGTTGGAGGCGTAGACGGCGACGGGGAATTTGCGGAAGTTCTCCACGCTTTCGATTCTCAGCTTAGAAAGCGAAAGGCGCACCGCGTTGCGCCCCCAGAAATGCGCGATGCGATGCTGGACCCGGCCCTTCCTGTCGACCACGGAGACGAGAAACGCAGCCGATGCGCAAATCGCAGTGAGAAGAAAAAGCAGCGGTCCCTGCAATCCGTAGGTGAGCCAGACGTAGAAGCGAGGCAGCGGGTTGGGGCGCGGTCTCATGAGGATTTGCTTCTTCCCGGCACGAGCAGTGTGCGTGCTTCGCCCACAAGATAGACCGATCCTGAGACGACGGCCACGCCGCCGGCGGCGCGCTTTTCTGCCAGGCCCAGTGCCTCGCCCACGGAGTCCACTGCGATCGCCGGCGTTCCTGTGGCCTCGGCCGCAGCCAGCAGATCGTCGAGGGCAGCGGCGCGGGCCGCGCGGATGGGGGCAACGATCACCTGATCGAAGAGCGGAAACAGAATTTGCGCCATCTCTCCCAGTGGCTTATCGCGCAGGCAACTGAAGACAAGCAACCGCGGCTTGTGGCCCTCCAGAATGCCGCGGATGCCTGCGCGTAGAGCCCATGCACCCGCCGGGTTGTGCGCAACGTCGAGGATCCACTCGACACCGCTCTTTGCGATTCGTTCCAGCCGCGCCGGCCAGCGTGTGTGGCGAATCCCAATTTCAATCGCGGCAGGCGTGATTGGGAAGCCATGGCGATCCGTAAGCTCGATAGCCGCGGCGATGGCGAGGGCGACGTTGCGCTGCTGATGAGCGCCTGCCAGTGGTGAATCCACCGTGATGGCCGCTCCCAATGCGTTGACTGAGTATGGGCCGCTCGTCCCTGCTGCGGGCACGTAAGGAACTGCGCTGATCCCACGCACACCCAACTCTGTGGCCACCTCGCCCAGAACCTGGTTCGCCTCAGGATGCTGCGGCAGCGTGATCATGGTTCCACCGCGACGCAGGATTCCGGCCTTCTCGCGTGCAATCGCTGAGACGGTGGCCCCGAGCCACTCCATGTGGTCCAGCGAAATGTCGGTGATGATCGAGAGCAGAGGGTCGACTACGTTGGTGGCGTCCAGGCGTCCGCCCATGCCCACCTCGAGCACGGCTACGTCCACTTTATTCTCGGCAAAATAGAGAAACGCCAGAGCGGTGAGGATCTCAAAGTAGCTCGGCAGTTGCGGCAGGCGCCCGGCAAGCAGCAACTCCTGGCCTGCATCGTGCACGCGGAAGTAGAGGCGCGCAAAGTCCGCGTCAGAGATTTCATCGTGGCCAACGCGGATTCGTTCGTTCGCCCGCTCCAGATGCGGCGATGTATAGAGCCCTGTGCGCAGGCTGGCTTCAACCAGGATCGACGCGAGCGTTGAGGCGGTCGAACCTTTCCCGTTGGTGCCTGCAACTAGCACGGCCGGGAATTGCGTCTGTGGGTTCCCGAGCGCGTCGAGCAGAACCCTGACCTCGTCCAACGAGAACTTGCGCCGCTGCTGCCCTGCTGTCGCGTAGAGCTCTGGCACCAGAAGATTCAATTGGTCGATGGCAGCGGCATAGGACATGAAAGGTTAAGTATAAGAGCGGAGTAAGACGCCTGTCCCATCGCTCATCTTCCTCCCGCCCGCGGTGAGTGGTTGTGCAAGACGCACCCGCCGCAATCTGCTGCTCTGTTTGACCTTGACCCGAGCCTTCACACAACCTCAATAGATTCCACAGCCGCTTCTCCCCCCACTGTGGGAGAAGTGGGAAACAAGCACTCCATTGAGCTCGCGCACGCTTGTTTTCCGAGTTGTTCAATCCCGGCCACTGCGATTTAGAAAACTCGCCCAACCTCCAAGTCGCTCCCCCTACGCTACATTGCGCGGATTCCCACTTTTCCGAACACAACTACGGGTACTACCGGTTTATTTATCTTTCTTCTTCTTACCTAAACACCCCCCGTACATCTAGTCCATGAGCCCCGACGAACGCTCTCGGGAAAAGGTGGCGGACCGAAGGCGCACTCAACGATCCTAAAAGAGTGGGCAATTCACGGAATTCAGAGAAGCAGCCTGGTTTTCCACGCGCAGACCCCTTGAGAGATGACTACAATCGGGATGAAGAAAAGCAGCCGCTTCCGATGACCCGCAAGTTGTTATAGAGTGAGGGTATAGGGCGCGGCTTCGCGAGCAGGGGTGGGTGTATGCCAAGCGCGGAAGCCGAAGTTGAGAAGCTAGCCGCCCAGGGGGCAGCGATGGAGATTACCGTAAGCCGCCAGGATCTAGTGAAGGAACTTACAGCGACGCAGAGCGTGGTGGAGCGCAAGACCACGATCCCGATCCTCTCCAACTTTCTACTGGAAGCCGACCAGGATCGCCTGAATATTACTGCCACAGATCTAGATCAGGCTATCCGCACCAGCACCGCGGTGAAGGTGAAGAAAGCGGGCGCCTGCACTATCCCCGCGCGCAAACTCTATGACTACATCAAGTTGCTTCCGGACGGCGATATTTCGATCAAGCTGCTTGAAAACCACTGGGTGCAGATTCGCAGTGGCCGATCAAACACCAAAATGGTCGGCATGGCGCGCGCTAACTACCCGCAGGTGCCCGAATTTCCCACGGTCGCCTCAACCAGCATCTCTCTCGTTTCACTGCGCACGCTCATTGCTCGCACTATCTTCGCCATCTCTAACGAGGAGTCGCGCTATACACTTAACGGCGCACTGCTGGTCCTAAAGGCGGAGTCGCTCGCGATGGTTGCAACCGACGGCCATCGGCTTGCGTTCGTTGAAAAACCCGGCGAGACACTCGATGGCATCAGCGGCGAAAAGCGCGTGCTCATTCCGCGCAAGGCGCTCCAGGAGCTGCAACTGTTGTTGTCAAGCTCCGAAGCAGAGAAGGTGGAGTTTGCCGACGACGAGCACACGCTCTTCTTCCGCGTTGGCCATCGCACGCTGAGCAGCCGCAAGCTCACCGGCCAGTTCCCGAACTTTGAGGCCGTGATGCCGCGCGACAACACGAAATTCGCCGTGGTGCGTTCGAGCGAGCTCTCCGCAGCCATTCAGCGCGTGGCGCAATTCGCCGACGAGCGCTCCGGCGCGATCCGCATGCGCCTCGAGGACAACGAGCTCAAGGTCAGCGCGAACTCGACCGAGTCCGGCGAGAGCGAAGACACCATCGACACCCCGTACTCGTCGGAGGCCATCACGGTCGGCTTCAACTCCGGCTACATTCTCGACTTCCTCAAGGCCCTCGACAACGCGGGCGAGGTTCGCCTGGAGTTCAAGGACGCACAGTCGGCCGGCCAGATGCGCCCCGAAGATCCCGACGCCGAGTACAAGTACCGCTACGTGCTCATGCCCATGCGCATCTGACAAGGCAGATCGTCGGCACGTCGCAACCGATCGCCGCACGGAATCGGTCCGAACGAGAAGCGAATCAAATTGAAAATGGAGTTGTGGTTACGCCGCCGCCGGCGCCTGCAGGAAATATAGCGCTCGGATCAGGTAAGCCTTCAGCGCGTGGCGATGCACGACAGCGTCGAGAAAGCCCTTTTCCAGTAGGAACTCCGAACGCTGGAAACCTTCGGGCAGCTTTTGGCGGATGGTCTGCTCGATGACGCGCGGGCCGGCGAAGCCGATCAGCGCACCGGGTTCGGCGATATTGAGGTCGCCCAGCATGGCGAAGCTGGCGGTGACGCCGCCGGTGGTGGGGTCCGTGAGCACGCAGATATACGGCACACGCTCGTCGTCGAGTTGCGCCAGCGCCGTGGAGATTTTGGCCATCTGCATCAGGCTCACGACGCCTTCCATCATGCGCGCCCCGCCTGAAGCAGCCACAACAATCAGCGGCTTCCGCGTCACCCGCGCGCGGTCAACAGCGCGTGCGATGGTTTCGCCGACCACCGCCCCCATCGACCCGCCGATGAATGCATACTCCATGGCGCTCAGCACCACGTCATGCGGGCCCAACTGCCCCACGGCGTTCAGAATGGCATCGTCGAGACCTGTGTCCTCGCGAGCCTTGCGCAACCGCTGCTTGTAGGGCTTCACGTCAGTGAAGTTCAGCGGATCGGTGGAGCGCAGGCCGGTGTCAACCAGCGTATAGCCGGGCTCCAGCAGTGTGTCGATGCGCTCCCGCGCGCTGAGCTTGAAGTGGTACTGGCACTTGGGGCAAACCAGCAAATTGACTTCAAGATCCTGTTTATAAATGGGTTGGCGGCAGCCGGGGCATTTCACCCATAGGCCCTCGGTTCGCACGTTCCTGGCGCCCGCTTCGGGCCCATTCTCCCCTGCAGGCCCACCCGCCTCAGAAGAATACTCGCCGTCCTCGCGCTTAAACCACGACATACCGAACCCAATTGTAAATGGATGGAGCGAAAGCAGCCGCCTAAGTTTTTGTGACCGGGAAGCTGTTTCGCCGCGCAGGTAGGCGTCGTCTCCGTCGATCCAGTCCTGCCGCGGCGGAGACAGCGCAGCGCGGCAAATGCCCCGGCGGCCAGGGATACCTCCGTCAAAACCCGCGTGAAGACGAAAATTGGCTATGGCGATCTACGAAGATCACGCTATAAAGAAGCAAGGAAAGCGGTACGTATCTCGCAGGGCTTCGGGATACCGAGCAGGGAGACGGTTTATGTCTGAGATCTCGCGCACGGTCGTCTCGATGAGCACCGCGGGCCTGCTTGCTATTGCAGCGGGCATCGCGGCGCGCCGCCATGAGCTGACTCGCGGTTCATTGACCGACCGCGCGACCGGGCTGGGGCGGGTTTTTGTGGCGGCGCCGCTGGCGACCTTCGGCGCTCTGCACTTGTCTACGGCGCAAGGGCTCATGGGGATGGTTCCCACGTATATGCCGTGGCCATTGTTCTGGGTTTATCTCGTCGGATTCGGACTCATCGCAACGGCGCTTAGCCTGATCTTCGACCGGTTTGTGCGCTGGTCGGGTTTGCTGTCCGGCGTCATGTTTCTGTTATTCGTCGCGATGATGGACGCTCCAGCGGTGATCGAGGGGCAGCATGATCGCTTTGCCTTTGCGTTGCTGGCGCGCGAATCGGCATTCGGATGCGGACTGCTCGCTCTTGGCAGCAGCACAGGCCCGCGAGGCTCACGCTTGACGCGGCTGGTGACGCCGTGCCGCATCGTGTTCGCGCTGGTTGCGCTGTTCTATGCGGTAGAGCATTTTCTGCACCCCGAGTTCCTGCCCGGCGTGCCTCTTGAGAAACTGACGCCGGCATGGGTACCGGCACTGCGTCTGTGGGGATACACCATTGGCTCGTTCCTGTTCGTATGCGGTTTGTTGCTGCTTGCCAATCGATGGGCGCGGCAGGCGGCTGCGTGGCTGGGAATCGCCATTATCCTTGTGGTGGTCGTGATTTACTTGCCTTTGCTGGGACCGGCTCATGGAACCGACCAGGTCGTCGAGGCGATCGACTATATATTCGACACACTTCTATATGCCGGGATGGCGCTGATTGTTGGCGAGGCGTTGGGCCGAGTGCAGAAAAACGAGGGGAACCCGGTCCGGGCCGAGTGAATGCTCAGTATTCAATACCACGCAGCGCCGATCGATTTTGCAGTTCTTAGGTTCGCAGCTTTCCCGGTGCGCCGCGCAAATAAGCATCGTCACCATCGATCCAATCCTGCCGCGGCGGATTGAAGATGTCGAGCGCCACCGAGTCCTCAAGCGCAAATACCTGGTGCGGCACGTGCGGTGGAATGGAGAGAATTTCGCCGGCTCTTACGGTCACTTCCTTGCCGGCGACGATGAAATTCAGCGCGCCCTCGACCACATGGCTCATCTGCTCGTGAAAGTGCTGATGCGTAGGCACGTGCGCGCCCTTCTTCAGCACAATGCGCGCCAGCATGATGTTCGTTCCCACCACATATTGCCGCGTGACAAGCGCGTTCAACGGCTCCGGCTCAATGTCGGCCCAGCGATAGTGTTTGGTTTCCGCCACAACTCCTCCCTGGTACTCGATTCGGCGCTGGTCAATATTCGATCCCGCGCTGCGCGAGGATGCCCTTCTGGTAGGCATGCTTCACTTCCCGCATCTCCGTCACGGTGTCGGCCAGCTCCACCAGCAGCGGGTGGGCGTTGCGCCCGGTCAGGATCACGTGCACCATCTCCGGCTTGCCCTTCAGCGCCTCGGCCACCTCAGCCGGATCGAGCATCCCGTAGCTGATGGCGTAGTTGATCTCGTCGAGCACCACCAGGTCCCATTCGCCGGATTGGATCGCTTCCCGTGCCTCGTTCCATGCCGCCTGCACGAGGCGAATGTCTTCGGGGTCTGGCTCCGCGCCGCCGACCTTCACAAACCCGCGCCCCATCTGCTTGAGCACGAAGTTTGCGCCGAAGGCCTCGACGGCATCGAGCTCGCCGTAGTGCCAGGAGCCTTTGATGAATTGCAGCACAAGCACCTTCATGCCGCACCCGACGGCGCGCAGGGCCGTGCCCAGCGCCGCGGTGGTCTTGCCTTTGCCGGGGCCGGTGTTGATCAGAATCAGTCCGCGTCGAGTCTCTGCCAATGCTCAATGTCCTTTGTGGTACGGATGACCCGTGAGAATTGTACATGCGCGATAGAGCTGTTCCGCCATCACCAGGCGAGCCAATTGGTGCGCCAGCGTCATGGCTCCCAGCGAGAGCAGTCCGCCGCGGCATTTCGCCTCGGCTCGTGCCTCTTCTGACCATCCATCCGGTGGTCCGATCGCGAAAACGACATGCTGCGCGCCTTCATTGCGGCGCGCGCCGAGCCAGTCTGCCAGCGCCTCGGAGCTCATCTGCCGGCCGCGTCCATCCAGAAGCAGGACCACCGGCTCCGTACGTCCCCTTTGCCGGTCGAGCCAATCGAAAAGGGCCGTTTCGCTCCGGAACTTTTCACTCCCGCAGCGCGCAACCCCAACACAACGCTTGAGATAGTCAGAAACAAGCCCTTCGTAGGCGTCCTGCTTTCGCGACCCGGAGCCAATATGGGCGATCGTCAACTGCATGGAGAGGAGGATACCTCACAACGATGGGGCAAATCCCGGTGCTTGGAGGGCCAACTCTCAAACAATCTGAGGCTTGCATCCAATTTTGGGAATATCGGCGTCTAGATGTATGGAATTTCATAGACCCCTCATCGGCGGGATGTGACCAGCCCATAGATAACCCGTTTAATTTCTGTGAATAATGCGTCCAGGCACCAACCACAAAGAATGGCACGATTCGTGCAGTAAGCCATGTCACAATTCTTGTTTTCGCTTTCGTGTGGCTTGAATGGGGCGGATTTCGCTGGAAACAAAGTTATTTCCAGCAAGAACTGGATCCGCAGCACGGTGGATGGGGGCAGATTCAAGCGAGCTTGAAGACGCTTGAAGGGGCCTTCGGGACTTTAAATTTCGGCTTTTTGTTAGTTTTTCAATCAACGAGCGGGATCGGACTTGCCCCCCATCGAGCCCCCGAGAGCGCTCAACCTGGATCGCGAAGTTTCAGTTGAGGACCTTCCGATTCAGAGAAACTCTGGAGGAGTTCCGATGCGATTTTTCCGGTTGCAGGGCATGGCGTTCTTCTTTGCGATTGCGTTCGCCTTGGGCTTAATCGTCACGACCCAACAACAATTGGCATACTGCCAAGAAACGACGGGCGGGCTGCAAGGTTCGGTGAAGGATCCCTCAGGGGCAGTTGTCCCCAGGGCTACGGTTACGGTTACGACACCGACGCTGGTTGGCTCGAAGGTGACGACGACTGATGCGGCTGGCTACTACCACTTCGCGAACCTGCCTCCGGGCACCTATAGCATCAAAGTGCAGGCACAGGGCTTCGATACCCTGAAGCGCGATGGGTTGGTGATCGAGGTCGGCCACTTGCCAACCGTGGATCTTACCCTGAAGATCGGCCAGGTCAGCACTGTGGTTGAAGTCAGCGAAACCGAAGCGCCGTTGATCGACGAGACCACGACCACGACGCTGACCAATATTCCCCAGCGGTCTCTTGCGAACCTGCCGCACGGCACTTCGTTCCAGTCGGTGATCCAATTTGCCCCCGCGGCGCGTAACGAGCCGCTGATGGGTAACACCGCGATGGGTAACGGGTCCGGCTCCACTTCTCCCGGCAACGGCAGCAATGGCGGCGCCGTTGGCTTCTCAATCGGCGGCGGCTCGGACTCTGAGAACTCTTATTTGGTAGAAGGCCAGGAGACGGCCGACATCATCGGCGGCTACTCCCATACCAACGTCCCCATGGATTTCATCTCGGAAGTACAGATGAAGACCTCGGGCGTTGATGCCGAGTACGGCGGCGCGCTGGGCGGCGTGGTCAACGTGATCCTGGACAAGGGAACCAACCGGTGGCATGGCGCAGTATTCACGACTTTCCAGGACGGCGCCATGAACGGTTCGCCGAGACCCACCTTGCGCTACGATCCGAATTCGGGCGGCACTTCGACCAGTTGGGGCACGATCGACCCCGACGTTCAGATTTACCAGCCGATCCGGCCGCACACCAGCGATTTCTTCCCCGGCTTCAAGGTTGGCGGCCCGCTGGCCGATCTCTTCCCAAGATTCTATGGAGTCTCGGATTCCGCCTACGACGCGCTCAAAAAGCGCATCACGTTCTTCGGCGGTTTCAACCCCGATTTCAACGCATTCGAAAGAACCTTGAACTACGGTCCGTACGGCGGAATGGTACCGTTCAGCCAGAACACGCATACCGACTACGCCTACGCCCGCATCGATGCCGAGGTGTCGTCGAAGGTTCGCCTTTATGGCTCCTGGCTGGCCCAGGATCAGAAGCAGTTCGGTGAGTCGCTGCCGACCTCCGACTCGGTCCAGGGCTATGACAACGTAGTCACGGGATGCTCCGGAACCGGCGCCTCCCTGACGTGCAATGGCAACTACATCGATCCTTCAACCTATTCGCACACTTTCGGATATGCGGCTCCGAACATGACTCTGAACGTCGGCGCGGATATCACCCTGACGAACAGTCTGGTTTCTACCACCCGGTTCGGCTACTTCTTCGAGAACTACCACGACATCGGCTACCCGACTAACGGTGTGATCGATGAATGGGAGACCAACGGCGCAACCACCACGGACACCAACGGAAACCCACTGCCTGCCGCGCTGGCCCAGGGCACCGGTTATATATCGGGACCGATCAGCCAGAACTTCACCCACTTCAACTCCAACAAGGCCACCCAGTTCGATGAAGACGTCGCATGGTACCACGGTGGTAAGCACAATACTCACAATGTGAAGTTCGGCTATCAGTTGCACCGGAATTACAACCTCATCAACCAGGGCTACAACGAGCCGGACGTCCAGTTCTACCCGGGCGTCTCTGGACCCTACGAACCCATTGACCCCAACGTGGGCGTCCCCAATTGCGCTGCTGTTGAGGCGACTACGGGCTATGATGAGTGCGTCGGCACCTACGGCGTTATCAATGTCAACGACTACGGTACGAGCGGACAAGCAGATGCCCTGAACCATGGCTTCTTTGTTCAGGACGCCTGGACACTCGGATACGGCCTCACCGTCAACGGCGGCCTGCGCATTGAGCGCGAGTACCTGCCGGCCGAGAACCAGCCTGCTACCCAGATACTCACCCGGCCCATCAATTTCGGCTGGGGAGCCAAGATCGCTCCGCGCGTTGGAGCGGCATGGGACGTATTCCAGAACGGCAAGGTGAAGATTTTCGGTGGTTATGGCAAGTACTACGACCAGATGAAGCTGAACCTGGCCATCGGCTCCTACGGTGGCGAAATCTGGGAGGAGTGCTGGTTTGCCCTGATGGATCCGAACCTGGCAAGCGTTACTCCCGCATTCAACAGTGTCGGCAGCTATTGCATCGGCAGTGGCACCAGCGCGGTCGTGAACTGGGCCGGCGGAACGGCCCCGGCGGGCGTAACGTTCCTGGAGAGCCAAAACAACCGTGCGAACCCGACGACCTGCTCCACTTGCAGCATTACGGAGGAGGGAACAGCTCCCGGCCTCAAGCCCTATTCGCAGCATAATTCAAGCTTCGGTGTGGATTATCTGATCAGCCCGAACCTCGGCTTGGAAGCGAGGTGGGACCGAAGACGGATAGATTCCGTCATCGAAGACGCGGCCATCTACAACCCCGCCGTGGGCGAAACCTTCGTGATCATCAATCCGGGTCAGGGTGTAGACGGCACGTTCAACGGCTTCTGGAACTTCCTTTACGGCACCCCTCCGGACTGCGTGGACAATACCTGCCCGGCTGCGCAAAAATCGATACCCGCTGCTCGCAGCTACGACGGCGTAGAACTCCGCCTGACCAAGAACATCAGCCAGCACTGGATGGGAATGTTCTCGTACACGTGGAGCAACTTCCGTGGCAACTACACCGGACTGACCAGCTCCGACCTCGGCGACGGCGGCGGCGGCCGCAACGCACCAAACAACAGCCGCGCCTTCGATGAGCCGTACTTCCAGTCCAATGCGTTCGGTGGTTCTTCGAGCGGACTGTTGCCGACCGACCGGCCCAACGCTTTGAAGGGTTTCGCTTACTACGAGCTGCCGTGGGCCAAGAAGTTCGTCACCGACTTCGGCATCACTCAGTTTGCTTACAGCGGCACGCCGCTCACCAGCGAACTCGACGTAGGCTACTCCTACGCGGGCCAGCCAGCCTTCCCGGTCGACATCGTAGATCGTGGAAAGTGGATCGACGTATCCCAGAATGCAACCACGGGGCTCATTACCACCAGCGCGCCCTACACCAAACGCACGCCGTGGTATACCGACACAGACTTCAACCTCAAGCAGGCCGTCAAGCTTGGCGAGTCAAGCGCCATTACCTTCGACGCAACCTTCACGAACGTGCTCAACGAACACAAAGTTGTCTCGAATTGGGAGAATATTGACTCGGACTACACGTCACACAATTACATCCGCGCCTCCAATGGACTCAATATTACAGGCGGCCTCAACTTCTATTCGGCGGTCATGAGCAAGTACGACTACACCGCCGCGATGAACAGCGGCTCGTTGAACGGCACAAGAAGTACTACACACGGTCCGATCACAGTCGACGGCCTGTACGGCCAGCCCTACGGGTATCAGGTGCCAAGAAACATCATCCTGGGCCTGCACATCACGTTCTAGGATAGTTTTTCAACCCACCTAACAAGAGGGGATCCGCCATGGCGGATCCCCTTCTTTCTTCCACTGATAAAACGGCCGTCTTTGCAGCCGTGCCTGACGCGACACCGCTCAGCCTGAACGCTCGTTCCTCTTCGCGGAGGATCGCGCGGCCGTCTTCCTTGCAGTTGCGGCCTTCCGGCGCGACGCGGCTTTCCTCGCCGGTTTCTTCGCCGTTTTCGCGCGCCCGGCCCGTTTCTTTTCCTTCGTGGTCGATTTGGCCGACGCAGGCCGCGTCTTGACGGCAGACTTCGTCCGCACCTCGCGTGTCTTCTCCGCGAGCGCCGCTTTCAACTCTGCGTCGAACTCCTCCGGCGTCAACGGGCGCGCCGACTTGCGCAGCCGTTCGATGTCATAGAACGCGCGCCGCTCGGCGAGGAACACGTGAATCACGAAGTCCACGTAGTCGAGCAGAATCCACTCGCCGTTGCGGCGGCCCTCCACGGAGTTCGGGAAAGCGCCGAAGTTGCGCTTGAGGCGCAGCTCGATCTCATCGGCGATGGTAACGGCCTGCCGCGCGTTGCTGGCTGAGGTGACGAGAAAAAAGTCAGAGAGGCCAGAGTCGACAGGATCGAGCTCGAGGATGCGGGTGTGCTGGCCCTTCTTTTCTTCACAAACCGCGGCTGCGGCCTGTACGAGGATGCGCGTCTGTCTCTGCGCCTGCGATATATTCATGCTTTAGGAAGGCTCTCCAAGCTCATCGTAGCGTGTCGATTCGGCATGGAGCAAGCCGAGGGGCCGCGAATCGTGAATCGTGGACCGTGGGCAATGAACTGGGCGGCCGGTGTAATGCGGAGCTGTCACCGATAGAGGCCGTGCGCGCGAATGTACTCCGCGACTCTGGGGGGGAGCATCGTCTGGACTGCTGCAGAACCGGCCTGCGCGACGCTCGATCCCCCGGGGATGGCCCCGCGGATCGCTTCGCGAATCTCTGACGCGCTGATCTCCACATCGAGCCCCGGCAGAACATAGAATGGGGCTCGTTCTCCCGAAGGATTCACGAGAGCGAAAGCGCGAACCTCAATGCCGGATTCGTTTCGATCAGCGGCCGGCGCGGGTTCAAGCGTGAGCCCCTCAGGCAATGCGACCTGCAAACCCTCCAACGGCTGGCCTGGCCGCGAAGCCACGGGCCTGGAGGCGACGATCAGTGCCGCCGCGTAGGGGATCTCCGCGGCGCGATGCCAGTGCCGCACCCCGAAGAACGCGTCCGCGCCCATCAGACAATAGAGGGTGCAGTCAGGCTTGAGATCGGCGCGCAGGCCCTCCAGCGTGTCGATTGTGTAGTTGGGCGGCGGCAGCGGCGACCTGTCGCCCGGAGATTTCGGGGCGTCGGCAAGCGAAACGGCGAACCCCGGCTCGCTGTCGATGGCCAGCCGGGTCATTGCCAGACGGTCCTCAAAGCTTGCTGTCGATCCTTCGGGCTTGAGCGGCTGCGCGCCCACCGGAGCGAAGAGCACCGTATCCAGTTTGAACGCATCGCGGGCAGCGCGCGCTATGGCCAGATGGCCCAGATGCGGCGGGTCAAAGCTGCCGCCGAAGAACGCGACCCGCGTGACGCCCTGCCTGGTCCGGTCTTGCTTGCCTGGCGCGCCACTGCTCTCAGCCTGATTCATGGCTTCATCGTACAGCCTTCGCCATCCACCTCCAGCCATCGCACCAGCCCCTGCGCTCCGTCAGCTAGAATCGAGGAGAAGTACAAGCGATCTTTTCTCCACCTACTATGCGATATCTCATCTTGATTCTCGCCGTTGCCGGGGTGGTGGTCTCCTCACTGGCGCTCCAGGTTCACTACTCCACCGGCACAGCGCCGTGCGACATCAACGAGCGTTGGGATTGCGGCATCGTCAATCACAGCTCGTTTTCTGCAATTGCCAAAGTCCCTGTGGCGGCCATCGGTATCGCCGGCTACCTGTTGCTTGGTTGTCTGAGCTTTGCGCGCCAGCGCTTCGCCACTTTCCTCACCGCTTTTCTGGGATTTCTCTTCGCCTTTCGTCTTTCCATGATTGAGCAATACGGCCTCGGTGTGTGGTGCCTCTATTGCGCCATCTCGCAAGCGATCATTGGCGTAATTCTGCTGCTCAGCATCGGGTGGCTTGCGACGGAGTATTTCTCGCTCAAGCGGGCCGCGCGCAAGACGACCACCTAGTTCGCAATTCTCACCGATCAATCCCAGGCTCCGCGCTTGCCGTTCTCTTGCCCCCCTGTTCGCTGCTTCATTCGCACTGATAAAATTGAAGCAGATTCATGCTGACTGGCTGGTATGCACGCCGAATGTACGCGTGGGAGACGCGGCTAAGCACACGCGACGAAAACCGCGTGGTGCGTCCATTGGAGTGGGGATTTGAGTGGGTCGCTCCGTTTCTCGAAACGCACGGTTTCGGATCGGCGGTGCCCGATCCCGAAATTGTTCGCCACCCCGTGGCCGCTGAAGACGCGATGCTCCGCATCAACGAGCTCCTCATCCACAACAGCGGCGTCTTTTTCGGCTATGAACGCCCGACGGACTTCCGCCTGGAAGAGCGGCATCCGGAGCTGTTCCCCACGAATGTGCGCCCAGAGACTCTTGCCAAAGACGCCGCACTGAAGCAACAGGCGGCCGAGGGTGCGCTGCCGAAAGCCCAGTATCTGCGCTTTACTTCGCCGGAACGCACGCCCTACCCGGAAAACGACCAGGTAAACGCGCGCTGGTTTCCGGCCCCGGCGCATAAAGATCCCGCGCGTCCCAAGCAGGCCGTCATCGTGATGCCGCAATGGAACGCCGACGGCTTCAGCCACAACTCGCTGTGCACGCTCTTCAACCGCATGGGTGTCTCGGCGCTGCGGCTTTCCAAGCCCTACCACGACATTCGCCGGCCCGCGGAGCTGGAGCGCTCGGACTACGCGGTCAGCGCCAACATCGGCCGCACCATTTCAGCCTGCCGCCAGGCGGTGGTCGATATTCGCTGCTGCCTCGACTGGCTCGAGGAACAGGGCTGCGAGCAATTTGGCATTCTGGGCACAAGCCTCGGCTCGTGCTACGCCTTTCTGGCCAGCGCACACGATCCACGGCTGCGCGTGAATGCGTTCAATCACGCGTCGACCGCGTTTGGCGACGTGGTGTGGGCCGGGCAAAGCACGCGGCACATTCGCGCGGGCGTGGAGGCGGCCGGGCTCACCCAGGAGAGGCTGCGGGCTTTGTGGGCCGCTATCAGCCCCATCAGCTACTACGCCAAATATGTGAGTGCTGAGGCCGGTGGACCACAAAAGCGCGTGCTCTTTGTGTACGCGAACTACGACCTCACCTTTCCGCGGGAATACTCATTGCAGGTTGTAGAGGCTGCCCGGCGCACCACCTTGAACCACGAAGTACGCGTGCTGCCCTGCGGCCACTACACCACCGGCGAAACGCCCTTCAAGTTCATCGACGGCTGGTACATCGGCTGGTTCGCCTACCGTGCCTTCAAAGCCCTGCGAGACGAAAAGGCGGCCGGATGGCGCGCGACACACAATCCTTCGAGTGAAGCCGAAGAGGAAGCTGTCTCGCGCTAGCGCACGTTGCTCAAATCCATCCGCAGCAGCTTGGCAGGATCGAGATACGCGTTCTGCCAGCGCACCGCCCAGTGCAAGTGCGGTCCGGTCACGCGGCCCGTGGCTCCGCTGAGGCCGATGCGCTGGCCCTGGGTCACGTGCTGGCCCTCGCGCACGTCGATGCGGCTCAGATGCATGGAGATCGTAAACAGCCCCAGACCGTGGTCGATCACCACGCAGTTGCCTTCGTAGTAGAGCGCTCGCGCCAGTACCACCACGCCGCTGTTCCCGGCGCGCACCGGCGTGCCCGTCCCCGCGCGAAAGTCCATCCCCTCGTGAATGCTGGCCAATTCCCCGTTGAAGGTGCGCCGCGTGCCGAAGCTGTCGGTCGGCGGGGCATGAACCGGTGCGCGAAAATCGCCGGACCACAAAGGCTCCGCAGCGCTTGCCGCAAAAACTTTGCTCTTCAGCTCAACTTCCGTTTTGATCCGCGCGAGCTCATCGGGCCCCGGCTCAACAAACTTTGGCGCCACGGTGAGAGTTGTTGTGCGATAGTGCGCGGGAAGAATCTCAACCGCGCGGCTCAGGTGGACGGCCGCGCCGGACGCTGTATGGGCGGTGATGCGCAGCGTCGAAGGGCCCGCGGCAGCCTTCACGTCCACTCCGGCCAGCGCATACCACGCCTGCCCGTCGCGCCCGCGAAAGAACTGGAGTTTTTGTCCCAGCCACTCCCCGTCAACCGTCGCGCCGACAGGTAAACGCACGCGAATCAACTCCGGCGATCCCGCAACGACCACAGCCGGCGTCAGTGTCACCGCGTCATTCGCGGTACCAGTCTGCGCGGCGCCAGTCGCCGCCAAAATCACCGCCGCGATAGTGATCCAAAATGCAAGCCGCGGGATACGCGCTCCGCTCATGCAATCAGCATATCGGGCGCGTCCCACGGTGCGATGTTCACCTGGTTGTTCCGGGCCGCGGATGCGCGGCCTTCCATGCGGCCACGCGATCCTGCACGTCGTCCAACTCGTCGGCTGTGATGCGTTCCCCGATCATCTGGCGGTTCGCCGCATACTTCTCCCGGTTTGGTCCCTCGACAGACGCCGCAAGGTCGAACCAGAAGTAGGCCTCCACATCGTCGTGCGGCACGCCCTGGCCCATGGAGTACAGGGTGCCCAGCGTCGCCTGTGCGTCCACGTCTCCCTGCTCGGCAGCCTTGCGATACCAAGCCGCCGCCTGCTCCATGTCGCGCGGAAAACCAGTGCCACCATCGCGGTAGAGCGCGGCTAAATGGAGCTCTCCGTCTACGGATTTCTGTTCGGCAGCCTTCCGGTACCACTCGGCCGCCTGCCGATAACTCTCGGCACTGCGATCGCGATTATGCTCAGCCGCCGCAGCCTGCGCATAGCGCTCGCCAACCTGTACTTGCGCAGCCGCATAGCCGGCATTTGCCCTGGCCAGCAGGTCCGGATCAATGCTTACCGTCTGCGCCGCCAGCCGCCACGCGAACGCGCAAATCAGGATCCATGTAGGCTGGACCCAAGTAAGTTGACTGCCTCGGCCTTTCACTGAATCCTCGATCGGCGATGAAATCAGCCGAATTCAGTTTACGGGATTTGCACGCCGGACCGATTGGATCGGCCTATGATCGCAGCGGGAGACAGGCTAAAATTCCAAGTATGACTGACCGCATGTCGCTCACCCTCGCCCAAGCCGATCCAGAAGTGGCCGCCGCTCTTGACCAAGAAACTCTCCGCCAGCACGAAGGGCTGGAGATGATTGCCAGTGAAAACTTTGTCTCCGAGGCAGTGCTGGAAGCGGCCGGCTCGGTCTTCACCAATAAATATGCGGAGGGTTACCCCGGACGCCGCTACTACGGCGGCTGCGAGTACGCCGATATCGTCGAGAACCTCGCACGCGACCGCGCGCGGCAGCTCTTTGGCGGCGAGCACATCAACGTGCAACCGCACTCCGGCTCGCAGGCCAACGCCTCGGCTTACGCGGCGGTTTTGCAACCGGGCGACACCATTCTTGGCCTCGACCTTTCGCACGGCGGCCACCTGACACACGGGCATCGCCTGAGCTTCAGCGGCAAGCTTTATCGCACCACGTTCTATCACGTCCGCCGCGACACCGAGACCATCGACTACGACGAGATGGAGGCCGTTGCCATCCAGGAAAAGCCGAAGGTCATCATCGGCGGCGCCAGCGCGTATCCGCGGCTGTGGGACTTTGCCCGCATGCGCCAGATCGCCGACAAGGTGGGCGCGATTTATATCTTCGACATGGCGCACATTGCCGGCCTGGTCGCGGGCGGCGTGCATCCTTCGCCCGTGCCCCACGCGCAAATTACCACTACCACCACGCACAAAACGCTGCGCGGTCCTCGCGCCGGCCTCATTATTTGCACGCAGGATCTGGCGGCCGTGATCGACAAGACCGTCTTTCCCGGCCAGCAGGGCGGCCCGCTGGTGCACATCGTCGCCGCCAAGGCCGTTGCGCTCGCAGAGGCGCTGCGCCCAGAGTTTCGGGCCTACGCCGCGCAGATCGTCTCCAATGCAAAGGTTCTCGCTGAAGGTCTGCAGGCGGCCGGCTTCCGCCTCGTCTCCGGCGGCACGGACAACCACCTCATGCTCGTCGATGTCTTCGAGAAGGGAATCCTTGGCTCCGAAGCGGAGCTGGCGCTGGGCAAGGCCGGCATCACCGTGAACAAGAATTCCATCCCCTGGGATACCAATCCGCCGCTCAAGCCCTCGGGCATACGCGTCGGTACGCCCGCGCTCACCACGCGCGGCATGAAGGAGCCGGAGATGCGCCAGATTGCCGTATGGATCGCCAAGGCTCTTGAACAGCGCAACGACGACGCGGCTCTTGCGCGCATTCGCGGCGAGGTAGCGGAGTTAGCCAACCAATTCCCGCTCTACGCCTGGCGGCGCGCACCGGTGGCAGTCACGGCGTAGGCCAAATTGCGGAGACGCCCGCGGCTCGAGCTCATCGGCCAGGTTCCGGCACAAAGAATTCACGTGCCGGGCGGTGCTGGCATGTGCAAAAATGCCGGTGAGCAACCAAAGTGTTGTTGATGACCATTGAATAGAGCCTGCAACGGGTGGCTCGGCTGCCCAAACGGGCATCAGGAGGAATCGATGAAGTCCATTCAGATCGCGTTTGCAGCTTTGCTCGTTTTCGCGGTGCCGGTAGTGGCACAGCACGGATCGGGAGGCCATCAAGCTCCACCGGCGCACGGGCCCGCGGCGTATCATGGCACACCGCAATCCCCCGACATGCACCGCAACTACAGCGATGAACCCGGCCATACAAAAGCTCCCCACGTGGATGGGAACCACTGGGTTGGGCATGATACCGGACCCAACGATCCTCGTTACCATCTCAACCATCCCTGGGCGCACGGCCGTTTCACCGGCGGCTTTGGTCCCGCGCATGTATGGCGGATTGCCGGCGGCGGACCTGGCAGGTTCTGGTTCAACGGCTGGTACTGGTCAGTGGCGCCAGCCGACCTTGCCTATTGCAGCGATTGGCTCTGGAACTCGGATGAGATCGTCATTTATGAGGACCCGGACCATATCGGCTGGTATCTTGCCTATAATGTGCGTCTCGGCACCTATGTGCACGTGATGTATCTCGGCATGTAAGTGCGTTGTTTCTGTATTGACATCGCGAAGTTGAAAGTAACCCGGCGGGATGGGCTTATAACCTGTTCCGCCGCGTTCTTTTTGATGGCTTCTGAAGGGGCTTCGTCCCCGGCTTCGGACAAGCTAAGATCCATAAGTCTCATTCATAAGCCGTCCCGCCGCTGTAACTCGATTCAATAGGTCATGCTATCGATTCAACCTTCCTGCTAAGTGAAGAAAAAACCCTTGCGCAAAGCTATGCGGATGTGAATCTCATCATTTATCCTATCGCCATGGCGATTGAAAATATTCTTGCTCAAATTGATTCCGAGATTGCAAGGCTCAAGCAGGCACGTGCCCTGCTGGCCACCATCGGGACCACAGCTACCACATCCGCACGCAAAGCCGGGAAAGCGGCCGCCAAAGGAAGGCCCAGAAAGAAGCGCGTTCTAAGCGCCGATGCGCGCAAGCGGATCGCCGATGCGCAGCGCAAGCGCTGGGCTGCGGTGCGAGCCAAGGCCAAGCAAAAGGGATAGTCGGTCTCTAACTTGGAAATTCGCGCCGATCGTGGATCGGCGGCGATTGCGCTCTAACCCAGCGACGCCATCACCAGCATGCGCGGCTCGGTCATCTCTTCAATGGCCCACCGGATACCCTCGCGGCCCAGGCCGGAGTCCTTGACGCCGCCATAGGGCATGGGATCCAGTCGCCAGTTCGGTGTGTCTCCCACCACCAGTGCGCCCACTTCCAGCTCGCGATACGCGGTGAGGATGCGGCCGGAGTCGCGCGTCAAGAGGCCTGCCTGCAATCCATACTTCGAGTGATTCACCTGCGCCAGCGCGTCCTCGAAGTCGTCGTACGGCTCGATCAACAGGACCGGTCCGAAGATCTCCTCGTCGCGAACCTTCATGCCGGGCTTGGTTCCGGTCAAAATGGCTGGCGTGATCATCGATCCCTTGCGCTCGCCACCAGCCACTAGCTTTGCGCCTCCCTCCAAAGCCTCCTTGACCCACGCCTCCACGCGCTCCGCTTCGCTCTGGCGAACCAGAGGCCCCACTTCGGTGGCTTCATTCGAGGGGTCGCCGATGGCGAGGTTGGCAGCAACCTCCACCACCTTCCACAGAAAAGTCTGAAAGATGCTGCGCTCCACAAACACGCGTTGCACGCTGATGCATGACTGCCCCGCAAAGCCGAACGCCGCATGAGCAGTGCGCAACGCCGCGTCATCCAGTTCCTTCCAATCGCTGTGCACCACGAGCGCCGCGTTCCCGCCCAGCTCCAGCAAGACGCGCTTGCGCCCCGAATGCGCTTTCAGCTCCCAACCCACCTTGGCCGAGCCCGTAAAGCTCACCAGCTTGATGCGATCCTCTTTTTCAGCGAGCCATGCGGTATCGGCATCTGCCAGCGTCAGCACGGCCAGCGCCTCCTCAGGCCAGCCGGCCTTCAGAATCACTTCGCCCAGCGCCAGCGCGGTGAACGGCGTCTGCGGCGCGGGTTTCACCATCACCGGGCAGCCCGCCGCCATGGCCGGCGCAACCTTGTGCGCCACCAAGTTCAACGGAAAATTGAACGGCGTAATCGCCAGAATCGGCCCGATGCCGAACCGCTGTACCAGCCCCCAGCGGCCCTCATTGCCTTCAGTCAAATCCAGCGGAATGCTCTTGCCGCCCAACCGCACGGCCTCTTCGGCTGCGGTCTTGAAGGTGAGCACGGCGCGATCCACCTCCGTCCGCGCCATGCGCAGCGGCTTGCCCGCCTCTGCGACGATCAACTGCGCGAAGCGTTCCTTTTGTTCAATGAGCGCGGCGGCCACGTCTTCCAGAATCTCGCGGCGCTTCCAGCGCGGCAAAGCGCGCGTGCGGCGCAGGCTCGCCACCGCATGATTCAAGGCTTGGCGCGCGTCGGCCCGCGTGGCCACGGTCACCCGGCCCACCAGCCCCTGGTCCCACGGCGACCGCACCTCAAACGCCTCTCCGTCAGTCCATTCCTTGCCGCACAACAGAAAACCGGTTTGCGTTCCCGGCCGCATCTTCATGGTGGAGCTCCTGTGTCTACCCTCTGATGGTAAAGCGGATGGGCTTGAATTGTCCGGCGCCGCTCGCTTGCCGCGAGCCCGTCGCATTGCGAATCGGGAATGAATTCCGCTTTAGGCTTCGGATCGGTCGTCCGTCGCCACAAGAACCGGTTACCGAAGGAGCGTTGGATGGAGTATATTGACTGCGTCCCAAAACGGCCTCCCCCGCATGAATTCACAAGATCAACGCTCGACGAAAAGGAAGTGACTATGCCCGATTCCACAAGCAGTCAAGTCCCCCAGCCCGTCCCGCCGCCTGTTGGCGCGCCTCCGCCCAAGTCAGGTTCCAGCGCGCTCAAGATCATCCTCATCATCGTGGCCGTTTTTGTTGGCCTGGGCATCATCGGCGCAGGCATCGTTGGCTATGGCGTCTATCGCGTCGCCCATTCCATTCACAAGGACGCCAACGGCGAAATCACCGTCAATACTCCCAAGGGCACCATTACCGCCAATTCATCGGAAACGTTCACAGAGAGCGATCTGGGAATTGCCATCTATCCCGGAGCCACGCAGGGCAAGGGCGGCTTGCGCATGACCATTGCCGGCAAAACGATGGTCAGCGCGAACTTCCTTACGCCCGACTCCCCGGACAAGGTGATCGCCTTCTACAAGGACAAGGCAGGCCCCAATGCGCAGACCATGACGACCGGCTCCGGCGGGATGATCACGATGCAGAATGGCCCCAACTCCGTCACCGTGACGGTCACGCAGTCGGCGAGCGAAAACAACGGACAGACGCAAATCACGATCGTGAACACCTCCGGCAGTTGATCGAATGAACGAAGCTGCCAAATGAGAGGCCTCCCGTCCGGCGCAGCCGGGGAGGCCTTCCGCGTCACCAGCCGTTCCATCGGACTCTCTCACCGCGCGACGCGCCTGCGGTACACTTCGTCCATGATTCACGACGGCCGCAGCCGCAAACTTCCCTTCGATCCCGCCGAGGCCATGAAGCATCTGCGCCTGAGCGACCCGAAGCTCGCCGCGCTCATCGACCGCGCCGGCCCGTTCACCCTTCGCCTCGATCACTCTGCCTCGCCCTTCGAGTCGCTGCTCGAATCGATCCTCTACCAGCAATTGCACGGCAAGGCCGCGGCCACCATTCACCGCCGCGTGCGCGAGTACTTCGGCGGCGATCCCACGCCGCAGCTTTTGCTCGACACTCCCGATGAGCCGCTGCGCGCTGCCGGCGTCTCCGGCAACAAGATCAAGGCGCTGCGCGACCTTGCCGCCCGCACCCTCGACGGCACCGTGCCCGCGCATGCCGCCATCCGCAAGATGCCCGACGCGGAGATCGTCGAACGACTCACCGAGGTGCGCGGCATCGGCACCTGGACCGTGGAGATGCTGCTCATCTTCCGCCTCGGCCGGCCGGACGTGCTCCCCGTAACCGACTACGGCGTGCGCAAGGGCTTCGCGCTCACCTTCCAGCGCGTGCCCAAGGCCCGCCCGCTCGAAGCCGCCGATCTGCCCAAGCCCGACGTGATTCTCCGCCGCGGCAAGCGCTGGGCGCCCTACCGCTCCGTGGCAAGCTGGTACCTTTGGCGGGCCTGCGATCTGGCCCGGAACACCGCGCCAGCGGGACGTTCAGCGCGTTAGCCGTAAAATGGTTTGAGCAGCCCGCCAGCATTGGGCGCAGCGCAACTCATCGGAACCCTCATGCCTCCTGGAAAACGCTTCGTTTGCATTCACGGTCACTTTTACCAGCCGCCGCGCGAAAACCCATGGCTGGAGACGGTGGAGACGCAGGACACGGCCGCTCCCTACCACGACTGGAACGAGCGCATCTGCGCCGAGTGCTACGCGCCCAACGGCGCAGCGCGCGTGGTGAACGCCAAGAACCAGATCACGCGCATCGTGAACAACTACGCGCGCATCAGCTTCAACTTCGGCCCCACGCTGCTGAGTTGGCTGAAGGAGAATGCGCCGCGCACCTACCGCATGGTCCTCGACGGCGAGGGCCGCAGCCGCCAGCGCTACCGCGGCCACAGCTCGGCCATGGCGCAGGTCTACAACCACATGATTCTGCCGCTGGCCAACGCGCGCGATCGCATCACGCAGATCCGCTGGGGCATCGCCGACTATGAAAGCAACTTCGGCGCGCCGCCCGAGGGCATGTGGCTGCCTGAAACCGCGGCCGACAACGCCACTCTCGAAGCGCTCGCCACGAACGGCATCAAGTTCACCGTGCTCGCGCCGCACCAGTGCAAGCGCATCCGACCGCTGAAAGGCGAAGCGCGAGACTGGACCGATACGCCCGACGCTACCGTGGACACCACCCACCCCTATCTCGTCCGCTTCGCCTCCGGCGCTTCGATCGCCATCTTCTTCTACAACGGTCCCGTCTCGCGCGCCATCGCTTTTGAAGGGCTGCTCGACTCCGGCGACAACCTTGCCGCGCGCCTCAAGGCAGGCTTCAAAGACTCGGCCGCAGCCGCAATTGGTCCACGTCGCTACAGATGGCGAGTCCTACGGCCATCATCACAAGTATGGCGAGATGGCGCTGGCCTACGCGCTGCGGCTGCTGGAGCGGGACAAGACGGTCAAGCTGACCAACTACGCCAGCTTTCTTGAGCAATTCCCGCCCGAGTTCGAGTGCGAGATTGTCGAGAACACTTCGTGGAGCTGCATGCACGGCATCGGAGCGCTGGCGCTCCGATTGCGGCTGCAACGGCGGCAAGCCCGGATGGAACCAGGCGTGGCGCGCGCCTCTGCGCTAGGCCCTCGACGAGCTGCGCGACGCGCTGGTCCCGCTCACCGAACGCGAGGGCGGCAAGCTCTTCAACGACGTATGGGCCGCGCGAGACGCTTACATCCAGGTCCTGCTCGATCGCAGCGCGGAATCCGTGGACCGCTTCTTCGCCGCGCAACAGGCCCGCACGCTCTCGGAATCCGAGCGCGTCCGCGCCCTTGAGTTGATGGAGATGCAGCGCCACGCCCAGCTCATGTTCACCAGTTGCGGCTGGTTCTTCGACGACATCGCGGGCATCGAGACCGTGCAGATTATCGCCTACGCCGCGCGCGTGCTGCAGCTGGCGAAACAGCTTTTTGGCGAACAGGCTGCGCCGCTCGAGCCCGCGTTCCTCGCCCGTCTGGCCGAAGCCCACTCCAACGAGCCCGAGGCCGGCGACGGCGCACGCATTTACAAGAAGTGCGTCGACTCCATGGAGCTGCACCTCGAGCAGGTGGCCGCGCACTACGCCATCAGCTCAGTCTTCTCCTCGTTTGCCGATGAGACGGACCTCTTCTGCTATCGCATCCGCCGCATCTCCCACGATATTCACACTTCCGGCCGAGGCCGCCTCGCTTTGGGCCGTGTGCACGTGGCCAGCGCCATCACCGGACACGCGCAGAGCTTCTCCTTTGCGGTGCTCCACTTCGGCGACCAGAACATCACCGCCGCCGTGAAAGCCTACGACGACTCCGGCGCTGCTGCCTTTGAGGCTTTCTCTGCCGACGCCGCCGGACATGTGCAGCGCGCCGACTTCCCCGAGGTGATTCGCCTGATCGACCGCTTCTACGGCCACGCCGACTACTCGCTCACCTCGCTCTTCAGTGACGAGCAGCGCCGCATCGTGCGAGCTCATCCTCAACTCCACGCTGTGGGACATCGAGAACTCGCTCACCACCATCTATCAGGATCACGCCAGCCTGCTTCACTATCTTTCTCAGGCGGGACTGCCCAAGCCGCCCGCGCTCACGCTCGCCGCCGGCTTTGCCATCAACGCCGGTTTGCGCCGCACGCTCGAGGGCGACCCCATCGATCTCGCGCAGTTGCGCTCTTTCCTCTCACTGGCGAAGGCCGACCAGGTCCCGCTCGATGCCGCCACGCTCTCCTACATCGCCGACCAGCGCATGAAGCGCGCCATGGTCGAGTTGCAAATGTCCTCGGGCTCTCTCGAGATGCTTGACCGCGCGCTCGTGCTCGCCCGCACGCTGACCGAGCTGCCCTTCGATCTGAATCTGTGGCAAGCGCAGAACATCTGGTATGAGATCCTGCGCACCTCAGGCTATGCGCTCACCGCGCTTCCCGCGGACGAACGGCCGCGCTGGGAGAAAGACTTCAACGAACTCGGCTCGTACCTCACCATCGATTACGCGGCCATGCGCGCCGGCGAGCAAGCCGACGCAATGGCGACGGCCGATTAAAGGGGCTCACCAGTTGCTTTGGAGCAGAGCCGCAGCTGACTGGCGGACTTGCTACCTCGCTGACCCGCTAACTTGCTCTTTCGAGCCGTCCATCCTTCAGCGCGAATCGCTCTCCGCGCCACACGATCGTATCTCCGGCAAATCCGGCCACCCACAAACCCATCGCGATCGCATCGCGCAATGGCAGCAGCCAAAGATTCGGCAGCACCTCGTGATCGCCCAGCACTCCGGCGCCCACGGTCATCGCCTGCGCCAGCCGCAGGAAGAAACTCAGCCCCAGCAGCCACAGGCTCACCGGACTCAATCCGCTCGCCAGCACATTCACGATCGCCCAGCCGAAGCCGTGCGTGAAGATCAGGCCTGCATAGCCTGCAGGCCGCGAGCAACGCACCGTCCGCAGCCAGCGCAGTTGATGATCGAAGAATCCGCGCCAGTCATACGCGGGCACGGCGGTTTCCACCACCTCGGCGCTCACCTCCACGCGATAGCCGGCCTGCGCCACGCGTGCGCCAAGTTCATAGTCGTCGGCGAGGTGATTCACAAGCGGCAGCAAGCCTCCGGCCTTTTCGAACGCCTCGCGCCGCACCGCAAGCGTCGATCCCAGCCCGTAGTGCAGCCCGCCCTCGATCAGCTTCGAGAGCAGCACTCCGGACATGAACTCCGCTGCAATCCCCAGCGCCTCAAGCCGCGAAGGAAGCGTGTTATGCGCTCTCCCGCGATAGAGCGCCGTCACCAGCCCGACCGGCAATTTGCCTGCATCGTGCGATGAAGGCTCGAAGCGGCACATCACGCGCTCCAGGTAGTGCGGGCTCACGGTAATGTCGGTATCGTTGATGAGCAGAAAGTCGTGCTGCGCGTGAGCGACGAGTTGCGCCAGCGTGCTGACCTTGCCGTTCGTGCCCAGGCGCTGCGGGCACTCGACGAGCCGGATCGCCCGCTCCGGAAATTCGACTTTCAGCTCCTTCACGGCCGTGGCCGCAGGATCGTCCAGCGACGACACGCCAAAGAGCAATTCAAATTCGCCCACGTAGTTCTGGCGGCAATGGCTGCGAAACGCATCCATCATGCCGGGGTCGAGTCCCTTGAGGGATTTGAGGATCGTCACGCCGGGCGCGAATTCAGCCCGCGAAATGCGCCGCGCGTGCAGGAAGACACGCGCCGCCAATATCACCGCCAGAAAGTATCCCATTCCGGCCACGGCCAGCGCCGTCGTCACTGTCTCCACGGCCTGCGCCAGTGCGTGTGCGGTCACGAAAAGAAGTCTACAGGGAACAGAGGCCTTTGGTCAGTGCTTTCACTCGTAGCGAAGCGCCTCAATCGGGTCCAGACTCGCCGCCTTCCAGGCCGGATAGATGCCGAAGACCAATCCGATGATGCAGGCAACAACAAAGGCGATGATCACCCAGGTGAACGAAAGCGCGGCGTGCAAAAAGGACACGGCAAAGTGCAGAATCAGCGTGAACAGTGCCCCAGCCAGGATGCCGAGCAGCCCCCCAACCATGCAGAGCGTCACCGCCTCCAGCGTGAATTGCAGCAAAATGTTTTTCCTGGTGGCGCCGATCGCCTTGCGCACTCCGATCTCGCGCGTGCGCTCGGTCACGCTGACCAGCATGATGTTCATTACGCCCACACCGCCCACCATGAGGCCGACGGAAGAGACGGCAACCATGAACGAAAACAGTCCAATCGTCAGTTGATTCCAAAGGCGGGTGAGCGATTCGGGGCTGAAGATGGCGAAGTTGTCGTCCTGCTGCACGCGCAGCTTTCGCCGCACGCGGAGCAACTCGCGGATCTCCTCGGTCACGACGGCCTTGTTGGCCGGGTTGTCGTATCGCGCCACAATCCAGAAGTCGAGGATCTCAGGATGAATCTTTCTGAAAGTCCCCAGCGGAAAATAGGCTGAATTGTCCGCAGTGTTTCGCCCGCTGCCGAACGGTTGCGGTTGCGGATCCAGCACCCCGATGACGGTGAAGATATCTCCTTCGCACTCCACGTCCTGCCCCAGCGGCGACTTGTCAGGGAAGAGATCCTCGGCGGCATCGTGACCGAGAACGACCACATTGTCACTGTGCTCCTCTTCCGATTCCGTCCACATCCGGCCTTCCTTCATGTTCACGTCGACCACTTGCGTCACGGCCTCAGTGCTGCCATTGATGATCGTATTTTGAATTTTGTGCGTGCCGGCCTTCATGGCAACGCTGCCCAGGCCGGTCTGGAAGTTCTGGTAGGTCAGCTCCGGATCAACGGCCACCACATGCGGCAGGGCGCGCATCGCCACGCCGTCTTCGTAGGTGAGCTTTTTGCGATTCAGCTCCTCGGTTGTGGGCCGATGGCCAAAGGGCTCAAATTGGAAGATCCACAAGTCGTTCGTGCCCAGTGTGCTCACAAAATGATCGATGTTGGAATTCAGCCCGTTAATCGCGGAAGAGATCAGGATGACGGTCGAGATGCCGATGGAGATACCGAGGATGGTGAGCCCCGAGCGCAACTTGTTCTTGCGCAGGGTGTCCAGCGCGAGCTTGACTGCTTCTCCGGATTGGCCAACGCTGCGCATGGATCAGTTCACCGTTGTTCGTTCGTAGTTATTCGTTTTCCTACTTGTTGAGCAAGTCGAGTATGCACTTACATCTCCGCGCGAAGCGCAGTGATCGGGTCAAGAGCGCTGGCTTTGTGCGCAGGATAGATCCCAAAGAATAATCCCACGGCAGTGGCTACAAAAAGTGCGACCAGAACAGACCAGAGCGCCACCATCGAGGGGAATCCGACCGCCAGGGTAACCAGCTTGGCCCCGGAGATACCCAGAGCAACGCCGATCACCCCGCCAAGCGCGGCAATCACCGCCGATTCAATCAGGAACTGAAGCAGAATGTCGCGGCGGCGCGCTCCCAGCGCCTTGCGTACGCCAATCTCCCGCGTCCGTTCCGTCACACTCACCAGCATGATGTTCATGATCACAATGCCGCTGATGACCAGCGAACTGCAGCAATGGCCACGACCACCGCACCAAAATTGTTCAAAATACTCCCCAGCAGATTCCCGAAGGTTGCGCTGGAATCGATGGAGAATGCATCGGGAGCGCCTGGCGCGAGATGGCGCCGCGTCCGAATGAATAACGCGAAGCTCGTCGCTGACCGCATCCATCACCGCCCCGCCACCGCCCGAATCCACGAGAATCTGCAGGCTCTGGTTGGACCCGTATGCCTCAAGAAAACTGGTGAGGGGAATCGCCACCCAGTTGTCCATGCTGCTGGCCGAACATCTTGCCCTGGCTCTCGCCCACGCCGATCACGGTGTACGGCGCGCCATCGACGCGAATCTCTTTGCCGAGCGGGTCGCCGGCGCCCAGCACGTTGTCCACAATATCGGAGCCCACAATGGCTACGTGCGCCGAGTGCTGGTCCTCCATCTCGGTAAACGACCGGCCCAAGACGATGTTCGAGATTCGAGATCGGCGGCATCGTCCACGTCCAGCCGCGAATGTCAGTGTCGGTGGTGGACTGGGTTCCGCGCACAACCTTGCCGGTTGCGTCGCGCTGCGCTCCCACCGATACGCAGGACCGGCACTGGTCAGAATCGCGCGATAGTCGTCGTAGGTTATATCCTTGCGCTTCTGAAACTCGACGTACTCCTCAATCGTCATGAACGTCTGCGGCATCTTGCTGACCGTGATAACGGCCGCGCCATAGGTGTTGATCTTCGACGTGACGAATTGCTTGGCCCCGTTGGTGAGCGTGACCACCATGATGACTGAAGACACGCCGATGATTACACCAATCAAGGTAAGAATGGTGCGCATCTTGTTTGCCCAAAGCGATTGCAGCGCGAGTTTGAAGGCCTCACCGAAGAGCATGATTCTGCTTTCATGATACGCAAGCGGCCGTTTCGGGGTTCCGGCACAAGAAATCAGCGGCCGGTGCTGCCGAATCCCTTGGCCGCGCGCTCAGAGCCTTCCAGGCTTTCAACCTCTTGGATTAGACCTGTGAGGACAGGAACCGGGACCATCTGCGCGATCTTCTCGCCCGCCTGCAAGTCCACGGCCGTGTCGCCCAGGTTGGTCATCACCACCAGGATTTCGCCGCGGTAGCCCGCGTCGATCACTCCGCCCGTCGTCGCGATTCCCCGCGCCGCCATCGATGAGCGGTCGCGCACCAGCAGTCCCAAGGCCGCGCCTGTGCGCGGATCGCGCGCCTCCACGGCAATCCCCGTCCGCACTTTGGCCGTCGCGCGGGGAGCAAGCACGATCCGCTCCAGCGCAAACAGGTCATAGCCCAGGTCCTCGCCCGGATGCGCCACCACCGGCACCCGCGCACCCGCCTCCAAACGCTTCACGCGCAACATGTGTCTGATGGTAGCGGATCGGCGCGACTCACTTGGCGAATGGCGCCTGCTCCGCGCATCTACGCCGCAAAATGGTCAGCCCCGGCCGGGTGTGTACCCAACCGGAGCTGTCTATCGCTACCCCAACGACGAAGAGCTGTCGTCGGGGACCCCAGCATTCGGCAAAAGGACTCGTAAGCCGAATTCTGTTCTATGCGGTCATTCCTCTAGGCGCCGCGTTGCCGCGGACGCTCATCAGCGACCTACCCGGAGGTTCCGGCACTTGCCAAGAGCCGCCTTGCCGCATCGGGCCGATGCGTAGCGCCAGCCTGGCTCCAAGCCGCGCGCTTCCCTCCCTATTTGGTCTTGCTCCGTGTGGGGTTTACCCTGCCTCCGCCATTACTGCCGGAGCGGTGCGCTCTTACCGCACCTTTTCACCCTTACCCTTACCGCCCGCAACCCGAAGGCCGCGCTTGGCAGGGGCGGTATGTTTTCTGTGGCACTAGCCGTCCACGGGCTTTGAAGCCCGCGTCCCGGACGTTATCCGGCACACTGCCCTGCGGAGTTCGGACTTTCCTCTCCCGGCAACCCCTGCTTGCGCAAGGACTTCCGGCAGCGACCGCCCGGTCCTCCTGCCAGCCTTAAGTGTACCGCGAATTTCAGTCTGCGTTCAGCCAACAGCACCTGCTGCACGCTCCCTCGCTACAATCTCAATAGGATTGTGATCCAGTACCTCTATCTCGGCCGCGTGGACTATGGCGAGGCGCTTCGCCTTCAGCAAGAGCTCGTCGCGCTGCGCACCGCGGGCCGCATCGGAAACGTGCTCCTGCTCCTCGAGCATCCTCCCGTGCTTACGCTCGGCCGCAACGCCAGGCGATCGAACATACTCGCGTCGGACGAGCTTTTGGCGCAGCGCGGCGTCACCCTCCACGAGATCAACCGCGGCGGCGACGTCACCTATCACGGTCCTGGCCAGCTGATCGGCTACCCCATCTTCGATCTACGCAGCCTGCACAACCCCAACGCCCGCGGCAATCGTCTCGGCCCGGTCGACTTCGTCCGCCTCATGGAAGAGGCGCTCATTCGCCTCTGCGGCGAATTTGGCATAGCTGCCGGACGCATCTGCGGCCTCACCGGCGTCTGGTGCCACCTGCGGCGGGGCAGCCTTTCGGACGAGAACTGTGGGAGAACGGCCAAAGATCAGCCCAGGGGGGAAAGAAAGATTGGCGCCATCGGCATTCACGTGGCCCGGGGCGTCACCTCGCACGGATTTGCCTTCAACGTCACCACGGATCTCCGCGACTTCGCGCTCATCAATCCTTGCGGCATCACCGACCGCCCCGTCACGAGTCTCGAAAGGGAAGTCACGGATCCGAAAACCCTGCCCAGCCTCGAATCGCTCGCCCACATGGCTGCCCGCCAGTTCGGCCTGGTATTCGATCAGCCAGTCGCGCTCGTTGAAAGCCTCGCCGCCCTGCGCGCCCAGGCTGCTGCTGCGCCCGATTTACCAACCGCCGAATTTCCGGCGTCCGAATTTCCAGCTCAAGACACGCCGCTCCAGATCCCGCCCGAGATCGAGCGCCTGCGCCGCAGCAAAGACCGCCCCATTCCAGCCTGAGCGCGCTCACCAACGCTCTTCGTCTTGCCGCCCCCGCGATTTATAATCCGGCAGGAGCTTCGCTCACCAGACCGCGAAGAGAGGAATGCATGCCGACGGAAATCATCATGCCCCAGATGGGCGAGTCGATCTTCGAGGGCACGATCACGAAATGGCTCAAGGCTGTCGGAGACACCGTCGCAATAGACGAGCCGCTCTTCGAAATCTCCACCGACAAGGTCGACGCCGAAATTCCCTCGTCCGTCGCCGGAGTGCTGGCTGAGATCCGCTTCCCCGAGGGCGCCACCGTCGAGGTCAACACTGTCGTCGCGGTGATCGACGAAGCCGGCTCAATGGTTGCCGCTCCCGCACTGGCCGCGAAATCCACCATTCCGCAGGCGCCGCCGAAGGCGCAGGTTGCCGCGCCCGCAGCCAGCGCACCCGTGTTACCCGCTCTTTCAGTAGCAGCGGGTCGCCGCATCCGCTCCTCGCCGCTCGCCCGTCGCATCGCCAAGGAGCACGGCCTCGAAATCAGCCGCATTGCCGGCTCCGGCTCTGAAGGTCGCATCACCAAAGACGATGTGTTGCGCGCCGCAAGCTCTGCCGCCGCGCAGGCGCCGGTCCAAAAGCCCGCCCCACCGCAGGTGTCCGCGCCTGATCTCGCCACACTCCCCGCCGACCCCGTCCCTCTCACCCGCATGAGGGCCATCATTGCCGAGCGCATGGTGGAGAGCCGCCGCATCAGCCCTCACGTCCACACCGTCTACAAGGTGGATATGACGCGCATCGCGCGCCTGCGCGAGCAGCACAAGGCCACCTTCGAGCATCGCCACCGAGTCAAGCTCACGTTCATGCCGTTCATCGCCGCAGCCGCAGTCGCCGCGCTGCGCCGCTGCCCCATCGTCAATGCCTCGCTTGAAAGCACCACTGAGGGCCTCGCCGTCCGCTACCATCGCTCCATCGATCTGGGCATCGCCGTGGCCCTCGATTGGGGACTCATCGTGCCCGTCATTCGCCACGCGGAGCAGCGCACCTTTGCCGATCTCGCCAAGTCCATCGCCGATCTCGCCCTCCGCGCCCGCTCCAAGAAGCTCTCGCCCGACGAGGTCGGCGGATCCACCTTCACCCTCACCAACGCCGGCGCATTCGGCGGCGAATACGGCATGCCCATCATCAACCAGCCCGAGGCGGCAATCCTCGCCGTCGGCGGCCTGCGCAAGGAGCCGGCCGTCCTGACCGACGCCGACGGCAATGACTCGATTGCGATCCGGTCGGTGCAGTACTTCTGCCTCGGCTTCGATCATCGCCTCATCGACGGCGCCGATGGCGGCAAATTCATGCTCGAATTCAAAAAGACGCTGGAAAGCTGGAATCAGGAGCTCGGGTAAAAGTTCTCACTGCGCCTGGTCCAAAGGGCTGCCCCATGCGGTGGTTAGGCGGTCCACGCCTTTGCTCGCTCCACGGCCTTCTGCCAGCGCCCGCGCCGCTCGGCCCGTTCGCTTGCGTTCATCCTCGGTTCAAAGCGCACATCGCCCTTGCGTTCGGCCCGCAACGCATCCGGGCTGGCCCAAAATCCCGTCGCCAATCCGGCCAGATACGCCGCGCCCAGCGCCGTCGTTTCCGTCACGCGCGGACGCACCACCGGCACGCCCAGCACATCGGCCTGGAACTGCATCAGCAGATCGTTCACCGCGGCGCCGCCGTCGACTCTCAGGGCCTGGAGCGGCGCGCCCGTCTCGCTGTGCACGGCCTCCAGCACATCGGCCACCTGGAACGCGATGGCCTCAAGCGCCGCCCGCGCAATCTGTCCCGGCCCGGTGTCGCGCCGGAGGCCGATCAGCATTCCCGCCGCGTGCGCATCCCAGTGCGGCGCGCCCAGGCCCACAAACGCCGGCACAAAAACCACTCCGCCTGTGTCGGGCACACTCGCTGCGAGCGCCTCGACTTCCGCGGAGGCGCCGATCAGTTTCAGATTGTCGCGCAGCCACTGCACCACCGCGCCGCCAATAAAAATGCTTCCCTCAAGCGCGTATTCCAGCCGCTTTTGCGCGCTTGCCGCCACCGTTGTAATCAGCCTATGCCGCGACCGCATGAACTCCGTGCCGATGTTCTGCAGCAGAAAGCAGCCCGTCCCGTAGGTGTTCTTGGCCTCGCCCGCGCTCCAGCACAACTGCCCGAAGAGCGCCGCCTGCTGATCGCCGGCGATACCCGCAATCGCCACGCCGCCGAGGCCGAGCGTTGTCGTCACCTCGCCCACGCGCGCGCTCGACCACACAACCTCCGGTAACATGCTCGCGGGAATCCCGAAGAGCTTCAGCAACTCCGCGTCCCACTCGCCCTTCACGATATTGAAGAGCAGCGTGCGCGACGCGTTGGTCACGTCGGTCACATGCTTATGGCCGCTGGTCAGGTGCCACACCAGCCAGCTATCCACAGTGCCGAAGGCCAGCTCGCCGCGCTCTGCCCGCGCCCGCGCGCCCTCCACGTGATCCAGAATCCAACCAACTTTGGTCGCCGAGAAATACGGATCGAGAACGAGGCCCGTCTTCGACGAGACCATTTCTCCGGCCCCGCTTTCCTCGAGCGCCTTGCACTGCGCGGCTGTGCGCCGGTCCTGCCACACGATCGCCGGATGAATGGCCTTGCCCGTCGCGCGCTCCCACACAATCACGGTCTCGCGCTGGTTGGTGATGCCGATCGCCGCCACGTCGCGCGGCCGCGCGCCCACTTTCGCAAGGGCCTCCACCGCGCAACTCATCTGGCTGGTCAGGATCTCCGCCGGATCGTGCTCCACCCAACCCGCCTGCGGATAGAACTGCTGGAACTCCTTCTGCGCCACTGCCGCAATCGCGCCGCCCGCATCGAAAAGAATTGCCCGAGAGCTCGTCGTCCCCTGGTCCAACGCAAGTACGTATGCCATAAGCGCCGCTCACCTTTCCGGCAACCAGTCAATCACGCAGGACAGGGAAGAGGCCCTACCTCACCTTCCCCGCCTTATTCTCGAGCACCACATTGCTCAGCACCGCCGTATCCACCGTCTCCGGCAGGTGCGAGCAGAATCCGATGCCCACATAAAACGGCGCATCCAGATGCAGCTTGATCGGCGGCCCGAACTGGTGCATCGGCTCGCCGTCGAGGCTCACCCAGATCGCAAACTCGTCGCCGCGCTTCTCGATCCCGATCCGCTTGGCGCTGATGGTCACCAGGCTGTCCGGAGTCGCGGCGCCCGGACGGCCGCGCCCGCCCATGCGAAACTCCATGTCGGTCACGCGCGTGTCGTGCTCCGGCCGCCACGCAAGGTGCACCATGCCCGCTCCGTGCTCGGCCACCATCACGGCCTTTGAATCATCATCCAGGCTCTGCCGGATCATCAGCACGGCCTTGCGGTCGCCGTAGCCCTTCGGATCGGGGAAGTTGATGTCGGCGGCCAGCGAAACACCTCCCGACATGCGCTTCCACAGGAACCGGAACTCGTCGCGCGTGTACCAGACGTTGTACCCGGCGGAATTGATCGTGTACTGCCCCGTCGCGGCGTCGTAGGTTGCGCCTCCCGGCACCAGCGCGCTGCCAATGTCCGACTGGCCGTCAAAAGTTCCAATCGGCACATCGAAATTTCTGCTCGGCCGGTGAAAGCCCGCGGGCGGCGCTACCTGTTGATGGGTCGCTGAACCGGGCAGCGCCCACTCCGGCACGGGCGGCAGCGGATTCTGCGCAGGCAGTGTCTGCGCGGGAGACATCAGCGTTGCGCTGCAAAGTCCGAGCGCGGCCAGAAGCGAAGTCGAATAAGACAGACGGCGGGCGGTGCGAGTTCTCATGGCAACTCACTCTATCAGACGGCTTGCCGCGCTGCCCATCGGCCGGTTCCTCTGTCGTACCCCAACCCCTCGTGTTGTACCATTCGATTGGATTAACCCGCTCGAAAAGGCGCTGATTGATGACCCCCACATCCTCTCCCACACTCCTCGTTCTTGCTGCAGGCATGGGCAGCCGCTATGGTGGCCTCAAGCAGATCGACCCTGTCGGCCCCGCCGGCGAAACCATCATCGACTACTCGATTTTCGACGCTCTTCGCGCCGGCTTCGGCAAGCTCGTCTTTGTCATTCGCAAGGACATCGAGCAACAATTCCGCGAGATCGTAGGCGCGCGCTTTGAAAAACGCGTTGCGGTCGACTACGTCTTCCAGGCGCTCGGAGACATTCCGCCGCGCTTCACCGTGCCCGCGGAACGCACCAAGCCGTGGGGCACCACGCAGGCGATCCTGCTCGCTGCGGGCGCCATCCGCGAGCCCTTCGCCGCCATCAACGCCGACGACTTCTATGGCGCGGACGGCTACCGCTCGCTGGCCGGGCACCTCACTTCCGGCTCGCCCGACTATTCGATGGTGGGCTTCGTCCTGCGCAACACGCTCTCCGACTTTGGTTCGGTGGCGCGCGGCGTCTGCCAGGTTTCGGCCGACGGCTACCTCGAGCACATTGTCGAGCTCACCAAGGTCGAACGCGACGCAAACGGCGCGCGCAACACCGATGCCGCCGGAACAGTCACGAAGTTGAGCGGCGACGAGCCGGTCTCGATGAACATGTGGGGATTCACGCCGCAAGTCTTCGATCAACTGCGCGAGCGCTTTGAGAAGTTCCTCGAGAGCAACGCATTCGACTTGAAGTCTGAGTGCTACATCCCCAACACCGTCGGCGAATTGGTTCGCTCCGGGCAGGCGCGCGTCAGGGTTCTGCATTCTCGCGATTCCTGGTTTGGCGTCACCTATCGCGAGGACCGGCCGCGCGTGGTCGAGAGCATCCGCCGCCTGATTGCCGATGGCCTCTATCCTGAGCGGCTCTGGTCATGAGCTCGCCGCCCGACGCCCGCGCCGCGGCCAGCCAATTTGAGTTCCGCGGTGAAGTTTCGGCAATTGCGCCGCATGGCAACGGCCACATCAACGACACATATCTCGTCACCTGCCGGGCGCCGGGCGCGCCGGTTCGCTACATCCTGCAGCACATCAACCGCCACGTCTTCCGCGATCCCGTTGCTGTGATGCGGAACGTGGAGCGCGTGACGGCGCATCTTGGGGCGCAGGTGGCAGGCCAGCCAGACGGCGCCCGCAGCGCGCTGCAACTTGTCCCCGCGCGTGACGGGCGCAACTGGCACGTGGATGCGCAAGGAGAAACCTGGCGCGCCTATCGCTCGATTGAGAACGCGCATACCCATGAAACCGCGACCTCTGCCGGGCAGGCGTTCCAGGCGGCTCGCGCCTTCGGCCGCTTCCAGCAGCAGCTCAGCAGTTTGCCCGCACCGCGCCTGCACGAGACCATCCCCGACTTTCACCACACACCCAAGCGCTTCGCCGCGCTCGAGCAGGCCATCGCCGCGGACGTTGCCGGCCGCGCAGCCCTCGCCAAACCGGAGCTCGACTTTGCACGCTCGCGCCAATCCATCACGGGTGCCCTCCTCGACGCCGGTCTCCCGGAGCGCATCACCCACAACGACACCAAGTTCAACAACGTCCTGCTCGACGACAAAACCGGCGAAGCCGTCTGCGTCATCGATCTCGACACCGTGATGCCCGGCCTGGTGCTTTACGACTTTGGCGACATGGTGCGCACCACTACAAGCCCGGCGGCAGAAGATGAGCAGGATCTGTCCAAAGTTGCGATGCAGTTTTCGATGTTCGAGGCTCTGGTTCGCGGCTATCTTGAAACGGCGGGCGCGTTCCTGACGCCCGCGGAAACAAAACATCTCGCCTTCTCAGGCAAACTCATCACGTTCGAGATCGGCATTCGCTTCCTCGCCGACTATCTGGCCGGCGACACCTACTTCAAAGTGCATCGCGAGGGCCACAACCTCGACCGCTGCCGCACTCAGTTCAAGCTGGTGGAGTCGATCGAACGGCAGGAAGAAGAGATGAACCGCCTGGTGGAGTCGATCGGATAATCGGCGCGCTTACTGGGTTTCGGTCGATGGGTGCACCGGCAGCCGCGGCGTCAGGCGGCGCACCAAAAACTCCTGAATTAGATTCTGCATTGCGCCTTCAGCGGTGCCGATGAGCGAATTCTCAAAGGTCACTTGCAGGCCGCTGCGGCTGCTGGAGGGATAGTAAAGATTCGAGATTCCGCCAGATGCCAGCCCGCCGAGGATTCCGGAGTAGTTCGGTTGCCAGTGCCCGTTGTCGCCCTTGCAGATGACCGCATTGGCGATGGCATACATCGCCCGTGAACGGACGCTGCCTGTCCCCTTGTAAAAGTATCGCGGGTCCTGCCTGAACAGCGAAGGCAGAACCGCACCGCCCAGCATGGTGCCGGTAAAGCCATCGGCATAATTTGCGCCGAAGCGCTTGGCATAGCCCTGCGCGCCCTGACCATAGCCGGCAAAGGTATTGCCTGCTTGCTCGAATCCTGCAACGGTACCCACCATCAGGAGCGTCACAGGATCGATCGAGGTTCGCCACGCGAGCTGGTACTTCTGCCGCGTGGCCAGCGGCAGGGCGTTGCGATCGTAGCTGACGTAGTAATTCGGAAACATGCCCAGCACGCGCTGCTGCTCTTCAAAGTTGAGTTGCTCCTGCGCGAGTTCCGCCTGCGACCCGGCAGACACCCGCACGAAGCTCGCGGCCGCCGCAACCGGCAGGACGATGGTGCGCGCGTCGAACGCCTCGCCCGCGAGCAACTGGCCGGAGATCGACTGGCTGACAAAGCCGTCGGAAGAGACGGTGACCTTGAACTCGCCCGGAGGAAGTTGCGCGAAGTTGAATGCGCCGCCGCTGTCGGTCAGCTCGGTTTCGGTACTTGGATTGCGGCCACGGGTCAACTCCAACTCGACGCGCACGCCTTCGTACACCGTTCCGTCGTCGCTTGTAATCACCCCGTGAATGCTGCCTGTGGCTGGTATCGCTGCACTGGCGATCTGCGTGCCTTGCAGCGCGCCCTGTTGCGCGCGCGCACAAGCTGCTGTCGCGAGCAGTGCCCCGAGAGCAAGCAGTCCACCCCGCAGGCTGCACGGCCCAAGCAGGCCCCGCGAGGCGCCACCCTTATGGTCCTGGTTTTCGATCGGCTTGGCTCCCATCCCGAAGTCCATCGCGCTCGAGCAGGAAGGAGCCTTCGGACAAAGACACTCTCGAACTATTTTGACGACAAATTCGGCCGCAAGGCGCGGCTGATCAGGGAAGTAACTGTGACTTTAGTTTACAGACCCTTCGCGATGAAGCCCAAAAGGTAGGGAGACAGCACGATTCATTCAGCGGCCCAGGCCTTCCCACCGTTAATCGGGCCGCCCCGTATAGTGCTGCACGTGATGGACCTCGGAGTGGTCCTCAAGCGACTCAAGATGCGTTGTCACCTCCGCGGGCATCTCCAGGTCGAGCGCAAGCTGCTCCTCTACCTGAGTCGCCAGCCGGTGTGCTTCGCCGAGTCTCATGTTGTCGGGAAACAAAAGGTGGACTTCAATGATCTGCCGATAGCCCGTGGTGCGGAAGCGCACCCCGTGGTATTCGATGCCGAGCTGCTGGCAAAGCGCGTCGAGCCGCGCGCGAATCTGGTGGCCCACCTCGGGGTCCGAGTAGTCGAGCAGCCCTTTGAAGGATCGCCAAAGCAACCGGCCGCCCGTCCACAGAATGTTCGCCGCCACGCCATAAGCCACCAGCGGATCGAAGGGCTTCCATCCCGTCACCATCACCAGCACTAGGCCCGCAACCACGCCAAAACTGGTCCAGCTATCAGTGAGAACATGCTTTCCGTCGGCCTCGAGAATCAGCGAGTGATTCTGCCGGCCGATGCGCAGCAAATACCACCCCAGCGCTGCATTCAGGATTCCGGCAGCGACGATCAAAATGACACCTCTCCCCAGGTTCTCGAGGGCCAGGCCGTGCCGCAACTTTTCGGTGGTGGTGTAAATGATGCTTCCCGCGGCGAGCACGATCATCGCGCCTTCAAAGCCCGCGGAGAAGAATGTAATCCTCTCGTATCCGTAGTGAAAATGCGCGACGGCAGGCCGCGCGCTCAGCCACAGGCTGAAGACGGCAAACGCCACAGCCACCACGTGCACCACCGATTCCGCAGCGTCGGAAAAGATTGCCGAAGAGTCCGTGTACAGGTAGGCCGTCATCTTGCCAGCGAGCATGAGGAAGCCGGCGATCAACGACAGCCGCATGGCGAAGCTGGCATCGCGATTCTGCTCTTGGCGCCTATCCGGAGAATCGTAATTCGGCAGGCCGTTCATCGTCGATCCTTTGATCGCAGTGGCTTGGATTCTGCCAACAGTCTACGCGCGGTGGACGAACTTCGTGCCGCGGGCGAGTGGAATTGCATGGCCCTTACTGCACTTCGCCGATGTACACGCAAAGCGGGCCACAGCTCAATGCGTTCCAGCGCTGCCCTATTGCGTTTGACCCGGGATCTGCGGCGACGTGTGTCCTATCCGCCCGAGATCAATCCCAAAACGCGGATTCTGTTCCGTGCCACCGATATGAATGGGAACCAGCGTGCCCGCACCATTCGTTCTGAACAGACGGTCGGCCGGCTTCAGCAGCATTCCCTTCCAGCCGCCCACCATCTTCGAGACCGTCGCCTGCGTCCTGGCCGTTCCCTTGAAATTCAGCGTACCTCCGTCAACGCCATACGTGCCCGCTAAGTCGATCTCCGCTCCGGGCACCGTGTACTTCAAATTGGGAAGCGTAATCACTCCGCTGGCCATCGTGAGATCGCTCGCGATCACCGAGCGAACCTGGGCTCCGGCGTTGTTCGCGTCCTTCGGCTGGCCTTGCCCGCGCCGGCTCAGCTCACCCACTCCGTGCTGAAACTTCGTGCTCGTGAACGTCACGTCTTCGAGCACAAAACTGCCGTTCAGCTTCATCTTTTCCTGCACCGGTTCCGCCCCCGGCGGAATCTCGAGTGTTGTCCTCACGCTGAGCGTGCCAGTCATCAGCGGCGCCCCGCTCTTGCTCGCCAGGCACAGAAAGTCCTCAGCTCGCCCGCTGTCCACAATCACGTTCAACGCGATTTCGTGGCCGCCGGGCCGCGTGGTTCCATTTGGCAGAACTTCAGCAGGAACGCCCACAATCTTCCCCTCGGCGGTAAAGCGCGACTGGCCCAGCGTTGCGTGAACCGGTTGCAGCCACGTGTCGCCGTTCGTTCCGTCGACTGTAGCGTGGAACTCAGTCTCAAGCGGCACTGAAGTGCCGAAGTGCGTCAGCCTGAAGTCCGGCGTATTCGTCCGCCCATCCACCTCCAGGTTGCGCAACACGCCCTGGTACTTGCCCGTCGAGCTCAGAATTCCCGCAATTCCTTTAAAGACGCTCAGGTCCGCATGTTCAAACCGGTAGTTGCCTATGAGCGGAGTCTCTCCCGGATCCTCGACCACCCACGGCCCTATGCCGCCGGAGGTGACGATGATTCCTGCCGGGCGCGGGTTGGTCAGTTGTGCATCGAATTGCATCGCTGCGCCCACGTTCACGTGGCTCAGTTTCACGTGCGCAATGGCGAACTGGAGCGGCTGCTTTCCAGGTTTGCTGGTCTCAAGCGTGAGGTGCGCGCCGTTGCATTCCATGGCGTCGATCTCGAAGCGCAACAGCGGTTCGCGGGTGTGCCCTGGCGCGGGGCCACTGGCCGGCGCTACCGCGTGCGTGAAGTGCGGCTTGGGCGGCACATCGACATCGAGGCCAATCAACTGCACCACCGAAATCCTGATCGGCTCGCCGGGCTTGTAGCGCAGCGGCGCATGAAAGCGAAACTCATCCAGCCGGATGAGCGGCCGGTTTGCGCCCACCGCTCCCGCTCCGTTCGGGCCTGGAACAGCCACGCCCGCCACGTTCGCCGGAGGCCAGAATCCGCAATCCCTTGCCCTCGGCCCACAACCCGTTCATCAGCGAGACGTGAAAGCTGTCCAGCTCAACGCGTGCGTGAAAGTGTTCTTCGAGTTTCTCGACGATTGCGGCGCGCAGCATGGGCTCGGCCCGGTGCAGCGCAACCGTGATCGCCACGCCAAGCAAGAGAAACGCGAGCAGGACCGCTGCAGCGGCCCACTTCAGCCATCCGCGCTTGCGCCGTTTTCTCGCTCGCCTCGCCGCCACCGCTCGTCCTCGCCTGCGACTATTTTCTCAGGAATGCTTCACGCCGGAATCGTAACCTGCTTCTCTGTTTGACGCCTTCCACGGCCAAAATCGCATCGACAGTCCGCCGCAAGCGCCTGTGTTCCCTGCGTCTCATTGTCTCTACGTTCCGGAGCTTGTCCTGAGCGAAGTCGAAGGATCCCTCATGTCTGGGTCCCTTGTTCCCTGTACCCCCATGCCGTAGACTTCTTCTCACGGATGAATGCGCTGATTGAGAACCTCGTAAAACTCCAGACCATCGATTTGAACCGGTCCCGCCTGAATCAGCAGTTGCGCGCGCTGCCCGCTGAGATTGCTCAGGCCGCGGCTGCGCTCGCCGCCGCCGAGCGGCAATCTGCCGAACTCTCCGCCGCGCTGGGCCGCGAAGACTCGATGCGGACGCGCCTGGAGCGGGACATCAATGCGCATCGCCAAAAGGCTGCGCGGTTCCGCGTCCAACTCGACTCTGTGACGACTCCCGAGCAGGCCACCGCCATCGAGCACGAGATTCAATTCGCCACATCTGAAGCCGACCGCCTGGAAGCCGACGAATACGCGAGCCTGGAACGTACCGAGACGCACGAGGCCGCGCTCGCGCAAGCCCGCGCCCAGGTGGAACAGCTTGCCGCTGGGGCGGATGCGGTTCGCTTGAGCGTTGCTGCCCGCCAGAGCGAGTTGACGTTGGAGCTTGCGGGTCTGGAAGCCGAGCGCGAGGCCGTACGCGCGGCGATCGATCCCGACTGGCTGGCGCGCTTTGACCGCATCGCCGGCGCGCGTGGAACCGGCATCGCCCGCGCCGGGAATCAGCAATGCACCGGCTGCAGCATGGGCGTGCGCCCGCAAGTCTGGAACCAGCTCCGCGAAGGCGAGCTGCTCGCCTGCGACAGTTGCAGCCGTCTGCTCTATTGGGATCCTGCCATTGCCCCCGCTCCTAAAGCGCCGCAGCCCGAGTTGATCCCCGGCGCAGGCCGTGCCCCTCGCAAACCCCGCCAGGCCGGCGCGTAGCTACTTCTGTTCTGCAAAGATCTTTCCCCAGCCTCCTAACCCGCCGCTCGCTGCTGCGCCCTGCTACCCTTTTCTTGGACACACTCTCCAGGAGAATGCTGCCGTGCAGCGCATCTGTGTCGATATGGATGAGGTGATGGCAGACACCCTTGCCGAGCACCTGCGCCGCTACAACCAGACCTTCGACGAGGACGTGACGCCGGAAGACCTCGCCGGCAAAGGCCTGTGGGAGATCACGCCGCTCGACCGGCAGGCGCAGCTTCGCGCCTTTCTCGACGCCGAGGATTTCTTCGAGGTTCTGGCCGTGATTCCCGATGCGCAGCCGGTGCTGAAAGATCTCTCCACGCGCTTTGAGATCTTCATCGCTACGCAGGCCATGGCCGTGCCCAACTCGCTCGGCCCCAAATACCGCTGGCTGCAGCGCCACTTTCCCTTCATCCCGCCCACGCATTACGTCTTCTGCGGCAACAAGAGCATCCTCCGCGCCGACTTCCTGATCGACGACCAGCCCAGGAACCTGCTTCGCTTCGAAGGCCAGGGACTGCTTTACACCGCGCCCCACAATGTCACTGCGACCGGATTTGTCCGCGTAAACAACTGGCGCGAAGTGGCCGAGTATTTTGCCGGCGTTCCACCGGAGCCCACGGCCGCCGCCTGACGGGCGCGCCGGCAGGTTGCGACGCTCAAACGGCGCCCTTCAAATCCACTCACCCAACCGGCCCCTTCGAAAATCGCTACCATGGACTATGACAGTGCCTCGCTCACCCTTTAAGGCGCGTATGACGCGCCGCCGCTTTCTGATCGCAAGCGCGTGCGCCGGCGGCGGTTTGACGATCTATGGCGGCGAGATCGAGCGGCACTGGATCGAGATCACGCGCCGCGACGTCGTCATCCCCGGCCTTCCTCAGGCATTTGACGGCTTCCGGGTCGCGCAACTCAGCGACATCCATATGGATGAATACACTGAGCCGTTCTTCCTCCGCGAAGCCGTCGCTCACATCAACCGCCTGAACCCCGACGCGGTGTTTCTCACCGGCGACTTTGTGACCTCCGGGTTTATGCCGAGGAAATTCGCCATCGGGGAGGCGTGGCAGTGCGCGAAGCTGCTCAATGAGCTTGAGTGTCCTCACCGCTATGCCGTTCTCGGCAATCACGACGTGTTGATCGGTTCCGCGGATGTCATTTCAGCTCTAGGTGCGAATGGCATCGCCGTGCTCATGAACGCTCACCTGCCCATCGAACGCGCCGGCGCCAGATTCTGGCTCGCCGGGCTCGACGATCCTGTTGAGGGCACACCCGACCCCAAGCTGGCGATTCCCGAATCCATCCGCAATGTGCCGCATGAGCCCATCGTTCTTCTTTGCCACGCGCCCGACTACGCCGATCAACTCTTGGCACTGCCGGAAGGCAAAGCAGTCTCGCTCATGCTGGCCGGACACTCGCATGGTGGTCAAATTCGCCTGCCCTTCATAGGCCCCATGATTCTTCCGGACCTTGGCCACAAGTACGTCGAGGGCTGGTTCCGCATTGGGAGCCTGCAACTCTACGTCAATCGCGGCCTTGGCACCGTGGGCGTTCCGTTCCGGCTCGACTGCCCGCCGGAGATTACGCTCTTTACATTCCGCGCTGCCTGAGAGCGGTTCACCCGCGCCGGCGCTTACGCCCCGGCGATCGTTATCCCGTCAATCCGCAGCGTCGGCGAAGCCACCGATCCGCGAAAGACCAGGTCGTTCCCGATGGCCGTCACGTTGCGCAGCATTTCTGCCAGGTTCCCGGCGATCGTCACCTCTTCAACGGCGTGCGTCAGTTGGCCGTTCTCAATCCAAAGCCCGGTGGCGCCGCGCGAGTAGTCGCCGGTGACGAGATTCGTGCCGAAGCCCATCAGGCTGGTCACGTAGAGTCCCGCATGCACATTGCCGATGATCTCCTCGGGAGTCGGCGTTCCCGGCTCGAGGAAGAGATTGCCGCAGCCTATGCCCGGCGCGCCGGCCAATCCTCGCGCGGCATTGTGGGTGGACTTCATGCCCAGCTTGCGCGCGGTGTAAGTGTTCAGCAGGTAATTGCGCAACACGCCGCGCTCCACGACGATGGTCCGCTGCGAAGGCAGGCCCTCGTCATCGAACGGCGACGAGCCAAAGCCACCCACGCCCGTCGGCAGCAGCATGGTGTTGTCGTCCACGATCATCAAGTTCCCTGCGCCAATCGTCTCGCCAAGCTTGCCCGCCAGAAACGATGCGCTCCTCCAGATGGCGTCGCCTGAAGCGGCCTCAAAGACTGAGCCGATCAGCGTCCGCGCCGTCTCGGGAGCAAAGACAATCGGGACGCGCTGCGTGGGAACGCGCCGCGCACCCAACCGGCGCAGCGTGCGGCGCGCCGCCTCGGCGCCAACGGCCTCGGGCGATTCGAGGAGCTTGAGCCGCCGCGCGCTCGACCACCAGCCATCGCGCTGCATTTTACCGCCTGCGTCTATTGCCAGAGGCGCCGCGGAGACACCCGCATAGCTGGTGCGGTAGCTGCCCGCAAATCCGCGCGAGTTGGCAAACGCCTTTCGGCCTGTGGCAGCGTTAAAGCTGCCACCGTCGCTGTTGGTGATGCGCGGGTCGGCTGCCAGCGCCGCGGCCTCGGCGCGCCGCGCCCACTCGATGCGCTCGGCGCCCGGAAGCGAGTACACATCGTCGTAGTAGAGGTGCAGATCGCCGGCGACTGAGCCAAACTCGCCCGCCTCCGGCAGGCCTGCAAACGGGTCCTCTTCGGTGACCTTTGCCAGCGCCAGCGCTCCCTCAACAAGCTGGCGGATTCCCTCCGCTGTCAGGTCGCTCGTCGAAGCCGATCCCGATCGTTTGCCCAGGAACACGCGCAACCCCAGCCCGCGCGAGCCCGATTCCTTCAGCGTTTCCACCTCGCCCATGCGAACGTTCACGCTGAACTCGTCGCCCTCGCGCGCCACAGCCTCCGCGTCGCTCGCGCCGGCTTTTGTGGCCTGTGCGACGACG
>CAWHVN010000028.1:0-31486 GCA_963832805.1 uncultured Acidobacteriaceae bacterium | reverse complement strand
GGCCTTTGCGCGGCGGGATGGAACCACATGCGGCCATACATGGGCGGGTGGAACGGAGACAATGACTTCTTCAATTTCTGGGGCCTGCCTGAGCACGACAGCGATCAGCCGGTGGACAACAGGCCGATCCCGGCGAACGCTTCAATTCAAATCCTCGACCCGCGCGGGGACGTGAGCGTTACCGCGGGCGACCAGCCCAACCTGGAGGTGCAGGCGCACGAGATGGCGTACGCCGACTCCGACTCCGAGGCGACAAAGATCTTTAACAGCGAAGCTGCGCACGTGACGGTGAGCGGGACGGCGGTGCTGGTGCAGTCAAACGGGAACGACCATGGCCGCGTGAACCTGACGGTGACGGTACCGAAGACGGCGAAGGTGACAGTGAATGCGGGCAAAGGGGATGTGACTGCGTCGGGGATGGGCGCGGGAATCGATGTGACCGCCGGGCACGGAGATACGCACCTTGACTCGATTTCGGGCTTGGTGACGATGCACTTCTCCAATGACAAGCACGATTTCTCGGCGCACCAGATCAACGGCGACATCAGCGCCACAGGCGACTGCAACGATGTGACCCTTTCCGAAGTTCAGGGGAAGATCTCACTGAACGGCGAAATCTTCGGCGAGGCGCACATTGAAAACGCCGGGACGCAGGTCAGTGTTCATACGCCGTACACCGACGTGCAGATTGCGGGCCTTCCCGGAGACATGACGCTGGACTCAGACAACCTGCGTGTGAGCGATGCCAAGGGGCCGGTCCACGTGGTGACGCGCTCAAAGGACATCGACCTGAGCGAGATTTATGGCGACATATCCGTTGAAAGCAGCAACGGAACCATCAGCGTAGAGCCGGCCGGAGCTTACAGCGTGGAGGCCAAGAACAACAAAGGCGACATCGAGTTGACACTGCCTCCGGATGCCTCGGCCACGGTGAGCGGTCATGCGCACAATGGAGACGTTGTGACGGACTACGGGCTGACGATAAGCGGCGATGAAGACAAGACCGTGAGCGGGAAGATCGGCGCGGGCGCGGCGCATATCGTGCTGAGCACGAGTAACGGCGATCTGCACATCAAGAAGGGATCGGCGTTCCCGGCGGCGCCTCCTGCTGCGCCGAACGCGCCGGCCGCGCCCAAGGCTCCGCACCTGAAGAGCAATAAAGCGCTGCCACAGCAGCCGGTGGCGCAGTAGGCCAGACAACTGAATTGATCGTCGACAAGCGGGCGCGGGAGGGTGAAGCTTCTCGCGCCTGTTTCTTTGACCTCGGAGGCGCGCCGCTTACACGGCGATCCGCGGGACGCGTGGCGCGATGCGCGTGAAGACTTCCCAGGGGATAGTACCCGCGGCATCGGCGTGGTCGAAGGCGGTGATGGATTCGGCGCCTTGTGAGCCGAGAAGGACGACTTCATCGCCGTGCTCGACGCTGGGAATCTCCGTAACGTCAAGAACAATTTGATCCATGCTGACGCGGCCGACGAGCGGCGCGCGTTGGCCGCGAACCAGCAGGCTGAAGCGGTTGCCGAGGGAGCGGGTGAGGCCGTCGCCGTAACCGGCGGTGATGAGCGCGAGGCGCATGGGCTCGGTGGCGACAAACGTGGCGTTATAGCCGACAGTGGCGCCGGAGGGAACCGAGCGCACTCCGGCGACCGAGGCCTTCCACGCAAGCACGGTTTGGAGCGCGGCACGAGCGGCGGCGAGAGAGGACGGCTCGGGGGGCGTGCCGTATACGGGATCGAAGCGCGGGTCGAATCGTGGAATGATGCCGTAGAGCGCGAGGCCGGGACGCAGCATGGCCTTCATGCCGTGGCGCGAAGCGAGGTCCGCAATGATTCGGGCCTGGCCGGCGAGCAGCGTGGCGGATGCGCCGACGTTGAGCCACTCGGCGAAGAGGCCCGCGGCGGAGATGCGGCTCATGGCTTCGTCGAGGCGCGCGAGCTGCTCCTGCGTCAACTGGCCGTCGGCCTCGTCGGCGGCGAACAGATGCGTCATTACGCCCTCGAGCCGCAGCGGCGAACCGGGGCCGAAGCGCGCAAAGATCGCGGCGAGGTCATCGGGGCTTGCGCCCTGGCGGCTCATGCCTGTGTCGATTTCGAGATGGATGGGCACGGAGCCCGGCTGCGCTCCTGCGGCGCGGGCAGCGGCGAGAAGCCCGTCGAGCTGCCACGGCTCCCAGGCGACAGGGGTGAGTTGAAATTGAATCGCGGCCGCGGCCTGGCCGGGAAAGACGCCCGCGATGACGAGCACGCGGGAGTCGGGGCACAATGCGCGAGCGACGATGCCTTCTTCCACGCTGGTGACGCCGAGCCAGCGGGCGCCGGCGCGAACAACGACGGGAGCGCACAGGGCCAGCGAGTGGCCGTATGCGTTGGCTTTGACGATGGCGAGCAGCTCGGCGTGGGGCGAGGCGAGGCCGGCGAGAAAGCGGAAGTTCCCTTCGAGAGCGCGGGTGCGAATCTCAACCCAGCAGGGGCGCGTTGTCATGGGGGTTTGCAAAGATCAGTCTATCGCGGGGACGGCTCACTTGATGAGCGCAAAGGCGACGATGGTTTCGTCTTGCGACCCGATTTCTTCAAGCAGTTCAGCTTCGAGCTCGTGCGGGACGGGCATCTCGCAGGCGGCGACCTGTTCTGGAGTTGCGCCGATGAAGCAGAGCTCGCAATGGCCCAGGCCTTCGGCACCGCCTTCGCCGGCGGCGCGAATGGGCGGACCGAAGACCCGGCAGGTCATGGGTCGCCATGCGTAGACGTCGCAACGTCCGGTCGCGGGGTCGAGCGCGGGACAAGCGGCGTCGTTGGCGAATTCTTCAAAGCGTGCTTGATCGGCGGCGGATGCGCCGAGCGCGCCGGTTTCGGGATCGCCGGGAAAGCCGGCGCCATGCTCGGTGAGCCAGGCTCGGGCGCGGCGCTCGATTGCGGCGGCGAGCGCGGAATTTGTGGCGCGCAAAGCGGTCATTCCTTCGCGGAGGCGCGCGGCGTCGAGGGCGTTGATGGCGAAGGCGCCGTGGCAGCATTGCGTGCAGCCGATGCGGCAGGCGAGCAGGTTTCCGGCGCGGCGGCCGGCATCGGCGAGCGAGGCGTCGACGATTTGGACGAGCTGGGCGTCGCGCGCGGGAAGAGGCATGAGGGAAAGGATAATTCGGCGAGGTGAGATGTGCGTGGTCACCCACCCTCAACGCAAGGAACGCGTTTCGGATGGGGCACCACAGGTCCGCGCCGAAAATGTCGGTGCGATTGCGCGCAGACCCGAAGAAGAGCTACCCTTGGGCGCGGAGGTTTCTCATGGCTGAATCCCGCAGCACCGTGATGCCAACACTGCGCTACCGGAATGCTCCAGCGGCGATCGACTGGCTTTGCCAGGTGTTTGGCTTTGAACGCCACGCTGTGCATCAAGGCCCCGACGGAACCATCGCCCACGCGGAGCTGGCGCTGGGCGAAGGGATGATCATGCTGGGCTCGGCGAGGAACGATACGTATGGCCGCGGCTTCAAGGCTCCAGATGAGCTGGGCGGAGTGGAGACGCGGAGCGCATACATCGTGGTGGCGGATGTGGATGCGGTGTACGCGCGGGCGCAGGCGACCGGAGCGGCGGTGGTGCGGTCGCTGAAGGACACCGGCTACGGCAGCCGCGAGTTCACCGTGAAGGATCCCGAGGGGCACTCGTGGAGCGTGGGCACGTACGATCCGTGGGCGCCGCAGGGGTAGGGGCGATGCGCGGGCGGGACACTCGATTGGGATGGGTGTAACATGGTTTTCATGGCAACCTATCGGGTCGTTCTTCGCCAATCCGAGGAGGGCTTTAGCGTCTCGTGCCCCGGACTTCCGGGCTGCTGGTCGCAGGGTGCGACCGAAGAGGAGGCGCTGGCCAATATTCGCGCGGCCATCCGCGAGTACGGTGCGGCAGCCGAGGAATTGTCGCGTGATGCCGAGACGCGGATCGTGGAAGTTGCGGTTGCATAGGCTTCCGATTCCCCATCGCGATGGTTCCCGTTTGCCCACAATTCTCAAGCAGCACAGTCAAGTAACTATCTTCCCAACTGAACGATTTGGCCGTACTGTTGGTTTATAGGCGCTGATCCGGATCGCGAAGCGGTTCAGAGCTGCCGGGGTATGTTGTGTCCAAGCTGCCGGGAATCAATCATCTGAGAGCTGTTGCTGCGCTGGAAAAGGCCGGATTTCGCGTTCTCTGCCAGGGTTCGCATATTGTGATGACCGATGGGTCGCGCATCCTGACAATTCCCCGCCATAATCCGGTCAATGCCTATACGATGGGTGGCATTGTTCGCGACGCTGGGCTCTCCGTGGAGGAGTTTCGGAAGCTGTTATAGAGTTGAACCCGAATCGCGCAGATTCGACGCTTCAGGACTTACACGGTCTAGCCATGAATTGGAGGTCATGAGATGGCAGGGCAATGCACGCACGTAGCAAGCATCAAGAAGGGTGTGAAGCCGCGCACGAAGGGGTGCGAGGAGTGCCTGAAGTTGGGCGACACGTGGGTGCACCTGCGCATGTGCCTGGAGTGCGGGCACGTGGGCTGCTGCGACTCGTCGAAGAACCGCCATGCGCGGGCGCACTTTCATGAAACAAAGCATCCGCTGATCCAGTCGGGGGAGCGCGACGAGGATTGGCGGTGGTGCTATGTGGATGAGGTGTATCTGTAGTGTGAGACGAAACGTGAGTCGCGGTGCAACTGAGGAACCTTTACGCGCGAATAAGGCAGTGCCGGCGGTATGAGGGTTGACAACAGGCTGACCTCGCCCCTAATTGAGCGCGGGATTTGGTAGCTGGTCACTTGGTTGCCAATTGCCTTCCTTCTTATTCCACTGAAGCAGCCCCTTTGCGGTAAAAACATACACTCTTGAAAACGGACTGGACGACAGACTCCCCTGGAGGTCCGGACTTGCGTCAAGGTCTGGTGCGCCGTTAATAGGCAACACCATTTCAGAAAGCCTCCCGCTCTGCCCTATGACAAGCCACAGTTCGTCTGCTTTTCGATACGCCTTGGCCAACATCGTCTTCTTTGCAACTATCCTTGAAATCGTGTGAGTGGGGTGGCTGTCTACGAATCCGGCTGTTATGTTTGAGTCCCATTCGCCATGCCCGCACCACCTTAGAACCAGCCCCCCGATTGCTCTCAAGTGTTTCTTCATCAGTGGCGACGTAAAATCAGGCATCCCGAATTCCGCAAATTCTTCGCTCACCACCTCCTGCCTTGAGCGAACGAATTGTAAAATCTCTTCAAGGAACGCGCCGTACTCCTTCCGGGGAGGCACGGTATTCTTGAACCGAAACAGAATATAAATGCCTTTTAGGTCTGCATTTTCCCTCCGAAAATCCTTTGAATACTCCTCTAAGCGCTCCCACTCAGATTCAACTGCGCGCTTTTTGAATGCACGCCTTCCGACGCAAGCAACTGTTTTGTCCGATTGGTACATAACTACTTCAACGCCAACCGTCCGACCGGAAATCTGCATCATAAAATCAGGCTTCTCGCCTTCCAAGGGGCCGCTTTCTGGCCGGATTCCTGTGACACGCAACAGCACGCGAAGTATCTCGCACTCCTCTTGTTTTTGGTTTGATCGTGTCATTCGCCCTGTGCCTCATTGGGGTCCGTGCTATCGACAACCTGTCAGAGTTTTAAGATTATAATTGCTGCTCATCTGTTTGGTGATTCCGAGAGGCACTATGCGCAAGCTCTGGAAGCAACTCGCCAGTGCGGCTGTCCTTGCATCTGTCCTAATTGCAGCGATCTCCACCGCACAGGTTCCTGCCCCGCTCCGAGCCCAGCCTCAAGCTCCACCCAGTGGTATTGACCCGGCCCTGCTTGGCAAGGCAAATGCCGGAGATGCCACGTCGCAATGGCTTGTCGGACACGCTTACGCGAAGGGCGAAGGTGTCCCACTGAACTACGGTATGGCGGCAACGTGGTTTCGTAAAGCTGCCGATCAAGGCAATGCGCCCGCACAAAGCGATCTCGGCGTGCTTTACGCGAATGGCCAAGGGGTGCCGCAAGACTACACAAAAGCAACAGATTTGTTCGCCAAGGCTGCCGATCAAGGGGCTGCCTACGGACAATACAGCCTCGCCGTTTCATACCAAAACGGTTGGGGCGTACCGCAAGACTACTCACAGGCCGCTGTCTGGTACTGGAAGGCTGCCGATCAGGGGCTTGCCATCGCACAACTTAACCTTGGAATTCTGTATTCCCTAGGCCGGGGCTTTCCCAAAGACGATGCGCAGGCTGCTGTCTGGTATCGCAAAGCGGCTGAACAAGGCAATGCACAGGCACAGACCAATCTCGGCCTACTTTACGCATATTGCCAAGGCGTGGAAAAAGACAATGTGAAAGCACTATTGTGGTTTCATAAAGCGGCTGAACAGAACTTTCCCGAAGCACAATACAACATTGGGATGCTTTACGAAAACAATCAGGATATGCCCCCAGACTACGCGCAGGTCGAGGTTTGGAGGAGCAAACAGGACGGAAGCCACCCTACCAAGGCACCGTTCAAACAGTGCGAGATGTATGCAGAGCGTGTGGGCGTGTCGCAAGACTACGCTCAAGCCGCCGACTGGTACCGTAAGGCAGCCGAACAGGACTACGCCCCTGCGCAAAAAAATCTCGGGTCGCTTTACGCGAATGGCCACGGCGTGTCGCAAGACTACGCTCAGGCTGCTGTCTGGTATCGCAAGGCGGCTGAGCAGGACAATGCACAGGCACAGACCAACCTCGGCTTGCTTTACGCGAATGGACAGGGCGTTCCCAAGGACTACGCGCAGGCAGCTGTCTGGTACCGCAAGGCGGCTGAGCAGGGCAATGCACAGGCAGAGACTGAATTCGGCCTGCTTTACGCAAATGGCCAGGGCGTTCCGAAGGACAATGCAAAGGCCGTCAATTGGCTTCGAAAGGCGGGCGATCAGGGTAATGCGGAAGCCCAAATCTACCTAGCCCGTGAGCAACAGCACCTTACGGCAGAAGCAGTGAATAAACCGCAAGAAGCGGTAAAGAAGTCACGATATGTCGCCGTAATCGCGCGTGGTGTGAGCGTTGTACCGGGTGCGATTGTCTGTCCAAACTACGACACAGTTAGCCTGATGTTCGACCAGTACGCTGCCCATTGGGAGGGCGCAACCCAGGATGCCATGACGAATGGTCAATCGCGTCTTATACGTGGGGAGCCGACACCTGCGCCCGACCTGAAGTCCCACGGTTGCGCTTTGCTTCCGCCTGGCACTCCTATGACCTTGGACACCAGAAGCGTTGTTCCTGTGGTGACTGCGAAATTGCCAAACGGCACGACCATCAAGGGGGTCACGCTCCCTGCAATGATCGCTGATCATTGAGAGCCGACCTCCTCCGTTCACCCCTACGTTAACTCCACTTCGATCTTCTTCGAATCGGCGACGAGCTTTGTGATTTTGAAGGTGCGGATCTGGCCTTCGGCGAGGGGCTCGGGAGCGGCTGCGGGCGCGGGGGCGTTGCCTTTCCAGCGGGCTTTCAACATGGAGGAGAGCTGCGAAAGGCCGGGCACGGAGCCGGATTCAGTCGGAGCGCCTGATGGACCCGCGGGCGCGGAGGTTGGGGTTGCGGCGGCTTGAGCGCTGCGGCAATTGCAGCGGATGCCTTCGCCGAGTTCGACGATGGCGCCGGAGGACGTGAGCTCGACGACGCGGCCGGAGACTTGGTCGCCCACTTTGTGCTCGGCGATGTACTCGTCGATGCTGGTGGGGATGAGCTGCTTCATCGAGAGCTTGATCTGGCGCTTTTCCTGGTCAACGGCGAGAATGACGGCTTTGACGCGCTGGCCTTCGCGCACGACGTCGCGAGGATGGTTGATGCGGCGGTCGGCGACGATCTCGCTGATATGCACGAGGCCGTCGATGCCTTCAGCGATCTGAACAAACGCGCCGAAGTTCATGAGCTTGGTGATGGGCCCCTCGACCTCGGAGCCGACGGGGAATTTGCGCTCAACTTCGAGCCAGGGATCGGCGAGGGTCTGTTTGAGGCCGAGCGAGATGCGGCCGGACTCGGAGCCGGTGGGCGGCTTGACGGAGAGAATGACGGCGTCGACGCGGTCGCCCTCACGAAGCAGGTCGGAGGGGTGGCGAACTTTTTTGGCCCACGACATCTCTGAAATATGAATGAGGCCTTCGAGGCCGGGCTCGAGCTCGACGAATGCGCCGAAATCGGTGAGGCGCGTAACGGCGCCATTGACGCGCTGGCCGGGAAGGTAGCGCTCGGACGCGGTCTCCCAAGGTTCGGGCTGGAGCTGCTTGAGGCCGAGCGAAATTTTGTTGGTTTCAGGATCGATTTTGAGGATGCGCAGCGTGAGTTGCTCGCCGACAGAGAGGACGTCCTCAGGCTTGGCGATGCGGGCGCGGGAAATGTCGCTGATGTGGAGGAGGCCGTCGAGGCCGGGCTCGATCTCGACAAAGGCGCCGTAGGGCATGAGGGTTCGGACGACGCCGGTGACCGTGTCGCCCTCCTTGAGCGCGGCGCGGCGGCCAGCGAGTTCGCCGCGGGCCTGCTCTTCGAGAACGACGCGGCGATCGACGACGACGTCTTCATCGGTGACGTCGAGCTTGGTGATGCGGCAGGTGATTTGCTGGCCGACGAGAGCTTCGAGCTCGGCGGCGTCGCGCGTGCCGCTACGGCTGGCGGGCATAAAGGCGCGGACGCCGATGTCGACGCTGAGGCCGCCCTTGATGACGGCGGTAACGGCTCCGGCGACGGCGATTTTTTCGGCGAAGGCGCGCTCGAGGGCGGACCAGTCGCGGGGCTGCGCGACGCGATGGCGCGAGAGCTCGTAGTAGCCTTCTTCGTTGCGCCCGGTGATGGAGACGGGGAACGCATCTCCGGGATTGACGCCTTCGGCGTTGTCCGGAAACGAAGAACGTGGCAGAACGCCTTCCATCTTGTAGCCGACGTCGAGGACGACCTGATCGGCAGTGAGCGAAACGACCGTGCCTTGAAGCTGCTTGGTTTCGGCGCGATGCGTGTGCGAGCGCTCGAAGGCCGAAAGTGCGTCGGCGAAAGACTCGGCGGGCTCTTCGACAGAAGCGGACAGACCGTCGGGGCCTTGGTCTTCTGCGGGCATGGTGGGAGCGGGTTCGTCGCTGAGTTTTTCAGGTTCGACAGACGGGCTGGCCATTTTCTGGTTTTCGATCGTGGCGGCAGCAGAATCCGGGGAGAAATGGCCGTCCGAGCTTTCGTTTTGGTCAAGCTCAGTGTGTGTGGGTTCGGTTGGAGGGACGATTTCTTCGGTCATGGCGGGTTCGGGATTATTGTTTCATGGTTCGGTGGGCTGAGGCCTGCGCCCTTCAAGGCGATCGGCTGCCGCGCGATGCGCGTCGCGCGGGGCAGGTTAACCTGAATGCAGACGATGGAACCCGCTTCCCCACTGCTGCGGCGCGGCCTTGAGGCCTTTGCCTTCCGCGATTTCAGGCGGTACCAGTTGGCGCGCGTGGCCGTAATCCTCGGCGCCGAAGCGCAGTCGGTCGCGGTGGCGTGGCAGGTGTATTCGATCACGCACCGCGCCATCGACCTGGGCTATACCGGGCTGGCGCTGTTTTTGCCGGGGCTGATTTTTCTGCTGCCGGCGGGCCACGTTGCGGATCGCTTCGACCGGCGGCGCGTCATTCTGGCATGCTACGCGTTGCAAGTGTTCTGCACGAGCGCGCTGGTCGAGCTGGCGCGCAACAACACGCAAAACATTCTGGCGATTTACGCGGTGCTCTTCTTCGTCGGCACGGGCCGCGCGTTTTCGTCGCCGGCGAGTTCGGCGCTGATTCCCCATCTGGTGCCGGAGATTCACTTTGTGAACGCGGTGACGTGGGGCGGCGCGATTTTCCAATTCGCAAAGATCACCGGACCGGCGCTGGGCGGGTTGCTGTTCACATTGCCGCTGGCAGGCTCTCTGGCGGACTCACGACTGGAGGGCGCGGGCATCGTTTATGTGTTCACGCTGGGAACGCTGGTTTGGTTTCTGGCACTGGTGGCGTCATTGCAGGTGCGGCCGGGGCGGATGGAGCACCGCGATCTGTCGCTGAAGGTGGTGCTGGCCGGGTTCCAGTATGTGCGGCGCGCGCGGATTCTGTTGGGATCGTTTTCGCTTGATCTGTTTGTGGTGCTGCTGGGCGGGGCAGTGGCGCTGATGCCGATCTTCGCGCACGAGATTCTGCACCAGGGGCCGCGGGGGCTGGGGATGCTGCGAGCGGCTCCGGCGGTGGGCGCGGTGACGATGTCGGTGATCATGGCGCGCTTTCCGCTGCACCGGCGCGCGGGCCGGTGGCTGTTTATATGCGTCGCGATCTTCGGCGCGGCGACGGTGATTTTTGGGCTGTCGCACACGCTGTGGCTCTCGCTAGTGTCGTTGGCCATCGCGGGCGCCGCGGACACCATCAGCGTGATCATTCGCGGATCGCTGCTGCAACTGGCCACGCCGCCGGAGATGCGCGGGCGGGTGAGCGCGGTGAATTCGCTCTTCATCGGCGCGTCAAACGAGCTGGGCGAATTTGAGAGCGGGCTCACGGCGCAATGGTGGGGCGCGGTGCGAGCCACGGTGATTGGCGGTCTGGGAGCGCTGGCCGTGGCGGGTTTGTGGGCAACGATCTTTCCGAGCCTGCGCAAAGCCGATGAGCTGACGGCAGAGAGTTTGCGGGAGCACATTCCGGCGGCGCAGGAGATTCTGTCTGGTCTGTAAGGGGTGAGCGCTCAGTGCGCGCGGCCGCGGGGGCGGGCGGCGCGATTGCGTTCGAAGAGGATGCGCAGGCCGTCGAGCGTAAGCAGGTCGTCGATTTCCTGGATATAACGCGAGTCTGGGGCGATCATGCGCGCCAGGCCTCCGCTGGCGATGATGCGCGGCGGCTTGCCTTGATCTGCTCCCAATTCAGCGATGATGCGCTCGATGATGCCGTCAACGAGGCCGATGTAGCCGAAGTAGAGGCCGCTCTGCAGGTGGCCCACGGTGTTGGTGCCAATAACTTTTGCGGGGCGCTTGATGTCCACGCGGCTGAGGCGGGCGGCGCGGTTGAAGAGCGCATCAGCGCTCAGGCCCAGGCCGGGCGCGATGGCGCCGCCTAGATACTCGCCGCGAGCCGAGATGACCTCAAATTTGGTGGCCGTTCCGAAGTCGACCACGATGCACGGGCCGCCGTAGCGCTCGTAGGCAGCGATGCAGTCGGCGATGCGGTCGGCGCCGAGTTCGCTGGGGTTGTCGATCAACAACGTCATGCCGGTCTTGATGCCGGGCTCGACGAAGAGCGGCTCGACGTGGAAGTAAGTTTCGCAGACCTGGCGGAGGGTGGAATCGACGGGCGGAACAACGGAAGCGATGATGATGTCCGTCACCTGGCTGGGCGCCAAGCCATGCATCTCGAAGAGGTTCACGAAGAAGACGCCAAACTCGTCGACGGTTTGGGTGCGGTGCGAAGTCACGCGCCAGTGCGCGGCCAATTCCGGCTTTTCGCCATCGAGCCTATAGAGGCCGAGCGTAGTATTCGTGTTGCCGACATCGAGAGCGAGCAGCATTTCTTTCTTGAGCTCCGAATCTCCAGCAGCCACTAGTTCTTCTCCACTGCGCGCAGGCCGCCGGTTCGCACCGTGACGAGCCCGGCTGCGGTTGCGACGCGCAGAAACCCGTTCTCGTCAAGGCCGGCCGTCACGCCCGTGCAGGTTTGTGGACCGTGCACTTCGACGTTGCGGCCGCGAATCCAGGTGGAAGCCTGCTCGAGGCGCGCAGCGATGGTTGCGGCCGCCGAAGCATCGTTGAGCGCGGATGCCTCATGCTCCAGCGATTTTAGCAGGGCGACGAGGAGGGCTTGGCGTGAAACCGATCGGCCGGCTTCAAGGTCGAGCGAGGTTGCCGGCGTGGCCAAGCCGGGAGGAAACGCGCGCTGGTGCACATTGATGCCGATGCCGAGCACCGCGTGTGGCAGATTTTTTGACTCGACATTTGCTTCGACAAGAATGCCGCCGGTTTTGCGCGGGCCGATGAGGAGATCGTTGGGCCAGCGGAGGTCGACGATGAGGCCGGAGACGGCACGAATGGCCTCCGCGGTGGCGAGGCCTGCGGCCAGCGGCAAAAACGGCAGGCGCGAGGCGGGAATTTGCGGGCGGAGAAGGACACTGACGTAGAGGCCTTCGCCAGCCACGGAGATCCAGCCGTGACCACCGCGGCCGCGGCCTGCCAACTGCTCGTCGGCGAAATAGACGGATCCGTGCGGGGCGCCGCGGTGCTGGGCATCGCCGCGCGCGGCGGCGATGGCGTCGGCGTTGGTTGATCCCGTGACGCGGGCAAAGTGCAGCTTGCCGGCGAAGACTGTGCCGGTGAGTTCAGCATCGAGGGCGGCGAGATCGAACATCAGTCCTGTGACCGCGCGAGTTTGTGCGTTGTGGTCATTGGCTTGATCAAAGGCCGTACCCTTCATAGGCTCGGCCCATGCGCGGGCTGCCCTGGCCGGGCTCGGCGGCGATGGTCATGGAGATGTTGACGGCGCGGGCGGAGTGAGTGAGCGCGCCGACGCTGATGAAGTCGACGCCTGTGTCGGCGTAGGCGCGGACGTTGTCAAGCACGATGCCGCCCGAGGCTTCCGTAGGAATCCAGTGGCCGGGCTGATCGGCCGTGGCGGCCTTGATGCGCTCGACGGAGCGGCGAACCTCCTTGGGCGTCATGTTGTCGAGGAGGATGGCTTCAGCGCCGTGGGCGAGGGCATCGTCGAGCTCCTGCGCGGTGCGTACCTCGACCTGGACGCGCTGCGGAGGCCTGCGCCGAGCCAGTGCGCGGGCAAGAACCGCCTGGATGCCGCCGCCGAGCGCGATGTGGTTGTTCTTGACTAGAATGCCGGAGGCAAGATCGATGCGGTGATTGGTGCCGCCGCCGCAGAGGACCGCGTATTTCTCGAGGGCGCGCAGGCCGGGTACGGTTTTGCGCGTGTCGAGGACGCGTGCGTGCGTGCCTTGAATCGCGTCGGCGAATTGGCGCGTGAGCGTGGCGACGCCGCTCATGTGCTGGAGCAGGTTGAGAATGACGCGCTCGCAACTGAGCAGGACGCGCGCGTTGTGGCGAATGACGGCGAGGACCCGGCCGGCGTGGACGCGGACACCGTCGAAGATTTCCGGGTGGCTTACAACTTCAAAGCGGGTTTGCGCCTCGGGGCTTTGGTCGAGGCGTGCGTAGATCTCAAAGAAGCGCGGGATGGCGCCGAGGCCGGCGACGACCAGCTCTTCGCGGGCGATGATGGAGCCTGCGGCGAGGAGATTGGCATCGATGGTGATATGGGTAGTGGCGTCGTGGGGAGCCTTGTCCTCAAGCAGGGCCTGCTCCAGTAGGGCGTCGATGCGGTGGGACTTCCAATCCATAAGTCAGCTTCTAGCTGCTAGCTTCTAGCTCCTAGCTACGATTCGGCCTACCTCCCGTTCTACGATCCAGGCACGGCACAGCCCGTCGCAACTCCAGCCACCGGCCCCGAAGTTCGTTCCCCACGAAAAAGCTAGAGACAAGAAGCTAAAGGCTGCCCTTCGGCAGCGCACTGAGCGCGGCCTGGGCTTTTTCAAGCAGGAGGCGGGTTTCGGCTTCCTGCTTTTTGAGGCCTTCGACCACGTGCCCGGGGGCCTTGGCCAAAAAGCCTTCGTTGCCCAGTTGGCGCTCTGCTGCCGCCAAGCCTTTTTCATACCTGGCGACATCCTTTGTCAAGCGCTCGCGTTCGGCGGGGACGTCGATGGTGCGCTCATGCTCGACATAGACATCGACCGGCCCAGCTGATTGCCAAGCAAGATTCTCGTATCGTCCGCCTTGGTTGCGGTCTGAGAAGTACACAATTTCCAATTCGCTGACGCGGGCGAGCTTTTCAATGACTCGAATGTGCTTCCGGAGAACCGCCGGGGCATTTAAGGTACCAGCGATCTTGACTTTTACAAATGATTTTTCTTCGATCTTCAGATCTTTTCGCCGTGACCGTATTCCAGTGATCGCCTGTTGCAGTATTTGCATCGCAATCTCAACGTTATGTAACCTGTCCCGGACAGACTTATCCCGATCCTCGTGGGCGGGAAAGCTCATTAATGCGATTGATTTCCTAGGCGGATCTCCGTCATACAACGCATGCCAGAGTTCCTCTGTGATAAACGGCATGAACGGCGAAAGCAAGCGCAGGGAGATTTCGAAGACGTACAACAAAGTCGAAAGCGCCGTTCCAGTTGATTCCTTACCCGCAGGATCATCGAAATCCAGTCCCAATTTCGCGAATTCGAGATACCAATCGCAGAATTCTCCCCAAAAGAACTGGTAGACAAAATTCGCCGCATCGTCAAATCGATACTTCTCAAGCGCAAGATTTATGTCGTTAACAACCCTGTTCAGCCGGGAAAGAATCCAAAGCTCTTCAGTCGGCCATTCGTTCAAGAATGCGGTTTGTCGAGTGATGGTGCCGATCTCGAAATGAATGTTTGCTTGCCTCGCGCGGTCCACGTTCATGAAGATGAAGCGGGCGGCGTTCCAGATTTTGTTGGCGAAGGCGCGGTAGCCCTCGGTGCGGGCAACATTGAAAGCAATGTCGGTGCTAGGCGAGGCCATCGAAGCGAGCGTGAATCGGACCGCATCGGTTCCATACTGCTTGACGATCTCGATGGGGTCGACGACGTTGCCCTTGGTCTTGGACATCTTCTCGCGGTTGGCGTCGCGAACGAGGGCATGAATGTAAACCTCGCGATACGGAACGGAATTTCCCAGCTTTCGGACGGAGCCATCTGGCATGGGGATATCCCGCGAGAACCAGCAGCCGAACATGATCATGCGCGCGACCCAGAAGAAAAGAATGTCGAAGCCGGTGACGAGAAGGCTGGTCGGATAGAAGGCGGCAAATTCGGCAAGCGTTTCGGGCGTGATGTTGGGCCAGCCAAAGACAGAAACGGGCAGCAAACCAGACGAAAACCAGGTGTCGAGAACGTCGGTTTCCTGCGTGATCTTGTTTGACCCGCAATGCGCGCAGGCCGTGGGGTCTTTTTGATTGGGCTGGGGCACGGTGATCTTGTGGCAGACTTGGCAGTGCCAGGCGGGGATGCGATGGCCCCACCAGAGCTGGCGCGAGATGCACCAGTCGTGGAGATTGTTCATCCACTCGAGGTAGATCTTCTCGTAGTTTTCCGGCGTGAAGCGGATGGCCTTGTTCCCATTCGCATCGGGTTTGACGGCGGCGATGGCCAGCTCCGCCATGGTCGCCCCGCCGGTGTTGGGCTGCTTGTTGACGGCGATGAACCACTGCGTGGAGAGGCGCGGTTCGATGACGGTCTTGCAGCGGTCGCAGTGGCCGACGTTGTTGGTGTAGTCCTTTACGCCGGCGAGGAGCCCCTGCGCTTCGAGGTCGTGAACGATGTGCTTGCGCGCCACGTAGCGGTCGAGGCCGGCGTAGGCGCCGCCTTCGGCGTTGATGTGAGCGCGGTCGTCCATCACATTGATGGCGGGCAGATGGTGGCGCTCGCCGAGGGCGAAGTCATTGGGATCGTGCGCGGGCGTGACTTTGACGGCGCCGGTGCCGAAATCGCGGCTGACCCACTCGTCGAGGACGATGGGAATCTCGCGATTCATGAGAGGCAGGCGCAGCTTTTTGCCATGGAGATGGAGGTAGCGCTCGTCCTCGGGATGAATGGCGACGGCCGTATCGCCGAGCATGGTCTCAGGGCGCGTGGTGGCGACGGTCAGAAACTCGCCGGAGTCTTTTCCATCGGCGCCGAGGACGGGGTACCGGATCTCCCAGAGATGGCCCTTGTGCTCGGAGTGGATGACTTCAAGATCGCTGACGGCGGTCTGGCAGCCGGGGCACCAGTTAACGATGTACGCGCCGCGGTAGATGAGGCCTTGGTGGTAGAGGCGAACGAACGCCTCGCGCATGGCGAGCGAAAGGCGCTCGTCCATGGTGAAGTACTCGCGGCTCCAGTCGACCGAAACGCCGAGGCGCTTCATCTGCTCGAGGATGGCTCCGCCGTAATGGCGCCGCCACTCCCAGGTGCGCTTAATGAAGGCCTCGCGGCCTATCTTCTGGCGGGAGGTGCCTTCACTGACGAGTTGGCGCTCGACCATCATCTGCGTGGCGATTCCGGCGTGGTCGGTGCCGGGCAGCCAGAGCGCCAGACGGCCGCTCATGCGACGCCAGCGGGTGAGGATGTCCATCTCCGTCTGGTTGAGCATGTGGCCCATGTGCAGGCGGCCGGTCACGTTGGGCGGCGGCAGCAGGATCGTGAAGGCGGCCTTGCCGTCAGAGCTCCGACTTAGGTCAGCAGCAGTGGGAGCGGAGGGGGTCGGTACGTCGAAAAGCTTTTCACGGACCCAGTAGGCGGCCCAGTGATCTTCAATGGCGGTTGGGTCGTAGGCTTTGGGCAGGTCGTGAGGCATGGACTCGGTCGGAAGCCCCTCAAGAATATGCGCCAACCCCCATGACGAAAGGGTTTTGCGCGAGGGGACCACTCATCAGGTTAGCAGACGGAGGGCAGAGCGAAGGTTCGACCGCAAGCCCATGGAATTGTGAATTCCAAATGAAAAAGGCCGCGCTTTGAATCGTTGCGGCCCTTTCATGCTGGATCGGTCCGGAACTTAGAACGGGTTGATCTTGGCGAGGCCCTTCTTCTTTTTCTTCTTGCTTGAGGATTCGTCGCTCTGGTCCACCTTGGGCTTCTTGGTCTTGCCGCTGGCGTTGGTCTGGGTGGTGGGCTGAGCGGGGTTCTCGCCGGGCTTGATGTCATTCACCTGGATAGGCGCCTCGGCTGGTTTTTCAGCGGCAGGGACGACGGTGTTGTTTGGGCCGACCGGCTTGACCAGAGCGTTGGGATCGGAAGCGGCGGCGCCACCGGGGGCTGCAGTGGCGCTCGAGGGCGCGTTGACGATCTCGACGCCAACACCGGTGCCTCCAGCGGGCGCTTCCATTTGCAACGGAGCGGTGGAGGGTTGATCGCTGCGCGGAGGCTCGTTGGGGCCGGTGGGCGTGACGGCTGCCGCGGGCGCGGGCGGCCTGCCGGCATTCACAGCCTCAGTAAAGATGGCCTTGTTCTGGTTGGTAATCTCTGGAGCGAGGGTACGCGTGGGATCGTCGAGGGTGGGTTCACCCACGTGCACGGCCTCAACCACGGTGGGACCGTGCTTGATGAGGCCGAGTACGGTGTCGGTAAAGTGGAGTGGCTGGCGGCTGCGTTCCTCGGCGTCGCTTTCGGCAATGGCGGACTGAGTCGGCTCGGGAACGGTCCGGTTCATGGCCACCAGGCGGTCGCGGGCGTCTTCAACGTGCGGCGCCATGGGATAGCGCGTGATCACCTTGTTATAGGCCGCGGCGGCCTTGTCCTGGTAGACGGAGCGCATGCGCTCTTTGATGGCGCCGGGCAGGCCGGGAGCGATTTCAATGGTGTGCGCCTCGCCGGCGTAAGCGTCGCCAATGCCGATGAGCACCTGATCGCTTTTGGAGTAGAGAGGATAGGAGTCGGCGACGGTTTCCAGGCGGGCGATGGCGGCGATAAAGTCTTCGCGGCTCTCGTAGTAGCTGCCAATCTGGAACTCGCGCTCGGCCAGAACCTCCTGCACGTCGCGCAACCTCTGCTTGGCGCGCGGGATGAGGCTCGAATCCGGGAACATGTTGATCATTTCCCGGTACTCCCGCTCGGCTTGCTGAGCGTTGGTGAAGTCGCGGTCGGGCTTTTCCATCTGCTGGTAGTAGATGTCGGCCACCTTCATCTTGGCTTCAGCGGCCTCAGGAGCGTTGGGAAAGAAGGTGATGAAGTCCTCGTACTCGGCTTCAGCCTGGGTGAGCGCCGCGGAGCCGCCTTCCTTGAACCAGGTGTCGCCCACCGACAGCTTGGCTCTCATGCGGTATTCCGACTCGGGATAGGTATTGAGCAAGGTTTGCAGGTCGAGGCGGGCCACGTCATAGCGGCCTTTCTTCATGGCCACCATGGCTTTGTCGTAGAGCTCCTTGTCAGGCTGCTTGGACTGTACGCCGGCCAGCGGGTTGGCGTTCAGGTCGTAGGCCTTCTTCTGCTTCTTCTTCATCCGGGCATCGGCCGATCCGACGCCCAGAAACAACGCGACAAGTACCACAGCGACAATCTTGAGAGACAAACGGTTCATACCACCTCTTGGAAGGAGGACCCTGGGGCGGGCCATCCGCTGCTTCCATGCGCTTTTCAGTGAATTTTACTCTTTCCGGCCGCCACTTTGCTGGCAATGATCTGGTCGTCGGCCTCGCGGGCCGCGGCCAGCAGGGCGCGGGCATCGCGCTCCGGCTCGCCCCGGCCAAAAACGGCGTTGCCGGCCACGAGCAACTCCGCTCCGGCTTGGACGATGGCAGCGACGGTGTCGTGAGCCACACCGCCATCCACTTCAATTCTGAAGTCGAGGCCCAGCTCGCCGCGGATCTCGGCGAGCCGGCGGATCTTATTCAGGGAGAAGGGGATAAACTCCTGCCCGCCGAAGCCGGGGTTGACGCTCATGATGAGGACGTGGTGAACCATGGGCAGGATATCGACGATGAGATCGACGCGCGTGGCCGGGTTGAGGACCACGCCGGGCTTCATGCCGTGCTGAAGGATCATCTCCAGCGAGCGGTGCAGATGCGGGCAGGTCTCGTGATGGACGCTGAGCCAGTTGGCGCCCGCCTCGGCGAACGCGGCGATGTATTCGTTGGGGTTATCGATCATCAGGTGGCAATCGAGGGGCAGGCGAGTGAATTTGCGCAGGCTGGCGACCACGGGCGGACCGATAGTGATGTTGGGGACGAAGTGGCCGTCCATGATGTCGACGTGAATGACGGTGCCGCCGCCGCGCTCGGCCGCCGCGACCTGGTCGGCCAGGTGGGCAAAATCCGCGGATAATATCGAAGGCAGAAGTTCAACCATCATGAGACCGGCAGCAGCTCGAACATAGAGTTTGCGCGCAACTCCTTGCGGGGACAGTGTATCAGGCGGTGGAAGCGGCGGGCGATGGCCCCCGGGGATACTCCCTATCGGCGCCGGGGTTATCCGTGCCGTATCATGTGTGACAAAGCCTCTCCAAGTGCAGTTATGACAGGACGAGCGAATCGAGTTCCGGCAGGGGCAACGCAGCGCTGCGCGCGTGAGGCGTTCGCATTATTCCGCCTGGATTTTGCAGGCTGGCACCGGCTCACCGGCGCGCTGTTGTGCTTTCTGCTGGCGCTGCCGCTGCTGGCGCCGATCGCGGCTTTCGCCGAGAACGGCCGGAACGACGTCTGTTGCTGCAAGGGCGAGTGCCATTGCCGCTATTGCAAGAAGCATCACCACGGTGCGCAGCCGACCGATAGCGGGCCGGGATTCGACTCGCCGGTACACTATTGCCCCTGCTGTCCGGACCAACTGCCGCCGCAGTCCCTGGTGCAGTATGCGCCGGCTGCCGCGTGCCCTGTTGGGGCTCTCGCCGCAACCCGCGCCAATGCGCTTCCGCAGACCGAGGCGCGGCATCGGTACACGTGCATCCGTGTACGACAGAAGCGCGGCCCTCCAACACTCTCCATCGCCATCTAGGAACACGCCTCTTTCCAGGCAGATGCATCGCCAGGCATGGGGGTGCGAGTCCCTGCGTACAAACTCGAGGAGAGTTGACCGATGCGTTTGCACCGCAAAATCGCGGTTGCAGTTGTTGCTGCAGCCAGCCTGATGCTTCCCGTTTCTCCGCTTTTTTCTCAATCTTCCTCGCGTGCAAGTATCCGCGGCACGCTTGCCGACCGCTCCGGAGCAGTGCTGACCGGCGCCACCGTTGCAGTTCGTGAGCTCGCTACCGGCCGGAGCTGGAACGCCACGACCGATTCCACCGGTCATTACGAACTGCACGATCTGGCCCCTGGCCGGTACACGCTCAGCATTCACCAGGGCGGCTTTTCGGAACTTGAGCGGACCATAACGCTCAACGCCGGGGAAGTTTATGACCAGCCGCTGGTGCTGAGCATCGCATCGGCCGTCCAGCAAGTGGAAGTGACCAGCGGCCCTGAAACCGATGGCCTGACCTCGCGTGAGATTCGTGAAGGCTCGGCGCGCGATCTGGGCGAGGCCACCGAAGACCTTGCCGGTGTGGACAAGGTGCGCAAGGCGGCGATTGCCAACGACATTGCGATTCGCGGCATGTTTCATAACAATATAGCGGCAACCTTCGACGGCGCGCATGTGTACGGGGCGTGCACCGGGCAGATGGATCCGGCTTTCTATCATGTGGATTTATCCGAAGTGGATCACGTGGATGTCGTGAAAGGTCCGTTCGATGTTTCCACACAGGGCGTCCTGGGAGGCTACGTAAAAGTGATCACCAAGGCCCCGGACTTTGAAGGGTTGCGATTCGACTCAATTGTGTCGACGGGCTCCTATGGGTATTACAACCCTTCGGCGACGGTGCAAGCCGGCAGTGCAGCTTTCTTCTCGCTCTTCGGATACTCATATCGGACTTCAGAGTTTTATACCGACGGAAACGGCAACAAGGTGAGCGATCTCGGGTCGTACCGGAACGGCGATGAGAACCTGCAGGCGTTTCGCACACAGAGCGTGTGGTCCAAGCTGGCCTTTCAACCCTCGAGCAACCAACGGGGCGAGATTGGCTATACGCGCCAGCAGAGCGGCATTCTGCTGTATCCGTACATGATGATGGAAGGGATCTTCGACAACGCCGATCGTTTTTCAGCCCGCTACGACGATGTGCGGGCGCGCGGTCGGCTGCGCGCTCTCCATGCGATGACGTATGTTGACAAGATCAATCACCTGATGGATAACCGGCTGCGTACGAGCGCGGGATCGCTGCCGGTTTCGATGAGCGCGCAGGTGGTTTCGTTCAGCAATGGAGCCCGGCTGGATGCGGACCTGATTCCGGGATTGACGGCCGGCTACGAGTATTCGCGCCATTACTGGAACTCGAGCGGCTTCATGATCATGACGATGATGGGTATGCCCACGACGTCCGCTTCGCAGACTTTGCCCGGCGTGACGCAGAACGTCAATGGGGCCTACGCCGCCTATCGACGCGCCTTCGGGGCTCGCGTGCTGCTCACCGCCGGCGGCCGCTACGATCGTTCGCACACCGATGCATCGAAGGCCAACCCCGCGCTGTACGAGGCCTATCACGGAACCAGCGCGACGATGGCGAGCGACGAGGGATTTTCAGCCAATGCGAAACTTCTGTGGCAGGCCACGAACACTTTGTCGCTGTCTACCGGCATCGGCAGCGGTATCCGCTTTCCGGACCAGCAGGAGCTGTTTTTTGACAGCGATTCCTCAATGGGCACGGGGTGGGTCGGCAATCCTCTTCTGACGCACCCGCGGAATACCGAGTACGACCTTGGGGCAACGGTGAAGCAGCGCCGGTACACACTGAGCCCGCTGCTGTTCTTTAGCGATCTGAAGAACTACATCACCCAATACGGGGCGGATAAGATGCAAACTGTTTCCGGCGTGACGTCGATGGAGGCGGAAAGCTACACCAACGTGCAGGCCCACCAATGGGGAGGCGAGCTGACGGGAAACGTTCCGGTGACCCAGGGACTCTCGGCAGCGGGAACGCTGAGCTACACGCGCGGCACCAAGGTTCCACAGCCGGCAATCGGAATCTACAGCAGCAACCTGTTTCAGGTACCGCCCCTTCGCGCGCAGCTTAACTTGGAGTATGAACGGCACGGGGTCTACGCCGGCGCGGGAGCGATTGTCACTGGCCGGCAGGATCACGTGGATACCGACGAAAACGAACAACCGACCGCGGGCTTTAGTGTTTTCAATCTTAAGCTCCGCTATCGCACGAAGGGGTTTCATGTGGAAGCCGGTGTGAACAATCTGCTTTCGCGCGAGTATTCCGAGTATCTCTCGTATGCGCGAAATCCCTATACCAATGGGATTCGCCTGCCGGAACCGGGGCGGAATCTCTTCGTCAATCTCTCTTACACGTTTGGCCCGGGCAAGGCGAACGGTTTGCCGCCAGACGCATCGCACCAACCGGCGGAACACCACCATGGGAATCCATAAGACGGAGTTTTTTCGCGCGGAAAGAGAACCGAGCCGCGTGATGCCGCCTGGCAATAGAAGGCAGCGCAGTGGTCTTAAAGATGCAGTGGCGGAAGGATCACCTTTGCGGCGACACGGCCGATGCCGCGAAGGATGGCCTTGATGGGCCAGCGTTCCTCGGCGTCTGGGAAAAAGATTTCGCCGGCGCGGCGCGCTTCAGGGCGATAGTACCAGCGCTTGAGCAGCGCGAGGTGGCCCTGGCGGACGGTGGATGAGGGCGCGGATCGGTCCTGCGCAAGCGCGGCGAAAACGGCCTCCAGACGGGATTCGAGAACGCCGCGGGCGATCTTCGGTGCCGCGGAGATTACCGGCTCTTGCGGCGGCGCCGCGGCGCCCTCAGGGGCTAAAGCCCCTTCATTGGGTTGGCTTTTTTCGGCACGACTGAAGTCGTGCCGTGACACTTCGTGTTCGGAGGAATTTCGGTTGATCTCAGTTCTCTGCTCTCTGATCTCTGCCGCTTCCGGAATCGCTTCGACGGCCAGCGGCTGCGCGAAAAGCGACGTTGAGCCGGACTGCTCGTTCTGAATTCGCATTCCGAGAGTCGAAAAGGCGACAGGGCCGCGCAGGCGGCCGTGGTCAAACAAAAAGACGGCGACTTCGTCAGGGTTTGCGGAGCCTTGAAGAATGACGGCACGCTGTTGCCCGAGCGGGCGGACGATTTCGGCGGCCAGTGCGTGTACAGCTTCGACGCGCTGCACCTGCGCGTGGAGCGCTGCGGCGGATTCAAAGTCGAGATCGGCCGAGGCCTGGTCGCGCTCGGCGCGAAGAGTGACGAGCCGGCTTTCGCCGCGCGTCGCGAGAAATCTTTCGACAGCAGCGGACTCTTCGGCGTAGCGCTCGTCGGTGCAGCCCTTGAAGCAGGGTGCGAGGCACATCTTCATCTCAGAATAAACGCAGCCGGGATAGCTGGGGTCGGGCGCGAGCTCGAAGGTGCAGCGGCGCAGGAGAAAAAGCTTAAGCATCTCTTCGGCGTAGCGCTCGGCGGCGGCGCGCGAGGGAAACGGACCGTAGGCCCAGTCGGCTTCGCGCAGGCTGGGCCGATGCGTGACGGTGACGCGAGGATAGGGATTGCTGCCCAGAAATCGGACGAAGGCGGGATGGTGGAGGTGCATCCGCTCCAGCGCCTTTGCGCCGAAAATCTCCTCCAAAAGCGTAAACTGCGCGAGCAGCGACTCGAACTCGGAGCCGGTCAACTTCCATTCGATGCGGCGAACGAGTCCTGCGAGATGCAGCCGGCGCGGATGCTTCGCGGAGGGCTGCAGCAGGCGGTCTAATCTCGAACAAAGGTTGGGCGTGCGGCCGATGTAAGGCTCGGCATGCGCGTCCGCGCCATAAAGTGCAAAGACCGCAGCCGACGCAGGCAGTTGGGCCAGCGCGGCTCTCGGTTCGGCCGGATCGAAGGCCAGAGATTGGAAGGCGACAGATTGTAGATCAGGCGGCACGGACCGCGGTCACCTCGTAACGCACGTCACAAGTACACGTGTTCAGAGTGATTTTACGGCGAGCGGCGCGGAATATAGAGAATGACGCCCGCGGAAGGAGTACAACCAATCTCAGGGGTTCGCATCTGACGCAATTGATACCGCAGTACGTGGAGGTGGTATCGTGAGCCACTTTGCAATTTTGCTTTTGGTTGCTCTCCTTGGTTTTCCGGCAAGTGGTTCGGCAATCCAGATTCAGCCAACGCTGACGCAGCCCTCCCCAGCAAGCACACCCGTTTCCATCACCGTTCCCGCGGGAACAAAAATTGAGTTGGTTGTGACGCGCCCGGAGTGGGCGCAATCCGCCAAGGACGGCGACACTGTCTACGCGCAAACTTCGTTTCCAACCATCGCCGGCGGCGGCATGGCGATTCCCGCAGGCACGTACGTGGAAGGGACGATTGAAAGCGTGACGCGGCCGACGCGCAAGTTCGATCGCGCGGAGATTCAGGTGCTCTTCACCAAAATCGTCTTTGCCAACGGATATGTTGTTATACTGCCGGGCGGCGCAAACGCGATGCAGTCGCCGGTTGTTCCAGCGACGGGCGAGACGCCGACGGCGCAGGGCGAGACACCGCCGGGGCAAGGTGAAACTTTGATCGCGATCACGATTCAGGTGACATCGGCAAACGATCTGCTGCTCGACAACGGTGCCGAGGTGGAGATGACGCTGGGCGCGCCGCTCGAGTTGGACGCAAAGCAGGTTGCGCAGTCCATTCCACTGTCGCGCACGCCGCAGCCGGGACAACTGAAATCGGCCACACTCTGCCGCAACATTCCCGGCAGCCCGGGCACTCCGGGAACGCCGGGAACGCCCGATACAGTGATTCCCGGAACGCCCGGAACGCCCTCCACGACCATCCCCCAGGGGCCCGGATTGCCGGATATCGTCATTCCGGGAACTCCAGCCACTCCGGACACAGTAATTCCAGGAACCCCAGGAACACCCGGAACGCCGGGAGACCCCGGCTATGTTTGCCCGGCCAAGCCGCTGGTGATTTCGTCGACTCCGGTCGGCAATCAATCAACGCAAAACTCTCAGCCGGTGGCGGCTCGTTAACCCGGCGCTCTCTCTTCTGTAGCGCCCAGGAAGGAAGACCGTACCATGTTCGTCCAATCCGTTGCCGCACTCATGATTGCTTTTCTCGCGATGGGGCAGACGCCGGTACCCGCTGGGCAGATTGCGCCGCCTCCAGCGCAAAACGTGCCGGCCGGCGCCGCGCAAAATGCGCCCGCGCCTGCCGCGCAGACCATCACCGTTCCCACTGGAACAGCGATTCAGCTCACGCTGATGAGCGCCGTCAAAAGCAAGTCGACGCAACCGGGAGACACAGTCCGCGCGGTGGTGGCTTTTCCTGTGACCATCGGGACGCAGCTCGCGATTCCCGCGGGAACGTTCGTAGAGGGCCAGGTCATCCGAGTGACAGCACACCCGACAGGCGGGCCGCAACCTTCTTTCCTCGTGCATTTCACGCAGCTGCTTTTTTCGAACGGCTATTCGGTGGCGCTGAACGGCGAGAACACGCAGGCGTTGGTTTTGCCGGCTGAGAGCAGCGCAGCCACCATCGAGGTAGCGGAACTCGCGCCGCTTCGGCTGCCGGGGACGCGTTTCGCGATGGGTGAAGGACAGCAGACGCAGTTGCCGCCCCTTCCGCAGGTTGGCCCCAGCCCCGCTGTCATTGGCGGAGTCGCGGGGGGCATATCCGCCCTAATCATCATCGGGATGCTGGTCGGGGCGCATCACCGCGCCAACAACATTGATTTCGTTCTCTACGACGCCGGCTGGCAATTCCAGATGGTTCTCGATAGCCCGGTAACGCTCGATGCGGCGCAGGTTTCGGCCGCTGCGGCCACTCCGAGCGCGAATTAGCGCGGCTTTCGCAGCGCCCTGACAGCTATCAAATACAAGCTCCTTATCGGCGCTCGCGAGCCGCAAGGCTTTTCTCATCCCCGCAAAAGCTGCTATGCTGCGGGCGCTACAGAAAAGCGATTTAGGTAAGGAGTGAACAGCAATGTGGTTCCTGGGCATGGATGTGGGGACGGGCGGAACGCGGGCGGTCGTTGTGGATGGCGCGGGCAAGCTGAAGGGTGCGGCCTCGAGCGAGCACGCTCCGTTTCGCGCCGAGCATCCGGGATGGGCGGAGCAGGATCCCGAGGATTGGTGGCGCGCGGCGCAGGAAGCGATTCGCGGTGCGCTGGCTGCAACGCCGGAGCCGCGTGAGCCGATTGCGGCCATTGCGCTCACCGGCCAAATGCACGGCGCGGTGATGCTCGACGAGGCTGGCGCGGTGCTGCGACCGGCGCTCATCTGGTGCGACACGCGCACGCAGCCCGAGTGCGACTGGCTGACCGAGAAGATCGGCTACGAACGGCTGATCGAGCTCACCTGCAACCCCGCGCTGCCCAACTTCACCCTGACCAAGCTGCTGTGGGTGAAGAGGCACGAGCCGGAGACATTCAAGAAGATCCGCCATGTAATGTGCCCCAAGGACTACGTGCGCTACCGGTTGACGGGCGAATTTGCGATCGATGTGCAGGAGGCGAGCGGAACGCTGCTGCTGGACGTGACGCATCGGCGCTGGTCGCGCGAGGTGGCCGAGGCGGCGGGGATCGAGATGAGCTGGCTGCCCAAGGTGTACGAGTCGCCGGAGATTTGCGCGCGCATCAGCGATGGTGCGGCGGGGCTGACGGGATTGAAGGCAGGCACACCGGTGGCGGCGGGCGCGGGTGACCAAGGCGCAGGCGCGGTGGGCATGGGGATTCTGCAGCCGGGGAGCGTATCGGCGACTATTGGAACTTCGGGCGTGGTGTTTGCGGCCACGGCCGAGCCGACGAAAGATCCGAAGGGCCGGCTGCACACGTTTTGCCATGCGGTACCCGGCGTTTGGCACGTAATGGGCGTGACGCAGAGCGCGGGGCTTAGTTTGAACTGGCTGCGCGGAGCGTTCTTTGCGGGGCAGAGCTACGACGCATTGAGCGAGGGTGCGGCAAAGGTTCCGCCGGGTTGCGAGGGCCTGGAGTGGGCGCCATATCTGCTCGGCGAGCGCACGCCTCATCTCGATCCCGAAGTTCGCGCGGCGTTTGCGGGCATCGGCGTCCAGCACACGGGGGCGCACTTTGTGCGCGCGGTCGAGGAGGGCGTGGCCTACTCGCTTCAGGATACTTTTACGCTCTTTCACGAGCTTGGCATTCCCGTCACCGGCATTCGCCTGGGCGGCGGCGGAGCGCGCGGCGAGCTCTGGCGGAAGATTCAGGCCGGCATCTACGGTCACGCAGTGGAGATTCTTGTGGCCGAAGAGGGCGGCGCGTTTGGGTGCGCGCTGATGGCCGGCGTGGGCGCGGGACACTGGAAGAATCTGGACGAGGCGTGCGGGCAGGCGATCGAAGTGGCGCAGCGGATTGAGCCGGACGCGAAGGATGTGGCGGCGTACAAAGCCGGCTATGCGAAGTGGAGAAAGCTGTATCCGGCGCTGCGCGGATTGAGAAACTAGGTCACCCCAGCGCGTATCCGCGGCTGTGGGCGCTCGCTGGGGCCTCTGGTTGGCCGGCGGATACACGAGCAGCAAAGGAAAAAGTGGACCACGGGCTTACTTGCCGAAAAGCGAGAGGTCTATGGCTCCGGCCATGGCTTTGTAGCCCTCGTCTTTGGGGTGAAGGTGATCGTCTGAGTCGTAGGCTGGGTTGAAGTGCGTTGGATTCGCCGTATCCTGCGTGGCCTTGTCGAAGTCGGCGACGCCGTCGAAGGTGCCGCTCGAGCGAATCCAGTCGTTCACCGCCTCGCGCACATGTTCGCCTTTGTCGGAGTAGTAGCCCGCGCCGCCATAGGGCGTAAGCGTTGCGCCGATAGCCTTGATGCCGTGCTCATGCGCGGCGTCGGCAATCTGCTTGAGGCCCATCTCCAACTGCGCGGCGGTGATGTCGTCCCACGGCGCCTGTAGGTGCGCGAGGCGGCCGATGTCGTTGATGCTCTCGAGCACGATGACGTAGCGCACGCCGCTCTGCGAGAGGACATCGCGGTCGAGGCGTGAGAGGGCGCTGGGACCCCAGCCCTCATTGAGAACACGGTTGCCGCCAATGCCTTCATTGAGGACGGAAACGTCCTTTAGATTCGGGTCGTCGTGGAGCCGGGCGGCCAGAATATCGGGCCAGCGCAGATTGGCGTTGTGCGTGGAGAGGGCGCCGTCCGTGATGGAGTCGCCAAGTGTGACAATGGCGCGCGAGCCGGCCACAGCTTGCACGTCGATGCCGTCGAGGAAGTACCACGAGAGGACCTTTGTCGCGTCGGGCAGATCCGGTGCAGGGGACATATCACCATTGGCGATGAAGTTGTCCTGATCGGCGAAGGAGTGATAGGTCTCGGCGCGCATCACCTGCGAAGGCAGATAGAAGCTGACGGCGAGATCGGAGAGCGGCTGCACGGCGAGCGCGACGGGATCGGAGAAGAGCTCGGCGCCGGGCGGAATGTTCACTGTGGTTGCTCCGCCAAAGGTGATGGCGTGATCGAGGCCGGCTTGAATCGCGGCTTTGCCCGCGCTCAGCGCCACGTGCGCGTCGCTGATGGTGAGCGGATCGGTGCCGTAGGCGTTGGTGAAGCGCACGCGGATCTGCGCGCCGCCGGCGGAGACGTGGACGATCTCGCGCAGCGTGACGCCGCAAAGCGGCCGGACGTTGAAGCCGCCTTCGGCCACCATGGGAGCAGTGACCCAGGTGCCCACCCATTGCGGATGCGGCGCGGACTGGGCGCGGGACAATGCGCCGATCAAGAAGACGAGAACGGCACAAGCAGCAAGACGGAAGCAGCGGTTCAACATGGATTAGTTCCTCACCGAATCAGAAAAAGACCTGGGCTAGAGCGTTTTCGATTCGCTTGTTAACATCGCCGGCATCGTGCCAGGTGGCAATTTCTTGAGGAAATTGCCACTTGGCGTCCCGCATTCTGTTAAGAGCAGAATCGAAAAAGCTGTAACGAATGGTTAGTGCAAGTCAATATCGGCGTGGAGCGGAGTGTTCTCGCTGGAGTCGCCGACGCGAACGATGAATTTGCCAGGATCGATGATCCACTTGTGCGCAGGCTCATCCCAGTAGCTGAACGCGCGCCCGTCGAGGCTGATGGAAACGTGGCGAGTCTCACCGGGATTGAGACGGACCTTCGCGAAGCCCTTCAATTCGCGCTCGGGACGGTCGACCTGAGCGGATGGGTCGGAGACGTAGAGCTCGGCAACTTCAGCTCCGGCCACGCTGCCTGCGTTGGTGACGTCGAAGCTGACAGAAACCGTGGAACCGGGCGCAGCCGAGGCGGGAACTTCGAGGTTGGAAAACTTGAAGGTGGTGTAGCTCAAGCCGAAGCCGAAGGGGAAGAGCGGGTGCTTGCCGGTGGTGGTCCAGTAGCGGTAGCCGACCATCAGCTTGTCGCCGTATTTGATGTGCTCGATGGTGTAGTCGAGCGGCTTGCCGTCTTCGCCGATGGTGTGCAGCGTCGTGCTGTCCTTGGGGTCGCCGTAGTACCACTTCGAGGATGGATTCTCGTCCCAACTGCGGTCGAAGCTGACAGGCAGTTTGCCCTCGGGGTCGCGCTGGCCAAAGAGAATCTGCGCAACGGCCGTGCCGCCTTCCTGTCCGGGGTACCAGGTGTGGAGCAGGACGGGCACTTTATCGAGCCAGCGGCTGGTGTCCACGCCGCCGCCTGCGGTGAGCGTAACGATGGTGTGCGGATTGATTGCCGCTATTGCCTCAATAAGCGCGTCCTGGCCCGGAGGCAACGTGAAGGTGCGGTCGGCGCCCTCGCTCTCAGTGGACGCGCTAAAGCCAACAGAGACGATGACGGCGTCAGCTTGCGCGACAACTTCCTTCTGGCCGGGCCCATCGGGCATGCCGGCGCTGTAGAAGACATGAACGTCTGGACCGAGGAGGTTGGCGATGCCGGTGAGGATGCTGACCGGCTCGAAGGCATGAGCTTCGGACGACCCGCCGCCGCCGGTGACCGCGGGATAAGCATCGGGGCCGATGATGGCGATGGATTTGACCTTAGCGGGATCGAGAGGCAGCAGATTTCCCTGGTTTTTGAGGAGGGAAATGCTCTCCAAGGCTCCTTGAAGCGCGACGGCGCGATCGGCGACCGAGTAAGTGGAGTCGGCAGGATCGAACTGCGGGCGATCGGTAAAGCCGTAGCGCAGCTCTGTGCGGAAGAGGCGCAGCAGATGCTCGTCGATGGTGGACTCTTTCACCTCGCCGCTCTGGACTGCTGGAACGAGGTTCTTCGCGTTCATGAATTTGGGGCTGGGCATCTCGAGATCGAGGCCGTTGTCGACTGCGGCGACGCCGTCGTAGGTCGCGTCCCAGTCGGACATAAGAACGCCCTGAAAGCCCCATTCGCCCTTTAACACTTTGAGGTTGAGGAAGGGGTTTTGCGTGGAGTGAACGCCGTTCACGAGGTTGTAGGAGTCCATCACCGCATCCACGTGGGCTTTGGTGACTGCTGCTTCGAAGCTGGGCAGATAGATTTCGCGCATGGTGCGCTCGTCCACGTCGGAGCTGGCGTTGTGGCGATTGAACTCCTGATTGTTGAGCGCGTAGTGCTTCACGGTAGCGACGACGCCCTGCGACTGCACACCTTCAATGAACGGCACGACCAGGGCGGAGTTGAGGTACGGGTCCTCGGAGAGGTACTCGAAGTTGCGCCCGCATAAAGGCGAGCGGGCGATGTTCACTCCGGGCCCGAGCAGGAAGTTGACGTTCCGCGCGCGGGCGTCGCGGCCGAGGCTTTCGCCGATCTTGCGTGCGAAATCGGTGTCCCATGTGGCGGCCAGAGCGGCGCCGCCAGCATAGGCCGTTGTCGGGCCCCAGGTGCGCACACCCAGCGAGGCATCGGACATCTTGAACTGCGGCAGCCCAATGGACGGCATCGGCCGGGTGAACATGCTGTTGATGCCGCCCAAAAGCTCGATCTTCTGCTCGAGCGTGAGCTTGGCGACCATGGCGTGGGCCTGAGCCTCAATCGCGGGCGAGCCAGGTGCGGGAGCCTGAGCCGCGCCGAGGAGGCTGCCTGCGACGAGAACTGTGAACACAAGAGAGAAAGAAGAGAAAAAGGGGTGTACGCGGTGGTTTTTCATAACGCGCCTACGTTAGCGCATCGGGCGGCAGGATGTATAGCGGACTGTGCATGAACACTCCAGAGTTCGCGCCGGCGAGCGATCCGCGCGGTGATATCGAGGGTGCCGGCGGCGGATCGCGCGGACGTTGAAAAGTTCGGGGATGGAATCGTTCTCCAGCGAAATCAAGACTTTGCGTTGTGACTCGAATCACAGGTAGGGGTGAATGGGGTCACTGCCCGGCCCTGCTGCGGAAGCGCACACTCAGAGTGCAATGAACGGGATAGCGGCGGACTGGGCGGAGAGAGAACCATGAGCTTCGATCAAGGCTTGAAGACCATTGTGGTCGCGACCGACCTCGAGGGTCAGGCAGAGGCGGCTCTGGAATACGCGCGCAAGTTGGCTGCGAACTACGGGGCGCGCATTGTTCTGGCGCACGGGCTCGATCCGATGGAGTACGCCGCCGTGGATGGGCTTCCCGGCAGTGTGGTAAGCCACTTGACCGAGCAGGCTCGCAAGGTGCTGGACAAACTGGCGGGCGACCTGCTCCGCGAGGGAATTCGCAGCCACTCCGAGGTGCGGCAAGGGACCGTGGCGGAGATGCTGGTGGATGTGGCGCGCCAGTACGATGCCGGGCTGATCGTGATTGGCACCAAGGGGATGGAGGGCGCCGGACCTGTGGTGGTAGGCGCCATTGCGGAGCAACTCGTAAGGTTGTCGCCGTGCCCGGTGCTGGCCGTGGCCGCTGACTGGAATGCCGGCCCCAACCGGCCCACGCCGGGAGGTCCGGTGTTGCTGGCCGTGGAACGCAACGAAGCTGCGGCCGACGCAGCGGCAACAGCGTATTCGCTGGCCGTCACTTTTCAGCGGCCGTTGCTAGTGTTGCACGTTCGC
>CAWHVN010000027.1:0-17638 GCA_963832805.1 uncultured Acidobacteriaceae bacterium | reverse complement strand
TGTGGAGATGTAAATGCTTTTCTTGTTTCAAATCTTGTCTTTGCAATGTTTTCAATTATGATATTTGGTTTTTCATTAGCAATATAGAGTTCAAAAAGAAAATCATCAAAACTGTCTATTTCAACAAAATCCAGAGAGCTTCTCCTTACTTTTTGCATTTATATTTTCAATGAGTTCAACTACCTGTTGATTTGATGTCTGTCCTTTGCATATGCACCAATGTAAGCCGTATGGAAAAGGATTGTGTGCTTTCAATGTTTCATTGAAAGCATCTAAGACAGATTTGTCATTTCCACTGTAGCCGACAACCACTAACCCTGATTGTGATTGAATGTTTGCAAAGTACTTGAGTAATCCATTTTCTAATGTTCGCAATTCATTGGAAGTATTTTGAAGTTTGTCATACCGATAATCACCATGAAGTTTGATTACTCTTTGAAGTTTATTGAGATTATCTAATTGATGTTTGCTGTCTTGGGAAAGTGTTTCAAAGTTTGAAGCATTATTAATACTCTTAATTCCGCTTTCAATCAACTCGTCAAAGTTGGTTGTCCAATATGATTTACTTTCTGTGTGTCAAATAAAACTCCAAGACATTTGTGTCCAATGGATGGATTTTTACCTTGAACAATTCTTTGTATAAATGCTTTTCTGTCAATGGAGTTTGGGTAGCACTTCTCAAAATAAAATGAGTATTCATCCTGACTGGAAAGAGAAGGGAAACCACCTTTTAACTCAAAATAGCTTTGAATCGTATTTCTGTTTCTCTCCGATTCCAAGTCCTTAAATTTTTCTTCTCTTACATTATTAGCTTCGCAATAAAGTTTACGTTTGAATTGCCAAATCAAAGTCCCTGTTGCTGGTATGTTTGCTTGTGCTGATGCACCTGCTCCCAAAGGAAATTTAAAGACCCATTTGGTCTTACTGCAAAACTTCGGAGAAATATTCGTTTGTCAATTGTTGTCATTTAATAGTTTATGATGTTTCTCATAGCATTTACTTTATCCAGATAAATAATCGCAACTATTTTCGTTTATTTCAATTAAAGCGAAACCAGCACAGTAGAATATTCCCAAAGTTACAATTTTTAAAAATATAAATTGCTTTCCGACTTGATATTGGCACGATTGACTTTGATAGCCAAATAAACGGACGTTAATTAACCCATCCAGAAACAGGGGAGGTTAGTACCAAAAAACAAGGGGTCTTTCGACCCCCTATTTGTTTACCCACTATTATTTACAAATACTATCGGTACTATCAATAATCCTGGATTGGTTTTTGAATACCATTTTGTGAATGCTGCTTCATGCTTTCTCTTGCATGGCGTAATATATAACCTGATTTCCGTCTGGACTTCTTGTCCTTTGAACCTTTAGGACGTCCGAAAGTAATTCCTCAACCTCTTTTTTTCGTCCTTAATGCGAAACGTTTTGTCCTGTCAGATATGAGACTTCTTTCAAATTCCGCAAAAATGGCGAGAATCTGGAAGTGCAGCCGCCCAGTTGCACTTGAAAAATCAAGATTGTCGCTTATTGAGATAAAAGCTATGTTTTTATCGACCAATTCCTTAATTTCCAAAATTAATTCAGTGCTACTACGTGCCCACCTATCGATCTTATAGACGATTACAGCCAATATATCCCCCATTTCGCAATTTTTGCAATAATGCCTGTTTGACCGGACAAGTATGTCTTGAAGATTCGACCTCTTCATAAACATCATATTCATAACCTTTCTGATTAGCATATTCTATTAGCCTGAACCTTTTGATTTTCTACGTTTTGGTCTAATGTTGAGACCCTGGTATAAATTACGTATTTGCTCATATATAATTAGTTAATTATGTCCAAAAGAATTGAAATTATTATACCGCCATAGATTTTCGAAATGCTGAAAAGTTATTCCACAGATTGAATTGAAACCGATTGAATTATGATATCATCCTTTATAAACAAAAGAACCATGTAGCATATTTCCGGGTCAAAGCTGATGTGGATAATCTGATGAAGGATTCTTGTTTTATTCATAATATGCCCATTATTTCGGGCAAATATATGAATATATTGGTCATTGCCCAATAATTTGGGCAAATTATTTTTATATTTACATGAAATTTCTTCAAAATGAAACGTAAAGAGATAGCACCAAAACATAAAGTCTTGTTGAAAAAACTTGGTGCAAGGATAAAAAAACTAAGGACAGATAAGAATATTGGATATATTCAGATGTCAAAAAATATTTGGACTTTCAAAAAATGCCTACAACGACATTGAACTTGCAAATGCATACTGCAATTTCTAGTCATTACTTTTAATAGCGGACTATTATCATATTAAAGTCTCTTCTCTCTTGGAAATTTGTAATTTATTCAAAATTTTCCCAAATATTTTATTTTTCTTGGCGCGGACATGCAGTTGTCGGTGCACCATTAAAACCAATTTTTATCCCGAACTTTCGGAAGTTTAGCGTGAGTCCTGGCATAATTTGGCATTTCTTTGATTTCCTTAGTACGATTAATTTGTATAATCCAGCCAAAGGATATTAAAGCCTAATTATTTTCAGTATTAATTCCAACAAAAGTTATACATGAACTACTGAAGGTTCAAAGTATTTATTAGTAAAAATAAATTCTTAATGAAAGGACAACCATTAACAGACCTGAATAGCCAGAGGCATCTTGAACTATGTACCTTTCTTCGTGAGTTAAGAGTCAACTCCGGCTACACGCAGGCACAGGTTTACAGAGGGGGTTAAATTATCCCGCACAACCATTTCTAAAATTGAACGAAATGGGTTTTTTTCGCATCCAGCACCTTTATCTCCTTGCTGATTTTTATGAAATACCTATTAATGAACTATTTATAGATATCAAATAAAAATAAGGAGAGGGCGGACAGAACTTTTTTGTAAGAATATTGTTTCTATATCAAGGAGCACCTGCATTGTGACATCCTTCATTTCAAAGTCATTGGCTTATTACAAATCATGTAGCGAATTCGATAAGTGATTCTTCATTTACTACAATCAGTTGTAAAATATGCATTTGGACTACCGCTGATATCAACTTCAACATTGACTGGCGGGAAAGGCATTTCCCATACACACACTTTATACAAAGAAGGCGGATCTCTTCCTTGCCCGGCATGGTCGCCAGCGCCTTCACGTCGTCCACGGTCAGCAGCTTGCCGTCCACAATGCCCAGCTTGAAATGGAACTCCGCCGCGTTCTCGCCTGCCCACTTGGCAAACACCTTGGCCAGCGCCACGGGGTCGCCCTCGGTAAACGCCACCGAGTTCACGCCCTTCAGGCCCTTCAGCGCCGCCTCAACCTGCGTGCCCGATCCCGAGATCGCGGCCAGCTTGTTTTTCACCACACGATACTTGCCGCCGGCTTCGCGGATCACCTTGCGCAGCTCGTAATCCTTGGCCACGGTCAGCTTGCTGAACGTGCCCACAATCGCGGTGGTCGACGAAGCCAGCTCTGCGGCCAGCCCCTTTACCTTCTCCGCCTTTTTCGCTTTCGAAATCGCCATCTTCCTGCTCCCCTCATCGGGTCAGCGCCGCTTGATCGGCGCTCTATCGAATCTTGTCTTCCGAATCTTCGTCTGCAAGGCTCTGAACCAGGTACGCCACGAATCCTATGTCCCTAGTCCCCATGTCCCTGCCTTTACTTCTTTGTCGCCGCATCGGCCACAGCCGAATCCAGCGGAACGCCCGGTCCCATCGTCGAGCTCAGCGTGACGCTCTTGATGTATCTGCCCTTCGCCGCCGAAGGCTTGGCGCGCACAATCGACGTAATCACCGTGGTCGCGTTGTCGATCAGCTTTTGCGGCTCGAAGCTCAGCTTGCCCACAGGCACGTGCACCAAACTGGTCTTATCGGCGCGAAACTCCACCTTGCCGGCCTTGATCTCCTTCACTGCCGCGCCCACATCCATGGTCACGGTCCCGGTCTTGGGATTCGGCATCAGCCCCTTGGGCCCAAGCACCTTGCCCAGCCGGCCCACCACCTTCATCATGTCCGGCGTCGCGATCAGCGCGTCGAAGGCGGTCCAGTTTTCTTTCTGGATCTTTTCCACCATCTCCTCGCCGCCCACAAAGTCAGCGCCCGCTTCGGTAGCTTCCTTCTGCCGGTCGCCGGTGGCGATCACGGCCACGGTCTTGGTCTTGCCCAGCCCGTGCGGCAGCACCACAGTTCCGCGAACCATCTGGTCCGCATGGCGCGTATCCACGCCCAGGCGCATCGTCAGATCGACGGTCTCGTCGAACTTCGCGTACTTCACTTGCTTCAGGAGACTGACTGCTTCAGGCAGCGGATACGCCGGCTTGTTCACAGCGGCGCGCGCCTTCGCAATATTCTTGCCAGATGACATGCTTCCCTCGTCTCCCACCGCCTTTGCCAGCCCGCCTTCGCGGGACTCCAAGCCGGAGCCAAAAGCCGTGGTGCTATTGACAGCGCAGGGACTCCCCCGCGCGTATCCATTTATTTATGTTAGCGAATTGGCCGTCGAAATGCAAACGGCCCAAAGGACTTGGGACCGCCAACGTTGCCCGAACGGTACACTAGACTCAGGACCCTGTCCCCGCAGGACGCACGCATTGCACTCTCTTCTCGCCCACCTCAATCCCGAGCAACGCGCGCCATCCCGGGTACTCTCTCAGCTCGCTTCTGAGCTGTTAGGGAATTCTGACGAGGGAGCGGCTTCGGCTGCGCCCTCTGCATTTACGGGGAATGTTGAAACGGCCGGCGACCGGCACATGCATTTCGGAGCAAACCGGGTGCTAGAATCGTCTGTATCGCAGAAGCCGATCTGGTCGCCGTAGAACGGATTCAGATCAGCTTCCGCATCCATGTCTATCTCCCCGGCCTTCGGCTGGAGGTTTCTGCATTTGCACGGCGCACTCTCAGCTCGCAAAGCGCTCCTGCTTGGGTTGCTCTTCTTCCTCATCTGCTTTGGACTCGGCTACCCCATCCTGAATCGCTACGACCCGGGCAAGATCGGCGGTACCTCGGATGCGGCAGGCTACTGTGGCGAGGTTAGAAACCCGCTCAGCGTTTTCACCTACCGCCCCCTGGTCCCCGCCCTGGCGAAACCGTTCTATTGGATGGCGCAGGGCCACGTCGCCTCCTGGGATCCCGTCCTCTTCGGAATGCTGGCCGCTGCGTCCATCCTCACCGCCGCGACTGCCGTGACCCTCATCGCCATCGGTCTTCGCTGTGGCCTGTCTTACGCCACCTCGCTTGTGGGGGCGATGCTCTTCCTGGTCAACTTCGCCGTACCCAACTGGAACCTGGCTGCCTATATCGATTCGGGCGAGGCATTCTTCCTGGCTCTGGTGGTGTGGTCGCTTCTCTCCGCGCGCTGGTACCTTTTGCCGCTCTGGGCCATCCCCGGCAGCCTCTCCAAGGAGACCTTCGCCCCGTTCGCCTTCGTCTTCGCCATCGCGTGGTGGCTCTCTGACCGGCCCCTCCGCCCCCGCAGGCTGGGCTGGATCGCCGGCCTCGGCTTCCTCGCTGGCCTGACCGTGCTGCTCTCCTTTGCCTCTCCAGGGAGCCTGTTTGCTGGCGCCTGGAACTACACAACCACCATGGGAGAGTACAAAGGGGTCGGCTTCTTCCATGGGCTGATCCGCTGCATAGTGGCGCACGAGTTCTGGTTCACCTTCATCTGGCTGCTGCCGCTCGGTATCTGGCGGCTGAAGCGGCTGGATCGCCGATGGATTTGGGCCACCGCCGCAACGTTTGTGCTGGCTCTGCTGTTTGGCGCGTACAACGACGCCCTCGGCAACACGGCCCGCGCGCTCTTCAACATCGCTGGCCCTTTGCTCAGCCTGTCGGCCGCGGCGCTGCTTACCAGCGAGCGTTCCCGGCCTGCCTGACACAGCGGCCGCGCCTGACCAATCCACAGCCTGCCCGGTACACTAGACTCAGGACCCTGTCCCCGCAGGACGCACGCATTGCACTCTCTTCTCGCCCACCTCAATCCCGAGCAACGCGCGGCCGTCGAGGCCCCTGAGGGTCCATTGCTCATCCTCGCCGGCGCGGGCTCAGGCAAAACCCGCGTCATCACCCACCGCATCGCCTGGCTCATCCAGGAAAAGAACATCGCGCCCGACTCCATCCTGGCCGTCACCTTCACCAACAAGGCCGCCGGCGAAATGGCCGAGCGCGTCGCTCACCTTCTCGGCCATTCTTCGCTGGCCAAGCCCTTGATCTCCACCTTCCACTCGTTCTGCGTCCGCATTCTCCGCCGCGACATCGAAGCCCTGAAAGTGGGCGGCAAGGGCCCCGGGGTCCCCACGGACAGGTCCACGTCCGTGGGGTGGAAGGGCTTCACCCGCGCCTTCACCATCTTCGACGAGAACGATCAGCAGGGCCTCATCAAGCAGATCATGAAGCGAATGGGGCTCGACGCCAAGCAGCTCACCCCGCGCACCGTGCTCAGCCGCATCTCCTGGGCCAAAAACCACATGGTCGATCCGCAGGATTACTTTCTCGGCTCCAAGGACCCCTCCAGCGAGCGCGTCGCCCACATCTTCAAGGCCTACCAGGACGAGCTCGGCAAGAACAACGCCATGGACTTCGACGACCTGCTCCTCGAAGCCGTCCGCCTGCTCAAATCCTCGGCCGAAGTGCGCGAGCGCTACCAGCGCCGCTATCAATATGTATTGGTCGACGAGTATCAGGACACCAACCGTCCGCAATACGAGCTCATGAAGCTCCTCGCCGGCGAGCACAAAAACGTCTGCGCGGTCGGCGACGAGGATCAAAGCATCTATTCGTGGCGCGGCGCCGACATCCGCAACATCCTCGAGTTCGAACAGGACTTTCCCAACGCCCGCATCGTCCGCCTCGAGCAAAACTACCGCTCCACGCAGATCATTCTCGAAGCCGCCGGCGCGGTCGTCGCCAACAACATTCGCCGCAAAGGCAAGAAACTCTGGACCGAGCGCCAGGGCGGCTCGCTCATCGGCTACTACGAAGCACCCGACGGCGAAAACGAGGCCCTCTTCATCGCCAACAAAATTCAGGCCTTTTTCCGCCAGCAGGAAAACTCATCCGAGACCCAGAACCGCGGAGCGGCGGCAGGACATTGCGCCGTTCTTTACCGCACCAACTCGCAGTCGCGTCTCGTTGAGGAAGCGCTGCGCCGCTACAACATCAGTTACACCATGGTCGGCGGCTTCAGCTTCTACGAGCGTGCTGAGATTAAGGATCTTCTCGCCTACCTGCGCCTCATCCGCAATCCCCACGATTCGATGGCCCTGCAGCGCGTCATCAACACGCCGGCTCGCGGCATCGGCAAAACCACGCTTGAAACTCTGGAGCGGCTGGCTCTCGAAACGGGCCAGTCCACCTGGGACGCGGTCGCCGCGGCCATCGCCAACCACCTCGTCTCCGCGCGCGCTTTCGCGGCGCTTGAGTCCTTCCGCCAGCTCATCCTCGACGCGCAGGCCATGATGGACCCCGACTTCGCAGGTAAGCTCTCCGCCGACGTCGCCGATTCCCGCACGGCCGGCGCCGACACGGGCTTCGCCTTCGGCGAAGCTGCGCAGGCGGAACAAGCGAAGGCGCCCGCCGGATTCTGAATCAAACTCCGGCGAAGACTCCGGATTCCGTTCTCCCGGCGACTCCGCCACGCTCCCCGAGCTCATCCGCTTCATCATCGACCGCTCCGGATACATCAAAGCCCTCGAAACCGAAGGCACGCCCGAAGCTTTCAGCCGCATTGAGAACCTGAAGGAACTGGCCAATGCCGCGCACGACGCCGAGGAGCGTGGCGAAACCCTCGCCGACTTCCTCGATCATGCCGCTCTCGCCTCTGACACCGATCAGTTCGACCCCAACGCCCGCGTCACGCTCATGACTCTGCACGCCGCCAAGGGTCTCGAATTCCCGCTCGTTTTTCTCGCCGGCCTTGAGGAAGGCCTCTTCCCCCATTCGCGCACGCTGTCGAGCCCCGAAGAGCTCGAAGAGGAGCGCCGCCTCTGCTACGTCGGCATGACACGAGCCATGAACACGCTCATCCTCACCCGCGCCCACTACCGCCGCCGCTACGGCGCCGACGTGCCCGAGGCCAGCATTCCCTCGCGTTTTCTCGAAGAAGTTCCTTCGCAGCTCATCGAAAATCTCGGCAGCAGAGGCCCCGCCTGGTCGACTCCTGCGTACTCGCCAACATATGCCGCGGGGCGACGGCATCACCGCGCCGGCAACGCCGACCGCGCGCACTTCAACTACGAAGATGAGAGTCAGGAAATTCCTCACGCCGTCGCGCCGTCGTTCTCTCCCCGCCACGGCACAATTCCAAAAGATAAGAGCGTGCGAACGCCGGGAGCGCCGCCGCCGGAGCGCAGCATCGACAACATCGCCCGCTTCTTTGGTGCGAAACCCCGCGCGGCCCGTCCCGGCTCCCTCGCCCGTCCCAACATGGACATTCCCGCGGCTAACGGAGCCTCCGGCCTGAAAAAAGGCCAGCGCGTGATGCACGCAAAGTACGGTGAGGGCACCGTGCTCCTGCGCGAAGGCAACGGCGAAGACGCCAAACTCACCGTGCTCTTTGCCCGTCACGGCATGAAGAAGCTGATGGAAAAATTCGCCAACCTGCGCAGGATTTGATCGGCGCCGCGAATCGAGGATCGATTGGAATTCGTTCTGACTATCCCGCCGCTTGCGCCACGTTCAGCTCGGCAATATCGAACAGCGCGTCCAGCGTCTCGGTCGTTTCCAGGCTCTCGATAGTTGCGTCAAAGTAGCTCTCGCGCAGGCCCCGCCGCAGTTGCTCATGTTTCAAATTGTTGCTGGCAAACCCCGGCGTGAAATACGCCTTGAATCCCTCCATCTCTCGCCCATACGGGATCGGTGTCTTGACCATGTAACAAAGAAACCCCGCCACAAAGTGCAAAGCTTCCTGGGCCTTCGGCGTCTTCAGCTCGCGCTCCAAATCTCTCTTGCCAAAAAACCCGGCCTTGATGACGATATTGCCCCTCGACCGGTTCATCCGCGCCTGCAAGAGAGCCTGAACCAGGAAATCCTCGTCGGTCTCGTCGAATCTGGGGTCAAACATAATCTTGTTTTCTCGCAGATAGTCCCGAAAAAATGACATTGGCTTCCCTCTTTCCTCGTTCGCACGCTCATTTTGCGTGCTGCAGCGACTCGCTGGTGCTCAGTAGCCCCGGCTGTCTGTTCTGTCGCGGCAGCCTCGCACCTTGGCTTATTGGGGGAACCCTCAAGCACAATCTTCCCAAGCGCTCATAGCGCAGTCAACCGGAATCTTCTCCGAGCACCGCTCCGGTGACCCGCGCACCTTTCATCCGTGGCCACGTCCTGCGCGCCTCCAGTAGACTGAAAGCGCCATGCAATCCGTAAGAAATCAGGGCCTCGCTCGCCAGCCTGCGGCTGTTGGCGCCGCGTTTGCCGCCGCAGTGGCCCTCGCCGGCTGCGGAATGCCGGGCGCGCCGCAGCCGCCGTCGTTGAACCTTCCCGTCCCGGTCAACGATCTCTCTGCCGTGCGCACCGGTGAGCAGGTGGCCCTCACTTGGACCATGCCGAAAAAGACCACGGACAAAGTCCTGCTCAACGGCAACATCGCCGTCCGCGTCTGTCGCAATGAAACCCGCGCCGAGCGCTGCTCCGTCGCCGCCACGCTGCAATTCGCGCCCGGCTCCGACGCCACCTTCACTGACGCTTTACCCACGCCGCTTGCCGCCGGCCCTCCGCGCGTGCTCACTTACTTTGTCGAGCTCGACAATCGCAAGTCGCGTTCCGCCGGACTCTCGAACGGCGCGGAGATTCTTGCCGGCGAGGCGCCACCTGCCGTCGAGAACCTCACCGCCGAAATGAGTAAAGACGGCGTGCTCCTGCACTGGGCGCCCGCTCCAACTGAATCCTCACCCATCGCCGTCCGTCTTGTGCGCAGGCTCCTCACAGCGCCAGTGAAGAAATCGGATCAAGGCCCATTGGCGCAGCCCGCCGAACCAATCGAGCAAACCCTCCTTGTCGAACCCGTCGCTCACGCCGATCGTGCCCTCGACGCCAGCATCCGCTTCGGCGAAACCTACGAGTACCGTGCCCAGCGCGTCGCCCGCGTCAACGTTGGCGGCGCAACGCTCGAGCTGGCCGGGCCGCTTTCGCTTCCTCTGCGCATCGACGCGGTCAATGTGTTTCCACCCGGTGCCCCCAGGGGTCTCGCCGCGGTCGCCACCGCGGGTGCGAACGGCTCTGGCCCCGCGATCGATCTCAGTTGGCTGCCCAGCGTCGAATCCAATCTCGCCGGCTACATCGTCTACCGCCGTGAATCCGGAGCAAACGCAACCTGGCAGCGCATCTCGCCCGCGCAGCCCGTCGTGGGGCCCGGTTATCATGACCCCAACGTGCAGCCCGGCCACACCTACGCTTACTCTGTCAGCGCCATTGACCAGCAGGGCCATGAGAGCGCGCGCTCTGCCCAGGCGTCCGACACCGTGCCCGGCCCGTAGCAGACATAGCCCCAAGGAGACTAGCCCCATGAAGTATTGCCGCTTTTCGCTCAACGGCCGAACCCACTACGGATCAGTAGAAGACCGCAACGGCAAGTTGTGGATCTCGGATTTGGCGCCGGCTCCGGCTGAAGATCTGGCCTACCGCCTGACGCTTGAAGAGGCCGATGCAGCCAACTTCGACTTCGCGCCCATGCCCCTCAGCGCCGCCCTGCTGCTTCCGCCCGTCACGCCGTCCAAGATCGTCTGTGTCGGCCGCAACTATCGCGCCCACGTCCGCGAGCTCGGCCATGAAATGCCCACGGAGCCTCTGATCTTCTTCAAGCCGCCATCGTCGCTGCTCGCGCCCGGCGGCGCGGTCCGCCTGCCTGCTATCTCTGAGCGTGTCGATTTTGAAGGCGAGCTTGCAGTCGTCATCGGCCGCCGTGCACGCAACCTCAAGTCCGGCGCCAACTGGCGCGACGTGGTGCGCGGCTTCACGCTCGCCAACGACGTCACCGCTCGCGACCTGCAAAATAAGGACGATCAGTGGACGCGCGCCAAGGGTTTCGACACCTTCTGCCCCATCGGCCCAATCGTGAGCGATGAAGTAGATCTCGACGCCGGCCTCAACCTCGAGACGCGCCTCAACGGCGAAGTCCACCAGCACGCCTCCACGCTCGACTTCATCTTTTCGCTCCCCGAGCTTCTCGCCTTCATCACGTCTGTCTTCACGCTCGAGCCCGGCGACCTGTTGCTCACCGGAACCCCATCCGGCGTGGCTCCGCTCAAAGCCGGTGACCGTGTCGAAGTTTCCGTCCCCGGCCTCGGCATCCTCGCAAATCCAGTAGAGGTGGACTAAACGCCGCCAGCACACAGTGCACCAGCCGCGCATTCAGCGCATCTTAAAGAAGAAGAGGTACACTGGTGCCGTAGGACGCCCCCCGAAGCCCCGCGTTCCCCGCAGGAGGAATCATGCTAAATCTTCTGGAGCAGTTGCGCAAGTACACCGTGGTCGTGGCCGACACCGGCGACATGGAGGCCATGGAGAAATTCCATCCGCAGGACGCGACCACCAATCCCTCGCTGATCACCGCCGCCGCGCAGTTGCCGCAGTATCAGCCCATCGTGGACGGCGTCCTCATCGACGCGCGCAAAGAGCTCGACGAAGGCGCCACCGATCAGGCCGTCGCCAATCTCGCCTTCCAGCGCCTCGCCATCGCCTTCGGCAAGAAGATTCTCGCCATCGTCCCCGGCCGCGTGTCCACTGAGGTGGACGCGCGCCTCTCCTACGACACTGAGGCCACTATCAAGCAGGCGCGCACCATCATCGCGCAATACGACGCCGCTGGCATCGGCCGCAATCGCGTGCTCATCAAGATCGCCTCCACGTGGGAGGGTATTCGCGCCGCCGAGGTTCTAGAGAAGGAGGGCATCCACTGCAACCTCACGCTCCTCTTCGGCCTACATCAGGCCATCGCCGCCGCCGATGCCGGCGCAACCCTCATCTCGCCCTTCGTCGGACGCATCCTCGATTGGTACAAGAAGGACACGGGCAAGGACTACCAGGGCGCCGACGATCCCGGCGTGCAGTCGGTCACGCGCATCTACAACTACTTCAAGAAATTCGGCTACAAAACCGTCGTCATGGGCGCCAGCTTCCGCAACATCGGCGAAATCACCGAGCTCGCCGGCTGCGATCTGCTCACTATCTCGCCGCAACTGCTCGCCGAGCTCGAAGCCACCCAGGGCGATCTGCCGCGCAAGCTCGATCCCGAGAACGCCAAAACCATGCCCATCGACAGAATCGTCGTCGACAAGGCCGCATTCGAGCGCATGCACCTGGCCGACCGTATGGCCAACGACAAGCTCGAAGAAGGCATCGAGGGCTTTTCCGCTGCTCTGGTCAAGCTCGAAACCCTGCTTGCCAGGCGCCTCGCCGAGCTCGAATCGCGCACCCCGGCCACCGTCTAAGCGCAGCGTCGATCTGCTCCAGCACAATAAGGGCAGCCCGTCGCGGCTGCCCTTCCATTTTCCGCGCCGTTCGCAATCGAACCTCGCCTCTGCCAACAAAGTTGGTTCATCCCTCTTGCTAAGCGCAACGGTTCCGATAAGCTCAGTGTTACAACTTTGGTAAATCGGGCCGCCGCTGGCACCTTCCCCGCGCAGCACGACCAGGAACAGCAGCGGCCTCAGGAAGCGAACCCGGCTGTTCGCGCACAGCCGCTTCGGCTTATGGAGACGATTGCTTTTCGGCTCCGCGCATGGGAGGTTTGTATGCCGGCCCAGCCTCATCCGCTCGAACCCTTCTTCCAGCAGATCGTGCGTAACAGCTATGAAGGCAAACTGGGTCTGCACGATCCCGATGTCACCGTCTACGTCGCGCGCCTGCTTTGCGAGTTCTCCCACGCCGACAAGCTCTACAGCATGCGCGATGCTGAGGGCCGCCCCATCGAGGAGCTCGAAGAGATGGAGCGCGCCGCTGACCCCATCCACGGGTCCGCTGCTTCCTTCGATGCCGAGCGCGCGCTGCGCAAGTACATCGGCGACTATTCGCTCTTCGTCGCCGGCATGTACCCTGAGGCCACTGGTTCCAGCCGCCGTCTCCGCCGCCACTATCCCAGCATCGAGGAGCTCATTCGCGCCGGCAAGGAGAGCTACTTCATCGTCAGCCAGTTCAATCTCTTCGAATACGAGCAGGAAGCGCCGCTGTTCGCGCGCCTCTCTGACAGCTTTGAGCGCCTGCTCCTCGGCCTCACGCTGGTGCGCGAGGATCTCGGCCCCCGTAAGCCGCTTCAGCTTCCGCGGCGCGTCAACTGAGCCAATGCCCTTAACCCAGCTCGGCGCAGCCTTCCGGTAGTGGGTCACTCTAAAGGGTACGGGCTTTAGCCCGCACATAAATTAAGCAATATGATCGTGGGCTTTAGCCCCTGAGGGAATACGCCTCCAAACTGGCCCGCTACCCAACCTTTGACCATGCTTGCGCTCCGGTCCTGGCTGCATTGATACTTGAATCGCTTCCGGAGTTCCATTCATGAGTGAATCTGTAGTTCTGCGCGCCGCCGACGGCCACTCCTTCAGCGCCTATGTCGCCCAGCCCGCCGCCGAGCCCGTCGCCGGGCTGGTCGTTGTGCAGGAGATCTTCGGCGTCAACTCCCACATCCGTTCTGTGGCCGACGGCTGGGCGCGCGATGGCTTTCTCGCCGTTGCCCCCGCGCTCTTCGACCGCATCAGTCCCGGCATCGAGCTTGCCTACGAAGGCGCCGATCTGCAAACCGCGATGAGTCTAATCCCCAAACTCGATGCGGAAAAGTCGATCCTCGATGTCGCCGCGGCCGTCGACTTTGCCGCCGGCGCGACAGGCAAGAACGTCGGCGTCATCGGCTATTGCTTCGGTGGCACCATCGCCTGGCTCTCCGCTACGCGCCTCCAGCCGGCTGCGGCCGTGGGCTACTACGGCGGCCGCATCGGCAATTACGCCGGCGAAAAACCCACCTGCCCCGTCATGCTCCACTTCGGCCGCCAGGACACCCACATTCCCGCCGCGGAGGTCGAAAAGATTCACTCCGCGCATCCTGAAGTCGAAATCTTCTGGTACGACGCCGGCCACGCCTTCAACTGCGATCCGCGCCCGAGCTACAACGCCGCAGCAGCAAAGGAAGCTCGCCAGCGCTCACTCGAGTTTTTCAAGAAGCACCTGGCCTGAGCGTGCTCGCCTATCGCGCGCTCCCGCACGTTCTCTATTCCCTATTCGCTACTCCCAATTCCCTGTCTCTTTCACCGCCCCACCTGCACCGCCACTCCGCCCATGATCGTCCTTGGCGGCATGTTCACGCCGCTGATCTCCTGGTAGCCGGTGTTACTCACATTCATGAGTCGCAGATACGGCCGCACCTTCCAGGCATCGCGCGTCAGTGTCGCGTTCCACACCGGATACACAGTCTGCTGATACCGCTCGGCAAGCTGCACAGCGTTGGTCAATACAATGTCGTGTCCCATCGCCCAGGTCCACGAGGCATGAATGTTTTCGACCGGATAATTGAAAACATATTCTGACTCAAGCCCGTGCAGCGCGGTCTGCGCCCCATGCAGGGCCGTCCACTCCACGCGCACCGTCTGCGATTTCTTCGGAATCCATGTGAAATTCGCCTCGACTCCCGCAAAGTGCAGTCCATTCAGATTGTCCGCGCACCAGATGTTCGCCGGACATCCCGCGGGAAGATACGCATTCGGCGTCGCGCTCTTCACATAGTCGATCGTGTCGTGCTGCTGCGAGTAGAAGCCCGTCGCCGAAAGCACCAGCTTGCTCGACGGTGTCCAATCCACGCCTCCATCGCCGGTCCACGCCGATTCCGGCTTCAAGTTGGCGTTCCCCAGCGTCGCCGGATCGGAATAGTAAAGATCGGTGTATGTCGGAATCCTGAATCCATACCCTCCGGTCGCGCGCAGCTTCAGGCTGGTCGCCACGCGCAGGCTCCCTGCCAGCTCCGGAGAAAACGCTCCCCTGCCTCCGCCTGAAAAAACCTCCTCCCGCGCCCCCGCCGACAAGCTCCAGCGTTTCTTCGCCGGCCGCAGGTCCACGTCCACGTAACCCGCTCCCCGATTCCGCGCATGAAGCCCGAGATTATTGCTGTGAATGCTGTCTCCGTCCGCCTCGAGCCCCATCAGCAGCAGCGTTCCCGCCGGCAGGTTCTCTGTGCGCCGCAGCGATCCCTGCCACGACCCATCGATATGGTTGTTCTCATAAATCGCCGGATCGTCGCGGAACAGCACGAACTCATCCGTGTGCCGTCGATAGGCGAACGCCGCCTCTGTCTGGCTACCCAGTTCCTGCCGCGCCGAGCCAAACCAACCCTTCGTTCGCTCCCACGAAGGATAATCTCCATAAAACTGGTTCGCCCCAAACGACCTGTCACTTACAGCAAAAAGCAAGTCCGTCACGCCTAGCCGCGTCCCCACCCAGCTCTCTGCCGAGGAATCTTCATTCCGATAATCTCGGTCGGCCATGAAGCCCGTCGAAAAATTGCGCTCCGCGGTCGCTCGTCCGCTCCATCTCCCGCGCTCGCCGCCCGCCATCAGCGTTTCCTCGTTCGATTCAAAACTTCCCTCGCCACCACGCAGAAAAATTGAATTGTGATCCGGCGCCGCCGTCAGAAAATCGACCACCCCGCTTAGCGCATCCACGCCGTGCAAGGTTGAGCCCGCGCCCTCCAGCACCTGGATCGAGTCCATCGCCTCCAGTGGGACCAGCAGGTCGAGATTGTGGTGCGAGGTCTGCGCGTCGTTGATGCGGAACCCGTTCAGCAACACCAGTGTCTGCTCGAAGCTGCCGCCGCGAAGCACCAGGTCCGCCTGGCCTCCGCCGCCGCCGCGCTCTTCAAGAAATACGGAGGAGTCCTGCCGCAAAAAATCCTGCGGCGACTCGGCGGCCAGCGATTGTCCCTTCACCGGCAGAATCTCCACCGACCGCTGCGACTCGGCCAGCGGCACCGGCGTCGCCGTACCCAGCACCATCATGGTTTCGGTCTGTCCCTTTACCGGCGCAGCCGGTGGAGGCGCCGCATTCTGTGCGATGACAGCCCGCACAGCCCCCGCCAGCAGCAGAAGCCACATAACTCGATGGAGATGGACAAATTGCATTCGGCGCATTGAATCGCTCAGTTAGAGCATCGCCGTCAAAGACGGCCATGCGCAACAACGATTTTGTATCATCGTGAATAGTTGAGGTGCTAAACTAACCCCATCCACCATGCGCATCGACGCCTTTCTCCGTGAAAGCCCCATGTTCGCCGTCAACCGCGCGGCACGCCGCTTTGAGGCGCTCGCCTCGCGCGTGCTCGCCGCAGACAACCTCGGTTTCCTCGAAGCTCTCGTCCTCGCCGCTCTCTTCTTTGAGGCGCCGCGCCAGGTCAAGCCCTCGCAATTGGCCGAAACCTTCTCGACCACGCGCGGCAATCTCAGCCACTGCATCTCGTCGCTCGAAGCCAAAGGGCTTCTGCAACGCAAGATCGACCCTCAGGACGCGCGCGCTTATCTGCTCACGCTCAAGCCGCACGGCAAGCGCTGCGCCCTGCGCGTCATCGCCGCTCTCGACCGCATGCAAAACGAATTCGAACGCGAGATCGGCAAAACCAACCTCGCTGAAATGCTCAAATCCATCCGCAAGCTGGAGGCACGCGCCTCCGCGCCCTAGAAACCCGCGCCCACGCTTGCGCTCGCTTCCTTCCGTCGCTCATCGGCCGCCGTGGGATACTGATGGGGCACGATCGCACGGAAATCGATTCGAGGGAAACTGCCAATGGGTTCTGACTTCTCTGAAAAAGTCGTCCTCGTTGCCGGCGGCACCGGCGGCCTCGGCCGTGCGGTCAGCCTCGCCTTTCTCGATCAGGGCGCGCACCTGGCCGTCACCTGGCGTCACGAAAGTGAATTCCAGGCCCTCAAAGCCGCTGCCCCGCATCACTCCAGCCGCCTCTCGGGATTCGAAGTCGACGTCACCGACGCGCGCCAGACCGCCGATCTCGTCAACCAGATTGTCTCGCGGTCGAGTCGTCTTGACGTTCTGGTCAACACAGTGGGCGGCTACGCGGGCGGCACGCCGCTTTGGGAACTCGATCCCGAAGTCTTCACGCGCATGATCGACCTGAATCTCCGCGCAACCTACGCGTTGGCCAAATCGGCAGTGCCTCCCATGCTTGCCCGCAAGAGCGGCGCCATTGTGAACATTGCCTCGAAAGCAGCCTGGGATCACGCTGCCGGAGCATCGGCTTACGCCGCCACCAAGGCCGCTGCCGTCGCGCTCATCGACTCGCTCGCCGCCGATCTCATCGGCACCGGCGTCCGCGCCAACTCCATCCTTCCCAGCATCATCGACACCGAAGCCAATCGCAAAGCCATGCCCAAAGCGGACTTTTCCAAGTGGCCCAAACCCGAGGACATTGCCGAGGTCGTGCTCTTCCTCGCGAGCGACCGGGCGCGCGTCATTCACGGCGCAACCATTCCCGTCTTTGGCAACGCCTAAACCCGTCAGGCGGCGATAGCGCATCGTGCCCCAGCGCCCGCCGGCGCATTGCAGTCTTGCGCCATTCGGTCAAAAAACAAAAGGCCAGGAGAATATCTCCCGGCCTTCAATGTCCCTGGTTTGTGTCCATCGCAATGCTGCTTAACTGCACCCACTCGTCGATC
>CAWHVN010000026.1:0-27712 GCA_963832805.1 uncultured Acidobacteriaceae bacterium | reverse complement strand
TGGAATGTGATGGCGAGGGGTTGCGGGGGCGGGGGCGGGGGCGAGGACCAGGGGTAGGGAGGTTAAGCCCGCACCCTGCAAAGCCAACCCAAATGGGCCAATACACCGGCGCGGAGACGCTGGCACGCCGCACGCCGCATGATTTACCCTCAAGATCGGCATGAATATTCGACGCACGCTTCTCTTCTCCGCCTTGGTGCGGCTGAGCCAGAGCACTTGCCTGGGCGGCCTTCGTTCTCCTTGCTTCAACAGTCCACGCCGCCCGCGAGCCGAGCCCTCAGGCGAGAGTTTCCTGACGCGCCACAGGCCATGCCCAGGCCGCAACGTTCCCAACGGACCGTTTGTGGTGATGGATACTCGATGGGCCGCATCACCTGCCAGTTCTTCCAAAAGCAGGCACCGAAGGCCGTGGCCAACTTTATCGGACTGGCCGAGGGCACGAAGGACTGGACCGACCCACGACGAAGAAAGTCCAGCACCACAAGCGCTATTACGACGGCACCACGTTCCATCGCGTGATCCCGGAGTTCATGATTCAGGGCGGCGACCCCACCGGCACGGGGATGGGCGATCCCGGCTACACCTTCGACGATGAATTCGATCCCAACCTGAACTTCGACGGGCCGGGCCGGCTGGCGATGGCCAACAGCGGACCGAACACGAACGGCAGCCAGTTCTTCATCACCGAGAGGCCGACGGCTTCGCTCAACCAGCACTACACCTTCTTTGGCCAGTGCGACGACTCCAGCGTGGCCGTGGTTAAGACATTGCGCGCGTGCAGCGCGACGGGAATGACAAGCCGCTGACGCCGGTGTGCTGAAGAAGGTGACGATTGTGCGCGAAGGGCAGCCGATGCCGGAGACCCCGATACCGTAGGCCCAAGGTAATGCGGGGTCCCTCTGAAGAAGTCTGCGAGCGGAGATCCGAGAATAGGATATCAGCTCTCAGAAACGAAGGAGGATCCATGGCACTTGCGCCCGGCACGTACGCCGTCTTCAAGACCACAGAAGGCAAAATCACCGTCCGGCTTTTTGAGGCCGACGCGCCCATCACCGTAAAGAACTTCATCGAGCTGGCCGAAGGCGCGAAGGAGTGGACGCACCCGCCACGCGCGCCAAGTCGACGGAGAAGCTGTTCGACGGAACTATTTTTCATCGCGTGATTCCCGATTTCATGATTCAGGGCGGCGATCCGGCCGGCACCGGCATGGGCGGGCCCGGCTACCGCTTCCAGGATGAGACGAAGGGTCACCGCATAAGTTTGACAAGCCGGGCAAACTGGCCATGGCCAACGCCGGCCCGAATACCAATGGAAGCCAGTTTTTTATCACCGTGGCGCCCACGCCGTGGCTCACCGGCAACCACACGATCTTCGGCGAAGTCGCCGAGGGCCAGGACGTGGTGACCAAGATCTCGAAGGTGGCGCGCAACGCGCAGGACAAGCCGCACAAGCCGGTGGTGCTGGAGTCGGTGACGATCGAGCGTGTGAGCTGAGCGCGGCGCTCGAAAGACCAGGCCTCTCGCCGCGGCGAGGGGCCTTTCAATTTGCGTTCAACGCCATTGCGATGGGCTCACGTATGATTTCGGATATGAGCGCGAGCGGAATTGTCGACATAGCCAGCCGTCATTCGGTGCACCGGACAGTCGAGAGGGTGCGCGACCTTCTGGAAGCGAAGGGAGTGACTTTATTTGCGCTTTTGGATCATAGCGGCGAGGCGGAAAAGGCGGGGATGAAGAGATGCACCCCACCAAGCTGCTGATCTTCGGGAACCCGAAGGCAGGCACGCCGGTGATGGTGGCGGCGCCAAGCATTGCCATCGATCTGCCGCTGAAGATTCTTGTTTGGGAAGACGAAGCCGGAAAAGTCTGGATTTCCTATAACTCCGCGGATTATCTGCGCGGCCGCCACAATGTCCCCGCGGAATTGATGAAGAACATTGCCGCAGCGGAAGGAATCGCGGCGAAGGCAGCTGAAGAGTGAGCGATGCGGGACGAGATGCGGGACGGGTCGAAACGCGTCGAGATCCTGAAAACGAGCTCGCCGCCGGAAGCCCCGGACGCGGAGGGAAAGACACGCGCATTGAGCGGCGCATCGCACGCGTGGCGCGCGCTGCGGCATCGCAACTTCAGGCTGTTTTTCGGCGGGCAGACGATCTCGCTGATCGGCACGTGGATGACGCGCATTGCGACGTCGTGGCTGGTGTACCGGCTGACGGGGTCGGCGCTGCTGCTGGGCACGGTGAGCTTCGCGGGACAGATTCCGACGTTTCTCTTCGCGCCTTTCGCAGGGGTTTGGGTGGATCGGCTGAACCGCAGGCAAGTGCTGGTGTGGACGCAGACACTGGCCATGATTCAGTCGTTTCTGCTGGCCGCGCTCACGCTTTCAGGACACATCACCATTGAATTGATTCTGATTTTGAGCGTCATGCAGGGCCTCATCAACGCCTTCGATATGCCGGGGCGGCAGGCGTTCATGGTGCAGATGGTGGTCGACCGCGCCGATCTGGGCAACGCCATTGCAATCAATTCGTCCATGGTCAACGTGGCGCGGTTGATTGGGCCGTCGCTGGCCGGGATGTTGATAGCGGCGACGAGCGAGGGCTGGTGCTTTCTGATCGACGGGATCAGTTACATTGCTGTGATTGCATCCCTCTTGATGATGCGGCTGAATGTTGCCGCGGCGCGGCGGGCGGCGACATCGACGCTGACGGAATTGAAGGAGGGCTGGAGTTACGTTTCCGGATTCCTGCCCATCCGCACGATTTTGACGCTGTTTGCCGTGGTGAGCCTGATGGGCATGCCGTTTGTGGTGCTGATGCCGATTTTTGCGGCGCGGGTGCTGCATGGCGGACCGCACACTCTGGGGTTCCTGATGGGAGCGATGGGCGTGGGCGCGCTCGTCTCCGCGCTTTCGCTGGCTGCGCGGAAGAGCGTGCGCGGGCTGATCCGGATGATTCCGGTTGCCGCGGCTGTGTTTGGTTTGGGACTGATCGGCTTCGGGCTGTCGCACGTTTTCTGGCTCTCGATGCTGATGGTGCTGGTGGCGGGAATGGGCATGATGCAGGGAATGGCGGCGAGCAATACGATCATCCAGACGCTGGTGCACGAAGACAAGCGCGGGCGCGTGATGAGCTACTACACGATGGCTTTCGTGGGGATGGCTCCGTTCGGAAGTTTGTTGGCAGGAGCGCTGGCCCATGTCATTCCGCCGACGCCGATCTGGATCGTGTCGGGAATGGTTTTGGCCGGGGCGCAATGGACAGTGATCGTGAACGGCGTGGTGGTGGTGCTTGGGTCGGCGTGGTTCGTGACCCAACTGCCGGCGCTGCGGCGCGTAGTGCGGCCGATTTACCAGGAGATGGGGATTGTTCCGGCAGCGAGGGAGATGGCGGCGGAGATTACGGCGGAAGAAATGCGGTCGTGAAAAGACAGCTTCTAGCTGCTAGCTGGTTCGAGGTAAGTTGAAGCTTGTGCAATCCGACCCTTTCGGAGAAGAACGCCGAAAGGATTAGGCAACATTCCGATTCGCCAGCGTCGCAACTGGCGGCGTGGACGCCGCCAGTACAGCCGGTCGGGAGACCGGCGCTACCAAGAGCGACGCTTAACCTACTGCCTGACGCCGCAAAGATGGACGTGCAAGCCGAGTTCCGCGAGCATGGCGGCTTTGGTTGCGAGAGCTTTGTCGGCGGAATCAGGCGAAGGCGCGTAGGCGATGTTCACGTGGTTGGCGCGGTGGCGGGCCATCATCTGATTCTGGCTGACGCCGTGCAGGATGGCGTGGACGATGGGCCACTGCACCGTGGTTTCGCGCCAGCGGCGTTCGGTCTCTGCAGCGGGCAGACTGACGACCGTGCCGCGACCGAGATCAGCATGGAGAGCGCCTCCCTCGACAAAAACGCGGCTCCAGACGATTTCGCCGGGCTTGCCCACGCCTTTGAGCGATCCGCCGCCGAGGGGGAAATACATGGCGGGCTGGCGCTCGCTGACGGCGCCCGCATAGCCGCCGACAAAATGATTGGCGGGAGCTGCGCCGGAGATTTGGAGCAGCCAGACGAAGGCGTCGATTTTCCCAGAGCCGCCGGCGCTATTGTGAGGGCTCGCAGCGCTATTTTCGGAACTGGCAGCGCCTGGGCTGGAACCGCTGGCGCCCTTGTAGTGCTCGCCCCAACGCACATCGTGAAGGGTGGTTGAGGGGTCGAGGCCGAGCGCCTTCCAACAGAGATTGGTGACCAGTGCATCGACGCCAGCGCACTCGTCGACTTCGTTGAAGTGCGGGAGCGGACTGCCGGCATAAAGCTCGTTGGTACTCCCTTCCGCGCAGACCGGAGGACGATCGGCGTTGTTCAACATGCCTTCCGCCAGATCGGAAGCGGGCACCATGTCCTTGAGGCCCTGTTGATACTGAATGCCGATGGCGTCGCAGCCGAAGTCATGAGCGATGCGGACGGCTGCGATGTACATCCTGCACTGATCGAGCACCTGATCGAGCGTGAGCTCAGTCGAAGCATCCTTGGCGAACGCGAATTTGACGCCTTTGGCGACGAGCCACTGATAGACAGCCTGCGCTTCGGCTGAGCTGACCGTGCGCATTTTGGCCACGAGGGCGGACTGGCTCAGGCGCTCCTTGAAGATTCCGGCGGGATTGAGCAGCTCGTCGTCGATGATGGCGTTGTACATGCCCATGCAGCCTTCATCGAAGACACCCATGATGGCTTTGCGATGCTTGAGTGCGGCGGCGAGCTCGGCGCCTAGCTTGGCGCTGGCGGCGGGCAGCTTGCTCCTGTCGAGAGCGTGAACGTGCGAGAGATCGTGCGTGATCTTGCCGTCGCGGAGCCATTCATCGAGCGCTTTTTGGAAATATGCGTCGGTGAATTCCCTGCTCCAGATCGATGAGAATGGCTTTCCGGCCTTGACGAGTGAGCCGTTCAAATTGAGCAGGCCGACGAGTCCCGGCCACTGGCCGGACCAGTTGGCGACGGTGAGGATGGGTCCATGGTGCGAGCGCAGTCCGGGCAGGACATGATGGCTGTACTGCCACGCCGCGGTGGCGAAGACGAGGCGAGCCTGAGGATGAATTTTCATGAAGACGTCCATGCCCATGCGCTGCGAGGAGATGAAGCCGTGCTTCAGTTTTTCGTCGTAAGCGTGGGCGCGGACGAGCTTGACGCATTTTTGCGCGAATGCAGCGGTGAGTTTTTCTTCCATGTCGCGCTGCGCGGGCCAGCACACCTGGTTGGCGGAGAGGCGCAGATCGCCGCTGGTAATAAGTAGGACTTCATTCGCTGCCGGCATTGTGACTTCGTGATTTGCGGTTGCCATGTGGGTCGCTTCCCGTAGATGGATTCGTTCACACCAAGGAGAAATATACACCCGAGTGCGGAGCGAAGTTTGAAGCGGCGATGGTTAGGATGGAAGTGATTCCGCGGGTTGGAACGGAAGAGCCGAAAACCACAATCATGTCGCGCAAAAAACCACAGAAGCAGGTTGGGCCGAGAAGGCCGGCGGTGGGCGCCAAGGAAGACGCAGGCGACAGGCAAGATGCGAACGGCAAAAAGGGCCGCGTGAAGCCGCCGCTTGTCTCGGGGCGATGGCTGCTGGTTGCGATGTGCGGGACGATTGCGGCCGCGGCCGCTTGCGGATGGCTGGGGTTGTGCCTGCTTTTCTGGCAGGGGAGCTGGCAACTGCTCTACCATCCGGCGGCGGCAGTGGCAAGAACGCCGGCCAACGCTGGATTGGCTTTTGATCCGGTGGCATTTGCGGCGACGGATACGGGCGTGCCGCGGTTGAAGGGATGGTGGATTCCGGCGGCGCAGGGAGCTCGACTGGCGCGGTTCACTGTGATTTATCTGCACGGCCAGGACGGCAACCTTGGAGACACCGTGGACGCGCTGGTGCGGCTGCACGCCGTGGGCGAGAACGTGCTGGCCTTTGACTATCGCGGCTATGGAGCAAGCCAGTTTGCACGGCCGAGCGAGCGAAACTGGCGCCAGGATGCAGAATGGGCGCTTGATTACCTGATCGGGACGCGGCAAATCGACGCTGGATCGATTGTGTTGGATGGCACGGGCCTGGGAGCGAATCTGGCACTCGAAGTTGCCGCCGAGCATCCGGAGCTGGCGGGGGTGGTGGTGGATTCGCCGATGAACGATCCGGCGGAAGCGATCTTCAACGATGCGCGGGCGCGGCTGGTTCCCGCGCGGCTGCTGGTTCGCGACCGCTACGATCTGGATGCAGCGGCTGCGGCGGTGCGGGTTCCGATGCTGTGGTTCGAGCGCTCGGATGCGACAAATCAAAGTCGCGAGACGCATGAGCCTGAGGCTTACAAGAGGGTCGCGGCGCAAAAGATGCTTGTCTGGCTGAATCCGTCAGAGGATGTGAACAAGGAAGCGGCGGACGCGATGAGCAGCTGGCTTGATGAACTGCCGGGCCGCTGATCTGCCAGCACACTTTCGAACACAACTGAAGGTCTAGCGGACGATGTCACGATGTAGGGCTTTGACCTGGTAGCCGGCTTTGCGGAGACGCTTACCGAGCTCCTCGGCCATCATCACGCTGCGGTGCTGACCGCCGGTGCAGCCGAAGGCGACGGTGAGGTAGCTCTTGCCTTCCTCCACGTAGTGCGGAAGGAGGTAGAGCATGAGCTTGGTCACGCGATTGAGGAACTCCGTTGTCTGGGGAAATCCGCGGACGTGGGCAGCGACTTTGGGATCGAGGCCGGTCTTCCTGCGAAATTCGGGCACGAAGTGCGGATTGGGCAGGAAACGCACATCGAAGACCATATCGGCGTCAAGGGGAACGCCATTTTTGAAGCCAAAACTCAGGCAGGAGATGAGGAGGCGCCTGGATTGCTTCTCGTGGCCGAAGCGGGCGAGGATGTCGGCGCGCAGCTCGTGGACGTTGAAGTTGGAAGTGTCAATGAGCGTGTCGGCGACGTTGCGGATGGGATCAAGGAGCTGACGTTCTTCGACGATGGAGCGCCAGACTGTTTCCGATTGGCCGAGTGGGTGCGGGCGGCGCGTCTCAGAGTAGCGGCGGACGAGCACGGCGTCCTGAGCGTCGAGATAGACGACGCGGGTCTCAAGAAGTTTCTTGACGCTCTTGAGGATTTCGGGCAGGCGGTCGAGTGTGGCGCCCTCGCGAACATCGACAACGATGGCGGCGCGTTCGACCTCAGTGGATTTGCCGACGAGGACGGCGAAATGGGGCAGCAATTCGAGCGGGAGATTGTCGACACAGTGATAACCCAGGTCCTCGAAGGCCTTGAGCGCCGAGGCCTTGCCGGCGCCGGAGATTCCGGTGAGGATGATGAGCTGCTTGGCCGGCTTGCCTGCCGCCCTCGGCTTGCGGGTTGCTGGCCGCGATTTTTGCGATCGGCGCGAGGGCTTCAGGGGCGTCATTGGATCAATGCTACACCGGAATCTGAGGCCGGCCGGCAAAATGGCGGGGACGCCGGGGCGACCAGAGGGGAATCAGATTTCCGGCGCAAATGCCCAGTAGCCAGTCTCGGCAAGCGCGAGGGCCCGATCTGCGTCGAGAGGCGGAGACAGCAGCGGGCCTTGACCTAATGCGCATCCCATGCGGGAGAGCGCCGCGAGCTGCTGCGGGGTCTCGATTCCCTGAGCAACCATTTGCAAACCCAGCGTGTTGCCGAGGCGAATGAGCGACTCGAGGACGGCCAACTGCCGGCCGGATGAGAGCGCGGCCGCGGTGAGCCTGGGGGCGAGCTTGACCATGCCAACAGGAAGGCGGACGAGGTGATTCAAAGGCGCGAGGCTGCTGCCAAAGTCGTCGATGGCAACACGCACCTGCCAATCGGCTAATCGCTGCAGAATGGCGACGGCTGCGTCAGGGTTCTCGTTGAACGCGCTCTCCGGCGCCTCAAACATGAGGCGCGACGGATCAGCGCCACTGGCCGCGAGAGCCTTCATCAGGTGCGCGATGAGGTCGGGATGGAAGAGTTGGCGGCGCGTCAGGTTGAGGGTCAGGATCAACTCCTGCTCGGGCAAGCGATCGGTCAAAACGCGCAATTGCACACACGCGGCGTCGATTGCCTCCCGGCCCAACAGAATGGAAAGGCCGGTGTCTTCGGCTGCGGCCATCAGATCGCTAAAGCTATCCACAGTCCCGTCAGGGCGGCGCAGGCTGAGAGACGACTCGAATCCCTCCAACATGCCACTCGCGAGGCGGTAGAAGGGCTGATACTGGAACACGAACTGACGCTTGTTTACCGCGGTGCGGAGCTCGCGTTCCCGCTCCTGATGGCTGGTGACGGAGACCTCGAGGTGCCTGTCGAAGATTTCGTAGCGTCCACCGCCAGCCTGTTTGGCGCGGTACATAGCAAAGTCCGCGTCACGGACAAGAAGATCGGATGAGGTATGGTCAGGACCGGCCATGACAGCGCCGATGCTGGCGCCAGCGTGGATGTCGCGCCCAAAGATTTCAAACGGCCGCTCCAGCTCGCTCAGGATGCGGTTGGCCACCACTTCAAGATCGAATGCGGAGAGAATGCTCTCAACCAAAACGGCAAACTCGTCGCCGCCGAGGCGCGCGGCTGAGTCCTGAGGACGCAACGAGGCGCGAAGGCGGCCGGCAACCGCCACGAGCAGAGCGTCGCCCGCAGCGTGGCCGAGACTGTCATTGACTTCCTTGAACCGGTCGAGGTCGAGATAAAGGACGCCACAGTTCTGGCCGGGATCGCGCAGCCTCCGGTTGAGCGTGAGGTTCACGTGGTCAAGAAACAGCGCGCGGTTGGGCAAACCCGTGAGCACGTCGTGCATGGCGTCGTGCTGCAGCTTCTCTTCAGTCTGCCTGTGCTCGCCGATATCGCGGAAGGTAAAGACGTAGCCGACTCTGCCTCCGTCAACGAGCAGCGGTGCAACTTGCAGGCTGACATCAACCAGCTCGCCGGCCTTGTTGGAGCGCACCGTTTCAGTGGATGCGAAACCATGGTCGTCGACGGCTTTGAGCAGCGCAGCATTTTCGTTGCGGCGGGTCTCAGGAACGATGAGCTCACGCAGGCTGCTGCCGCCCGCCTCATCGGCGGTGTAACCAAACATCCGGGTAAAGGCTGGATTGGCGTAGAGAAGATGATTCTGGACCTCGATGGCGACGGCTTCAGGAAGGCTGGCCAGCACGTCCTCCATCAGGCGCGATCTGGGAGCGCGCTCGCGCTCGCTGGGATGGGCCACGATGACGGCCTCGCGCAGCTCCGGGTGAAGGATGCTGTAGGTGCCTTCAACGGGGATCAGGTGGCCGCTCTGGTCAGGAAGAGTGGCGTGAAATGGGCTGCCACGCTCCGTGCCGGTCAAACGTGTCTGCGGTTCGGCCGTGCCGGGAAATAGACCCCAAAGAACCTCTTCGACCGGGCGTGGAATCCACTCTCCTTCGGTGAGGCCCAACATGCGCCGCGCCTCAGCATTGGCAAAGACGATTTTTCCGGCGCGTTCCAGGAACACGAGGACCGGCAGTCCATCGAGGACCTCGCGCTGCGCATCGGGGTTCGCGTTCTGGTAGAGATTCAACCCAATGGCCTCCCCGGAGTCAGAGCATTTTCGATTCACTTATTGCCGTTTGAAGATCGTGCAAGGTGGCTTTTACTTCCGCCCCACAGACGAAAAGCCCTCTGTGGGGACCCCGGTTTCGGAAAAAGCCACTAAGCTTCCAACTCTCTGTAAAGGCCAGAATCGAAAATGCTGTAGCCGGATGGCCCGCTTGCGCTTGCACCAATTCCGGCCTGGGCCCGGCGCGTGCTGCAGAGGTCGCCACAGTTCAAATCGTATGCGGCCTAAAGCGAGTGAACCATACCCAAAATCGGTCAGGGAGTGCAACCAAAGTCCAGCCAGAGATCGGAGATCAGGGGTTAGAGATCAGAGATCAGCGGCATTGCATCCGGCGAAATTGGATCCCGCGGGCGATTGAGCGCGCGGTCTACAGCGGTTCCAGAATTGCTGTACCCCTGAGCCGCCGCTTCCGAATGGCATTTTCCTCAACCGGGGTCCCCACAGACGGCTTTTCGTCTGTGGGGTGGAAGTAAATGCCACCCTTCACCGTCCTTGACAGGGCACGTGAAGTCTGGAACCGCTCTAGGGCCTGTTAACACTACCTGGGATGGCGGCGACGGGAGCCGATTTTCCCCAGGTCGCGGAGCGCGGAGCGAACTGTAGCCGGCCTACTGGAGCGACAAGCGACAAAGAGATGGGGAGAATCGGCCCCGTCCCTTCGGGTTGCGGCGAAAAACCGCTCATACTTCGTTGTCGTCCTAGGCGGTGGACCCGCCACAGCCGTCGTCCTCCGCCTCGTCGGAGCGGTTTCTCACTCGCAACGCCGTCCACCCCAGGTAGTGTTAACAGGCCCTAAGGGAGCTCTACCAACTCCATCTGGCCGTCGCGGCGGCGATGCAGCACGAACATATCTCCCGAAACGGTGCGGAAGATGAGCAGATCGCGGTCGCGGAACTCGGCGTCCTTCACGGCCTCCTCAATGGTCATGGGCCTGAGCGCGATGGCCTCGCCGCTTTTGACGATGTGCGGCTCGACGACCGTGGCATTGGCTGGAAAGGAGTGGACCGCGATGGAGGCCCGCGCTTTGCCGGCGAGGCGAGACGATCTTGTTTCCCCGGCATCCGGCTCAACGCGCGCCTTGGGGCGCGTTACCGGCGGAGCGGTGAGCACTCTATCGCCTTTGGGCAGGCGCTTGCTGACGAGGCGCCGGTCGCGGTGGCGGCTGGCCTGAAGCTCGGCGTGCTCGATGGCTTCGCGGAGCGCGGCGAGCGGCGTATCGGCCTTGCCCGTGGCGGCATATCTCTGGTGACGCGCCTGCACGGCCAACTCCACGATGTGGACGTGCCGCTCGGTGCTAAAGGTGACGCTGGCGCGCGCCGTCCGGCCGAGAATGCGGCCCATGCGCTCCAGTCCCTCCTCGGCCTGCTCACGCAAGGCCTTGGGGATTCTCCCTTTTCTGGCGGTCATTGCTACGTCCATGGTCGCCCTCCGCTTGGAATCTTCCAGCCGGAACCGGAATCCGGCGTTTGTGGAGCACAGTATATGCCAAGGCAAGTCAGCAAGTCAGCGGGTTATATCTCCCAACGCAGGAGGACTGTGCCCACGGTAAAGCCTGCGCCCACGGCGGCCAGCAGGATAAGATCGCCCTTCTTCAGCTTGCCGTCTTCGATGGCCGTCTCCATGGCCAGGGGAATGGTACCGGCGGAGGTGTTGCCGTACTTTTCGATATTGATGATGACGCGATCCGAATCCAGTCCCAGCCGCTCCGCGGTGGAAGTAATGATGCGCTTGTTGGCCTGGTGGGGGATGAAGCAGCCCAGATCCTTGCCAGTCACGCCGTTGCGCTCCAGCAGCTTCAGGGTGGCTTCGGCCATCTTGCGCACCGCGAACTTAAACACCGCGGGCCCATCCTGATAGATGTAATGCCACTTTTTATCGACGGTCTCGTGCGTGGAGGGATTGAGGCTGCCGCCGCCTTTCAAGTTCAGGCTGACGCCGCCCGAGCCGTCAATCTCGTTGAGGGAATCGACGAAGCCGATCTCGCCCTGTTCAGCAGGCTCGAGCAGCACCGCGCCGCCGCCGTCGCCGAAGAGTACGCAGGTGGCGCGGTCGGTGTAGTCGGTCATGCGCGTGTTGGCGTCGAAGCCGCAGACCAGAACCTTACTGTGAGCGCCACTTTCGACCATTCTTACGCCGGCGAGCAGCGCATAGACAAACCCTGAGCAGCCGCCCGAGACGTCGAATCCCCATGCGCCCGTGGCGCCGATCTTGTTCTGCACCAGGCACGCCGTGGAAGGGAACATCATGTCGGGCGTGACCGTGCCTACGATGATGACCTCAACGTCGGCGGGGCCAATGCCGCGCGCAGCAAGGCACTTCTTCGCGGCCTCCACGCACATGTCGCTTACGCCCAGGCCTTTGGCAAGCACATGCCGCTCGCGGATCCCGGTGCGCGACATGATCCACTGGTCGCTGGTTTCTACCATTTTTTCGAGGTCTTGATTGGTCAGGACATCGGGTGGGACGTAGGTTCCGAGCGCCGAAATTTTGGCGCGGCGGCCCACGATGGGGCGAACGGTAAGACTCAATGCACTTCTCCTTGCGGCGCTCGCACCGGTGGGGACCGGTTCGCCGCACAAAAGCGTCAGGAATGAGGAAAACGCAAAAAATGTACCGGGTGACCTACTGCGCCCGTACGAGCCCGTTACCGTTGCTTCCTTCCGGACCTGGCGGGGTTGGCGGGATTACGTCGCGTAGGACCCGGCACTGATTGATTTTATCACTCGATACGAAGGTGATGCAGAAACGAAGGCCCATCCAGTTGGTTGCTGGATGGGCCTTTGTCTCGCGCGAAAGAGATCACGCGAGGTCGAAGCGATCAAGGTTCATGACCTTGCTCCAAGCGGCCACGAAAGCCGCGACGAAGGCTTTCTCGGCATCGCTGCTGGCATAGACCTCAGCGAGAGCGCGGAGCTGGGAGTTTGAACCGAAGACGAGATCGACGACGGTGCCGGTCCACTTGAGCGCTCCGGTCTTCCGGTCGCGTCCTTCCAACACGCTCTGAGACGCCGATGACTTCTGCCACTTCGTGTTCATGTCGAGGAGATTGACGAAGAAGTCGTTGGTCAATGTTCCGGGGCGTTTGGTGAAGACGCCGAGCTGGGACTGGCCGAAGTTCGCGCCCAGGACTCTCATGCCGCCGATGAGGACCGTCATCTCAGGAGCGGTGAGGGTGAGCAGTTGCGCTTTATCGAGCAGCAACTCGGCGGCGCAGCTCTCGAGCCCTTTGCGGACGTAATTGCGGAATCCGTCGCCTTTCGGCTCGAGCACGGCAAACGATGCGGCATCGGTTTGCGCCTGCGAAGCGTCCGTGCGGCCCGGCGCGAAAGGAACTTTCACGTTATGACCGGCCTTCTTTGCAGCCGCCTCGACGGCCGCCGAGCCCGCGAGAACAATCAAGTCGGCAAGCGAGACCTTCTTGCCGAGCGACGATTTTCCTTTGCCGTTGGCGTGCGCAGCGTTGAATTCCTTCTGGATGGCTTCGAGCTTCGAGAACACCTTGGCGAGTTCGGCCGGCTGGTTGACTTCCCAATCTTTTTGCGGGGCGAGGCGAATGCGGGCACCATTGGCGCCGCCTCGCTTGTCGCTGCCGCGGAAGGTTGCGGCCGACGCCCACGCGGTGGTGACCAGTTGGGAGATGGCGAGGCCGGATGCGAGAACTTTGGCTTTGAGGGCTTCGATGTCCTTGTCGTCGATCAGCGCGTGGTCGACGGCTGGGACCGGGTCCTGCCAGATGAGCTCCTCCTTGGGTACCAGCGGACCGAGGTAGCGGGAGCGCGGGCCCATGTCGCGGTGCGTGAGCTTGAACCAAGCGCGGGCAAAGGCGTCGGCAAACTCGTCTGGGTGATCCTTGAAGCGCAGCGAGATCTTCTTGTACTCCGGGTCGAACTTCAGCGAGAGGTCCGTGGTCAGCATCGCCGGCTGGTGGCTCTTCGACTTGTCAAACGCATCAGGCACCGTTCCGGCACCAGCGTTGCCCTTCGGCTTCCACTGGTACGCGCCAGCCGGGCTTTCGGTCAGCTCCCACTCGTAGTTGAACAAGTGCTCGAAGAAATCATTGCTCCACTGGGTCGGCTTGGTCGTCCAGGTGACTTCGAGGCCGCTGGTGATGGCGTCCTTGCCAACGCCGGTGCCGTAGCTGTTCTTCCAGCCCAGTCCCTGCTCCTCGATCGGAGCGGCTTCGGGTTCGGGGCCTACATGGGTGGCGGGAGCGGCGCCGTGCGTCTTGCCAAAGGTGTGGCCGCCGGCAATCAATGCCACGGTTTCTTCGTCATTCATCGCCATGCGGGCGAAGGTCTCGCGGATGAACGGGATCGCGGCGATCGGGTCGTGGTTGCGCTCCGGGCCTTCGGGGTTGACGTAGATCAAGCCCATCTCGGTGGCGCCGAGAGCGCTTTGGGTATCTTGGAGCTGCTGGGGAGTTCTGTGAGCCAGCCAGGTTTTCTCCATGCCCCAGTTGACATCCTGGTCCGGCTCCCAGACGTCCGCGCGGCCTCCGCCGAAGCCGAAGGTCTTGAAACCCATCGATTCGAGCGCCACGGTGCCGGCAAGAATGATCAGGTCGGCCCACGAAATCTTTTTGCCATACTTCTGCTTGATCGGCCATAGCAGTCTGCGCGCCTTGTCGAGGCTGACGTTGTCGGGCCAGCTATTGACGGGAGCGAAGCGCTGTTGGCCTCTGCCTGCGCCGCCGCGGCCGTCGGCGATGCGGTATGTGCCGGCGCTGTGCCAGGCCATGCGGATGAAAAACGGTCCATAATTTCCGAAGTCGGCCGGCCACCAGTCCTGAGAATCCGTCATCAGGACACGGAGGTCCTTGATCACGGCATTCAGGTCGAGGCTCTTGAACTCTTTTGCGTAGTTGAACTCCTCACCCATGGGATTGGAGAGCGAGGACTGCTGATGCAGAATCCCCAGGTTTAGCTGATCGGGCCACCAGTCCTTGTTGCCCTTGGCTCCTGCCGTTGTGTGTTTGAGCATGTTGCCCGAGAACGGGCACTTGGATTCGTCAGGCATGATTCCTCCCATGACAGTCGCAAGAAACTGTCCAACTGTTCCAGTATAGGAGCCGCGCGCCGCTCGAAACGAATGGGCCAGGGCACGAGCGATTGAATCTGTAAAAAAGCGCGGGGCTTGCGTGACTCAAAAGACGCGATCGAATCCAGACACGCTACCGCCAGCCAGCCACGCTACCGCAAGCCGACCAGGCTGGTGACGGATTGGATCAGCTTGGCGGAATCGTAGCCCACGCCGTCCTTAAAGACGGTTTCGACTTTTTCGATGTTCTCGATCTTTTCCGCAGGGTTGCCGCCCAGCACAACAAGGTCGGCTGTTTTGCCCGGAGCAACGGATCCTATGGTTGCGTCCTTGCCCATGTATTTTGCGCCGTTCAGGGTCGCGATCTGGATCGCCTGGACCGGCGTGAAGCCTGCTTCGACGAGCAGCTCGATGTTGCGCTGATCTCCGAAGCCGGGGACAACCGCGCCGTAACCGGTGGGATCGCAGCCGGCCATGAGCAGCCCGCCGGCTGAAACAAATTCGCGTTCAAACTGCATTTCGATTTTCAAAAGCTTTGGAGTGCCACTGTGCTGCAGCGGGTCGGAATTGGCCGCTTGCTCGGCCAGGCGCGCGCGCGTCTCCAAGTAACTCCTCTGCGCTTCGGGCGTGAGCGTCTTCAGCTCCGCGTTTTCAAAGGCCATGGGCGGGCGATTGGGGATGAACGGCTCAAGAACGGCCAGCGTGGATGTAATGGCAACATGATGCGCGACAAGATCGAGGATCATTGCGGTAACTTCGGGCCCCGCCATGTCAACATTTGTCTCCAGATCCTTTTCCGCAGCTCTGAAATCGGGGCAAACGTCCGGCTGTTTGGCCGGATAGAACTCGGTGTCGACGACGATTCCGTGCTCAAGATTGTCGATGCCCATGTCAGCGGCCTCTTTGAATCCGATGGAGCAAAGATGACCGGTGATTTTGAGTCCGCGGAAATGCGCGTGGCGGATGGCCATTTTGAGCTCATCCGCAGTGATGTAGTTGTAGGCCTTGAAGGAGGTGACGCCTTCAGAAGTCCAGTAGTCGACGGTGCGGCCGGCGTCGTCGGCGTCGGTGAGTTGATGCATTTGAAGAGCGAATGTGCCTTTGCCTTCGAGATACGGACCGGTTACATCGAGGTTGGGGCCGGGAATCAGTCCGGCGTCAATCTGCTTCTTGAGCTCGAGGTCGGTGTAGGGTTCCATGCTTCCGGCAGTGCGGGCCGTGGTGACGCCTCCGGCTAAATACAGGCGCGGCGCGCTGTCGGCCATCTCTCCGTAGAGCGCATTGCCGGCGTCGGGCCGGTCAGGCAAGGGGTAAAACAGATGCTCGTGCATGCCGACAAGGCCAGGAATGACCGTCTTGCCTGTCAGATCAAGAACCTTGGCATTCGGCGGATAAGGGATGGACGGGTTGGATGCCTGAACGGCGATGATCTTGTTGCCGGCAATGTCGATGCGCATGTTCTGCCGCGGCGCGGCGCCAGTGCCGTCAATGAGGTTGACGTGGTCAAGCACCAGCACAGATGCGTTTTCCTTGATGTACGGGGCCAAGGGCGAGGGTTGCTGCTGGGCCGCCAGCGAGAAAGCAACTGGGACAAGGGCGGCGAGGGTTGCGATGCGAAGCGATGTTTTCATGGCGGGTCCGTTCAAAAGAGGATTGAGGCCAGCTTCTTGAGTTTCAATGGGCAGAAAGGGACTGTCAATCGGAGACCGCGCAGCAGGCGTAAGTTCCGACCGGCTTATCCACAAAAACCGGGACTGCGGCGTTGACCGTGCGGTTCGAGGTCCGTAGAGTCTTATGTGAAGCGGCAGAATCGCCCGCATTCGCGGTGTTGTGCGAGGCTGCGGGCGGGCGCATAGAGAACTTTGCGAGCGGGCTCGGCAATCCGCAATGGGCCGGAGTAAACATGCTGAAACTAAAGAAGATTCACATCCTCGGATTCAAGAGCTTTTGCGACCGCACTGAGGTGACGGTGGCGGGCACGGGGATTGCCGTGGTGGTGGGGCCGAATGGGTGCGGGAAGTCGAACATTCTGGACGGGGTGAGCTGGGTGCTGGGCGAGCAGAGCGCGAAGAGCCTGCGCGGCTCGCACATGCAGGACCTGATTTTTGCCGGGACGCGCGACCGCAAGCCGCTGGGCATGGCGGAAGTCACGTTGACGTTGATCGATCCAGAGGCCTACGAGGGACCGGTGCCGGTGGCGCCGGAGGTCGAGGTCGATGTCGAAGCCGATCACGGGGGGCCGGCGGATTGGGATGAGGACGAGGTGCGGCAGCGGCGCGCAGCCGAGGCTGAAGAGATCGTCGCCAACGAGCAGCCCGGACAAACGATTGAAGAAGAGGCCGGCGAGAAGGCTGCCACTGCGCAGGCGCAAGGAGAAGCAACGGAGCAGGGTCCGGGTGCGCCGCAGGGCGTGGTGCTGAAGATTCGGCGGCGCAGATTCCGCAGCGCACCGCAAAAGGGCGAAGTGGTGATCACGCGGCGGCTGTTCCGGACCGGCGAGAGCGAGTACCTGCTGAACGGCAAGCTGTGCCGTCTGCGCGACATTCAGGACATCTTCATGGGCACGGGGCTGGGGCCGGAGAGCTACGCGATCATCGGCCAGGAGCGGATTGGGGCCCTGCTCAGCTCAAAGCCGTACGAGCGGCGGGCGATTATCGAAGAAGCGGCGGGGGTGACGCGCTTCAAGACCAGGAAGAGGTTGGCGGAGCTGCGGCTGGAGAGCGCAAAGCAAAACCTAGCGCGCGTGGACGACATTTTTGAAGAAGTGACGCGACAGATGAACAGCCTGAAGCGGCAGGCGGCCAAGGCGGAGCGGTACGCCGCAGTGCGCGAGGAGCTGCGCGGACGCCTGCGCGTGGTGCTGGTGAGCCGCATGGCCGCGATGGATGCGGACCAGGCGCGGCTGGAGCAGGAGATTGCGGCGCTGACGGAGCGGATTCACGGCTCGGCGGAGGCGATTGCACAGCAGGAAGCGCGCCAGCATTCGCTGACGGAGCGCGGATATGCGCTGGACCGGGAGGGTGAGGCAGCGCGAGCCAAGGCGAGCGAAGCGGCCGTAGAACTGGAGCGGGCAACGGCGCGAGAGCGCAGCAACACGGAGCGCGCGAGCGAACTGGAGGCGCGGATTGCGACGTCGGGCGCGGAGCTGGAGCAGATGCGGGCGCAGAAGGCCGGGATCGAAGAGGAGCGCGCGCAGCAGCGCAGCTTTTTGGAGACAGCGGCCGGCGAGGCACATGCGTTCCACGAGAAGGTGGAGGCGCGACAGCAGGAGGCGCGGGCCGCGGCGGAGGACGTGTATACCGCAGAGCGGGAGCTGGAGGCGGGACGCCGCCATGCAATGCACCTGCTGACCCAGGCCGGCAATGCACGGAATTCCTTTGTGCAGGGCGAAGAGAGCCTGGCGGCGCTGGAGCGTGAGGCGGAGCGGCTTGACGGCGAGATGGGGCAGGCTCACGGCGAGCAGGAGAGCCTGAGCGTCCAGATAGGCGAGTCACGGCAGCGCTTTGACGCGGCGGACGCAGCGCAAAGGCGGCTGGAAGAAGAGATTGCGAAGCTGCGCGAGACGGTGCAGAGCAAGCGGACGGACGAAGGCGCGCGGCGAGCCCTGGCCAACCAACTACGCGGCGAACAGGCAGCGGTGGCGGGACGGCGCGACTCGCTCAACGCGCTCATCCGCAATCATGGCTACGCGACAGACAGCGTGCGGCGACTGCTGAAGCCGGGGGCGCTGGGGCCAACAGTGGCGCCGGTGGGCACGCTGGCGGACTTTATTGAAGTGAGCGGCGAGCACGAAGGCGTGGTGGACGAGTTCCTGCGCGAAGAGCTGAACTACGTGGTGGTGGAAAGCTGGGGCGCGGCCGAGGAGGGCGTGCGCGTGCTGAAGACCAGCGACGGGCGCGCCACGTTCCTCGTCCACTCCGATGCACAGGGAGTGCTGTTCGACACGGGCGAGGCGCCGGTGAATGAGCCGGGGCTGACGCCGCTGCGCGATGCGGTCAAGGTGCTGAACGGATTTGGAAAGTCGCTCGAAGGGGTTCTGCCCAAGCTGCGGCACAGCTACCTAGTGGAGAACGCCATTGAGGCGCAGCGTTTGGCATTGCGCTATACGCACGCCTATTTCCTCACGCCGGAGGGGGAGTGCTTTCATCGCTCCACGGTGACGGGCGGCAAGCCGGCGAGTGAGGGTCCGCTGGCGCTGAAGCGCGAGCTGCGCGAGACCGAAGGCCGGTTGGCCAAGCTGGAGCGGGAGCTGGCGCAGGCGGAGAACGAGGCCGAAGCGCTGACGCGGGCGATTGAGGAGCTGACGGCGGAACTTGAAGCGCGCGGCGAGGAGCGGCGGCAGGCGGAGAGTGAGGCGGCCAACCTGGGCGCAGCTCTGAAACAGATGGAAGCTGAGTTGCAGCGCATCGAGCGGCGCATGGTTGAGTGGCAGGCGCAGGCGGCACGCAACAAGGACGCGCGCGAGGCCAGGCGACATTCGATTGCGGAGAAGCACGATGAGGCCGCGCGGCTTGAGGCCGAACATGCGCAGACCGAGAGCAACCTGAGTGCTCAGCAGGCACAGTTGGAGATTTTGCGGCAGAAGCGCGAGGCGCTGCAGCAGGAAGCGGCGCAGATGACCGCAGAGCTGGCAGGTCTCGAAGAGCGGCGGCGCGGCGCGGAGGCGGCGTTCCAGCGCATCGACCGGCTTTTTGGCGATCTGGACCGGCGGATGCAGGCGATCGAGCAGCAGCGCACCGCAGCGGCGGCGGAGCGCGAACAGCGGGTGAGCGAGAACGCCGAACTGGTCAAGCGCCAGGCAGAGCTGACCGCCGCGCGAACGGAGGCGCTGGCTGCGGCACAGTCGATTGCCGAGCAAGCGCAGGCGCTGCGCCAGCAGTTGGCGGAACTTGAAACGCAGCTCAAGAGCGAGAGGTCGGCACTGGACCAGTTGCGCGAGGATCGGGCCGGGCTTTCGAGCGAGCTGGCCAAGTTGCGCTCCGACCTGGAGCATCTGGAGGCGAGCTGCCTTGCCGAGGTGAACGTCGAGGCACAGGTGCTGCGCGCCGACGCGGAGATTGGGCGGCTGGCCGGCGAAGAGCTGACTACGGAGGAAGAGACGTGCCGCACGCTGCGCCAGCGGCTTGACCAAATGGGGCCGGTGAACATGATGGCGCTCGACGAGTACAAGGAGACGGCGGCGCGCCACGGATTCCTGCTGACGCAGCGGCAGGATCTGATTGAGTCGATCGAAAACACGCAGGAGACGATCAAAGAGATCGATCAGATTTCGCGCACCAAGTTCGACGAAGCGCTGACGGCCATCAACGAAAACTTCGGCAAGGTGTTCGTGCAGCTTTTCCAGGGCGGACAGGCGTTTCTGCGCCTGAGCGACGAAGGAAATCTCGAAGAGAGCGGGCTGGACATCGTGGTTTCGCCGCCGGGCAAAAAGCTGCAGAATATCTTGTTGCTCTCGGGTGGCGAGAAGGCGCTGGCGGCGCTGGCTCTGCTGATCGGCGTCTTCCAGTTCCGGCCAAGCCCCTTCTGCGTGCTCGACGAGGTAGACGCGCCGCTGGACGAGACCAACGTGGGCCGGTTCGCCGACCTGCTGCACTCGCTCAGCCGCGGCACGCAGTTCCTGATCGTGACGCACTCCAGGCGCATGATGCAGGCCGCCGATATGATCTACGGCGTGACCATGCAGGAGCCGGGCGTGTCGAAGGTCGTCAGCGTGCGTCTGGGGCATCATCGCGAGGCGCAACGGGCGACGGCGTGAAGCAGCTACTAGCTGCTAGCTCGCCGTTGGTGAGTTCGCGGGAGTGCTATCCCACTCTTGCGCGAAAAAGCCGCGCAAGGATGGGGCACCCAGCGTCTGCGTAATTTCGGAGTAGGCTGTGCCAGGCAAGCTGGAAATGATTGTCGGGCCCATGCGGAGCAACAAGACCGCGGAGTTGCTGCGCAGGATCGAGACGCGCCGCGAGTACGCCAAGCAGTATGTGATGCTGCTGAAACCGAGCGCCGATACCAAGGCGGCAGCCGGGCTGGTGGAGAGCCGCAATCGCAACGGTTGCGGGAAAATGGAGGCCGTCGAGTTCCCTTCCGCCAATCCGTGGTCCGTGCTGCCGGTAATTGAAGCGACCGAACAGCGCATCGGCAAGCGCATTGAGTGCATCGCCCTCGACGAGGGTCAGTTCGTTCAGGATCTATTTCTGTTCACCAAGCGGCTGCTCGACTGCGGGTACGACGTGATGGTTTCGGGCCTGGAACTCGATTTTCGGGGCATGCCGTTCGGCGAGATGCTCGACCTTTCGTGGCTGGTGCGGACTTACTCGGGCAACGTGACCGAGCTGGTGGCGTATTGCAGTTGCGGAGCCAAGGCTCTTTACCCGCAGCGGCTGGTGGATGGGAAGCCGGCGCACTACTCAAGCCCGGTCATTATGGCGGGCGACAACTACGAGCCGCGGTGCGAGGAGCATTTTGTGCTGCCGGGGCGGCCGCATTAGCGGGACAGCAAGTTAGCGAGTTTGCAGGTTGGCAAGTTAGCGCGTGAGCGTGTGAGCCGACAGGGCGAGTTCCCGGCAGGGACGCGTGGCACGCTCAGGGTAGCGTTCTTGAGGGCAAAAAATCGCCCCCGATGGAAAACTTCGCATCGGAGGCGCTTGTAGAGCTACGTACACAAGATTAAGACGGGGACCAGTAGCCGGCACTGGAGGTCGGTAGCGCGCGGCTACTGGTGATCCCTGCATTAAACGAAGCTAGCCGCGGCTTCCCCTTTCCACTGCTGCCTCGTGTCGCCCGGCTCAAAGAGGGCTTTCTTACACGCCCTCCGAACCATGTTGACAGTCGAAGTGTCTCCCATACGAGACGGGGGGTCCGTGACGGCCGTCACAGGGGATTGTGCTAACGAAAAGAACCGAAGATTGAGGGAGAATCCAGCCTGAAAAGGGACTGGGACGGCGCGATCGCGGCGGCGGAAGACACAAAAGTTGTAGGCAGATCATCCTTCGCATTGGGCGCAAAAGCAAGGGCGGTTGACAAAGCGTGCCTGCCGCTCGAAAATCGGGAATTCAGTCCCCCCGAGGAAGAATCCCCATGGCAGCATTGCTGACGACCAAACTTGGCGACACGCCGTTGCTCGGCCGGGGCAAGGTGCGCGACCTGTATGCGGTGGACGGCGCGTTGCTTCTGGTGGCGACGGACCGCATTTCGGCTTTCGATCACGTGCTGGGCTCGGGGATCCCGGACAAAGGCAAGATCCTGACTCAGATTTCCCTGTTTTGGTTCGACCTGCTCAAGAGCCTGGTTCCAAATCACGTGATCACAGCGGACGTAAAAGGGTTTCCGGCCGCGCTGCATCCGTATGCCGATCAACTGGAGGGGCGCTCGATGCTGGTGAAGCGGGCGCAGATGTTTCCAGTGGAGTGCGTGGCGCGGGGCTATCTGGCGGGATCGGGGTGGAAGGAGTACCGGGCGTCGGGAACGGTGTGCGGGATTCAGCTTCCGCCCGATCTGAAGGATGGGTCGCGGCTGCCGGAGCCGGTGTTTACGCCGGCGACGAAAAGCCAGGACGGCGCGCATGACGAGAATATTCCGTTTGCGGCCATGGAAAAGCTGGTGGGAGCGGATGAAGCGGCGGAACTGAGACGGCTGACGCTGGCGATCTACCGGAGGGCCGCGGCGCACGCCGAGTCGTGCGGGCTGATCCTGGCCGACACAAAATTTGAGTTTGGCAAGACTGCCGAAGGGGTTATCCTTGCCGATGAGGTACTGACGCCGGATTCATCGCGTTTTTGGGACGGCAAGGCATGGAAGCCCGGGGGCGCGCAGCCATCTTTTGACAAGCAGTTTGTACGCGACTATCTGGAATCGATCCGCTGGAACAAGCAGGCGCCGGCTCCGGGTTTGCCGGAGGAAGTTGTGGAACGCACACGGGCCAAGTATCTTGAAGCCTTCTGTCGCTTGACCGGACGGGAGATGGGGCCGCAAGGATTCTGAACGGGATCTGAAGCGAACTTGGAGCGGAATATGACTTGGGTAGATTGGGTCATCCTCGCGGTGCTGGCGGCAGCGACGGTAGGCGGACTGGCACAGGGCTTCCTCCGTACGGTTTGCTCGCTGGCGGGGTTGATTTTCGGGCTGGCGCTGGCGGCATGGAACTACCAGCGGCTGGGGAATGTGTTCAGGCCGATCGTCAAGGTGGACGCGGTGGCCAACACGATCGCGTTCCTGCTGATCGCACTGCTGGTGATGGGGATAGCAAACCTGGTTGGGGGCGCGATTGCGAAGACGGTGCACCGGATGGGCCTGGGATGCCTGGATAGCCTGGCGGGGGCGATCCTGGGATTTGCTCAGGGGGTGGTGCTGGTGATAATCAGCATCCTGGTGACTGTGGCCTTTTTCCCAGGGCAGGAATGGCTGACCCAGGCCAAGCTTCCGAAGCTGTTCTTCGGGGCCCTCCACCTGAGCGAGAAGGTGACTCCGGGCGAGCTAGGCGATCGCGTGCGCAAAGGCCTGCTGTTGTTGGAACACGAATCGCCGGGATGGATGCACCCCCCGGGCAGCGCGTGAGGAATTGTGCTGCAAGACCGCAGGGGGACGGGTTAGACTGATTGTTCGTATTTGGCAAGAGGGACACGTGAAACGAGAACTGGAAAGCCTGGTGACGCAAATGCACTCGAGCGGACTCCGCTACGAAGAGGCGGTGCGCGAGTTCAAGCGGCAGTATTTGCGCGAGGTGCTCGTGGCACACCGCGGGAACCAGTGCAAGGCGGCGGAGGAACTGGGCATGCATCGCAACACGTTGAGCCGCGCCATGGCGGAGCTGGGGCTGGACCTGGCCGAGGTGCGCGCCGAGCTCAAGCGTCCACCGCGGAGCGAGCGTCCTGTATACAGCGCGTATCGCCAGGGCTACCGCCAGGGCTGACCGCGCGGCCCGAATCATGCAGAAAACACAAGAGAAGAGCGAAGCCTGCGTAAAAATCGTGCCGGAGTTCGCGTGGGACGGGCAGGACGCGTATCTGTTTGACATTGACGGGACGCTTATGCGCAGCCGGGACCGGGTGCACTATGACTCGGTGGCAGCCAGTGTGAGGCGTGTGACGGGATTCGAGATCACGCTGGCCGGAGTCCCGATCCACGGCAGCACGGACACGGCGATTTTGCGCGAGGCGTGCCGTCAGGCGAGAATTCCCGAAAAGGTTCTGGAAGAGCAATACGACGCGATTCTTGAGGCGATGCAAAGTTGCGTTGCCGAGCGGCGGCACGAGTTAGATCCGGAACTGATGCCGGGGGTCGAGGAGGTTCTGCGGCACCTGGCACAGAAGGGCGCGCTGCTGGGCGTGGCGTCGGGGAATCTGGAGGCCATTGGCTGGATCAAGATCGAAAAGGCTGGGCTGCGGGAGTGGTTCAGGTTTGGCGGCTTCAGCGATCACTTTGCGGTGCGACCGGAACTTATCGGATCTGCTGCGCAGAAGGCGAGAGAGCTAGCCGGAAGTAGCGCTCGAATCTGCGTGGTGGGCGATACGCCGCGAGACATTGAGGCGGCGCGCGCCAATTTTCTTCCCGTGATTGCCGTTGCCACAGGGAAGTACAGCTTCGAAGAGTTGCTGCAGTGCCAGCCCGAGGTTTGCGTGTCCTCGCTGGCGGATTTGCTGGCCATGGCTCCGAGCACTCGATGAGAACGCGTCCAACAAACATCGCCGGGTGGAGGTGGACAACGACGCGAGGCAGACGTGTGGGTGCGATGGCAAAGTTGTGCGGCTCGGCGCTGGTTCTGGCGTCTGCGGCAAGTCTCCTTCCGGCGCAGACGGCGAGTCCAGCTTCACCCTCGGCGCAGAGTGTGACGGGCGATGCGGGCGCGACGGCCGGGCAGGCAGCGCCGCCAGCGAGCGAGATTCCCCAGCCTGCCAAAACGAAAGGGCCGCGCAGCAGCGATCAGCGGCGCGCGGCGAAGCTCTATCTGGAATCGAGCAAGCTGTTCCTGAACCGCCAATTTGAAGAGGCGATGGAAGGATTTGAGCGCGCCGCGGCGCTCGATCCCACGAACACCAACTATCAGCTTGCGGCGCAGGTGGCCCGCGGCCACGAAGTGACGGCGCTGATCCAGGAGGCGGCCAAGGACCGGCTGCTGGGAAACAAGGCAGCCGCACGCGCGGCCCTCGCGCGCGCGCTTGCGCTCGATCCCACAAACTTCGAGGTTAGCCAGCACCTGGACGAAATGGCCGATGAAACAGTGCGGGCCCAGCCCAGGTCACTCTACGCGCAGGCCTCGAGCGAGATCGCCAATCCGGAGACGCTTTTGGCGGCACCGGCGCCGCAGAGCTTCCACTTGCGCGCCGACCAGCGCCAGGTGATCGACCAGGTGTTCAAGGCGTACGGGCTGATGGCCATGATCGACGACAGCGTGCGGCCGACTCAGGTCAGGCTGGACATGGATGACGTGAGCTTCGCAGCAGCCATGCGCATCCTGGGACTGACGACGCACACGTTCTACATTCCGCTGGATGCGCATCATGCATTGGTAGCCGACGACACGCGCGAAAACCGGGCGCGGTTGACGCCCCAGGAGACAGAGACGGTTTACATGGCCGGACTGAGCGCGGATGACATGAACGAAGTTGAATCGCTGGCCAAGAACGTATTTGAGGCGCAACAAGCTCAGCTCTCGCCGTCGCAGCACACGCTCACACTTCGCGCGCCGGCATCGACCCTGGATGCATTCAATGCCACCATGAGGAGCCTGCTTGACGGGCGCAGCCAAGTGCTGCTGAACGTCCAACTGATTCAGGTGGCGCACACGGGCGAGCGGAATACCGGAGCGCAGTTGCCGCCGAGCTTCTCGGCGTTCAATGTATTCGCCGAGGAGCAGTCGCTGCTGAGCCAGAACGCGAGCCTGGTGCAGCAGATCATCTCGTCGGGTTTGGCTTCGGCCAACGACCCGCTGGCGATCCTCGGTATTCTGATCGCGTCCGGTCAGGTCTTCGAGTCCGCTGCTCTCAAGTGGTTTCGCCCTTTTCGGCGGCGGGCTTACGGAGTCGGCCCTGGTGCCCGGCTCAACCAAGTTCAACCTGAACCTGAACACGTCCGATTCGCGGCAACTCGACCAGATCGAGCTGCGCATGGAAGATGGACAGGATGAAACGATCAAAGAGGGTGAAAGATATCCCATTCAGACCTCTTCCTACTCGAGCCTGTCGCCCAACATCCCGAATATTGCAGGATTGACGGGCGCAGGGAGCTCGAGCAGCCTGTCGTCGCTGCTCTCGTCGCTGACCTCGGCCGTGCCGAGTGTGCCCATGGTGCAATACGAGGATTTGGGCCTGACTTTGAAGGTAAACCCAAAAGTTCTGCGTAACGGCGACGTTGCCCTCGGTATCGATCTGAAGCTCGATGCGCTGTCGGGGACGTTGATCGACGGGAATCCAGTGCTGAATAACCGCGCGTATTCCGGGATGGTGACGTTGAAGGAAGGCGAGGCGGCAGTGGTGGCCACAGAGGTGGACAAGTCGCAGAGCCAGGCGATCAGCGGAACGCCGGGAATCAGCGAGATTCCGGGGCTGAACGACGTGACCAGCAAGGATTCGCAGCAGAACTACGCGACGCTGGTGATCGTGATGACGCCGCACGTAATTCGCGGGACACAGGCGGCTGGGCACACGGGGATGATACGGGTGGAGAGGGGCACGCAGTAAGGGGGTGGGCACGGCCCATCCCCTTGCATGACGAGAATCGGTTTGGCTACTGGCCGGAGACGCCGTCGGCCTTTGCCTGGTAGTCAATGATCTTTTTCAGCAGGTCATAGGGAGCTGTGGCAGGCACCGCGCGGCCGTTGATCATGAGCGTTGGCACCTCGATGACGCCTAAATCAGTCGCTAGCTGTACGGAGGCGTCGACGTCGGCTTTGACCTCAGGCGTGGCGGCACAGGCCGCCACCTTGGCGGGATCGAGGCCGGCCTTGGTGGCGGCGCTGTTCAGGGTGAGCGTGGCGCCGTCGGGCGTGGCCAGGCCATCCTGACCGTCAAAGACCGCGTCTGCAAACTGGAAGAAAGCCAAGCTGCCGCCCAACTTGTTGACGCAGACGCCGTACTCCGCCGCGTTCATCGACTCCGGATGGATGGCCGGAATGGGAAAGACCTGAAAGACGACCCGCGCCTTGGGATAGTCCGAAACCAGCTTGTCAATGTTGGCTTGCGCCTCTTTGCAGTGCGGGCACTGGAAGTCGACAAACTCGACCAACTCCAGATCTTTCGATGCGGCCCCGCGATAGGGACCATTGGCGCGCTGCTGGAGCTGCTGGCGGGCGTCGGCGAAGGGATGCTCGCCGAATCTGATGATGTCGTCACCCGTGATGATGTGCTTGCCGTCGGGAAGAGCAAAGAAGGAGAAAACTTGCGGTTTTTGCTTGCCGGTCTTGTCGCCAACGAAAATGACGACCTTGCTAATCCCGTCAACCGGCGTCTTGAGTATGGCCTGCACCTGCCACATGCGGTCCTGGTCGTAGCCCCAATTGGCCTGAAGAAAGCCGTCGACAACTTCCTTCGTGGGAGCGGTGGCAGTGAAGTTGGCCGGGTTGGGCTTGGGAAACACGGGCGGACTCGACGGAGCCGGTGCGGAGGGCGCAGCTTCGGGCTGCTGGTCCGCAGGCGTCGTCTCGGGCTGCTGCGTTGGCGCCGAGGGCGCGGAGGCGGCGGCATCGGGCGCGGGCGGCACGTGCTGCTGGGCGGCGGCTTGCAGTGCGGGAACGAATAAGGCAATCAGCGCGGCGGCGCCGAGGAAACGGCAGGACAGACGGATCAAGCTATTCTCCTTCGCTTAGAGCGGTTCCACAATTCACGTGCCCTGTCCAGCATCTTGCAGGGTGGCTTTTGCTTCCACCCCACAGACGAAGACCTGTCTGTGGGGACCCCGGTTGACGAAAAAGCCACTCGGCGGTTGCGGGCCCGGGTATAGCAATTGTGGAACCGCTGTACGGGAAAATTCCCTTCCCCTAGCTTATAACGGCACACTAGGGTGTATCGACATATACGGGTGGGCAGCGTTGCGAGCGAAAATCCGGCCAGACGAGGCGGAGTCCGAAGGCTGTGGCGGGTCCACAGTCGAGGACGACAACGAAGTATGGCCGCATTTTCTCCGCAACCC
>CAWHVN010000025.1:0-60188 GCA_963832805.1 uncultured Acidobacteriaceae bacterium | reverse complement strand
CATCGACGTTCAGGCCCTTGGCTGCGCAGGCATCGGCCAGCGGTACTTTGCCTCCGCAGCAGTATTCAATTCCGTACTTCTCAAAAATGCGAACTGTAGCGGGATTCTCGGTTGCGATGTCACGGACTGTTTGGGTTGTTGCGGTCATGATGACCTCCTTCGATATTGAAAGTAAAGAAGATGGGGACTCAATGCGCAGGGACTTTAGTCACAGGAACCGCAGAGATTGCAAAATATCGATTTCGATCTTTCCGACTGTGAATGACATTTGTCATTGGGAGGGGTATGGCTGATTCATTGCCTGCTGCTCATTTGAGGCCTACTTATAAGGCAGGCACGACGGTTAAGCCAATGTCGCCAATAGAAAGGCGCGGCGCGATGTTACGGACGGCCCGGACATGTCGAAGTTTCCTAGGGCGCCGTCGATATCGAGGGACACGGGATGCAAAGTGAGTTCAAGGTTAAAGAGGTCAACTCAATCGAACAGCCTCATATCCGTGCGGAGCGGCAAAGCCAGACTTTGATTGAAGCATTTTTGGTGAGCGGCCTCTTGTTCATGCTGCTGCCGGGAACCTTTCTTGGCGCGTGGAACCTGATCGGGATTTCGCGACGTCAGGAGCTCGCCGCACTCTCTCCAGCCTGGCTTCAGGCGCATGGTCAGGCGCAGGTCTTCGGATGGGTCGGAAGCTTCATATTGGGAATCGGCTTCTACTCGCTGACTAAGATGCAGAGCACACGCACCTTTCCTGTGGCCAAGGGCTGGGCGTCGTGGAGCCTTTGGACTGCCGGCGTGGCCCTGCGCTGGCTGGGCGGAGTCACCGGGTGGGAGTGGCGGAGGATCCTTCCAGCATCGGGAATGCTCGAATTGGTCGGCTTTCTGCTCTTCTTCCTCACCGTGCGCAAGCATCGTCCGGCCAGTGGCCAATCTGCGAAAGCAACATGGATGGTGTTGGTGGTTCTGTCCACCTTCGTCTTCCTTCTCACGCTCGTCATCAACGCTGTTGCCCTTTTTCGACTGGCGGCCACCGGGAGTAATCCGGCCTTGCCGCACCGCCTCGACCTCCAACTCGTGACCATGGCGCTCTGGGGCGTTCTGGTGCCCACCATCTGGGGATTCAATGCGCGCTGGCTACCGATCTTCGCAGGCTTTGATCGGCCGCGCCCAAGGTGGCTGCTCACCGCCTTCGGACTCAGCCTGGTGGGAATCGTACTGATCTTTCTTAACTGCTGGGGAGCCTCCGCGGTCGTTTTTGTGGCTTCGGCGCTCGCGGCCATTCAAGGACTGCGCGTGTGGCATCGGGCGGTGCAGCCGGCAAAGGTGCACAACATTCATCCGAGCTTCCCACATTTTCTCCGCGTTGCTTATGTCTGGTTAGTGATTGCGTCGCTCCTTGGTTGTCTGGCGGCGCTTGAGGACCACTCGGGTGGATTGTGGGGGGCAAGCCGTCACGCCCTTACTGTCGGATTTGTCGCTGTGATGGTCTTCACGATCGGTCAACGAGTTCTTCCTGCCTTCTGTGGGATGCGTGTGCTTTGGAACAAGGAGCTGATGTTCTGGTCGCTTGCCCTGCTCAATCTCGGCTGCCTGCTGCGCGTCAGCATGGAGCCGCTGGCATACGAACTCGACTGGCAGATTGCCTGGAGACTGCTTCCGGTTTCCGGATTGATCGAGCTGACAGCGGTGACTCTCTTTGCCCTGAATCTCGCGGGCACGCTGATGCAACAGCCAGCCCACTTGCGTCAAGCGAGCAATCCGGTATCTAGCGCTGGCGGGGTTTCATGAACCGGTCCCGGCGACTCTACGCTGAAGTGCTGCTCACAGGGAGGTGAGGAAAGTGGAGATCAAGTTGCAATTGAAGCGCGTTTACGATCAACCAACCGAACACGATGGAACCCGTTTCCTAGTGGAACGCCTATGGCCTCGGGGCATCACGAAATCGGCGTTGGCGGATGCTCAATGGTTGAAAGACGTGGCGCCAAGCGCGGAGCTGCGCAAATGGTTCCATCATGATCCCGCGCGCTGGAATGAATTTCGCAGGCGATATTTCGCGGAGTTGAAGCATCAGAAGGAGTGTCTTTCTCCGATTCTCGAAGCGGCGCGCGAGGGCAACGTAACGCTCCTTTTCAGCTCCCACGACTCGGAGCACAACAATGCTGTGGCGTTGAAAGAGTTTCTCCAGCACTTGCTGCAACCCGCGGAGCGGGCATCGTGCCTTTGTCTGCAATAGTGCGTGTTGGGGACCGTATAGAGAGTTCCCAAGTACATATGTATCCCCACGTAGGACAGCCGGATCATTTCGGTTTTCCGGCATGTGGGTCAGACTCACAATCAGTCGTTCTACCGACGAAGAAGCAAAAGACGAATTAATGAGGAGCGTATTCCCATGAGTAGTCAACGAGAAAACCTGACACGTCTTCCAGGGCTGGCGGCCGAGGTGATCCGGCGCAACATCGGCGATGAGTTGGAAAAGCTGAAGAAAGCTCAGTCATGGCAGCGCGAATCGGGACGAAGCGCCGAAACGCTAGTCAAGTATGACGAGTTCCGCATCGTGCTGGTGCGGATGAAGCCGAAAAGCTACATGAGCCACCACAAAGCCGAGGGACCAATCTCCATTCATGTGATTCAGGGAAAAGTTCGCGTGCATCTTCCCGAAGATCGCATGGAGGACCTGAAGCCGGGCGACCTTCTGACGCTCGATCGCTGCCTGGAGCACGACGTAGAAGCTGTGGAAGAGAGCGCCTTCCTGCTCACAATCGCCTGGCCGGAGGCCATGAGCGCCGCTTGACCGGTTCGGCTACGCTAGGTAGGAAGCTCGTGCAGTGAAGAGTACCAGGAACTTTTTTGATGCACTCGACGTGATCTGAGATGAAGAGAGAACACAAACAGAAGATCGGGATCGTCGGCGCGGGGAGCGTCGGGGCGACTATTGCCTATGCCTGCATGGTTCGGGGAATCGGTAAGCACATCAGCTTGTTCGACGTTGCCAAACCAAAACTGCATGCCGAGGTCCTTGATCTCAACCACGGGCTAATGTTCGTTCCTGAAGCGCAACTCGACGGCGCCGACGATATCGAAGTATTGAAAGGAGCAGACACCGTCGTCATCACCGCCGGCGCCAAGCAAAAGCCAGGCCAGACGCGCTTCGACCTAGCCGAGACCAATACGGAGATTTGCCGCAAGCTTATCCCTGAAATCGTTCGGGTGGCTCCGGATGCGATCTTGCTAATGGTCACGAATCCGGTCGATGTGCTGACCTACGTGGCGTTGAAGATCAGCGGCTTGGAGAGCCGGAGAGTTCTCGGAAGCGGTACGGTTTTGGACAGCTCGCGTTTTCGCTTTCTCGTAGCGCAGCACTGCCAGGTCGCCGTGCAGAACGTGCATGCGTACATTGCCGGGGAGCATGGTGACAGCGAGATTCCATTGTGGTCGAGCGCCAGCATAGGAAATGTGCCTTTAGACCAATGGATATACCCAAGCCGTCTAACCACAGCTCAGCGTGCCGCGATCTTCGAGAACGTGCGCACATCGGCATATCAAATCATCGCTGGGAAGGGTGCAACCAACTACGCGATTGGCTTGGCGGTGAGCAGCATCCTCCAAGCCATCTTGTGGGACGAGGGACGGGTGTTGCCGGTCAGTTCGCTTTTGACCGCATACGGGGCTCTTGATGACGTGTGTCTTTCGGTGCCCGCCATCGTGAATCGGCGCGGCGTGGAATACCCGTTGCCCGTACCTCTGAGTGGCGAGGAAGAACAAGGACTCAGTAAGAGTGCCGAAGCCATACGAGACGTGGTCCACAAGCTGGGATTCTAATCTGAGAAATGAGGAATGCGCAGACCGGATGCGTTATTGAGAGCCCCTTGTTGCTCAACTTGACCGAATCATCGTCAGCAACATCTTGGATTTTGTGATGGCCCTGAGTGCATGCGGATGATTCGCAGGCATAAGAACGACGTTTCCGGTTTTAACGCTGAGCGGTTTGCGATCAATTGAGATCTCCATCTCGCCTTCAAGCATCTGGACTAGAGCATCGAACGGTGCGGTGTGCTCGCTCAGCGCCTGCTCTTCATCGAAGGCGAACAAGGTTATAGTGCCGGCTTCACGACCGACAAGAACCCGGCTTACAATTGATCCTTCTTGATAGTTGACCAAATCTGCCAATGGAACTGGTTGTGCAATGGGGATCTCTGCTTTTGCGGAACTCACGGCTAATGCTCCTCCAATGAAGTTAATATTGTACTGAACTGACGAGTGCAAGTGTCTCGCTGCGATCTCCTCCAGAACCTCGACTCTCGTGATTTCCACTATTTAGCGCCATGTGAATCGCGCTCTATGTACCGATCTGGCAACTGGTTGCGGTTCCAGAGCGACAAAAGTCACTATCCGAGGGAAGGTGAGAGCGCAATTCTCAAGTCATGGCAAATGGGGCTTCGGTCTTGGCCCCTGAGGTGCACAAATGCTGGAAGCTGAATTATTCGCCTTTCTCGAAGGAGCCTCCGACGGCGTGTTCGCAGTGCGGGAAACGGGTGAAATCTGTTTTTGGAATCGGGCTGCCCAGGAGCTGTTTGGCTACCCTGAGGAGAAGGTGCTGGGCAGGACCTGTTCGGAACTTTTCCATGGCGTAGGGGCATTGGGTACGCAGGTGTGTCATGAGCGCTGTGTAGAACTGCAATGCACGCTGGAACCGAAAGCCATGCCGAACTTCGATCTGAATGTGACGACTGGTGGAGGAGAGCGGAAATGGGTGAACATCTCAACCATCTCCTACCTGAATCGTAGAACACAAGAGACCATCATTGTTCACCTTGCGCGCGACATCAGCGCTCAGAAGATGCGAGAAGAAGCATTCCGCAAATTGCTGGTCGTTTCCAGAGAAGTGTGCGCAATGGAGGACTCGCCTAATGGAGCAGCGCCAATCACTGCGCTGTCTTCTCAGGAGCTTGAGATCTTACGAATGTTCGCAGCAGGAAACGATGCTCCACGAATCTCCAAGGCGCTTGGAATCACTCCACAGACTCTGCGTAATCACCTCCATCACATCAACAAGAAGCTGCGAACCCACAACCGTCTTGAAGCGGTCACCCACGCTCTGCAACGCCGCCTGATCTGACTTCGGAGGCAAACCGCATCACAGACCTGCCGGGTCACATCGATGGCCAGAGACATCGATGTGACCGGTCGCTCTCATTTCTTCACTGAGGCAAGCAGTGGGCCAGGCCTCACGATGACGGTTCCTCTCATCCCAGCGGTTTCGTGCACCGTGCACACGTAGTGATATGTGCCCGGCTGGTTGAAGACGTGGTAGAAGGCTGTGTCAGGCTGCAACAGGCTTGAGCCAAATGATGCGGTGCCGGAGGGAAAGCTCACATCGACGCGATTCAATGCCCTTGCCGGGTCGTCAACGACATTGTGGTAGTACCCCGAAGTATTTTTCCAGACCACTTGCTCTCCTGCGTTGATGGTGACGGTCGCAGGCACAAACGATGAGGAGCCCATGGTGATCACTGCGCCAACCGGAGCCTCAGGGGGAGCCAGAGCCTTCTTGATGTCGGCATACGTTGTCTTGGGAGAGCAGTTGCGCATGATCGCGTCCACCGTATCGACGACGTAGCTCGGTACAAGGGGATCTTCAACCGTAAGCACACTTCCGAAATGACCTGTAACGTGAACCAGCCGGCCCGCGTTCTCTGAAAACAGAAAAGGCTGCGCCTCGAGTCGATATACTTTTGAGGAGTGAAAGAGCTTTAGCATCGCCTTGCCATCGTTCTCATTGGTCAAACATCCGATCAGTCCTCCGAGGGACTTGAGGCTGAAAGGCGGCGGTGCACTGCCCATGGCTGACATGTCGTTCATGCCGGGCATGTTCATTGCCGACTCGGGCACAGTGAGCGCGGCGGAAGATGGCTTGATGTGGTCCACCTCATCCACATCAGCCACAGTAACGCCGCTAATCTCTTGTGTTCCTGTCGGCACTGTTGCCGGTCCAGCGTGGACCAGCGTGGTGTTTTCCGGGCCTTTCACCTCAAGAAAGGCGACGTCACCTTTCTCCATCCGAGAGATCGCGTGATCCATAAACGAGAATTGCCCGGGTGCCCTAGCCTTGACCTCGAAGATTCCCGCATCGCCCGGCGGAATCGACGCGGTCTGAATTCCCTCCAGCGGTGGCGAGCTCAGCGATCCAAATTGGTAATAGCGGGTGAAGATCTCGCCCACCATGTGCATCGATGCAGTGGCATTCGGACCGGCATTCCCGAAGAAGATGCGCACCGTCTCGCCCTCATTGGCGTGAAGCGGGTACTCCTTCGTCAGTGAATCCACGGCTCCATTGAAAAGGTAATACTGCGCGTTCTCCGCCATAAGGTTTTCTACGCTGAACTGCTGCAGCCCGGACTTGCCTTTTGGAACTGTGGTGTAGAACTCGCTCTGCATCACGTAGTATTCGTGATCGACGTGGAACAGTCCGCCTGCCGGCTCAACGAGAATGAGACCATACATTCCATTTGCAATGTGTTGCGCAATCATCGGGCTGCCGCAGTGGTAAGCGAACAGTCCGGGCGTTGTGGCCTCAAACGTAAAAGTCTTCGACTGGCCCGGCGGAACTTGCAAGAGAGCTGCCCCGCCGCCTGGCCCGATCACCGCGTGAAGATCGACCGAGTGCACCATCGTACTGTCTTTAGGGTTGACGAGAGTTACCTCGACAGTGTCTCCTTGTCGCACGCGAATGAACGGCCCTGGCACTTTCCCATCGAAGGTCCAATAGCGATAGGTGGTCCCGCTTGCGGGATCAAGCACTCCAACTAGCTCCTTTGAGGTGAGGGTTACGTGAATCACGGCCGGCCCACGGTCGCCGATCGGCGATGGCAGATCGCTGGGATCACGAACGATGTCCGCAGCCTGGACCTCTTGAGTGCCGTTGTTCGCGTGCTTCGCAGGGTTTTGAGTGGAAGCATAAACGGTTGCTGCGCCGGTCAGCGACGCAAGGCATAGTAGACCAATTACTGAAAGCAACTCTGATGATTTTGAATGATTGCTGGTATTCATCACGTGCCTCTTTCCGGCTGAAGCACGTCTCTTTTTCTTCAGCCAACCTAAGGTTGGCTCGTATGGCCTTCAATCTCAATGAAACAACCGTACTGGTCAGCAAACGGGTGTAACTTCGGCTTTTATCGTGAATTGACCAAAGGCGGTTGTTCTCTGGACGGAACTCCCCGTCAACCTCGTCCGGGAGAGGTGTGGGCGGTGTCCGCTGCCTCAGGCGGCACTGCGCGGAACGTGGAGCGCACACTGGAAAGGACATTCATCTGCGGCGACGGTATAAACGTACCATTGTGACGATGACGACTTGCGACAAAACTAAGATTGACTTGCACATCGAGTGAGTCCTGGAACTGCTGGAGGAAACTATGACTACTGCAACACAGACAGTCGGAGAGATCGCATTGGAACAACCCATGTCAATACCCGTATTCGAGCGGTATGGAATTGAGTATTGCTGTGGCGGCCGGATGCCGCTCGCTGAAGCGTGCGACCTGAAAGATATCGCAGTTGAGAAAGTGATAGCAGCGCTCGAAGCCGCTTCATGCAAGCCGGTTACCCGAGCCAGGGATTGGGGCAAGGAAACATTGGTGGACTTAACCGATCATATCGTGGCAAGACATCACTCTTATTGCAAGAGTGAGCTTGTGCTGCTGTCTGGCTTGGCCATTAAAGTGACCAAGCGACACGGGGGAACGAACCCGGAGCTTCCGATCATCCATGCGAAGTTTGCTCAACTCGCCGAAAAGTTGACGGAGCATCTGGCCAACGAAGAGGTTTTCGCGTTTCCGATGATTGCAAAGCTGGAGCGGGACAAAGCCAAAAATTGCGCTACCCCCAGCGAATCTCACGCCATCGCGAATGAGCCCCTGGCACTGCTGATGCAGGACCACGATGAAGCGGGAGCCTTGCTGGCCGAGATTCGTAGCCTAAGCCGAAACTTCACCCCGCCGGGCTATGCGTGCGCAACATATCGTGCGTTTTACTCAGAGCTGAAGGAGTTCGAGCAGGACCTGCACCAGCACGTGCATCTCGAAAACAACATCCTCTTTCCCCGCGCGATGAAGCTTGAGGCAACGTTGTGAACGAGTTGACAATGGTGGCAGACGAAGGAAGAACTCAGGCCGAAATTGGAGGCGCAGCAAAAGTCGATCCGGGAACTGGCGTTCATAGGCTCGGATATCTGGGGGTGGGCTTTGGCCAAGAAGATTGCAGAGGTTTTCGTTGATGTTCTGGCTGCCGCAGGCGTGGAGCGGATTTATGGGGTTGCCGGGGATTCATTGAACGGCATCACCGATTCGGTACGCAGGCGGCACGGGATCGAGTGGGTTGGGGTGCGGCACGAGGAGTCTGCGGCGTTCGCTGCTGGAGCAGAGGCGGCGCTGACTGGCAAGTTGGGTGTATGCGCGGGAAGTTGTGGACCCGGCAATCTGCACCTTATCAACGGCCTCTATGATGCGAATCGAAGCCGCGTTCCCGTGTTGGCCATCGCCGCTCACATTCCTTCGCGAGAAATCGGTAGCGCCTATTTCCAGGAGACGCATCCGGAACTGCTGTTCAAGGAGTGCAGTCACTACTGCGAATTGGTGTCGAGCCCAAACCAGATGCCGCGCATCCTTGAGATAGCTATTCAAACCGCACTTTCAAAACGAGGGGTCGCGGTAGTCGTTCTTCCCGGCGACATCGCATTGCTCAACGCGGAAGAGGACGAGCGCAGGGTAACTTTCACTTTTGTGCAACCACATGTCGTACCGCGCCCGGGCGACCTGGACCGTCTGGCAAACGAACTCAATAGCGCGGGGCGCATCACCATCCTTGCCGGCGCCGGATGTGCCGAGGCGCACGACGAGCTGATCGCAATTGCCGGCAAGCTGCAGGCACCTATTGTGCATGCCATGCGCGGCAAGGAATTTATCGAGTACGAAAATCCCTTCGATGTGGGCATGACCGGCCTGCTTGGCTTCTCCTCGGGCTATCACGCCATCATGAATTGCGACGCGTTGCTAGTGCTCGGAACCGACTTTCCTTATCAGCAGTTCTATCCGAAGAACGCCCGTGTTCTTCAGGTAGACATTCGCGAGGAACAGTTGGGTCGGCGCAGTCATCTCGACCTGGGTCTCGTTGGCGATGTGGGAGAAACCATTTCAGCACTGCTGCCTCGCGTCGTGCAAAAGACTGACCGCGAATATCTCGATGCCTGTCTCAACCACTACCGCGAAGCACGAAAGGGGCTGGATGATCTGGCGACCGGTCGCCCCGGGCAGCGTCCGATCCATCCGCAATATGTTGCCAAGATCTTAAACGAGGTAGCCGCTGAGGACGCCATATTTACTGTCGATGTCGGCACTCCAGTGATCTGGGCGGCTCGATACCTCACCATGAACGGCCGGCGCCGGTTGTTGAGCTCGTTCAATCACGGCTCGATGGCGAACGCTTTGCCGCAAGCGATCGGCGCGCAATCCGCCTTTCGTCGGCGGCAGGTGATCACGATGTCGGGGGACGGCGGATTCTCCATGCTGCTGGGCGACATTCTTTCGCTCCGGCAACTGAATCTCCCCGTAAAAGTCGTGGTGTTTAATAATGGCTCTCTTGGGTTTGTGGAGCTTGAGATGAAGGCTACAGGGTTCCTTAAACACGGAACCGATCTCGAGAATCCCGATTTTACAAAGATCGCCGAAGGCGCTGGGCTGCTTGCCGTCCACGTGGATGATCCTGAGGAAGTGCGACCCGCGCTAGAGAAGACCCTTGCGCACGACGGCCCCGCGCTAGTTGATATCGCCGTGAACCGCCAGGAGCTTGCGATGCCACCATCGCTCAAGCTGGATCAGATCGTCGACTTCAACCTGTATATGATCCGGGCCATCTTGAATGGCCGTGGTGACGAAATCGTCGACCTGGCCCGAACCAACCTGTTCCGTTGAACGGCTGGATGTAGAGAACACCGCACAATGTTTGACCAGGACCCAGCGACCAATCTCCACTCACCTTGGCCTAGGGCGATGGAGATTGCGTATTTTCCGCGGAAAATCACGCGCAAATCCGAGGCCAGATGAGAACGAGGGGTGCCAAATCGCCAAGTATTAAAGCGAGAAACTGCCCCTTCGCCTGGACTAGCCAGTACTCATGCAGAAGTCGGGCAGAATTGGTCCCGTGAAAACGCCGTTGGAGCGGGAGATTTCACCGACAGAAAGTTGTCAGACATTGGGCTTTTTGTACCAGACCTCTGCCGTGACAAACTTGGCCCATTTGACCCGCCCGCGACCTCTGCTGATCAACGGCAGCGGTCAAACCGCGCCAGACCGCTGCTGTGCAGCGGCAAAGGTCAACTTTTTCTCGAACTCTGCCTGCGGAAAGCAGCAACCTGGAGAGAAAATGTTGAGGGTGCTGGCGAGGGTGCTGAAGGAATTTCTACCCGTGTTTTCCACCGCATTTGAGTGCTTTTGATGGCCATCAATGCTCATGTTTTCAATGAGTTATGTTCAAAAGCACTTCTGTCACGGCAGAGGTCGAAACCTGTGATTTCGAAGCTACGCTGCCAGCGGTCCCTCGACTGAACGGGATCAGGAAAAAATCGAAGGCATTGCTGGCCCCGGTCCAGGCTGCACTACGTCAGGCAATTGTTGCCGCCCGGGCTAGGGATGCACGCCGGTCATCGGTGCCAGGTGCACTCGGTTCCGCCAATGGCGGCGCTGAGACAGTCCATCCGCCTTTGCCGGCCGCCAGAATAGTGGTGGGATGGTGCGCGTCGGGGCTGGCGCGTTGACCCCGGCAAGCTGAGTGCGCCACTGTCGGGATCAGTACCGCTCTCATCCTCTCCTGCCGATGTTAGGCGACGTATGCGGCAAGCGAGCCGGCATTCACCTTCTCCAAAGCATCCTTCGATTGAATCCCCTTGAGGTAAACCATCGTTGACTGAATGTCGCGGTGCCCCATCCAGCCCTGCAATGTGCGAACGTCGATGCCGTGACGGAGGTGCTCGGTCGCAAAAGTGTGCCGGAACTTGTGAAGGTAAAACCGCTGACAGTAGGGGCCCTGGGCGCACCGGTTGCCGTGCTTGGTTACGCACTGTCCGCAATTGAGTTTGGCCCGGTACGCCACCGCTTTCACCACTTCGATGTGGAGACTGTTTGGCTTTCCCTTAGTGTTCGGAAAGATCAGCTCCGCCGGCGTCGCGTTGCGCCGGGCCTTCAACTCCTGCAGCTGCTCGATCATGGCCGCAGGCAGGGGCACTGCTCTTTCTTCGTAGTTCTTCGGTTTGAACCTCCAGATCGGTTTCGCGGTGACGCGCACCACCGAGTTGCGGAAGTCGACGTCGCGCCAGGTTACATAGCGGATCTCACGGTCGCGAAAGCCGGAGGACAGGCAGAACTTGATAAGGATCACCTCGTCTGGATTGGCGTGCTGGAGCATCGCAGCGATCTCTTCGGGTTCGTAGATCGGGCGGATGGTCTCGACATAGCTGGGCCAGTCGCTCGATTCTACCAGCCCCTTGTATCCGTGCCGCTTGAAGAGCTGGAGCACAGTAACGAGGCGGTCGTATACCGTCCGCGGGACCAGTCCGTGGTCGAAACAGTCGCTGGTGAACTTGAGGATGTCTTCGCGGGTCACCTCATCCACGTAGGTCTTGGTGTACGAGTTCCGGAACAGGACGTTGAGCACCGGCCGATACGTTCTGTAGGTTCGCAGGCTGCGGTGTTTGCGGATGTATTCGAGGTAGTCGTCGATGGCTGCTTTCATGGTGAGACGTGCGGGCTTAGGGATGAAGGCAGCATCGGTAGGGAGCAGGAGGCCAGCCTTGAGAGCATTCAGTTCGATAGATTTTGCGCGGGCAGCCTGCAGGAGATCCTCGAACTTGCGAACCGGCTTCCGCCGGCGCCTTCCTCCCTCGTACCACTCCAGGTAATAGCGGCCCTCGGGGTGGTGCTCCTCACGTCCTGCGACCAACACATGATCGCGAACAATCCGGCCGTTGTGTTCCACGACGGAGGCGAAGGGCCACTTGGAGCCCAGTTTGATTCTCTTGATGATGTTGACCCGGTCCGCGTATTGCTTTGCTCTGGCCATGTATGCCAAGCCTCCTATTGAGACTTGGCATAGATAACCTGAGCGGCAATCTCGGTCAAATGGACAGCACGATGGACAGCATATTCATTATGTCTATGAAAAGAAAGGAATTTGTTGCGAGGGCAGCGCTCTAACCAACTGAGCTACGTCCCCAAGGAACATCTGTACAACCGGAAAAGCGGCCTTGGGAGTCCCGCATCTCCGCGCCCTGGGAGGGCTGTTTGCAGCGTGTCTGCCGCGCTTTTCAGCGCCACAAAAACGGCGCGCTCAAGCGGCTGTAACATCCATGAGTGTATCAGAAAGCCGCGTGGCCCGGAACGCGCCAACGGCCCAGATAAAACGCTGCCACTGACCAAATCACGAGCCCGCTTCAGGCGTTCACAACGGCCCTTGCACCGCGGCCGGAAGGCACGTAGCCCATATCGACCGAAATGCCGCGCACACACTGCACCAGATGGTTGGCGATCGAGGGCAGCTTTTGCGCCGTGACGCGGAACGACGGCCCGGAGACGCTGACCGCTGCTACCGGCAAGCGCTGCGCGTCAAGCACGGGAACCGCGATGCAGCGCAGGCCTTCTTCAAGCTCTTCGTCATCCACTGCGTAGCCGCGGCGGCGCGTCTTATCGAGTTCGGCGCGCAGGGCCTCGGGCGTGGCGATGGTGCGTGGCGTGAGTTTCTCGTAGCGGATGCGGCGCAGCACCTCGGCGGCGCGCTCGGGCGGCAGGAACGCCAGAATCGCCTTGCCCACCGAAGTGCAATGCACGGGATTGCTGGCCCCGATGCGCGTGATCATGCGCACCGCGCGCGTGGGCTCGATCTTGTCGATGTAAATGACGCGCGCCGCCTCCAGCAGCGCCAGGTGCGCCGTCTCCTCGGTCTCTATCACCAGGCGGCGCAGGTGCGGCTGGGCGCGGTCGCGCAAATCGTACTGTTCGATGGCGCGATTGCCGAAGTCGAACAGCCGCAGCCCCAGGCGGAATTTGCCGCTGCCCGTGCGCTCCACCATGCGGTGCCGCTCCAGAACCATCAGAAATCGGTGCGCCGTGCTCTTGTGCAACTGCAGCGATGCCGCCACCTGCGCCAGGCCAAGCGGCGTCTCGCTTTCGCCAAGCAGGTCAAGAACGGCAAAAGCGCGGTCGAGAGCCTGAACTTTGTAAGTGCCTTGGGGAATCGCGTCTCGCATATTGATCCTTTGTTCCAAGCTTTGGGTCCATCTCTAGGTTCTCATATGATGGGACGCGGGTCAACAGGTGAAACGCTGGGGAGCGGGGTGGGGCGGCGTGAGGGCTTTCAAAACTCCTTCGGCGCCGCCAGGAGCTGAAAGGCCTCCAGAGTTAGTATTTCAATGTGACGGTAATCTCGCTTGGCCCATATTGAAACATTCGCTCTGTTACCTTCCAGAATGTCACGCCGTCATCTGTGATTTGATCTCCCACTTGGGGAACCAGCTGAATGCAGTCACCGCTGAGCGGAATTGACTTCACCGTTTCGTTACGGTCGTTTTGAATCTTGATTTGTATCCTCATACCTTAATGTTTTCACCGACTTGATTTCGGCGTCCACAAGATTCGTTCAAGCCTATGATTCACCAATATGTTATAGACCAATAGCTCCCTGGTTAGCCCTCGAACTTCCGGGCTCGAATCTCCGTAGGCGCGCCCAGGATGCAGCGTCTATGAAATGGCTCTCATCCACGAGGAGCAGGGCGACGCTCGCTGCTACTCATCCCCGTTTTCCTCTTCACCGTCGTCTTCGATCTTGTCGCCCTCACCCGGCGCAAGAAACAGATTCGCTTCCAGGCCGTGCTGGCGCGTGTAGAGATCGAAGTAACGGCCTCGCAGAGCGAACAGCTCGCTGTGATTGCCGCGCTCAACCACGCGGCCCTGCTCGACGACCAGAATCTGGTCGGCACGCCGGATGGTCGACAGGCGATGGGCGATGACAAACGTTGTGCGCCCTTGCATAAGCTCGGCGAGCCCGCCTTGGATCATCGCCTCCGATTCGGAATCGAGCGAGCTGGTGGCTTCGTCGAGGATGAGGATGCGCGGCTCAGCCAGAAGCGCGCGCGCGATGGAGAGCCGCTGGCGCTGACCGCCGGAGAGCTTCACGCCGCGCTCGCCTACGATCGTGTCGTAACCCTCGGGAAAGCGCTCGGCGAACTCGTCCACACACGCCGTGCGGCAGGCGAATTGAAATTGCTCCTCGCTCGCGTCAGGCCGCGAGAACAGGATGTTCTCCCGGATGGTGCCGTCGAAGAGGAACGACTCCTGCAGCACAACGCCCAGTTGTGAGCGGTAGGTGTTCAGGTCCACGGTGGCCAAATCGGTGTCGTCAATCACCACCTGTCCTTGTACCGGCGTGTGAAATGCGCAGAGCAGGCTGATGATCGTGGACTTTCCCGACCCCGACGAACCCACCAGCGCGGTCACCGATCCGGGATCGGCGCGGAAGCTCACGTCGTGCAGCACCGGCTTCTCCGGCGTGTAAGCGAAGTCCACATGCTCGAAGCGCACAGCGCCTCTGATCTCGCCCAGCTTGACGACGCGCGCCGAATCCGCGAACTCATCTTTCTCTGAAAGGATCTCCATGGTGCGATCGACCCCCGCCACTGCCTCTGTCAGTTGCGTGCCGATATTCACCACTTGAATCACCGGCGCAATCATGAACGCCAGAAACATCGAGTACTGGATGTAAGTGCCGTCGTCCATCCGGTTTTGCAACGCCAGATGCCCGCCCAGCAGCATCACCAGTGCGCCCACGATCCCCAGCACCGTCGTCGCCGTCATCGACATCAGGCTGGTCATCGTCAGCGTCTTCATTACGTTGTCCAGTAGGCGCAGCACGCCCGCCTTGAAGACGCCCGCCTCGCGCTCCTCCGCGTGGTAGCCCTTTACCACGCGCACGCCGCCCAGCGACTCGTTCAATCGCCCCGTCACTTCGCCGGAGATCTTTGCTCGCTCGCGGAAGATCGGACGAATCGTCTTGAAGGCGTACTGCAAAACGAAAACAAAAACCCCGATCACCGAGAAGACGATCAGCGTCATCCTCGCGCTGCGGTGCAGCAGAAAGATGAACGCCATCGCCGCCGTCAGCAGGCCGCCCACAAACTCCACCAGGCCCGTCCCGATCAGGTTGCGCACGCCTTCCACGTCGCTCATGATCCGCGAGACCAGCAGTCCGCTACGATTGGCGTCATAGAAGCTGACCGGCAGGCGGCCGACATGCCGCTGCACCTCCTGGCGCAGCTCCGCGATCATGCGTTGCGCCGCCTTTGACAGCAACTGTGTGTTCGAAAACGATGTGATCGACTGGATGAACGTCGCAACGAAAACCGCCACCACGAGCGGAAGCAGCTTGTCGCTTTCATGCTTCCTGAGCACCAGATTGACAAAGGGTCTGGATACAAAGGGCAGCGTCAGGCTTGCGACGCGATTGATGGCCACCAGCACCAGGCCCAGCAGCAGCAGCCATTTCCGCGGCCGCACCAGCCTCCAGATCTCCGGCATCGCCTTCCGGAAATCTGTCTTCTGCTTGGGCAAGTCGGCTTGGCCCGCGCGCGCACCTCGGCCATGCGGCGAGCGCTCGGCACTCATGCCCATTCCCAGCCCTCCGCCCCGCATTGTGCCCATGGATTATTCCTGACGCGCTCTGCGTACTTGGATGAATGACCGAACACAAAGGCTCACGTAAATCAGCAGCAGCCCGGCCATGGTCAGCTTGGCCGCGAGCGCGATGAAGTCCGGCTCCACTCCGAGCGACCGCGCGTGTGCGTATCCGCGCAGCGCTTCAGCCGCGGAGCCGATCAGGCCCAGCAGTCCAACGGTCACATTGATGTGCATGAAGAGCTTGCGCCGGCCTTCGCTGGGACTGCTGGCGAGAAGACCGCCTGCGACGAGCGCCAGGCCAAACCATGTAGGAATCAGCGCCGTAGAATGAATGCTCCCCGTGCCCCAAAAACCAATTAGCCCCAGAGCAATCAGGAGCATTCCAAATACATAAGTGACTTTTGCCATGCCCAACCTCCAGCGACGTGCATGGCAAGAATAACAGTTGCGAGTGGGAGTCAATGACGGGACGGCGGACAGTTCAGACAGCAATCACGGGCAATCCAAAGCCATCGCTGCCCGCGCGATCACCGTTCTCTGGTCTCTGATCTCTGTTCTCTGCCTTATCGCTGGATGCGCGCCGATCCGCCCTTCGCGAACGCGCGCACCTGGTCCACCGTCGCCATGGTCGTATCGCCGATGAACGTTGTCAGCAGCGCGCCGTGCGCCCAGCCCAGCCTCAGCGCATCCTCGGGCTTTTCTCCGGTCAGCAGGCCGTAGATGAAACCCGCGGCGAATCCGTCGCCGCCGCCCACGCGATCCACCACGTCGAGCTCGGCCGTCGGCGCAACGTAGGTCTTGCCGTCGATCCACGCCACCGCGCTCCAGCTATGCCGGTTGGTGGAGTGCACCTCGCGCAGTGTCGTCGCCACGATCTTCACGTGAGGATGCTTCTTGACCACGTTGTCGATCATCCCGAAGAAAACGCTCGGATCGAGCTTTGACTTCGCATGGACATCGGGGCCGGGAATGCCAAGTCCCTTCTGCAAATCCTCTTCGTTCCCGATCAGCACGTCCACGTTCTTCACGATCGTTGCGATCGTCTCCACGGCTTTGTCCGCGCCGCCCGAAATCTTCCACAGTTTCTCACGGAAATTGAGATCGAACGAAGTGACCGCGCCCGCTTCCTTCGCTGTTTTCATCATCTCCGCCACCAGCGGAGCCGTAGTGGCCGATAGCGCGGCGAAGATTCCGCCCGAGTGGGCCCAACGGACGCCCCGCGCAAAGATCGCCTTCCAATCAAAGTCGCCCGGCTTCAGCATCGCGCCGGCTTCATTGGCGCGGTTGTAGAACACCACCGGCGGCCGCACTCCTGCGCCTCGGTCGCTATACACCGTCGCCATATTCGGGCCCGTCGCGCCGTTGTGCTCAAAATGCTTGTAAATCGGCCTCACACCCATCGCGCGCACCCGCTCCGCAATCAGGTCGCCGATGGGATAGTCCACCATCGCCGACACCACCGCCGTCTTCATCCCGAAGCAATCGGCCAGGTTGGCGGCCACGTTGAACTCGCCGCCGCTCACGTGAATCTTGCACTCCGTCGCCTTGCGGAAAGGAATAATTCCCGGGTCGAGCCGGTGCACGAGCGCCCCCAGCGCGAGAAAATCCAGCTCACCATCCTTGCGAATATTCAGCCCGTAACTCATCGTTCTCTCCTTGCCTTCGTTCAGATTCCCAACAAACTCCGGTGGTACTCCTCCAAAACTCGCATCATCATTACGGCTGTCATCCTGAGCGAAGCTTGCCGCACTTTTCTGCGGCAAGCGGAGTCGAAGGATCTGCGGTTGCCTTTCAATGAACTTCAGCCTCACCATGCCGGATTCATTGGCGGTTTCAGCAAATCCGCGCCTTCGCTCGCACCAGCACGTTCCCAGCGCTAGGAGCTGGAGGCTGCCTTCTTCACGTCCGCCACCACCTGCTCCGGCGTCCACTCGTTGCCGGGATAAAACTGCGCCACCTTGCCGTGCGCGTCGATCAGCGTCGTCGACAGCGTGTGCGTAATCGTCTCGTCAGGGCCGGGCGTGATGCCCACATCGAAGTACTTGGCCATCTCGAGCAAATCCGGCTTCGTGGGCACGGCAAATTCCCAATGCGCAAACGCGCCCTTCGCGTCGCTTCCGATGTATTGGGCGCCATAGGCGCGCAGCCGCGCCGGCGTGTCGTGCTCCGGATCGAAGCTGATGCACAGCAGATGTGTTTTCGCGTAGAGCGCCGGTTGTGCGGCCAACTCATGATCGATCACCGCAAAGTTGTGCGTAATCAAGGGGCAAAAGTTGGGCAGCGGGCATCGCGTGTAGATAAAGGTCAGCAGCAACGTCTTGCCGCGAAACTGGCTCAAGTGAATCGCGCGCCCATCCTGGTTGCGCAACTTGAAATCCGGCACGGCGTCGCCGGGCGCAGGCACGCGATAAACGACGGGAGGCTTGTAATCCGGCTTGGCCTGCGCGATTACAACAATATGATCCAGCAGGATTGTCTCTTCGGAACTCTTCTCGACCAGCACGTCCGCGGTAATTGTGTCGCCTGGGTGCAACTCGCTTGTGATGGTCGGGTCCTTTAGCTGGTACGGCATGGTCATCGCATCCATGAAGCCGGGAATCGCCTCATGATCCACCATCACGATCCCATGCGCAGCGTCGGTCGAGACGATTTTTCCGCGCAGGTGATACACCGTGTACGGTGAGGTCGCCTGACCCTGCGACCCTGAAGTTGAGCTGGAATGGCACCCGGCAAGAGCGGCGGTCGCGAGTACGCAGCTTGCGAGAAGAATGCGCATCATATTGCTTAGTGTACAACCAGTGGACTGACCACTGACGCCGCCTATCGGCAGCTCGGGTTTCCCACCCTTGGAAAGGTCAGAAACGTGATGCTGGCCGGCCCAAGCTGAATCATCCCGGAATGAACGGCACTCCCTCGAAGTGCTGGCAGCGTATCTCCCTTGCCCAATTGCAGTTGCTTTCCGTTGAGATCAACCGTCGCAGACATCAGATCGCCCGCGGTCAACGTATAGCGCTTCGCTCCACCAGGAACCTGCAATGTCTGCTCTGCTTCCTTGTCCGCGTTGATCGCCAGCACCGACACGCCGCCCGGCCGATCGCGCAGGCAATGGGCGTAGAGATGCAGATTCGGCGACGGCGAGGGCCCCGGGTCGAGCACCGTCGTTCCCATCAACTTTCGCCAGAGCCATGCCACCCAGTAGTCGGGCCGGGGCTCGAGCGTTTGTTCGTCCAGCAGGCCGTAGTCGCTCGCGTCGAGCGTGTTGTGCATCTGCACCTGGACCCCGAGCCGCGCCAGGCTACCCAACTGGTTCAGGTAGCGGAAGGTGTCGATGAACGTAGAGGCCCATTGGTCGCCTCCACAGGCTGCTTGGCCTGTTTCGGTGTTCCAGATCGGCTTGCCCGGTTCGAAGCGGTCGCGCAGCGCAGCATAATATGCCTCCTCACTCGCTCCGCGCGAAAGCCAATCCGCAGAAAGCGCCGCGTCGCTCGTGGTCTCCGCAGCAGCTCCCATGCTGGCGCAACGCTGTGAAACAGCTCCGTACGAGTGATACGTGAAAACTTCGAAGACCGGCCCGGTGGCCCTCAGAATGTCCTCCGATGTCAGCAAATGCATGGACGCCGGCGCAATGGGAGTCCCTTCGCCCACGCCGCCCGGCCCCAGAATCTGCATCTTCGGTGCGTTCGCCTTGGCCCATGCCTGAAACACGGCAAAATCACGTGCATAGGCTTGTGCATCGTACCCTTTGGGCGCGCCGCCCATCTCCGCAAACGTCGGCTCATTCATGAACTCCGCCGCGGCAATATCCCCACCGGCAGATTTCGTGTAAGCCAGAAATGCCTGAGCCGTCTTCGGCGTCCAGACACCCGCAGCGTCGCGTGTTCCTTGGCTCACCGCAAACGAAGTCACGATCCTGGGATCCACGGCTCGTGCAAAGTCGATCACGCCCTTCCATTCCCTGCGGGTCAATACGCTGTTGAAGCCCGCTGGTGGCTCCGGCGGTGCGGCGCCGTCCGAATCCGGAAAGTACGTAGAATTCATCCACGTCCCGCTCACGCGAAGATAGGCGGGGCCCAGAGCGGCGGCCAATTTCCGCCTTCGTTGGTTGCTCAGATCGACCGGCGGCCGGTACTCGTAAAGCGAGGGGTCCGTCCCCCCCGGCGTCGTCATCGCAGTTTTCGGTTTCTCAGCGGCGGGCTTTGCCTTTCCGGCTCTGGCGTATGGCTTCCAGAACTCGCCCCCCGTCACTTCCACCGCCTCGATGTTGTAGGACTGGAAGCGCTCATCAATCGTTCCAATGCGGGCCATCGTGCTCGGCGCAATCGTAGCCGTCGCCGGCGCAGTCCCACTCTGCCCCGCGGAACCAACCGCCGCACCCGCCAACAACAATGCACCACTGCCCAGAATCGAAACTGTCTTCCTTCCGCTCATGCCTTTGAATTCCTCCGAAGACGCCGATAGACCCGACCGGCAATTATAGACGTTCAAAGGAACACCGAACGATGCACAGCCGCGCTTCGTGACCGCGCCTGCGCCGGTGGCGTATAACCCTGAAATGAGGGCAAGCAAGGGAATCGATCTCGAATCGGAAGCTGAAATCTCCGCGTGGCTGCGCGGCGGCGGACTCGTGGTCGCGGCAAGCGAGCGCGCCGCCCGATCGCTCACGGCGGCCTTTCACCGCGCCCGCCGCGCCGAGGGTCTCACTGCCTGGCAATCTCCCAACATTCAGGACTGGCAAACCTTCGTCCGCACCGCCTGGGAACAACGCAACCTCGACGGTTGTACCGTTCTGAATTCGCTGCAGGAGCAATCGCTTTGGGCCGGAATTGTGACCGCGGCTGCGCCAGAGGCCGCGCGGCTCGCCGGCGCGCGCGATCGCCTGGCGGCTCTAGCCATGGAGGCCCACGGTCTGATTTGCGCATACGCTCCTCGGTTCCTGAATGGAAGAACGCGCGGCGCCTGGGACCGGGACGCCGCAGCTTTCAGCGATTGGCTCGCGGATTTCGATAAGATCTGCCGCGCAGGCAACGTCGCGAGTGCCGCGCGCCTGCCGCTCGAATTGATTGCGGCACTCAAGCAGGACTCCACTGAGCGCGCTCCGCTGCTGCTCGCCGGCTTCGATCGCATTTTGCCCACGCAACAGGAACTCTTCGCTGCCTGGGGCGCCTGCACGCAGGTTCCGCTCGCCGATGCTGCAGCGCAGATCGAGTTTCATCAGGCTGCCGATTCCGCTTCTGAGCTCGCCGCTTGCGCACTTTGGTGCAAGCACAAGCTCAGCGCGAACCCGCAGGCGCGGCTGCTCGTCGTAACGCAGGACGTGCCCCAGCGCCGCGGCGAGATCGAGCGCGCGTTTCTCCGTTTCGTTTGCGTGGGCGGACGCGCGTTCGCTGCCTCCAGCGTCTTCGAGTTCTCCCTGGGCATTTTACTCGGCCAGGTCGCGCTCGCGCGCGGGGCAGGCCTGCTCCTGCACTGGCTCACGGAGCCGATCGAGGAACACGCGCTCGACTGGCTTCTATCGACGGGCCAACTCGCCGCCTCGCCCGGCGAATCGCTCGCTCTCGCCGCCTTCATGCGCGCACTGCGCCGCAAGAACCTGCAGCGCACTCGGTGGACGCTTGCGGAATTCCTTCGCCAGCGGCCCGGAGTGGAGTTGCCCGCCGCGTGGGTCGCGCGCATCACGCAGACCCAGCGCCGCTTGCAGGAATTCGCACGCCGCACGCAATCGCCGATTGCCTGGGCTGAGCTGGTGCCGCAACTGCTCGAACTTGCCGGCTGGCCGGGTGTCCGCCCGCTTACGAGCAGCGAATTCCAGGCTCACCGCCGCTGGCAGCAAACCCTTGACGGCTGCGCGTCGCTCGGTTTCGATGGCCGGCACATGGAGTGGAAAGAGATCCTCGCGGCCCTCGATCGTGCCCTCAACGAAACACTCTTCGCGCCCGAATCGCAGGACGCGCCGATTCTGATTGCCGGCCCCGCCGAGTCCGCGGGCCTCACGGCCGATGCTGTCTGGTTCCTTGGCGCAAGCGAGCAAGAGTGGCCGCCTCACGGCTCGACGCATCCTCTCATTCCGATTTCGGTGCAGCGCGAGGTTGGGATGCCTCACGCCTCGCCGCGTCTCGATTGGGAATTGGCCGATGCCGCAACGCGACGTCTGCTCGCCTCCGCACCCGAAGTTCACTTCAGCTACGCGCGCCAAAGCGAAGGCGTCGAAGCCCGCCCTTCCCGTCTGGTCCGGCAGCGTACCGGCGAACCCCAAGAACTACCGCCGGAATTCTCCGCGCCAGCTGCTTCGCCGTCCCTCACTGTTTCTTATAAAGACTTCACCCGCATTCCCTTCCCTCCCGGCGATGCTCCCGGCGGCGCTTCCACTCTCACCGCGCAATCGCAGTGCGGCTTCAAAGCCTTCGCGACGGCGCGCCTTGCGGCGCAGAGGTGGGACCGCGCCGAAGCCGGATTGACAGCCCAGGAACGCGGCCTGCTTCTGCACGAAGTCCTGCACTCCGTCTGGGCAGGTCCGCCTCGCGGCATTCGCTCCCACGCGGACCTCGTCGCGCTCCCCGATCGCCGCGCCTTCGTCGCGGTTCACGTTCGCCGCGCCATCGAATCCACCATGCCTGTTCGCGCGCGAGAGTCCATGCCCCAACGCTATCTCGTTCTCGAAGAGACTCGCCTCGTCAACCTCGTCACCGAGTGGCTTGAATACGAGCGAACGCGCGTTCCCTTCAATGTGCTCGATACGGAACAAAAGACGAGCGTTATCGTCGCCAGCCTGCCGCTCTGCCTGCGCCTCGATCGTATCGACCGCCTTATCGACAATTCCCTTCTCGTCATCGATTACAAATCCGGTGACGTCTCGCCAAACTCCTGGGATCTCCCCCGCCCTGACGATGTGCAGTTGCCGCTTTACGCCAACTTCGCTCTCGACAGCGATTTGAGAGAGGCGCGCAGCGGAACACCCAGCGATGATTTCAACAAAGAGCCGGCGGAGGAGGCGTCCACGCCGCTCGGAGGTTTGGTCTTCGCGAAGGTGCGCACCGGCGAGATGGAGTTTGCAGGCCGAGTGCGGAATGCCAAAGCGACTCTGCGCGGAGACCTCAGAGGAAACACGAATCTGGTCAAGATTCCTCTTACTGTTGAGCAACTTTCCGCTTGGAAAACGTACATTTCGGAACTCGCTGAAGACTTCTTTTCCGGGCACGCGGCAGTCGATCCACGCGATTATCCCGAGACCTGCGAACGCTGCGGCCTGCAGGCTCTCTGCCGCATCTCCGAAAACCCGCCGCTACCCGATAACGCAAACAGCGAGGAGGCCGGCGATGCCTAGCCGCTCTCCCAGGAACCCACCCCCCGATCAGGCGCAGCGTGATTTGGCGCTCGATCCCCGGCGCTCCATTTTCGTGCGCGCACCGGCCGGCTCGGGAAAAACCACGCTCCTTTCGCAGCGATTCCTGAGCTTACTCGCCGAGGTTGACGAGCCCGGACAGGTGGTCGCCATCACTTTCACCAACGCTGCCGCGGCTGAGATGCGCAACCGCATTCTCGATGAGCTCCGGCAGGACGATCCCAGCCCTCTTGCCCGCCGCGCGTTACAAAACTCGGACGATCGCGGCTGGGATCTCCTCAACCTTCCTGCACAACTGCGCATCTCCACCATCGATTCCTTCTGCCGCGACCTTGCCTTGCAGCAACCGCTCCTCTCCGGCCTCGGCGGCAGCCTTGACATCGGCGAGCAGCCCAAGGAACTTTACCGCCGCGCCGCCCGCCGGACGCTTGAACAAATTTCCGGAACCGATTCTTCGCTACGCGAAGCCATCGAATCCCTGCTGCTCTGGCGCGACAACGGTTGGCAGGACCTCGAAACCCAGCTCGTCGGCATGCTCGAGAAGCGCGATCAATGGATGCACGATTTCGTCCTCGACCGCGACACGGATTGGGACGCGCTGCGCACGCGCCTTGAACGGCCCTTCGCACGTGCCGCCGCGCCCGATCCCTCTTCAGCCCACTACACCGAAGAGGAATGGCACATCGTGCGCTCCTGCTTCACGCTCCTGCGTCACGCTGCCGCCGAGTTGAAGGTAGTCTTCGCGGAGGCCGCAACCGCGGATTTCATCGAAGTCGCTCAGATCGCGCTCAACGTGCTCCGAGGCGACGATGGGCTTCCCACCGAAGGAGCGCAGGCGGTCGCCGACGGCATTCGCCACTTGCTGGTCGACGAATTCCAGGACACCAGCCGCCGCCAGCACCAGTTACTCGCGCATCTCATCGCCGCCTGGCCTGAGCGCGAGGGCCGCACCTGCTTTGTCGTCGGCGACCCCATGCAGTCCATCTACTTCTTCCGCGATGCCGACGCCGAGCTGTTCCCTCGCGTCGAGCAACTCGGCCTCGAAATCCCCGGCGACCTGCCGCTGCGCTTCGATCCCGTCCAGCTCAGCGCAAACTTCCGCACCGCGCCGCCGCTCGTCGACAGCATTAATGACGCATTCACTCAGATCTTCGCCGTGGACGATGGCAGCGGCGTCACCTACTCCGAAGCTCAACCGGCTCGCGACAACGCCGCGAAGCCCGGACCCCATCTCGTCGCAGAACCGTCGCCGCGCCTGCAACTCCATCTCGAGTTCATTCCCGAGTCGCCGCCCGGGAATTCACGCAGTCTCAGTCCCGATCGAAAAAAGGAGCTGGCGGCGGAGCGTGAAGCCGCAAAGCAAAAACAGGCCGAAGAAATCGTCGCGCTGATTCGCGACAAAATGATCCTCGTCGACCAGGCCCGCTCTGCGAAAGAGAAATTCCGCATCGCCGTACTCGGCCGCGCGCGCAAATCGCTCGCGCCCATCGCCGCCGCGCTGCGGCAGGCGTCCATCCCATTTCGCGCGGTGGAGCTTGAGAAGCTGCAGGATCGGCCCGAGATTATTGACGCGCTCGCCCTGGCCCGCGCGCTTCTCAGCCCTCTCGATCGCGTCGCATGGCTGGGCGTGTTGCGCGCGCCGTGGTGCGGCCTCTCGCTCGCCGATCTGCACACACTCATCAGCGCCGATTCACCCGAGCTCTTCGCTCGTCCTGTACCCGAACTCCTTTCCGAGCGCTCGCCCCTTCTAAGTGTTGAAGGCCGCGAAGCCGCCGAGCGCCTGTTGCGAACCATCGAGTTCTCCGATCGCCTGCGTTCACAACAGCTCACCGCCGCGTTGGGCGCCCGGCTTGAGCAAGTCTGGATGCGCCTCGGTGGCGCGCAGTGCGTCGACGCCGCGGCGCGCGCCAATCTCGATCTGCTCTGGCGCAGTCTCGACGGTCTCCCCGAAGGCGAGCCCGATCTCCTCGGCTCCGCTCTCGATATGGCGCTCGACAAGCTGACCGCCCTTCCCGATCCTGCCGCGGACAGCGAATGCGGCGTGCAATTGATGACCATCCACAAATCAAAGGGGCTGGAGTTCGAGGTCGTCATTGTGCCCGATCTGCAAGCCGGCGCCGGCCGCAACAAACGCGAATTGCTCTCCTGGCTGGAGCGCGGCCTACCGCCCGAGCCCGAACCTACCGGCCCGGAGCAGCCCGGCGAGATCACGGAGTTTCTCGTCGCGCCGTTCCAACAGAAAGGCAGCGAAAGCGGCAAAGCCAAGAAGTGGGTCGACGATATTCGCCGCACCCGCGAAAAACAGGAGGCGCGCCGTCTTCTTTACGTCGCCGCCACGCGCGCCCGCGACGAGCTGCACTTCTTCGCGCGCCCGTCCTGGAAAACCGCGAAGGACGGCTCTCCCATTCTCGTCGAACCCCGCGACAGCCTGCTTTTGACCGCGTGGCCTGCATGGGGAGCGGAGATTCGCCGCAGCTTCGACGAGTGGATCGCGCGCGCCGCTTCAACCGCACAGCCATCCATCGTCGATTCCCTCGCCGCCTCCGCCGGCGACAATCTGCTCGAAATGCCTGCTGCCGCGCCCAAGGCAACCGTCGTGCGCCGCTTGCCGCTCGGATTCCGCATCGACTCCGATGAATCTTCTTTCCCTTCCGGCGACGGGCCGCTCCTTGGCGCCGGCCGCCTCTACGAGCGCCACGAAGGCGGCCTGCACTCGCGTGCGCTTGGCAACGCCGTTCACGCGCTTCTCCAGCAATCTGCTCAACTCCTCACGACGCAGACTCGCGAAGCGGCTCTCGCGGCGCTCACGCACCAGCAACCCCGCATCGCCGCTGCCATCCGCGCCGTCGGCATCGAGCCCGCCACAGCCAATCGCATCGCCGCGCAAGCGCTGCAAATTGTGCTTCAGGCTACCGGCGATCCTCTCGCGCAATGGATTCTTGCGCCGCATGATGACGCGGCCAGCGAGGTTCGCTGGACCGGCGTTGTGGCGGGCAGTCTGCGCACGGTGCGAGTGGATCGGGTCTTCCGCGCTGGGCCCGCGCCGCAAACCGCCGCCGCGTCGCCAGGCGAAGATACCTGGTGGATTATCGATTACAAGACTGCTCACGAGGACGGCCTTGATCCCGCTTCTGCGCTGCCCGAGTTGCGCCGCCAATTCGCGCCCCAGATCGAGGCCTACGCTGCGGTCCTCCGCAACCTGCGCGGCGCAGATATCCGTCTCTGCGGCGGCCTTTACTACCCGCGCATGGCCCTCTTCGATTGGTGGCAGCTAGGTTTCGGTGGGGATTGAAGCGGCTTTGGCGAGCGGCGAACTCTCCACGTACGCGCTCTACGCCTTGCACAGCTCTTCCGTGAAAACATCGCGGTGCGAAAGGATGAATCGCTCGGCGTTGCGCAGCAGCAGCGCGTATGCGGCGACAGCCGCGAAGGCCAGAGGTCCGAAGATCCACGCCCCGAGCCACGGATCATCGAAGTAGCGGCAGAGGAACGTCACAGGGAACTGCAGCGCCATGCTTCCGAAAAGGACCAGCATGATCAGGAGGCCGCTGGTGCGATTGGTCGGCGTGCCTCCTCGCCGTTGCCGCACCTGGCCGGGGACAAATCGCCGCGGCGCCTGAACCGAGCGCATCGTTCCCAAAGCCAGATTGGCTCCAATCACAAACACTGTCCAGAGCCCGGTGGAGACCTGCGTAGGAAGCGGAATTGGCGCGCGCGTGAAAACCGACACCAACACCCAGGCCAGCCCCGCTTCCGCGACAATCACCGCAAGACTCATCAGATTCTTGGCCACAATCACGTCACGCAGGCGAACGGGTGCGAGCAGATAAACCTGCACGCCGAGCCCGTCCGCCCCAAAAATGTTGTACAGCCCCGCGAGAACCCCGAATAGAACGTAGGCAATCGCTCCGGGAAGATAGTAAGTGGAATGCCCGGAAAAAACCGTCCGGTTCAAAAGCACGACGAAAATCAGCGGAGTCAACATGCCAATCATCTGCACGCCATTGCCGCGCAGTGTGAGCCATTCCTTGCGCAAACAAGCCGCCACAATCGGCGGAAAAGCCGGGCGAGCACCTTGCGGCGGCGCGGCCATGGCAGCAGAGCCGGCAAGTTGCGAGCGTGACCAGAGACGCTGCCCCGAGCTTCCCTTACCGCGCCGGCTCGCGCCTTCACCCAGGTATTCGTCGAGAAACTCCTTGTGCAGCCTGATCGCAAACACGGCCGCAAACAGCGCCGTGCTCGCCAACAGTCCCGCGAAGTTTGCGACCGCAGCGAAAAGATGTGCGGGGTGAACGATTGCATTGGCGGCGAAGCCCGGAGGCATCCATTGCAGGCCCTTTCCGGAGCTGTGCAGAAGATTCAGAACCATGCTGCTTCTGCCGCCGAGGGCACGCGTCGGAGCACGCTGAAAATTCAGGAACTGAAATCCAACCACGGTCAGCGCCATCAGCGCGCTGAAGATCTCGCGAAAGCGGCGATTGGAAAGCCAACGCTCGAGCCACGCGCCGATCATGCGCATCAAAAAGACATTCATCAGCGCGTAAACCGCGAGAACGACCATTGCGGGCGCCGCTAACTCGTGCTTCGCCACACCGATTCCAACAGCAGCAGCCATCAAGGCGAGGCAACCCACGATAGTGCTCGGCGTCAGCAAGCCGATGAGCGTCCGCAGGACCAGGTATCGTCCAAACCGCAAAGGGAATCGCGTCAGCAATGAAGGATCGAAATTGGAGACAACCGCAGCCACATTCTGGCCGTTGATGCTGACGAACAGCCATAGCAGCGTAATGGCGGCGAGGAGTGGAGCCAGGCGCTGCGGATGATTGTCGGCAATCGCGAGCCATGCAAAGAATCCGCTGCCGCCAATCGGACCAATCACCATCAGAGCAAGAAACGGCCAGACGATCATGCGCAGGATGATGGCGAATGCAAGCCCGACTGCCTGGCGTGTACCCGTCGATCGCCGGCGAAATGTGCTGTTGACGAAGATGCGCCAGCGCAGCCATGCCACCGCAAAAAGCTGCGCGCGCACAGGGATGTCTTGCGCGGAGGATGGGCGCAGCTTCCCGGCTTCTAACTCAGCCATGAAAGTTCCTGCTCGGGGGCTGTAGCCGCCGGATTTCCTTCGCGGTCGGTCCCGACAATCTCGAGGAAGATTTCTTCCAGGCTTCGCTGCTTTCCGCCCGAGGGAAAAGCTTCATTCGCATTCGCCTGGCCCGCGCGCAGTTCCTCCAGTGATCCCTGCGCCACCAACTGGCCGCGATGGATAATTGCGACGTGCGTGCACAGCCGCTCCACAATCTCCAGCACGTGCGACGTCAGGAACACGGTCGCGCCGCGCGCGATCATTCGTTGCAGCATGGCCTTCAGCGTTCCCGCTGCCACCGCGTCCACGCCTTCAAACGGCTCATCGAGGAAAAGAACTTTGGGTCCATGGATCACAGCGGCAGCCATAGCCAGCTTCTTCTGCATCCCGTGCGAAAAATCCGTGATGAGCTTCTTGCGCTCATCGGCAAGCTGCATAAACTCCAGCAGCTCCTGCGTGCGTTGCAACGTGGTGGCGCGATCGAGGCCGTACATGCGCCCCACAAATCGCAGATACTCTTCCGCGGTCAGGCGGCCGAAGAGAGCCATCCCCTCCGGCACCACGCCGATCTGCCTCTTCACCGCAGCCGAGTTCGCCTTCAGATCCTCGCCAAGAATGCGAATGCTTCCTGAGGTCGGTGCCAGCAGGCCCGTGAGCATTTTGATCGTGGTGGATTTGCCGGCCCCATTGGGACCAAGAAATCCGAAAAATTGGCCTGCTTCCACGCGCAGGTTCACATCCTGAACCGCTGTGAAATCGCCAAAGCGGCGGGTGAGCGCAGCGGTATCGATGGCGGGCGTTGTCATGGGTCTTTAATGACTTGAAACCACGATACACGCTGCCGGCTCTGCTTGTGTGAAAAACCCTGGGCTCAGCACTGCGGGTTTACGGCGATGGTTCTTCAGGAGCCGCCTCGAGTGCAGCGCAAATCATCTTTCCGGTATCCTATTAGTTGAACGCTTGTTCATTTGTCGAACTTGCAGAAGAGGAGTTTCTCATGACTAAGTCCGTCAAGAAATCAGGCGCCGCGCCGAAGGCTGCTGCGAAACCGCGCAAACCTGCGGCGAAAAAGGCCGTTGCCTCGGCAAAGGCAAACGGGAGCTCGATCTCCCACGATCAGGTTGCGCAACTTGCGCATCGTTTCTTCACCGAGCGCGGCCACGCCCACGGCCATCACGAAGAAGATTGGTTCCGCGCCGAGCAGGAGCTGCGCGCCAAGGCCTCCTGATCGGCTCGGCACGTTCTTTCATTGGCAACGCGACGCTCCCTTGCGGGCGGATTGCCTTCTGCTGGAAATAGAACCGTAAATCCGCGCTACTGTAAATTCGCCATCAGGCTTTCCAACGCGGCCTTCGGCGGCCGCGTGAGCGACTCCGCCAGCGTGCCCAGCGGCTCGTCCACCAGGTTCAACTGATCGATGAACGTTTCCTTCTGCGCGTCGATGTAGAAGACACCGGTAAGAATTTCATCCTTTGCATGCGCTTCCATCAGCGTCCGCACCGCGTTCGCCTTGTCGGTCGGATCGTAGTCCTCGAGCAGCTTGCGCAACCGGAGCTGCGAGCCATCGTGCATCTCCACGTTGTACACTTCGCCGGAATCGTAATCCACCTCGATGTCGTCGAAGCTGGCTACAAACCCGATCTCGTTGATCGGCTCGTCGTTCTCCTGCAGAAATTTGTAGCTCTTCGTCGACCCCTCGTGGTCGTTGAACGTCACGCAGGGGCTGATCACGTCCAGCATCACGGTCCCCTTGTGCGCGATCGCCGCCTTCAGCATGGCGAGCAACTGTTTCTTGTCGCCGGAGAACGAACGCCCCACAAACGTCGCGCCCAACTGGATCGCCATGGCGCAGGTATCGATGGGTGGCAGTTCGTTGATCACGCCGGTCTTCAGCTTCGATCCGATGTCGGCCGTGGCCGAAAACTGGCCCTTGGTCAAACCGTACACGCCGTTGTCCTCGATGATGTAGATCATCGGCAGGTTGCGCCGCATCACGTGGACAAACTGGCCTATGCCGATCGAAGCCGTATCGCCGTCGCCGGAGACGCCCAGTGCGGTCATGGTGTGATTGGCCAGCACCGCACCGGTGGTCACGCTCGGCATGCGCCCGTGCACGCTGTTGAAGCTGAATGAGCGGTTCATGAAGTAGGCGGGGCTCTTTGACGAGCAGCCGATGCCGCTCATCTTCATCACCCGCTCCGGCTCCACGCCCATCTCCCACATCGCGTCGATAATGCGCTCGCTGATCGCATTGTGTCCGCAGCCCGCGCATAGCGTCGACTTGCCCCCGCGGTACTCAATAACCGGCAGGCCAATGTGATTCAGTTTCGGGCCCCCCGGCCCGGTGGCCGCCCCACTCGCTGTTGTGGTCGCCATTTTAGAGGCCCTCCTTGGTTGCAAACTCATCCGTGATGCTGCGCGCGTCGATTGGCAATCCGTTGTAGTGCAGAATGCTGCGCAGCTTCGCCACCTGCTCACCGGGCAGATCCAGCTTCAAAAGGCTCGCCAGTTGCCCGTCGCGATTTTGCTCCACCACATACACGCGCTCATGGCTGGCCACAAAGTCGTGAACTTCGTGCGCAAACGGATAAGCGCGGATGCGTATATAGTCCACGCTCACGCCGTGCTCCTTCTCGATCTGGTCCAGGCTCTCGCGCAGCGCAAAGTCCGTCGAACCGTACGCCAGGAACCCGATCTTCGACGTTCCGTTCTTCGTCACCACCGGCGCCGGAGCCAGCTTGCGCGCATTTTCAAACTTGCGTGCTAGACGGTCCATCACTTCCTGGTACTCGTCCGGTCGTTCCGTGTATCCCGCCGCATCGTTGTGTCCCGACCCGCGCGTAAAATACGCTGCCTTCGGATGCGGTGTTCCCGGCAGCGTGCGCCAGCCGATCGCATCTCCATCCACGTCGCGGTAGCGCGCAAACCCGCCCATCCGTTTCAGATCTTCCGCCGTCAGCACCTTGCCGCGGTCCAATGGCTTGTCGGGATACGCAAACGGCTCCGACATCCAGTTGTTCATGCCCAGATCGAGATCCGTCAGCACAAACACCGGCGTCTGCAGCCGCTCCGCCAAATCGAAGGCCGCATAACTCAGCTCGAAGCACTCCTTCACCGAACCCGGCAGCAGAATCACGTGCTTGGTGTCGCCGTGAGAAAGGAACGCCGTCGACAGCAGGTCAGCCTGCTGCGTGCGCGTGGGCATGCCTGTCGAGGGCCCGCTGCGCTGCACGTCGAAAATCACTCCGGGAATCTCGGCATAGTAGCCCAACCCGGAAAACTCGCCCATCAGCGAGATGCCCGGCCCCGAAGTCGACGTCATGGCCCGTGCGCCGGCCCAGCCCGCGCCCAGCACCATGCCGATCGCGGCCAGCTCGTCCTCGGCCTGCACCACGGCAAACGTCGCCTTGCCCTCCGGCGTCACGCGAAACTTCTTCAGCAAATCTGTTGTCGCTTCAATCAGCGACGTTGACGGCGTAATCGGATACCACGCCACCACCGTGACGCCCGCGAATACCGCGCCCATGCCGCACGCCGCGTTGCCATCCACGATGATCTTGCCCTTGGTTTGATCCATGCGCTCGATGAAGAACGGGTCGTGCTTGGTGAAATTCACCCTGGCGTACTCGTAACCTGTCTCCACGCCTCCGAAGTTCAGGTCGAAGACCTTCTGCTTCTTCGAAAACTGCTTTCGCACGCACTGTTCCACGACCCCTAGTTCGATCCCCAGCAGTTGCGCCACCGTGCCCACATACACCATGTTCTTCACCAGCTTGCGCAGCTTGGCCTCGGGACACAGCGCCTGGGTCAGCTTGTCGAAGGGAACCGGATAGCACACTACATCGTCGCGGTACTGGCTCAGATTCAGATACTCTTCGTAGATCGCCACGCCGCCCGGCGGCAGCGACAGAATGTCCTCCCGCGCCGTCTCCGGATTCATCGCCACCAGCACGTCCGACTCGCGCTTGCGCGCCACGTAGCCGTCTTTGCTCGCCCGGATCGTGTACCACGTCGGCAGACCGGCAATATTCGATGGGAACAGGTTCTTCCCGCTCACGGGCACGCCCATTCCGAAAATGCTCTTCAGCAGCACGCTGTTGGCGGACTGCGACCCCGATCCGTTGACCGTGGCTACGTTGATGCTGAAGTCGTTGACGACGCGCGCACGCGCACTGCTTTCGCTCTGTTCCTGACCCAGAGCAAGGTTTCCTGTCGCCATTTGGCGGGATTCCCTTCCAATAAATTCCGGCTGTTCCACGGGTGCCGGCTTGCTCTACTAGGGTGCCGGTTGATTGATCCCCGATATGTGATTATAGTCACTTTCCTTCTTCCGCCGTCCCACACAGCGCCACAAAGGTAACCCCTCGCTCTCCCTTCGCCACGCCGCCCCGCTTTGGACCCGCCCTCCCACAAACGCTTTGTTTTCATCCGTCCAGCTCAGCCCCGCCACTCGCTGGTTGCCCCGCTCTTTCGCCGCCCTTCGGCGAAAGGGTGGGATCGCACTCCTCCAGCACCATCACTAAAAATGTGGTTGCCCCATCCTTTCCCAGCACTTCGGCGAAAGGGTGGGATCGCACTGCTCTGCTCCTGCCACGAAGAAAACTACTGGCTACCAGCTACTGGCTAGCACCTGCCTCTCCGCATCCCTCTTCCATCGCGCAATCAGCGCCAGCGCAATCACCACCAGCGCCAGCGTCAGCCCGATCCACAATCCGTAAATCCCCCACTTCAATCCAAAACAAAGAAAAAACCCGAGCGGCAATCCCAGCACCCAATACCCCACCAGGTTCGCCCACATCGGCGCGCGCGTTTCGCCCAGCCCGCGCAGCGCGCCCGTACTCACCGTCTGAATCCCGTCGAACACCTCGAACGCCGCCACAATCGCCAGCAGTCCCGGCCCCACCGCCAGCACGCGTGCGTCGCTCGTGTACAACTCGATCAGCGGCCGCGGCCACGCCAATAGCGCCACCGCCGCCAGCAGCATAAAGCTCGTGCCCAGCCCCAGCGCCAGCCACCCCGCTCTCCGCGCGCGCGCCGCATCTCCCGCTCCCACCGCGTGTCCTACGCTCACCGCCGCCGCTGCCGAAATCCCCAGCGGCACCATGTACGTCACGCTCGCGTAGTTCAGCACAATCTGGTGCGTCGCCAGAGCCACCGGCGTCAGGTACCCCGCGGAAAACGTCGCCAAATTCCACGCGCCCACCTCCAGCAGAATCTGTCCCGCCGCCGGAGCGCCCAGCCGCCACAACTGCTTCAGCCGCGCCGCCTGCGGTCCCGCCCAGTGCCGGAACAGCGGATGCCCGCGCTTGCGCTCGTACCTCCACGCAAACCCCAGCAGCGCCAGCGCCATCGTCACCCGCGCAAACACTGTCGAAATCGCCGACCCGTTCACCCCCATCGCCGGCATCCCCAGCTTGCCGTAGATCAGCACCCAGTTCAGGAACCAGTTCACCAGGTTCGCCGCCACGTAGGTCACGGTAATCACGCGCACCTGGCCCACGCCCTGCAAATACCGTCGCGACGCGCCATAGAGTAGCAGCGGCAGCGTGCCCCAGTTCAGCAATTCGAGATATCCGCCCGCCGGTCCGGCCACCTCCGCCGCAATCCCGAAGCGCCCGAAGAAGAAGCTCGCCAGCGCGATCCCCACCATGATCGGCACGGCCGCAATCGACGCCAGATACACGCCCTGCGCCAGCCACCTGTGGCATTCGTCGTGATCCTTGCGCCCGTAGGCCTGCGCCACCAGCGTGTCCATTCCCAGCACGAGGCCCATTCCAAAAATCGACGGCGTGTAGCAAACGGCGTTGCCCAGCGCCACGGCCCCAATTGCCGCCGGACCCAGCCTGCCCACCATGATGGTGTCGACCACGCCCATCAGCATCCAGCCCAGCTCACTCAGCACGACAGGAACCGCGAGCGCCACCATCGCGCCCAGCTCCCGCCGCCACTCTGCTCGCCCCTGACCCATCACTCCAATCTAACCGCCGCCCGTGCTCGTCATCCTGAATTCCAGTCGTCCGCCGCGGCGGACGACGAGTCGAAAGCCTGCCTGAGCGGGGATCGCGGGAGCGATCGGAGCCGAACGGGAATCTGCGGTTGCCTTTTTTCGCACTCCGAGGAGCAACAACAGAAGGGAGGCGGGGATCTCACCCCGCAATATCCATCCACCCGTTTTCGAAACGGAAAAGTACACTGCGGAGGCGCGCTCGATCTCCGCCCCGACACACGTCCCCTTTGGTCAAAGCCGGGCCGCGCGCCTTAATACGCGATCACCTGCTCCGAAGTCGCCGTCATGGTGAAGCCTGATTTAGGAAGGAACGGCAGGAAGAACTTGAAGGCGTAACTTAAGTTGACCTTGACGAGGCAGCCCTGGCTGTTCTGGGTGGCGGAGGTGCCGCAGCCGGTCGATGAGCCGCTGACGGTTTGCTGCGGCCAGCTCGGGGTAACGGCAATATTCGAGCTGCTGACGCCGGGAGGCGCCAGGCTTCGCACATATGTAGTGATGTTCGCCGCGCTGGCCTCGCAGTCGAACGAGGCGGCCGAGGCGCAGGAGCTGGTCCAGTCGTTGCCGCGGACCATGGCGTACCGCGTGCCTTCTTGTGCCGCGTAGGAGATGAAGTGGTAGGTGTAGAGCGCGCGAGAGAAGTCAATGATTCCGAACAGGCACGCGAACAGCACAGAGGCAGAAAGGGCGAATTCCACCAGGCCCTCGCCGCGGTCTTCGCGGCCCAATCGCAGCCATGCTGGAAGGCGCGGCATCGCGTTACTCGCTGGCCGAGCGCATAGTCACGCTCCGCGCGATGAGGATGGACGATGGAATTCCCGGCCAGGGAACCACGGGCTTGTACGAGGCCGACGCGGTGACCTTGGCGTAATAAACCACATTGGCAGAGCAAGAAGTAGGAGTCGTGGTGCAACTTGCCGAGGCGCTTGAGCCGTCGGAGCACTCGCAGCCCCAGGAGCCGCTGGCGCTGATGCTGCTCACATCCGGCGCGTCAAGCTTTGCCGCGCTGGCCATGCCGGCTGTGTCCGTGATGTTCTGCGAGCCGTAGACGGCGCCGGCCTGCGCAGCTCCCGCCACCTCGTTGGCCAGATAGTAGGCCCGCCCGAAGTCGACCGCGCCCGTCAGGATGGCGATCATCACGGGAACCAGCAGCGCCACCTCCACAAGGCTGTTGCCTTGCTCGGAACGGACGATGCTCAGGCAATCGAATCGCATGTCTTACTCCACCATCACTGCGCTCCCGCCCTTGATCGGCGAGCCGTTGGGCAGGGAAGAATAGTTGTCGTTCAGCGTAAAGATAGCGCCCGAGTCAAGAATGACTGACCCTACGTCGAGAATGGTGTACGCCGCCGTATTTCCTCCGCTGTTCAACGTCAGTTGCGCCGAAGGTGCGTAGATGGCGCCCTGGTACGCCGCCGTTGCGCCGCTGTCGATGATCATGGCATTCGTGTCGCTGCTCGCCTGCCAGATCAGAATGCCCGCCAGGCTGCCCGTCGTCGGAGCTACCAGCGCGGCCTTGCTGCCCGAGTTCATCGTCATCGACCCCGAACCCGTCAAGTACAGGGTCACTCCCGTCCCGGCTAAGGTCGAGCCGGAGTTCACGTTAATCGCCCCCTCAATGATGTACGTGCCCGCGGCCAGCGTAAGCGTGGAGTTGTTCTGGACATTGAAGCCGGAATAACAGCCGGGCTGCAGGGTCTGCGAACTGTTAATGGACTGGTTGCCTGTGCAACTGCCGGGAACCGTTGGCGCCGTCAGGTAACTCAGCGGATCGGCGACCGCACTCGCACCGACCACGGGAGTGGAGCTGAACGTCCCGCCGTTGTTGGGGCTCCAGCCGCCGTGCACGTCAAACTTGGTGCTCGTCACAGTGACCCCGCTGTTGGAGGCGAGCGCGTTGCTCGAACCCGAGTCGTCGTAGATGCCGCATTGGGCGGTGAGGGTTCCGCCATTCAGCAGTATGGCCTGCGGGCCTGAGGAGCTGGTGTTCAACACGGAGACATACATGCAGAACTGCGGCGCCGCATAAGCCTCCGCGCGTACGGTCACCTTGATTGACCTCACTCCCACCAGGCTCCCGAGGTACATTCGCACCGGGCCCGTCAGCACCGTTTCCACGTAGCCCGTATTGCCGTAGTTGGGATCGGCGCTCTTCGATCCCAGAAAACAGGGGCCGTTATTCACCGTCAGCGTAAGCCCGGAATTCGAGTTAGCCGCGCACTGCGCCAGCAGGCTGCTGCCGCTGAATCCGTTTTCCACCAGCGCCTGCTGGGCCGCGGTCTTCATGGCCGAGCAGTCGGCGGTGCTGCCGCAACTGTTGATCTCAATGGCGGCGGCCACTGCGGCCGCATCCACAGCCGCCTGCATCTGCCGTTTCTGGTAGCGGAGCTGGCCCACGTCGATCGCCAGCCCGGAACACCCAAGCACCGCAGCCAGGCAAACTGCAAACAGAGCCAGGGTTTGTCCCTTTTCATCGCTCAGTCCGCGCCTTAACCGCGCCAGTACACCGTTCACCGCTTCCCCTTCTCATTGCGGAGCCGCTTTCAGCCCCGCTCAAACGCACATTCCACGAGGGTTATCGCCAAATTATGCCTGGTAAGCAACTATGAGTCTCATGCCGCCAAACCGGTGGGTCAATAGCCCCTTGGTAGCACGTCCTTCTCATTGAGATACTTGCGCTTAAGCCACCGCCCACCCCTTCGCGCTTGCGCCCGGATCAGGGCTGCACACTGGCAGCGCAAGGGCCACCATCGCGCCCAGTTCCCGCCGCCACTCCGCCCGCCCCTGCTCCATCACTGCAATGTACCCGTCGGGCGCACCACCACCTCTGCCCGGAATCCCCGCAACAGCACGCGTTGTGTTCTGATTACCTGCCCGAATGGTTATGCGAGCCGACTCCCGCGCCAACTCCCGCATCGGTTCGCCGTGGCCGGCCCGCCGAATGCTTCAGATGCTCGACGGTGCGTTTTATCTCGAGCAGAAGCTCCTCACCCATCTGACGCGTGAAGCCGTGCCGAATCAGGATGCGCTGCACCACCAGGTCTTCGCGATTGGGCGGCATGGAATACGCCGGAACCAGCCACCCGCGCTCGCGCAACCGGTCCGCCACGTCATACAGCGTGAACTCGGACGATGCCGCGTCCTTCAGCTTCCAGCAAAGCCCCGGAATGCCACCGTTCCCGTCATATAGAATCTCGAACGGCCCGAGCGCAGCGATCTTCGCGGCCAGTTCCCTTCCGATCGCCGCACACTCCGCCTGAATCCTGCCATAACCTTCCCTGCCAAGCCGCAGAAAATTGTAGTACTGGCAGATGATCTCCCCGCCCGGCCGGGAAAAGTTGAGCGCGAACGTGGGCATATTTCCGCCCAGATAGTTCACGTCGAAGATCAGCTCTTCTGGCAGATCGTGCTTCTCGCGCCACAGCGCCCAGCCCACCCCCAGCGGCGCCAGCCCGAACTTGTGCCCTGAAGCATTGATGGATTTCACGCGCGGCAACCGAAAATCCCACAGCAAATCCGGCTGCAGAAAGGGTGCAAGGAATGCGCCGCTCGCGCCGTCCACATGGATCGGAATATCGAGCCCCGCGGCTTCTTGAAACCTGTCGAGAGCTTTGCTGATCTCGTGCACGGGCTCAAACTGCAGAGTGAACGTCACTCCCAGCGTCACCACCACGCCAATGGTGTTCTCATCGCAGCGCTTCAGCACCTCCTCCGGCGTCAGCAGCAGGCGATCGCCCTCCATCGGGACTTCGCGAATCTCCACGTCGAAGTAGCGGCAGAACTTGTGCCAGCACACCTGCACCGGCCCCATCACCAGATTGGGCGCGCCGGCCGGCTTGCCTTGCGCGCGCCGCCGCTTGCGCCAGTTCCACTTCAGCGCCAGCCCCCCAAGCATCGCCGCTTCGCTCGAACCGGTCGTGGAGCAGCCCATCGTGCTCGCCGCCTCGGGCGAGTTCCAAAGATTGGCCAGCATGTGCACGCAACGCTCTTCGATGGCCGCGGTCTGCGGGTACTCATCCTTGTCGATCATGTTCTTGTCGGCGGACTCGTCCATGATCTGCTTCACTTCGGGCTCGATCCACGTGGTGCAGAAGGTCGCCAGGTTGTGCTGCGAGTTCCCGTCCAGCACCAGCTGGTCGTGGATGGTCCGGTAGACGGCCTCCGGCTCGCGCGAGACCTCCGGGAACACATAGGTCTGCGCATCGCTGCTCAAAGCGTTTGACTCGACCGCGCTCGTCGGCCTGGCATTCAGTTTGCGCGTGTTGTGCAGTGCCATATGTTCTCCTGTCTTGGCTTCGCAACCGTGGAGCGGTGAGTGGTTCGCAATCTCGGGCCGTCAGTGCATCGCCCGACGCGCTCCTAAGGCCTGACGATCATCTTCCCCACACCGTCGCGATATTGGCTGGCGATCTGGAACGCCTCATCGATGCGGTCAATGCTTCTCGAATGCGTGAGCAGCGGCGCAAACCACTCGGCGTGCGCGCCCAGCAGCTCCAGAGCCTCTTCGGTCTCGTGGTTCGATCGGCGCACGTTGAAGAGCGTCAGCTCCTTGCGCCTCATGGCCGACGCATCCACCTGCGCGAACGCCGTCGTATGGATTCCTGTCAGCACCACGCGGCCGGCATTGCGGGTGATTTGTGCGGCCTGGCTGGTGGTATCTTCTCCGGCCGCACAGTCAATCGCGCAGTCCACACCGCGCTGCCCCGTGGCACGGAGAATCTCCTCCACCGCTTCGCCGGGCTCGATTGCGGCGTCAGCGCCAATCCCCCGCGCCAGCTCGCGGCGGTGCGCCAGGGGCTCCACGGCCCAGATGCGTCCTGCCTGTGCGGCTCGCAACGCGGCAATCGTCAACAGCCCGATCGGTCCCGCGCCGATCACCGCCACCGATTCCCCCGGCCCAATCGATGCCAGCCGCAGTGAGTGGATTGCGATGGCCAGCGGCTCAGCCAGCGCCGCTTCGCCGTAGGCCATCCCATCCGGAATCGGCTTAAAGTTTGCCAACGGCAGGTTCACCAGCTCGCGAAAAAATCCCGGATGATTCGGGTTGCTCAAAAAGCGAATGTTCGCGCACACGTTGTGGCGTCCGCTCAGGCAGAATTCGCAGTGGTAGCAATACAGAGCGGGCTCCAGCGCCCCGCGGTCGCCCGCGACCAGCCCCGTCACGCCGGCGCCCGTCTTCACAATCCTTCCCGCCGGCTCGTGCCCCAGCAGCATCGGGTACACATTGGCGGTGCCGCCCACTGCACCCTCCTTGTAGGCATGCAGGTCTGACCCGCACACGCCCACAGCCTCCACCCTGACCTGCACTTCGCCCGGTCCGGGATCTTCAATCGGCATCTCCGTCAGCCGGAATGTCAGGGGAGCAATCAGTTCCGCAGCTCGCATCGAATCCTCTTCCCACAAACGATACTTCATCCGTGGCCGGGGGCAGAAGGCGAGCGGACGGCTGCCCAAGCGCCATCATCGCGCGAAGCTCCCGCCGCCCGTTGGCCTGGCTCTGGTCCATTCCTCCACTGGTTTGGGCGCCGCAGTCAGAGAACCGCAAACGGCTCAGACGGGCGGCCTGGCGTCCAGCGTTTCGCGCTCTCCCAGCCAATCAACCAGACCCGTTGCCGTCAATAGGAAAAGGTAAAGTCGTAGGTCTCGATCTTCGGGTGGTAAATGGCGTTGAACCGCTTGGGATACCGAACGTGCGGGGTCGGCTCGATCTTCGGAATCGCCAGCGAGAACGAGTGCTTCCGGAGCAGGAGTTCGCGCGTGATCATCGGTTCGACGAACATCGGTTTCCCGCCGTAATAGCCCACCAGCAAGGAGCCTTCCCAGCTTGTCTTGCCGTCGAGATCTGTGGCCGGAACAGCGTGCATGCCCATTGCGGGGACGCACATGCCGATGAGCTTGCCCATGCCGGGAACGTCCACGTCGGGCAGTGCATACCCGGCGGGTATGATTTTTGGTTTGCTTGTATCTTTGCAATCGATCCCCTGCACCTCTTCTTCCGGAACAAAGTAAAAGTGGAAATCGAAGTGCGGGACCATATAAACGGCTGGTGGGTGGCCTTCGGCGTTCCAGTAAATGTTGGCGAAGGTGAAGCCCGTCTGCTCGTGAACCTCGGTCGCAAAGGGCACGGCCACATCGGCCTTGGGCGGCCATACCATGGGAACAGATGCCGGCGCCTGTTCGATCGCGGCAACGGGCACTGTCATGCTGAACTCGGTGACCTTCCCCGACTGGGTCCGATAAGACGTGCAGACCTTCGCTCCGAACACGGAACCGCAAGGCCCCACGACTGCTTCTCCGGCTTGCGCTCTCGCTCCGCAGGCAAATGCCGCGATCGCCACGAGCCCAACCACACAGTGAACTATGTTGCGTGCTGCTACATCCGCCTTCATCATTCCCCAACCCCCAATTAGTTTTACGAACCCCGAGCGGCTGCAATTATACCCTCCCGTTGTCCAATTTCGAACCCATCGGCCGCACAACTTCCTTCAGAAGCTCCCTGTCCCTCCATGAGTGCTCAAAAAACGTCACACGTCCTTGCTGGACTCTTGCAGAATCACGCAAGAGTGGGCCATTGCATCCCGGCCGTGTACGGTTTCTGGCTCTTGCCGCTCCGGAGTTCCTTCTCCCTGGGTCGTTCGCCGCCAACGTTCGTGGCAACCCTGCCTGGCCACGGCCGCTCGGCAGCAACGCCCTCGCTGGCCTCACCGCCCCGGTACGACGCTCAGGGGGAACGCGCCAGCCCGGCCATCGCCCCCAGTTTCCGCCGCCACTCTCCACCCGCCTGCGCGCCATGTTTCCAATGTAGCTCCTGAGTGCACCGCCGAGTCCGCCAGCACCGCTCGCTGGCGCGAGGAATTTCCTCGCGGACCTTTGGGCACGACGAAAGGAAGAACGCCGGCACGCAAGCTCCAGCAAGCGTATGCTTGGGTTAGCAGCCCGTTTTCCCTTTCTCGCCTTCGGCACTCCAGGCTTCGCTCCAGACGAGCATCTTTCAGGCACGCAACAGGACGACCGGAGCCGCCATGAGCCTCATCAAGCAAAGCGATGTGAAGAACCACCTGTCTCCGCGCTTCCGCACAAAAATCCACCTGTGCCAGCCCGAAAGCCAGCCCGATGCAACCGGCTTTTCCGTGGCCGAACCGGACGCAATCAGTGCAACATCATTGAATTTTACTGAGGATTTCGTTGCGGAACATTCGGCATCCGTGGCATCCCTCGCGGGGACCGATCCTGTGACCGGTTCCATTCGCCCTCAGCCGCCCACTGGTTCGAAAAGCGCGCGAGCGTGAAGCCGCACTCCGTTTTCCTGCGCAAGCAGTGCATTCTTCCGGAACCTCTGGATCCCCTCACGGAGCCGGTTGGCGAAAACTGGACGCGCGTAGAAGAGATCACCGCACCGGTTTTCGACACGATGATTCGCCAAAAGGGCTGGCACTTCATGCCGGTGGACCGCCCCTGCACCCGGAAAGGATTTGGACTGACAGAGGAGGGCGCGGCACGGCGTGCGTTGGTACGTGCCTTGAAGGGAGTGGCGAGGCGATTCAATGCCGCCGAGTTGATTGCCGTTCAGGTCACGAAACACCTGGGCTTCCACATCGCCAACGTCACCTTGCAGCCCCGCCAGATCCAGCAATACACATGGCTGGAAATTGCGGAAGAATGGCATCGGCTGGCAGTGCCCATCGCGTAAGCCAAGTGGCCCAGAGCACGAGGGCCGGGCGTTGAGTCATGTGTAAGGCGTACGCGCTGATATCGTGCAGCGCACCTCAGGCGAGGATCGAATCACGATTGAAAAGAGGATAGAATGTCCTTCCCCGAGAACATAAATCCCGAAACTCAGGCTGGAAGAACGGAACCATCGGCTTCTTTGCCCATCGCGTTGAAAGCCAGCCGCCTGCCTCTGCCCACCCGCATCGCTTTTATTGGGAATTATCTGCCGCGAGAGTGCGGCATTGCTACGTTCACGACCGACCTGTGCACCGCGCTCGCAACCGAATACGGAGAAGGACGCCTGTTTGCCATTCCCGTCAACGATCCCGACTCCAGCTACGACTATCCGGAGCAAGTGCGGCTGGAACTTACGCAGGAGGACATTGCCTCCTACGAGCGGGCCGCCGATTTCCTCAACTTCAATAGCAACGATCTCGTCTGCCTGCAGCATGAATACGGCATCTACGGCGGCGCCGCGGGCCGCTACATTCTGGCCTTGCTGCGCCGATTGAAAATGCCGCTGGTCACTACGCTGCACACGGTCCTGCGCGAACCGGACGCAAATCAACGCATCGTGCTCGAAGAGATCGCGCAGCTTTCCGATCGCCTGGTCGTCATGAGCGAGCTGGCGGCCCAGCTGTTGCGCGAAGTGTATGCGGTTCCCAGCGGAAAGATCGACGTGATCCCGCACGGCGTGCCCGACATGCCCTTCATGGACCCCAACTATTTCAAGGACAAGTTTGGCACGGAAGGCAAGTCCGTTCTGCTCACCTTCGGTTTGCTATCCCCAAACAAGGGAATTGAAAACGTCATTCGCGCGCTGCCGGCGATTCTGGCTCGCCATCCGAACGTGGTGTATATCGTCTCCGGAGTGACGCATCCCCATATCCGGAAGCGCGAAGGCGAGCGCTACCGCGAAGAGTTGCAGGCGCTGGCCGCCGAGCTTGGCGTCTCTTCCCATTTGATTCTCAACAATCGCTTTGTCAGCGCCGAAGAACTTGTGGAGCACGTGGGCGCGGCGGATATTTACATCACGCCCTACCGGCAGGAGGCGCAGGTTGTCTCCGGCACGCTGGCCATCGCGCTTGGAGCCGGCAAGGCCATCGTCTCCACGCCCTACTGGCACGCCAGGGAACTGCTCGCGGACAAGAGAGGCGTGCTTGTCCCGTTTGACAATCCGGACGCCATCGCGGAAGCGGTTGTCGCATTGCTGGAGAACGACGCGGAGCGCCATGCCATGCGCAAGCGTGCCTATCTGCACTCCCGCGGAACAACGTGGCCGACGACTGCGCGCGCCTACATGGCGACCTTCCAGCGGGCGCGCTTCGAACGCTCCTTGCAGCCAAGGGCCGCCCAACCGGACGAAATCGCGGTGGATCTCATCGACCCGATGGAACACCTGCCGGTTCTGAACACCAATCATCTGTTCACCATGACCGACGACACCGGCATGTTGCAGCACGCCATCTTCTCCGTGCCCAACACGCGCGAGGGCTATACCACCGACGACAACGCACGCGCGCTGATCGTGTCCACTCTTCTGAGTGAGAGCGTTGGCTTCGAGCACGGCGACGACCATCTCAACCTTTCTCGCCGCTATCTGGCTTTTCTCTGGCTTGCATTTCATTCCGATACCGGACGCTTCAGGAATCTTCTCGGCTACAACCGCAAATGGCTGGAGGACGTTGGCTCGGAAGACAGTCATGGGCGCTCATTATGGGCCTTGGGATCGGTGCTCGGCCATTCGCAGAATGCGGGTTTGCGGGGAGCGGCGGGAAGACTCTTCGAGGCCGCCGTGCCTGCAGCTCTAAAGTTCTCGAGCCCGCGCGCATGGGCATTCAGTGTTCTAGGTATGCAGGCCTATCTCGACTGGTTCCCCGGCGACAGGGCCATCCAAATTGCTCGCAACACGCTCGCCAATCGCCTGCTGGATGTTTACGAACGCAGCCGTTCCGAGACCTGGCATTGGTTCGAGAAGAGTCTCGCGTACTCCAATGCGCGGCTGCCGCAGGCGCTCATCCTGGCCGGCGGGCGCAGCAAGAACAAGAAGATGATCGCGGCGGGAATCGAGTCGCTCGAATGGCTTGTCGCTGCTCAGCATTGCGGTGACCCGGAGATCTTTGTGCCCGTCGGCTCCAGCGCATGCTTCACCGAGGGCGGTGAGAAGCCCCGCTTCGATCAGCAGCCCGTCGAAGCCTGCGCCACCATCGCTGCTTGTCTTGAGGCATACAGGTTCACGCATCACAAACGTTGGAGCGACGAAGCCGATTGCGTTTTCCGTTGGTTCCTGGGCAAGAACGACCTGCAGGCCCCGCTCTACGACGCAACAACCGGCGGATGCAAAGATGGACTTCATCCCGACCGCGTCAATGAAAATCAGGGAGCGGAATCAACCCTTTCGTTCCTCATGGCGCTCCTGGAAATGCAGCGAGCGAAAGTAACCCACGCTGAAACCACGGTTCAGGAAATGAGCATCTCCCTTTGAATCCACTTATCCATCCGCCGGATTTGCCTGAGGCTCCTGCTGTAGAACAGCCGAAACCGGGAGCATGTACTGACCTTCCTCTGCTCACGCGCTACTCCGGCAATCCGCTTCTTAGCGGGCACGATTGGCCCTATGCCGTGAACAGCGTCTTCAACGCGGGAGCGGTGCTCCTGCCCGGCGGAGACACTCTGCTCCTTTGCCGCGTGGAAGACCGCAGTGGCCTGTCGCACTTGTGCGCGGCGCGTTCGGCGAATGGCATCGACGGGTGGCGCATCGACGCCAAGCCAACGCTAATGCCGAGTCCCCAGGAATACCCCGACGAAATCTGGGGCATCGAAGATCCGCGCATTACCTACGTCCCCGAACTCAAGCAATATGCGGTGGCGTACACCTCCTTTGCGCGCGGCGGTCCGGGAGTCTCCCTGGCGCTCACCAGCGACTTCCGCAGCTTCGAGCGCTACGGCGTAATCATGCCGCCTGAAGACAAGGACGCCGCTCTGCTGCCGCGAAGAATCAACGGCTACTGGGCCTTGATTCATCGGCCCATGACCACGCTTGGCGCTCACATGTGGATCTCGTACTCACCCGATCTGCAGCATTGGGGCAGCCATAAAGTGATCCTGGCCGCACGGCGCGGGGGATGGTGGGATGCGAACAAGATTGGCCTATGCTCTCCGCCCATCGAAACGCCCAAAGGCTGGCTGATGATCTACCACGGAGTCCGGCAAACGGCCTCGGGAAGCATCTATCGCCTGGGCCTGGCGCTCTTCGATCTCGAACATCCTGAGATCTGCCTGAAACGAGGCGACTCATGGATCTTCGGTCCCGAAGCCCCCTACGAGCGCGTCGGAGATGTGCATGACGTCGTGTTTCCCTGCGGCCAAACCATCGCCGCCGATGGCGATACCATCAACCTCTATTACGGAGCAGCCGATTCCAGCATAGCTTTAGCCACGGGCAGCATTCGCTGTCTTCTCACATGGCTCGACGCAAATTCCAGCGCGGGAGACGGAACCGAGCAGTGACGGACGGAGTTGGATCCGCGCTGCGAGGTACGCCAACCCTCCACGGAATGAAAGTTCGCGATGGATGTCGCATGAAAGGAGCTTCCCCATGAGTGTCGCAACCCTCACCTGGCCGGATTGGCTGCCCAAAGTGCTTTTCTTTCGGCGCAGGTGCCCTCGCTGCAAATCCGTTCAATTCAAGCCCGGCGAGTTGCGCCCTTACGATGGTCTCCTCGCCTTGTTTTTTCTCCGCCCCGTTCGCTGCAAGTTTTGCTGGCGCCGGTTCTACTGGGTTTCCCTGAAGGGCGCGGAGTGAGCATCCACCAACACGACTCCGGTCCAGAGCCTGTCCTGAGCGAAGCCGAAGGATCTGCGGTTGCCCCTGGGACACCTTATCGCGAAACACACCGCGGCGCGGCTGAATGATCACATCGTCGCGCATAGCGCCGTGGACGCCGAGAACATCGACAATGCTCCCACCGCCGGAGGGAGCAGCGGCCTTCAGGTCCCTGAATAGCGGGTGCCCCACCCCTCGCCACGCATCTGTTTTTGTGGCCAGGGTGGGATAGCAAAGACCCAATCTATCGAGCCTTGTATCAGGGCACCGGCCTCTGGTCCGATGAAGGGTACGGGCTTTAGCCCGTACATCACCCTCCCCACCCCTTTTGAAAAGCAAAGCACGCGGCGAAGCCGCGCTCCCTTAGAAGTGTCATCCTGAGCGAGCGTAGCGAGTCGAAAGCCTGCCCTGAGCGCAGATCGCACCAGCGATCGAAGTCGAACGGGAATCCGCGGTTGCTTCTCGCGATCCCTCCCCAGCACGAACCCCGGGGTGCCCCATGTCCCTCCGCCGCGACAGATGGGACATGGGATACCACGAACCTCAACATCCAAGCCTTGTATTAGGGCAGGGGTTCACTCGTGCCGCAAACCCTCCCGCCCCCTCTTGAGAAACAGCGTACGCGGCGAAGCAGCGCTCAAATCCTCGCCCGCAAACACCAAAGGCGACCCGAACTACCACCTACTGAGCAAGTATTCAAATCAACACTACCCGCAATTACCTCAATGGATTATGTTGTGCTGTAGATGGGACCACCGCAAACAGTCCTCGACCTGGTTGAACATTTCCGGCGAAACGCCGACGATCTTCGCTCCAATCGCTACAACGAGACAGAGCTACGCCGGGAATTCCTCGACCCATTCTTCGAAGCGCTCGGCTGGGACGTAAACAACCAACAACGCTATTCAGAAACCTATAAGGATGTTGTCCACGAACCGACCAGGGAAACAGAGCAAGGTGTCCCAGACTACTGCTTTCGCATCGGAGGCACGCCGAAGTTCTATCTCGAGGCAAAGAAGCCGTCGGTCCGCCTGAGAGACAATCCCGATCCGGCTCTGCAACTCCGCCGCTATGCGTGGTCGTCCAAGTTGCCGCTCTCCATACTTTCGAATTTTGAGGAACTTGCGATCTACGACTGCCGAACCGCCCCGAAGCAGGGCGACAAAGCATCGGCCGGGCGCATTTCGTATTACACATTCGAGGAATACCCAACGAAATGGGACGAAATTGCCTCTCGTTTTTCAAAGGAGGCGGTACTTCAGGGCTCGTTTGATCGATTCGCAATTTCGTCAAAGGCCAAGCGAGGGACAACTGAAGTAGACGCTGCGTTCCTGGCAGACATCGAGACCTGGCGGCATGATCTGGCCGCAACCATCGCGGTTAGGAATCCCAACCTCAGCCAGCGAGAAGTAAATTTTTCCGTCCAACGGATTATCGACCGCATCATCTTCCTGCGCATCTGCGAAGATCGCGGCCTTGAAGGCTACGGCCAGCTGCGTGCGCTCACGGAACAACCCCGCATCTACCCGCGACTCTGCGACCTCTTTCAGCTGGCCGACAAACGCTACAACTCCGGCCTTTTCCACTTCCACACAGAAAAGGAGCGCAACGAAGACCCGGACACGCTCACGCCAACCATCCACATCGATGACGTCCGGCTGAAGCCCATTCTCAAAAAGCTCTATTACCCCGACAGCCCGTACGCCTTTTCGCATGTCCCAGCAGACATTCTCGGGCAGGTCTACGAGCAGTTTCTTGGCAGAGTCATCCGGATCACCCCAGCGCGGCAGGTAAAAGTAGAGCTCAAGCCAGAAGTGAAGAAAGCAGGGGGCGTATATTACACGCCAACCTACATCGTGGATTACATCGTCAAGAGCACCGTCGGGAAGCTTGTGGATGGGAAATCGCCAAAACAAGTATCCACAATGCGCGTTTTGGACCCGGCCTGTGGCTCCGGATCGTTCCTCATCGGCGCATACCAATTTCTTCTTAACTGGTATCGCGACCGCTACGTGGAGGATGGCTGGCAGAAACACAAGAACGAAATCGTGCTGGACGCGGTAGGAAACTGGCGGCTCACCCTAGGCGAAAAGAAGAAGATTCTGACTCGCCACATTTTCGGCGTAGACATCGATTCGCAAGCCGTCGAGGTCACGAAGCTCTCGTTACTCTTGAAAGTGCTTGAGAGCGAAACCCAGCTAAAGCTCTTCCACGAACGCGCTCTGCCGGACCTTGGCAAGAACATCAAATGCGGCAACTCGCTGATCGGGCCGGATTTCTATGCGAACCAACAGCTGCTCTTGCTCGACGAAGAGGAGCGTTATCGAATAAACGTCTTTGACTGGAACCAAGGGTTCCCTGACGCGATGAAGAGCGGGGGCTTTGACGCGGTAATCGGAAATCCTCCTTACGGATACATGATTGCGCAACCGGAGCAAGAATATTTTTCGGCCACATATCCAAATCAGGACTACCAAAAGGATCTTTACCTGCTCTTCCTGGAAAGATGTAACACGGGCCTCATTGCGCGGGGCGGCTTTTTCGGAATGATTTTCCCAAATCCCTGGCTAACGAATTTGCTACAACGCAATATTCGCAAGTTCGTTGTTGAGAACACACAAATCAGAGAAATCGTTCACTTCAGGTTCCCAGTATTTGCCAAAGTCACCGTCGACACGGAAATCGTGGTCTTACGAAACGAACGCCCCAGCGAGGATTCGGAAGCAATAGTGCGCATAGCCGAATCCCTCGAAACCTTCAAAAGCCCAAACGGCCCGCTAAGAACTCTTCGCCACAATCAGGGCAAGTGGCGCCAACTTGATGGCGGCGTAATTAATATCTTTTCGAATTTGCAGGAGGAGGCCCTTGCGGAAAAATGTGCTAAGTCAGCCGCTCCGCTGCACACCCTGTACCATACAAACGTCGGAATTAAGCCTTATCAAGTTGGCAAGGGCGTCCCTCCTCAGACCCGCCATGTCGTGGAAACCCGGCCCTTTGATGCAAACAACAAGGTGGATGATCGTTATTGCCGCTGCTTGCGCGGTTCTGATATATCGCGCTACCTGATTGCCCCGCTTGAGGACAGATTCTTGATGTATGGCAAATGGCTCGCCGAGCCACGGCCAGCCGCGAACTTCGATGCTCCCCTGAAAATTCTCATGCGACAAACCGGAGACAGCCTGATCGCGGCTCTGGACTCCAACCAACACATTTGCCTGAACAACATGCACGTGCTCGTGCCAAGAGCCGATCATCCGGATATCAGATATGTATTGGGCGTTATTAATTCCCGCCTTATGAACTGGTACTATCACACTCTGAACCCTGAAATAGGAGAAGTCTTCGCCGAGGTCAAGAAGACAAACGTAGATAGACTCCCAATCCTAGTGCCCGACCCGTCATCACGAAAACAAACGGACTCGCATGACCGCGTTAAGAAGCTCGTCGGAGAGTTGATCGAAATAGTCGGCAAAGCACGGTGCGCCCGCACAGACCAGGAGCGCGCCGTTCTGGAGCGAGAAATTCAAGCGACTGACCGGCAAATCGACAAGCTGGTCTACGAGCTCTACTCCCTAACCGCAGTGGAAATTGCAATCGTAGAGTCGTCGGTCGTTGCCTAACCGTTAGCCAATCCGTCCTACTCCCCATTTGCCTGCCTTTCGGACCCCCTGACCCCTGCCTTTCCGTGTCAAGCCCCCGTTCCCAAAACCCGTCCGCCCGCTCCGCCCTAACCCGCTGATTCATTACCCCTTGTTCCCCTCCACTTTTTCCGCCCAAGTTCGCCGATCATTTTCCCCTTCCGACGCATAATCCTTCATCACCGTTCATAGACTTCGCGCCGGTGTCCGATGCGCAGCACAAGAATGAGCACCAGCTTGTCCTCGATGGAACAGATCAGCCGGTAGTCGCCCACGCGATACTTCCAGAACTCGCCCAGTTTGGCGCCGTGCAGAGCCTCTCCGATGCTGCGCGGGTTATCCAGTGGAGCAACACGGTCGTGAAGAAATTTGAGGATGCGCCGGGCGATCTGCGGATCCAGCTTGTCGAGCTGGCGGTCGGCCTGCACCGACAGTTCAACCTTCCAGGCCATGCTTCTTCATCGCGCTTTCGAGAGGTACGGTCTTGCTGCGGCCGGCGCGAATCTCCTCGAGCGCCGCCTCAGCCAGATAAATGTCCTCGAGGTCGTCGAGGTGGCGGAGAACCGCTTCGCGGGCGTAGTAGGTTTTGGTTCGCCCGGTCCGCTTCGCCAGCCGGTCAAGGCGCTTCTCCACCTCTTCAGGGAGCCTGATGGCAAGCATAATCCTTCTCCGCTATACATGTATAGCATAGCACGGCTTTCCCTTCCTCTCCCTGCCTATTTCCTCATTCCGCAGTTGATCCGTGGCTTGCTGCCCTATTCTGCTCCCTTGTTCCCCGTTTTTCTATTCCCTACTGGCTACTCCCTACTCCCTGCTCTTTTGTCAAGCCCCTCCCGCCCCAAATCCACCCGCCCGCTCCGCCCTAACCCACTGATTCCTTATCCCCTTGTTCCCCGCCACTTTTTCCGCGCAAGTTTGCCGATAATTTCCCCCGTTTGGCGCACAATGGTCCCATGATCGCCAACCAAGAATCTACGACCAACGATGGGACGACCGGGTCACAACCCCTCTTTCGCCCCATACTGGCCGTTGGCCACCGGCTTCCGGCCGCTGGCGACTGGCTGGCCACGGGATATTGGCCATTGGCCACTGCCTGCCGGCTGACGGCGACTGACTGTCTTTCTAGCGCCGCTAACCGCGCTAACTCTGCTGGTTTTGCAGTCGAAACAGTGCAATTTGGGCAAAAAGACCCCTTAAACCATTCATAAGAGAGACTTTAGATTCTAAGTCTTCTGGAATCAATGGGTTGCGGCGAATGATCGGGGGTACAAGTGACTGAAAACAAATCGCTTAACCCTAGAAAGGGGTGGGGGGGCCGGGGTGGGTATGCCAAAGGGTAAACAGCCGCCGTCACCAGGCTAACGGTCGTCTTTTTCAGCGCCGCTAGCTCCGCTGTCTCGCCGACTCGCTGACCCGCTGACCTGCTGACTCGCTGACTTGCCTGCTCTGGTCCCTTGGTCCCTCGGTCCCTCGTTCCCTTGCTCCCTGCCTTCACGCGACGGACGCCCTCAGCTCCACCTGCTTGGTCGTGATTTCAACCTTCGCCGGAGCGACGGTGCTGCCGCGCACGATGGTGCTCGCTTCAATCTTGATCGTGCCCGCCGTTTTGGTGGATTGCACGATGACCTGCGCGAGGCCGTTGAACAGCGAGCGGCGTGGCTCCTTGTCGCTCTCGTGGCAGTTGGGATCGCCGTTGCCCACTCCGATGAGCGCGCCTTCGCCGGCGACTTTGAACTCGATCAGGTTCTCGGCCGTGGGCAGCGCGTGGCCCGCGCTGTCGAGCGCGTCGACGGTGAGAACGACGACATCCGCGCCATCGGCGTTGATAACTGCGCGGTCAGGCGTGAGCCGCAGCGCCGCAATCGGTCCTGTCGTCTCGCGCTTCTCGGTCAAAACGAGTTTTCCGTCCTTCCAGCCCTGCGCCTCGATCGCGCCCGGCTCGTAGCGCACCTTCCACTCGACGTGGCCGAGCCGCGGAACCTTCTGCCGTCCCAGGCTCTTGCCATTGAGAAAGAGCTCGACCTCATCGAGGTTCGAGTGCACCCACACGGGAATCTCCTCGCCTTCCCTGCCCTCCCAAGTCCAGTGCGGAAAAAGATGCAGCACGGGCTCTTTCGTCCACCACGCCTTGTAGTAGAAGAAGTTGTCCTTGGGAAATCCGCACGTGTCCACGATGCCGAACTGCGAGTTGATCGACGGCCATCCGTATGGCGTTGGCTCGCCGCGATAGTCGAATCCCGTCCACGCAAAACCGCCCGCCTCCCACTCGCGCGTGGCGTAAAACGTCCACCACTCCTCGGCGAGCTGGCTCCACGCCGTGTGATTCACGTCGTAGGCGCTGAGCGTGTTGCGCAAGGGATCGGTCTCGTAGCAGCCGCGCGTCGAGATGGTGCTCGCCGTCTCCGATCCGTAGATGGGCCGCGTGGGATGCTCCTTGTGAAATCCGTCGGGATACTGCAGGTTGTAGTTGAAGCCGATGATGTCGAGCGCATCGGAATCGCCCTGCTCGTTGTCGGCATTCACCGCCGCTCCCACCACACGGGTCGGATCGAGCTCGTGGCAGCGCCGCACCATCGTGCCCGCGATCTTCGCGCCCTCCTCGGCCTGATCGCTCTGCAGGTGGCCCTCCTCGTTGCCGATCGACCAGATGATGATCGACGGCGAATTGCGGTAGCGCTTGACCATGACTTCGAGCTGCGCCAGGCCCTCGGGGCTGGAGCTCATCTGTCGCGTCTCGCACATCATCATCATGCCCATGCGGTCGCAGGCTTCCACCAGTTCCGGCGTGGGCATATTGTGCGAGGTGCGCACGGCGTTGCAGCCCATCCCTTGCAGGACGGCAACGCGGAAGGCCTGCAGCCGGTCGGGCAGCGCCGCGCCTACTCCGGCGTGATCCTGGTGGTTGCAGGTGCCCTGAATCTTGAGCGGCTGGCCGTTAAGGAAGAAGCCGTGGTCGGCGTCGAAGCGGACCGTGCGAATGCCAAAGGTGATGCGCTCAGCGTCGCGGACCTTGTCGCCGGTCTTGGCGGTCACGATGGCCGTGTAGAGATTTGGCGAGTCGACCGACCACAGCGCCGGGTGGTCGATCTTCGCCGTCGCGGCGAATGGGCCAGCGCCGTCGACCGCGATGAGCTGCGCGGGTGCTTCAGCCGTCGTGACGGTCTTTCCGGCTGAGTCGATGATCTGCCAGCTGATGGAGGCCGATTCGGCGTCCTTCCCCTCATTCACGACCACAGCGTTGAGCGTGAGCGCAGCGGTATCGCCCTTGACTTCGGCGCGGACGTAGCTCTCCCACTGGCCCAAGTGCAGCGGATCGGACTTGGTTAGCCACACGTGCCGGTAGATTCCCGCGCCCTCGTAGAACCACCCATCGCCGTAGCTCGCATCCACGCGCACCACGATGCAGTTCTTCGCGCCGATGGCGAGAAAGTCAGTGATGTCGAAGTGGAACGGCGCATAACCGTTGTCGTTGCGGCCGATGAAGCACCCGTTCACGAAAAGCATCACGTCGCGAAAGGCTCCGTCGAATTCGACGGAGATGTGGCGGCCGGCGTCGCTGGAGGAAATGTCGAACTCGCGCCGGTACCACCCCACGCTGGTCTCGGGATAGCGCCGCCCGAGCGGTTTGAATCCATGCGGCAGCAGCGTATCGTCCCATGCAAAGGGCAGCTCCACCGCCCAGTCGTGGGGCAGGTTCAGCAAGCGCCACTTCGAGTCGTCATAACCCACGCGCGCGAACTTAAAGTCGCCCGTCTTAGCAAAGGACTCCTGATTGTTTCCAAAACCGAGATCTCTGACTGGGTCGATGCCATTGCCGAACTGGAATTTCCAGCCAAAGTCGAAGAGCAGTTGCTCGCGCGGGGCGATGGCGGTTGTGGAGGCGGCCTCAGGGGCACCCGCCAGGAGAGCGGCGGTGCGCGCCCAAGCCGAGCGGGTTAAGAGAGACGAGGTCGAAAGTGCCAATCCGGATGAGAGCAGGTCGCGGCGGGAGATAAGAGACATAAGAAACCTCTTTCCGATGAAGTTGCGCCGCTGACGCTGACCGATCCCCGCGCCGCGGGCAACAAGGCACTATAAATCAGCCCGCGCCTCAATGTATACGGTTTCAGGAATCGGGCGCAACGGCAGGGCCGCAGGGGCAGATGGGCGCGCGGGCGAGACACAGCAAGCGAGTCTAGAAATGGTAGACTCGAACAGTCAACCAGCTCGAACGGAGAGATGGCCGAGTGGCTGAAGGCGCACGCTTGGAAAGCGTGTTTAGGGGAAACTCTAACCTGGGTTCGAATCCCAGTCTCTCCGCCATGGATCCGCAGCTTCGTCCTCCCGCACTCATTCAGGCCGAACGGATTGGCCGCCCGGCAGCCGGTCAGGTGAAATCTCAGACTCTCTTGTGCGTTCTGTCGCGCTTACACTATGATTACGTGAGTCGCAATTATTACGACAGTCGAACAAAATCTTAGATGATGAGAAGATTGCACTTAGGTTCGTACTGACTTCGTGATCTGTGCGTTAAGAGCGTGGGGCCGGAGCTTCGCCCAACGCGAGGAAACGGATTTGCTTTGGCGCAAGACGGATGGCCAGGAGGTCGCTCATTGGGTGCAGGGCTGGTGAGAAGTGCGGATCACGAACGGTGATCGGAAGGAGGAGTATGCGGCCGGAACAGTGGGAAACATTCAAGCGAGCGGCGCGGCGCGAAAAAATGGACAAAGTTCCGATGGCGCTGATCATCGATAGCCCATGGATTCCCGGATACCTCGGAATCAAGCACATGGACTATTTTCTTGATCCCGAGCTCTGGTTTCAATCGAATTTGAAGATCATGCAGGAATTCCCAGACATCATCTTCGTCCCCTCGTGGTGGATGGAGTACGGGATGGCGGCGGAGCCCTCGGTGCTGGGGGCCAAAATCAAGTTCTGGCAGGACAATACACCCAGCGAATACCACACGCTTTATCACCTGGAGGATATCGATCAGTTCCCCGAATACGAGGTGGAGGCTGACGCATTTGCGGGCCTGACGCTGCACCGCATCGGCATGGCGCGCCAGCGGATTCTGGATGCCGGATACATTCTCCCCATGGTGACCTCGCGCGGACCGATGTGCACCGCAGGATTCGTTCGCGGGACGACGGAATTCATGATCGATCTGGTGGAGGACCCCAAGGGCGCGCATAAGCTGCTCGACCTGTGCACGCGTGTGATCATCGACTGGCTGAAGGCGCAGCAGAAGGTGATGGGCGATACCGTAGAGAGCATCTTCATCCTCGACGACATTGTCGGGTTCGTGAACGAGGAGCATTACCTGGAGTTCGCGCATCCATATTTGAAGCGCATCTGCGATGCCTTCCCGAAGGATTGGGTGAAGCTGTACCACAACGATGCCGAAGTGGACGCCTGCCTCGACCACCTGCCCGACACGGGATTCAATGTGCTCAACTGGGGCAAGCAGCGCCACATTACTGAAGTAAAACGCCGCGTGGGCGACCGCATGTGCCTGATGGGCAATGTGAATCCGCTGGAGGTCGCAGTGCGCGGAACCCCCGAAGAAGTGAAAGACGAGACTCTTGAAGTTCTGGAGGGTTCGGGCGGCGAAGGCATCATTCTCTCCGTCGGCGGCGGCACCAGCCCGGGAATGCCGCGCGAAAATATTCTGGCCATGCTTGAGGCTCTCAACGAATTCAATGCCAAGCGCGCCGCGGGGGCGGTTGCGAGTACACGCTGAGGATGCGATTCGATGCCCGATTATGCTTTGATGAACCAGCACCTGTACGAAGGAAACGCCGATCAGGTGGAGTGGCTTACTAAAGAGGCTCTGGCCGAAGGCCGTTCCGCGCAGGAGGTGCTGACCGAAGGACTAATCGCCGGCATGAGCGTTGTGGGCGAGGACTTCAAGCACAACGTGCTGTATGTGCCGGAGGTTCTGATCGCGGCGCGGGCGATGAAGGCGGGCATGGCGGTGCTGAAGCCTCTGTTGACTTCGAAGGAAGGCGGCACCAAGCCCAAGGGTGTGCTGCTGATGGGCACGGTCCGCGGCGATTTACACGATATCGGCAAGAACCTGGTGGGCATGATGGCCGAAGGCGCCGGGTTTGAAGTGCACGATATCGGCGTGGACCAGAGCGTGGAAAAATTCATGGCCGCCGCCGAGAAATGCAATCCGACCATCATCGGCATGAGCGCGCTGCTGACAACGACCATGATGTACATGAAGACCGTGATCGAAGGTTTCCATGCGGCGGGTCATACGGAGATCAAGATGGCCGTGGGCGGCGCTCCCATCAGCCAGATGTTCGCCGATGAAATCGGCGCCGACGGATACGGAGCCAATGCCTCCGCAGCCGTGGATTTGTTCCTGCGGCTGTCAGGACACGCGTGACCCAAATGGCCACTTACAAGATCCTCTATTGGCAGGAAGTCCCGACCCAGATCAAGGCTGACGACGGGATCGATGATGTGACCGTGATGCTGGATGGGCGATTCATGGAGCACATTGATCGCCTCGCCGCCATGCGCGGGTTGCAGGACGCCGACGACTATCTGGCGCAATGGAAGTGGAGCGAAGAACAGGAGCGCGAGGGGTCCGCGCAGGATGTGGCAGAGGCGCTGAAAGCGGAACTCGAGGCGAAGGGATGGTAGTCAACTCCCCAAAATGGCCGTCACCCTAACCATTAACGGACACTCGACCGAGGCCGACCCGGGTCGCTCGCTGTTCGATCAAGCCGAGGCCATGGGCATCGACGTTCCCACCTCGTGCCGCAAGCAAGGCAAATGCAAAGAGTGCATGGTCGAAGTGGTCGAGGGGATGGAAGCGCTCTCGCCGACGACCGAGGCGGAGCGTCATCTGAAGGGAAACTTTCGCCTCTCCTGCCAGACATTCGTCACAGGCTTGAGCGGCCAGGTTCGCTGCCACACGATGCGGCGAGGACACATGCGGATTGAGCGGCAGGCGTTTGGGCTGCCCGCAGGGGCCGAGACGCCCAGGCTCGATCCTGCCGTCACGCGCGACGGCGATCGCATCCTCATTGACGGAGTCGAGGTGGAACGATCCACCGGGCCGATCCATGGAATCGCGATGGACCTTGGAACGACGACAGTCGTGGTGCGCTTGCTGGACCTGGAAAGCGGTGAATTGATCGCGGACACGTCGTTTGAGAATCCACAGCGGTTCGGCGGCTCGGAGATCATGTCGCGCATTGCCTACGACACCAGCCATCCCGGCCGGCTGCTGATGCGAACGCTGGCCGGATACCTGAGCCACGCGATCGAGAAGTTCCCTGTTGACCCGAAGACGATCTACGAGATGGTGGTGGTGGGCAACTCCACCATGCGCGATCTTTTCTTCCGTCAGAACGTGTATTCGATCGGCCAGACTCCGTACCGGTCGATCACGGAGATCGAATTGGCCGAAGGCAAGCGCAACACGACCAGCCTTGTCGAGTCCGGCCTGCGCAGCCTTTTGCCGATTCATCCCAAAGCCCGCGTGTATGGCGCTCCCATCATCAGCGGTCACGTGGGGGCCGATGCGGCCGCCTGTATGCTGGCCGCGGATCTGGCTCAAGAGGAGCGCCTGATCGCGATCATGGACATCGGCACCAACACAGAGCTGCTGGTCGGGAACAGGCATCGGATTCTCGCGGCGTCGTGTCCGGCGGGACCAGCGTTCGAAGGCGGAGCAATTGCCTGCGGGATGCCTGCCCTGGACGGCGCCATTGAGGAAGTAGAGATTGGCGAGGATGGGAAATTCAGGATTCGCGTCATCGGCGACGTGGCGCCGGAGGGCATTTGCGGCTCTGGACTGGTGGATTTGCTAAGCGAGCTGATGCGCACTGGCCGCATGAACGAGCGAGGCCGGTTCGAAGGCGACGTGCATCGCATCGATCTCTGCCATGGGGAAAACGGCGACGTCTATCTGCTGGAGAGCGACGTGAATGAACTGGCCCAAGCCAAGGGCGCCAACGTTGCGGGGCTTCAAGTCGTCTTCAACACTTACGGCATCAACTTCGACGATATTGATGTGTTTTATCTGGCTGGGGGCTTCGGACGGCACATCAATGTCGAAGCCTCGAAGCGGATCGGACTGGCGCCCAACCTCGCGCAAGAGAAGTTTGTCCGGGCCGGGAATCTGGCGATTGAAGGCGCGACGATCGCCTTGCTCTCGAAAGCGAAACGCCAGGAGTTGGAAGAACTGGTGAGGAAAGTGCAACACTGCCGACTGGAAACTCACCCGAACTTCTTCGACTTCTTCGTAGATGGCTGTCAGTTCAAAGCTGTGGAGCCGATTTCATGCGCCAGGTAGCCGAATCCATCGAGATTGCGGACACGCTCACCGGCGTAGACGTATCGCCGCAGGAGTATGTGCGGCTACTCGGTTACCCTCGCGGCTGGGTGCTGGAAGGGCGCGCACGCGAACTGGCGGATTGGGCGCGCGAATGGTACGCGAAGAATGGGCGACCGTGGTTTTACGCGAGGCAGGTGGAGAGCCTGGAAACCGACGGGGATACGACGCGGGGCGATACGATCCGGATTGACGGCGTGGCCTTCAACTGCAAACGCCTGCGTAACGCGATCGAGCAAGCCGGGGCGCACAGCGCGATCTTGGTTGCTGTTGGCGCGGGCCCGGAGGCCGAAGAAGAGGCGGGGCGTTGCTGGAGCGAAGAGAGGCCCGACGAATACTTCTTTCTGGAGGTGTTTGCCTCTGCAGTTGTTGAGCACCTGACCACATTTGCCGGAGCCCGTCTTTGCGACTGGGCGGAACAACGGGGAATGGCTGTGCTGCCACACTCCAGCCCCGGCTATCCCGATTGGGACGTGGCGGAACAACCGCGGCTTCTGGAATTGATCAAACAAACGCGAAGCGAGTCCCTCCCTTCCCGCGTGGATGTATTCGACTCGGGCATGTTACGCCCCAAAAAGACTCAACTGGCGGTGTTCGGCGTGACGCGCCACACGGAGCGTTTGCAGCGGCTTACCAGCCTCATTCCGTGCGAAAGCTGCTCATTCAGGCCGTGCCAGTACAGGCGCGCACCTTACAAGCGAGCGCCGCGGACAACCGGCGAGCCGATCCCGACGCGCTTCACGGTGCTGGATCCTGGCGCGCAGTACTCAACGAATCGGAAGGCATTACAGCGGTGGGCCGAGGAGCGTCTTACGATGCGCCCGGCCCCGGATGGGTCGATTGACGTTGAATTCCGCTATGACGGGACGACTTGTACGAATATGGGCCGTCCGCTCGCCTTCATCTACAACGTGAAGCTGGGGCCACAGGCAGAGGGATATCCCATTCTAGAGCAGAGTTGCAGACCAGCCCCGGGCGATACCGGCCACAGGTCCATGTGCAAGTACATCGCGGATTCCGAGAGCCTAATGGCCGCCATCGAGAACGAAAAGCCTCTCGTTGGACAGCGCCTGAATGCGGTCCTGACGTGGCGGCGCGAACCCAACAGTGCAGGCTGCTATTGTGACCCATCGAGCCGCAATCACAAATGGGGCCTGGTTCTCGAAACGATCCACTGCGCTCTGGTACAAAAGGAATTGAACGGGGAGGCGAAGACCTCATGAAGAAGCTTTTACACGAGGCGGCGCTGGAGCGGCCTTTGCTCGGCGACGGAGCGATGGGCACACAGTTGATGATTGCCGGCTTGGAACAGGGTAACTGCGGCGAGGCCTGGAATCTGACGCACCCGGAACGGGTGCTCGCCATCCAACGCCGATATGCCGATGCCGGCTCTGATTGCATCATCACCAATTCTTTTGGTGGATCGCGCATTATGCTCAACCGGCATGGCGAATCGGAGCATGTGGCCGAGGTCAACAAAGCGGGCGTGGAGATCGCGCGGCAAGCATTCGGCAGCAAACAGGGATACGTGCTTGGCGACATTGGCCCCTTCGGTGGCTTGCTCGAGCCGTTTGGCGACTTCACCGAAGCCCAGGTTCGCAGCGCCTTCGAAGAGCAGGCGGCGGCACTGGTCGAAGGCGGCGCGGACGCCGTCATCATCGAAACACAAACATCGTTGGAAGAGCTCCTGATCGGCATTGAATCGGCCCAGAAAGCGGGCGCGAAGTGCATCATCGGATCGATGGCCTACGACACTACGCTCGATGGCTCGACTTTCCGGACCATGATGGGCGTGGAGCCGGAACGCGCTGCCGAGTTCATGGAGGAGCACGGGGCGCACATCGTGGCCTCAACTGTGGAACGGGAATGGATATGCCGCACGCGCTCCTGGCAGTGGAACGATACAAGAGTGCGACCAAGCTGCCGGTAATGGTCCAGCCGAACGCAGGAAAGCCGCGGCTCGTGAATATGAAGATTGTGTACGACGAGACGCCGGAGCAGATGGTGAAGGGTGTGCTGCCGCTGCTTGAGGCTGGAGCAAACATCATTGGGGCGTGTTGCGGCAGCACGCCTGACCATATTCGCGCCTTCAGAAAAGTTATGGACGAGTTTCTCGAATCGAAAGGAATCGAACCTCTCGGAGCGCAACGTGAAAGTCAAAATTTGTGATGTGAATCCGGCTGCGGAAAGCAAGCTTCCCGCGCAGACCGAAGATAAGTCCGGCATCGGCGTTCACTACGTGGATGCCTACATCAAGCCGATGAACACCAAACTCCAGGATGGAACCGCAGTGCGATGCAAGCGCTGCGGATTGAAGATCACCCTCTCAGCGGGCACGAAGAAGGGCGAGGGGTTGATGCGCGGCTCCATGTGAGCCCGGATCCGGTGGTGATGCTGGATGCGCGCTAGAGGAAGCGGCCAAGACTGCCGGGATCGAGCTTGCCGTGGAAGAAGGCGCGTCTTTTTTCGCTTTGAGTGCGCGGAGACGGCTGAGGCGCTTATTCACCCTGCGGATTGCTTCACGATCAAAACTTGCCGTTACACC
>CAWHVN010000024.1:0-29492 GCA_963832805.1 uncultured Acidobacteriaceae bacterium | reverse complement strand
GGGAAGAGGACAAGCACACCATTGCGCAGGCCAACATCGAGTTCAACGACAAGGGCGAGATCACCGATGATCTGGTGAACGCGCGCCGGCAAGGGAACTTCGTGCTGGTGAACCGGACCGAGGTCGACTACATCGACGTGAGCCCCAAGCAACTGGTGTCGGTGGCCGCGTCGCTGGTGCCGTTCCTGGAGCACGACGACGCCAACCGCGCACTGATGGGCGCAAACATGCAGCGCCAGAGCGTGCCGCTGCTGGCAGCCGAGGCGCCGCTGGTGGGCACGGGCATGGAAGGCGTGACGGCGCGCGACTCCGGCGCGGTCATCCTGGCCAAGCGCAACGGCCTCGTGGACTCGGTGGACTCGGAGCGCATTATCGTGCGCGTCGAGGGCGAGCACCATCCCATGCAGCTTTCGCGCGAGGTCGGTTCCGACATCTACCAGCTCATCAAGTTCAAGCGGTCGAACCAGAACACCTGCATCAATCAGAAGCCGGTAGTCCGCCAGGGCGACCGGGTGCTGAAAGGGCAGGTGATCGCCGACGGGCCGTGCACCGAGCAAGGGGAGCTGGCACTGGGCCGCAATGTGCTGGTGGCTTTCATGCCGTGGCGCGGGTACAACTTCGAGGACGCGATCCTGATCAGCGAGCAACTGGTGCGCGAGGACTACTACACCTCGGTACACATCGAGGAGTTCGAGATCGAGGCGCGCGACACGAAGCTGGGACCCGAGGAGATCACGCGCGACATTCCCAACGTAAGCGAGCACGCGCTGCGCGACCTGGACGAAAGCGGAGTGATCCGCATCGGCGCGCAGATCGGGCACGGCGACATTCTGGTGGGCAAAGTGACGCCCAAGGGCGAAACGCAGCTGACGCCGGAAGAGAAGCTGCTGCGCGCGATCTTCGGCGAGAAGGCCGGCGACGTGCGCGATGCTTCGCTCACCTGCCCTCCGGGCATCGAGGGCACGGTGGTGGACGTACGCATCTTCAGCCGCAAGGGCCAGGAGAAGGACGAGCGCGCCAAGCTGATCGAGGCCGAGTATGTGGCCAAGCTGGAAAAGAACCTGGGCGACGAGATCCGCATTCTGACCGACGAGCGGTTGAAGCGCCTGGAAGCCATCCTCGGCGCCAAGGAGGTGCTGGCCGACCTGCACGACGAGCGCACCAACAAGCGCCTGGTGACCAAGGGCACCATCCTCGACCGCGACACCATCGAGCGCATCTCGACGAAGAACCTGAAGCGCATCCGCTATGCCGACAAGGATCCGCGGGTGAACGAGCAGATCGACGAGATCGAAGAGATGACGTCGCGGCAGATTGAAGTACTGCGCAAGATCACCAACGAGAAAGTGGCCAAGCTGCAGAAGGGCGACGAGCTGCCTCCGGGCGTCATCAAGCTGGTGAAGGTCTACGTGGCCATGAAGCGCAAGCTGAGCGTGGGCGACAAGATGGCCGGCCGGCACGGGAACAAGGGCGTGATTTCGCGCATTCTTCCGGTGGAGGACATGCCGTATCTGCCCGACGGAACGCCGGTGGAGATTGTGCTCAACCCCCTGGGTGTGCCCTCTCGTATGAATGTGGGGCAGATCCTGGAGACGCACCTCGGATGGGCCGCGCACGAGCTGGGCCAGAAGGTGGCCGAGCTGGTGAACGCCAACTCCGATGCCGCGTACGTGCGCGAGATGGCGAAGAAAGAGTTCGCCGGCACCGCGGTGCTCCGTCAGCTTCTGGATCTGGACGACGAGATGCTGGTGCGCGTCATGCAGGGCATGAGCAAGGGCATCTGGTTCGGAACGGCGGTGTTCGACGGCGCGCGCGAAGAAGAGATCAAGGCGCTGCTGGCGTCGGCCGGCTTGCCGTCATCGGGCAAGACGATGCTCTTCGACGGCCTGACGGGCGAGCAGTTCGAACAGCCGGTGACGGTGGGCTACATTTACATGCTCAAGCTGTCGCACCTGGTCGACGACAAGATTCACGCGCGGTCGATCGGTCCGTACTCGCTGATTACGCAACAGCCGCTGGGCGGCAAGGCGCAGTTCGGCGGGCAGCGCTTCGGCGAGATGGAGGTATGGGCGCTGGAAGCGTACGGCGCCGCGTACATCCTGCAGGAGCTGCTGACGGCAAAGTCCGACGACGTGTATGGCCGCACCAAGCTCTACGAGGCCATCGTCAAGGGCGAAGCGGCCATCGAGCCGGGCGTGCCCGAGTCGTTCAACGTATTGATCCGCGAGTTGCAGTCGCTGTGCCTGGACGTGGAATTGATCAAGCGCGCGGACATAGCGAAGAAGGTGCCTACGCCGGAAGTGGCGGCGGTGGCGGATTAAGAAGCAGCCCCCAGCTGATGGCTGAAAGCGAATCGCTGGTTTTTCGGGTCCTTCTTGAAAGCGGTAAACGCCGCTGCCCGGGAAGGAAGGATCCTAAAAGAATCCCGGGAAACACCGCGGCGGGCAATAGAGAACCCGCCAGGGAGGGTCGCCTTGTTCCGTTCGAACCCGTTTGAGCTTACCAGCCCCATTACCGACTTCGACGCCATCCGCATCATGCTGGCCTCGCCGGAAAAAATCCGCAGCTGGTCGCACGGCGAAGTCACCAAGCCGGAGACCATCAACTACCGCACCTTCAAGCCGGAGCGCGACGGCCTGTTCTGCGCGCGCATCTTCGGCCCCGTGACGGACTGGGAGTGCCTGTGCGGCAAATACAAGCGCATGAAGCACCGCGGCGTGATCTGCGACAAGTGCGGTGTGGAAGTGACAGTGAGCAAGGTACGCCGCGAGCGCATGGGCCACATTGAGCTGGCTTCTCCTTGTTCTCATGTATGGTTCTTCAAGGGCCTGCCCTCGCGCATTGGCCACCTACTGGATATTTCGCTGCGCGACCTCGAAGGCATTCTCTACTTCGAGTCGTACGTCGTTGTCGATCCGGGCGACGCGCCTGTACGCGAGCGCGAGATCATCAAGGACGAGACTCGTTTCCGCGAGCTCGACCAGCAGTTCCGGCCCTCCGGCTTCAAGGCCATGATGGGAGCCGAGGCCATCAAGGAATTGCTCAAGCGCGTGAGCGTGGACGAACTGGGCATGGAACTGCGCGAGCGGATGAAGACCGAGACCTCGGCGCAGAAGAAGATCAAGTTCGCCAAGCGCCTCAAAGTGGTGGAGGCCTTCCGCAAGTCGAGCAACAAGCCGCAGTGGATGATTCTCGACGTGCTGCCTGTGATTCCCCCAGAGCTGCGCCCCCTGGTGCCGCTCGATGGTGGCCGCTTTGCCACGTCGGACCTGAACGACCTGTATCGCCGCGTGATCAACCGCAACAACCGGTTGAAGAAGCTGATGGACCTGCACGCGCCGGAAGTGATTGTGCGCAACGAGAAGCGCATGTTGCAGGAAGCGGTGGACGCGCTGTTTGACAACGGCCGCCGCGGCCGCGTGCTGAGGGGCGCCAACAACCGCCCGCTCAAGTCGCTTTCCGACACGCTCAAGGGCAAGCAGGGCCGCTTCCGCCAGAACCTGCTGGGCAAACGCGTGGACTACTCGGGACGCTCGGTAATCGTGGTCGGTCCGGAGCTGAAGCTGCATCAGTGCGGCCTGCCCAAGAAGATGGCGCTCGAGCTGTTCAAGCCGTTCATCTATCACCGGCTGGAGCAGACCGGGCAGTGCACCACCATCAAGCAGGCGAAAGAAATGGTGGAGATGCAGGAGCCGGTGGTGTGGGACATCCTGGAGGAAGTCATCAAGGATCATCCTGTGCTGCTGAACCGCGCTCCCACGCTGCACCGCCTGGGCATTCAGGCCTTTGAGCCGGTTCTGGTGGAAGGCAAGGCCATTAAGATTCACCCGCTGGTCTGCACCGCGTTCAACGCGGACTTCGACGGCGACCAGATGGCCGTGCACATTCCGCTGTCGCCCGAGGCGCAGATTGAAGCCAGCGTGCTGATGCTGGCCTCGCACAATATTCTTTCGCCCGCCAGCGGCCAGCCGATTACCGTGCCCACGCAAGACATGGTGCTGGGACTTTACTACCTGACCAAGGCCAAGAAGGGCGCAAAGGGCGAGGGCCGTGTCTTTGCGAATACCGACGAGATCCTGATGGCGCTCGAAGCGGGCGAAGTGGAGACGCTGTCGCCTATCCGCGTGCGCTACACGGGCAAGGTTCTCGACATGGCCAATGCCTACGACGATCAGGATCTAACGCACACCGAGCCGGTGGACTTCGACAAGGAATATCTTTCGACCACCGTGGGCCGCGTGATCCTGAACGATGCGTTGCCGGCGGGCATGCCGTTCGTGAACGGACTGATGAAGAAGAAAGGCATCGGGCAGCTGGTGAACTACTGCAACCAGAACCTCGGCCTCGAGGTGACGGTGGGCATGCTGGACCGCATCAAGTCGCTGGGCTTCCACTTTGCCACGCGCTCCGGCCTCTCCGTGGGCCTGGACGACATGGTGATCCCGGAGAGCAAGTACACCGTGGTCGACGCTGCCGACAAGAAGGTGATTGAGGTCCAGAAGCAGTACATGGACGGCGCCATCACCAACGGCGAGCGCTCCAACAAGGTCATCCAGATGTGGTCGGCGGTGACGGACCAGGTTGCCGACGAGATGTTCTCGAACATGAAGAAGGCGGACGACGAAGGGGCTATGAACCCGATCTACATCATGTCCGACTCAGGCGCCCGCGGATCGAAGCAGCAGATTCGCCAGTTGAGCGGCATGCGCGGACTGATGGCCAAGCCTTCGGGCGAAGTCATCGAGACGCCGATCACCGCGAACTTCCGCGAAGGGCTGACGGTGCTCGAATACTTTATCTCCACGCACGGCGCACGCAAGGGCCTGGCCGACACGGCGCTGAAGACTGCCGACTCGGGCTACCTGACGCGCCGGCTCGTGGACGTGGCGCAGGACGTGATCGTGACCGAGCCGGACTGCGGCACGCTGGAAGGCATCTACGTTGGCTCCATCGTGGAGTCGGGCGAGATCATCGAGCCGCTGCGCGACCGCATCATTGGCCGCGTGTCACTGGAAAGGATCAAGGACTACGACGGCAACGTTGTGGTCGATGTGAACCAGCCCATCGACGAGGACATCGCGTCGGCGATCCAGGGCGCGGGCGTGGAGCGGGTGAAGATCCGCTCAGTGCTCACCTGCGAATCGCGGCGCGGCGTTTGCGCGCTGTGCTACGGGCGCAACCTGGGCTCCGGCCGGATGGTCGAGCTGGGCGAAACCTGCGGCGTCATTGCCGCGCAGTCCATCGGGGAGCCGGGAACGCAGCTCACCATGCGTACCTTTCACGTGGGCGGCACGGCCAGCCGCGTGCAGGACAAGTCGCGTCTCGATGCCAAGAACAACGGCTTCGTGCGCTTCATCAACCTGAACACGGTGGAGAGCAAGGAAGGCGAGCTGGTGGCCATGAACCGCTCCGGCTCGGTGGCCATCGTAGATGAGCGCGGACGTGAAAAGGAGCGCTACCAGGTGGTGTATGGCGCGCGCCTCCGCGTGCGCGAGGGCTCGGCGGTCAAGCTCGGTGAAGCATTGGCCGAATGGGATCCTTACACCTACGCCATTCTCACCGAGATCGGCGGTCCGGTGCAGTTCAAGGACCTGCAGGAAGGCATCACGCTCAACGAAGAAGTGGACGAAGTCACCGGCCTTTCGCGCTGGGTGGTCGCCGACTCGCCCGACGAGAAGCGGCAGCCGGCCATTGCCATCAAGGGCGCCAAGAGCAGCAAGCGCTACCTGCTGCCTCGCGGCGCGCACCTTATGGTGCAGGACGGCGACAACGTGGGTCCGGGCGACGTGCTGGCGAAGATTCCCAAGGAGAGCACGCGCACCAAGGACATCACCGGCGGTCTGCCGCGGGTGGTGGAGCTGTTCGAGGCGCGCAAGCCGCGCGAAACCGCGATCATCTCGGAAATTGACGGCGTGGTCCGGTTCGGCGAGGTCTGCAAGGGCCAGCGCAAAATCTACGTGACAGCCGACAACGGCGACGAGAAGGAATACTCGGTGCCGCGGGGCATTCACGTTAACGTGCAGGAGGGCGAACGGCTGCGCGCCGGCGATCCTCTGATGGACGGCCCGCTGAACCCGCACGACATTCTGGCCGTGCTGGGCGAAAAGGAGCTGCAGGCTTACCTGGTGAACGAAATCCAGGAGGTCTACCGGCTGCAGGGCGTGGCCATCAGCGACAAGCACATCGAAGTGATCGTGCGGCAGATGCTGCGCTGGGTGCGGATCGACGAAGTGGGCGACACCAACTTCCTGCTCGAGCAGCAGGTGGACCGGTTCCGCTTCAAGGAAGAGAACGAGCGCGTGCTGCAGAACGGCGGCCGCCCGGCGATCGGGCGTCCGCTGCTGCTCGGCATTACCAAGGCGTCGCTCTCCACCGACAGCTTCATCTCCGCGGCCAGCTTCCAGGAGACGACGCGCGTGCTCACCGAGGCCAGCATCAACGGCGCGGTGGACAACCTGCGCGGGTTGAAGGAGAACGTGATCGTGGGACGGCTGATTCCCGCGGGCACGGGCCTGGAGTACTACCGCAACGTGCAGCTCTCGCCGGAGCTCGAAGAGGCTGCGGCTCGCGTGCAGGAAGAAGTGCATGCCGAGATCGAAGCCGCCGAGCGCGAGCTGGAGCTGATGCGCCAGGAAGGCGAAGCCGAAGAGATGGCCGCCGAGTAAACGATCCTCAACTCACAGATCCACTAGGCCCGGCGCAAGCCGGGCCTTTCTTATGCGCACCGTGTTGAGGCGAAGTTCGGAGTTGTGCCGCCGGCCGCTGCAGGCTTGTCGCTGCTCCGGCATTGCTTGACGACGTACATGGCGGCGTCGGCCGCGCTGAGCAGGCTGTCGGCGGACACGGCATCCTCAGGGTAGAGAGCGATGCCGACGCTGGCCGAGCCATGCACCAAGTGCCCGCCCACCGCGAAGGGCTCGTTGTAGCAGGATTCGAGCCGGTCTGCGATCTCCTGCACATCGGAGCGATTGCGCACTGTCGCAACCAGCACCGCGAATTCGTCGCCGCCCAGCCGCGCCAGAGTGTCTCCTGGCCGCAGTTGATGCTTCATGCGCAGCGCCACTTCCTGCAGGTACCTGTCTCCTGCCTGGTGGCCGTACCGATCGTTCACCTGCTTGAAGTGATCGAGGTCAATGAAGATGATGCCGAAGATGCCGGCAGACTGGCGGGCTTCGCGAATCATCTCGTCCAGATGCTTTTCCAGGGAAAAGCGGTTGGGGATGTCAGTGAGGAGATCAAACTCCGAGCGGTGAACGAGATCGGAGTGGAGGCGCGACGTCTCGATCGCCAGGGTGGCCAATTCCGCCGCCATGGCCAGTGCCGCCATCTCCCCGGCATCGGCTTTGGTGTGAGCGTCGAAGGCTGTGAAGACAGAGCCCAGAGCCGAACCGGAACGGGAAGCGATGGGGTGTTCGACGGTGCGCAGAGACGAAGAGGAAAGCTGAACCGGGCGGTTGCCCAGAGTGGCTCCGTCCACCACCTGGCACCAGCAGGGCGCGCCGTTCAGCCTTACTGAGACCAACTGAGTGATCTTCTCCAGAATCTCCGCCAGGGGCTTGGAATCGTTGATTTCTTCCAGGATCTTGCTGCGGCGCTGCTCGACATAAGCGAGGGAGCCGATGCGGCGCCGGTTCCTGTTTTCCACGTACCACCCGCGCATGCCGAGGGCGATCACCATTGCAAGCAGAATTCCAACGATCATGACCAGATGGCGCACATTCATCCACGGCGGCGGGGCGACGATCTGGATGTCGTCGAGGTTGCGCATCAGGATATTGAAGGGCACTTCGCCGTTATAGGGGTTGGCGTCTGCCAGCATACAGATGCCGGTGACGCGGATATGCGTGCCCACCGGAATCTCGCGCATGGGGGGATGCGGGACTGAGCTGCACCGAGCCGGGATGGCGAATGATGGCGGAGAGCAGGTGGCCGTCGGACTCGAGCACATACTCGTCCTGGGTAGCCTGCCGCACCTCGGTGACGACCTGGCCTTCAACGGAAACCAGGTCGAAGGCGCGGCTGTGGCCCTCGTTTCCGCCCAGAGCCAGTTCCCGCCAGGTGAATAGTCCGAGCGGCGCAACCGGCGCCTGGATAGAGCTGTCGCGGACTTCGCTGCGGGTCAGGGTCAGGAAACCGTTCTGTACGTCCGGGAATCCGATGGCGCTTGCCTGATCACCAATCCGCAGCGGGCTGTAGGTCTCCGGTTGCAATCCAAAGGCTCCTGGAGCCGTCCTGGAGCACCAGCGCCGAACCTGGCTGATAGTAGGTAATGGTTCCCTGGACGCGCAGCCGCTGCGAGCTATCCACCGGGCGGTAGCCGGTGATAACGCGATCCATCGGCGTAACCGGCAGCGACCAGGGATCGGAGCCGGCGCGTTTCAGGATCTTGACGGCGGCCATGGACTGGATGTGGAACAGGATGCCGGTCTGCTGCATTTTATTGTCGAAGTGGCCGGAAACAACGCCAGTGATTTGCACCTCGGCGTCGAGCAGGCCTTTCAGGGCGTCTTCATCGTCGCTGTCGACATTCGCGTCGGCCTGCCCTCCATCGACTGTCATGCGCAGGTAAGTCGCCTGCTTGGGGGAACGGCTGTCCGGCACAAGATCGGCGGAGCGGACGAAAGCGCGAACAGTGACGAACCTGCAATCGGTCTCAGCTCGGATCATCTGCTCGAAGCTGGGACGCTCGGGTTTGGGCAATGCGCCGTGGCCTAAGAGGGTGATGTCATTGCTATTGACGAAGGGCCGGAAGCTTTCATGCATGGTTCCCCGTACAAGAATGCGATCGCCGGGCGTGAGCTTGAGGCTTGTGGTGGCGTGCACATAGATCGCGTCGCTGCCCTCCTGCACAAAGAGGTTTTCGTCGTACGAGCGGAAATGGGTGACGGTGGCCTCGAAGGCCACGGGAAAGTGTTTGCTGGCCTCGTCGTTGGTAAGGGTGGCCGCGGCGTGCAGCGTGCTGATTTGGCCAGACGGCTGGGCCCACGCACCCGAAGCGCACAGTGAAAGCATTGCGAACAGGAGACCCACCCTCTTCATAGCGCCGCTTATTCCGGTTGGATAGCGTAACATCCGGTCCCGAGGAACGTTATCGGCAGACATGGAAAGAAGGATTAGAGCATTTTCGGAATACACGTAGACTTCTTGAGTGTGTGCTTTCGGTCAACAGCAAATCCGAAAATGCTATAGCCCAGTGCAAGGGCTTGTGCCCAGGTCTTGCAGAAGGGCCACGGTGCTAGGCGTCGTCTTTTGGCACGAGTTCAACATCCGGCTGACACTCCGGCACACGAGTTTTATTCAACCGGGTGTGCTTGTCCACATACATGGCAGCGTCGGCAGAGTGGAGCAGGCGGTCCGCCGTGTCGGCGTCTTCAGGATAAAGAGCGATGCCAAAACTGGCCGAACCGTGGAGAATGTATCCATCTCCGAAAAACGGTTCATGGAAGCAGGCTTCCAGCCGCGACGTAATCTCCTCCACTTCGGCGCGGTTGCGCACCTCTGACACCAGCACCGCAAATTCGTCGCCGCCCAGCCGCGCCAGCGCGTCGCAGGGCCGCAGTTGCCGTTTCATGCGCCGCGAAACTTCCTGCAGATACAGATCGCCCACTACGTGCCCGTGCAGGTCGTTGACCTGCTTGAATTCATTGAGGTCGATATAGATCAAGCCGAAGATCCCGGCGGTCGCGCGCGCGGTGTGAATCATTGCGTCAAGCGTCTTCTCCATGGCGAAGCGGTTTTGCACGTCCGTCAGCAGGTCGAACTCCGAGCGGTGAACGAGATCGCGGTAGAGACGCGACGTCTCGATAGCCAGGGTGGCCAGCTCCGCCGCCATGGCCAGTGCCGCCATCTCCCCGGCATCGGCTTTGGTGTGAGCGTTGAGGGCTGTGAGGACAGAGCCAAGAGTCGAACCGGAGCGGGAGGCGATGGGGTGTTCGACGGTGCGCAGAGACGAAGAGGGAAGCTGATCCGGGCGGTTGCCCAGAGTGGCTCCGTCCACGACCTGGCACCAGCAGGGCGCGCCGTTCAGCCTTACTGAGACCAACTCCGTGATCTTCTCCAGAATCTCCGCCAGCGGCTTGGATTGGTTAATGGCCTCCAGGATCCGGGCACGCCGCTGTTCGACATAGGCGAGCGATCCAATGCGGCTCCGGTTCCTTCTTTCCATGGACCAGGCAAGGACGCCAAGGGCGATGACCAATGCAAAAAGAATATCAACAATCAACATCAGGTGGCGCACATTCAGCCACGGAGGCGGTGCAACGACCTGAATGTCGTCAACGCCGCGCAGCAGGATATTGAAGGGAACTTCGCCGTTGAAGGGGTTGGCGTCAGCCAACATGCAGAGGCCGGTGACGCGGATGCGCGCGCCCAACGGAACTTCTTTCATGGGGGGAAGCGGAGCCGGAGTTAATGCGCCGGCATGACGCAGGATGACGGAGAACAAGTGGCCGTCGGACTCGAGCACATACTCGTCCTGGGTTGCCTGCCGCACTTCGGTAATCACCCGGCCTTCCGTTGAAACCAGGTCGAAGACGTGGCTGTGCCCGTCGTTGCCTCCGACGGCGAGTTCCCGCCAGGTGAATAGTTCAGCGGCGACCGGCGCCTGCACCAGGCTGTCGCGGACCTCGCCGCGGGTCAGGGTCAGGAAGCCGTTCTCAACCGACGGAAATCCCATCGCGTCGGCGACATCGCCCACGCGCAGAGGGCTCCAACTGTCGGTGTTGATCCAGAGGCTTCTGGGGCCGTCCTGCAGCACCAGCGCCGTGCCCGGCTGATAGTAGGTGATGGTTCCCCGCACGCGCATGCGCTGCGAAAAATCGTCCACCCGATAGCCCGCAATGATGTGGTCCATGGGCGTAACCGGAAGCGACCAGGGATCGGAGCCGGCGCGCTCGAGAATTTTCACTCCGGCCAGCGACTGAACATGAAGCAGGAGGCCGGTTAGCTGCATCTTGTTGTCAAAATGTCCGGAAACCGCGCCCGTGATCTGCACCTCAGTGTCGAGCAGGCTTTTAAGGGCGTTCTGATCTTAGCTGTCGACGTTTGCGTCTACAGGCCCTCCCTCCATGAGCATGCGGAGAAAGATGGCGGGTGTTGGCGATCGAGGGTCGGGCACCAGGTCGGCGGAGCGGACGACGGCGCGCACGGTGACGAGCTTGCAATCGGTCTCGGCGCGGATCATCTGTTCGAAGGTAGGTTGCTCGGGCTTGGGCAGTGGTTCGTGGCCAACGATGGTGATATCACTGCTATTCACATAAGGCCGGAAACTTTCGTGCATGGTTCCACGAATCAGGATGCGATCGCCGGGAGCAAGCTTCAGGGTGGTGTTGGCGTGCACATAAATCGCGTCGTTTCTGTCCTGCACGAACAGGTCTTTGTCATAGGAGCGGAAGTAGGTGACGGTAGCTTGGAAGGCGACGGGCTGGTGTTTGCTGGCCTCGTCGTTGGTGAGGGTGGCCGCGGCGTGCAGAGAAATCGCCGGTGCAGGCGCAGCCGGGGCTGCCGACGCAGCCGGAACAATTGCGAAGAGCATGACACCCGGGAAAAGAAATCGTTTCATCGGTACGTGCTTCACTTCGCCTTCGCGATCTTTCCGCGCTCACGGTCTCTTTTGGGGGCCTGCTTGCCGAGTCACTCATTCGGTCGCGCCGGATGGGTTGGGGGCCGCGCGAGCAGAAATCTGCTGGTGAAATACCTTGCACTCATCTTACTTAGACTGAAGAGGTTGGGAATAACACTTTCGGAGCGGTAAAATCCCGGTTTCGTCCCATGCGTTCCGGCTTCAGGATTCGCCTTCGCGAAGGCAAAAATTGACCATGGCTGCGGGGCGAATTGCGGCGACATTGGAAGAGAGACTCGGCGCGGGGTTCTACACTGAAAGCGGGCCGTTTGCAAGGCGAATTCGGCGATCTGACAGAAATATGGCAAAAAAACTGCGTGTGGGCATTCTCTTTGGCGGGCGCAGCGGCGAGCATGAAGTTTCGCTGCTGTCGGCAGCATCGGTTCTGGGAGCGATCGATCGCGAAAAGTTCGACGTGACGCCGATCGGCATTACCAAGGAGGGCCGCTGGCTTGCGGCCGCGGACGCGCGCGGCCTGCTGAATGGCGATGCCAGCGCGGTGGCGCGGCGGCTGCGCGCGGGCGATCCTGAGGCGACACCGGGAGCAAAGCTGCTGCATGAGGGAATTCCGACGTTGCTGGCGCCGGAGCCCGTTCCTCAAGGCCCGGAGGGAAAGGCCATCGATGTCGTATTTCCGGTGCTGCACGGCACTTTTGGCGAGGACGGAACGATTCAGGGACTGTTTGAGCTGGCGGGTATTCGCCTACGTCGGCTCGGGCGTGCTGGGCTCGGCCGCGGGCATGGACAAGGACGTGATGAAGCGGCTGTTTGCCCAGGCCGGGCTGCCCATCGTCAAGCACGTTACGCTGCTCCGCTCGACTGGGAGAAATCGCCTCGCAAGGCGATCTCGCTGGTGGAGCGGGTGCTCAAATACCCGGTCTTTGTGAAGCCGGCGAACCTGGGCTCGTCTGTCGGGCATCTCGAAGGTCCACGATCGCGCGGAACTCGGGCCGGCGCTGACGGTGGCGGCGAAGTACGACCGCAAGCTTATCGTGGAGCAGGGCGTGGGCGGCAAAGCGCGACGCGGCGGGCAGCCGGCGCGCGCCCGCGAGTTTGAAGTGGCCGTGCTTGGCAACGACTCGCCCAAGGCCAGCGTGGCCGGCGAGATCATTCCCGGCAAGGAGTTCTACGACTACGAGGCGAAGTACCTCTCTGAAGGCTCCGTGCCGGTGATCCCCGCGAAGATTTCGCGCGACCAGAGCCGGCGAATTCGCGAGATGGCCGTTGCGGCATTCAAGGCCTGCGATCTTTCGGGCCTTGCGCGCGTGGACTTCCTGATGGAGCCCGACGGCAAACAGCGCATCTTCGTGAACGAAGTGAACACCATGCCCGGCTTCACGCGCATCAGCATGTACCCCAAGCTGTGGGAGGCGTCGGGACTCAGCTACAAGGAACTGATCACGAGGCTGATTGAGCTGGCGCTGGAGCGGCAGGCGGAGAAGAACAAGACCACCTACAGCAGGGAAGAGTGAAAAAGCAGGGAGCAAGGGAGCGAGGGACAAGGGAACAGGGAACAGGAAGCCGCTCTCCGGTGTCTAATCCAACAGGACCGGGGAAGTGTATTTGGGCGAAGAGGCGGCCTTTGACAACTGAGAACCGATCACTGACCACTTACAACGGCCCCTGCTTCCTGCCGTATCCTGATGTGGAAGGACGACACCCATGACCTTGCTCGATGCCCCGCAGTTCGACGCCGCGCGGTCCAGGCGCAAAAAGCTGATCATCCAGTTGAGCGCGGCCGCGCTGGTGGTGCTGTTTGTGGCTTGCTGGCTTGTCGCCAGCCGCCCCGTGGACTGGCCGTGGAACTGGAATCGCTATCTCTTCGGACGCACCGCGGTGAACAGATTCCTGGGCGCAATTGAGGCCAACGACCTGACCAAAGCCTATGGCATCTGGGTGAACGACAAGAACTGGCAGCAGCACCCGGCGCAGTACAGCACCTATCCCTTTGCCCGGTTCCAGGGCGATTGGGGGCCGAGCAGTCCTGACAACGAGTACGGCCCCATCCGCAGCCACAAGATCGCTCTGGCCGGCCGCTACGGCAACGGCTTGCTGGTCGCCGTACTCATCAACGGCCGCAAAAGCGACGCCCTCAACCTCGACTACGACCCGAAGACCGGGCAGTTGAGCTTCGCGCCGCCGGGCGTGAGCTTGTACCTGGGGCCATAGGCAGGAGCGGCAAAGCCCTTTCAAGCCTGAACTTCCACGGCTCTCGAAAATCCATCAATTTTGATCCACAAAACCGATAGGCTACCGCCCTACCGGTCCGGAATCCGGAGGGGAATCTCCAGCGATCCGGCGCGGTCGGCGTTGAGATCGTGGACGCCGATGCGCAGATCGACCTCGCCGGCAGGCAGGTCGAAGGGCAGGCGCACGGAAATCCCCGACGCCATGATCCGCTCGAACTGCGCGGCGTTGAGGCCCATCTGGAATGCATGCGTGTAGTCGTTCAGCCGGTCGCCGTCGCTGTCGTAGGCGATCAAGGCGAACTCGACTGCAGCTGTGTGGCTTCCTCCAGGCGCGGTGTCGAGGGCCAGGCCGCGCGCGTCGAGAGTCAGATCGACGATGTACGGGTGCGCGGGGCCTTTGAAAGAGGCTGGCTTCTCGCCAGTCGGGCTGCTGGGAAGGCTCACGCCCTGGAACACCGGATCGGAAGCGGGCAGAACGCGCGCTCTGAGCAGGATCCCGGTGGCAGCTGGAGCGTCGTGGGCAAGAGCCGCCGCAAACACGCCATTCGGCCCGTTGCCTGCCGGCGATGATTTGCCGGGCGCGTCGGCATAATAGCCGCGGCGGTAGGCCAGCTTGATACTGTGGTCGCCGTCGAGCGTCACCTTAATCGTGCGATAGCGCCCGTCGAGCACTGCGTTTTTTGGCGCGTAAGCAAGCGTGTAGTAGCTCGATCCGTCTTCGATGGCGCTGGCGAGAGCTTTGTCCAAGTCGTTGGTCTCGACATAGGCCCTTCCGCCGGTGTCATCGGCGACTTCCTGCATGGTGGCCTGGTTATCGTAATGCTGCTCCCGATGCTGCGACCACTGCGCGCTTTGGGCCGAGCCCTGATCGACGACGGTGCTGGCCGCGCTGAACTCCGTAGGCGCCCACAGGCCGCTTGCATCCACCGGGTAGATGGCCACGCGCGCTGCGGTGAGCATGTCGGCGGTCTTCTGCGCCTCCTCGCGATAGGTCTCGACGTTGGCGAAGGGATCGCTTAGCGATGCATCGGGAAATAGCACAAGGGGAAACGCGCTAGAGAACCAGATCACGTTCTTGCGCCCCGAAATGCCGCCGAGATAGCCGGCCAACTGCTTCATGGCGTCGAGCGTGAGGTGCATGCGCGCGTTGACCTGGCCGGCGATCTGGTCGGCCTGAAACTGCTGGAGAGCGGCGACAGCGTTCATGGGAGCGCCAAATTGCGAGCCCGGATTCGAGGCGCCGGCATTGGAGACGGGGGGCGGTGTGGCGGGCTGCGTGCCGGCTACCGCACTCGCCTGGTTGTCTGCCAGGGCGGCCGACGATTGCGTGTCCAGCAACGGCGACTGCTGTTGGCTGGCCTTCGGCTTCTTCAGCAGGCTCACCAGGGCGGCCGGATCGCTAGTGAACTGGGTCACTATGCGCAATTGAGTCCCGAGCGTGAAGATGGCCAGCCTGGTGCCGGGCTTGACCGTGCCCAGGAAGTCGATCATTTTGCGGCGCACCCGCATCTGGTCGCCGATGGGAGTGTTGAGCGCGTCGAGAAGCAGCACGTTGACAGCGCTCGACTCGGGATACGGCGGCAGGTTTGTGTAAGTATTCGGCGGCAGCGCTGCGGGCGCCAGAAATGCTGGCGGAGCGCCGCCCGGCTCGTGCTCGTCGAAAGAGGAGATGCTCTGCTCGTTGCCGTCTTCGAAGACATGAAAGCGGCTCCGTTCCAGGCCGTGCACAGGCTTGTCGCGGTCCGTGACGACAACGTCGACGAGGACCAGGCTTGTGTTAGCGCGGAGCGCAGGCGCAGGCGCCGTGGCGTTTTGGGATTGCGCGCCGGGCAACGCGAGAAGCAGCGATCCGGCAAAGACGAAGAGCGCGAATGAATGATGCAAACGCATACGGCAAACCCCCTATCGGGACGATCTGGGGAAGAGTGTGGCCGTGCCCCGCCTAGCTCTATATTGCGCTTCCGGGACGGATCTAGCGCGGGAATCCCGCATTGGCACCAAAGTCTCACTCAACTGCCCCGCTAATGCGCTGCTTCTGTCAGGATCTCGGTGTTCTTGCTCATCTTCGCGGTCCGCTCGATCTTGTCCCAGTTGAAGGGCTTGCCGTCGATGGCGCGCTTGAGCGTCTTGAAGAGAACAATCGAAAACACCTGGCGGTAGGCGAAGCGCTGCAGCCAGATGTGGAAGAGCAGCCAGCCGTCGCCCTTGTTGGCGGGGTGACGCCGTTCCAGGCTGAAGGCGGCCGTTGAAGTGATGAAGTCGATGACCAGGAAGCCGAGGAAATAAACCACCAGCTTCTCGAAGCTGGCCGCGGACGCTGCTTCGGGGTGGTAATGGCGGTCGACGAGGAAGTTCACGACACCGGCGACGAACATGATGTCGATGAACGGCGAAACCAGCGGCAGGAGCATCTGGAAGATGAGGATGTTGGGCAGGGCGAAGAGGCCCATGGCCTTGTTGCGGACGAAGGCCATGCGATGCTTCCACACTGCCTGCAAAATGCCGAACGACCAGCGGAAGCGCTGGCGCATGAGGCCCTTGGCGTTGATGGGCGCCTCAGTGTAGGCCAAAGCGCGGTCCTCGTAGTCGACCTTCAGCCTCTGTTCGAGCAGGTTCATGGTCAGGTCGGCGTCCTCGGCCACGGTGTTCAGCGGATAGCCGCCGGCTGCCTTGACCGGCGCAGTGCGCCATGCGCCGATGGCGCCCGGCACAACGGTGATGACGTGGAAGAGGTCGAGCGCGCGGCGCTCGAAGTTCTGGCTGGTGATGTATTCGAGGGCCTGCCAGCGCGTCCACAGATTGACGCGGTTGCCCACCTTGGCATTGCCGGCGATAGCGCCGATCGCTGGGATCCTCGAAATGAGGAATCAGTTTGGAAATGGCATCGGCGGCGATCACGGTGTCGGCATCGATGCCGACAAAAATCTCCTCGTTCATGCGTTCGAGAGCGTAGTTGAGCGCCGCGGCTTTGCCTTCATTGCGCTTGGTGAGAACCCGGACGTGGCCCGCTGCGATCTCCTTGGCAAAGGCCGCGGCGGCCACTTCGGCGGTGCGATCCTGCGAGCCGTCGTCGATCACGATGACGTGGAGGTTCTTGTAGTCGGAGTTAAGCACCGAACGGATGGTGCGGACGATAACCGCCTCTTCGTTGTAGGCGGGGATGAGAACAGCCACCCGCGGGCTGAAGCCGGGCGAGGCCTCGAGCGGCCGCTTGATGAGGCGGTCGATGACGGCGAACAGCCCCACGATGATGAGGCGTGCGCTCATCAGAACGTCACCGACGAAGAAGACCATGACGATGAAGTTGCCGATCAGGTCGAGCGCGGAGAAGGCGATGGAGTCGGGGATGGTGCGCATGCGCTGCCAGAAGTTGAGCGGCGGCATCACCTGGGCCGTGGTCTTGCCCATGAGCGTGGAGACGGGAACGATGGTGTAGCCGTGGGCGCGGAGCGCATCGATGAGCGGCCCCAGGGCAGCCACTGTGGCCGAGCGGTCGCCGCCGCCGTCGTGCATCAGGATGATGGAGCCGCGGAACTGCGGCTTCGCCTTCATGGTATGCAACTGAGCGAGCACGGAGTTGATGATCTCGGCGGGCGACTTGCGCGGATGCTCGTTCCAGTCGTCGGTGTCGATCTTGCTGCCGATGATGGTGAAACCATCCTCCTGAATGCGCCACACGGGCGAAGCCTGGTCGTCGGTCTCAGGCTCCTCGTCGATGTCGTAGGGGGGGCGGAAGTAGAGCGGCTGCACGCCCAGCTTGCTCTCGAAGAGGCGCTCGGTCAGGTTTACCTCGAGATCGAGCTGGCGTGACGAGATTTCGCTGATGTCCGGGTGCGTCCACGTGTGGTTGCCGATTTCGTTGCCTTCGCGGACGACGCGCTGCATCAGGCCGATGTTGTCCGAGGCCTCGGCGCCGATCAGCATGAAGGTACCAGTGGCATGTTTCTGCTTCAGCACGTCGAGGATCTTCGGCGTCCACTTGGGATCGGGACCGTCGTCGAAGGAGAGCGCGATCTGGTTGGGATGGTAGCCGTATTGCTCCACATCGTAGGTGTGCGGATACACATCCATGTGCTCGTCGTCGATGAGCTTCTTGCGCGGGTCGGGCTCGTCGGTGTCGACTTCCACGGTGCGCTTGCCCGGTTCTGGCAGCCCGGTGATGCGCAGGATGTCTCCGTCGCCCTCGGTGTCCACATCGTGGCCGGGCTGGACGGTGCCCAGCGCCTGCAGGGCGGCCGGATCGCTGGGGTGGTCCCAGACGTTCCACAGCGAGGAATCTTCTTCGCCGAGCCGCCAGAGAGCAAAGGTCTGCAGACCGAGCTCCCGCGCGGCGCGCAACTCGTTCAGGATGGTGACCGCGTCAAGAAACCACACCACGTGGCGCTGATTGTTGTCCTCGTCGATGTATTCGAAGTGAGGATTGAGAGTGTCGTAGTCGAGATCGAGGTCGGCGTCGGCGTCGGCGGCGCGCTCCCAGGCATCGGAGACGGAGAGAACCTCGGTATCGAGAACCTGCGGCTTGCGATGGCGGCGATCCTTTGGATTGGGAATCGAAAGGGTCCAGTCGTAGCCGTAGTTGCCCACCGCGCAGATCATCTTCTCCTTGGGCACGATCTTGAGGACTCGAACCAGATTGCCGACAAACCACTGCTGGCTGGCGATCGGCCCCGGATTGCTCGTGGTCTGGTGCTGGTCGTAGTTCATCAGGATCATGCCGTCGGAGCTGGCGGCGATGGCCTGCAGGTCCTTATCGCTCGGTGGCCACGGCCACGTTGACGTAGAGGCGAAGATTGCGCGGGTGCATCTCGGCATAAAGCGCCTGAAGAAACCGAAGGTAGGCCGGATCATCGGCGTCGGGGATGCTCTCGATGTCGAGCGAAAGGCCGCGATAGGCCGGGTAAGTTGTGAGGAAGCGCATGATCTGCTGGAGCAACGCAGCGCTTTTGACGGGATCCGTGAGCAGCGTCTCCGACGCCGGTATCCCACTCCTGCGTATGCGGGTTGAAGTTGTTGATGGCAGGAAAAATCTCGGTGTCTTCCTTGGCCGCCTGAATCACATGCTTGACCTTGTTGAGGTCGTCGGGATCGTGAACGGCGGAGCCCTCGATCACTGGATACTCGCGGAGGTTGTCGCCACTCATCATCATCAGCGTGCCGTTGGGAGAATCGACGTGCAGCCACATCGGGAACAACATGTCGATCTGGTGAATGTGCTTCTTGAGCGAGGAGTAGCTGGCCGGGTCGTCCTGGACGTAATAAGCGGCGCGCAATCCTTCACCGGTGTTCAGAGGAATGTCGGAGGGTTTGCGTTCGGTCTTGCGGCGCGCAGGGCGCTGGTTCCTGCCGTTGCGCGCCAGAATGGATGGCTCGGGAAGGGCGCGATAGTTGTGCCTGGGAGTTGGGAGCAGGAGTTCGGGCAACTGCTGGTTACGCATCACGTTGAAGATGAAGCCGGCAACGACGAGGGTTGAGACCACGGCGGCCGCATCAAGGATGCGACGGAGGCGCTTCCAGCGCTTGCGTTCCGGGTCGAAAAAGATCTGCTGCTCGGGCATCAGGTGTGCGATCTACGGCTTCGCAATGATTGCACACGCGGGCGGCCGCATCCCACGAATGTGGCGGCCTTGGTGGGTGATCGGCAAGGGCGCGGAAGTCCAGGACGTGCCGTACGCTGTACATTAAAAATCGTATGGAAGCTGGCCAAGAGAGTCAATTGACGGCGCGGTGGCATTTGGGCCGAAGCAAGGGTCGAGCGCCCGCCGTTCTGCATATTGCGCTGCCCCTAGCGGCAGGTCTGGCACTGCGTCTGTGGCTGCTCCAAAGCCTTTTTGAAGTCAACGGAGACTCGCTGGTCTACGGGGGACTGGCGAAAAACCTGCTGCTGCACGGACGGTTTTGCCTGACTTTGCCCAGCGGGGAGATGTACCCCACGCTGATCCGGCTGCCCGGCTATCCGATCTTTCTTGCGTTCTGCTTCCGCCTCTTCGGGATGGAGAACTACTACGCCGCGGCGTGCGTGCAGATTGCGCTTGAGCTGGTGGGCTGCCTTCTGCTGGCCGGATTTGTGCGGCGCATCGCGCCCGCAGCGATGAGCGTCGGTGCGGCGCTGGCAACGCTGTGGCTCGCGGCGCTGTGTCCCTTTACTGCTTGCTACACAGCGGAGCCGCTGGCGGAGACGCCGACACTGTTTGTTCTGGCGCTGGCCATGTGGGCGATGGCGCGATTCCGCGATGAGCTGAATTGGGCCAGTGCGCTGTGGTTTACCCTGGCGGTGACCTGCGCCACGTTGTTGCGGCCGGATGGAGCGCTGGCGGCGATTGCGTTCGCGCCGGCATTGTTAATTGGGTTGCCACGCGGCGATGGGCCGGGCAGGATTCCGCTGCGCAAACTGGCGCGCATGGCGGCGGTTTGCGTTTTGCTGGCGCTTGCCCCCTTTGCTGTTTGGACGGCGCGAAACTGGAGCGTCTTCCACGTCTTTGAGCCGCTGGCGCCGCGCCTGACCATCGATCCCGGCGAAAGTTCCGACCCCGGATGGGAGCGCTGGGTGAAAAGCTGGTGCCTCGACTTCATTTCAACCTCCGAAATTTACTGGAATGTGCCTGGGGACAAGCTGGACGTGAACGAATTGCCCAGCCGCGCCTTCGACTCGCCTGCGCAGTACGCGGAGACGGCCGCGCTTGCCGCGGACTACAACAGCCACGGCATGGAGCTCACGCCGGAGATCGATGCGCGCTTTGGACGACTGGCTGAAGAGCGCATCGCCGCGAATCCCGCTCGCTACTATGCGTGGCTGCCGCTGGGCCGCTTGGCGGACATGTGGCTGCGCCCCCGCGTTGAGAATTTGCCCATCGACCCGGATTGGTGGGTCTACGCGCACCATCACGCGGAGACGGAGTTCAGCTGGGTCTTCGCGGGGTTGAATGCGTTCTATCTGATCCTGGGAATCGCTGGCCTGTGCCTACGACCGCGCTACTGGGGCGCGCTGCTGGCTTATATGCTACTGCGCAGTGCCTTGCTGCTCACCGTGGAAGCGCCCGAGGCGCGTTACACGCTGGAGTGCTTTCCTATGCTGTTTGCGGGCGGCGGGATCGCGCTGGCGTGTGCTGCCGAGAGGATCTGACTTGTCGAAACTGAAGGCGTTGCCAGGCAAGGGCTGATTCATTTTGATATTCGTGTAGTGGCAGACCCAGGATTGTCCCTCGCCTTCATCGAAGATCACTTTGAGGCTTACGGCCCGAGCCGTGTCCATCCAAACGGTGACCTTGGCAATGGTCTTGCGGACCGCCGGATCCTTGGCGACGAGTTCGAGCTTATCGGTCGTAACGCCATCTATCGTTTCGGTGCCAAGATACTTCATGTCCCATTTCTCCTCGAGTTCCTTGCCGCTCGCGCCGAAACCGAGCATCAGGTAACCCTGATATTTGCTGACATTGGTGTAGGTCTTGGCATCGCTCTCCTTCCCAGTGTCGGAAACCTTGAAGACACCGCCTGAAAAGACATAAATCTTTCCAGTGGGCCGGCCATTGTGCTGATGGAAGTGCGCGGCCATCTGGAAGCTGTTGCCTTTGCGATCGTAGTAAGCAGTGCCCTTCTGCACATCTGTATCAGGAATCGGGTTCGGTCTGGATGGTGTCGAATTCAAAGTTGGCCGCCGTGGTGTGGAAATCCTTTGCCGCGGCGTCGAGTTTCCGGAGCACACTGGCAAGATCGTCGGCACGCGCGGCTGAAGCCGGCAGCAATGCCGCAGCAAGAATGATAAATAAGACAAGTTTTGATCGTGAACGCATAGGCTCCCGTACCCTATTTGATTCTCGGTTGGGACCTGGAGATTCGTGAATCTGGATCAACGGTGCGCCCAAACTTTCCAGGTGAGGTTCCCCTGGGCGTCGGTAGCGGTCTCCCAGTGCTCGACAAAGACATCGTCTCCGGTGACGGGCTCGATAGCTTTGCGCAGCACATTTTTCACTTCCCGGTTGGAAGCACCGGCGGGAACGTTCACATCGGAAGCCTGCACAGTGATAATGACGCCGCGGCCATTGGGAACAACCTGGAAAGGATGACTGGAGACGGCCATTGACGATGGTTTGGCGCCGAAATCCCACAAGTGCGGGGTGACGAAGATGAAGAGCAGAATCAGCGTGACCATGATGTCGTAGTGAAACGACCCGCGCGAGTAGGTCCAGTAGAAATAACTGCTCAGGATCTGTTTGACGCCGCGTTTTGGTTGAGCGACTGCGCCGCTCGAGGTGGATGATTCCATCATGGCTCCCTAACAATTCTATCCATTCCACCCATGTAGGGACGGAGGGATTCAGGGATAAGCACGGAGCCGTCGGCCTGCTGGTAGTTTTCGAGGATCGCCAGCCAGGTGCGGCCCACGGCTAGGCCGCTGCCGTTGAGCGTGTGCACGAACTCGGGCTTGGCCTTGGCGCCCGGCGCGGCAGACGGGCGATAGCGGATGTTGGCGCGGCGCGCCTGGAAGGCGTCGAAGTTGGAGCAGGAAGAGATTTCGCGATAGAGATTCTGGCCGGGCAGCCAGACTTCGAGATCGTAGGTCTTTCGCGGAGGAGAAGCCGGTGTCGCCTGTGCATAGGAGGACGCGGCGGTACGGCAGGCCAAGAGCTTCGAGGATCTCCTCGGCGTCGCGAGTCAGGCGCTCGTGCTGCGCGTCGGATTCCTCGGGCCGCGTGAATTTGACCAGCTCAACCTTCTGGAACTGGTGCTGGCGGATGATGCCGCGCGTATCCTTGCCCGCCGCGCCGGCTTCGGCGCGGAAGCATGGCGTGTAGGCCGTGAGCGAGATCGGCAGGCGAGCTTCGTCGAGAATCTCGTCGCGGTAGAGATTGGTGACGGGAACCTCGGCGGTGGGGATGAGCCAATGGTCGCTGTCTCTTATAGTCGCCGCGCGCGGCCGCATCGGCATCGGCGTCGGAGCAGCGGAAGAGATCCTCGGCAAACTTGGGCAACTGGCCGGTGCCGAAGAGCGACTTGGAGTTGACCATGAAGGGCGGCAGCACTTCGGTGTAGCCGTGCTTGCGCGTGTGCAGGTCGAGCATGAAGCTGATGAGAGCGCGCTCGAGGCGCGCGCCAGCGCCCATGTAGACGGCAAAGCGAGCGCCGCTCAACTTGGCCGCGCGTTCGAGATCGAGAATGCCGAGCGCTTCGCCGATCTCCCAGTGAGGCTTGGGCGTGAAGTCGAATTTCCGCGGCTCGCCCCAGGTTTTGATGGTTTTGTTGTCGGCCTCGGAGGCGCCGACGGGAACTTCGTCGCGGGTGAGGTTGGGAACGCGGGCGAGGGATTGGCGCAGCTTCTCGTCGAGATCGACGGCAGTCTTGTCCAGCTCGTCGAGTTTCTCTTTCAGGGCGCGGGTCTCTTCCATGACGGCCGCGGCTTCGTCGTTCTTACCGGCCTTCTTGAGCGTACCCACCTGCTGGCTCAGTTCGTTGCGGCGGGCCTTGCACTGCTCGGCGAGGGTGATGGCCTCGCGACGGCTCTTGTCGAGAGCGCGAAAATCTCCCAGCAGAGCTGCGGGATCGGCGCCACGCGCGCGCAACTTTTCTTCCACCAATTCCAGGTTAGCGCGGACGAATTGCAAATCGAGCATATCTCTTTCATTTTAGATGAACGGTGCGGGAGGGAACGACGGCGGGAATTTGGCGCGCCTAGAATGGAGGGATGCGTTGCGCGCTGATCTATAACCCGGCTGCGGGAACGAGGCGGGAGCAGCGCATCGCCGAGATTAAACAGGCGGTTGCACGGTTGCGTTCGCTGGGACACGAGGCTTTGGCGATCCCCACTGCAGGGCCGGGGTCGGCAGGAGGGCAGGCGCGGGATGCGGTGCGGGATGGCGTGGAGGTCGTGTTTGCCTGCGGCGGCGACGGAACTGTGCACGAGGTGCTTCAGGGCTTGGTCACCGATGGCGGGAATCCGCGTGCGGCACTGGGCATTGTTCCATTGGGAAGCGCGAATGCCCTGGCGCGGCAACTACGCATCCCACTTAATGCGGAGCGGGCCGTGGAGGAGCAAATCCGCGGAGAGCGGATGACAATCTCCACCGGCAGGCTGGAAGTTGGAGAGCAGGTGCGGCACTTTGCCGTGATGGCGGGAGCGGGACCGGACGGGGCTTTGGTTTACGAGCTGCAGAGTGCGGGTAAGTCGCGACTGGGGCGGGCGGCCTACGCTCTGCACGCCGCGCGGATCTTTGCGACGCACAGATTCTCACGCTTCACAGTCGAGTACGCCGAGCTGGATGGAGCGGTTCGAACGTTGCAGGTGGTGAGCGTGATGGCGTCTCACGTGGACTGCCTGGGTGGGTTATTCGCGGGTCTGGTCGAGCGCGGGGACGCGATGGACAGGCTGAGTCTACGCGTATCTCTGCTGCGCCCGCCGGGCTTGATCTCGCTGCCGCTGTGGTTCCTGACCGGATGGCTGGGCCTGAGGCGAATCAATCCTTTTTTGGCCGAGGTCAGGGCTCGCGAGTTTGCGTGCCGGCCGCTGAAGGACGGCGATGTACACTGCGAGGCGGACGGCGAGTGGCTGGGGCGGATTCCGATGAGGATTTCGGTGGCAGTGGATGCGCTTACTGTTCTGGTTTCTCGGACGGTTTGTTCCGCCAGCCGGGCAGGGTCTGGTCGCCGGTGATGAGGCGAGCGCCGCGCGTGAAGGTGAAGTAGGTCCAGGCCCAGGCGGCCATGACGGAGAGCCGGTTGCGGAAGCCGATGAGAAAGAATATGTGTACGGTGAGCCAGGTGAACCACGCGGGGAAGCCGCTCATGTGCGCCTTGAAGGGCCACTCCACTTTGGCGACGGCAGCCATGCGGCCGATGGTGGCCATGTCACCCTTGTCGAAGTAGCGGAAGGCGGGGCGCGGTTTGCCGGCAAGGTCGGCAGCGATGATTTTGGCGACGTGATCGCCCATCTGCATGGCGGGCTGGGCGACGCCGGGGATTTGATGGCCGTCCTGCTCGAAGTGAGCGAGGTCGCCGAGGACGAAGACCTGGGGCAGGCCGGGCGGGTTGAGGCGACCATCGACGATGACGCAGCCGCGGCGGTCGAGTTTCACGTCGGGGTTGACGCTGGGCGGTGTGCTCAGCATCTTTCCGAGAGGCGAGGCCAGGACGCCTGCGGCCCAGAGCGTGACGGCGGCGTCAATACGCTGGCCCTGCGCTTCAACCCATCCGGGGCCAACGGCTGTGACCTGCGTTTTGGTGTGTACTTCCACGCTCAGCCGCTTGAGAGTGGCTTCGGCTTTGGCGGAGAGATCCTCGGGGTATGCGGCGAGCACGCGGGGCGATGCGTCGAGCAGGAGCACGCGGCTCTTGGCGGGATCGATGTGGCGAAAGTCGTGGCGCATATAGAGCTGGGCGATATCGCTGATAGCGCCGGCGAGCTCGACGCCGGTGGGTCCGCCGCCGATGACGACGAAGTTGAGAGGTGGGTGCCAGCCCTGCTCGAGCATCTGGCGCTCGGCCAACTCGAAGGCAAGCAAAACGCGGCGACGAATCTCGATGGCGTCTTCAATGGACTTGAGTCCGGGCGCGAGAGGCTCCCACTGGTCGTGGCCGAAGTAGGAGTGGGTGGCGCCGGTGGCGAGGACGAGGTAGTTGTAGTCGAGGCGCGCTCCGCCGGCCAAGGCGACTTGCCGCGCGGCGGTGTCGATGGCGATGACTTCATCCATCAGCACCTGGGTGTTGCGCTGATGGCGCAGGATGGAGCGGATGGGCTGGGCGATGTCGGCCGGGGAGAGCACGGCCAGTGCCACCTGGTAAAGCAAGGGCTGAAAGGTGTGATGATTGCGGCGGTCAACCACCGTGACATCGACGGGCAGGTGCGCGAGGCCTGTGGCGGCGTGAAGGCCGGCAAAGCCTGCGCCGACAATCACCACGCGGGGCCGGTGAGCCGGCGGCGCGGCGCCGGCGGCTGCGGGCGTGGCTTGATCCTGTTGTGTCGCTTCGGTCACAGAATGCCTTTCTGCCGGAGATTCGGTTGCCATGCTTCTCACTTAAGGATGCGCGAACGCGCGCGAAGGTGGCAGCGATTGCACGTTGATTGAGGCAATGCGCCAGCTTGCTGGATCGGGTTGCGCGGCTGGCGCGCAAGCTCCGAGCCTGCTGCCGTGCGATAGCATCCATCTATGATTGCGGGCGCTTCGTGGACTTGGTGGGTAGGATTTCACGCGGTGGTGGCCGTGGCGCTGCTGGCGGACTCGCTTCTGCCGGGCCATCGGCGCGAGTCGCGCCACGCGCAGGCAATCGTGTGGCTGGGAACGGCTGGATTGGCGCTGGCCGCGGCCGGGTTTGCCTGCTGGATGGCCGCGACGATGGGCAAGCAGACGGCGCTTGAGTTCGTGGCCGGATACACGATCGAGACCTCGTTGAGCATCGACAACCTGTTCGTCTTTATGGTGCTCTTTGAGGGATTCCGCATCAGCGCGCAACGCCAGCACACGGCGTTGCTCTGGGGTGTGTGGGGCGCGTTTGTGCTGCGCGCCGCGTTCATAGCCGTGGGTGTCACGCTGCTCAAGGACTTCGAGTGGGTCACGTGGGTCTTCGGGCTGATTCTGCTGTATGCGGCGTGGCGGCTGGTGCGCGGCGGCTCAGCGCACGCGGCGGTTCCGGAGTGGATCGTGCGGCTGCAGCCGGCGAAGGGATCGCTGCTGCCCGTGATCGTTGCGGTCGAGGTGACCGATCTGCTGTTCGCTACGGATTCCATTCCCGCAGTGCTGTCGGTTACGCACAATCCGTTTGTGGCGTACACGTCGAATGTGGCGGCGATTCTGGGCCTGCGCTCGCTCTACTTCGGACTGGCGGCGATGCTTAACCGCTTTAAGTACCTGCACTACGGGCTGGGCGCGATTCTGGTCTTTGCGGCGCTGAAGATGCTCGCGGCGCGTTGGATCGATGTGCCGGTGACGATTTCTTTGGTTGTGATTGGCGCGATTCTGGCGGTGTGCGCGATGGTGTCGTGGAAGGCAGGAGGGAAGACGGTGAAGAGTGAACAGTGAACAGGCGAATTTTTTGAGACGGACGGAGGGATTGTGACGACTCTCAGGATTCTGCTGACTGGCATTGTGGCGATCGCGATCCAGTTTGCCCTGGCGATTGCGGGTTGGGGTGGAGTGGGCGCATTTTTTGCGCACCCGGCGCTGCGGGCGCTAGCCGCGGTGACGGTGGTGCTTGCGGCGCTGGCGGTTCCGTCGGGCGGCGGCTTGACCAAGGGCGAGAAGGAAGACCGCGGCAACCGCTGGGTGCTGGGAGCCTTCAGCGTGATCGCGCTGCTCATGGCGTTCTTTTCGGCGTACACCGATCGCATCGGATTTTTGACGATCGACGGCGATACGACTCGTTGGATCGGCGTTGCGGTGTGCTTCGTGGGTGGGATTTTGCGCATCTGGCCGGTGTATGTGCTCAGGAACCGATTCAGCGGGCTGGTGGCGATCCAGCCGGGACACGCGCTGGAGACGCACGGCATTTACGGCGTCATCCGCAACCCGAGCTACCTTGGCATGCTTACGACTTCGGTCGGTTGGGTGCTGGCATTCCGCTCCGGCGTGGGAGTGGTGCTGGCAGTTTCGCTGCTGGCGCCGCTGGTGGCGCGGATGCACGCCGAGGAGCGGCTGCTGCGAGAGCACTTCGGCGCGGAGTACGAAGCCTATTTCAAGCGGACGTGGCGGCTGGCGCCGTGGATTTACTGAAGACAAGGCAGCGGAGTTAGTGGAGCGAGAGGGGTTAGCGGAGCCAGGCCAGCAGCGAGGAGGCCAGTCAGCGGTTTTCGGGTTGTTTATCATTTATGACCCCTACCCCTGCCCCCCACCCTGTTTTGGGGTTAAGGGGTTTGTTTTCAGTCACTTGTACCCTCGATCAGTCGCCGCAACCCATTGATTCCAAAGGGCTTAATTGCTAAAGTCTCTCCATTCAATGGTTTACGTGGCGTTTTTGGCTCGAATTTTACTCTTTGGTCAATATTTGTCCCGATTTGGATTTCGTCGGAGACGGTCACCTCATAACTTTCGCGCCGGGATTTTCGATTTGCATTCAGTATGCGCCGGGCGGGGGAAATGATCGGCAAACTTGGGGAGAGAAATTTCGTGGGTGGATCGGCTTTAGAATTAACGAGTTAGCAAGTCAGCGGGTCAGCGAGTCGGCCTCACGGGGCTTGACACGGGAGAGGCAGGGACCGAGGGACCAAGGGAACAAGAGGCCAAGGGAGCGGGTCCGGGGGATCACCCGCTGATCCATTCGGCGACGCGGCAGCACGTGGAAGGGAAGGCGCCGAAGCTCGAGGAGACGCTACGGCGGATTGTGCGGGAGGAGATGAGGGCGGCGGGTTAGCCTTCTTCACGTTCTGTCTAAAGTCTCAGAAGTGAGGTCTTGGGCTCTTGGCAACTCTCAGATCAGCGTTGCTGGCCAAATCGCTTCAGCGGTTTTGCAGAGCTCGAATTGGCGCGCATCAACGGATTTTGAAGACCAACTCTCATGCATTAGGAGCGCCTCGGTGAGCGCCAGTTTGCTATTCTGATACGCTTTTTCCTTCTTGACCCCGAATTCCGCGTTCTTGATCTGCTCGTTCAGACGCCGGGCCAATAGCGTGAGGTTTCCGATCCGGCCGATATAGCGGTCATGCTGCTCCCACCGGGCACCCTCAGCCGGTGTTTGGGGGTAGATGTGCTCTATGTGTACGTGTTCTGGGCCGTTCACTGTTACCTCGCCGGTTGCGGAGATCCGAGTCTCGATGTTTCTCAGCATGAAACGTGCGATTCCGTGCTCCGCCTTGGAGAATGCGAGAGTGGCAAAGCTGTTGCGGAATTGGTCATCTGTCGGAGAGCTTTCCCGCAGGAGCGCCAAAGCCGCTTCGAATTCGGCCCCGTCCGAGATCTTCTTTGCAATAAAATACGCTGCTGATTCCAGCTTCGCGCGATCAAGGTTGCAGACAATATTGTGCCTAACGACAAGGGCGACCAATGCCTGCGTGATGCTCTTTTGCGACTCGGGGGTCAGTTTCCGCTTTGCGGCGAGCAGGACCGTAAATCCGGCGTTGAAGTTAAGGGTGCGGTAAGCCTTCCAATACTCCTCCAACTCCTCGTCGTCTGTGTCGCCGTCACGAAATTGCCTGTAGAATAATGCGTCTGCGCTAAGGCTTTGGGAATAATCGAGGGGTGAGATGGCCGACGGAAGTACCTCTGAGATGATTCTGTATAACGCGCGTGCCTTAACGTCGCCGTTCCGCGAGACCCAGGACATTCGAAGCAGCGACTCTGCGCCGATAGTTGTCCCGCATGCGTTGAAAACGGTGTTCCAGTGCTCTAGGATTTCCTCCCGTTTGGTGTCCGGTGCGCATTGGAGAACGTAGGTTCTGATTAGGTCCACCGTCGATAGCCCGATGCCCCGGTCGTTAAGGGTAGCGAAAATTGCAGAGGCGTTCCTTTCGTTGTTTGAGGTCACGGTCACCAGGACCAGATGCTCGCGGAGGGTTTGGGTCACATGCGCTGCCCACTCAAACCCCTGCTTACCCCCTCCCGCGGCGTTCCAGCCTTCGGCGATTCGGTCCCGGAAGTACGCGTACGCCTTGGTAATGAGTTGGTGCGAATTCTTTTCGGGCTTTGTTTCCGTGAGCCTTGGGAAGGGTTGGATGTAACTGCGGAAAAATGAGCGGTCGAAAAGGTTGAGCTCGATCTTGAAAACTC
>CAWHVN010000023.1:0-359577 GCA_963832805.1 uncultured Acidobacteriaceae bacterium | reverse complement strand
CGAGTTTGCGCAGGCGAGCAGTCACATTCCAAAACGCCCGGCCGTCGTGGTATCCGCCCTTCCAAATGGAGCCCTTGTCCTGTGTGATTGGCGCGCCGTCCGCCTTAGTCAGGTTATACAGGCCGTGGTATTGGCTATCGATTGTGTGGTTCTTTATGAAGTTCCACTGTTGCACGAACCTCTGGAAGTAAATGGACTCCTGCGTTCCATATCGCTCGTGCATCATAAGCAGCGCATTCAGCCCTTCCGCCTGGACCCACCATTCCTTGAGCTGACTCCCCGGCCCGCCCATGGTTGTGCCGTCCTGGAAAAAGCCGCCGCTGCTTGCGTCCCAACCGTAGGCAAGAGCGTGATCGACCAGCATTTTTGCCATTCGTTCCGTTTTCTCGCTTGCGTGGTGATGGAGGAGTTCGTCCGTTTCCAGCATCAAATAGGCGGTCTCAACATCATGGCCGAAGGAATCAAGGCCGGGAATGGGCTGCCAGGCGTTGGTGAAATAAAGATTCATCGCACCGGGCTCGACGCAGATTTTGTCGCGCACGATGACCAGCATTTCTTCAAGGCGCGCGCGCAGCGCCGGGTCAGGCCAGACGCGGTAAAGCTCTGTGAAGGCCTCCAGCAAATGAATGTGGGTGTTCATTGACTTGTAGCCGACAGGACCGATGGGCCCCATGGCGACGCGTCCGTTGGGAACATTCGGCTGAATCGGCGTGCCGTCGCGGGCAAGCCATTCATAGTATCCGCCATGCTCGGAGTCATGCGCGTGCTGGTCGGTCCAGAGAAATGCTTTCTTGGCGAGTTCCAGCGCCTTGGGATCGCCAGTAGCCTGGTAGGCCGCGGCTAATCCATAGATGCAGAATGCAATGCCGTACAGATGTTTGCCGTCCGTGAATTGCGGAGTAATGTGGCCGTCGTCATCGAGTCCCCAGAAGAAACCGCCGTCCTGCTTGTCCCACATGACGCTTTCCAGATAGGAGACCCCGTGCTGCACGATGGGCAGAAACTCTGCTTTCAGCTTCGGGTTGCGCAGGACGACTTGGGATGCGACCCAGGTCATACGTCCTTGCATGACGGAGGACTTGCCATCGCTGGGCGCCCACTGCCAGTCGCGGGTGAAGTGGGTATGGAACCCGCCATGTTCATAATCCACGGATCGGGGGAACCAAACGTTAATGACATCGGTGTCGAGCGCGTTCTGAACTTCGGCGGCCAGTTTGAGATAGTCCGCGCGTGTTGGCGGCGGGACGCTGGCCGGCGTGGACTCCGTGGGTTGCTGCGCGATGCACGCGCCAGAGGTTAGAAGCAGTGCGAGAAGGATGCATCGGATTCTCATGGCAAGCCCAGTACGACACGGTTGGCCTACGATCCTGGCCACGCGCGCCTCCCTTAACCTAATCAAAACTGACAGGCTAATGCTACACGGTCGCTTTCCGGGGTCCGCCCCGCAACTCCCCGCATACCAAGGCCCGAGCCCGAGTAATCCAGACAGCGAAACTCATCGGTGGAGAACAGGCTGTGGCTCAAAGTTAAGTCCGGAGGAAATACAGGCGCCGGGGTGACGCAGACAATATCTTTATTGGGATCTGCAGCTTACTGGCTTTCCCGGGGGATCGGTATCCTGAAGTCGGCCAGTGGGAAGGAATTGTCCATTATCAGGCGGCATGCGCTTCGAATTACGGCGCCGGGAAATTTCTGACGGTGGTGACCATTTGCCGGGGTGTGCGTTACACACTTGTCGCAATCATCGCCGATCACGATGGCCGCCATTTCATTGGTGTTCTGCGCCATCCGGTCCAATACCGGGGCTGGTTGCTGCTGTTCGCGGCGGTCATCCTCAGCGTGATCTTGGCTGGAATCGCGCTGAATAAGCGACTCGCGGCTGCAACGACTGCTTGAAGCAGGCGCGGTCCAATTGTGACTGCGCGGGCGCTCCTACCTCAGCCTGCTTCGACACTCCTAAGATCTGCTTCAAAGAAAAACGCTCCTTCGCCGGCACAATCCTCCGCTCTCACGGGCATGCGGCGCCGACAACTGTGATGCGCCAATCCCGAGTGTGATTCGTGGCACAGACTGAGCTGGCCGGACACACCAAGTATGACCTAGCCAGGAATTCGCCGGGATGTCCAGGCGGTGTTCAGTCATGGGCTGACTTCATTTCAGAGTAGGGCGCCAATGCAATCGGGCAAGGATAACGTTCGTCTCACGCGGCGGCAGTTTGTGGCTGCTGGAGCCATGGGCGGCACGGCCCTCGCCGTTGGCTGTGCCACGCGCAGCCACGGAGGCTGGGATTTCCTCAGCGATGCCCAGGCCTTGACGCTGGCCGCGATATGCGATCGGATTGTCCCCGCGGATGACTTTCCCAGCGCCTCGCAGGCCGGAGTCGTCACCTACATCGACCGCCAACTCGCCCGGACGTACAGGCGCCATCGAAATGCTTACCGCGATGGGCTGAAGCAGGCCGATGCGATAAGCAGAAAGCGTTTTGGCCGGGATCTGGCGGCGCTCCCCGCACAGCCGCTGGTCGAGATTGTCGGCGCCATCGAGCAGCAGAATCGCAAGTTCTTTGATCTGGTGCGCAGCCACACTCTTGAGGGCTACTACGGCTCGCCGCGGCACGGCGGCAATCGTGATGCTGTGAGTTGGCGGATGCTTGGCCTGGCTGAGCCGCCCGTTCTTGGGCGCGCACAGTACGACCTGGGAAAGGGCCCGGCCTCATGAAACGGGTGAATGCGGTTGTTGTGGGCGCCGGCGCGGCCGGAGGCATTGTAGCCAAGGAGCTGTCGGTTGCAGGCCTGAGCGTTGTCCTGCTGGAGCGGGGCAAGTGGTACACGTCGAACGATTGCCGCAAGGACGACTTGCGGAATCAGCGCACCACGGTGCTGGGGAACGCTTTCGGACCTGAGGATGACGGCAATCCGCGCGTTCTGGTCGATGCCGACGGCGTGCCGCACATCATGCTGCCCAGCGAAGGCGGCTACCAGAACAATGCCGCCTGTGTTGGTGGTGGAACTCTAAGTTACGGGGCCATGGCCTGGCGCTATTTGCCTCAGGACTTCCGCATGCGCTCAACTTACGGAGCGCCTGCAGGGAGTTCGCTCGAAGACTGGCCCATCTCCTACGACGATCTGGAGCCCTACTACGAGAAGGCTGAATATGAGATCGGCATCTCCGGAGATGATTCGAGCACTCCCTTTCATGGTCCGCGCCGGCGTCCTCTGCCCATGCCGCCGCTCCCGCCTAATCGCGAGTTTCAAATTCTTCGAGCCGGCAGCCAAACGCCTCGGCCTGCATCCCTTTCCCATTCCCATGGCTCGCAACAGCGTGCCCTACAACGGCCGCGGCCCGTGCATGCGCTGTCGCTGGTGTGTTGGATTTGCCTGCGAAGTGGATGCCAAGAACGGTTCGCAGAACACCGTGATCCCGGTAGCGCTGGCAACGGGAAACTGTGAGCTGCGCACCGAGTGCGTGGCCAGGGAAATCCTCACTGATGATCGGGGACGCGCTCGCGGTGTAGCCTACTTCGATGCCGAAGGGCGTTTGCAGGAGCAGCCTTCCGATATCGTCGTGGTCTCTGCTTGCGCCATCGAGTCAGCGCGCCTGCTCCTGAATTCCCAAAGCCGTCTCTTTCTTGATGGATTGGGAAATCGCCATGATCAGGTGGGCCGGAATCTGCAAGGTCACCACTACACCGGCGCGATTGGGTTTTTCGACTTCGATACCTACGACGATGTGGGGCCCGGCGCCAGCATCGCCGTCTCCGATTACAACCACGGCACTCCGGGGCTGTGCGGCGGGGGCATGCTGGCCAATGAATTCATCCGTCTGCCCATTCAAATGGTCGACCGGATGCCCGTCGATGCACCTCGCTGGGGGCTCGCGCACAAGCAGGCCATGCGCCGCTTCTTCAAGCGCAACATCGTTATCATGGGGCCGACCCAGCAGATTCCCACTGCCGACGCCAGAGTGACTCTCGATCCAACGGTGAGAGACAAGTGGGGAATGCCGGTCGCGCGCATCTCCGGCAACGTCCATCCCCACACCTTCGAGATCGGCCTTGTGCAGGCTCAGCGTGCTGAAGCCTGGCTCAATGAGGCCGGGGCGGCGAGCACGCTCATCAACGCGGGCAAGCCCACGACTGTGTCGGCCGGCCAGCACCAGGCCGGCACCTGCCGCATGGGCAACGATCCGCAAGGTTCAGTGGTGAACCGCAACTGCCAGCTTCACGACGTGGACAACGTCTTCGTGATTGATTCAAGCGTGCATGTCACCAACGGAGGCTTCAATCCGGCGCTCACCATCATGGCCATCGCCTACTTTGCCTCTGAGGCATTGGTCCGCAACTGGAAGGGTACCGGATTCCGTTCATGAAGCCATTCCTCAAGTTTGCGGCAATCATCATTGGGTCAGTGGCCTTGCTTGCAGTCGGTGTCACGTTTGGCGCGTCATATTACTACACATCGCAATTTGGCCAGGGCTGCGCAAGCTGCCACGAAATGGCCGCATATGTTAGCGTGGTGCATTCAGCACCCCACCGGACAGAGAGCTGCATCGATTGCCATAAAGAAAGCTTGGCCACCAAGCTGCGCCACATCCGGATTCATACTTTCGGCGCCATTCCTGAAGACATCCGGATGCGGGATGTGGACGTGCCAGCGATGACGGCGAGTTGCCGGGCCTGCCACCAGCAGGAATACGCAAGCTGGCATGCGGGTCCGCACAGCGCCACGTATCGCCAGATATTTGCCGATCCCGTACAAAACTCCAAACAGATGCTCATGGACGATTGCCTCCGCTGCCATGGCATGTATTTCAACGGATCGATTCGCGACCTGGTGCAGCCAGTGGACACGAAAGGACCCTGGCGAGTGATTCGCCGGGATCTCGCCGATCAGCCGGCGATGCCCTGTATGACCTGCCATCAAATTCATCGCGAAGGCGCGCAGGAAACCAGGCCTGCCTCGCGCATCTCCGTAGCGGGCGCGGCGGAGCCTGCTTCGCTCGCCTTCTACGACCGGCGGGAAACCCTTCACTTCGCCGCAACGGCGCTTTCCATTCCGCAACTGTACGACGGTGCCCGTATGGTGACAATCAGTCAGGACCCGCGGCAAGCGCTCTGCTACCAGTGTCACGCGCCGCGAATGCCTGAGACGGGTTCCATTGCGGCAACGAACGCCTGGGGGCCCCAGGTGGGCTCGGGCGATGATCGCACGCCGATGGGCGTGCACGAAGGCCTGAGCTGCATCTCCTGCCACAATGGGCATAACGAGAATGCACGGGCCTCGTGCAAGACCTGTCATCCGCAAATGTCCCACTGCGGAATCGACGTGGAGACGATGGATACGACCTACGCAAGCGCGACCAGCGTCCACAACATCCATTGGGTGAAGTGCACCGATTGCCACCAGCACGGCATTCCGAAGGCGAAGGCGCACACGGCGGTCAAAGTGAAGCTGCAGACCACTCCCGGCATGAACGGCTGAGAGCCCGCCGTCGCACGCTGTTCATTCTCGCTCATTACGCGCGCTTCGCAGCAAGACCAAGAGATTCTGCTTGACGCGGGAAAGCAACCGACCGCGCTAAGATGAATCTTCGATCGGAGGCCGCGATGGAACCGTTTCGCTTTCATGTCTTCGTTTGCACGCAGCAAAAGCCGGAAGGCGTTCCCTCCTGTCCGGCCCGCGGGTCGTTCGCAGTACTCGAGAGGCTGGATCGCGAGATACAGGCAGGTGGTCTCGGCATCGATGTACAGCTCACGACCTGTAGTTGCATGGGACTGTGCGATGAAGGGCCCGTGATGGTCGTCTATCCGGAGGGGGTGTGGTACCGGCGTGTGCAACCGTCCGATATACCCGAAGTCGTAGAAAGGCATCTGCTCGATGGCAAGCCCGTCGACCGGCTCATCTGGAGTGATGCCCCTGCGATGAAGGCCGTGTCGATCGAGCACGGCGAGAAGTTCCGTGACGCGATGGCCGCCCGCGAAAAGGCGGGAACGCTGCCTGACCGTTTGAATGAGATGATCCGCGGCTACATGCCCAGCCGCTGTATTCTCACGGCGCTTGAACTCGACATCTTTACCGCCGTCGGGGAAGGCGCGAATGCTGAACAGGTCGGGATGCGGATCCAGGCCAATGCCCGTGGTGTCGGCATACTGCTGAACGTGCTCGTCGCTCTCGGATTGCTTTCGAAGAACGGCGACGAATACAGGAATACGCCCGAGTCTGCGCGCTTCTTTGTCGAGGGATCAAAGGACAATCACCGCAATGGCCTGCTGCACACAGCCAACATCTGGCATCGCTGGAGCACTCTGACCGAGGCTGTACGCCGTGGCGCCTGTGTTCCGATTGATCGCGGCAACGCCCCCGAATGGACATCCAATTTCATCGCCGGCATGCAGCGCAACTCCAGGGACCGCGCCCCACTTGTCGTGGAAGCCTTGGGCACAGACAACGTTCGCCGCATCCTCGATCTGGGCGGCGGCTCTGGCGCCTATTCCATCGCGTTCGCAAAGGCATCTCTCGATGTTCAGTGCGAGATACTCGATCTCCCGGAGGTTCTGCCGCTCACAGCGGAATATGTCAACAAGGCCGGCATCTCAAAACAAATTCACCTCCGCGCTGGAAACATGCTCCATGATGATTTCGGCTCCAGCTACGACATCGTCATGCTGAACGCGATCTGCCACATGTTTTCAGAGGACCAGAACATGGACATCTTCCGCCGTGCCCGTAAGGCACTCGCGCCGCATGGCCGCCTGGTCGTGCAGGACTTCATTCTCAATCCCGACAAGACTGGGCCACAACATGCGGCACTGTTCTCAGTGAACATGCTCGTCGGTACCGAAGCCGGCGCCAGTTACAGCGAGCTTGAATACACCCGCTGGATGAAAGCGGCGGGGCTCACCGAGGTACACCGGATCAAGCTGCCTGGGCCTGGCGACCTGATTGTGGGCCGGGTGTGAGTTGCCGCTCGCACTGGCGCAGAAAACGATGCATCGTCTCAATGATCTGCCCGGCGAAATCTGAACCAGTTGCTGTAAAAGGAACTGGAATAAAAGGAGCCTTAAATGGCACGAGCCAGGAAGCAGACACCGGACCAGATTGTAGGATTGCTGCGACTGATCGCGGTGGGTACGGCGAACGGTAAGACGGCGGCCTACGCGCTCTAGTTCGCGTAGGACTCAGAATCAACCAGGCCGGTGCGCCCCCGCCGGGGCCCCCTCCGTGTTGTTGACAAAGATTTCACGCCGGGCCTATTGTGTGTGGGTTTCCAGGAAAGAGAAAGAAAGGAAGGAAGCCGAAATGGTTGCCTACTTTCAGCTTCAGCCCGCGGAGTCGGAGCTCCAGAAGTTGGCCGAGCAGTATTGGCAGAGGTCCGGCGAGAAAGAGCATGAGCTTGAAAAGGCAGCGTTCGAAGCCGGGGAAGCGATTCGCAGTGGGGACTATTCGCTGGCCAATTTGGAGGCCATCGTGCGCTGGAGGTCGGAGCGCGCGGTGCAATATTTGATCGGCAACAGCGACGCGCACGTCCGGCGCGTCCTGGCCGTGGCAGCCGCGCCCGGGTCGGCCACTGAAGCGGCCGTGAAGGCTTTGCTCGAACTGCACGGCGTTGATATCTCCGTGGCGTCGGCGATTCTGACCGCGATCTACCCTGAGCGGTACACGGTGCTGGACTACCGTGTTTTGGAAGCGGTGGGGTACGCCCGGCACGACGTGCATTTCTATGAGGAGTATCTGGCCTTTTGCAAGCGGCTGGCCGACAGCAACATCGTCAAGCCGCAAAGCGGACTCCCCGGTCCCACACCGCTGCGCACGCTCGATCGCGCGTTGTGGGAATGGTCGCGTAGCCACGGCGGGTAGCAGCGCGCCCGGGCCGCGCACCGCATCTTCCTTCGCTTCTGCCTGGAGCCTTCGCTAGAACTCTCAAAACTGTTTGCCTCTTCGGCTGCAGAGACCTGTCTAGTCGTGCGAAACTGCTCATGAGCACCCTAACCCTGGTGGCTCAGACCTAAATGGAGATTCTTCTCAAGGAGCATTCTTATGTCCGCAAAGCGAATTGGAATTCTCACGGGAGGCGGCGACGTCCCGGGCCTGAATTCGGTCATCAAGTCGGTCGTCTACCGGGGAACCGAGATTGGGTACGAGGTCGTTGGCATCCGCCGCGGCTGGGAAGGACTGACGCACGTCGATCTGAATGATCCCGCCAGCCGGTCGCGCTATATCCTGCCGCTCAACCGCGAGAACACTCGCACCATCGATCGCACAGGCGGCACCTTTCTGCATAGCTCCCGCACCAATCCCACCAAGATGCAGGAGCTGCCGCCGGTGCTCGCTGGGCAACAGTTTCCGAGTAAGCAATCCACCAGGAATGGCGTAACCAGCACGCTTTACGACGTGACGCCGGCGGTGCTGAAGAATATCGAGACGCTGGGACTTGATTACGTGGTGGCAATCGGCGGCGATGACACCCTCAGCTATGCCGCTGAGCTTGACCGGCAGGGCGTGCGGGTGATCGCGGTGCCGAAGACCATGGATAACGACGTTCGCAACACCGAGTATTGCATTGGCTTTTCCACCGCCATCACGCGTGCCATGGACGCCATTGAGCGGCAGCGGACGACGGTCGGCTCGCACGAGCGCATCGGCATCTTCCGGGTGTTCGGACGCGATGCCGGCTACACCGCTCTCTACACCGCGTACGTGACATCCCTGCGCTGCTGCATTCCCGAGTACAAAGTGAATTTGCAGCACCTGATCGAAATCCTGGCCGCCGACAAGCACAACAATCCCAGCAACTATTCGCTGGTGATTCTTTCGGAAGGTGCAGAGTGGGAGGGCTACACGGTAAAGGAATATGGCCCCGCTGATGCCTTTGGCCATCGCAAGAAGATGAGCGTGGCGGAGGACCTGAGCAACGAGATCAAAGCTGCCGCCGGCGAAGAAACCGTGGTCAGTGACCTGACATACGATTTGCGCTCCGGCAGTCCGGATTTCATCGACCGCCTGGTGGCCATCACGTTCGCGGGAATGGCGATGGACGCCGTGAAAGAGGGAAAGACCGGCCTGATGACGGCAATCAGCAGTGGCTGCTACGCGATGGTGCCGATCCCCGATCCCAAACTTGGGCCGCGCAAAGTAGACGTCGCTACCATGTACAACACAGAGCGCTACCGGCCAACCTACGACCGCAAGCTGGGCCTGCCGATTTTTCTGACGCGGGGCTAATGCGGAGGAAGTTGGACGTAATTCTCGCTCGGCGATAACAGTCATTACCTTGAACTGAGGCGCTCGTTGGGCACCTGGCAGTAGCTGAATGGGCCGACTCCTGGTTTGTCGCCTTCCATGTGAGTCATCTGTCGAGCGAAAAGCACGAGATTCCTGGGCGCGCTCAGGATCGCGCGCATTCGGTCTGATCAAGTCAGCAGATAGGTGGAACACAATTGTCCGCGCTCTATCCATTGCGATGCTTGAAGGGCAGGTGCACTCCACGGCGCTGATATCAAGGAGACATGGGGCGTGTATAGACGAAGATTGGGCGAAAGTACAACTTTCAGCCCGGTGCCAATGGGGACTCCAACATGCACCTGAACATGCACCACAAGCAAAGAGGCCACCCGAGCTTTTCTCCCGGACCGCCTATAATATCTTTGTTTTCTTTGATTTGAATGGTGCGCCCGGAGAGATTCGAACTCCCGACCTACTGATTCGTAGTCAGTCGCTCTATCCAGCTGAGCTACGGGCGCACACGCGCGGGCTTCAGGACGAAGCCCATGGGACGAACCTTTGTCAGAGTATCAAGGCCAGAGCGGCTGCGCAAGGTTCGACCGGCGGCGCAACGGGTCTACGCCGTTGGCGGGAGCGCTGCGGCCGGCGCGGGCGCGACGATGAGCGGCTCCTCCTCAGCGATGTCGAGCCCTGCCTCGCGGACAAGCTTGGTGACTGCGGCGGCGTTGAGGCGCGTGGCGTCGTATTCAATCCGCAACGTGCGGGCGGCACGATCAAAGCTCAGCTGCCGGATGCCGTAGACATCGCGCGCACAGGCCAGAGCGAGGGCTACCTGTTCCGTGGGCGCCGTGGCGTAGCGATAGACAATGTCCACCGTGGTCATAGGCTCAGGATAACAGTTAGTAATCCGTCCGAGTCATGACGAGACCGGGTCCCTCGTGCTCATTCACGAGCGAGGCTTGATTCGGACCGGTGACGGTGAGATGGTATCGAACCGGAGGGTCATTGAGCGTGCGCGGTGGATGAGCGCGCCGGTGACTCACCTGAAATGTCAGCGTCATGCCATCGAAGTGCATGCGGAGCATCGGCTCGGGAAGGCCGGGAGTCGAGATCCAGGGATCGTTTACGGTTTCGCGCTCCTGAAAGTAGAAGAGCACGGCTCCAGACAAGCCGTCGCCCTCGTCGCTGATGACGAGGGTGACGGCGGGGAGGCCGTTCATTTGTCCTCGCCACACGCCGGTGACCGTCGCGGAAGCATGTGGGGTTGGCGATTGAGGATGCTGGGGTTGAGCGCTCTGCGAGTTTACGGGGATAGCGATTAGCAGCAGGACGGCGGCGATGGGAGCGCTGCAGAGTCTCATATCGAACTCCTTTGGGATTCGGATTTGAGCCGACTTCATTAAATCAAGGCCAATGAGTTCGAATCAGCGCGCCCGAGGAAGCTCAAAGGCTTTTGAGATAGGCAACGATCTCCGGGCTGGTCCATTCCTGGGGGCCGACAAACTTGCGGCGGATGATTCCCTGACGGTCGATGACATAGGTTTCCGGCCACATATCGGTTTGATAGAGCTTCGCCGCCGATTGCGTGGGATCACGAACGGTGATGAGGTCGATATGATGGCGAACGATAAAGTTTGAGTACGCAACTGGATCATCGTCGATGCTGACCGCGAGAATCACGAGATTCGGCTGCTCATGATGAAGCTCGAGGAGCGAAGGCATCTCCTCAACGCACGGCATGCACCAGGAAGCCCAGAAGTTGACCAGGACGACGTGTCCGCGGTAGCTGGCAAGATGGACGGTGGAGGTGCCGTCAGAAACGGTGAAGTCGGGAGCGGCCTTGCCGGTTTGCGCGGGATGCGAACCGCGATTGCACGCGGAAAGGAGGGCTAAGGGAAGCAGGAGCGCCAGGATGAGGCAACGAGGATACCGCACATCCTTATAATACGGAGCAAAAGGGCGGGAAGAAAATGGTGCGGCGCGATGAGCAGGGATGAGCCGGAGATGGGCAGGGCCGGAGGCTGGAAGCCGGTGCTGGGTCTTGCCGATGCGACGGAGAGCTCAGCCCCTGCGGCGGACTGGCGCGACTGGGCCGGCAAGACCGTGCCGGGAACGGTCTTCGACCAGCCCGAGCCGGAGGAACTCATCGAGCTGACGGTGATTGTTCCCGCGCGGGACGAAGAAGACAGCCTGGGCGAATGCCTGCAATCGCTGGTCGGTCAATCGGAGGACATCTTCGCGCTGGGCCGCGACTGGGAACTGGTCGTGGTGGATGATCACTCGACCGACCGGACGGCCGAGATCGCACGCGGCTTTGCTGGTGTCACACTGCTCGAGGCGGGCAAGCTGGAGCCGGGATGGACGGGAAAGGCGAACGCGGTTTGGACGGCGGCGCGGCGTGCGCGGGGCCGCTGGCTGCTGTTTACTGACGCAGACACGATTCACGAGCCGGGCGACCTGCGCCGGGCGTTGCATGAGGCAGAGCGGTACAAGGTGGGCATGTTGAGCTACTCGCCGCGGCAAGTTGTGCGCGGGCTGGTGCAGCGTTCGCTCATGCCTCTGGTCTTTTGCGAGCTTGCGCTCGCCTATCCGCCGGCCAAGGTCTCCGATCCCGCGCAACGCATCGCCGCGGCCAATGGCCAGTTCCTGCTGGTGGAGCGGGAGGCCTATCGGAGGCTCGGCGGGCACCCCAGCGTGGCCGGTAAGGTGCTCGAAGACGTGGAGCTCGCGTTCCTGGCCAAGCGGCGCAAGGTGGGGCTGCGCTTCCGCTATGCCGACGACGCCGTCTCCGCGCGCATGTACCGCAGTACGGCGGCGATGATCGAGGGCTGGACCAAGAACCTGAAGCTGCTCTTCGACAATGCGTTTCTGCTGGCGGTCTTCAGGGCCCTGGATATTGCGCTGCTCTTCGGGCTGCCGATTCTGGCCTACGAACTGTGGAATGCGCGGCTTGGCGCACACGGGCTGGAGTGGCTGGGCGCGGGATGGGTCTTGGCATTGCTGTGGCTGCGCACGCTGTTCCGGTTTTATTCGCGGGTGGCAAAGTCGAACTTTCCTTTCCTGGATTGCGCGCTGGCGCCTCTGGGCCTGCCGCTGTTTGTGGCGCTGCTCTATCGAAGCTGGTTCCAGCACCGCATCCTCAAGCGCGTAAGCTGGAAGGGGCGGAGTTACGCCTCGTAGGAGACAGGGCTGGCGGGGACTTTTGAGCAGGTCGTGAACCTGGAGCGGATTTTTCGATCCCGCGCACATCCACCTTGGTTCTGTGAAACCTTTGCTCAGCTCTGGAATCTCTAAGGTGAGGGCAGGAATGATCTTTTTAACGCGGCGGGCGACGTTTTCCGCATCGCACTACTACTGGAATGAGTCCTGGCCCGCGGAGAAGAACGAGCGCGTCTTCGGGCGCTGCGCGAATCGCAACGGGCACGGGCACAATTACACGCTGGAGGTGACCGTAGCAGGCGAGCCGGACCCGGTGACCGGGTTCGTAGTCGATCTCAAGTGGCTCAAGGACGCAATGGAGCGCGACGTTTTGTCCGCCTACGATCACAAGCACCTGAATCTCGATGCGCCGGAGTTTAAGCATGCGATTCCAACCACGGAAAACATTGCCATTGCGGCGTGGAAGCGGCTGGAACCGGTGGTGACCGCGGCAGGTGGAGCGCGCCTGAGCCGCATTCGTGTGTATGAGACGCCGGAAATCTTTGCCGAGTATCGGGGTCCCCACGAACCCGGGGCCCCCAGCGAGCGCCCTTTGGTCGCTGGGGTGGAGGAACAGGTTCCCGTTCGTGGGGTGAAGGACAGAGGTGAAGCGTGAAAGCGTACTTCGGCCGCCGCTATTTGCTCAGCGCCAGCCACCGGCTGCACGCGCCGGCGCTTACGGCTGAGCAGAATCGCGCGGCATACGGAAGATGCAACAACGAGCATGGCCACGGCCACAATTACTTCGTAGAGATTCTCGTGGGCGGCGCTGTGGATGCGGAGACAGGAATGGTAGTGGATCTGGTAGCGCTGGATGAGACGGTGCGGGCGCGAGTGCTGGACCGGTTCGACCACGCCAACCTGAATCTCGATCCGCTGTTTGCCGATTGCGTGCCAACGACGGAGAATTTTTGTAAGGCGATCTTTGGTTTATTGCGCGATGCGTTGCCGGCGGGAGATCTGGAGCATGTCCGCGTGGAAGAGACGGAAAACAATTTCTTTGAGTGTTCATCGAGGGGATAGAAGACAATGGCGCATCCAATTGCAGTGAGTAGGCCTGTTCGCAGGGCAATTGAGGCAAGCGAAGGGCTGAGCAGCTTCAGCACGCAGGAGATGTATCGCGAAATCCTCGGCCGCCTGGGCGAGGATCCGGACCGCGATGGCCTTCGTGCGACCCCGGAGCGCGTAGAAAAGTCGCTGGCCTTCCTCACCAAGGGCTATGACCAGGACCCGGCGCGGATTCTGCGCGGAGCCATGTTCGAGGTGGACTACGACGAGATGGTCATCGTCAAGGACATCGAGATCTTTTCGCTCTGCGAGCACCACATGCTGCCCTTCTTTGGCAAGGTACACGTGGCCTACATTCCCAAAGGCAAGGTCATCGGCCTCAGCAAGATTCCCCGTCTCGTGGAGGTTTTCGCGCGGCGCCTGCAGGTGCAGGAGCGCCTGACGCGCCAAATCGCCGACTCCATTCAGGAAGCCATCGCGCCGCAGGGCGTAGGCGTGGTGATTGAAGCGCGGCACCTGTGCATGATGATGCGCGGCATCGAAAAGCAGCACTCGTCCACGGTGACGAGCGCCATGGTGGGCTGCTTCCGCCAGAAGGAGACGCGCGCGGAGTTCCTGTCGCTGGTGCGGCAACCTGGCACCGGAATCGTCTGACGCGAACGCCGTGGCCCGGCCGCCTTCGCTCTGCCCCGGACCTCAAGCCCCTTGCGCGAAAGGCATCGTCAAGTACTTTCCCCGCAGGGCGTTCGCGGCCGCGAGCGCCTGGTTGAACCTTCGCCCGGTGGTCTGGCTGATGCGTGCCAGCAGCGCGCCATCCCGCTCCGGATTCAGAAACTCGCGCGCGATCTCATTTAACTGATGCCAGTCGTGCCAGTCGCCGATGCGGCGCTGCACGTTGCCCAGAGCATCGGCCAGGCCCGGATTCGCATCCGCGGAAAGCTGCAGGATGTAGCGGAGCTCCTTCACCTTGAGCCGGAAAGCGTGGATGTTCTCCGCGTTGAGCGCCGGCCATTCGCCAAGTTCGCGAACCACGTCAATCGCCGCGGTGTGGATCCCGTCATGCGCGTTGACGAGCGATCCATTGGCGAATGCTGACCGTTTCGCGCGCGCCAATGCACCGCGAACGACCCTCATGTACTCCTTCAGGTTCTCCCGCGCTACGCCGCGCCGCCTGCCGAGCACGCGCCGCAACTCCACTGCGTTTTGCTGCCGGGCGATCTGGAGCTGCTCGACGAGGCGGGCGAGGGAATCGCCGTCCGCGTGGCGCGCCAGCTTGCGCGCGTTGGCAATCATCACATCCATGTCGCGCACGCCGCCGGACGCCTTCCGCACCGGCTCAATCGACTTGAGGAGGCGCCGTGATTCTTTGCCCTCTAGTTGCGCCAGCACGGAGACGATTGCCTCCACCCTTCGCGTTGCCGTGCGCAGCTTGTGAACCTCGATGGGCGGCGGATCCAAGGTCAAGCTCTTGAGAGTCTTGCTGAGCTCCCGCAACGCCTTGCGCGCGCGTTCCAGTTCTTCTGCCATCTCTCCCTAGATTGGGGCGTTCCGGCCTGAGTTGGCAAGCGCAGTGCCGACAGCGTCGCAAAACCAGAGTGGGTATTTCGCGAGGCCGCAGAATCGAAGTCGACGCGACCATCAGGGAGCGGCGACCCAGAAAACAGTGAATGAGAATGCAGTAACTCTGGTTTTGCCTTAGAGTGATGATGTGAACGGGCTTCTTGTGATCGACAAGCCGGGCGGGATGACCAGCCACGATGTGGTCAACCACCTGCGAAGGATCACTGGAGAGCAATCGGTTGGTCACTTGGGCACGCTGGATCCCATGGCCACCGGGGTTTTGCCGCTGCTGATGGGCAAGTTCACGCGCCTTGCGCAGTATTTCTCCGCTGCCGGGAAGAACTACACGGGATGCATCCGCTTCGGCTTCGCGACCGACACCTATGACGCCGAGGGCGAACCCGCCGGCCCAGACCGATGGCCGGAAGTGGCCGAGACATTGATGCTCGAGCGGGCGCGCGCGGCCGCCGCGCGGTTCCATGGCGAGATGGAACAAATGCCGCCGCCGTTTTCAGCCAAGAAGATCGGCGGCAAGCCCGCCTACAAGCTGGCCCGCGAGGGCAAACCGGTGCAGTTGAAGCCGGCTCGGGTTCGGATCGACGCCTTTGTGATTGAGGCATTGGAGGGTCCCGAGGCCAGCTTCACCATCGGTATCAGCGCGGGCGGATATGTGCGCTCCGTGGCACACGAGCTGGGGCGCGATTTGGGTTGCGGAGCGCACCTGAGCCGCTTGCGTCGTACGCGGGCAGGCGCGTTCACGCTGGCCGACGCGCACACGCTCGAGGAGCTGGAAGCGTTGGCCGGGGATGCTGAGGCACTGGAGAATTTGTGCGTCCATCCGCGCGCATTGCTGCCGGAGATGCCCTCCGTGACCGGCGACGGCCTGGCGCTGGGCCGGCTGCGCAATGGTGCGCAGGCCAATCTGCCTGAATTCTCGGCTGCGCCGCTGGTGAAGGTCTTTGCCGGACCGCGCGAACTGGTCGGAATCGCCCGCAGGGTGGCAGGAACGCTTTTTCAGCCGGTGGTGGTCATGGGGTAGGAGCAGAGAACAGGCAATATGAAACACCCGCCGCCTGTCTTCTTCCTTTTCCTCACCATCCTCCACCGGCTCAGCTTAGACTGGAGTTTCGTCGTCTTACATAAGGAGCAGACTCGCTATGCCTTACCCCACGGACTATCGCTATACCCGCGAGCACGAGTGGATTTCGGTGACCGGCGCCATTGGCTCGATCGGCATCACGGACTACGCGCAGAACTCCCTCGGCGACATCGTATATGTCGATGCGCCCAAAGTGGGAGATACGGTCACGGCCGATGCCACCTTCGGTTCGGTCGAAAGCGTCAAGGCCGTCAGCGACCTCTTTTCGCCGGTCAGCGGCAAAGTCACGGCGGTGAACGAGGAGCTGAAGACCGCGCCCGACAAGATCAACCAGGACCCGCACGGCACGTGGATCATCAAGGTCGAGCTCTCCAACCCTGCAGAGCTGGACACGCTGCTCGACGCCGCGGCGTACGAGGCATTTATTGCGGAGGAGACAGCTAGCTGAGCCATGCGCTATCTCCCCAAGTCTGACGAAGAGCGCCGGCAGATGCTCGCCGAGATCGGCGCGGCCTCCATCGACGATCTTTTCTTCGAGCATTCCGGCCGAGTACCGCCTCGAACGCGACCTCGCTGTTCCACGCCAGCAGGCGGAGAGCGAGATCGTCGAGTACTTCCGCGCCGCCGGGCACAAGAACGCGACCGATTACGCCAGCTTTCTCGGCGCAGGCGCTTATCGCCATTACCGGCCCGTCATCATCGATGCCCTTGTCCAGCGTGGCGAGTTCCTCACCAGCTACACGCCCTACCAGGCCGAGATCACGCAAGGCACGCTGCAGGCCATCTTCGAGTTCCAGACTATGATCGCCGAGCTCACTGGCATGGAGGTGGCCAACGCCAGCATGTACGACGGGTCCACAGGAGCCGCGGAAGCGGTGATGATGGCCGTCCGCGTTACTGGCCGTCACAAGGCCGTGGTTGCTTCGACCGTTCACCCCGAGTATCGCGGGGTGCTCGCGACCTACGCGAAACATCAGGGGCTACCGACTGCGCTGGTTGGCTACGACGCCGAGACCGGACGCGTGGACTTGGCTGCGCTGGACGCATCCGTCACGGAAGAGACCGCCGCCGTGCTCGTGCAAAGCCCAAATTTCTTCGGCGTCATCGAGGACATTCCGGCCATCGCGGCTATCGCCCACGCCAAAGGCGCGCTGTTGATTGTTTCCATCGCGGAGGCAGTCTCGCTCGGCATCGTTCGCCCGCCCGTTGAGGCCGATATCGTTGCCATGGAAGCGCAGTCGTTCGGCGTGGCGCTCAGCTATGGGGGACCGTTCTGCGGCGTCATCGCGGCCAAGGAGCAATACGTGCGGCAGATGCCGGGCCGGCTCGCGGGGCAGACCGTCGACGGGGCAGGAAATCGCGGATTCGTGCTGACGCTGGCCACGCGCGAGCAGCACATCCGGCGCGAGAAGGCGACCTCGAACATTTGCACCAACCAGGCTCTGGTCGCGCTGATGGCGACAATCTTTCTCGCTGTCTACGGCAAGGAAGGCATCCGCGATCTCGCCGAGCACAACCTGGCGAAAGCCGACTACGCGGCAAAGACGCTGGCCGTACAGCCGGGCGCAAAGCTGCGATTCACGGGCGCGCCGCGCTTCCACGAGTTCGTCTTGCAAACGAGCGAGCCACCCGCGGCCTGGAGCCGGCGGCTGCTTGAAAACAAAATCGTCGGCGGCATTGAGCTGAGCCGCTGGTACCCCGAGCTCGGCAACTGCACGCTCTGGTGCGCGACAGAGGTGGTGACGCGCGACCAGATTGACACGGCAGCAAGGGTGTTGGCGGCTGAGCCGGTGGAGGCATAGGAGAGCAGATGGCTACGAGCGAAAATAGTCCTGAAGCCCTTTCCCCCGGTCCCCGCACCCTCGGCAAAGTCCGTCCGCACCAGACGCAGCACGAAGCGCTGCTCTTCGAGAAGTCGGCCAGCTGTGAAGTGCGAGACGCCTCATGCAAAACAGGCTTTGTAACAAGGGCACGGCTTTAGCCGGGCCGCAAAAGCGACGGATAGGAGAGAGGGCTTTAGCCCCTGCCATGGCGCATCCAGCCCGCAATGCTGCTCCGACCAACATTCTCAACCCCTCACGCATCTTTTTCGCGACGACAAAAACGAGCATGGGCAAGCGATTGCTGCAATCGGAGCGCAATGCCAACCTTTTCATCGATGTACTGCGTTCGCTTGTCGCCGAGCATCGCTTCAAGCTCCACGATTTTGTCGTCATGCCCGATCATGTGCATCTTTTAATCGAGGTTGGCAACGGCATGACAATCGAAAAGGCCATGCAACATATCAAGGGCCGGTTTTCTCATCGGTTGTCCCATGAGTTCGGCTTTAACGGCGAGGTCTGGCAACGGGGATTTACCGAAGTGCAGGTCATGAACAAGCAGGAGCTTGAGGCCCATCGAGTGTATATCGCCAAGAACCCTGTTAAGGCCGGGTTTGCCGCATCCGCGGCGGAGTACTCGTTCTGTTTTTGCAGTTTGGCGCGGAGGAAGATGGACCTTATGGGCTCAAGGCAAATCGGCAGGGGCTAAAGCCCGCCTGTTTTTCTTGTGCGTGTCGGCCCGGCTGAAGCCGTGCCCTTGTTACAAAACCCGTTACGAAAAGGGTCCGGTTAAAACCGTGACCTTTCACAAAACAAGGCTTCGAGGCATAGAAGATGACAACGGCAACGAATTCCCCTAGCCCGCGTACGCTTGGCAAAGTCCGACCGCACCCGACTCAGAACGAGGCGCTGCTCTTCGAGAAGTCCTCGCCGGGCAAGCGGGCCTACAAGCTGCCGCCGCTCGACGTGCCCGCAATCGATTCCGCAAAGCTGCTGGGCGCAGCGCGCCGCGACACACCGGGGCTGCTCCCGGAACTCAGCGAGATCGAGATCATCCGCCACTTCACGCGCCTCTCCACCTGGAACTACGCCATCGACCTGGGCATGTACCCGCTCGGCTCCTGCACCATGAAGTACAACCCGCGCGTGAACGAGTTTGTGGCGCGCATCGAAGGCCTGGCCGAGGCGCATCCCTACCGCCCGGAATCGCTGGCGCAAGGGATTCTCGAAATCTTCGACCTCCTCCAGCGCTGCCTCCTCGACATTACCGGCATGGATGCGATCACTCTCCAGCCGGCCGCAGGCGCACACGGCGAGTTCACCGGCATCCTGCTCACGCGCGCGTGGCACGAGTCGCAGGGCAATCCGCGCAAGAAAATTCTCATCCCCGACTCGGCGCACGGAACCAATCCGGCCACGGCGGCCATCGTCGGCTATGCGGTTGAAAATCTCAAATCGAACGCCCACGGCGGCATCGATCTCGAAGCTCTCGCGCGGCAGGTCGACGGCGAAACTGCGGCGCTGATGCTCACCAACCCATCGACGGTCGGCGTCTTCGAGAGTCAGATCCACAAGATTGCCGACATTCTGCACGCCAGGGGCGCGTTGCTCTACATGGATGGCGCCAACATGAACGCGCTCGTGGGCAAGGTGCGGCCGGGCGACTTCGGCGTGGACGTGATGCACCTGAACCTGCACAAGACATTCTCCACGCCACACGGCGGCGGCGGACCCGGCTCCGGCCCCGTGGCTTGCAAGGCGTTTCTAGAGCCGTTCCTCCCGATCCCAGTGCTCGTGCGGAAGGCAGGGACTAAGGGACCAGGGACTAGGGACGTAGGGACTGAGAGCTTGGAGACCGGAGAATTGCATTGGGACTACGACCGGCCGCAGTCAGTTGGCCGCGTGCGTGCCTTCTACGGCAATACCGGTATGTTCATCCGCGCGCTGGCCTACATTCTGGCCAACGGCCCCGACGGCTTGCGCCAGACCACCGAAGACGCGGTGCTGAACGCCAACTACATTCGCAAGAAGCTTGAAGACGTCTACGAGCTGCCCTACAAAACGGCCTCGATGCACGAGGTGGTCTTCAGCGACAAGCGGCAGGCGGCGCGCGGCGTGAAGACCGGCGACATCGCCAAGCGGCTCATCGACTACGGCTTCCATCCCTACACGGTCAGCTTTCCGCTCATCGTGCACGGCGCGCTGATGATCGAGCCGACGGAGAGCGAGTCGCGCGAGGAGCTCGACCTGTTCATCGCAGCCATGCGTTCCATCGCGCGCGAAATCGAAGAGAATCCCGAGCTCATCAAGACCGCGCCGCACTCCACGCGCGTCTCGCGGCTGGACGAAGTGCAAGCCGCGCGAAAACCGATTCTCCGCTGGAGGCCGCAGACGTAGCGCAGTTCGCCGCCACTCGTTCCCTTGGTCCCTCGGTCCGTTGTTCCCTGCCTCAGGTACCAAAGCCGGTATATGCTCCGCCGCGCCCGCTGACTACACTCATCTACAGCGGTTCCGCAGTGATTATGTCCAGAATGCGTTGCCGCTAAGTGGATTTTTCCTTAAGAAAAATCCACCCTAAACCGAGGCCGGAAATGGCTCCAACAACTGCGGAACCGCTCTGAAGAATGGCCAGCACTCCTCCAACCGTGTCGTCGGGCTATCGCGGACGGCTTGCGCCGTCGCCGACCGGCTACCTGCACGTAGGCCACGCGCGCACCTTCTGGACGGCATTCCAGCGCGCGCGGGAGTCCGGCGGCACGCTCATCATGCGCATGGAGGATCTCGATCCCGACCGTTGCCGCCCGGTCTACGCTGAGGCCGCGCTCGACGACCTGCGCTGGCTGGGCATCCGCTGGCAGGAGGGCCCGGACAAGGGAGGGCCGTTCGCTCCCTATGTGCAGAGCAAGCGCCACGCCTTCTACCTCGACGTGTGGCGCAAACTGCTTCGTACTGGCCGCCTGTTTCCCTGCCGCTGCTCGCGCAAGGACCTGGCGAGCGCACTCGGCGCGCCGCATGAGCGTGCACAGGCAGGGCGAGCGGGCGGCAAGTTCGACTCCGTGGACGATGAGCCTCTCTACCCCGGCACCTGCCGGCTTTTCATGGGAGGTACCCCGCAGCTTCCCGGTCCTACGGCCAGCGAGTTTGAAGATCCGGGTGGCACGAACTGGCGCTTCCGCGTTCCCGACGGCGAAACCATCGAGTTCGTCGACCTCAACCTCGGTCCGCAGCGCTTTGTGGCCGGCGTGGATTTCGGCGACTTCGTGGTCTGGCGGCGCGATGGCGTTCCCAGCTATCAGCTCGCCTGCGTGGCCGACGATGCGGCGATGGGTGTCACGGAAGTCGTGCGCGGCGCCGACCTGCTCAAGTCGACCGCGCGGCAGATTCTGCTCTTCCGCGCCCTCGGCATCGACCCTCCCGCCTGGTACCATTGCCGGCTGGTGGTGGACCACAACGGCCGGCGGCTGGCCAAGCGCCATGATGCGCTCAGCCTCCGCGCCATGCGCCAGCGCGGTCTCACTCCCATGAACATCCTCTCGGCAGAGCTGCCGGTCGAGGCATAAAGCTGGCAGTGGCCGCCATAGGGCTGCATCGGAAAGCCGCTGCAGGACTGCACCCTGTGGCTGCCATGCTTTACCATCGTTGACGGGCCTGCGCTTCCTGCCGCCATGCGGCCGGGCGCCCACCGCTCGACCGTCTGCCATGCAAGAAGACCAGCATCTCCGATTGAACCCACTGCGCACAGCCCCCAATCTGCTCACGCTCATGCGCATCTGCTTGGCGCCGTTCCTGGTGGCCGCAATCCTCGAGGAGCGCTACCTCCTGAGTTTCACCCTCTTTGTGGCCGCGGGACTGACCGACGCGCTGGATGGCCTGCTGGCGCGGGTGCTCAAGCAGCGTTCGATGCTCGGCCATTATCTTGACCCGGTAGCCGACAAGCTGCTGCTCAGCACGCTGTTTCTGGTGCTTTTCTACAAGGGATTGATACCGGGGACTGTGACCGTCCTGGTCTTCGGTAGAGACGTGGGAATCCTGTTGGTTGCGGCCATTCTTTACGCTGCCGTGGGTCGGCGGGAGTTTCATCCCAGCATCTTCGGCAAGGCCAACACGCTTGCACAGATCGGCGCCGTCGCGGCCGTTCTCCTGCACCAGGTCACACCGGCGTGGTACTGGGTCACGGTCACTCGGGCAGTCGCGCTCGCCGCCACCATCGGGCTGACCGTGGCGTCGGGACTGCATTATGCATGGCTGGTTTCGCGCCGCACAGGCAACCCAGCAGCCAACGGCGCGGGAGCCAAATAGATCGATGGCTCTGCTCCCGCGGAGCGGATGAGAGATATTCCCGCTCGTCTGGGAGCTGTTTGCAGCCCCTACAGCGGTTCTCCGGTTACTGTAAGGCGGAGTCACGAATGCTAAGTGGCTTTTCCCTCAAGAAAAAGCCACCCTGCTCGACGCCGGAAATGCCTCAGACTAACTGGAGAACCGCTCTAGGGCCTGTTAACACTACCTGGGATGGCGGCGACGGGAGCCGATTTTCCCCAGGTCACGGAGCGCGGAGCGAACTGTAGCCGGCCTACTGGAGCGACAAGCGACAAAGAGATGGGGAAAATCAGCCCCGTCCCTTCGGGTTGCGGCGAAAAACCGCTCATACTTCGTTGTCGTCCTAGGCGGTGGACCCGCCACAGCCGTTGTCCTCCGCCTCGTCTGAGCGGTTTTTCGCGCGCAACGCCGTCCACCCCAGGTAGTGTTAACAGGCTCTAGGAATCGTCCGGCGAGTCTTCAGTTCCAGCGGTGTCTTCAATCTCCATATCGCGAAACTCCTCCGAGTCGAAGATCTCGCCACACTCCAGGCACTCGACATACTCCGTGTCGTCGTGCCGGGAAACGATCCGTACCTTGGGGTGTCTGCAGGCGGTTGCCATCGTTCTTCGAGCCTGGTGCTCCTCCGCCGATTCCGAAGCTGCTCTTCCCGCTCCAGATGAGTGGAGGGCCGCCGCTCCCGTGTGGCTGTTTCCACTTGAGAGTGCTGGCTTTCGGGTATGGCCGCTCGGGAATGGCTATAGGTGCTCTTTCCGCCAGATTGTAGTCGTCTTTTTGCCGATTGCAAACCGATTTTTTGATGAATCCCCGGGCGTAGTACCCGAAGCTACCGGCATTCAGGCCGGGCAGTCATGGGCTTGAAGGGGAATTCAAGCGGACGTATACTAAATAGGGACCGAAGAAGTCGCATATTTCATGCTAAAGCTCACCAAAAAAGCGGATTACGGGCTGATGGCGCTCAAGTATCTTGCCGAGCACCCGGAAACGCCTGCCCTCAGCGCCAAGGACGTGGCTGACGCCTACGGCATCCCTGCCCAGCTTCTGGCCAAGATTCTGCAGCGGCTGACCAAGGTGGGTCTTTTGCGTTCTCATGCCGGAATGAACGGCGGCTACGCGCTGGCCAGGGATGCGCGGCAGATCTCCGCCTTCGAGGTGATCCACGCCATCGACGGACCTTTATTCATCACCTCCTGCTTCAAGGGCGCAAAGTCCTGCGATTTGACCCCGAGCTGCACCATCAAAGAACCCCTGGCGCGCGTCAACGAGACCATCGCCGGAGTTCTGAAGAGCATCAGCATCCAGGACCTTGCGGAACAGGAGCATGCGGTCGGAAAAGCCCACGACACGCACGGGCTTGTTTCACTGACGCCATAGAGCGGTGGTCGCGGACGCGACGCCACTCGACTCCCAGGGTGATGGAGCCGACGATGACGAATCAAGCCAAATTGAGTTTGGTGCGATGGATAGCAATTCTGTTGGTCATTCTTGGTTTGCGCTTCGTGGGTGGAGGAAGGGCTTGGGAGTACATGGTGAATCACCTCCTCCTGACGATTTTGCTCCCGTTCGTGGCGCTGTTTTTGGTGCTGTTTGTGCGCGGCAGGGCCATACACAATCGCCGTCAGCGAGATGAAGGCGCGAAGGTGGAGGGCGCGCAAAGCGCAAAGCTATAAGGAGAAGAATCTGCAGCCACTCCAGCCGAATCAAACAGGAGGCGCTCTGACTTTGCTGAACGAAACCGAAACTATGGCAGATATCGTTTCCATCGGATCGAATCCCTCACCGGACGCTGTAACACAGCCCGTGGCTTCTGACGGCCTGCGGATAACCCCCAGCGCGGTCAAGCGCATTCGCGTCATCCTCGCCAAGGAGGGTATCTCGCTCAAAGAGGGCGGCCTGCGCCTCGGCGTCAAAGGCGGCGGCTGCTCGGGGCTCTCTTATGCCATCGGCTTCGATGCGCATCCGCGCGAGAGCGACCGCATCTTTACCTTCGACGATGTCCGCGTCTTCATCGATCCCAAGAGCTTCGTCTATCTGCAGGGTATGACGCTCGACTACGAGGAGACGCTGATCCGTCAAGGATTCAACTTCATCAATCCGAACTCCTCGCGCTCCTGCGGCTGCGGTTCGTCGTTCTCCGTCTGACGCGGGAAGTGCGCCGGGGCCGTCCCTGCTGAAAGTTGTCGACAAAACACTCAGCACTTCACCGCAGCGCCTTTTCAATCCCCCCTTCCGCGAGCGGCGTCATGATCGCGTATCCGGCCGGCAGCGGGTGCACGCCATCCGCGCTCAGCGCCGGAGGCAGCCCTCCCCGCTCATCCTTCATCGCCGCGTAATAGTCCACGTAAACATAGCCTTTTTCGGCCGCGTGTTTTCTGATCCATGCGTTCAAGTCCATAATCTTGGGCGCAGGCGTCAGTCCCGGCGCCCACGGAAAGTCGAATGCCGGCAGCACCGAGCAAAGCACGACGCGAATCCCGTTCGCCCTGGCCAGGTCGGCCATGGACGCGATGTTGTCCTCCGTCTGCTCCACCGTCATCGGCCCTGTGTTCCCTGCAATGTCGTTGATCCCGGCAAGAATCACGACGGCCTTGGGCTTCAAATCGATCACGTCCTGCCGGAACCGCACCAGCATCTGCGGCGACGTTTGCCCGCCGATGCCGCGGTTGATATACGGCTTGCCGGGAAACGACTCATCCAGCTTCCATCCCTGTGTGATCGAGTCGCCCATGAAGACAACCCGATCCTCACCCGGCTTCAGCGCAGCCAGCATTGCATCGGCCTCCTTGAATCGCTCAAGCCCGCCAAAGTCGACCAACAGTTGTTTGTCGTGCTCGATCCAGTACGCATTATTGGGATGCCCGGAGGGCGAGGTCTGTGCCGCTGGCGCCGGTTGCGCTGCAGGCGTTTCGGTCTGGGGTGAGGTTGCGGGCGCTTGTGCTCTCAGCGGGGCAACGACGAAGAACCCGGCCAGAGCCGCTGCGATGAAGATAGTATTGCTAAGTTTCCATCGATTCACTGGACTGCTCCATTCGTAAAACAGCCGGCATGAACGGCTGCTAACCAATTAACGCTCGATGCGCTTCCGATTGTAGGCAATCACGCCTCGTGAAAGCCACTCGCGCTCCGAAGCACGGCCCAATCGGATGCCGCGCTAAAATTCAAATATGCCCGCGACAGCCGTCTCTTCTGCTGTTCTGACGAAATTCGAGCCCGTGATTGGACTGGAAGTGCACGTGCAACTGCTCACAGCCACCAAGGCGTTCTGCAGTTGCGCCAACCGTTTCGGCTCGGAGCCGAATACGAATATCTGCCCCGTTTGCCTGGGGCTTCCGGGCGCACTGCCCGTGCTCAACGCCAAGGCCGTCGAATTTGCCACTCTGGCTGCGCTGGCGCTCAACTGCCAGGTGCGCGAGCGCTCCATCTTCGCGCGCAAGAACTATTTCTATCCCGATCTGCCCAAGGGCTACCAGATTTCGCAGTTCGACAAGCCGCTGGCCGAGCACGGCTGGATCGAGATTCCAACCGCAGATGGTTCGGCTAAGCGCATCGGCATTACACGTCTGCACATGGAAGAGGATGCGGGCAAAAGCCTGCACGAAGGGTTCTCCGACTCCGCAACACGCACCTATCTCGATCTGAACCGCTGCGGCACGCCGCTGATCGAAATCGTCAGCGAGCCCGACATCCGAACGCCCGACGAGGCCTTCGAATACCTCACCCGGCTCAAGGAGATTCTGCTTTACACCGGCGTCTCCGATTGCAACATGGAGGAGGGTTCGCTGCGTTGCGATGCCAACGTGAGCGTCCGCCCGAGGGGCCAAGAGAAATTCGGCACCAAGGCCGAAGTAAAGAATGTCAACAGCTTCAAGTTCATTCGCGCGGCGCTGGAGTACGAGATCGAGCGGCAGGTGGAAGTGATCGAATCCGGCGGGCGCGTGATGCAGGAGACGCGGCTCTGGAATGCCAACGAGGGGCGCACCTACTCCATGCGCTCCAAGGAGCAAGCGCACGACTATCGCTACTTTCCTGAGCCCGATCTGCCGCCTTTGACCGTGTCCGCTGAACTCTTGTCCGAAACCAGGAAAAAACTCCCGGAGCTGCCGGAGGCGCGGCGCAAGCGCATGATCGCCGAGTACGACCTGAGCGTTCAGGATGCCCACACGCTCACCGCCTCGCGCGAATTTGCCGACCGCTTTGAGGCCGCGGCAAAGACGGCGCGCAATCCCCGGCGCGTGGCCAACGTGCTCCTGAGCGAGGTAGGCGGACGCCTGAAGGCTCTGGGGCTTGAGCTGGATCAATCCCCGGTAACCATGGCCGGCATCGTGCAGGCCGCCGACCTGCTCGATGAGGGCAAGATCAGCTCCAAGCAGATGAAGCAGCTCTTCGACGTTTGCTTTGAAAAGGGCGAGGACTTCGCAGTCGTCTATGAGCGCGAGAAGCCGCAGCAGATCACCGACGCCTCGGCGATTGAAAAGCTGATCGATGAAGTGATCGCCGCCAACCCAAAGCAGGTGGAGCAGTATCGCGGCGGCAAAAAGACGATGGCGGGATTTTTTGTAGGGCAGGTAATGCGCGCGTCGAAAGGCCAGGCTAATCCGGCGTTGCTCAATGAACTGGTAGCGAAGAAGCTGGAGGGCTGAAACTCGATCATCGGACTCGACCGAAACGCCGCAGCGCCGAGCCATTGATGCTTCGCGAAATGCAGAATGCGGAAGCCTACTTCAACTTCAGATCCGTGATGAAGTTCTTGCGCGCGTCCCAAGAGCTCACCGTCTTCGTGGCGCTCTTTTTGCCGTCTTTCTCCGCCCACAAGTCGAAGTCCACGCTCATGTCGACCTGGGCGAAGTGGAAGTGGCCGTCGGCCGTGGTTTCGTAGCTGCGAATGGTCTTTGTCTTGTCATTCTGCAGGAAAACCGTGGCGCTGGGAACGGGCTGGGAACTCGCGTTCAACACTGTGCCCGACACGGTGCGCATGCCGATGTTCTGGGCCCACGCTGCGGTAAGAATGAACGCATTCCGCGGCCCTGCGGGAAGCGCTCCGAATGCAAGCAGACTAAACGCAGTCGCCGTCAGCACGCCGGCTCGGCTCATTCCTACTCCTCCTCATCCTCGGTGAGGAGATCTTCTTCCTCTTCGAGGCCCTCTTCGATGCGCGCCAACTCCAGCGGCTCGACGCCAACCACTTCGTACTGTGTTCCGCACTCCTCGCAGGCTATCACGTCGCCCTCTTCCACTTCGTCGACTTCAATGTCCAGGGCGGTTTCGCATTCAGGGCAGCTGGGCATGGCAGCCTCCTCACTTTTCAAACCGAATCGTATTGCGGGATTAGACCACACTCATTCGACAACCATCGCTAGTTTTAGTGAGAACCCGGCCTCAGGTCAAGAGCCAAACTGGGTACTCGAAACGGGCGTTTTCCTCGCTGGGGAAACGCCCATCATACTCCTTAGACGATGCGCATTTCGGGAGGATCGTTCGCCGTGCCCCATCCATGGTGCAGACTGCCCCGAGCGCTCATTCGCGCTCCGCCCAGGTCGCCAAGACACCGGCGCGGTTGAGCGTTTACCCTGTTGACTACGATGCCGAGATTTGGCTCCACTCCGTTCGCCTTTCCTGACTTCAAGGGCGCTACGCGGCGACTGATCCTCATCAACCTGGCCGCATACTTTGTTTTGTTGCTGGCAACCCTGGCGTCTTCCTCGGCGGCGCGGATCGCCGGTTGGCTCGTCTTCGATCCCTCCACCTTCATGCACGGGGCTCTTTGGCAGCCCATCACGTACAGTTTCATCCATGTCGGAATCCTCTTCACGCTCTTCGAGCTGCTGTCGCTGTGGTTTCTCGCCGGATTCCTCGAAGCCTTTCACGATGCCAACTGGGTTATGAGCCTCTACGTGGTCTCGGTGCTCGGCACGGCTGCGGCCGCGCTGGTCCTCTATTTGGTCTCGAGCACGCTCGCGCCTTCGTTGCTCACCAACGCTAACCCGCTCTTCGGCTGCTTTGGCGGCATCTTCGGCTTGCTCGTTGCCATTGGGCTCCTTTATGGCGACACGCAGTTTCTTCTGTTCTTCCTCATCGGCATCAAGGCGCGCTACATGGTCATCATCTATGCGCTTGTCGCCGTCGCCATGCTCTTTGGCCAGGAGCGGATGTACGCTTTTGCGCAACTGGGCGGGGCGCTGGCCGGTCTCGCCTTCGTGCGCATGGCGCCGCGGCGCGGAATTTCCTTCATGCTCAGCGAAAGCTGGTACGGCCTACGCAACCGCTACTATCGATGGAAGCGCCGCCGCGCCGCCCGCAAGTTCGAGGTTTATATGCGCTCACAGGGCCGTACCGTGAAGTTCGACGGCCAGGGCCGCCGAATCGATGAGGACGCAGACGACAAGAAGCACTGGAACTGACTGCGGGCCGTCCGCGAGAACTTACAGGTTGGGACGGCATTCGCGCGCAACGCGATAAAATCTCACTGAAATGTCCAACAAGATCGCCTTTCTCTTTCCGGGGCAGGGTTCGCAGGCCGTTGGCATGGGCCGCGAGCTGGCCGAACGATTTCCCACGGCAGCCGAAACCTTCGCCGAGGCCGACGCGGCGCTCGGCTTTCCGCTTTCGCGGCTCTGCTTCGAGGGGCCGGAAGCCGACCTGCGCCTGACCGAGAACACGCAGCCGGCCATCATGACGGTCAGCGTGGCAGCGGCGCGCGTTCTCGCCGAGCACGGCGTGACGCCGGCGCTTGCGGCTGGGCATTCGCTGGGCGAGTGGTCGGCGCACGTCATCGCCGGAACGCTCACCTTCGCCGACGCAGTGCGCGCGGTGAAAGCTCGCGGCCATGCCATGCAGCAGGCAGTTCCTGCGGGTCAGGGAGCCATGGCGGCCGTCCTTGCGCTCGATCCTGCGCTGGTGGCCGAGGCCTGCGAAGAGGCTGCGCGCGAAACCGGATTGACGGTACAGGCGGCGAACCTTAACTCGCCGGGTCAGACCGTCATCTCCGGCGCTGCAGCGGCTGTTGAAAAAGCTTCGGCGCTCTGCAAGGCCAAAGGTGCGCGCCGTGCCGTCCTGCTTCCTGTCAGCGCACCCTTCCATTGCGCGCTCATGCAGCCCGCGCAGGAAGAAGTGGCGCGTGTGCTCTCCGCCATTGCGATGCGGGCCCCGCGGATTCCCGTGGCCGCAAACGTCACCGGCAAGCTGGTAACCACGGCCGACGCCACACGCGACGCGCTCGTTCGCCAGGTAACGGGCGCAGTCCGTTGGGTCGATTGCGTGCAATCGCTGAAAGCTGCGGGAGCTGATCTGTTCATCGAGGTGGGTCCCGGAAAGGTGCTCTGCGGCCTGCTCAAGCAAATCGATCCCGCGCTGAAGGCGATGAACGTCGAAGATGCCGCAAGTCTCGAGAAGACGCTGGCGGAGCTGAGGGCCGGCGGTTAAGCGCCAGTCAGCGTGAGCCGTCACACAATTCCAAGCTCCCTCAGCAGGAACGCGTAGTCCAGCGCAATCTCTTTCAGGTAGTCGTAGCGGCCGCTCGCGCCGCCATGCCCGGCCTGCATATTCGTCACCAGCAGAAGTGGATTCGAGTCCGTCTTCAGCGTGCGCAGTCTGGCCACGTACTTCGCCGGTTCCCAATACATCACTTGGCTGTCGTGCAGCGACGTCTTGATGAGCATCGCGGGATAATTTGCCGCGCGCAGGTTGTCGTAGGGCGAATAGCTCAGCATGTATTTGAAGTACTTCTCGTCGTTCGGGTCGCCCCACTCCTCGTATTCGGGAACCGTCAGGGGCAGGGAAGCGTCGAGCATGGTGTTCATCACGTCGACAAACGGAACGTGCGAGACGATGGCGCGGAAGAGATCGGGCCGCATGTTGGCGACAGCGCCCATCAGCAACCCTCCCGCCGACCCGCCCTCGGCCGCCACGCGCTGGGGATCGCCGTAACCCTGCGCGGTCAGGTGCTCCACACAGGCGATGAAATCCGAGAACGTGTTGCGCTTCACCAGCATCTTTCCGGCGTCGTGCCACGGTTCGCCCAGATCGCCCCCACCGCGAATGTGCGCATACGCCAGCACCACGCCGCGATCGAGCAGGCTCAGCCGGTTCGAGCTGAAGCCGAGCGGCAGCGAGTAGCCATAGGAGCCGTAGCCGTACACATAGAGAGGATTCCGTCCGGCCTGACGCTTGTCATTGCGATACACAATCGAGACTGGAACCTCGACCCCATCCGCCGCCTTTGCATGAACCCGCTCGCTTGCGTAGAGCGTGCGGTCGAATCCGCCGGGAACCTCAAGCTGCTTGAGCAGCGTCGACGCGCTCGCCGCCACGTCGTACTCGTATACCGAGCTTGGAGTGACCAGCGACTGGTAGGCGTAACGAAACGTCGCCGTTTCGAAGACGCGGTTGATGTGCGGGTGCGCGCTGTAGGCCGGCTCAGGGAAGGCAATCTCGCCGCCGGGCGCAGCCTCCGCGCCGTCGCCGGCAAAGTTCCATAACCTGAGCCGCGGCAGCCCATCCTCGCGCTCGCAGGCAATGAAGAACCCCGCGAAGAGATCCACGTCCTCGAGCATCACTGCGTCGCGGTGCGCAATCCGCTCGGTCCAGTTCTCGCGGCCCGGCGTGGCCACCGGCGCTGTGACCAGCCGGAAGTTGCGCCCGCGATCGTTCGTCCGAATAAACCACAACCCGTTGCGGTGGTCGACTGAGTACTCGTGCTCATCCTCGCGCGCGCAAATGAGCGAAAAGCTGCCGACCGGATCGTCCGCAGCCAGCACCCGCGCCTCGCTCGTCGTGTGGCTCGCCGACTCCACCACGATGTACTTGCCATCGCGCGTCCGCCCGGCGGCAAGGTTGAATCGCTCGTCATCATCCTGATAGACCAACGCGTCATCGGCATGCGGCGCCCCCAGAACGTGCCTCCACAGCTGGTATTGCCGCTTCTGCTGCTCGTCCTCAACGGTGTAAAAGAGCGTTCGATTGTCCGCCGCCCAAACCACGGAACCAACGCGCTCAACCTCGCCCGCCAAAGTCTCGCCGGTCGCGAGATCTTTGATGCGCAGCGTGTACTGGCGAAAGCCCTTTGTATCGGTCGTGTAAGCCAGCCAGCGGCCGTCGTCGGTAATGTCGGTGTCGCCGATCGAAAAAAATGCATGTCCCTGCGCCAACTGATTCCCATCCAGCAGCACCTCTTCTGCTGCACCTGCGTCCGGTCCCGCCGGCCCGCCCCACTTGCGGCAATGGATGCCGTACTGCAGCCCCTCCTCAGTGCGCGAGTAGTACCACCAGGCGCCATCGCGGTAGGGAACTGAGACGTCGGTCTGCTTCACATGGCTCAGCATCTCCTCGTAGAGCGTTTCACGCAGACCGGCAAGCGGCGCCATCACCGCGTCAGCGTAGGCATTCTCGGCCTCCAGGTATGCGGTCACGTCCGGGTCTTCCTTGTCGCGCAGCCAGGCGTAATCGTCCGCGAGGACAACTCCGTGCAATTGCGTTTCCGTGTGGCGTTTGCGGGCGATTGGGGGCGAAGGAAGCGGATTCTGGCTCATTTCTATCCCAGTGTAGAGCCTACAGCCTCGGGAACCTTCCGCACCCCGCCAACGTACAATGGTGGAGGAATGAGAGGCCTTCGCCGCGCGCGTTTCGCCGTGATTCCGCCAATGCTGGCGGCTCTTTTTGTATTCCTCCCTGTCTCTTCGCGCGCCGAGTCTGTCGCAAGTCTGCCCCAACCCACCGACTATGTGAGCGACTTCGCCCATGTGCTCTCCCCTGAGGCGATCACGCGCCTGGACTCGATTTGCGGCCAGCTCGACCACTCCCAGGCCAATGCGCAGATCGCCGTCGTCACCGTGCACGACCTCAACGGCGACGACGCGGCAGACTATGCGAATCAGCTTGAAGACCATTGGAAGATGGGCAACAAGGGCCTGAATCGCTATGCCATGGTGCTGCTGGCCGTCGCCGACCACAAATACCGCATCGAGGTGGGTTACGGTCTGGAAGGAATCCTGCCGGATGGCAAGACCGGCGACATCGGCCGCGAGATGGTGCCTGACCTGAAGGCCGGAGACTATGACGGCGCAGTGACGCTCGCGGTAGGCGAAGTGGCCCAGGTCATCGCCGACGACGCCAAAATCACGCTGAACCAGGACCAGCCCACAGACGCGCCTCAACCCGTTCAGCAAAGCAGCGGCGGGGCGGGAAAACTCATCCTGCTCATCCTCGTGCTCCTCTTTTTCGGCGGAGGCTCGCTGCTTCGCATGCTCTTCGGCGCGAGCCTGTTCTTTGGCGGCTGGGGCCGCGGCGGTTGGCGCGGCGGGCCTGGAATGAGCGGTCCGTGGATAGGCGGCGGCGGATTTGGCGGCGGTGGTGGGGGTGGCGGGGGTTTTGGAGGATTTGGCGGCGGCGGCGGTGGATTTGGTGGCGGCGGCGCCGGAGGAAGTTGGTAAGAACCAAAAGATTTGCGTGGCTTCTCGCATAGAGAAGCCGGAGGAGAATCAAACTGTATGAGCCGTGGACTTGGAATTACGCTGGCCGTTCTGGCCGTCCTGCTTCTCGTGGTGTTGATGGTCCTTGGCAGTTTCGTGAGCGCCAGGAATCAGATGGTGGCCAAGGATCAGGTAGTAAAAGCCGCATGGTCTGAGGTGGATGTGCAACTGGAGCGGCGCGCCGACCTGATTCCCAACCTGGTGTCGACCGTGAAGGGCTTCACCAAGGAGGAGAGCAGCGTGTACGCCGACATCGCGCAGGCCCGTGACGGACTGATGAATGCCCAGACCCCGGAAGCCAAAATCGCCGCGAACAATCAGCTCGATAGTTCTCTCGCCAAGGTACTCGTCCTCACTGAGAACTACCCGCAACTGCGTTCCAGCGATCAATTCATGCGCTTGCAGGATGAATTATCGGGGACCGAAAATCGGATCAGTGTCGCGCGCAAGCGCTACAACGACGCAATCCAGGACTACAACACCTTTATTCTGCAGTTCCCCAACAATATCTGGGCTGGAATCGCCGGCTTCCACCAGAACAATGCCTACTTCACCGCGAGCCCTTCGGCGCAAACCGTGCCCAACGTGAGCTTCTAAACCCGCGCGGTCAATCGGGCCGCATAGCCAGGGAACACGCAAAAAGGCCATTCCGCGCAAGCGGAATGGCCTTCTTCTCTCAGAGGTTCGCCTGAATGAGGCTACTTGAAGGAAGCGATGGCGCTGGCCTCGTCATCGTAGATGTCGAAGACGGTATACAACTTGGTCAACTGCAGCAGGTCGTGGACCTTCTTGGTGAGTCTCAGCAGTTTCAGTTTCGCGCTCTGATTCCTGGCTGAGGTGTAGGCGCTCACCAGTTCACCGAGGCCCGAGCTATCGATGTAACTCACTTCGCCCAGATCCAGCAGGATGTTGCGCTGCCCTTTGCTGATCGAGTCGCGAATGGCGTCGCGCAACTGCACGCTGCCCTCGCCGAGCGTGATCCGCCCACTGAGTTCCATTACAGTGACGCCATCCACTTCACGGGAAGCTATCGCAAGTGCCACGGAAAATCCCTCCTTATCGGTACTCTGGTTATAGCATCTTTGCCGCCGCCGGTTTGCGGAAATCTTCGCGCCCGGCCCCTTCGCGCGAAAAACCATGATGCAGCGGTCCCCGCGCTCTCGCCACCATGCTAAGTGTTTTCGCCCGTTGGCGCCAGATGCTTGATCAGCGTCATCTCGGTTCCAGGATGCAATTGTCGAAAGTGTACCTCATCCATAAGAGACCGGATGAGAAAGATCCCGCGTCCGGTGCCGCGGAGAAGGTTCTCGGCAGCCAGCGGATCGGGTACTTTGTCGGGATTAAAGCCGTGACCCTGGTCGGCAATCACGATGACCAGGTCATTGCCTGTATTTTCCAGCGAAACGGCAATCTGGCGTGCGGGATCGTATTCGTTGCCGTGCAGCACGGCGTTAATGGCCGCCTCGCGGACAGCCATGCCGATGTGGAAGCGCTGATCCTCGTCCAGCCCTGCCTCGGTGGCCAACTGATCCGCGGCAGCTTCCACCTCGCTCACGCTTTCCATGCTGGAGTTCAGCCGGAAACTACGCCGTCCTCTACTCGGTCCAGTCACCGGGCTGCCTTTTGCCTCCACTGAGGGCGCCGCAAACGCCACCCCGCGCTCCATCAACCTAGCTGGCAGTTTCAAGTCTGGATGCGATTGTGTCAAGCGGGCAAGGGGATTACTTTCGTTGGCCATGGCGCGGATTCTCGCCGGCATGCGCCTCGTCTCAGGGAGTAAACTGCGGTCCATAGGTCGACTCTCAACTCACGGAGCCGCGCATGAACCAGCGCATCCCAATCCGCGTCAGCCTGACGGCGCTTCTCGGCACCCCGGTGACAGACGCGCATGGACAGTTGCGCGGCAAGCTCAAGGATGTTGTGGTGACCACTGGTCCGGACGGCGGCAGGGTGGCAGGCATTGTGCTCAAGACCCGCTCCGGCCTTTCCATTGTGCCCTCGCAGGAGGTGATGGAGACTCCTGCCGGCACGCTCGAGCTGAATTCGGTCGAGGCGATCTCTCCCCTAAAGGACGAAGGTAGCTTTCTGTTTCTGCAGCGGGATCTGGTCGACCGCCAGATCATCGACATCAACGGCAGAAAAGTGGTCCGCGTCAACGATGTGGACCTGGAGTGGACCGACCATGGAGCGGCCCATCATCTGCGCGTTGCTGAGGTCGAAGTCGGCCTGCGCGGTGCGTTTCGCAGGGTCTTCAAAGGCGTCCTGCCGCGAGCGCGGCTCGAATCTGTCTCGCGCCGGTTCAGCGCCCGCGCTATTCCCTGGCAGTTTGTCGATGTCATTGAGCCCGATCCCGCGCGGCGCGTCAAATTGCGCATTGAGCACGAGCGCCTGGCGGGCATCCACCCTTCGGAGCTGGCCGACATTCTGGAAGATCTGGCGCCCGCCGAACGCGAGGCCGTCTTTACCTCGCTCAACCAGGAGGTAGCCGCCGAGACTCTGGAAGAGGTCGAGCCCAGGCTGCAAAAGGCGCTGCTCGAAAAGCTCGACGAAGAGCGCATCGCCGACATCGTGGAGGAGATGGACCCCGGCGCTGCGGCCGATCTGCTCTCCGAGCTGCCCGAGGAACAGTCCGACGCCATCCTCGAGGAGATGGAGCCGGAAGAGCGGCAGGAGGTCGCGGAGCTGCTCGAGTTCGATGAGGAATCCGCCGCCGGCTGCATGACTACGGAGTTCGTCTACCTGGGCGTGGATGCCACCGTTGCGCAGGCCATGCAGGCACTGCGCAGCTTCGACGGCGATCCGGAGAGCGTGACCGAGGTCTTTCTGCTCGACGAGAAGCGCATGCTTCGCGGCGCCATTCCGCTGGCGCGCCTCGTCATGGCTCAGCCTGAATCGCGTTTGAGCGTGCTGGCCGAGCCCCGCGTCATCTCTTGCCCGCCCGACATGAAGCAAAACGAGCTGGCCGAAATGTTCGACAAGTACAACCTTCACGCGCTTCCCGTCGTTGACTCGCAGGGCCGCATGGTCGGTGTAGTGCAGGCCGAGCGGGTGATCAGCTTCCTCCGCGAAAAGCTTTAGATTCTAATCGAAGCTGCGATTGCTCAAGACCCTTCCTCTTCCATCCCCCCGCAGATGCCTACGATGCTTTTATTACCAATTTGCGAGAAAAACTCCGGTCGCAACTGAATCTGTGAAACAATTTAAGAATGTTCCAATTTCCAAAGATTATTCAGGGCGGAATGGGCGTCGGTGTGTCGAATTGGCGCCTGGCCCAGACCGTCTCAAAGCTTGGCCAGTTGGGTGTCGTGTCGGGCACGGCACTGGATTCGGTCTTTGTGCGCAGGCTCGCCGACGGCGACCAGGGCGGCCACATGCGCCGGGGACTGGACGCGTTTCCGTTTCAGGAGATGGCGAAACGCATCTGGCAGGAGTATTTCGTGCCCGGCGGCAAGGCTGCTGGCGCGCCGTATAAGGCGCTGCCCATGCACCAGAAGAGCGACTCGCGCAAGCTCATCGAGCTGTGCATGGTGAGCAACTTCGTTGAGGTTTTTCTGGCTAAGGAAGGCCACAACAATCCTGTGGGCATCAACTATCTTGAGAAAGTGCAGATCCCCCATTTGCCTTCAATCTACGGCGCCATGTTGGCGGGCGTGGGCTATGTGCTGATGGGTGCGGGAATTCCGCTTCACATTCCCGGAGTGCTGGACGCATTTGCGGCGCACCAGTCGGCTGAGTACCGCTTGGCCGTGACCGGCGTGGCGCAGGCGCAGTTTGCGAATTTGGACGCGCTGATGCGGCTCGATCCGGCCGACTACGCGGAAGGACCGCTGCCGGTGCTCGACCGGCCAAGGTTTCTGGCGATCGTTTCTTCGAACACGCTGGCTGCAACCATGCTGCGGCGGGCCAGCGGGCGCGTAGACGGCCTTGTGATCGAAAGCCCAACCGCGGGCGGGCACAATGCGCCGCCGCGGGGCAAGCTGCAACTCACCGCTGCCGGGGAGCCGCTCTACGGCGAGCGCGACCGGGTGAACATCGAGGAGTTGAGATCGCTGGGCGTTCCCTTCTGGCTGGCCGGTGGGTATGGCAGCGCGTTCAAGCTGCGCGAAGCGCTGGATCAGGGCGCGGCGGGAGTGCAGGTGGGAACCGCATTTGCGTTCAGCCGGGAATCGGGCATGAGGGCCGACCTGAAAACGCGGCTGATCGAGAAGGCGATTGCGGGCGCCGGCGAAGTGTTTACCGATCCGCTGGCTTCGCCGACGGGATTTCCGTTCAAGGTGGCGCGGCTCGCTGGCACCTCTTCGGAGTCCAATGTTTACCAAGGGCGGAATCGGGTCTGCGATCTGGGTTATTTGCGCGAGCCGTACGCAATAGGCGACGGCGGGATCAGCTACCGCTGCTCGGCGGAGCCGGTTGATAACTACGTGGCCAAGGGCGGCAAGATCGAGGACACCGTTGGGCGCAAGTGCCTGTGCAATACGCTGCTGGCGAATATCGGGCACGCGCAGGCGCGCAAGGATGGCTCGGTTGAGCCGGCTTTGGTCACGGTGGGCGACGACCTGAATACGATTGCGCAGTTCCTTGCGCCGGGGCACAGCAGCTATAGCGCGGCAGACGTAGTGGAGTGCCTGCTCGGCGGGAGCGCGGACGCGATGCGGCAAACAGAGCCCGCGCTTGCGGCTATGGCTTAACGGAGCGCGCTACGGTAGCGCCGGTCCTTTTTCTCCGCCCACCGCGAACACCTTCGGAACGCGATCCGCCAACGCGGGCAGCGCCGGGAACGCCGCGTGCGGTTCGGTCTGATACCAGTAGGCAGTCGAATAAAAGTTATCGGAGCGGTTATTCGCCGTCCCGTGCTCGATCGTCACACGGATGGATTTCTCAAACGCGATGGGGCCTTCGATGTGCCAGCGATAGAGGCAGTAGCGGCCGCCTGTGCGCTCGGGGTCCACAATATAGGGCGCGCCCTGGTGAAGGTTCGCAAAGGGCTGTCCGCCAAAATCCCACGCGCCGTTATAATAGTCCTCCGTCCCCGTGCCGTTGATGGTAGGCGTGGTGTCTCCGTCGATGAAGATCATGTCGTCGCCCTCGCCAAACCAGCCGTCTTCGTTCTGTACCACTGCCTGAGTCACGCCTACAAAATGCCCTTTGCCCATGGCTTCCAAAAACACGTAGTTGTCCCGGCCACTCAGGTTCTTGCCGTCGCTGGTCACGCCTTTGCAGGGAGCGGTCTGGCGGAATTGCGCGTGGAACCGGCCGAGTCCGGCAGGAAGGGCAGGAAGGCTGACGTAGTCGACTGCGAAGTAGAGGCTGCGGACGCGCGCTGGGCCTTCATTGGTCACCGTTACGCGGGCTGAATTCGAGAAAGGCATCCGGAAGTAGGCGTTCAGGGCTTTGACGGGCGCTACCGCCGTGAGCGCCGACTGATATACGAAGTATTCGCCCAGGCCCAGTCCGAAAAAGTCGCCGATGGGGACTTCAACGGAGGGTGACAGTTCGCCATCCCACCAGGCGCGAAGCACCAGATTCTTTAAATGCAGGGGGTCGGGTGAATTGATGGTGAACCAGATGTGTGTGACCACCCCGGCGCCATGTACGTCGAGCACCGTGGCCGCCTGGCCCGGATCGACGCCAACCCAGTCATCGTTGCCGCCAGTGCGGTCCCAGCTCGAGGAACGAAGATTCTTGTAATGACGCAAGCGGGCCAGTGCGAAGATCTCTTCCGGAACTTCCGGTCCGCCTGGAGCGGCGCAAGCGGCTCTCGCATCCATGCCCAGCAGCGCGGCCGTTGAAACGCTGGCGGCCGTGGCCAGAGAGCTCAGTAATCTCCGCCGGGTACGAAAATTCTCCTTGGCATCGAACAGGTGCATACGAGGTTCCTCCTCAGGGCGCGAGCCGTGAAAGGGAATTGTAGTCGAACCCTGCTGTGCACAACCGCCCCGAAGCGTCTGCGGTTGCACACCATCGCGCCTTGCGCATCGATATTCTCTTGCAGGGTTCCCGCGTTTGGGTCTTGCCTGTTATGGTCAGTGAGGAATCTTTTTCCGCCAACCTCAGACTTAAATGAATCCACCTTAGGAACTCGCATCACCATGTGGAAGCGCTGGCGAATCCGGATCCTCCTCTTTCTGGCCGTTCTCGGCCCCGGATTCATTACCGCCAATGTCGATAACGACTCCGGCGGCATCCTCACCTACTCTCAGGCCGGCGCGCAGTACGGTTACACCCTCCTGTGGACCATGATTCCCATCACCATCGCGCTCATCGTGGTGCAGGAGATGTGTTCCCGCATGGGCGTGGTCACCGGCAAGGGTCTCAGCGACCTGATCCGCGAGGAGTTCGGCCTTCGCATCACTTTCGTCCTCATGGTGCTGCTGGTCGTGGTCAATTACACCAACGTGGTCACTGAGTTTATCGGCATCGCCGGCTCGTTGCATCTGTTTCATGTTTCCAAACTCATCTCCGTACCCATCTGCGCCGTACTGGTGTGGCTCCTCGTTGTCCGCGGCGACTACAAGAGCACGGAGAAAATCTTTCTCCTGGCCTCGCTGGTCTACATCTCTTACATCTTTGCCGGCGTGCTCTCGCAGCCCAGTTGGCACGACGCGCTGTGGGCCACCGTCAAACTGCCCGCCAAATCTGTCTGGGGCGAAAAGGCCTACATCTACATGGCCCTCGGCGTAGTGGGCACCTCAATCTCTCCGTGGATGCAGTTCTACCTCCAGTCATCGATCGTCGAGAAGGGAATTCGCGTCAAGGACTACGCCGCCTCGCGCCTCGATGTGGTTGTCGGCAGCGTCTTCACCGATATCATCGCCTGGTTCATCGTAGTGGCTTGCGCGGCCACGCTCTTTGTGCACGGCATGGGTGCCATTCAGGTGGCCGCCGACGCAGCCGAAGCCATGCGCCCGCTGGCCGGCGACTACGCCTTCATCCTCTTTGCCTTCGGGCTTTTCAACGCGTCGCTCTTCGCCGCATCCATTCTTCCGCTCTCCACCGCCTACACGGTCTGCGAGGGGCTCGGCGTCGAATCCGGCGTCGACAAGAGTTTCCGCGAAGCGCCGTTCTTCTACTGGCTCTATACACTGCTCATCGCCGGCGGCGCCGTCACTGTTCTATTGCTTCCGGACTCTCAGCTCATCAACGTAGCCATCCTGTCGCAGGTGCTCAACGGCGTGCTTCTGCCGGTGGTCATCATTCTCATGCTGCTGCTCATCAACCGCACTGACCTGATGGGCGAACACAAGAACTCGCGCCTCTGGAACTGGATCGCCTGGGCCACCAGCATCATCGTGATCGGAATGACCGGGGCCATGCTCTGGGGCATGATGCCCGGGCATTGAGGGCAGCAAGGTCCGGAACCGAGAGCTAAAGCCGAAGGCTGAAAGCTGCTCTCAGAGAAACTTCCCCGCCGCCAAGTCTCGGATCAGCCCGCGATCCGCGGCCAGAAACTTGTAGCCGGTCAGGTCTTCGAGCTTCACCCACCGTACCTGCTGGTAGATTTGGTTATCGATGTCGCCTGCAAAGCTCCGCACCGCGAAGAACTGCAAATCCACAGCGCCGCCGCCTTTATAGTTGTGGCGAATGCGCGTCACCGCGGGACCAACTTCCGCGCGAATGCCTAGCTCTTCTATCAGTTCGCGAGCCAGCGCTTCCTGCGGGCTCTCGCCGGGCTCGATTTTCCCGCCCGGAAACTCCCACAGCGACCCCATGGGCTGGTCGGCGCGACGCTGCCCAATCAGTACCTCGCGGTCGCGAACGATCAGCGCCGCCGCCACAAAACGAAGTGCGGGACCGGGAGTATGCGTCTTCGGCTTGGACGGGCTGTCATTCACGCATTCCAGTGTAAATGACAGAAAAGAAGGTGCGAACTGAAGAATTTGCGTGCGAAAAGACGATTTCTGCACGGGCAACCATGGCGAAATGCGCATGCCGCCGGCACCTGCAGCTCTACTCCCCACCCACCGCCGCTTCAACGCCCTCGGCGGCCTGCGGCCTGAAGTAGCCCCAACCATTCTTCGCAGCCGCTTCCAGTAGCGCCGGAGACGGATTCACCGGAAACGGGCAGCGCGCCATCTCCAGCATCGCCAGGTCATGAATCGAGTTGCCGAACACCGCATCGGGAGCCGGCAAGCCCACTCGCTTAAGCGCGACTGCCTTGGCTTCATCCGTTGGCACATCGACGATTTCGCTGGTGATGATGCCGTCGTTGACGCGCACCTCAGCCGCCAAGATTCTCTCCTCCGAAATGCCGAAATCGCGCAGGCCTTCCGCGACCACCCACCGGTTCGTCGAGCTCACAGCCCAGATCTCGATCCCCGCTCGCCGCATCTTCTCTACCAGAGCCGCTATCTCGGCAAAAACGCGCCCGCGTACGAACTCATCCACGTAACGCGCTGCGGCGTCCCGCAGTTCGCTGTCGCGCAATCCGGCGTACATCTGCACCATTTCACCGCACATCGCCGCTTCGCTTACGTCACCCGCGCTATAAGCGCGGTAGCGCGTATCGATCCAGTCGTTGGTCGACCGCGAAACCAGCCCCTGCTCCAGCGACCAGGCCATGAATCCGTACCCCGCGTCGCCGCTCCAGAGGGTTCCGTCGCAATCGAAAACCGCGACCTTGGGCTTGCACTCGAAAACCAGCCGCTCAAACTCCTCGACTGTCCATGGGTGAGCATCAGTCTCTGTGGGTGCCAATCGTTTCTTCGTGCCGTCTGCGGAATTCATCCAATTCTATTTTCTTCTATGCAGACCGGGTTTGCACGTACGAGAGGTTAATGGATGATGTACACACCGCAACGCTTTCGCGCCGCTTCGGGCTGGATGGGCTTCGCTCTCCCATTGCCGCCGAAATGGGGCAAGACATTCGCCTGCAATCCCTGTCAGGATGCGCAGCAGCCGGCCTGCGCCGGGCCATCGGGCAAACATCAAATACGCGGCTTAAAGTGCTATTCCGATGCGTGTGAGCTTTGCTGCACCGGCTCGACGCGAATCTTCGCGATGCGCCTCGCGTCCATCTCCACCACGGTCAAACGCCGGTCTTCAAACACGATGGATTCGCCCGCCTCTGGAATGTGCCCCAGGCGCGCCAGCACGAACCCGGCGAGCGTTTCCACGCCGCCGTCGCGCGGCAGGCTCCAGTGCATCTGCGTTTCCAGGTCGCGCAGATTCATGCTGCCATCCATCACCACCGCGCCTCCGGCGCTGCTCAGCACCGTTTGCGAGGGCACGTCGAATTCGTCCTCCAGCTCGCCCGCAAGCTGCTCGATTGCGTCCTCCGCGGTCACCAGGCCCACGGTCGATCCATACTCGTCCACCGCGATGGCCAGGTGCCGCCGGCTCTGCTTGAAGTCGCGCAGCAGGTCCAGCGCCGATTTCGCCTCCGGCACCACCAGCACTTCGTGCATAATCTGGCTGAGTCGCACCTCGCCCTGGGGCGCCGCTGGCGTAGCCGATGAAGCACGGGAATAGAAAAGCCGCGCCAGATCGCGCGCATACACCGCTCCCACGATGTACTCGGGTCCGCGAGCCTCGTCGTAAACAGGAATCCGCGAGTGGCTGCGCCCGAAGACGCGCAGGCAGGCATCCTTGAGAAGCATGTTGGATGGCAGGGAAAAGATCTTCTGCCGGGGCGTCATGATCTCGCGCACCGGCACGTCGCCGAGTTCCAACGCACGGTGCACCAGCATCTCCTGGAATTCGGGGAGCAAACCCAATCGCCTTGCCGCCGTGGCGATGAGCTTCAACTCCTCGGCGGAATGGATCGACGCGGCGCGCTCAGTGGATGGAATATCGAACGCGTGCAGAACAACTCCTGCCGAGCGGCTGAGCAAGCGCACTGCCGGGCGAGTGATCGCCATGAACACCAGCATGGGCGGCGCCACGGCCACAGCCAGCGCCTCGGCCCGGCGCAGGGCCAACGCTTTGGGCACCAGCTCGCCGGCCACAACGTGAAAGTAGGTGATGATGGCGAAGCCGAGAGCCACGGCCGCCACGTGACCGTAGATATTCGCGTGGGGCAGTGTGCCCATCCACCCCGCCAGCATCTGCGCAACCATCGGCTCGCCCAGCCAGCCAAGCGCCAGTGAGCAGAGGGTCACGCCGAGCTGCACGGCGGGAAGCAGGTCATTGAGGTTGCGCTGCAGGCTGCGCACCGCTCGCGCTCCCGGAACCCGCGCGGCCAGCAGTTGCTCCACGCGCGAGTCGCGGATGGAGATCAACGCGAACTCCACTGCGACAAAATAGGCGTTGGCCAGGATCAGCATGGCCACGGCGACCGGCTTGATAAGGAGAAGCTCGTGCATCTGGCTGAGAGAATAGCATTGCACGGTGTGCGGAAAGTCAGAGATCCGCGCTACTTGATGCCTTTCCGTGGAACTGGACCGCCGCTGGGTGCGTAGAATGATTCAGGTGGCAATGTGAGGCGCGCGATGAAGCATTTTTGTGCAGCAGTCGCCACATGTGTGGCAGTTGTGTCCATGGCAACGGTTCCGGCGCGGGCCGCTGAGGCGACTTTTGAGCGCGACCTGACCGTGAGCGGCAGAGTCGATCTCACAGTCACCACCGGCTCAGGATCGATTCATCTCACCAGCGGCCCGGAGGGCCGTATTCACGTTTTTGCGCGCGTAAAGTCGGGCTGGGGCTCAAGCGATGAAAGGGTGCAAGAGATCGCGGCGCATCCTCCCATCCAGCAGACAGGCAACATTGTCCGCATTGGAGCCGGACATCAGAATCTCGGCAACATCAGCATCGATTACGAGATTCAAGCGCCGCCCGACGCCTATCTGGATGCCGCCACCGGCTCGGGCAACGTGTCTGACGAAGGCGTGGGCGCAAATGCCAGGCTGAGCACTGGCTCGGGATCGATTCATGCCACTGGGCTCAAAGGCGGATTTACTGTTGGAACCGGATCGGGCAACATCGATGCCGAGCAAGTTGGAGCAGGCGACGTAAAAGCCGAAACAGGCTCTGGGTCAATCGAGCTGAAGAACCTGCACGGCGGGCTGCGCGCCGGAACCGGCTCGGGCAACATTAAGGTGAGCGGCACGCCGGCTGCACCGTGGCGCATTCACACGGGTTCGGGAAGCGTCGAGCTTTGGACGGGCAATGCCGGGCTGGCCCTGGACGCCTCAACCGGCTCAGGCAACGTTCATTGTGATCGCGAGATCGTTTCGCAAGGGACGATGGACCACCACCACGTGAAGGGCGTCATCGGCGGTGGAGGACCCGCGGTGCGCATCGAAACCGGCTCGGGCAACATTCGCATTCATTAGGCCGCGTTATGGGATGAAGTAGAACGGGTCAGGGTATTTCACCGAATACTCCGCTTCCGGCTTCCCCTTCAGGTCGCTCCACTGGTCGCCCACGTTCAGCGCCAGCGTGTAACCTGCCGAGGCGATCTGCCCGCGCGCCACAGCCTTGAATGCCCCTATTGTCTGTGTGCCGTGATCCGCCGGGCGCATCACAAGCATGTTCCAGTTGTCGAACCCCTGCGCGCGCAGATTGCGCTCCGTGGCGGCGCGCTGCGCTTCCTTGCGGCCGGTGATAAAGAAGATGTTCACGCCCAGACGCTGCGCTTCCTTGTAGAGCCGCAACGTGCCGGGAATAGCAGGCGCCTGCGCGGTATCAAGCCACCGATCGAAGACGGTTGGGTTATACGCGAAATCTGCGTCCAACATCTCCTGGTAGGTCGACAGCGAGGTATCGTCGATGTCCAGAATCAGCGTCAGTTTCTCCTGCGGACGGCGATGCGCGGCGCGCTGGCGCAAGAACGCGATGGCGCGATCCGCCTGCACGTCCATGTCGTGCGCGTAACAGCCGCACTTGCAAGTGCAATCGTGGTACTCCACGAGTTCCGTCTTGAGCGTGCCAAGGTTGGGGATGCGCTCTGCTGCGGTGTCGGTGCTGAAGGCCGGGCGCCGCGGCTGCTGTGCGGAAAGGCAGCTCAGTCCGATCGCCAGAACGAGCGGCGCCGCCAGAATGGACCAGCATTTTTGCGACATACGGAACTCCTCTCCATTCCTTTGCTTGCTCAGTGTAAACAATGCGCCTCGCGCCGCCCTTTAAACTGAGAAGAAGATGATTCGCGTCTTTCGCCACATTCCCGTGGAGCGCCTGAAGCTGCTGGTCTTCGATCTCGACGGCACGCTGATCGACTCAGCGCAGGACCTTTGCAACAGCGTGAATGCAACTCTCGGGAAATTCAATCTCGGGCCGCTGCCCGACCCCGTGATCGCCGGCTTTGTCGGCAACGGCGCGCCCATGCTCATGCGCCGCTCGCTGGCCCTCGCCGGCAACATCTCTCCCAGCGAAGTGAACGAGGATCTCTTCGCCAAAGCCTACGCGTTCTTTCTGCAGTATTACCGCGAGCACAAGCTCGACTTCACCTATGCTTACGAGGGCGTTCTTGATGCGCTCAAGGCTTTGCACGAGTTGCATGACGCCCCAGGCGGCCCGCAAAGAATCATGGCCGTGCTCACCAACAAGCCGGTGCGTCCTGCGCGCGGCATCTGCGAAGGGCTGGGTCTTGCCGATTACTTCCTCCATATCTACGGCGGCGACAGCTTCCCCCTCAAGAAACCCGATCCGCTGGGCCTCCGCTCGCTCATGGAAGAGACCGGCGCCACGCCCGAGGAGACCGTGATGATCGGCGACAGCGAGGTGGACGTGCAAACAGCCCGCAATGCCGGTGCCTGGTCCGTCGGCTGTGCCTTCGGCTTCGGCCCCCAAAACCTCTCGGATTCCCCTCCCGACGTACTCGTTGACACCGCCGCCGAGTGGACACAGGCGCTGAACCCTGCGTAAAGCGCACAAAACACGGTCCTTCGCTCGCCCAATCTCCCGGGAACTTCCGCGCACCCCAGCGCGTATAGTTGCATATAGCGAGGATCAAACGCCTATGCATGGGAGATTTCTCGCCGTTTGCCTCTTTGGCGCCACCCTGGCGGTTGCCGCAGCGCCGGCCCGCGCCGACCAGGATGCGGTCCAGTTCTTCAACAACATCGACGTCACCCCCGACGCACCCGTGCACGACGCCGTCTGCTTCTTCTGCAGCGTCCGCGCCGATGGCGAGGTGAAAGGCGACATCGTCGTCTTCTTCGGCAACGTGCGCCTCAATGGCCAGGCCCACCACGACGTGGTCGACTTCTTCGGCCGCGTAAGCGCCGCCGATAACTCCTCCATTGGCGGTGACCTGGTTTCCTTCTTTGGTTCCGTTCGCCTGGGCGAAAACGTCACCGTGGGCAAAGACCTGGTCGCGATGTTCGGCACGGTGCACACTCCGGCCAGTGTCTCCATCGGCAAAGACCATGTCATCTTCTCGCCCTGGATCCTCTTCGGCCCGCTGCTGGTCATATTCCTCGTGATCTTTGTCATCGTCCACGAGATCCGTGTCCATCGCCAGCGCCAGTTTGCGCAGAGCTACCCGCTCCCGCCGCGGCAATAAGCGCCATCGAAAGCCGGGCTGAGCGTTAGGCTTGATTGCATGGACAATCCTGGCCATTGGAGCTCTCGCCCATTGCGCATCGTTCTGCCCGGCGGCAGCGGCCAGGTAGGCCGCATGTTGGCGCGTTTCTTTCAGGAGCGCGGCCATCACGTCACGGTGCTTACCCGCGGGCCATACACTGCGCCCTGGCAGACGGTGCATTGGGACGGCGTCGAGCTTGGTCCCTGGGTTGAGACACTTGAAGGCGCCGACGTCTGCATCCATCTCTCCGGCCGCAGCATCAACTGCCGCTACACCGCCCGCAACCGCCGTGAGCTTTCCGATTCGCGCATCGGGTCCACGCGCCTGCTGCACCGGGCCTTCGCCGCCGTAGCCAATCCGCCGCGCCTCTGGATGAACGCCTCCACGGCCACCATCTACCGGCACTCACTCGATCGCGACATGGACGAAGCCACCGGCGAGCTGGGCGGCAACGAGTGGATCTCGCCCCGCCGCCGCGCCCCTGAAAAGTGGAACTGGACCGTCCAGCTTGCCAGGGACTGGGAGGCCGCATTCTTCTCCGCCGACACGCCGTGCACGCGCAAAATCGCGCTACGAACATCACTTGTTTTCAGCCCCGCGCCGGGCAGCGTCTTTGCCGTGCTCTCTCGTCTGGTCCGCACAGGCCTTGGTGGAACGCAGGGCAACGGCCGCCAGTATGTTTCATGGATTCACGAGACCGACTTTGCCCGCGCCCTCGAATTCCTCATCGGCCACGAGGAGATCTATGGCCCCGTCAATCTCGCCGCGCCCAATCCGCTCCCCAATCGCGAGTTTATGGCTGCACTGCGCGAGGCCTGGGAGATGCCCAACGGCCTGCCAGCGCCAGCGCTTTTCATGGCCATCGGTATGTTCTTCCTTCGCACCGAGCCTGAGCTTGTGCTCAAAAGCCGCCGCGTCGTTCCCGGCCGTCTCCTCGACGCCGGATTCCAATTCGAATTTCCTGACTGGCCCGATGCCGCCGCCGACCTCGTCCGCCAATGGCGGGCCCGCGATGATCGCTGACCACCGGCAGGTGATCTCTGATCCCTGTTCTCTGATCGCTGCTATTTCGGCGTAATATCCGTCACCGGCAGATCCCAGTGCCCGAGCAGAATCTCGAACCTCCGCTGCTCCTCGTGCTTGTAGGTCTCCTGGTCCGGCCAAAGCTCCTTGACGAACGCCTCCTCGTCCGGGTTCGCGCTCGTCGCTACCGTCGAGTTCTTGTAGACGATGGTCACGCGGTAATCCCAGCGCCCGTCCTCGGTGGTGTGGTAGGCGGGCGACTCAATCCTCAAGGAAAGAATCCGCCCCGTCGACTGAATCTTCTTGAGCAGCGGCCAATGGTTCTTGAGGAATAGGTCGAGGAACTCCTGCTGATGGCCCCACTGGCACTTGTAGTAGTACTCGATCGTATATGGCGCCCCTTCGCTCGACTGCGGCGGCGCACCCTGCGCCACAAGCGGCCCCGCAAAGCCCGCGGCAAACGCCAATGTCGCTGCGGCAAGAACAATCCTGCGCGTCACATTTGTCATACAGGCCTCCATGCATGTGATGGAAGCATTGTAGCGTGCAGAACCTGCGCTGAAAGCACAAGGAAAAGTGTCATTCAGGGGATAACGGCATGGAATGAGTGCGAAACCATGACGCCAGCTCTTGCTCCGGCATCGAGCCGTCTGCGACGGAGAGCATGACCCTCACGGTCTCCCCGTCGCTGGCGGCCAGTTTGTACCCATTCAACGGTAGGAACACGCCGGCCGCCACAACGAGAACCGTGCGCTTGTTTCCGTCAATAAATGCGTGGTTACGTGCGATGCCCACGGCATAGCAGGCCGCAAGATCGGCTGCATCGGGATTTCCATAAGTTGCAAGATGCTGCGGGCGTGCAAGTGCCGAGAGCAGCGAGGATCGATCCCGCAGCCCCGCCATGCCGCCGTGTTCCGCGAGTTGCTCGTCATGAATGGCCAGAACTACATCTTCTGATACCCAGTGCCACCCTTCCTGGCTCACTTTGCGAGCTCCCGCAAAACATCGCGCCGCTCGCGCATGAACTTGCGCGCCAAGGCCATCTGTTCCTCGAACTCGGGGTTGTACGGGGTGATGCGAACGCCGTCCGGTGATTCAGTTAGAAAGACCGAGTCGCCCTTCGCTACCTTGAGCAGCGTCAGGGCTTCTTTAGGCAACACAATTCCCGCCGAACTCCCAATGGTGGTGACTTTGAGCTTGATCATCGTCTTGCCTCGTTCTAATGATTATAACAGATATTATAATCCGGTCGGTGCGGTGCGGCCGGATCGCGCCTCCCTCGCTCCCGGCCCTCTCGCCCCCTGTCTCCAGACCAAAAAACGGCCCCCGTTTTCAGCGGGGGCCAAGTTGCCTTGGTTCTCTCGCGTTGCGAGAGCTTTTTTGGCGGCCGAACGGCGGGGTGGCCGTTGGCGCGAGTGCAGAGCCTCGGGGGAGGAGTTGGCCGCTTTGTTACGGCTGCTCCGCGCCAGCTGCGGCGGGAGCGCTTTGGGGTGACGCTCCTGCCCGGGCCGCCAAACTGTTTTCCATCAACCGCAGATGCACGCTGCTTACCCGTACCCGTTCCGGCTTTTGGTCCTGATCGCCGGTTCCGGTTGAGGCCATCTCAACTTCGTTGCCGAGGGCCACGGAGTGCATGCGGTAGACGGGAATCTGATGTTCCGTTACAAGGTAGCGCTTGACTGCTTCCGCCAGGCGCTCGGAACTCTGTATGCCTGCGCTGCCCGCCTGCGGCGAGTGCGCTTCCATCTCCAGGATGTAGCCTTCGCGCCCGGTAAGGCTCGAGGCCAGTTGATCCAGCTGCGTCTTCGAATCTGAAGTCAGCGTCGGGCTTGAGCCATGGAACTTGATCTCAATGTCCGTCGCCTGGTGATATTGGTCGAGGCCGCTCACCGTGGTGTTGATCTCATTCACGTGAGTCGACGCCGATTGGGCTGCGCTGTTGGCGTTCTCCGCCTGCGTGTTGGCGGCCATCGCCAACTGGTTCGCTGCTTCGGCCGCGGACTGCGCCTTCCGGATGCCCGCCTGTGCCCGCGCATCCACATCCTTGATGTACCGCGCGTTCTTGGCGTTCACATCATCCAGTTCGCTCAGCCGGTCGTTGATCGGATCGGTCTGCCTCTTCACCCACTTCTTGCGGGCAAAAGGATAGATGCGGCCCCAGAACCCTTCCTTCGGGGCGCTCAACGGCTGTTCAGTCATGGGCATGGGGGAGGGCTGCTGATCCGTCGCCGAAGCAACGGGGCTTGGGGAAGCCGCCGTCGAACTTTGCGTTTGCTGTGCGCAAACAGGAATCGCGATCGCAGATGCCAACGCAAGGAGTGCCAGTCGGCGCGGGAACAAATTCAATTCATTCGCAGATTTCATCGTGGGTTCAATCCCTCTTGGTTCGCGGCTTTTAAAGTTGCGTCCGCGGGTTGAGCCTGCTGTCTGCTCACCCTGGTAAGAGCAATACCGGTGCCAAAGGTGGAGAGGGATTGGGGAAAGACCTATCTAGTTGAAAGTAAAGTCATTCGATCGTGAGGCTTCCGCGCGGAATCGGCCGGTCTCGCGCACTGTATACTCCTGTTTGCGGGTAAATTTTGCACGTTTGCGTACTTTCTACCCTGCCGTGAAATCCTCGCCCTACTTCGAATCCACGCGCCCTACTTCGAGTCGACGTGAATGACGCGGATCTCAGGGAAAGCGCCATCCCAGTCCTGCGCAACCGTGTCGAAGACCAGACGGAAGTCTGCGCTGTCGCCGGGCTTCAGGGGCGAAGCCGACACCGGCTCCACATCCACATACGGTTGGCGCGTGCGAATGATGTGCAACGGCTGGGTTTCGTTCTGCGCCACTTCGTGAGCAGGATCGCGAAACAACACCTGCACGGTGATCGCAGTCACCGTCCGGCTGCCTGTATTGGCGATCGACCCATCGACGTAGGTCACCTTGCCGCCAGCCAGGTTCGCTGACTCGCTCATCTGCAGGTTGATGATCGGCAGATTCCCCGCGTAGGGATCGAGGGCCGCCGAGATTGGCGTCGCCGCCGGCGCGCTCTTCCCGTGCCCATAAAACAGCACCAGTCCAATCGCCACAGCCAGCACAATCGCCGCCGCAACGGTCACCGGCAGCCAGTTGCGCTCCTGCGCCGCCTCGGGACGTACAAGTTGTGGACCTGTGCTCACGAGCGCGATTGTACACCCGTTTTTGCTGGCCTTGCGGCCCATCCACCATCCGCAGCGCCCCCGCCGCAAGCCGTCGCGCCGCCTGTCCCTTCCGCCCGCAAACTTTTCATCGAATCTCCATCTCTCTTTGAATCCCGCGCTGGCCTCGCGCGTCTAAGCTGGGAGCAGAGACTTCACCGTCGGCCATTGGAAGCCGGCGGAAGCCAGGAATCCTCACGAACCACGAACCGCAACCGCAAAAGAAGAAAACTAAAGAAACGATCGCAGCGTAGACCTTACTGAAATGCATTTGAAAGGCAGGCCAGCCAATGCATCCCTCCCCGTGCAACGCGATTCCTTCGCCGCCCACCCACACGAGCGGCTCCCCGCAGCCCAACCAGCTGACCGAACGCGCCTATCAGGGCCTGACCATTGCTGCCATGCTCCTGCTTCTCGCCAGTCTCTTGTCGTTTTGGTAGTTGTATGACGAGAAACCGTGCCGGTAGCTGCCAGCGGCAACACACGGGCGGATTGTGAATGGCTTGCGGGCGAAAAGCCAAAAGCCTTGACAGGCCAATCATGAGAGAACAGCTACGAGCTTAAAGCCTTGGGAACCGGGCTCGCTTGATCTCCGTCTGCCGGCAGTCTTTCCCGCGCATCTTCACCTGAATACACATTTCGGCCAGACGCGACAGCATGCGGTCCCCGATCCGGTCACCCAGTGTCGGCTCGCGCGCCGCCCGCTCCGGGTCGCTCAACCCTCCGCCCCCCGCTGGCAGGTCCACATAATTTGTCGTAATGATTGTCGTCTGCCGGTCGTTGTAGCGCGTGTTCAGAATCAGCGCCACCGTGTCCCAGACCCATTCGTTGGGCTTTTGCGCGCCCAGATCGTCCAGCACCAGCACCTCGGCGGCAAATACCGGCTTCAGCAGCTCCAGTTCCGTCGTCCGCACCTCGGGGTTGTAGCTGTTCTGGATGCTTTTCAGAAGCTCACGGTAGTCGCAGAACAGTCCCTTCGCACCGCGCTCCCGCACCAGCCGCTGAAGCACGCCCACGGCTAAATGCGTCTTGCCCACACCCATGGGCCCGGTGAAGAGCAGTCCCTTCCCAGCGGTGTCGACCGGGTACTCATCCACAAAACGTCGTGACGTCAGCAGCGCTTCCGATAGCGACCGGTCGGCCTCGTGGTAAATCTCAAACGTGTCCAGTGTGCAATCCTTGTACCGCGCCGGAATTTGCGCCGCCCGGATCCTTCGCTGTTCCCGCTCCGCCTCCTGGCACTCGCACGGCCGGCTCACCCAATTCCCGGCCGCATCCATCACCCGAACCAGACCCACCCCATCGCAAATCGCGCAAACCGCCATATCGTTTTTCCAGCCTAGCGCACTCGCCCTCGCGCGCACCCGGTGCACACCCTGTGCCCGAATGTGGAAAAGCGGCTCGCGCCGTTTCAATGGCAGCGCCGCTCCGCGCAGCCTGAACCCGCAAATGCAAACAACGGGAGCGACCGCATCCGCGTCCGTTTCTCTGGGGAGAATTGTGAGAAGATACGCTCGCCAAAGACGTTCAGCGCGCCCCGATCAGCTCAAATGTTTTGTAGGGCCTAATCGCAGATCAGCGCAGCTTCGGGAAACCCCTGCGCCTCATCCTTTTCGACAGCACCGTCGTCGCCGTCGCCTTGCGCTGCGAAGAAACGCTCCACCTCGCTCAGCACATCCAATCCGGTGCGTGCCCGGTAAATCGCCGCGCGCAACTTCGCCCCGCCCGGCACGCCGTGCGTGAACCATGTGGCAAACTGCTTCATCTTGCCCACCGGGTCGCCCATCCTGGAGTCGCGCGGCAGATCCTTGGTCGCCTCGGCCTCGGCCAGCAGCATCTCAAAGTACGCGCGGATCATCCGGTAGCGGTCCTCATTCGTCGGCCGGTCGTAGCTACCCGTCGCCGTGTACTGCGCAATCTGCCTGAAGATCCACGGATTCGCCGGCGCCGCCCGTCCGATCATCACCGCGTCGCAGCCCGTCTCGGCCACCATCGTTGCCGCGTCCTCCGGCGTGCGCACGTCGCCGTTGCCCATCACCGGAATCCCCACCGCCTGCTTCACTTGCGCAATCCAATGCCACTGCGCCTGTCCGCTGTATCCCTGCTCGCGCGTCCGCGCATGCAGCGCCAATCCGTTCAGCCCTTCGGCCTCGGCCATTCGCGCCAGCTCCACGCAAACAATCTGCGCGTCGTTCCAGCCCATGCGGAACTTCACGGTGAAGGGAATCGTCACCGCCTTGCGGATCGCCCGGAAAATCTCGCCAATCTTCGGCAGATCGCGCAGCAGCCCCGACCCTCCATTGCACCCCACCACGCGCTTCGCCGGGCAACCAAGGTTCAAATCCACCGTGTCGAAGCCCGTCTCCTCCACAATGCGCGCAGCCTCCGCCAGTGTCTCGGGATTCGAGCCGAACAGTTGCGCTCCAATTGGATGCTCATCGTCGTAGAAGGTTAGGTACCGCCGCCGCTTCGTCTCCCGCATCCGCGCCAGCCCATCCGCCGACGTGAACTCGGTCATAATGAGCCCGCACCCACTCTCCACGTTGCTTATGGCGCTTTCAACGCTTTCCACCGTTGCGGTCTTCTGTTCCCTGTTTTCCGATCTCTGATCTCTGATCTCTGATCTCTGATCTCTGATCGCTGATCGCTGATCTCTGATCTCTGATCTCTGATCTCTGATCTCTGTTCTCTGATCTCTGGAAAAGAGACTCGCGTGCCGGATGAACCGCCGGAACACTGTGTCCGTCACGCCGGCCATCGGCGCCAGCACCGTCGCCGGCCGCACTACGACAGAGCCCAGCCGCACCTCCGCCGGAACGCGCGCCTCTGCGGGCATCGCGTGCTCCACCGGGTTGTCCCAGTCCTTGTTTACTGTGAATCCGCGTCCTGCCATGGCGCCGTGGCGTACCTCGCACTCCAGATGAATTCCGCGTTCAGCATTGCAGAAGCTTGAAGTTAGGAGCTAGAGGCTAGAAGCTGCCTTTCCCCCCAAACAAACGTGAGCCTCCGCCGCAGCGGAGGCTCGTCCCATCCTCTGGGTGCCCCAGGTCTCGATTTTGAGACCTGGGAATCTCGGCTTACTTCGCCGCCGCAATCGCCTTGTCGCTCTTCGCGTACTTCCGCCGGAACCGCTCTACGCGTCCCGCCGTGTCGACCAACCGTTGTTTGCCTGTAAAGAACGGGTGGCAAACCGAGCAAATTTCCACGTGAATGTCGCCCTTGTGGGTCGACCGCGTCTCAAAACTGTTTCCGCAGGCGCACATCACCCGCACCGCGGCGTAATTGGGATGAATCTTTTCCTTCGGCATCGCTGAAAATACTCGCCTTTCCTGCAATTCGTCTCTATCCATTATTGTAGGGGGATTCGCCCGCTTTCGCAATTCCGGGGCAGGGAACTGCAAAAGCAGCTTATAGCCATTAGCTCCTGGCTTTTAGCTCTCTGCACGACGACTTATGGCCTCACCTTAACGACCAAAGCCCACCCAGCACGAGCAGGCTAGCAGCTAGAAGCTAGTAGCTAGAAGCTGCTTTATCGAAAATCCCTCGACCGCACCTCCACTCGCGTGATCTCCAGCGGCACAATCCGCTGCGCCTTCACGTGGATCACGCCTTCCTGGTTCTGCACCGGGCCCTCGATGCGCAAAAACCGGTTCCGCGTCACCACCAGCCGGTCGCGCTCAAACACATCCGGCGTCAGAATCACGTTGGCAATTCCCGTCTCGTCCTCCAGCGACAAAAATACAAATCCCTTCGCCGTGCCCGGCCGCTGCCGCGCAATCACGCATCCGGCAATCGCAACGCGCCTGCCGCTCCTCAACGCCTCCAGCTCCCGCGCCGAAAAAATCCCCTCCGCCCGCAACGCCTCGCGGTGATACGCCATCGGATGCCGCCCCGTCGTGAGCCCCGTCCCCGCATAATCCGCCGCCAGCCGCTCCTCCGTCGTCATCTGCCGCAGCGGCATCGCCGCTCCGCCGCCAGGATTTTTCTCGCTTCGCGCCACCATCTCGCCGCACTTCACCCCGCGCCCAGCCTCCGTCCCGCGCAGCAGCGGACCCACCGGCCTTCCCGCCCACTCCACTTGCCACAGCGCATCGCGCCTGTGTTCCACTTCGCCCAGGGAATTCAACGCTCCTATCTGCGCCAGCGCCACTAGCTCTTTGCGATTCAGCTCCGGCACGCGCCGCGTCAAATCGTCCACGCTCGCAAATCCTCCCGTGCCGCGCGCTGCGATCAGCGCCTCCGCCGACGTCTGCCGTAATCCCTTCGCATAATTCATTCCCATCCGCAGCGAGACCGCCCCATCCGCCTCTTTTTCAAGCGTGCACAGCCACTCAGACCGCTGCACGTCGATCGGCCGCACCCGCAGCCCATGCCGCTGCGCATCCTTCACCAGCACTGCCGGCGAATAAAACCCCATGGGCTGGTTATTCAGCAATCCGCACAGGAACGCCGCCAGATAATGCACCTTCAAGTACGCCGACGCATACGCGATCAGCGCGAAGCTCGCCGCGTGGCTCTCAGGAAATCCATACATTGCAAACGACGAGATCCCCTGCACAATGTTGTCCTGGGCCGCCGCATCCACGCCGTTGCGCGTCATCCCCGCGCGCAGCCGTCCCTCCAGATCCTTCATCCGCTGCATCGATCGCCGCATGCCTACCGCGCGCCGCAGCTCTTCGGCCTCCGCGCCCGTAAAGCTCGCCACCGTCATCGCCATGCGCAGTGACTGCTCCTGAAACAGCGGTACGCCCAGTGTCCGCTTCAGCACCGGCTCCAGCAACGGGTGCGGATACGTCACCTCCTCCTTGCCTTGCCGCCGCCGCATATACGGATGCATCATCTTGCCCACAATCGGCCCCGGCCGGATGATCGCCACCTGCACCACCAGGTCGTAAAAACGCACCGGCGCGTTGTGCGGAATCGACGCCATCTGCGCGCGGCTCTCCACCTGGAACATGCCCACCGTGTCCGCCTTGCACAGCGTTTCGTACACCAGCGGATCTTCGGGCAGCAGCGCCAAATCCACCTGCTTGCCGTAGTGCCGCGGAATCAGCTCAATCGACTCCTTCAGCGCCGCCATCATCCCCAGCCCCAGCAGGTCCACCTTGATCAGTCCCATGTCGGCGCAATCTTCCTTGTCCCACTGGATCACCGTTCTCCCTGGCATCGACGCGCGCTCAATCGGCACCACGCGATTCAGCATCCCCGCGCAAATCACCATGCCGCCCGAGTGCTGCCCCAGATGCCGCGGCAGATCCTTCATGCGCAGGCACAGGTCCAGATAGCGCGCAATCCGCGGATGTCGCACGTCGAACCCAGCCTGCGCAAAATGTTTCTCCATGGTGTCGTTCGGGCCGCGCCACTCCCAGTGGCCCATCAACCCGGCCAGTCGCGCCGACTGTTCCTCCTCGAATCCCAGTGCCTTGCCCACCTCGCGCGCCGACGACCGCCCGCGATACGTGATCACATTCGCTGTCATCGCCGAGCCCAGCGCGCCATACCGCTCATATACGTACTGGATCACCTGCTCGCGCTCGTCGCCCGAAGCCAGGTCGAGATCGATGTCCGGCCATTCGCCGCGGTTCTCGCTCAAAAATCTCTCGAAAAGCAATTCCATCCCCACCGGATCAACCGCCGTCAGCTCCAGCGCGTAGCACACCGCAGAATTCGCCGCCGACCCGCGCCCCTGCACCAGAAATCCCCTCCACTGGCAGTAGCGAATAATGTCCCACACGATCAGAAAGTACCCGGCAAATCCCAGCTTCGCAATCAGCGCCAGCTCGTGCTTCACCTGCGCCCGCGCCTTTTGGAGCAAATGCCGTTTCGCCGGCGATCCATACCGCTTGCGCACGCCCTCCTCCACGCGCTTGGCCAGAAAGCTGTCCATCGTCTCGCCCTCCGGCATCGGGTAATGCGGAAATTCGTAGCCCAGATTGGCCAGCGCAAACTCCAGCCGCTCGCTCACAATGCGCGTGTTGGCAATCGCCTCGGGAATGTCCTGGAACAGCGCCGCCATCTCGCGCGCCGTCCGCAGATGCCGCGCCGTATTCCGAGTGAGTAGCCGCCCCGCGCGATCCAGCGTCGTGTGATGCCGGATCGCCGTGAACACGTCGAGCATCTCGCGATCCTTTTCCTCCGCATAGCGCACGCCGTTGGTCGCAATCACCGGCAGGCCCAGGCTCTCCGCCACTCTCAGCAGCGATTGGTTGCAGCACTCCTCTTCGCGCTCCTGGTGCCGCTGCAGTTCCATGTACACATTGCCGCGCCCGTAAATCGCCGCCAACCGCTCGGCCGTCTTCCGCGCCTCGCATTCTCCGCCGCGCGCGAGCGCCGCCGCCAGCGTTCCCTCTTCGCCGCCCGTCAGGCAAATCAGTCCGGCAGAAAATTCTTCCAGGTCTTCAATCGTTGCCGCGCCCTCGGCTTTCGTCGCCTCGCGCATTTTGAAGCGCGTAATCAGTTGGCACAGATTCTGGTAGCCAACCTGCGACGCGCACAACAGCACCACCCGCGCCGGCTCTGGCGGAAATTGATTCGGCAGCCATTCCGGCGGCGTGAGGCGGCTACCCAGCGACTCGACGGCAATCTCCGCGCCAATGTGCGCCCTCACGCGGCACGGTTGCGCCGCCGTATGAAAGCGCGCCGCACCGTAAACGCCGTTCCGGTCGGCCAGCGCGATCGCAGGCATCTCCAGCTCCACCGCGCGCTTGATCAACTGCTCCGGCAGCGTCGCTCCCGCCAAAAAGCTGAATGCGCTCGTCGCGTGCAGCTCGATGTATTCGCCGTCTCTCGCAATCGCAGTCGCGCGCGTCGTCGCACCTGCGCGCGGCTCCGCTGCGGCCGCAGGCATGTACGCATCGTTCGGATGGCAAACCGGTGTCCCCGGCGAGTGTGCATTCGGCACCCAGCGCGTATTCGGAATATCGATGCTTTGGTCAGTCGTAAAACGCCTCCAGCCGCCACGCATTCCGCGCCCGGTCGTGAACCAGCAGACACGCGATCGTCGCGCCATCACCGCAACCAAATCCGATAGAAAAATCACAGCGGTTTGAGGGCTGCTGTATCCGGCTTGCCGGCTCAGCGCATCCTCTCGATGTCATCCTGAGCGAGGTTTGGCGCGTACTTTCGTCAAACCGAGTCGAAGGATCTGCGGTTGCTTTTCCTTCGCCGGATAGGTAAGCCGCCCTTGAGGAAAGCTCTTCGACGTCCGAGGGAATAGCCGGCGTTTTGAAAGGGCACGACTTCCCGGGGCCCCCAGCGACAGGTCCTTGTCGCTGGGGTGGCTCGAGTCGTGCCGTTGCGCCTGCAAAATGACTCGGGGCTTTGTCCCCTGAGGAAAGCTTCTCAACGCGCACCGCCAACACATCCCACTCCTCACAGTCCCACGCACCGTCACACGATTTCAGCGCCCACCAGCAACCGCTCGTCCTCCACGGCCCATACGCCGCCGCAATCTCGTACGAATTCTCCTGGTCGCGAAAAACCGCCGGCTTCGCCGCGCGCACCGTCACCCGCACCGCCCGCGCCGGCCGCACCTGCCGCAGCGCCATCCGCGGCGTTGCCTCCATCTCTGCTTCTTTTCCACCGTTCGCCGCAAATCGGGGCCCCCGGGTCTCGCTTTTGAGACCTGGGGTTAGAAACCCCGCCATGCGGAATCCGTCCGCGCGATGCGTATCCTCAAGCACCGGCGACCCCACGCGCTCCTCGCCCACCATCGCGCGCAATCGCGCCAGCGTCACATCCAGCCGCGAAGGTTCCGGCGTCTGCGGCGCAAACAATCCCAACTGCACCTTGCTCTGCGCTCCCGCTTCCGCTCGCAGCACGAGCCGAACCACAGCCGCCTGCGGCGGATGCGCTCCAATCTCCAGTTGCAGCAGCTTGAGCAGAAATTTCCGGTCAATCGTCGGCACCGCCGGCCGGATTGCGCAACCATGCGTCCCTCCGCCCTCGAGTCCCATTTCGGCCGTCACCGTGCGCAGCGCCAGCGCCCGTCCCGCGGCCCGCGTCGCCAGGCAATCGATCATCCGCGCGCCCACAAAGAGCAGGGAATCGATCTGCTCCACCGGCGTCTCGAACTCGCAAAACTCCTCGAGCGCAAACTCCGTCTCGATCGGCTCGAACGTATGCTCCGCTTCACCGCGCGCCAGCGCCCTCCATCGCTGCGCCTTTGCCCCCATCCGCGCCACCAACTCCGCCTCGGGCAGCGCCGCCAGCTCACCCAGCGTGCCAATGCCCCACAGCGCGAAGGTCGCCGCATATTCTTCATCCAGGTTCAAAGCAGCAATCGGCAGCCTGGTCAGCGCCTCCGCCTCCGTGCTTTCGGCAATCACCGCAATCCCGCGCATGGCAGCCGCCTTCATCCGCGCAGTATCGAAATTCGCGCTCACCGCAATCGACGCGCGAAACCCCGCCGCGGCCAGCTCCTCGCGCAGCCGCTCCGCCAACTGTGCCGGCGGCCCAAACAGCCGCTCCGTGCCCGCAATGTCCAGCACAAACACGCACGCCGTTCCGACGCCCGCATCCGAACGCGCCTCCTCGATCCGCGGAGAAAACTTCGCCGCGCACTCGAGCATCACCGCCCGCGCCGCCGCCTCGCTCTCCGCCGAGCGCTTCAGCAGCCGTAGCCCAACCACGCTCTCCGCTTCGAGCCGCGTCATCCCCGCCGCCGCGCCCCTCCTCTCGGCCAGCCGGTTCAGCGAGCAAACCCGCTCCTCGGGCGCGCGTCCATCCAGCACCACCACTGGCTCCGTCTGCCAGTCTGTCCGCAGCCGCAGCAGTGCCTGCGCGGGAAACTCCGCCGCCCATGCGCACGCATACAGGAAGCTGGAATGAACTCTCCCGCGGGTGGCGTTGCTAGCGAAAATCGAGTCAGACGAGGCGGAGGCCGAAGGCTTTGGTGGCTCCAAGGTCGAGGCCGAGAACGAAGTATGGCTCGATTTTCGCCGCAACCCTTCAGGCTGGGGCCAATTTTCCTCATTTCTTTGTCGCTCATCGCTCGCAGACTCACCGTATGCGTCGCTCTTCGCTTCTCGAACTGAGAAAAATTGGCTCCCAGCGCCGCCCGTGGGAGAGTTCATTCCTGCTTCCTTGCTCATGCGCGCTTCTCCAGATTCCACGCCGCGTGCGCCTGCCACGTCGCTGCCGGCGGCTTTCTCGTTGTGATCTCGATCGAAGCTGACCGCTCTTTCTCGCGCCGCACTGCAAACTCGAAGCCGCGCAGCACCGTTCCGCCCGCCTGCTCCGCGCGTCGCGCCGCGCAATCTAGCACCACCGCCGCCGCCGACTGCGCATACCCGCGCGTGCCCACAACGACGAGGCCGCACTGCGTCCTCTCCGCCGCCTGCCTGTACCGGAACCACGTGGCCAGTGGAATGCGGCTCCCTTGCTCCGGCGCCGTATCGCCCAGGTCCAGCACAATCGCCGCGAATCCCCCAGCCTGCAACAGCAGGTCCGTCGCTCGCAGCCCCTGGTCCAACCGCGTCCACAACGGCTTCGCCCGCCATCGGCCTGCCGTCTTTCCCGCCTCCTCACGGCACCGCATCCACAGCAGTTGCTTCAGCCGCACGCCATTCGCCGCGGCCGACCCAGGATCGAACGCATCGTTCACATCCACCCACGCGCACGCACGCCCCTCCGCCGTCCGCTGCGCCACAAACTGGAGCGCCAGGCTCGTCCGTCCCGACGATGCCGCTCCCGTCAGCTCGCTGATCGCTCCCATCGGCAGCCCGCCATGCAATAGCTCGTCGACCGCCGCAATTCCCGTCGCCGCAACCTCGTGCATCGCGCGCGGCGCAGGCGTCAGCGCCGCGGGAAACTTGCGTTCCAGCGCGTGCTCGATCTCCAATCGAAGTGCAGCAGCAGTAGGCATACGATCTGAGGCGCTCTATTTTTTCGCCTTTTGTTCGCCTAATGTACCGCTAAAATACCCCGCATGTCAAAGCCAAAATTCACAGATTTTTCGAGAATTTATCCGGTTTCCTGTTTTGGCGATCAAGAGTGTCGAGACCAGCAACATGCTGAATAAATTATTGATTATCTAAAGCTTGCACTCGAAAACAGTCCAGCTTTCCCTCGACCGAAGAACCCTGCGAACCCGCGAACCCGCGAACCCGCCAACGTGCGCCTCAGCGCACGCGAACCTGCGAACTCGCAACCCGCTAACTCGCTGTCCTGTAAAGCTTTCCCACCAGATCCGCCCTTGCTGCCAGCCCCATCGCCATGGCCATCACCCGGTCGTCGTGCGTCCCAGCCTGCGCCCCGCTGCTCCCATTCGCCTGCCGCACAAAGCTCCGGCACTCCCCCAGCAGCCGCCGGCTCTGGAACCGCTCCGGCTCCTGCACCAATGCCGCATCCAGTTGTCCCAGCATCGTCGGCCGGCTCACGCTCGTCGTCAGCCAACCCGCCTGCCCGCCCTGCCGGTAGATTCGTCCGTACTTGCACGCCGTCTCGGCCAGCGCCAGCACGCCGCTGCCGTGGTTATTCCGCTCCACCACCAGCCACGCGCCGTTGTACTCGGTCGCCAAATCGGTCACAAACCGCGCCAACTCCAGCCCGCCCAGGTGCCCGGCAAACTCCGCGCACTGCAAGCCGGTCTCCATCTCCAGCACCTCGGCTGCCGAGTAGTCGCCTTCGCTCCCGCCCCCCGCCGGATCAACCGCCACCACATACTGTTTGTCCTTCACCGGTGGCAGCCATATCTCCAGCTCTCCATTCTTCCTTCGCTCCACCGGCTCCGGCGCCGTCTTCATTCGCGCCTCCACCGCCGCCAGCTCAAACACGCATTCACCGCTCGTCAAGAAGCAGCTCTCCGCGTCTTCCGCATACTCCTGCCGCGCCAGCCCGCGAAAATTCGCGCGAATCTGCCGCCGGTACCCGATCTGCTTAAGATCCAGCCCGCGCTCCGCCATCAGCGTCCGCTCTTCGTCGGTCAGGCTCGCCTCGCCTACCGCCCTTGCCCGGTACCGCTCCTCCATCCACCATGGAAAAAAGTGCCTCACCATCCCCGTCTCATCGGCCTTCTGCCACTCCTCGTGAAAGCACCCTCCCACTCCCAGTGGCGTCGACTCCAGCACCATCTCCGCATCCGGGGCCATCGCCGCGCGCAGCCCCGCCAGCGTCTCCGCCGCATCTCCCGGCCAGCGCGCCAGCTCGCTGCAGTGCAGGTTCTGCACCGTCAATCCCCGCCCCGCGTTGCGGTCCGCCGCGCTCACCACGCGATACTGCGCATCGATCTTCGGAAACACAATCTGCCGCACGTTCGACCGCGCCGTTCTCAGCGCTCCCTTGCGTACCCTGTCCGGCAGCCAATCCACAAACCGGTGCACAATGCGGAAAATCTCCTCCGCCGCCTCCTGGGTGTGCGCCACCTCCAGCGTCAGCGTTCCCGGCCGCGTAATCGTCCTCAGAAAGAATCGTCCCGCCACCCACGTCGTCAGGCCCATCTGCCGCGCCTTCAACACAATGTTCCGCTGGCCGCGCCGCCGCTCAAACTCCTCCTGCACCTTGTTCGCCGCCAGCTTCGCCGGCCTGCCATTGCGCGACCTCACCACCAGCAGCTTCTCCGCCAGCGCCATCCCCGCCGTGCATCCGCCCAGGCACGCTGGCCGCTCATCCAGAATTCGTCCGAAACCCTCCAAATCCTTTCTGCCCAGCTGCGCCAGGGCCATCTTCCATGCCTGCTCGTCAATCGTGCCATCCATCTCCACTGCCTCCACTGGTCTCCTCCCGCTACAGCGGTTCTGCAGTTACTGTGTCCGGAGGCCATGGCCGCCAAGTGGATTTTTTCTTAAGAAAAATCCACCTTGCACCGAGGCTGGAAACGGCTACTTCAACTGCGGAACCGCTTTGGCTCGTTCCCCGATGGTTTCGAGCGCTCCCGATCAGGCAGGCTTGGCGCGCGACTGCCCAGGTCGCGCGCCAAGCGAAGGCGCAACTCCGCCCGAGCCGCACCTCCTATTCGAATGTTGTTTTGTCTTAGTAGCTGCCGCACCAGTACTTGATCGTGTACGCCGTCGAGGCCGCCAGCGCCGTGTTCGCCGTAATTGTGATCGCCGTCGTGCTCTCCGTCCACGTGTTGCTGGTGATCATTCCCGTCGCGCTCAGCGTGCTCACCATGCAGTTGGCCTGGTTGGTGTGCGTGTTCGGGAAGTTCAGCGTCGCCAGCGTTCCCGTTGTCGGACTCGTTCCCGTCGTTAGCGTCACCGTTCCGCTTACGCCGTCGCACACGTGGCTGGTCGCGCACGCAATGGTCGGGCCCGACCCCGCCGCCGCGCCTGCTGCCACCCCCATCGTGCCCGTCCCCATGATGAACTTCCCTTGCAGAAAGCCCGTTGCCGTCGTGTTCCCGCTGCCCGACACTTGGAACGCAGCAGTCGAAGAATTTGACCCGCCCTCATACACGATGAATCCGCCCGTTCCCGACCCGCTCGTATTGTTGATCACCACCGCGTTCGCGCCGGCTCCCGCGTTGATCGTCGTGTTTGCATTCGGCGGAAGAATCATCCGATCCATCGAATTCACCGCGTCCGTCACCCGCAGGTAGTTCGTCGCGTCCTTCTTCACCTGCCACTCCGCGGTGCCCGAATAGTTGTTGAACTGCACGGCTCCGACCTGGTCCGCACTCGATCCCGGTTGAATCGCCAGCGTCTGATTCACATTCGCTCCGTTTTGCAACGTAACGTTGCCCTGCATGGTCGTCGCTCCGCCCACGCTCAGCGTTCCGCTCAACGTCTCCGATGCCCCCGCCAATGTTCCGCTCACCGTGGGCGCAGACAGCGCCGGGCTCGTCGCCAGCACCACGCTTCCGCTTCCAGTCGTCGTCGCGCTCACCGGTTGCCCGCTGCTGTTGGTGCCTATCGCCGAGGCGCTCGTGGGAACGGAACCGCCGTTGATCTTGCTCACCGTCGTCGCGCTCTGCGTTCCCGTCACATCGCCGCTCAGGCTTCCCGTAAAGCTCGTCGCGGTGGTTGCTGTCGTCGCGCTTGTCGCGTTGGCCACCGCCGTCGATCCGATCGCACTCACAATCTGCGCCGCTGTCGCATTCACCGGCTGCCCGTTTGCATTCGTTCCCAGCACGCTGGCCGAAGCCGGAACCGCTCCGCCATTCATCCCGCTCACCGTCGTTGCGCCCTGCGTTCCCGTCACATCGCCGGCCAGGCTTCCCGTAAAGCTCGTCGCCGTGGTTGCCGTCGTTGCGCTCGCCGCGCTCGTCGCGTTGGCCACCGGCGTCGCCCCAATCGCGCTCACAATCTGCGCCGCCGTCGCTGCCGCAGGAGGTGCGCTCGCCGACCAGTACCCCAGCCCCGTGAACGGCGTCACACCGCCCACCGTCGTGTTGCTCCCGCTCTGGTTGTAATACGCCGGGCTGTACTGGCTCCCCGACTGCACGTTGCCGCTCGCCGTGCTGCCGGCCACCGTGCAGGTGGTGCCCGCGCAGGAAACTCCCGCTCCCGCAAAGGTGAACGCCCCGCTGTTCCCGTTGATTGAGCTCACATTGCTGGGCAGCGTTCCCGGCGTCCATTTGCTCGTCGTTGCATTCCACATCGGCACCGAGCCATTCGCCACGCCGCTGTCCGTCCAGTCAGCCAGGTTGACAGTGCCAACGGGCGATCCGCTCACCAGAAAACTCGTCGCGTTTACGGGGCCGTTTACGTTCTCGGCGTTGCTCCACGGATGCACTGAAATCCATGCCAGATCGGTCGTGATAGTCGGGGTATAGAGATAAAACACGGCTTGCTGTCCCGATAATGGAGTCAGGTCGGCATTAAAGCAGGAAGTTGAGTAGCTCGTCGTCAGCGCAGGAGAGATTGAGGCGATCTGCGTTGATCCCGTTTGAAGCCAGAAGCTCACATTACCACTTCCTGAGTCAGCCCTCATCCGCGCACAGATATGCACCCTTGTGGCAGGGAGATTTGCACCTGTATTTGATGGGCCAATTACCAAAGAACCCCCGGTCAAACTAGCAAAGGCATACTCGTTTGAAGCGGCCAGAATCAAGTGAGTGCCCGTTTCGCTGGAGGAATCCGCAACCACCGGGAGGCTCGTTCCAACGGTATCGTATAAATCCTGCGGCCAAATCCACAGGTCAGCCTGGTTGTTATACGGAGTCAACTCGTTCCCATTCGCCACGAAGTCAGAAGTGTGGGCAAAAGCTATATTCTGCCTGGAATTTACAGCACTACAGGCTTGATAGAGCGCAGGCTCTTGGCCATCGAGGGGTGACCACCATCTCCCCTTAGAACATAAATTGCCGAAACCAGTATCATTCACTGTTGCCACGTCTGCGCCGTTTGCAAACTCAATGTGGTTCAGCGAGCCGGCCAGATTCACAGTTCCATCTGCGAGGCAATTCGTGCAACGAGAGTTAAACGCATCCCACTGCGCGGGAGTCGTATAGGGACTTCCTGCAATTTGTGATCCACTTATTCTGTGATCCGTTCCTTCGATTCGCCAGCCGCCGCCCGGCGTAGTTGCTCCCTGTTCCTCAAATTCTTCATTCGTGATTGCCCAGTTAGAAGCGCTAGCTTCGTTATTTGGCGCGTTATACATCAATATCTGCGGCCCGTAACGTGTGCCTGCCATCTGACCCCCGTCCCACCGTACCCAACCACCGTCATAGGTTACGAGAGGATAAAAAGACTCGATAAAGACATTGTTTAAGTGGTTGATGTCGCCAAACGCTCCATTGGTTCCGCTGGTAGAGTTATCTGCCTCCACAGCTACGAGTCCCCACTCTGTTCTCCAGAAAATGTTATCCCACGTGGACATATAGGGCTGGCCGCCGGGGCCTTGAAAGAAGAAAGCGCATGAGTTATTTTGGTCAGTTTGCGATGTTGCAGCAATGGTGAGGTTCCTGAATACGGCTTGGGTTGGTCCAGTAGTGCCTGTCGCTGTGGTGTCGTCATAGGCAAGCGCGCAATTACCGATTCTCGCCGTGGTTGGCATATTCATGATGGAAACGTAGACAATCGAGTTACTGTGTGTCGGATAGGGCCAATTTGTCGCAAGCGTGGCCGAGGAAGATCCATATCCATTTCCGATCCCGACACTAGCAATGGTAGTCGAAAGTGTGTTTGTTCCGTCCGTCAGCGTCACGTTCTGCCCTATGTCGCCCGGATTGAACTCGCAGGTGTTAGAAGTGATAGCTGCGCTGCCGTTCGTAGCCAGCGCATCCGAGCAAGTCTTACCCGGCTTTCGATGTGTGAAGCTAGCGCTAGTATCTACTGAATCATCGATGATGATGGCAAAATCCTGCCAAACAAAGGTTGGGGCTGGGTTAACGTAGCCGCTGGAAGTAGGATCACCGACCGCGAATACATCCTTGCCAGCAGCCCCTCGAATTGCGACGTTGCCCCACCAGCCAGCCGTCTTATGCGGACCGTAGATGCTGACTCCCTTTGGATTCAGCGGGGAGGCGACATAATACACCGTTGACGCATTTGTGGTAGAAGTATTGATTGGCAAAAAGACTGCTCCACCTGTCGCGTAGGCAGCATTGATAGCCGTTTGAATTGCTGAAGTGTTGTCTGTGCAGTTTGTGGCAGACCCGGTTGCGGTGCAGTCGCCCACCGCTCCATAGGCCGTCACGGGGATCGTCTGTTGACCTCCCAGGTTTGCCAGCGCCCCGCTCGCGCTCGTTGCTCCCGTCCCTCCCGATGTGAGCGGAACCGCGCTCATGCCTCCGATTGCCGTTCCGTTCGTGGTGTAATACGCGATCTGCCCTGAACTGGCCGAGTTGATTGTCCCGTTCACGCCGCCGGATCCCGATCCGCTTCCACATGGTGAGCCAGTGTTCGTGATGTATCCCGAGTTATCGATTTGCAGGCAGAAGTCTCCCGACGAAGCCGCCAGACCGGGAAATTTGATCGCATTCGGCGCTACAAACGCGGCGTCAAGGCTCGCACTCGATCCTGAATAGATATCCGTCTCCGCACCGGCGCCGGTTTCGTAATTCAGCCGGATATGCCCCGTCGAGTTACTCGCATCAATATAAGTATCGCCGCTGTTAGTGCTCTGGTACGCTTTAAAGCTGTCTAACCCGCCGGTCGCCGAGTTAAGCGCCCAGTTATTGCTCGCATCCTTCACCAGGTACCACTGGCTACTTCCGTTCCAGTCCTTATAAGTGAAAGAGCCCTTCTGGCTCGCCGTAAGTCCGGGCCAAAGATAGTAATCCACCTCCGCATCGGCATTGTTGCGCACCGCCAGGGTTCCCGCCGACTGCGTCGTCCCGCCCACCTGCAGATTTCCCACAAACTGGGCATTTCCAGCCTTGTCAACGGTAGCCACTGCCGCCGGCGACGTTCCGCCGCTGGCAAAGGTTACGCCTCCGGTGCCGGAATTCGTTGAGCAGTTGAAGCAAACGTTGCCCGTCCCCGCGGCATTCAGCGCGGTTTGATTGTTGGTGCTGCTTTGCCCTGGATTCCACTGCTGAATCTGCAGCCGGTACACGTTGTTCAGCAGGTCCTGCATCTGATAGAGCTGTTGTCCGCCCGTGGCGTCGCTGAACCCGTAGAGCCACCGGTAGCCGTAGTCGGTCTGGATCTCGTTCAGCAGTCCGCGCTCGTTTCCCGCTCCAATGCCCAGCCTGAAGTGATTGGTCAACGTCGCGTCCTGCTGGCTCATATACCAGTCACCATTCAATCCGTTGAAACTCCGGTGAAACGTATCGAGGAAGCTGTTGCGCGTGCCGTTGTCGGCCAGCTTGGCGGTGAACATCGTGCCGCCCGTCATCCAGTTGTTGTACGCGCTCCCCGCGTCCGCCACTACCTGATTCGTGGAGTTCTCGTTCCGCAGCCCCACAATCGTGTTGTTCTGCGCGTTCGGTCCTAGGTGCAGCGCCGTCGAGCATCCCTCTACATCTCCTCCCGTAAAGGTATTTCCATCGCCTTGTTGTAAGTTGATCCCATAAGTACCGCTGATCGGGTTTCCGCTGCTTGTCGGGCAGTCGATGTGCAGCCTCACAAATGTGCTCGCATTGGCCCAATCCGTCGTCGCCGGATTTGTAACTTGGTGTCCGATTGCATTCACTGCAGTTCCGAACCCGCTGAACTGGTTATCCAGGAACGTTCCGCCCGTGTAATTCCCGGTTCCGTCCAGAGTTATGCCTGTTTGGTTTGAGTTACCCAGGAAATACAGGCTTTCTAAGTCCATCTCCTGCGTCCTGTACGCAACGAGTCCCTGCGCCGTGGCGCTTGTAGCCCCCGTCGTATTGATCACCACGTTGTCCATGTGGAAACCCGGCGTATCCATCGCATAAGTTGGGTCGCCCACCTGCACCATCGCACCCGATCCCGTGTAGGCGAACGCCGTCCCACCCACGCTCCCGCTTGCCGCAGTCCCGCCGCGCAGCGCGCACCCGCGCAGAGACACGTTCCGCGTTCCTGCCGTCACAACAATCTGGTTCGCCGTCGTGATCGTCGCGCACGGCAGCAGGATCGCCACATTTCCCGTTGAGATCGTCAGGTTCGATTCCATCGTCAGATTGCCCGTAAAGTTCCGCGCGTCGCACGTTCCGCCGTAGCTCGTATTCACTGCGTTCGCGCACGCCTGGGTCTTCGCGCCGATATCCGCGCCCAGAAATTGATCCACCTGCAATGCCGAACCGACACTGCTGCTTCTGACCAGTGCCGCGTAAGCGCCGCCGCCCGGCAGCGTTCCGCCTCCCCCATCCAGTTGCGTTCCGTAGCTCGCCGAACTTCCCGCATTCCACACCGTGTATCCGCCGTTGCCCTTTAGCAGATTCCCGGCAAAGAACGTCATATTCTGCCCGCCGATCAGGTTCACCGGCGCCGCCGTATCCCATGTCCCCGTCGCGTTCAGGCTCGCCGTCGTCGTCGACGAGCAGCCCACTCCGCCTTGCGTCACGCTCACGCTTGCAATCGATCCATTCGCATTTACCGCCGCCGTTGCCTGCGCCGAACACAAGCCGCTGAACGCGACCGGCACGCTCGTCCCGTATGGGTCCCATCCCAACCCGTGCTCGCTTCCCAGCGCCACCGCCGTCACCGCGCCGCCCGCCGTCGTCACGGCCAGCGTCGGTTGCACCGCGTTCCACGCCGGCATCACCACCGCGTTCCGCACCGTCCATCCCTGTTGCGGATTTTGCCCGTTCCCGCCGAGGTCCAGCACCAGTCCCGTCGGCGGCTCGCCTGTCGCCGAAGAATTCCCCGCCAGCGCCACCACGTTATCCAACACGTTGTTCGATCCCGCGGCCGCCGTGAACGCGTGCGTCGCCTGAATCGTCACGTTCTGCCAGCGATTCGAGTCCGCATTCAATCCCGCTGGCGCCGTCGTCGGCAGCGCCGGAATCGCCACGCCCGTGTTCAGCCCGCGAATGTCGATGTTCCGGAACTCGCTCCACTGCGGCCACTGCGCCAGGTACATGCCGCATGTGTGTGTCGAATGCGCGCCGGGGTACTGCGCCGCCATCGGATCCATCCCCGTGGCCGCAATCTCCACGTTTTCGATCTCCGCCACGCGCAGCCCGTTGCCCCCTGCGCCCGTTGCGGCCTGCATCGCAATCGCGCAATTGCCTGCGTCCCATGCCGCGCCCGATCCCGCTGTTCCCGTCAGTCCGTTTCCGCCCGGCGAAAAAATCGAGTTCGCTTCCATGGGCCGGTTCACCTGGCAGGTTCCCGCCGCCGCGCGGCCCTCTGCCGGCGTACACGACACATCCACGCTCTGGTCCACGTAGATCGTCAGATCGTGCAGCCGCGTGTAGCTCAGCATGTTCGTCGCGTCCGGCCCGCTCTCCAGCACATCCTGCCCCGGGAACCCCATCAGCGCCGAAACCTGCTTGCCCAGTCCTCCAATCGATTCCCCATGCCAGCTCAGCGCCCGCGTCTTGCATGTCCCTTGCGGAATCGTCAGCGCCACGCCGTGCGCGTTGGCGTAGCTCAACGCCGCCTGCAGCGCGTTCGTATCGTCGGTCACGCCGTCGCACACCGCGCCGAACTCCTTCACGCTGCGCTCCGCCTGCTGCGCCACACCCGTGCGCAAATCCGTCACCTTCACGCCGTTCGTATTCGTGAATGTATCCGTCCCCGCATACGTCGGCGGAATCGTCATCGCCCCATTCGTCCCCGCCGCATTCATCGCCGCTTGCAGCGTTGTCTGCGCGCTCGCCGCCGCCGGAGCCTGCACTCCATTCACCGTGGGCGCCGTCAGCGCGCCCGTCATGTTTCCGCCAGCCAGCGGCACCGCTGTCGCCACCTGCGTATCCACGTAGTGCTTATCCGCGGCCTGCATTGGCTGTGTCGGATCCCCGCTCAGATACAGCGGCCCCGTCAGCGTCCCGCCCGTCGCCGTCAGCCCGCTGCCCTGCGTCGCCTGTGCAATCGCCTGGTCCACGTACGCCTTGCTCACCGCCTGCACCGCCTGCGCCGCCGGCATCACCTGCGCCTGCACCTGCGCCAGGCTCGCCTGCGCCGCCGCCGGAACCACCCAATACTGCGTGCTCGTCGTCCCGTCGCTCATGTCAAACACGGCCGTGTAGTACTCTCCCGCGGGCGTCGCGCCTAAGTTCGGCGCGAGGTTCACGCTCACAAATCCGTCCGGCCCAATGGTCACCGTCGTCGAGTCCGCCGCAATCGCCTGCCCCGCCGCGGTGGTGAACGACGGCCAGCTGATCACCAGTGTCCCTGCGCCCGGCTGCCCGTTCGCCAGATACACCGTCCCCTGCACCGTCGTCGTGCTCACTGCCTGCGCCATCGCCGTCGCCGCCAGCACCATCGCCAGCGCGCACGCCGCGATCCCGCGCACCATCCGCAACCACTCGTTCTTCATGAGCTTCATTCCCATCGCATCCTTCTTCTCACTGCAATTCGCCAGACTCTTCTCGCTGGGGCCCACCGCAGCGGATCGGTCTGCCCCAGCCTTACAACAAACCACCAATCAAATTTTCAGCTTCCCCACGGCTCCCAACTGCACGCTCCGAGCTGAAAGCTGAGAGCTGACAGTTGAGAGCCGGGTGCCCCATCTGGGCGCCCCCTGGGCACGCCGTCTTTTGCCGCAAGGGTGGGATACCACGCCTTTTGCTCTTCTCTATGCCGCCACTACCTCCACTTCCTTCTCGCTTGCCTTCCGTTTCGCCTCCTGTACCTCATCCCACGACGGCTCTGCCGCCAGCTTCTCCACCAGGCTCGGCCCGTCCCATCCCTCGTCGTCTTCGCCGTCCTTCTTCTTCTCCATCAGCGACAGCACCATCTCTGCGCTCCGCATATCGCCGCCAACGGTTTGCGTCACCAGCGACTCGGCGATCGGCCCGCAGTTTTCCTTCACCACCTTCTTTACCGCATGGCGTAGCGCCTTTTTCGCCCCCTTGTATTCCTCCTTGTCGCCCTTCTTCGTCGCCTTCTTTTTGCCCTTCCCCGGCTTTTTTGCCGCAGCCTTTTCTCGGCCTTTTCCACCCTCCGCTTCCTTGCCGCCGTTCGCCGGCGGCATCGTCATCACCTTGTTCTTTTGTTCCTGCGCTTTCTTGGTCAATTTGCTCTTTGCCATTGCTCCACCATTCCGGCCACCTGTCCACGGTCCTTTCCTTGCTCCGAGACCGCGCGATTCGAATCCCGCGCTTAAAGCGGATTCCAATTGCTCTCACCGCTCCTCGCACGTGCTCCTTTCGCCCCTTCGCGCGATCTCGCTGTCTGCCGCGGAAAAGGAAAAGGGGCAACTCGCTCATCGAGCCGCCCCTCCGCTCTCTTCTTCTTTCCTCGTGCCCGCGCCCTCCGCGGTGATGGCCCGAAGAAAATCGGAAAAGCCTCTCGGCTTCTCCGTCACTCAGAATCATTTCTTTACGATTGCTTCCAGCTTACCGCAAATCGTATAAATTCCCTGCAAACTTCACCTACCTAAATCGTCACAGTGTTTTCAATCACTTAGCATTTTTTATGCCCTCCAGGCATTTGACAAAATTCAATTCCGCGCTTCGGCCCGGCCCAATCGCGCCCTCCGCCCCGGCGCAAGAACCCGCTCTCCGCATCGACCCGCCTCTGTACCTCATTCGCCATTGATTTCCCTCTTTGCGCCGTGGTATACAACCCCCAAGTTCTTCCGCCTCTCAGGTTTCATCTCGTTTTTTGCGCCTTCGTCCTTCCCTCGTGAGGAGGTCCTTGAACATCTCATGCAAGCCTAACCAAAGAGGTTCCCGCCATGCGCCCGTCCTTCGCCTTCGTGCTGTCCTTATCTGCTCTCTTTTTCTCCGGCTGCGCGGGCATGCCGGTCGTCACCACGTCCTCCACGGGTTCCGTTTCCGGCACAGCTCTCCGTGGCTCGGTGCACGGCGGCCAGAATCCCATCGTCGGCGCGCATGTATATCTGTATGCCATCAATAACACCGGCTACGGAGGCCCCGGCATCGCTGCCTCCACCACCAACGCCTCGCTGTCGCTGCTCAGGAGCGCCACCGGCACCGCCCAGGACGCGAGCGGCCATTACTACGTCACCACCGACCAGTACGGCAACTTCACCATTACTGGCGACTATTCATGTCCCAGCTCCTACGCGCACACCTACTTCTACGCGTCCGGCGGCGATCCAGGCTTGGGCTCGGGCACAAACTCGGCCATCGTCCTCATGGCCCCGGCACAGGCCTGCAACACTTCCGCATCCACTGATGTCAACGAAGTCTCGACCGTGGCCACGGCCTATGCCTTCGCCGGCTTTGCCAGCGATCCAACGCACATCTCCAGTTCCAACACCACCTTGGCCGCCACCGGCCTCACCAACGCAGCCAACAACCTGGCCAACCTTGAAGACGTCAACATGAGTGTCGCCCTCGCAACCACCCCCGCCGGCAACGGCACAGTCCCGCAGAACGAGATCAACACCATCGCCAACATCCTCGCCGCCTGCGTCAACTCCACCGGCCCCGCCTCCACGCCCTGCGCCACGCTCTTCTCCAACGCCGCCAACAACGGCGTCGATGCCCCTGACACCGCAACCGCCGCCCTCAACATCGCCCACAATCCCGGCGCTAACGTCGCAAATCTCTTCGCTCTGCAAGCCGCCAACTCGCCCTTCCAGCCTTCGCTCCCCTCCGAGCCCGTGCCCAACGACTTCACCATCGCCGTTAGCTACACCGGAGCTGGCATGAATGGGCCCCTTCCCGTTGGCATCGACGCCTCCGGCAATGTCTGGGTAGGGAATACAGCATCCGGCGCCAACAGCGTCAGCGAGCTTAGCCCCGTCGGCGCGCCCATCTCCACCTCCGGCTACACCGGCGGCGGCATCGAGGACCCCTACAGCATCGCCATCGACAAATCGGGCAATGTCTGGACCGCAAACGTAACTCCAAACAGCCTTAGCGAGCTCAGCAACTCCGGCACGCCGGCCTCTACATCCCCCTATACCCTCGGCGGCCTCAACGCCCCCTACGCCATCGCCTTTGACTCGCTTGGCCACGCCTGGGTTGTCAACAATGTCGGCGCCAGCCTCAGCGAGTTCAGTTCCGCCGGCTCGCCCATTACCACCTCCTCCGGCTACACCGGCGGCGGCATCGCCAATCCTATTAGCCTTGCCATCGACGCCTCGGGCAATGTCTGGGTCACCGACAGCATCATTCTCGGCGCCATCAGCGAATTCAACTCTGCCGGCGCCACTCCCGGCTCGCCCATATCCGGTACCAACGGCGATACCGGCGGCGGGCTCGCGGATCCCTGGGGAGTCGCCATCGATGCCAACGGCAACGTATGGGTGTCCGATAGCTCATCGAGCGAAAGTAGGATCAGCCTCTTTGGCGCCTCCGGCTCGCCCATCTCCAGCTCCACCGGATACATCGGCGGCGGCCTCGCGGTTCCCGAGGGCATCGCCATCGACGGCGCCGGCAACGTCTGGGTTGTGAACCGCGGCAGCACTGCCGTCTCCGCGCCCTATCCCGACAGCTCCATCAGCGAGTTCAACTCCTCCGGCACCGCGATCTCACCCTCCACTGGCTACCAGGCCGGGCTCAATCTCTCCCTCTCGCTCGCCGTCGATGGCTCCGGAAATATCTGGGTCTCGAATGCTTCGCTCAACACCGTTACCGAATTCGTCGGCGCTGGGTCGCCGGTGGTCACGCCCATCGTCGCCAATCTCCTCACCCCGTATGGCGCCCGCGCCGTCAACAAGCCCTGATCGCTATCCCCTGGCCACTGTCCACCGTCATCCCGATGTCAAGTCCCTCCGCCCCAACAAACCCCTCAACCTCTTGAATTCATTCGCAAAATTCTCCGACGAAGTTTGCCGGTTAATTCCTCAAAGCCGCTATCCTTGTCTTATATGCGGCAACTTCGCCAACTCGCTGGGTTCCTTCGGCGACCCATCCTTTGTGCCTCCGCCGCTACGGAAAAATTGATGACAGAGTGATTTTTATACACCTAAACCGCAAAAAATCGCATGTAACTCTTTTATAATCAACAAAACTGACTCAAAAACCGTGTCGATTTTTGTCGATTTTTATTGATTTTTGTTCGCAAAACGCCCCCTTTCGGGCCTCAAAACCACCCCATCTGACCCAAAATGCTGGGTGCCCAGAGCCTGCCCTGAGCTTGCCGAAGGGTCCCGCTTCTGGGACATGGGATACCACGCCGCTCTTGCCAACCCGCCAACTTACTGACTCCGTAATCCGCTAACCCCGCTAGGGCCTGTTAACACTACCTGGGGTGGACGGCGTTTCGCCGCAACCCGAAGGGACGGGGCCGATTTCCCCCATCTCTTTGTCGCTTGTCGCTCCAGTAGGCCGGCTACAGTTCGCTCCGCGCTCCGCGACCTGGGGAAAATCGGCTCCCGTCGCCGCCATCCCAGGTAGTGTTAACAGGCCCTAGCTCCGCTGCCTTGCTTTACCATTCCCCTATGTCCCGCTCCTCGCGCCGTTCGCTGAGCGCCGCTATCCTCCTCGCTCTCGCTGCGCCGTTCCTTGCACACGCTCAGTCCGCCGCCCCCGCGCAAACCACCGTCTCGCCGTTCCCGGCCCAGCTCGAACAGAATCCTCTCCAGCCAAAGCCGCGTTCGCGCCATCGCTCAGGTCGCCATCTCTCCCGATGGCAAGCGCGTCGCCTGGCTTGAGGCCGGCCAGATTCGCGTCGCTCCGTTCGACAATCTCGCCCAGAGCCAGTCGGTCACCGGCGCAGCGCCCGGACAGTCCTGCCGCGCCTCCGACTTCGTCTGGTCGCCTGACTCCGCATCCATCGCCTTCCTCTCCGATTGCGACGACCCCGGTGAGCAGTCCGATCTTTTTCTCTCCCACCTCGACGGCAATCCCGCGCGCCGCATCACCAATCTCCACGGGTACGTCGACGCGCTGGCCTTTTCGCCCGACTCCGCCTTCATCGCTTTTCTCTACGTCGCTGGTGCCACACGCCCCTCCGGCGCGCTCGCCGCGGAAACCCCGCCCTCCGGCGTCATCGGAGAAGATCACGACGAGATTCAGCGCGTTGCTGTCGTCCCGGCCGGTACCTCTCAACCCGTCGCTCCCGGCTTTGTCACGCCGCCCAACCTTCACGTCTTCGAGTTCGACTGGTCGCCCGATTCCAGGTCTCTCGCCTACATCGCCGCCGACCCTCCCGGCGAGAACAACTGGTGGATCGCCAAACTCTACACGCAACCAATTGCGGCGGGTACCCCATCCTACTCGACCGCCGCACCGAAGAGTGGCGGCCATGTAGGGTGGGAGCCCAAGCCAAATGTGGTCCTTGCCCCTTCTGAGCTTTCCGGCCCGCTACACGGCCTGCAGATCGCCGTTCCCCGCTGGTCGCCCAATGGTCAATCCATCGCCTTCATCGGCGGCCTCATGAGCGATCAGGGCGTTGTCGGAGGCGACGTCTGGGTCGTCCCCTCCGCTGGCGGCCAGCCTGTTGACCTCACTCCTGGCCGTCCCACTTCCGCCCAGTGGATCGCCTGGGACGACGACCAATCCCTCTACGTCGCCGAGCTTGCCGGAGGCGACGACCGGCTCATTCATCTGCAAATCCCCGCAAGCCCCGGCGCTGCCGCAACCTTTGGCGAAACCGTCTTCACCATTCCCGGCGATGCGGGTTCCGGCGAATACGACCCCAGCCTCTCAACCTCCGCCGATCGCTCCCTCTTCGTCTTTCAGGCCAGCACGTTCAATACGCCGCCAGAAATCTTCGCCGCGCGCGCCAAGCAGCCTCCGTCCGTTCACTCGGCAGACACCGCGCGCCTCTTTGAGCTCTCCCACTTCAATGACGGCGTCAAGCCGTCGTGGGGCGACTCCGTTTCGCTCTCGTGGAAGAACGATGGTTTCCAGATTCAAGGCTGGCTGCTGCTCCCCGCGCACTACGATCCGGCGAAGAAGTATCCGCTCCTCGTCGAGGTCCACGGCGGTCCTGCCTCGTCGGTCCTCTCGCGCTGGGCTGGCGGTGCAGGCGGCTTCAGCGCCACCACGTTTTCCGAGCTCGGCTACTTCGTCCTCATGCCCAATCCCCGCGGTAGCTATGGTCAGGGCGAAGCCTTCACCGAGGCCAATCGCAAGGACTTCGGATACGGCGATTTACGCGATATTCTCGCCGGCGTCGATACTGTTCTCGCCAAATATCCTGTCGATCCCCAACGCGTCGGCATTGCCGGCTGGAGCTATGGCGGCTTCATGACTATGTTCGCCGTCACCCAGACCCATCGCTTCCGTGCCGCGGTCGCCGGAGCGGGCATTTCCGACTGGCTTTCCTACTACGGCGAAAACTCCATCGACCAGTGGATGATTCCGTACTTCGGCGCCTCCGTTTATGACGACCCCGCGATCTACGCAAGAAGTTCGGCCATCACGTTTATCGAACAGGCAAGAACTCCCACGCTCACAGTCGTGGGCGACCGCGACGGCGAATGTCCCGCGCCGCAGTCCTTCGAGTTCTGGCATGCATTGCGCGATCTGCACGTTCCCGCGCAGTTAGTCGTCTATCCCAACGAAGGTCACGGTTTCTCCAATCCGGCCGACCGCCGCGACACGCTCGAACGCGCCGTCGAATGGTTCGCCCGGTACATGCCGCCCGGATCCTGACGCCTCGCTTGCTCCCCAACCGGTTCCGCGCCAGTCTATTTGGCAGAGTCTGACCGCAAGCCCGTCCGATGCCAGAGGCAGGCCCATCCTGATACACTTTTTTCTTGGAGTATTCAGTGTGTGTTTCGTCCCCCTGGCCGCATGCGGCAGTGTGCCACAGGGATCCGGCGGTCGCGGTGCGACTCACCCGGCGCTGGCTTACCGGGGGTATGGACAGAGGCGGTAATCACTCATTCTTATTTGTGTTTTTTCAAATCCGTTCCGCGGTTCTGAGGCGGGACGGGGAGGATTCATGCGGCGGTTCTTAACGCTTGTTTGTTTGCTTGGCTTGGCTTTGCCGGCCGGAATCTCCATCTCCGGCTGCGTCCGCAATCCTGCGGGCAATTATTGCAACGGCCTGGGCTACGGACTGAAGGACACCGACGTCGCCAATCTCACGCTCCAGCCGCAGGTAGCGGGCATTTCGCTGGCCTACGGGCAGACGACCCAGATACAGTCGCCCAGCGCCACCACCTGCAAAGGCGAGCAGGCTTCCATCGCTTCCGGATCGCTTAGCTACGGCACTACTAACAATCAGTTGGTCGACATCTCTCCGGGTGGCGGCATCTGTGCCGGCACCTGGAACCGCAATAGCGGCGGTGGCATCGCCGATTACACTTACTGCAACTACCCCAATCCGTTGCCTTCAACGGGCAGCTTGCCCTACGCCATCGCCTACATCACGGCCACAGCCGACTCGGTCACATCCAACCCCGTCAGGGTCTACATCCACGCTCCGATCTCGAGCATCAGCCTAGTGACCACCCCCAGCTCCGGCTCCTCCTCGCAAGGCTGCTACTCACAGAACCAGCAGGCGAACCTCGACGCCCAGGGCTGCTATGTGAGCAACGGTACGCAGTACGAATTCTGCGCGCCACCTTCGGTGACGGTGGCGAATTATGCATGTCCGGGGGGGCTGGCGCCAGGCGTCACGTCGGTTCCCGAGTGCACTTCCTCCATCGGCACGCTCAGCTTTTCCACGGGCAACTCTGCCGTCGCAACCGTCGACCCGACAACCAACATCATCACCGCGCAGCAACCTGGCACCACCGTGATCACCGCAACCATCGCGCAATCGGCTTCTTCGGCCGGATACTTTTCCACCTGCCCGCCCAAGTCGATCAATATTACCTTGGCCAATGGCAGCACGAAAGGCGTCGTCACGCAGGGCGTTACTCAGAACCTCACTACAACCGTGACCGATACACTGGGCAATCCTATTACCGGTCTTTCGTTGAGCTACGAGTCCACGAATCCCATCGATATCACCACCTCTGGGGCCGGCTCTATCACCCCCTCTTTCCCCGGCGTTGCTACCTTAACCGCCCTCTGCAAACCTCCAGGCTGCAATCCTGCTCCCATCAACGAACTCGGGTTGAACGGAACCGGACTGTCCATCGCTTCCAACCCTGTTGACGTCATCGTTCCCGGCCGCACCAGCGACTTTGTCTGGTTCGGGGCGCCGGGCCTGTCGCAATACTTTTCTTCGGTCGAGCTGCTCACCGGAACGCCCGGCTCCACGGTGCGCCTGCCCTACGTGCCCAATTCCATGGTGATGGATCAGGCGGGAGCTAATCTCTATTTCGGCTCGTCCCGCGAGCTGATGATCTACTCGACACAGAGCAATAACCTCAGCAAACAGGACAATTCAGTTCCCGGCGTGGTGCTTGCCGCTTCTCCGAACTCCTCCTATCTGCTCATCAACGATCAGGTGCGCGGCCTCTTCTACCTCTACAACACGGGTGGCGGCACGATCTCCACGTTCGGCGGCATGGGAGCCGCTGCCGCATGGACACAGGATTCGAATACTCTCTACATCGTCGATAGCGCGGTGCTCGGCGGCAATCATACCAACACGCTCTATGTCCATGACGCCAACTCCGGCTGGAGCACGTATGACTTGAGCGCCTCCGGCGGCGCAGAGAATCTTGCTATCACTGTCCCAGGCTTGGGCGCCTATCTCGCCGGCAATCCAACGGTGGCCCACACATGGTGCCCCAGCGGCACGGTTGGCAACAACGCCACCATTCAGTTCTATCCCCAGAGCGATTCCGTCAACCTGTTGACCAATGTTCTGGGGGCCACTGCGGACGGTGAGCACATTCTGGGCGCATCGCTCAACGGCTCGAGCATCACGCTCAATGACGTCGGGGTCAATATTCCGCCAACGCTGCTTTATCCCGCCGCTGGATGTTCGGTGACCACGGCCGGCGCCACACAAACTCTGGCGTCGCTCTCCACCAATCCCGCGCTCAACGGATCGGTCAACCTGACCGGCGTGACGAATGCCACTGCGATCAACCAGATTGTCACCGGAACGGCGCCGACGACGGCATCCGTCACCGCCGCCGCCCCCATCGCTTTCGTCACCTACAACACGCAGCCCGGAGTCGCCACGGCCGCCACGCTTCCTTACTATCTGCCCCAGCCGACCCCTGGTATTATCGGCCCTGTTGGCTATGTAACGTTCGCCGACGCCACGTCCGCCACGCCGCCCACTGCACCGCTTGCCGGCGCATTCTCGCCCGACGATTCGATCTTCTTCGTCTCTACTGCGGGTGACAACGAGGTCCATCTCATCGGCATTCCGACCAACGTGAGCCTCGCCTCGCCCCCGACTGATACGCAGCAGTTGAGCCCCACTCTGCCGGCGTGCACGCCGGTCTCCGCGGGTGGCAACGATGCCGGCTGCCTCTATCCGGCAGCTCCGAGCCCAACCACCGTGGTTCCTGCGACGGTGATTACGGTGAAGCCGCGCTCCGTCACGTAGCCCCGCGTCCCTGCGATTTAGAATCGACTCATGATTAAGGGAATCTCTTTTTTGCGAACGGCGGGGAGTGCCGCGGCATACGACCGGCTGGCTGCCTTCTTCACCGCGCTTGGCTTTGCGCCGGGCAAGGGTTGGCAGGAAGAGGGATCCCGCGGCGCGTCTTTTCTGGCGCCGCTCGGCAATCTTGAATTTGTCGACGGGAGGTTCCCATCCACCGCCGATGTCCTTGTCGAAGTCACCTCGCTCGACTCCGTCCACCAGGCGGCGGAAGCCTGGTTCCGCGCCCATGCAGTTCCGGGCCAGTCCGGCGATGCGGCGGTCTCGCAACTTTCACCCATCGCCGAGACACATTGGCGTTCGCGCCTGTTCACCGTTGAGCCGGAACCGGGCTTCCGCTTCAGCTTCTGGGCGTGGTCCGATCCCGTGAAGGGCAAGCCGGTGGCCTTCGAGGGCGATCTTTCTGCCGCGGGCATGAAATTCGCTGTCGTGGTCTCGCGCTGGAACGCCGTTGTTACCGACCGGCTGCTCGAAGGTGCTCTGGACGGTCTCATGCGCAGCGGCGCCGACCGCTCCGATATCCAGATCGTGCGCGTTCCCGGCGCTTGGGAGATTGCCGCCGCGGCTCGCACCTGTGCCGCGAGCGGCCGCGTGGACGCCGTTGTCACTCTGGGTTGCCTGCTGCGTGGTGAAACCGCCCATTACGAAGCCATCTACAACGAGGTGGCGCGCGGCATCGGCCAGTCGCAGCAGGAGACCGGCGTTCCCCACAGCTTTGGCGTGCTCACCTGCGAGACCCTGGAGCAGGCGCTCGACCGCGCCGGCATTAAGGGCGGCAACAAGGGATTCGAAGCCGCCGCCGCAGCCATCGAAATGGTCAGCCTGCGCAGAAAACTTGAGCAAGGCGGCCCAGCTTGACCTCGCGCCACCGCCGCAAGTCCCGCGAACTCGCCATGCAGATGCTGTTCCAGGCCGACGTGGGCCATCAGACTCCCGACGAGGTTCGCGCCACGTTCTGGAAGGCCGGCGATCCCGTCGAACCCGAAGTGAGCGAATTCGCCGAAGATATTTTCCTTGTCGCGCAGGAGCAGCAGGCGAAGATCGACGGCCTTATCGCCGAGCACTCGGCGCATTGGCGCCTGGAACGTATGCCCGCCGTGGATCGCAATTTGCTGCGCATGGCCGTGGCCGAACTCGTCGGCGTCAAATCCACGCCGTTCCCGGTGGTCATCAACGAGGCGCTTGAGATCGGCCGCCGCTACTGCGCCCCCGAGTCAATCAACTTCCTCAACGGCGTCCTCGACTCCATTGCGCGCAGCGTGATTGCCGGCAAGCAGTGAGGCGTCGACAGGTCGCAGCCGGCGATCGGGCCTGAGCGTTTTCGCCCTGTCTCTCGACGCAACGTGCAGCGGCCGCCCTGCTATCCTTGATCTCGTGATTCCGCGCACTTCCCACAAAGGAATGCTGGTGCTGGTGCTGCTTCCGGCCCTGGCACTCGCTGCCTGCCACAAGGAAGAGCAGGCGGTGGCGGGCGTGGCAAAGGACGCCGAAAAGGCCGAGCATAAGGCGCAGGCAGCGGCCACTGAGCGCGATCAGCAGCGCGCCGAGCTCGATCAGATTCCGCTGCCCGCCAAGAGCCTGTACATCGACATTCACGATCCCTCGCAGTGGGCCAATCCCTTTCTCTCGATCGGGGCCGACACGATCAACCTGCGCATTCTTTTGCCCGACGCGAACCCCAGCCCGGCGGGGGAGGGAACCATGCTCCGCCCTGAGGCCGCGCGGCGCCAGGAGCTGCAATTGCGCCTCTCCGACCTGAACTCTGCAGTGGCCGCCATTCCCGCCGGCGCGTGGCCGTATGGCCGCGTGATCGCTGTTGCCGAATCCCCCTCCGCGGCGCCCGGCGACCGGCCCAAAGTGCGCCGCAACGTCGAAGCCGTCATCCGTCAACTCAACGATCTTGGAGTGGTTGTCGAAGAGTGGCCGTCGCGGTGAACGCAACGGTCTTGCAAGTTGGGCGCCAGTCCACGCTGCTGTTTCATGCAGTACTGCCCCACCAACTTTGCGTAGAGTTTTGCGCACAATCCGTTTAAGATTGATCTGTTCAAAAGAACAGGCTTCACTCGCTGAGCCGCGCTTGAGCCGGCCCGCAGCTCGCGAGCGGGAGCGCCTTGGGTTGCCTCTGAAGGGACCAATCGCCGTATGAAAGTCTTGATTTCGGGTGTTTGCGGATTTGCAGGCAGCCATCTGGCGCGCTTCCTGCTGGAGTCGCACCAGGGAATCGAAATTGTCGGCCTGGACAATCTTGCGCGTCAGGGAAGCGAAACCAACCGGCTGGCGCTGCAGCAGCTCGGGGTGCGGCTGCTGCACGGCGATCTGCGCATGGCCAGCGATGTGGACGCGCTTCCCTCAGTGGATTGGGTGATCGATGCGGCGGCGCAGCCCAGCGTTCTGGCGGGCCGCGACGGCAAAACAAGCGCGCGCCAGTTACTCGAACACAACCTGCTGGGCACCATCAACCTGCTTGAATATTGCCGGGCTTCGCGGGCAGGCATCATCCTGTTGAGCACCAGCCGCGTGTATTCCATTCCAGCGCTGGTGCAGTTGCCATTGGTGGTGGACTCCTCAAGGTACGTGCTGGATCCAAAGCAGCCATGGCCCGCGGAAGTGAGCGCCGCAGGCGTGACGGAGTCCTTCAGCACCGCGGCCCCCATTTCGTTGTATGGCGCGTCGAAGCTCGCGTCGGAACAGTTGGCGCAGGAGTTCGCCTCGGGCTTCGGCGTCCCGGTGTGGATCAATCGATGTGGCGTGCTGGCGGGAGCAGGCCAGTTCGGAACCGCGGAGCAGGGCATCTTCTCCTACTGGCTGCACGCGCACGCGGCGCGGCGGGCGTTGAAGTATCTTGGCTTCGGCGGGCACGGATACCAAGTGAGAGACGCGCTGCATCCGCGGGATCTGGCGCGCCTGGTCGATCTCCAGTTACGCAAGCCCGGCAAGGGCGGGCTGCAACATGTCTCGGGTGGCCAGGAGAACTCAATGTTGCTGGCCGAGCTTACCGCGTGGTGCGATCGGCGCTTCAGCCCACATGCGCCCGTCGCCGATGGATCGGAGCGCCCCTACGATGTCCCTTGGTTGATTCTGGACTCGGCGCAGGCCAAACGCAGCTTCGATTGGCGTCCCGGCATCGGTATTGACGCAATCCTTGAGGAGATTGCCGCGCACGTCAAGGCGAATCCAGGCTGGCTGGAAAGGTGCGGCGCATGAAAAGCCCCCCGCCACCCGTTCCCGCGGCTGAGCTCAAGCTACTCTCGGTGGTGATCCCTGCGCGAGATGAAGAAAGGTGCATCGCCTCCACAGTCGAGCATCTCCACGTGGAACTGCGCCTCAGCAGCATCCCGCACGAGATCGTCGTGGTTGACGATGGAAGCAGCGACCGCACCGCGGAGATCGTCGCCGAGCTCAGCCAGCGCATCCCGGAGGCGCGGCTGCTTTCCAAAGAGCCTCCGCATGGCTTTGGCCACGCCGTCAGCGCCGGGCTGATGCAGATGAACGGGGACGCGGCGGTAGTGATGATGGCCGATGAGTCGGACGATTGCCGCGATGTGGTCCGCTACTGGAACAAGTTGAACGAAGGATGGGACGCGGTCTTCGGCTCCCGCTTCATGAAGGGCGGCGGGGTCATCGACTATCCATGGGTCAAGCTGCGGCTCAACCGGCTGGCGAATTTCTTTATCCGGATGCTCTTCGGGGTTTCGCTCAACGACACCACCAACGCCTTCAAGGCTTACCGGCGCACCGTAATCGAAGGCTGCCAGCCCATGCTCTCGGCGCACTTCAATCTCACCGTCGAGCTTCCGCTCAAGACGATGATTCGCGGTTACTCCTGGACGGCGATCCCGATTACCTGGCGCAATCGCAGGACAGGTGTGGCCAAGCTGAAGATCCAGGAGATGGGCAGCCGGTATCTTTTCATCTGTCTTTATTTGTGGCTTGAGAAACACCTCAGCCGCGGCGACTACAAGAAGAAAGATGCCTGAAGTCCCGGCGGGGCGATGCCATCCTTGGCTCTGATGTCCGAACGGACGGAAAACATCCTTCGCGAGATCGCCGATTTCTCGCTCCTTCTTGCCGCAGGCCATCATCTTCATTCAGTTCGTGCCTTTGGCGCTCAGCTTCACGTTCACATTCCTCTCCAATCGAATCAACCTTAGTTTTGTCCCGCTCCGTGACTATGAGCTGTTTGTCGCCGGGGTTCAAGATGTCTGGCCGATCGGCTGACGGCGGCTGATAGGACGCGGAGGGCGCAGGCGAAGAGCCCGTGCGCAGGCGCCACGCCAAAAAACCGTCCCCGGCGCGCTACCATTGCAGCGTGAGCTCTTCCACGTTTGCCATCCTCTCCAACCCCACACCGCTCAGCCATGAGGGTTTTTCGGCTCACCGTGAACTTGAGGCCCTGCTGAGGAAATCGCTTCGCGGCGAGGTGCGCTTCGATCTTGGCTCACGCGCGCTTTTTGCTGCCGATGCTTCGAACTACCGCCAACTGCCGATTGGCGTCATTTTCCCGCGCGACGCTGCCGACGTTGACGCTGCGCTGGCCGCCTGCCGCGCCACAGGCGCTGCCGTTCTTCCGCGCGGCGCGGGTACCAGCCTCGCCGGGCAGTGCGTCAACGTCGCCGTCGTCTTCGACTACTCGCGCTATATGAACGCGCTCACCTCGATCGATCCCGATGCAAAGCTTGCCCGCGTCGAGCCGGGCATCGTTCTCGACCGTCTGCGCGACGCGGCCGAGCTGCACCACCTCACCTACGCACCCGATCCGGCCACGCACTCCCGCTGCACTCTCGGCGGCATGATTGGCAACAACAGTTGCGGCGTGCACGGATTGCTCGGTGGCAAAGTCGTGGATAACGTGGAATCGCTCGACATCGTCCTTTACGACGGCACGCGCATGACCGTTGGAGCCACGCAGCCGGAGCGTCTTGACGCGCTCATCCGCGCGGGCGGCCGTATCGGCCAAATCTACTCGGGCCTCGCGCGCATCCGCGACCGCTACGCCTCCCTCGTCCGCGAGAAATTTCCCCGCATTCCGCGCCGCGTCTCCGGCTACAACCTCGACGAGCTGCTGCCCGGAGACAATTTCAACGTAGCCCGCGCGCTCGTTGGCTCCGAGGGAACCTGCGCCAACATTGTCTCCGCGACTCTGAACCTCACCGCCAGTCCGCCCTTTCGCGTGCTCACCGTGCTTGGCTTCAGCGATCCGTTCCTTGCCGCCGACGCGGTTCCTCTTGCGCTCGAACACAGGCCCATCGGGCTTGAAGGCTTCGATTTTCTGCTGATCGACTTCATGCGCCGCAAGGGCCTCGCGCTGCGCGAGCTCGACCAGCTGCCGCCCGGCGTCGGATTTCTGCTCGTCGAAATGGGCGCGTGGTCAGCCCAAGAAGCTCGCGCGAAGGCTGACGCTCTGGCGCACGCATCGCAGTCGTGGCCATCGCCGCCGGTCGCTCACATTTGCGCGCCAGACGAGGCCAAGGCGGTGTGGCACGTGCGCGAATCAGCCCTTGGCGCAATGGTGTTTGTGCCCGGCGAGCCCGATCGCTGGGAGGGATGGGAGGACGCGGCCGTTCCTCCCGAGCGGCTCGGCGACTATCTGCGCGCCATCAACCGCCTCATGGCCGAGTACGGGTTCCGCAGCCCGCTCTATGGGCACTACGGGCAGGGCTGCGTGCACACGCGCATCAACTTCGACTTTCGCAGTGCCGAGGGCATTCGCGCCTTCCGTGAATTCATCGAGCGCGCCGCCGAAATCGTGCTCTCCTTCGGCGGTTCGCTCTCCGGCGAGCATGGCGACGGCCAGGCGCGCGCCGCTCTGCTGCCCAAAATGTTCGGCCCCGAGCTCATCGAAGCCTTCCGCGAATTCAAAGCGCTCTGGGACCCGGACAACCGCATGAATCCGGGCAAGCTCTCTGACGCCGCGCGCGTCTACGATCCCACCGAGAATCTTCGCCATGCAACGGGTGCGGGTGCCCCAGAGCTTGCCCTGAGCTTGTCGAAGGGTCTCATCTCTGAGACCTGGGAACCCAACTTAGCATTCGCAAAAGACAATGGCTCCTTCAAACGCGCCACCGAGCGTTGTGTCGGTGTTGGCGCCTGCCGCAACACGGAAGGCGGCGTGATGTGCCCCAGCTACCGCGCCACCGGCGAGGAGCAGCACTCGACCCGCGGCCGCGCTCATCTTCTTTGGGAGATGCTCGCCGGATCTCTGCGCGAGGAAGGTTTTGAGAGCCGCGCCGTACATGAAGCCCTCGACCTCTGCCTGAGTTGCAAGGCCTGCAAATCCGAATGCCCGGTGCAGGTGGACATGGCCGCCTACAAATCGGAGTTCCTGGCGCAGCACTACAAGGGACGCCTGCACCCTCTCCACCACTACATCTTTGGCTTTGCCGACCGCCTCGCCCGCTACGGCTCGCTCGCTCCGTCGCTGACCAATGCGATCCTGACCGGCCCGCTCTTGAGCCCGCTCATCAAGCGCATCGCAGGCGTAGCCCGCGAGCGCCAACTCCCGCGCCTGGCGGCGAAGAGCTACCGAAAAGCGCGGACCACTCCCACGAATTTTGTCCAAAGGTCTGCCGCACTGCAAGTGCCCCCACCGCAGGTGGTCCTGTGGCCTGACACTTGGAACAACTACTACCACCCGCAGTCGCTCGCCGCCGCCGAAACCGTCCTCACCCAAGCCGGATTTCAGGTCGAAGTTCCTCAAGGCCACATCTGCTGTGGGCGCCCCCTCTACGACTTCGGTCTTCTCGGCGCCGCCCGATCTTATCTATCTCGCGTCCTCGACCGCATGGCGCCGCAAATTGAATCAGGCCTGCCATTCATCTTTCTCGAGCCGAGTTGCGCCAGCGTCTTCAAAGATGAGCTGCCGGAACTCTTCCCCCACGATCGCCGCGCCAGGCTCTTGAGCGATCAAGTCTGGCTCCTGGCCGACTGGCTCGCCGATCGCGCGCCGGAATTTGCTGCCGGCCGGCTTGAGGGCGCGCACGTCCTTATTCACGGCCACTGCCATCACAAGGCGGTCTTCGGCGGCCCGGCCAGCGAAATTGCTCTGCTGCGCAAAGCGGGGGCCACAGTTGAGCCCATTCAGGCCGGCTGCTGCGGAATGGCTGGCCCCTTCGGCTTCGAAGCCGGCAAATTCGAAGTCTCAAAGACCATCGCCAACCAGGGCCTGCTCCCCGCCGTTCAATCCGCCGGCCCGGCCACCATCATCGTCGCCGACGGCTTCAGTTGCCGCGAGCAGATCGCGCAGTTGTCCTCTCGCCAGGCCCTCCATTTCGCCGAACTCCTGGCCCGCACCTGCGCCTGCGGCGAATGACACGCCCCTTTACGGGGCGATGAATCTGCGGCCCGGCGCCGGTTTGCGCTAAACTGGAATGGTTTGGTAGTCTCAGGCATTCGTCAAGCGGTGTAAAGAGGAGGTTTCGTCATGGCAGAGGATAGCAAGTCTTACGGCTTGGCCTGGTTTTTGGCCGGATTAGGCGTCGGCGCTCTTGTCGGCATTCTCTATGCGCCAAAGAGCGGCAAGGAGACGCGCGAGGACATCGCCACGGGAGCTCGCGAAAGCGCCGAGTATCTGCGTGCGCGCACGCGCGAGGCTGCTGAGAACGTCAGCGCCATCGTTGATCGCGGCAAGGAGCAGGTAAGCGCCATCGTCGACCGGAGCAAGGAGCAAATGAGCGAATACGTCGATCGTAGCCGCGAGGTTGTCGATCGCGGACGGGCGCAGTGGGAGGAGTTCGTCGAGCGCGGCAAAAATCTGGTCGCCGATCAGACCACCCGTGTCTCCGCGGCCGTGGACGCTGGCCGTCAGGCGTACAAGTCGGCGAGCACCGAGCCCGAAACGCACGAGTACTGAGAGCCGGCGGTTTCCAACGCGCCCACGCCGGGCCTCGGATCTCATCACCCCTTCCGGGCTGAACGCGCGGGCGATCGAACCGGGTGCCCGCGCTGGCTCCGGGAGAAAAGCCGTTTCCTTCACGAAGGGAGCGTGCTTGAGCAGTTAGCAGCAAGCCCGCAGAGTTCCTGCGCGAGATCATCACCATGCCAAAGCTAGACAATCAGACCATTCAACTCGCCTTGATCGCACTGGTCGCGTTGGCCATGCTGGTCCAGGCTATCGTTCTGTTCGCCGCATTCATCGCCATGCGCAAGGCGGCGCGCGCCGTGGACGAGAAGCTCGAGGCGTTCAGCTCTTCGGTGACTCCGCTCATCGACAATACGCGTTCGCTTGTTGCGAGTCTGACGCCGAAGATCGAACAAACTGCTGACGACCTGTCTGCCCTTGCTCATTCCCTGCGCCTGCAGACCGCCGATGTGCAATACGCGGCCAACGAGATCATTGCGCGCACGCGCAGCCAGGCCAGCCGCCTTGACGCGATGCTGACTCACGTTCTCGACACCCTGGAGCGCACCGGCAACTTCATGACCGACGCCGTCAACAAGCCCATGCGCCAACTCTCGGCGATATTGGCCTCGGTGAAGGCGGTCATCGAATCGCTGCGTAGCGGAGAGCACGCGCCTGGTTCGCAGTCCAATCCGGCGCCCGGCGATCACGACATGTTTGTTTAGGGCTCGCGCGCCTCTCAGGCGACGCCAGGCCGCTGACGAGCCGGATCGATATAGGGTTGACGAATGCGCGCACTGGATCCTGCCCAGATCGCAGCCAATGACATCTATAAGCTCATGATCGGCATGATTGTGCCGCGGCCCATCGCCTTCGTCTCCACCGTCGATGCGGACGGCGTCAGGAATCTGGCCCCTTTCAGCTACTTCACCGCTTGTAGCTCCAATCCGCCCGTCGTCTGCTTCTCCACATCCGTCCGCTCCGGCCCGCGCCCGTACAAGGACACTCTTGAAAACGTGAAAGCCACCGGCGAGTTCGTCGTCAACATCGTGTCAGAGGAGTTTGCCGCGCAGATGAACATGTGCTCGGCTGAAGTTCCGCCCGAGGTAGACGAATTCGCGCTTTCTGGTCTCACGCCGATTGCAAGCGATCTCGTGAAGCCGCCTCGTGTGGCCGAGAGCAAGGCGCAGATGGAGTGCCGCTTGCTCCAGATCGTGCCGGTCAGCGACCGGCCCGGCGGCGGCATCCTGGTGCTCGGCGAGGTCCTGCGCTTCCATGTGCTCGACTCGTTGCTCGACGGCTACAAAATTGATCCCGACAAGCTCAACGCAATCGGCCGCATGGGCGGGCCAACTTATGTTCGCACCCACGACCGCTTCGAAATGCAAAGGCCGAAGTGAAACCGCGCCCATTTTGCATGCGCAGACCGAAACTGACATCGAAGTTCGGATATTTGTCCAGATTTAGGTGTGCATTCAGAGGATTTCTTCAAGGCCAGGAGACTTTATTAGTTTCGAAATTTGCAACCTCCGGTCGCCCCGGATGCCGCTTCCCGCGCTTACTTGCCTGATTCTTGGGCCGAAGTATTGCTCCACGGTTTTGCTCTCGGGATATTCCTTTGGTAACACCCAATACGGACCCAACCGGCCAACGAGACCACAAATCCAGTCGGCGGCTTGGACAGTCTGATATCGGTGGCTCTCCACCTGGAAGGGAGGCTCAATTAATCTTCTCCTTGGATTGTCTTTGCTAAACATCTCGCGACTTGCTTCGGTCAGGATCGCCTGGCGTTCCTGGTGCTCGTCCATGACGATCAAAAAGTTGTGTTTCGCGGCATCGTATTCGCAAATCTGATTGAGCCTCTTCATCATCTCTTTGAGAACTGCTAGGTACAGGCGCAGCGGTTTGTGATCCTGCACGCTCGCTTGTTTGTGGAGCCCAACATAGATTACTTTTCCACCACAACCAGAAATTCGATTCAGGAAGCGGTTTGTAAAGGCCCTGAGCTCTCTGTACTTGGCGATGTTCTTAATCGTGTACAGGGAGGAACCCTTCTTTTCCCATGTTGCTGGATGTTCTCCTGCTCTGTTGATTTCGAATTCCAAAAGTTCGCATTTCCGCTTGTAGAACCAGGTTGCGAAGGCTCGCACCTGATCGACCGGGAGCATTAGTCCAGCCAGTCCAAAGACAGGGCTCTCGTTATATTTTTCGCTGGTTCTGCTGAGGTAGGGACCTATATGCCCAAACTCATCTAAGTAGACGAGGAACATAATGGCCATTAAAACACGAGAGCCCACGTGTAAACGTGGGCTTCGGAATGGAAGCGAGAATGAGGATCACCTCAATCCCGCTATCCTAGTACATCTTGTGTGAATTTACCCTTGCTGTCAAGTTCCACCCGTAACTCTACATCAATTTGTGCAAGCACAAATTGATGTAGAGTTACGGGCTAAAAGCTCTCTTAACTGTATTATAACCAGATACTTCAATCATGTCAAGCTCTTTATTTTCCCGCAGATTCCACCACCTAAGAAATCCAGCCGCCGCCCACTACTTCATCGCCGTCGTAGAAGACCGCGGCCTGGCCCGGCGTGACGGCGCGCTGCGGCTCGTCAAATGTGGCCAGAACCTCTTCGGCGCCTGCCGGCTCCAGCGTGGCCCACGCAGGCTCGTGACGGTGCCGGATCTTGGCGCGCACGCGCATCGGGCCGGTCAGCTCGGCAATGCCGATCCAGTTCAGTTGCCGCGCGCGCAGCGTGCGCGTCGCCAGCTCCGCATCCGCGCCCACCGTCACGCGATGGCTCGAGGGATCGATGTTGAGCACGTAGAACGGGGCCGGCCCTGCCACGCCCAGTCCCTTGCGTTGTCCCACGGTGAAGTTGTGGATGCCCATGTGCCGGCCGATCACTTCGCCGTCCGCAGCCACGAGCTCACCCGTTGTCTCCGGCATCGCCTCGCCCTGCTCTTCGCGATACGCCGTGATGAACTGCTTGTAGTCGCCGCCCGGCACGAAGCAGATCTCTTGCGAATCCGGCTTCTCGGCCAGCATCAATCCATGCCGCCGCGCCGTCGCGCGCACCTCCGGCTTGGTCATGTGCCCAAGCGGAAACAGCGTGTGCGCCAGTTGCTCCTGCGTCAGCCCAAACAAAAAATACGTCTGGTCCTTCGCCAAATCCGCCGGCCGCTTCAAAATCCAGCGCCCGCGCTTCTCGTCGAACTCGTTCACTGCGTAGTGGCCCGTCGCGATCCGCTCCGCTCCAATGCTCCGCGCCGTCTTCAGCAGTTGATCGAACTTGATGTGGTTGTTGCAGAGCGAGCAGGGAATCGGTGTGCGCCCGGCGAGATACTCGTCGACAAACGGCCGCACCACGTCGCGCTCGAAACGCTCCTCCTGGTTCACCACGTAGTACGGAATCCCCAGATGCTCGGCAACGCGCCGCGCATCGTACACATCGTCGAGCGAGCAGCAGCGCCCGGCCTTCGGCGCATCCGGAATCCCGTGCTTGCCCGCCAGCCGCGTCTGATCCCAAAGCTGCAGCGTGAGGCCCACAACGGTCGCGTCCTCATGCGCGAGGATCGCCGCCGCCGTCGAGGAGTCCACCCCTCCGGACATCGCCACCGCAATGGTTGTGCGCTCACTCATGAATCCCTTTGGTCCAGCAAAGCTTGAGTCCGATCCCAGAAGCCCGTCCGCAACCTTTCTCGCCAACTCGCCAACTTGCCCTGCCGCGAAGCGGCGCAAACCCGCCAAAACGTGGAAATACCGTCGATCTCGCGACCTCGAGACATCCAATTCGGCTGGCCGCTGACCCTGCTAACCCCGCTAGGTCCGTTAACTCCGCTGCTTCATCGCAGCATCCCCGCAGCCTCCGGCGCAAGCGCCCGCAAACGTTCCACTGCCTCCGGAACCGCGCGCAACAGGTGGTCTACATCCTCATCCGTCGCCGTCTTCAACAGACTGAAGCGCAAGCTCGCTCGCGCCGCGCTCTTATCCAGTCCCATGGCCATCAGCACGTGGCTTGGTTCCGTCGAACCCGAGTGGCACGCCGACCCTCCGCTCACGGCGACTCCCTTCAGGTCCAGCGCAATCACCAGCGCCTCACCCTCCACCTGCTCGAAGTGAATGTTCGTCGTGTTCGCCACGCGCGGCGCTCCCGCTCCATTCACGCCCGTGCCCGGAATCGCAAGAATCCCCGCCTCCAGCCGGTCGCGCAGCCTCGCGACGCGCTCCATCGTCCCATCCTCAACGCTCTCCATCGCAAGCTCGACAGCCTTGCCGAGGCCAACGATGCCCGGCACATTCTCCGTCCCTGCGCGCTGGCGGCGCTCATGGCTGCCGCCCACAATTAGCGGCTCCAATGGCGTTCCCCGCCGCACGTACATCGCACCGACGCCCTTCGGCCCGTGTATCTTATGCGCGCTGATGGAGCACAAATGGCACCTGAACCGCCGCACGTCGAACGCAACCTTTCCCGCTCCCTGCACCGCATCGATGTGGAAGAAGGCCTTGGCCTCCGCGGCGATTCTGCCAATCTCTTCCACCGGCTGCAGCACGCCCGTCTCATTGTTTGCCAGCAGCACACTGACCAGGGTTCTGCGGGAATCGCCCAGCCGCGTCGCAGGCCGGATCGCCCGGCGAATCTCTTCGGGATCGATCAAGCCGTTCGCTCGAGGCGCAACGAATGTCACATCCACGCCGCGCTCCGCCACTCGATCGGCCGCGCGCAGCACAGCCGAGTGCTCAATCGACGTGGTAATGAAATGATCGCCCGCGTGCAGCAACCCGAAGATTGCCGTGTTGTCGCCCTCGGTGCCGCCGGAGTTGAACACCACCTCCATCTCGCGGCAACTGAAAAACCGCGTCAGCGTCTCGCGCGCATGGTCCACAGCCCTTCGCGCCTTCTGGCCCTGCAAATGAATCGAAGAAGCGTTGCCAAACTCTTCCATCCAATACGGGCGCATCGCCTCCATCACCTCCGGCAGCAGAGGCGTAGTGGCATTCGCATCGCAATAAACCCGTCGCATCGTGGAAGCGCTCCTGCCTTAAATTGTACGGGGAATTGCGTTGCGGCGCGAGGTAGTGGGCTAGTTTGAAGGGCGCGGGCTTCAAGTGAAGGGTACGGGCTTCAGCCCGTACATAACATGAGCAAAATGATCGCGGGCATCAGCCCCCGAGGGAAAGTCCTTTTCAAAATGACCCACAATCCTGCGCGAACCTCACCGGCCTGGCCAGTTAGAATTCGAGCAGCGAACCAATCTTGCTCTGGAATTCGTACGCATGATCGATTCTTCAACGCGGGCCGCAGATCCATCTGGCAAGCCCCGCATTCTCATTGTCGGCAACGCCGGCCAGCTCGGCCGTGAGCTCGAACGCATCTTCATCGACGTCGGCTCCATCGTCGCCGTCGATCGCGAATCCGTCGATCTCGCCGATCCCGATCAGACGCGCGACCTTGTTTGCCGCGCCGCGCCCGACGTGATTCTCAACGCCGCCGCCTACACCGCCGTCGATCGCGCTGAGTCGGAGATGGCTCTGGCTCACGCCATCAACGCTCTCGCTCCCCGCGTTCTCGCCGAAGAGGCCGTCGAGCGCAACGCCCTCCTTGTCCACTACTCCACGGACTACGTCTTCGACGGCAGCAAGCCGGAACCATGGACGGAAGACGATTCTCCGGCGCCGCTCAGCGTTTATGGCGCCAGCAAGCTGGCCGGCGAGCAGGCCGTCCAGAACTCTCGCGCTCGCTACCTCATCTTTCGCACCAGTTGGGTCTACGGGCCGCATGGAAGCAATTTTCTGCTCACCATGCTGCGCCTTGCGCGCGAGCGCGACCGGCTCTCCATCGTCGACGACCAGATTGGCGCGCCCACTACGTCCATCGAGCTCGCCCGCGCTACTCACACAATCGTCACGGGTGTATTGGCCGGCCGCTTCGGCGAACAGCAAGACTGGTGCGGCCTCTATCACATGACCTGCGCTGGCTCCGTTTCCTGGTTCGGCTTCGCCCGGGCCATCTTCGCCCGCGCATCGGAGAAACTTGGCGTGGCAGCGCCGGAACTCACTCCCATCGCCACCAAAGGCTATCCGACTCCCGCCGCGCGCCCGCGAAACTCCGTTCTGTCGAATGCCAAACTGCGCGCCCGCTTCGGCATGCAGCTTCCATCGTGGCAGTCCGCTCTGGATGAAGTGATCGCCTGCCTTCAGGGGCGCTCAGGATCGCAATAGGCTGCGAGCAGCGTCCGCGCCGCGCGAAACGAAGTCGTTCGTCCCTCCGCCACATCGCGCTCCAGCGCTTCTATCCGGCTTCGCACCGCAGGGTGCGCGTCGAATTGGTGCCGCAGGGACTGATCGATCATCTCGTGCATCCATCGCCGCTGTTGCTCGCGCCGGCTCGCGGCAAACCATCCATTGCCTCGCGTCAGCGACGCATACTCACGCACACACTCCCACAACTCGCGGATCCCCGCGCCTGTGTGCGCTGAGCAGGTCACCGCGCGTGGCGTCCATCCCGACTCCGGCGTCGGGAAAAAGTGCAGCGCGTTTTGCACCTCGGCGCGCGCACGCTCCGCGGCGGGCACGTTCCCGCCGTCGGCCTTGTTCACGGCCACAAGATCGGCCAGCTCCATCACGCCGCGCTTGATTCCCTGCAGTTCATCGCCCGCGCCCGCCAGCGTGATCAGCAGAAAAAAGTCCACCATCTCGTGCACCGCCGTCTCTGATTGGCCCACGCCGATGGTCTCTACCAAAATGTTCCGGTAACCCGCCGCCTCGCACAGCAGCATCGCCTCGCGTGTCCGCTGCGCCACGCCGCCGGCCATGCCGCGCGATGGCGACGGCCGGACAAACGCCATCTCGCTCGCGGCCAGCGCGGGCATCCGCGTCTTGTCGCCCAGGATGCTTCCGCCTGAGATCTGGCTGCTCGGGTCGATCGCCAGTACCGCGACTTTCTCGTTCTTTTCCGCAATCAAGAATCCGCCCAGCGCCTCAATCAGGCTGCTCTTGCCCGCGCCGGGCACGCCTGTAATGCCCACTCGAATCGAGTCGCCGCAATGCGGCAGGCAATCCTCGACAATCTGCTCGGACAGCTCGCGATCCGTCTCGCGGGCACTCTCGATCAGCGTCACGGCGCGCGCCAGCACAGGGCGGTCGCCGCGCAGAATTCCGGCGACGTACTCCGCGCGCGAGAGCGGCCTCGGCCTCTTTGCGGCCGTCGGCGCTTTCGGCGTTCCGCATCCGGGAAGTTCACGCAACGCGCTCTTCATCGCATGGTCCTAGCCGATCACGGCGGCGCTCAGCATCTCCAGAATCTTCTGTGCCGCCACTGGAATCACCGTGCCCGGCCCATAAATTCCCGCCACACCCGCCTCATACAGAAATCTGTGGTCCTGCGGCGGAATCACGCCGCCCACGACCACCAGAATGTCATCCCGGCCCAGCGCACGCAGCTCCTCGATCAGTTGCGGCACCAGCGTCTTGTGCCCCGCGGCAAGGCTCGACACGCCCACCAGGTGCACATCGCTATCCATGGCAAACCGCGCTACCTCGCGCGGCGTCTGGAAGAGCGGACCCACGTCCACATCGAATCCGATGTCCGCGAACGCCGTCGCAATCACCTTGGCTCCGCGATCGTGCCCATCCTGGCCCATCTTCGCCACCAGAATGCGCGGCCGCCGTCCCTCTTCGCGCTCGAACTCCTTCACCATGCGCCGCGCCTTCTTGAATTCCTCGCCGTTGGCGCTCTCGGCGGAGTAGACGCCGGCGATGGTGCGCGTCGGCGCCTCGTAACGGCCCCAAACGTTTTCGAGAGCCGTTGAAATCTCTCCCAGCGTGGCTCGTTTGCGCGCCGCTTCCACCGCGCACTCCAGCAAATTGCCCTCGCCGCTCTCCGCGCAGCGCTCCAGTTGCTCCAGCGCCGCTCTCACCGCGCTCGTATCGCGTTCGCGCTTCAACTGGTCAAGGCGCTTGATCTGTGCTGCGCGCACCGCGTCATTGTCGATATCGAGCACGGGGATCTCCGGCTCCTCCCGCGTCCGGTACGCATTCACACCCACAATCACATCGCGTCCCGCATCGATGCCCGCCTGTCTGCGCGCGGCCGCTTCTTCGATGCGCATCTTTGGCACACCCGTCTCGATCGCCTTCGCCATTCCACCCAGCCGTTCAATCTCCTCGATCAGGTCCCATGCCCTGTGCATCAACTCGTGCGTCAGCCGCTCCACATAGTACGATCCGGCCCACGGATCCACGACGCGCGTGATGCCTGTCTCGAGCTGCAAATAAAGCTGGGTGTTGCGTGCGATCCGCGCCGAAAAATCCGTGGGCAGCGCCAGCGCTTCATCCAGCGCGTTGGTGTGCAGCGATTGCGTGCCCCCGAACGCGGCGGCCATCGCCTCCACGCACGTGCGCACTACGTTGTTGTACGGATCCTGCGCGGTAAGGCTCCATCCCGAGGTCTGCGAATGCGCACGCAGCGCCAGCGATCTGGGATTCTTCGCTCCGAAGCCCTTCACCAGCTTCGCCCAAATCATCCGCGCCGCGCGCATCTTGGCGATCTCCATGAAATGGTTCATGCCCACGCCCCAGAAAAACGAAATCCGTGGCGCGAACTCATCCACATCCAGCCCTGCGCTTGCGCCTGCGCGCAGGTACTCCAATCCGTCGGCGAGTGTACACGCCAGCTCCAGGTCCGCCGTCGCGCCTGCCTCCTGCATGTGATAACCACTGACGCTGATGCAGTTGAACTTTGGCATTTTCGCTGCGCAATAGCGGAAGATGTCGCCAATGATCCGCATCGATCCCGCGGGCGGATAAATATACGTGTTGCGGACCATGAACTCTTTCAGAATGTCGTTCTGGATGGTCCCGCTCAGCTCCTCCGGCGTCACTCCCTGTTCTTCCGCGGCGACAATAAAGAACGCCATGATCGGCAGCACCGCTCCGTTCATCGTCATCGACACCGACATCTGGTCCAGCGGAATGCGGTGAAACAGGACCTTCATATCGAGAATCGAGTCGATGGCCACGCCCGCCTTGCCCACGTCGCCCGCAACGCGCTCGTGATCTGAATCGTAGCCGCGGTGCGTCGCCAGATCGAAGGCCACCGAAAGCCCGCGTTGCCCTGCCGCAAGGTTGCGGCGATAAAACGCATTCGATTCTTCCGCGGTTGAGAACCCCGCGTACTGCCGGATGGTCCACGGGCGCAACGCATACATGGTTGCGTACGGCCCGCGCAGATAAGGGGGAATTCCGGCCGCGTAATTCAGGTGCTCGAGCCCCGCCAAATCCTCGTGTGTGTAAAAGCTTTTCAGTGCAATGCGCTCCGGAGAAATCCACTCCGTAGCCTCTAACGGCGCGAGTGCCGCTTGCGCCGGCTTCCAATCGATCTTTGTAAAGTCAGGTCGCATTGTCAGCTCTTGATCCCCATCCGTTCCTGCCACTTCGTCAACACTTCCACGGGATTGCTGCGCACGTGCACAAAATCGGCAATCCCCGCTGCCGCAAGCTGTTCCGCGTCCTCGGGAGTTCCCGCCACAATGACCGGTGTTGTTGGGCGCAGTTCCCTCAGCTTTGGCATCAGTTCCGCTGCAATCGCCGCGTACTCCGCATCGGCGCTGCAAAGCACAATCAGATCGCCATCCGCCGCCGCGATCTCCGTTGCCTTTCGGAACCGCCGCGTCACCGTCTCGAATCCGGCGCAGGCAAAAAAGTTTGCCGCGAAGTTCGAGCGGGCCATGCGCATCTTCACGTCGCCAACCTCCGCCAGCAACACGCGCGGCGTCAAGCCCGTCAAGGCCGCGTGCCGCTCGGTACGCAGGCGCAGTTCCTCATAAGGTTGCGCTCCGCGCCTCGTCTCGTTCATTCGCACGGTCTCAACTCGGCCCAGCGCCCGCTCGGCGGGATTCGCGAATTGATTTGTTCCCACCAGCACGCGCCGGCGCAACGCAACAGCTTTCTCTCGCGTCGCCATCGAGCGTTCAAGCGCCTGCGCAATCGATCCGTCGGCCTGTGCCTTCCGGTAGCCGCCGCGCGCCTCGATCTCCTGCATTCGCTTCCAGCCCTCGCGCGCCAGAAAGTCTGTCAGTGCCTCCACGTAGTACGATCCGCCTGCTGCATCGGCCACGCGGCCCATCCACGCCTCGTGCCTGAGCAGGAGCTGTGTATTCCGCGCCAACCTCCGGCTCGCTTTGTCGGGCCGCTTGTAGCAGGCATCGAACGGCGCCACCGTCACCGAGTCCGCGCCGCCCAGCACCGCCGCCATCGCCTCCGTAGTCGCGCGCAGAATATTCACATGCGGATCGTAGACCGTCTTGTTCCAACGCGAAGTGCGCGCCGCAATGCGTGCTCTGGCCCCTGAGCGTGTCTCGCCAAAACTCTCAATCGCGCGCGCCCACACCATGCGGAAGGCGCGCAGCTTGCCGATCTGGAAGAAATAATTAGAGCCCATGGCAAAGCTGAACTCAAGCGCCGCCGCCGCCCGTTTCACATTTGCGCCGCGCTTCTGCATAGCGGCGACAAAATCCACCCCTGCCGCCAGCGTGAACCCAACTTCCTCTTGAGCCGTCGCTCCGGCTTCCTCGAACGCCTCGCCATGAACGGTGAATGGTACAAACCTGTCAGGCGCGGCGCCGATCACCTCCGCCGCAAAGCCGATGCTCGCCGGCGCGGCGCATCCAGTTGAAATGCGCGCTGCAGTTCGCCCCTTCCCGATCCATTCGGCAAGCAGCCGCACCAGGCGCTCGCCGGCGCGCTCAAAATGAATGGGAATCTCATCGAGGTTCGCGAGGAGTACGTCCAACTCGCTTGCGCGCTCAACCAAAAGCCCGCTGAATGCAATCTCTTCGGCGCCGGCGGCAATCGCGTCACATGCCGCACGATTTGCGCTCTCCACATCCGCCGCGTCAATCTCCTCGCGAATCTGCCAATCGCCTGTCGTGCGCCCGCCGCGCCGGTAGGGAAACGCTCCCGGCGGCGCATCCACGTTCGCCAGTCCCTTCAAATCCTCGGCGCGATAGTACGGCTTTACCGCCAGCCCCTCTTCGCTGCGCCAGATCAGCCGTTTCTCGTAGTCGGCGCCCTTCAGGTCCCGCGCAATCGCCGCTTCCCACTCCGCTGTGCTGACCGGAGGAAACTCCTCAAGCAAATGTTCCATTGCCACCTTCTCTCACTTGCCCTCAGGGTCTTCCACGATCTCGATAAGAAACCCGAATGCGCCGTCGGCCCGCGACTTGGGGTGCACAAAGAATACCGTGGTACCCCGCGAGCCCTTCCGTGGAGCTTTGTCGATCAGTTGAAAGCCGTCAGCCTGCATCGCATCGAATGCGCGCTGCGCGCTCTCCACGCGAAAGGCCACGTGCGCCAGGCCGCCGCGCCCGCCGTTCCTGTCGATGAGTTTCTGCACCGGCGAGTCCTCGGAAAGCGGCTCAAGCAGCTGAATGAGATTCGGGCCCTCGCCAACCTGCAGTAGCGCCTCGCGCACCTGATCCGTTCCGCGGACCTCCTCACGATGAATCTCCCTGAAGCCGAGCCGCGCGTACGCTCTCACCTGGGTCTCCAGCTCGCCCTGTTTCACTGCGATCGCCACGTGATCCACGAACCTGATTCCTGGGACCGCCTTCAACTCCTCCTGCGCATCGCTCATCTCGACTCTTTGCTCCGTCCCCCGCGGACGCGCCCTGCACACGCTCACTCAAATTCAAGCAAGATCTGGTTGAGCTTCACCGGATCGCCCGGCGCCACATGAACGCTCTTCACCATTCCCGCGCGCGGCGCTGTCACATTCGTCTCCATCTTCATCGCTTCCAGCACCAGAACCAGCTCTCCCGCTTCCACGGCTTGTCCCGGTTTCACATTCACCTTGATCACCAGGCCCATCACCGGGCTGTGGCAAATCTTCCCCTCGCCGTCCCACGCGGCGGAGTGGCCCTGCACGTGCGAGCCTGTCGCGTGTGACGCATGCGCCGCATGGTGTGCAGTGTAGCCCGGCGCCGGTGCGCTCTCCTCGTCTTCCAGAACCTCTACGTCAACCTCGTACGCCTTTCCGTCAATCGTGATCTGAAGCTTCAACGTGCTGCTTCCTTTCCTTCAAAACCTGTTGCCGCGCTCATCCTCTCGAACGAGGATTATGCGAGGTCTGCACAAACGCGCGCCCCTGCTGTGCCCAGGCGCCCGCGCTGTCTTGCTCTGCCGGCACCAACTGCGTCGAGCGAATGCGCGCTTTCTTGCCCAGGAACGTGGTCGCCGCCGCGGTCAGCACCGCAACAACCTCCGGCTGGGGTGATTCTTGTTTCTGTCCGGCTTTGTTTTCCGCCACATCTGAGGTTGCTGTGCTCTCGGGCTGCTCGGCAGGCGCAGCTTCCTGCCCGCCAAGCTCCGCTACTCGCGCCTGCAGCGCCTTCACGGTCGTGGCCATAGCGTTCAGCTGGCGATCGGTCTCCTGTTGCTTCTCGGCCACGGCCCGCCGCATCACACGCGCCATTACGGCATAAATTGCCACGCAGGCCGCACTCGCCAACGCCGCCACTACAACCCGATCCGCCCAATGAAGTTTCACGCTCCGCCTCCTCTCGGGGCCTCCGGCGATAGGCCTTCATCGCCGGGACGGTGTCTTACAGCGGAATCAATCCATGCTTCTTTTGTGGCCGCAGCTCGCGCTTGCCGTGCAGCGATTCCAATGCTCGTGCCACGTACCGCCGCGTCTCCGCGGGCTCAATAATGTCGTCCACCAGCCGCCGGCCCGCTGCCACATACGGATTCGAAAACGTCTCGCGGTACTCGTCCACCAGCTCCTTGCGTCGCGCCGCCTGGTCCTCGGCCGCGTCAATCTCGCGCCGGAACACGATCTCCGCCGCGCCCTCGGCCCCCATCACCGCAATCTCCGCTGTCGGCCACGCCACCACGCGGTCCGCGCCCAGTCCCTTCGAGCACATGGCAATGTACGCGCCGCCATACGCCTTGCGCAAAACCACGGTGATCTTGGGCACCGTCGCCGCCGAGTAGGCAAACAGCAGCTTGGCCCCGTGCCGTATGATTCCCCCGCGCTCCTGCTCCACGCCCGGCAAAAAGCCCGGCACGTCCACGAACGTGAGCAGCGGAATGTTGAACGCGTTGCAAAAGCGCACAAACCTCGCTGCCTTGTTCGACGCATCGATGTCGAGCGCGCCGGCCAGCACGCACGGTTGGTTGGCCACAATGCCCACGGGCCGTCCCTGCAGGCGCCCAAACCCGATCACGATATTCGCGGCAAACCCCGGTTGAATCTCCAGAAAATCCTGGTTGTCCACCACGCGCACAATCACGTCGCGAACGTCGTAGGCCACCTTCGGATCGACAGGAACCGTCCCGCTCATTTCCGCATCGGCGCGCAACCGCCCGTTAAAAGGCAGCCGCGGCGGGTCCTCGACATTGTTCGCCGGCATAAAGCTCAGCAGGCGCCGGCAGAGCTCGATCGCCTCGTCGTCGTCGTGCGCGATCAGGTGCACCACGCCCGAGTAATGCATCTGCGATTGCGGCCCGCCCAGCTCCTCGGCGCTCACCTCTTCGCCCGTCACCTGCTTGATCACCTGCGGCCCGGTGATGAACATGCGCGCGTGCTCGGTCTGGATCACAAAATCCGTCAGCGCCGGGCTGTACGCCGCGCCGCCCGCGCACGGCCCGCAGATCAGCGAAATCTGCGGCACCGTCCCCGAAAGCATCACGTTGTGGTAGAACACCCGCGCGTATCCGGCCAGGCTGTCGATCCCCTCCTGCACCCGCGCTCCGCCAGAATCGTTGATAAAGACGAAAGGGCTGCCCGTCTTCAGGCTCATAGCCATCATGTCGGCCACTTTGTTGCAGTGCGTCTCGCCCGCGGCCCCGCCGGCCACCGTGAAATCTTGGCTCGCCAGGTGCACCAGCCGTCCGTCGATGGTCGCGCAGCCCGTCACCACGCCGTCGGCGGCCAATTCCTTGTCGGCCATGCCGAAGTACGTCGCGCGGTGCTTGCAAAAAAGCCCGATCTCCTCGAAGCTGCCGCGGTCCACCAGCCGCTCGACGCGCTCGCGCGCCGAAAGCTTGCCCGACGCGTGTTGCCGCTCAATGCGCTCCTGGCCGCCGCCCAATTCCAGTTCCGCGCGCTTCGCCGCTAACTCCGCAATCTTGTCGCCAATCGTCTTCTTTTTCTCGATTTCTACTTGTGTCGCCATGTCCGCACCTGGGGAACTCTGCGAGGGCCCGAAGGCCGCAACCTCAAGGCACAGATCGCCTTCCTCGCACCGCCGTCATTCTATGCCCCGTCAGGCGTCACCAGATGTGACAAGGTTCACCGTTGACATGTCGGGAAAAACGATTGGTTTTGCTTGGCTGATTGGCCTCCCGGCGAGGTGATCGCATCGCTGGATAAAAGTGCGCTTGAAGGAACATAATACATGTCATTTCAATTAGATACGAAGAATGGATGCCTGGAGATTTCGCCCCGCGCCAGGACGGCCGCCGACCTTGGCTCAATTGACCGACTGGAGCGTCTCGGAACCCGCGAACTTGCTAACTTGCCGACGTGCGCGGCAGCGCACGCTAACTCGCCACGTCTACGAAAACCGCGTCCTTCTCCACAGCAGCGTCCCGCACAGGCCCAGCGGAATAATGGTGCCCACGATCAGCACAATCATCCACGGAAGGTTCACGAGGATGTGCTGTGCGCGCGTGCCCACTGCGAGCCACACGAAGACGCCGCTCGCAACCGTGAAAATCAGAATCTCCCACCACCGGCGCGGATGCTTATTGTCGGCCAGCGGATCGTCGCCTCCCACCACCGCGGCTACGTTCTCCTTGTCCAATCCGTAGCGGTCGCACTCGCGATGCATCGCCGCGTTCCAGTTCTCCATCTCCCCGGGCGGCGGCGCAGCCAGACTGATCGACACAGCGCCCGCGATCATGATGCTCGATCCCGTAAGGATCAGCAGCTTTCCGCCAGTGGTCAATCCCACAAACTCGCCGAACACCAGCGCGCCCCATGCCAGTCCCCAAAGCTGATTCGTGTTGGAGAGCGGAATGCCGCGCCCGATGCCGATGTACTTCGCCGCGTACTGTTGGAACAGATCGCCGATCACCCAGCAGAATCCCCCGGCGAACGGCCAGAACAGCATAGGCCGTGCGCGATTGAGTTCGGCCAGTAGCGGCGCCGTGCCGCCGTAAAAAATCCATCCCAACAGGAACACCGTTCCCAGTTCGCCAAATGTGAAGATCGTCACAAACGACAGCGGGTTCATGCCGCTGATGTACGCCTTGCGGTAGGGAATGTACATGGTGCCCAGCAGAACTCCCGCGCCCAGCGCCGCGATGATGCCGATGGCTGCCTTGCCCGGTGTGCCCGCATTCTGCTGCGCGGTAGCCACAGCCAGCAGTGCCGCGCCGCTCACAATCGCCGCCGCGCCGCCGATCACCTTGGCCCAGTCCTTTGCCCTTGCGCCGCGCAGCTCCTTGAACAGCAGGCAGCCCCAGAAGAGTCCCACCAGGCTATTCGTGTTCCACAGCGGAAACGCGATCGCCAGGCCCACGTTGCGCACGCCGAAGATCGTCAGCGTGTTGGCCACGGCCCACAGCATTCCGCCCACCAGCGCCCACACCATCAGGTGCGGCTTTTCTTTCAGATCCACGAACACGAATCCCGTGCCCTTCAGCAGCGTAGGAATCGTCCAGCGCGCCACAAACGCGCCCATCACCATCCCCATCGAAATCAGGAACGGAGAGAAGCCCTCGTTCACCAGCTTCGTTGGCGCTTCCGCGCTTCCCAGCCACACCGCCGCCGACAGCCCGCAGAACACGCCCAGCTTGTGCAGTGAAATCCCTGACCGCATCGTCGCCCGCGCTGCCGCGGTGGCCGTCGTCTTGCTCATCGGTTCACCTCAACATCATCAGCAGCGTGGTTCCCAGAATGAGCACAACCACAGGCACCCAAAGGTGCACGTCGGTCAAAATGGCGACGAGATGCGAGCGCTTCACGCGGATACCTCGGCGAGTTTCACCGGCCGGTGTTCGTCAAAGGATTTCTTCGCCGCCAGCGCCATGACCACCGGCGCGCGGCCATCTGCGCCGGTTACGGGCGTCGGCTTGTCCTCGATCACGGCCTTCACAAATTGCTCCAGCTCCAGCGCGAAACTCTCCGGATAGCGATCCATGAAAAAGTTGAATGGACGATCGCTGTAGACCGTTTCCCCGGTGCTCACCACAGCCTGATTGGGATAGCGATTCTCCGTCGCGATCTTGCCCTTGCTGCCCAGGATCTCCACGCGCTGGTCGTACCCGAACACCGCCTTACGGCTGTTGTCGATCGTGCCGATCGTGCCGTTGCGGAAGCGCAGCACCACCACCGCCGTATCCACGTCGCCGGCCTCGCCAATTTCAGGATCGGCCAGCACGCCCGCCGCGGTGTACATTTCTTCCACCTCGTCGCCAATCAGGAATCGCGCCATGTCGAAGTCGTGAATCATCATGTCGAGGAAGATGCCGCCCGAAGTACGGATATAGGAGATCGACGGCGGCGCGGGATCGCGGCTGATCAGATGCAGAAGAGCCGGCGCGCCGATCTCTCCGCTGGCCACCGCCTGCCGCACACGCGCAAAGTTCGAGTCGAATCGCCTGTTGAACCCGATCTGCAGCTTCACGCCGGCCTTCGCCACCGCCGCCAGAGCCATGTCGATTTTGTCCAGGCTGAATGCGATCGGCTTCTCGCAGAAAATCTGCTTGCCCGCCTTCGCCGCCTGCACAATCAGATCCGCATGAGTCCCGGTGGGCGTGCAGATCAGCACCGCGTCAACCTTGGGATCGCCAATGACCTCCTCGGCCGTCGCAACCACCTTGGGAATGCCGCACCGCGCCGCTAATGCCTCCGCGGCCTCGCGATTCACGTCGGCGATCGAGACGATCTCCGCCTCCGGCAAGCGGAACGCCAGCGTCTCCGCGTGAACCCGCCCGATGCGCCCCGCTCCGATGATTCCGAAATGCAATTTCTTCCCGCTCATTCTTTCCCTCGATAAAACGGTCTTCAGCCGTCAGCTCTCAGCTCCCAGCCCGTGCATCGGTCAACCAACAACCAGCTCTTCACCCGAAAACGAGCTAGCAGCTAGAAGCTAGAGGCTAAAAGCTGCTTCTCTGTGAAATTCGCCTCAATCGAGCGCAGATACTTCCGGCTCCGCGCCGCGCTCTCCTTGGGTGTTCCCATGCCGGGCAGTATGTCTTGCTCCACCAGAGCATATCCTTTGTAGTCGCGCGCGGCCAGCCAGCGCAACAGGGCAGGGAAGTCGATGCACCCCTTGCCAAGCTCGGGGTACAGGCCGTTCCGCATCGCCGTGAAGTAATCCCACTCTTCCTCGCGGCTGCGGCGGGCAACATTCGGCTCCAGGTCCTTCAAATGGATGTACCAGATGCGCTCCTTGAAGCGATTGAGCGCGGGCATTAGGTCGCCATCTTCACCGCCCGTACCGTGCACGTAGTGGCCGGTGTCGAACACCAGTCCCAGCCTGTCCGGGCTCGTCATATCGAGCAGCGTCGCAATCTCGTCCGGCGTCTCCACATAGCCCGCGCAATGGTGATGAAACACTGTCCGCAGCCCCGTCTCGTCGAAGACTGCGTGCGCTATGTCGTCCGCCCCGCGCGCAAAGACTCTCCATTCGTCCTTGCTCAGGCCATCCATCGGCCGGATGCGCCCCGCGCGTTGCGTGCGCACCTCATCGGTGCCGGCATCGTCGGCCAGCACCAGGTACGGCGCCTGCGTAGTGGCCACGGCAGCGAGCAACTTTGCCGTCTTCACTGCTCTCGCCGCGCCTTCTTTGTGCGTCGCCGGATTCTTCATCGCCACCGGCACATACGCGCCCAGCATCACCACGTTGTTTCGCTTGGCCAGTTCCTCGCTCAGTTGCACCGCGTCTGTGGGCATGTAACCCCAATCGCCCAGCTCTGTTCCGGTGTAGCCCGTCTCCACCAGCTCGTCCAGCATCTGGTTAAACGGAATCGATTGGCTTTGATCCTGATGTTCCAGCGTGCCCCACGAGCACGGCGCATTCCCCACCAACAGTTCTTTCATACGTTCTCCTTACAAATTCAGCTTCCAGCTTCTAGCTCCTAGCTCCGCCGCGTGCCGTGCTCGCAGCCCGGGCGCCGCCCAAGCACGAAAAAGCTAGCAGCTAGAAGCTAGAGGCTAGTAGCTGTTCTTAGAACTTCCTGCTCCACTCCTTTGGCCAGCGTTCCACTACAACCTTGGTCTGCGTGAAAAACTCCACTGCGTGTTGCGCCTGCGCGTGCAGGTCGCCGAAGAAGCTCTCGCCCCATCCACTGAACGGGAAGGTCGACATTGGCGCGGCCACGCCCACATTGATGCCCACGTTCCCAGCGTTCACCTCGTAGCGGAAGCGCCGCGCATTGGCGCCGTCGGTCGTGAAAATGCAGGCCATGTTTCCATAACTGCGCCCATTCACCAGTGCGATCGCTTCTTCAATCGTCTGCGCATGGATTAGGCTCAGCACCGGCCCGAAAATCTCCGTCCGCGCCGTCTCCGAATCCGGCGGAACGTCGTCGAGCACCGTCGGCAGCACAAAATATCCGTCCTCATAGTCCGGCACCTTGCGCCCGCGCCCATCCACAATCACGCGCGCTCCCGCCTGCTCGCCCTTTGCAATCAGCCCCTCGATCCGCGCCTTGCTCTCCGCCGAAATCACCGGCCCCATCTCAACGCCCGGCGCCGCGCCGTAGCCGGTCTTTCGGTTCTTCGCCGCCGCCGCAATCTGCTCGGTGAACTTCGGCCGCGCGCCGCCCACCGTGATTGCCACCGACGCGGCCAGGCAGCGTTGCCCCGCGCAACCAAATGCGGAATCAGCCAGAATCCGCGTCGTCATCTCCATGTCCGCATCCGGCATCACCACCACCGGATTCTTCGCTCCGCCCTGGCATTGCGCGCGCTTGCCGTTCGCTGCTGCCCGGCTGTAGATGTACTTCGCAGTCGCAGTCGATCCCACAAAGCTCACCGCGCGGATACCCGCGTGGTCGAGAATCGCATTCACCGTCTCGCGTCCGCCGTTCACCAGCTGCATCACGCCCGGCGGAAACCCCGCCGCCTGAATCAGCGCAAACAGTTTTTGCGATGTGATGGGCACGCGCTCCGAAGGCTTCAGCAGGAAGCAGTTTCCCGCCGCCACCGCATAAGGAAAGAACCAGAATGCAATCATCCCCGGAAAATTGAACGGAACGATCGCCGCCACCACTCCCAGCGGCTGCCGGATCATGTGCTCGTCGATGCCCGCGGCGACATCTTCACAATTGGTCCCCTGCATCATGAGCGGCATCGCGCACGCCGTCTCCACATTCTCTACCGCGCGCAGAATCTCCGCCCTGCTCTCCGTCAGCGTCTTGCCGCACTCGTTGGTAATGGAGAGCGCCAGCTCGTCGCGATGCTGCTCCAGCAGCGTCTTCAGCCGGAATAGCGGCTGAACGCGATCCACGACCGGTGTCCGCCGCCACTCGATAAACGCACGCTGCGCCACTTCCACCGCCGCGTTCACATCCGCCGCCGGCGACAGCGGAACCTCCGCCAGCACGGTGGCCGACGCCGGGTTGATTACGTTCAGTGTTTCGCTCGCGCTCGATGTGCGCCACTCGCCTTCGATGAAATTCTGCAACCGCTCCATTCCGCTTTTCTCCTCAGACGAAATGCCGTTCGCGCTTGCGCGCCTCTTCATAGCGTACCCGGGCCTCGCGCACGCTCTCCATCTCAGAAACTTCCGCAACCGCAACGTCCCACCACGACTCGTAGCTGGGCACGCCCGCCGACACATCCGTCTCCACTACGATCACGGTGGTGCGGTCCATTGCCTTCGCTTCTTTGAGGGCCTTCTTCAGTTCATCCAGCGTAGCCGCCTTGACGGCATGAGCGCCCAGGCTGCGCGCATTCGCCACATAATCCACTTTCACCGGCGGCCCATCCAGTTGCTGGCTCTTTGCGTCGCGCACACGATAGCGCGTTCCAAATCCGCCCTGCCCGAGCGACCGGCTCAGGCTGCCGATGCTGGCGAACCCGCCATTGTCCACCAGCACGACGATGATCTTCACGCCCTCCTGCACGCTGGTCGCGATCTCCGAGGGCGCCATCAAATAGGTGCCGTCGCCGAGGAACACAAAAACCTCGCGGCTCGGGTCGGCCATCTTTGCGCCCATCGCCCCCGGAATCTCGTACCCCATGCACGAGTAGCCGTACTCCATGTGATACCCGTTCGGCGTCCGCGTGCGCCACAACTTGTGCAGATCGCCGGGATGGCTACCCGCTGCCGACACCAGCACGTCGCGCTCGCCCGCCGCCTCCCACATCGCACCAATCACTTCGCTCTGCGCAGGCTTTCCCGCGCCGTCGCCGCTCTGCCCGTTCAAGTGGAACAGCCGCTCGACCTCCGCATCCCAATTCGCCTTCAGCTCCGCAATCTCCGCCGCGTAAGCCGCACGCACCTTGTGCGTGCCGAGCGCCCCGCCAATTCTCTCCAGCGCCACGCGCGCGTCGGCCACCACCGGAATCGCGCCCACCTTGTACGCGTCAAACTCCGCGGTGTTGATGTTCACAAACTTTACATTTGGATTCTGAAAAGCCGTCATCGACGCCGTCGTGAAGTCGGAGTACCGCGTACCGATCCCGATCACCACATCGGCCGCGTTCGCCAGCCGGTTCGCCGCCAGCGACCCCGTCGCGCCGATCGCTCCCGCCACTTGCGGATGATTCCACGCAAGCGCGCCCTTGCCCGCCTGCGTCTCCGCCACGGGAATGCCAGTCTTCGCCGCAAAATCATCCAGCGCCTGCGAGGCTTCGCTCATCAGCACGCCGCCGCCACACACAATCAGCGGCCGCTCCGCCGCCCGAATCGCCTTTACCGCTCGCTCCAGCGACTCGCGGTCCGGCTCACCCCTCCGGATCAGCCAAACGCTCTTGCGAAACAGCTCTTCGGGATAGTCGTAGGCTTCGGTCTGCACATCCTGCGGCAGAGCCAGCGTCACCGCGCCGCAATCAGACGGCGACGTGAGCACGCGCATTGCCTCGGGCAGGGAAGTGATGAGTTGTTCCGGTCGGTAGATGCGGTCCCAGTAGCGCGACACCGGCTTGAAGCAGTCGTTCACGCCCGTGTCCTGCGTCGCCGGCGACTCTAGTTGCTGCAGCACCGGCGCCACGTTGCGCCGCGCAAATATATCTCCCGGCAGCAGCAGCACCGGCAGCCGGTTGATGGTCGCCAGCGCCGCGCCGGTGATCATGTTCGTCGCGCCCGGACCAATCGATGATGTGCACGCAAACGTGCGCAGCCGGTTGCTTGCCTTGGCAAATCCCGCGGCCATGTGCACGCCGGCTTGCTCATTGCGAACCAGGATGTAAGGAAAACCGGGATTCTCTTGCAACGCCTGCCCGATTCCGGCCACGTTTCCGTGGCCGAAGATCCCCAGAACTCCGGCGAAGAATGCATGCTCGCGGCCATCCCGTTCCACATGCTGCTGCTTCAGGAACTCGATAAGCGCCTGAGCCATCGTCATGCGCCGCGTCTTCATACCCGCTCCCCCGCGCTGTCCCTCAGTCCCGCCTTCTTGGTCCCTTGTTCCCTCGGTCCCTGCCGGGGCCCCCGGCGACAGGTCCTCGTCGCTGGGGTGGCTTATCCCTATCTCTTCACCATCGGCAGCCTCGGGTCTTTTTCCTTCCATCCGCCCTTTACCCACGCAAGGTCCGGATCGTCCGACGCGGCCAGCGAGCGCGCCGACCCCGCCAGCGCGTTCAGATAATACACGTTGTATCCGTGTGCGGCCACCACCGGATGGTATCCCTCCCGAACCAGCACCAGCTCGCCGTCGCGCACCGTGATGGTCTCGTCGATGCGCCGGTCCGCGGTATACACCTTCTGTACCGCGAATCCTTCCGGGCGCTCGATCCGGTAGTAATAAATCTCCTCGAGATCCACCTCAGCCGGCGGGTTGTGCACGTCGTGCTTGTGCGGCGGGTAGCTTGACCAGTTGCCCGCCGGCGTGAATACCTCCACCACCATCAACCTCTGCGCCAAAAACCCTGGCGGCAGCATCGAGTTGATCTGCCGCGTAGCGTTTCCGCCGCCGCGAATCTCGATCCCCACATGCGCCGGCGTCACCAGACGCGCCGGATACTCCTCTTCAGCCTTGCAGTAACAAAAAGCCAAATCACAAGCCGCATCGGCGCTTACTGTAAAGCTGGTGCCGATCGGCAAATAAAGCGTGTACGGCAACCCATCGAAGACCGTCGCGCGCTGGCCGATTCCTTGCCAATCGCCGCGCGAGCTCGTCACCGAGCAAACACCGCCCAGCACCACCATGGCCAGCTCTCGCCCGGCCGTCTCGTTTCGATACTTCTGGCCCGTTTCCAGCTTCCGCGTCTCAAAAGATAAAAACTCAAATCCAAAATCTTCAGTTCGGTCGCGGAACTTCTCCGGCCGCACAAGCAATTCAGTCATCATCTCTCCTGGGAAAAATGCAACCACAGCAACGGCAAACCTCCGGCTAGTTTTTTGGCGCCAGATGGAAGTAGAGCAACAAGAGAACAACACCGACGGTGCACACGTGTGCACCTCTAGAATCATCTACACCCAATACCTACCTGTCAAATTGGATTGGAAAAGTCTCCCGCCTCGCCCTCCTTGACCGCCAACTTTCCCCGGTGGTAGGGTTTTTCTGCACACGTTTGCATCTCCCGGAGGATGCAGGCCTTCCGCCGCCCCTATGGCCAACTACAAAAGCCCGCTCCACAAAATGACCCAGACCACCCCCACCTGCCTGTGGAACGACTCGGCCTCCGTTGAAGAGCTAACCTACTCCATCGCGCACGGTGCCGTGGGCGCAACCTGCAACCCTTCCATCGCCGTCACGGTCCTCAAAAAAGAGCTTGCCGTCTGGAAGCCGCGCATCCTCGAGCTCGCCGCCCCCCATTCCGAACTCAATGACCCCAACCTCACTGAAGACGACATTTCCTGGCGCATCGTCGAAGAAATCTCTGCGAACGCCGCGCGCCTGCTCCTGCCCATCTTCGAGCGCGAGAAGGGCCGCAACGGCCGCCTGTCGATTCAAACTGACCCGCGCAACTATCGCAATACCGATGCCATGCTCCGGCAGGCCGTCCGCTTCAGCCAGCTCGCGCCCAACATGATCGTCAAAATAGCCGCCACGCACGCTGGCATCCCCGCCATTGAGGAAGCCACTTATCGCGGCATCAGCATCAACGCCACCGTCAGTTTCACCCTCCCCCAGGCCATCGCCGTCGCTGAGGCCGTCGAGCGCGGCCTCCGCCGCCGCGAAGCCGAAGGCCTCGACATCTCCACCATGGGCCCCATCTGCACGCTCATGGTCGGCCGCCTCGACGACTGGCTCAAGGTCCTCCACGACAAGCACAATCTCTCCGTCGATCCCGGCTATCTCGAGTGGGCCGGCGTCGCGGTCTTCAAGAAGGCGTATCAGATCTACAAAGCCCGCGGCTACCGCCTGCGCCTGCTCTCCGCCGCCTTCCGCAATCACATGCACTGGAGCGAGTTCATCGGCGGCGACGTCGTCATCTCTCCGCCCTGCGCCTGGCAGCGCCGCTACAACGAGAGCGACATCGAAGTCATTCCGCGCATCGACAATCCCGTCGACCCCCGCATCGTCGACACATTGCTCGCCAAATTCCCTGACTTCGCGCGCGCCTATTCGGAAAACGGCCTCTCGCCCGCGGAGTTTGATACCTTCGGATCGACTCGCAGAACTCTCCGCCAGTTCATCTCCGCCGTCGTCGAGATGAACTCCATCGTCCGCGACATCATCCTCCCCAACCCCGACACGGAGTAGCGTCGCTACTTAATCCACATGATCGGATTGCTCGTCGAAACCGCGCTCAATCCCTGCTTGAGCAGCTCTTCCACTTCCTTCATCGTCTCGATCAGCCCCCCGCCCACCACCGGCAGATCGGCCGAGATCGCCCGCACGCGGCTCAGCATCTTCGGAGCGACCAGTGCCGGCAAAATCTCCAGCGCATGAACCGGCGTGTTCTTCAATTGATTGCTGATTGTGTCCATCGCGCCCGAGTCCAGCAGAAACGTCCTCTGAATCCCATACAGCCCGATCGCCAGCGCGTGCCGCAGCGGGTCAAGATGCGTCGAAATAATGCCCTGCGCCCCCACGCGCTTCAGATAATTCACCGCGTACTTGTCGCGCGAAAACCCGTTCAGCAAATCGAGATTCACAAGCGGAATCTTCTCCGCGCCGGCAATCTTCCGGATCATCGACTCCACGTTGTCCGGATCGCCGGTGAGCAGATAAATCAGCTTGCTGCGCGACGCGATCGCCTGCTCCACAAGCTCCGGCTTGCGAATAGCCGGAATGATCGGCGTCTCCTTGCAATAGACGCTCAGCGGCGTCAGCGGTGCCGGCCCTCCGTTTCTTGCTCCCGTCTCACCCATTGCGGCGCCCCGCACTCCATGCACTTGCCTTCGCTGTCGAGCCTCTCACAATCAACTCCGCCTCCACCTTCACTTGCGCCACCGATTCCTCGCCCGCCATCAGCTTCAACAAATTCTCCATCGCCATCTGCCCCATGCGCCGCATCGGCTGCCGCACCGTGGTCAGCGGCGGCTCGAGATACCCCGCAAAAAACAGATCGTCGAATCCCGTCACCGACACATCGTCCGGCACGCGTAGTCCGCGTACGCGAATCGCTCGCATCGCTCCCAGCGCCGTCATGTCGTTGTAGCAGCACACCGCCGTCGGCGGATCAGCGAGCTTTAGCAGCCCATTCACTGCTGCGACTGCCGCGGCGGGCCGGCCATCTCCCTCGGCCGCAAGCTCGGCAACAAACTGGATTCCCGCCGCGGCCAGCGCCTGCTTGTAGCCCTCGAATCTCTCGGTGTCCGACTGGTACCCGCTGCGGTCGCCCACATACGCGATCCGTCGGTGGCCCAGCTCGATCAGGTGCTCCGTCACCGCGCGGCTGCCTTCCTGGTTCGCGATCATCACAGAATGCACAAACTCGCCCGGATACTGGTCGTTCACCAGCACCATCGGAACGTTCAGCTCCGCCAGCATCGGCAAATAATCCGAACCCACGCGTGACGACGTCACAATGATCCCGTCCACGCGCCGCTCGGCCAGCTCCTGCACCACCTTGCGCTCGCGTTCCGCATCGGCGTTCGAGTCCGCAAGAAAAACTGCATACCCGTGATCGTTGGCCGCCTGCTCAATGCCGCACGCAACCTCGCTCGCAAATGGATCGGCCACCGTGGTGACCACCAGCCCAATGGTCCGCGTCCGCCGGGTCACCAGGCCTCGCGCCACGGCGCTGGCCCTGTACCCGGCAGCCTCGGCGATCTTGCGGATCTTCGCCGCCGTCGCCGGATTCACCAGCGGACTATTCTGCAGCGCCCGCGACACCGTCGGGTGCGACACGCGCGCCAGCCGTGCAATGTCCTTAATCGACGGTTGCCGCGGCGCTCGACGGCCCCCGCCGATCTGCGCAATCCGCGTCGCATTGCCCCTATCTTTCTCCAACATCCCCCAAACCCCTTATTGCACACGTTTGCTTGAGCACCCAGTCTCCTCGAACGCCCTCTAGCTCGTCAATGCCCAGCGCCATACCGTAAGTGCGGGTGCCCCAGGTCTCGATTTTGAGACCTGGGAAACCATGGAGCGGTGTCACCTCATAAACTGATCAACAGTCGCCCGATGACCCCGCCCATCTCAACTTCCGCCACACTTGAGCGCCGCATCGGCCTCCGCTCCGCCGTCCTCTTCAACATGCTTGAGATGATCGGCGTCGGCCCCTTCATCACACTTCCGCTCGTTATCGCCGCCGCTGGCTTCCGTCTCTCCGTCTGGGCCTGGGTCCTCGGCGCCCTCATCGCCATCGCCGACGGCCTCGTCTGGGCCGAGCTCGGCGCGGCCTTCCCGCGCGCCGGCGGCAGCTACGCCTTCCTCGAGGAGATCTACGGCCCCAAGGGCCCCGGCAAGTGGCTCAGTTTTCTCTATGTCTGGCAGGTCGGATTCACCGCGCCGCTTTCCATCGCATCAGGCTGCATCGGCCTCTCCGGTTTTCTCGCCGTCTTCTGGCCCAATCTCGACTCCGCGCCCATCGCCGCTCTCCCTGCGCTCCACTACTCCAACTTCGCCGCCGCCGCCGCGTGTCTTCTCGTTACCGCGCTCCTCTATCGCAATCTCAGCTCCATCACGCGTCTCGCCTGGGTGCTCTTTGCTGGAGTCATCGCCGCCCTCACTGGCGTCATCGTATCCGGATTCGTCCACGCCGCAGCCACCGGCGGCTGGCACATGCCTCAGGCCCCCGCGCTCTCCACCGCGCTTGCTCTCGGCGGACTCGCCCAAGCCACGCTGCTCGCCACATATTGCTACTGGGGCTACTACAACATCTGTTTCCTCGGCGGCGAAGTCCGCCGCCCCGAGCGCACCATCCCCCGCGCCGTCCTGCTCTCCATCGTCTTTGTCGCCGCGTTCTATATCCTCATGAACCTGGCCGCACTTCCCTCGCTGCGTACGGCCGCCTCGCACGCCGCCGAATCCGCCGCACTCCGCGTGCAGCTCGTCGCCGACATCGCCAGCTCCGCCTTCGGCCGCTGGGCCGGATACTTGATCGCCGCCCTCATCGTCTGGACCGCCTTTGCCAGCGTCTTCTCGCTGCTCCTCGGCTACTCCCGCGTACCCTACGCCGCCGCCCGCGACGGCAACTACTTCCGCTTCCTCGCCGCCGTCCACCCCCGCCACGGCATTCCCCACCGCTCGCTCGTCGCCCTCGGCCTTGTCGGCGCGCTCTTCTGCTTCTTCTCGCTCACGCAGGTCATCACCATGCTCGTCATCACCCGAATCCTGCTCCAGTTCTCGCTGCAGCAGGTCGGCGTCATCCTTCTCCGCATCCGCCGCCCCGATCTCCCGCGCCCCTTCCGCATTCCCCTCTACCCGCTCCCGCCCCTCGCCGCCATGGCCGGCTTCGCCTTCATGCTTTTCGATCCGCGCCGCGCTCAGGCAAAGGGAGGCAGCGGCCTCTTCGAACTTTTGGGCGCAGTCGCCATCGCTATCAGCGGAACCCTCCTCTATCTCCTCCGCGCCCGCCGCCTCCGCCAGTGGCCCTTCGCGTCTGCAACTCCTAATTAGCCTTTCCAGTTCGAATTCGCCGCCAAGCCCCCCATCCAGCACGAGAAAAACTACTCCCTACTGGCTACTCCCTATTCCCTGTAACTCTTCCCCCCTCCGCCGTGTCTAATAGTTGCAGCCGCAAGCTTCCCCTTGCTGAGGTCACACATGCTCATCGGCAAACCGCCAGACATCCCCTCCTCCGAGATCACCTCACGCGACGCCTACCTCCGCTACCTCACCCGCCGCCGCTTCCTCAAAGGCGCGGCCGCGGCGGGCGTCGCGGTCTTCGCCGCCGATCGCCTCGGCCAGCTTGTCTCCCCGCGCACCACCGTCCGCGCAGGCACCAAGCTCCAGACCGTTCCCAGCCCCCTCACCACCACCGGCGAGCAGCTCACCAGCTACGACGACATCACCCACTACAACAATTTCTATGAGTTCGGCGTCGATAAAAGCGACCCCGCCAAGAACGCCGGCGGCCTTCCCACGCGCCCCTGGACCGTCAAAGTCGAGGGCCTCGTCTCCAAGCCCCTCACATTCGGCATCGACGACCTCCTCAAGCTGCGCCCCCTCGAAGACCGCGTCTACCGTCATCGCTGCGTCGAGGCATGGAGCATGGTCATACCCTGGGTCGGCTACTCGCTCTCGGAATTCATCAAGCAGTGCAATGCGCTGCCCAGCGCAAAATACGTCCAGTTCCTCTCCTACTACAACTGGCATGTGGAGAAGTGGGCCGGCGAAGATCCCTCCATCTACTGGCCCTACTCCGAAGGTCTCCGCATGGACGAGGCCATGCACCCGCTCACCCTGCTCACCTTTGGCCTCTACGGCGAAACCCTCCCCAACCAGGATGGCGCTCCCGTGCGCATCGTCGTTCCCTGGAAGTACGGCTTCAAATCCGCCAAATCCATCGTCACTGTGCGCTTTCTCGATAAGCAGCCGCCCACCACCTGGAACGACCAGGCCTACTACCAATACGGCTTCTACTCCAACGTGAACCCCAACGTGGACCGCGTCCCCTGGAGCCAGAAGACCGAGCGCCGCATCGGCCTGCCCTTCTATGCTCAGAACCGCACCACCCTCCTTTTCAACGGCTACACCGAGCAGGTGGGGTCGCTTTATGCTGGCATGGACCTGCGCAAGTACTATTGAGGCGACGCGCGGCTAACTTGCTCACGCGCTGGGTGCCCCACCCTAGCCGCGCTTTTGTTTTCGCGGCAAGGGTGGGATACCGCAAACCCCAGTCGACCGCTAACTCGCCAACTCGCTAACTTGCTAACTTGCCAACTCGCTAACTCGCTAACTCGCCAACTCGCTGACTCGCTAACTATGACCCGCTCGACTCTCATCGCCGTCAAGACTCTCGTCTGGATCGCCTGCCTGGCGCCCTTCTGCTGGCTCGTCTGGGGAGCCTTCACCAACAACCTCGGTCCCAACGCCACGGGCGCCATCGCCTTCGCCACCGGCCGCACCACGCTGCGCCTGCTCGCCATCACGCTGGCTATCTCGCCGTTGCGCCGCCTGCTCCCGCGCCTCTCCTGGCTCATCGAATTTCGCCGCCCGCTCGGTCTCTTCGCCTTTTTCTACGCCACGATGCACATGCTTACCTGGGTTGCGCTCTACAACAGTTTCGACCTGCGTAACATGCTCGTTGACGTCGCGCGCCGCCGCTATATCACTGCGGGCATGGCCGCATATTTGTCGTTACTGCCTTTGGCGCTTACTTCCACGGCGTGGTCCATCCGCAAACTGGGCGGCAAAAACTGGAACCGCCTGCATATGCTCATCTACCTCGCCGCGCTCTGTGGGATCGTTCACTACTGGTGGCAAATGAAGCCCGGCGTCCTCACCCCTCTCGCAATGACCGTTGTCATCGCCGTGCTTCTCCTCTCCCGCCCCATCCTCGTCTGGCTCCAGCGCCGCAAAGCCCGCGCCGCCTCCGTTTGAGCGCCGCATCTTCTTAAGCAGTCACTGCGGGATATCTTCGGGATTCACCGGAACCAGGCTTTGCCCGTTGACCGTACCTGGCGTGCTCGGGCGGTTCGCTTCCGGATCAGGCACGGCAATGTTGACGTGATCCACATTGCCGGTGGTCCGCCCGGGCCTCTGCCGCTGCCGCAAAGTGCAACTTTCGTGTCAGGAAGAGCCGGACAACGGTGATTGAAACCATACCGAACGCGGACATACAGTGGTTCTATTCCATCGGATATTCACCAGCCGAAGGGCCATGCAAGCAGGAACTGACCGACCTGGGAGTTTTGGAGCGGCCGGGAAAAGGCAGGGCCGGATGCCCAATGGGGAATCTGTAAATGTCCAACATCATGAGCGCGCTGCGAAAGCTGGAACTGGAACAGCAGGAGAGCACCACTCATCCCAAGGTGCATCTCGTAGCATCCGCCCCGGCGGCAGATGATTTTTCGGTCCTTAAGGAATTTACGGCGCCCGAAGCACTGCAAGTCGAAAATCACCCGCAGCAGGCAGTCGCGCATCGGCCACAGCTCAGACACGAGGCATTGATCCTCTTTGCAGACGATTATTCTGTCCTCGAGGAACGCGTAGTTCGAGTGGTTGAAACGGTGAAACGGGAGCGGCAAGCCCGTTTGGCTGCCGAGGAGCGCGCTGTGCATGCTGAAGCGGAAATCATCCGGCAGGCGCTGCGCATGGATGAGCTCGAACGGGAGATGCTTGCTCTTGAGAGCGAGAGCGGCCAACGGCGTCAGCGCGTCGAGCAAATGGTCGCTCTACTCGACTCGCTCCAGCTTTCAGATGGCGAGTAGCAACGGACGAGCCGGCCAACCCCGCCCATTTCCAGAAAAACGAAGTTCGCCGCAAATCTCGCGCCGCCACCTCAGCCTGGCACTTCGCTCTTCCCGCAAACCTGCCAACGTGCGCGAAGCACACGCCAACTCGCGACCACGCGCGCAGCGCGGCCAACTCCGCTAACTCCGCCAACCCCGCTAACTCCGCTAACTCGCCGCTCTACTCAAACAGCATCCTCTGCGCCACCGGCGCGTAGCTCTTCCGGTGCAGCGGCGTAGGTCCCAGCCGCCTCAGCGCTTCCATGTGTTCCGGCGAGCAGTAGCCCTTGTGCCGCGCCAGCCCGTACCCCGGATACACCGCATCCAACTCCACCAGCAGCCGGTCGCGATGCACCTTCGCCAGCACGCTCGCCGCTGCAATCGAGACGCTGCGCGCGTCGCCGCCCACCACCGCCTGCTGCGCGCACGGCCACTCGATCGTGTCCCGCCCGTCGATCAGCAAGTAATCCGGCGCCTCGGCCAACTGCTCCACCGCCATCCGCATCGCCAGCAGCGATGCCCGCCTTATGTTGATGCGGTCGATCGTCTCCACATCCACCGCCGCAATCGCCCACGCCGCCGCCTCAACGCGAATTATCGCGTCGAACTCGTTCCTCTGTTTTTCCGTCAGCTGTTTTGAATCCGTCAGCCCTTGCAGAGAGCAGCCACTTGGAAGAATCACCGCCGCCGCAACGACCGGCCCGAACATCGGCCCGCGTCCCACCTCGTCGAGGCCGGCAATGCGCAGCGCACCGCGCCGCCGTGCCGCGTTCTCCAGGGCCCATCCGCACACCGGAGCCTTGGTCATGCACTCAGTATAAGAATCCTCAAGGAATCATCGCGTGGAAAAGCCGGGTAGTGGGTCAGTTTGAAGGGCACGGACTTCAGTCCGTACATATCTCAAGCAAAATGATCGTGAGCTTTGGCCCCTGAGGGAAAGTCCTGCCAAACTGACCCACTACCAAAAGCCGGACGGCCCCCGCTCACTCCCTGTTGAATCCGTAGTCGCGCTCCACGCGGCACACGCGCACCTTGAACTCCTCATACCACGTATCGCGTCCCCGCCGCTGCGCCACCAGGTGCCGCGCGTTCTGCTTCCACGCCGCAATCGACTCCAGGCTCTCCCAATACGACACCGTGATTCCCAGTCCGTCCCGCGCCGACTCGATGCCGAGAAATCCCGGCTGCGTCGCGGCCAGCCTCTCCATCGCCTCGGCCATCTTTCCGTAGCCGTTCTCTCCGTCCGTCCGCAGGGAAGTGAAGATCACCGCGTAATAGGGTGCCGCCGGTGTTTTTGCAATCGCCATGCGAACAGTATATGGACAAAGATGGCCCCGGAAGATGTAGCCTAGGAATCAACACAGGAGGTCATCTGCCATGCCAAAATTCGTCATCGAGCGCGAGATTCCCGGCGCTGGAAAACTAACCCCGGATCAACTGCACGCCATCGCCCAAAAATCCTGCGGGGTGCTTGAGTCCATGGGCCCCCGTATTCAATGGCTCCAGAGCTTTGTCACCGACGACAAGATCTACTGCATCTACATCGCCCCGGATGAGGCTACGGTTCACCAGCACGCCCAGCAGGGAGGATTCCCGGCAAATTCTGTTGCGCAGGTCCGCTCCGTCATCGATCCCACAACCAGCGAGTAAAGCTGCATAAAGCTCCCGTAGCGCGCCGCCACCCCCACCTCGCGCCGCTTCTCTTCTGTCCACTGTCCGCTGCTCACTGTCCACTGTTCCGCGCGCAGCAAGAACCCCGGCCGAAGCCGGGGCTCTTTTCCGCTTTGCAAATTGTCCTTTACTTCCTGCGAACCAGGGTCAACTGACCACTCTTCACTAACCACTAACCACTAACCACTAACCACTAACCACTAACCACTGTTCTTACGCCCTCGCCTTGCCCGTCGCGCGGTCCACTTCCTTCAGCCGCGCCGCCTTGCCGCGCAGCCCGCGCAGATAAAACAGCTTCGCCCGCCGCACCTTGTAGCTGCGCACCACCTCCACCTTATCCACTACCTTGGAATTGAAGGGGAAGATGCGCTCCACTCCCTGCCCAAAGCTCATCTTGCGCACGGTAAAGGTCGCCTGCGGCCCACGGTTCACGGCGATCACCAGGCCCTCAAAGGCCTGCAGCCGCTCTTTATCGCCTTCCTTGATCTTCACTTGCACGCGAATCTGGTCGCCGGGCACAAACGCCGGCAAATCGGTGCGCTTCAGCTTGTCGGCTAGGCGCTGCATTACGGGATGAATGGACATTGTCGTTTCCTACGATTGAAGTCAGAATGTTTAGTCTATCAAAGATCGCCGCGATCTGCCTCACGCGCCAGCCCCTCATTTTGCAGGTGTTTCGGCCCCAGCCCCGTGCGCTATAGTTCCCCCATGGACGAAAAAAGAGATCTTCTTCGCCACACCCTTGCTGCACTGGCTTACCGAACTGTCCGCGCCTTGGAATACGCGCCCGAATCCTTCGCCAACTTCGACAATGCAGGTCGCCGCCCCGCGCAGATCCTCGCCCACATGGGCGACCTGCTCCACTGGGCGCTCTCCATGGCGCAGGGCAATCCCTCCTGGCACAACGCCCAACCCCTCGCCTGGCCGCAGGAGCAGCAACGCTTCTTCGCTGCCCTCTCCGCCCTCGACGCCTACCTCGCCTCGTCCTCTCCGGTCCAGGCGCCCATCGAGCGCTTGATGCAGGGCCCCGTCGCCGACGCACTCACCCACGTCGGCCAGCTCGCCATGCTCCGCCGCCTTGCCGGTTCGCCCACCCGCGGGGAGAACTTCTACGTCGCCGCCATCGCCATCGGACAGATCAACTCCGTCCAGCCCGAACCCGTCAAGCCGTTCTAGCTTTCGCGCCGCCGCTCCTGCTGCGAAAAGACCGCCGGGAACCTCGCTTCTTTGAAAGGGCACGGCTTCAGCCGTGCCACAAACGGAACAAAATCAATCAGGCTTTTAGGCCCCGAGGGATGCTTTTCGGGGATCTCTTCCGAAGCTTAGCCTTTTTCCGCATCCTGTTTAGCCGCTGAGGGGGAGTTCCCGTTTCTCGCGGCCGCCGCGGCCAGACAAACCACTTTCCAACCGAGTCCCCGGCGCGCCCAGGTCTCGCTCCGCAGTGCCCACCGCCTCTCCTGTGGAAAACTACGCAGAATTGCAAATTCCTTGTAACAATCCGGCCATTCTAATCAACTTAAGTTGTTGAAAATTAAAAATGTCACGATTTTGCTTGACAATCGTATATTGTTCATCTGAAAATAATAACGGTGACTATCGTCGCCATGGAGGTTTTATATGCGCCGTATACTCGCGACCAGCACACTGCTCTCCTCGCTGATTCTCCCCGCAGCGGCATTTGCCAGCACGCCCGTGGACGACGCCACTGCCCCAACCCCCATTCGCGTTAGCACCGGCGTTACTGAGCCGGTCCTCGTCAACTCCGCCGCTCTCGCGCTCCCCGACGGGTACTCCATCAACGCTATCCCCAACGATGCTCAGGTCGGCCTCTCCCTCACCATCGACGAGAAAGGCCAGCCTGAGAACATCCAGGTCACCAAGTCCTACAGCCCGTTCTGGGACGCCCGCGTCATCGAAACGGTGCGCCAGTTCCACTTCAAGCCCGGCACCGTCGACAACCAACCCACGCCCGTCGACATGAACCTGCTCGTCAACATCACCCGCTAAACCCTGCGCCAACCGTTGGGATGCTGCGCCCGAAAGCTTCTTTCATCGAACCCAACCGGTTCGTCCTCAGGAAAGCTGTACTTTCAGCTCAGCATCCCTTCGGTCTCACAACTTCTCCGCGCCACGAATCGCTTTGAGCAACCGCTCGTCTTCCGCGCTCAGCGCCGCCCGCTCCAGCAACTCCGGCCGGTTCTTGAGCGTCTTGCGCAATTGCTGTTCCCGCCGCCAGCGCCTGATCTGGGCGTGATCCCCGTTCATCAGCACCTCCGGCGCGCGCAGACCGCCGAACTTCGCCGGTCGCGTGTACTGCGGATAATCCACCAGCCCTCCCGCTCCGTGCTGCGATCGAGGAACCCCCTCCACATCCACGTCGATCTCCCCATCCGCCGCGCCAAAGCTCTCAAACTCGCCTGAAGCCTCGTTGCCCAGCACGCCGGGAATCAACCGCATCGTCGCGTCCACCACGATGGCCGCCGCCAGCTCGCCCCCGCTCAGCACATAGTCGCCGATCGAAAGCTCCATGTCGCAATAAATCTCGTTGATCCGCTCGTCCACTCCCTCATATCGCCCGCAGACCAGCACCACGCGCTCCAGCCCCGCCAGCTCCCGCGCTACCGACTGCGTGAAAAGCTGCCCCTGCGCCGAAAGCAGAATCACCCGCGTCCCACTCCCAGCTTTGTCATCCTGAGCGAGTCGCCGTGGCGACGAGTCGAAGGATCTGCGGTTCGTCCCTTGCTCCTTTGCTCCCTCGCTCCCTCGCTCCCTTGGTCCCTTGGTCCCTTGGTCCCTGCCTTTTATCCCCAGCTTCTCCAGCGCCTCCGCCAGCGGCTCCGGCTTCAACACCATCCCCTCGCCGCCGCCAAACGGACGATCGTCCACCGTGCGGTGCCGGTCGTGCGCAAACTCGCGCAGATCGCAGGTCTCCACCGTCACCAGTCCCTCCTTCAGTGCCCTGCGCACAATCCCGTGCGCAAACACGCTCTCAAAGAACCCCGGAAAGATGGTCACAATATCGAACCGCATATTTCTGATGATAGAAGCTGCACCCGCTTCCCTTGGCGCGGGCGCGAACCCGCCGCGGAAAGACGAATGCAACCGCCCCCGCACGCCCCCAACCGAACAGCGGATAGCTACTCCCTATTCCCTACTGGCTACTCCCTGTCCTTCCCACCCACAGCCGCGCCGTCGCCACCCCGAAAACAAACCCGCCCACATGTGCCAGGTACGCCACTCCGCCCGTCTGCACCGTCGCCACCGAGCCCACACTCAGCAACTGAATCACAAACCAGAATCCGATCAGCAGCACCGCCGGAATATACGTCACGCGGATGAAAATGAAGATCCAAACCACCGATCGTATCCTGTCTCGCGGATACATCACGATGAACGCGCCCATCACCGCCGCAATCGCCCCGCTCGCGCCCAGGCAGGGAACCGTCGACCCCGGACTTCCCGCCACCTGGGCCAGCATCGCCACCACCCCGCCCATCAGATAGAACACCAGGTAGCGAAACCGCCCCATCGCGTCCTCGATCGCCGGACCGAACGCCCACAGGAAAACCATGTTGCCCAAAATATGCAGCCACCCCGCGTGCATGAACATCGCGGTCACAATCGTGATCAAGTGATGGCCGTGCTCAATCCGCACCGGAATCACTGCCCACCGCTCCACGAACGCGTCTCCGCCCACCAGCTCGCGCAAAAACACCCACACGTTCGCCGCGATGATCAGCGCCGTCACCCACGCAAAGCCGCGTGTCCGTCGCGATGCGTCCCCCAGCGGGATCACGGTCCCCACGTCTCTTGTGCCCTCGTTTCCTAACCCCTAACCTCTACTCCCTATTGGCTACTCCCTAATCCCTATTTTCTGACCTCTGTTTTCCCGCCCCGCCGCTTGCTCGCACCCCGTGCCAGGATGCTAGACTAACCCAACCCCAATGGCCCCTTCCATTGTCCGGCTTTCAAAAAACCAGCAGCTTTTCCTCTACTTCAGCTCGCTCACGCTGATCATCTTCGCCGTTACGCCTGACATCCTCCTCGACATTCCCACCGCCTTCATGCTCAAGAACCACCTGCACGCCACGGCCTCGCAGGTCTCTCTCTTCCGCCTGCTCACCGGAATCCCCATGTACGTCGGCTTCGCCTTCGGCATGACCCGCGATCTCTGGGATCCCTTCGGCCTGCGCGATCGCGGCTACTTCCGTCTCTTCGGTCCGCTCGCCATTCTCGTATTCGGCTGGCTGGCTCTCACCCGCCTCTCTTACTCCGGCCTCCTCATCGGCATGTTTCTCGCCATGATCTCCTTCCGCTTCATGATGGCCGCCTACTCCGGCCTCATCAGTCTCATCGGCCAGGAAGAGCTCATGTCCGGCCGCCTCAGCGCCCTCTGGATGGTCTTCCGCTACGTCTCCTTCATCGTCGCTTACTTCGCCTCAGGCTTCATCACCGAGCACCTCTCGCCCCGCCAGACCTTCATCCTCACCGCCGCCGTCACCCTCCCGCTTTGCCTCTACGGATTCCTCAAGCCTCGCGCCGTCTTCAACCACGCCTATGACAACCCGCACGCGCGCGGCACAACGTTTCTCGGCGACCTCAAGCGCCTCGCCAGGCATCGCGCCGTCTATCCCGCCGTTTTCATCATTCTCTTGTGGAACTTCATGCCCGGCTTCAACACGCCCATGCAGTTCTATCTCTCCAACCAGCTCCGCGCGCCCGACTCGGTCTACGCCGACTTCAACTGCATCTTCTACGGCTCTTACATTCCCATCGTTGTGCTCTACGGCATTCTCTGCACACGCTTCCCCCTGCGTAAGCTCCTCTGGTGGGGGGCCGCCGTGGGTGTCCCTTCCATGATCCCGCTCGCCTTCATTCATTCCGGCCGTCAGGCTCTCCTTCTCGCGGGCGTCATGGGAATGATGAGCGCCCTCGGCCAGTGCGCCTTCTACGATCTCGCCATCCGCTCCTGCCCGCCCGGCCTGCAGGGAACCCTCATGATGGCCGCCGATGCCGTCAACAATCTTGCCTCCCGCGTCAGCGATGTTCTGGGCACAAAGATCTACAGCCTCAGCCCCACGCACGGTTTCCTCTACTGCGTCATTGCCATGACCGCCGTCTTCGCTCTCATCCTGCCCACCATCCTTTTTGTGCCCAGGGAGCTCATTGCCACCTCCGACGGCCAGCCCAACCCGGAAGTCGACGCCGAGCTGCTCTCCGAACTCGCCGAATCCCCCGCAACCCCTTAGCCGCCGCGTGCCCACAAACTCGACACAACAACAGAGGTGTCATCCTGAGCGACCGGAGCGCAGGGAGTCGAAGGATCTGCGGTTGCTTTTGGCTGGATAAGCAGATTGCCTGGGTGCCCCACCCCTCGCTTCTTTCTCACGAAGGGTGGAATTGCACAAATCTCACCGCCGGAGGCCTTGTGTCAGGGCACGACCGGGGCACCCTCTGGGTCGCGTGCCGAAAATGCCGCAAAAACGAGGGCAGGCATTAGCCCCTGAGGGTATGTCTGTTCACAAATTGGACTTGTCCGGAGGTTCTCTCAGAAGATCTTCTTCCCGAACGCGGAGCAGATCAGTTGCACGGCCAGCTCCGCCGTCCGGTTGTGTTCATCCAGAATCGGATTCACCTCGACGACCTCGAGACTCAGCATCCCTCCGTGATCGGCGACAATCTCCATCGCCAAGTGAGCTTCGCGATAGGTCGCTCCGCCGGGTACCGGCGTGCCCACTCCCGGCGCCTCTTCGGGATCCACCCAGTCCATGTCCATCGACACGTGATAGCCGGCCGTCCCGTTCGCCGCTGTCTTGATCGCTTTCTCCATCACCGCGCGCAAGCCCAGTTCGTCGATGTCCCGCATGGTGTACGCCGCAATCCCGGCGCGCCGGACGTTCTCCCGCTCGGCCTCGTCCACATTGCGTACGCCCACCAGAACCGTGTGCTGTGCCAGCACCTTTGGCTGCCAGCCCAGCAGATTGCTCAACTCGGCCGGGCCCATTCCCAGCACGGCCGCAAGCGGCATGCCATGCACGTTGCCTGAAGTCGACGTCTCCGGCGTGTTGATGTCCGAGTGGGCATCGATCCAGATCAGCCCTACTGCCTGCCCCAGCGCGCGAAAATGATTGGCCACGCCGGCCACGGTACCTGCGGCCACCGAGTGGTCCCCGCCCAGCACGATCGGCGTGGCGTCGCGCCCCAGCGCCTGCTCCACGCGTTCGGCAATCTCCTGGTCGCACTGGGCAATTTCCTTCAGGAAGCGCGCATGAGCGTCGCCCCGCCGCATCGTCTCCGCCACCGGCACATGCATGTTGCCGCGATCGGTAACGTGATGGCCGAGCGCTTCCAGCTTGGCCTCCAGTCCCGCCACACGTAGCGCTGACGGTCCCATATCCACGCCGCGCCGCTGCTGTCCCAGGTCCAGCGGCACACCGATCATCTCAATCTGCTTCGCCGCGCCCTGCCGCGAATGCGCATTCCGCTCCGATGCCGCAGATGCTTCCTGATTCATACCGGCCTTCTGTCACCACAACCCTAGCGCGTGTCCCGTCTCTTAGGGAAGTAGACTTAGGCGGGCTAAGCCAGTTGGAAGCTGGATGTTGCCATCCCGCCCCTCGCCCCGGCCTTTCTACTCCCTATTGGCTACTCCCTGCTCCCTGTCTGCCATGTCAAGACGAGCCCTCCCAGCCCTCACGCCGCAACTGTTGCAATCACTCAAGTTGCCCGCCCAAAATTTTCCCCCGAAGTTTGCCGGTTATTTCCGCCATCTCTCTACACTTGTCTCATCTGGGCAAACTCGGGAACTTGCGAACTCGCCAACTTGCTGTCTGGCTATATTCGAAGGAGGAGAGTGATTTTTATATACCCAAGACGCAAGAATTGCACTTAACTCTTTTGGAATCAACGAAACTGCTTCAAAAACCATGTCGCTTTTTGTCGCTTTTTATCGATTTTGTGCACCAAACCTGTCCTTTTCCGCCCCAAAACGGCCTCTCGCGACCTATGATTTCAGCCAATCGTCATGCCCGACATTGAAACCCTTCTTACGCGCTGGCAATCGGCCGGCGTCCTCGATGCGGAAACTGCTGCCCGCATCCGCGCGCACGAGGGACAAACTTCCGCTGGCGCGCCTGGCGGCCTTAAATGGCAGGGAGTCACCGCGCTCATTCTCGGCGCCATCCTCCTCGCCTGCGGCGTCGTGCTCTTTGTCTCCGCGCACTGGGACGAGCTCGGCCCCGGCGCTCGCTTCTCGCTCGTCATCGCCATGGTCGCCGTCTTCCACATTGCAGGCGGTTTGGCGCGGCCCGGCTTCCGCGCGCTCTCAACCGCGCTGCACGCAGTGGGAACCGTCGCCACAGGCGCAGCCATCGCGCTCGTCGGCCAGATCTTCAACATTCAGGAGCACTGGCCCGCCGCCGTTCTTCTCTGGGCGCTCGCTGCTCTCGCCGGCTGGGCGCTCCTCCGCGATCAGGCGCAGCAAACGCTCGCGCTCTTGCTCGTTCCTGCATGGATCTTCTGCGAACTCGGCTTCCGCATCGATGGCCACATCGGCGAAGGCGTCTACTTGGGCCGCCTCTACTTCATGTGGGCTATTCTTTACATCACGTTCTTCATCGGCTCGCGGCGCAAAGCAGCGCAGGGAATTCTATTCGCCGTTGGCGTCGTTGGGCTGGTAGCAGGCACCGTGCTCATGCTGTCAGCTTGGGCGTCGTGGTCAGGTGAGCAGACCTTCATTCCCTTTGGCACGCGTGTCTGGGCCTGGACCGCGATCGCCGCCGTGCCGCTCGTCATCGCCGCATTCCACGGCCACAAGGGCCTCATTCCCATCGCCGCATCCGTCGCCTTCTGCCTCGCGCTGCCCTGGTGCTATCGGACGTGGACGGAAAACTATGCGTATGCCGGCGGAGTGAAGGCGACTTATGTTCGCACCGATCCCAATCTGCTGGCCCACGCGCTGGTAGCCGCGTTCGCGGTGCTCCTCTGCTGGTGGGGCGTGCGGCTCGCCTCTCGCGCTCTCGTCAACCTCGGCATTGTAGGCTTCGCCGCCGCCGTAGGTTGGTTCTACTTCAGCGACATCATGAACGAGCTCAACCGCTCGCTTGGCCTCATCGGTTTGGGCATTCTCTTCCTCGCCGGCGGATGGGCGCTCGAAAAGATGCGCCGACGCATTCTTGCGCGCATGGCTTTGCCGAAGCCACCCGAGCAAGCTGCCGCCGCAGCCACCCCGAAGAACGTGAACGGAGGTGCCCAATGAAGATCTCGCGCTTCGCGCTCTCCGGCGTCTCCGTCGCGCTGCTTGTCATCCAGTTGCTTGTGGTCTCGTCCGTCGCCGGCAAATATCTTTATCAGCGCTGGCGCTGCCCGCGCGTCTGGACGCGCGCCGCGGCCATCGATCCGAGCCTGCCCATGCGGGGCCGTTACCTCAGCCTGCGGCTCACCGTCGACGGCTGCCAAAGCACGCTGCCCTCGGCCAAGCTCGCCACCTTCCCGCGCGACGTCAACGGCGCCATCAAGTCCGGACCGTATGTTCTGCGCCCACAGCCCGTCGAATTCCGCGCCAACCTGAAAGTGATCAACAACAAGCTCGTCGCGGTGCGCCCCGAAGGTCAGGAAATCGGCGGCCAGGAGGATTCGTCGGCTGGCGAGCAGATTTCCGCCGCGCCCGGCACATCCTGCGATCAGATGCGCCTGGCCGACGGCGTCGACTTCTACATCGCCGGCACCGCGCACAGTCCGCTTCCGCTCCAACCCGGCCAGGAACTCTGGATCGAGGTGACCGTCCCGCCCAAAGGCCCGCCGCGCCCGATCCAGCTTGCGATCAAAGACAACGGCGTCTGGAAGCCGCTGGCGTTCTGAACACCGTGCGCAAGGAGGACGATGTGAGTGATGCGGAGAGAATTGTGAAGGAGCGGGAACCGACGGCTCGCGAGCACTGGAAGCAAAGCGAGATGCCCATTTGCGAAATCGTCACCGCGAAGGGCCGGCAGCTTGGCTCTGCTCGCAACGTCAGTTCGCGGCCGCTGCAGGAAACGATCGATGCAGCGTGGCAAGACGCCGCGCACCGCATGGAAGGCAAGTGAAGCGGACCGCACCGCTCGATGCGTCAGGCTTTACCGGTGGAATTGATATCGATGAGTCCTTCCGGTAGCTCCATCTCCACGCGCTTGGCCGCGAGATCGACACGGCGCAGATAGCTCTTCGCGAACGGAACCAGCGCTTCGCCCTTCGCGCCGCGCACCACCAGCAGTGGTGCTGCTCCGGCGTCGCGGTCCACGTTCTCGATCGTGCCCACCGGAACTGCCTCCGCGCCGGCCACATCCACAAGCGTGCAGCCGATCAGGTCGCCGACGTAGACCTCGTCGTTGCTCAGGGCGGCTCGCTCCTCGCGCGGAATCGCCACGATGAGTCCGGCAAGCATCTCCGCGTCTGAGATCGAGTTCACGCCGCCAAAGTGCAGCACCACGCCGCCCTTGTGCAACCAATGGTTCTCAAGCTCCATGTGTCGTGGCGCCTGCGCAACCGGCCGCGTGCCCGCTGCCGCTTCCGCAGCGAGCAGCCAAAGCTGCCGCCGTTCAGCAAACTTGTCGGGAAAGTCAGTGAGAATCTCGGCGAAGACCTCGCCTTTGCGGCCTTGCGGACGGCGAATCCGCGCCAGCCAAACCCAAGCCTCAGGCGATTCCGGCACGGCTACCTCCGGCTCCGGAAGCGAAGGCCGCCGACCGAAGCCATGCTAGCCTTCGTCGTCCTCTTCCAGAATGTCGAGCGTGTAGCGGTGGTGGAGCTTCATGCTCACCGCGCCCAGGATGGTGCGCACCGAGCGCGCCGTGCGCCCTTGTTTGCCGATCACTTTGCCCACGTCCTGCGCCGCAACACGGAGTTTGAGAACGGTATTCTCGTCCCGGTTCACGGCTTCAACTTCCACGGCGTCCGGCTCATCCACCAGGGCCCGCGCAATCTCGCGGACCAGTTCGTCTACTTGCACCAGTTCGACTTGGGTCATGATCGTGCCTCTGACCTCTTGCGTTGGGGTTTTGGTGACATTGATTCTGTGCGCGAATAGTAACACTTGAAACCCGCCGCGAGCAAAGACTTGCAGCTCAACCTGCGGTGCGGTGTCCCTTCGGCTCGGGAAATCAGGCTACGGCCGGGTCCGTAACTTGGGTCGCGGCCTCAGCCGCTGGCTCTGCCGCGGTCGCCACAGGGTGCTTGGCCACGAGCTTCGCCAGGGTCGGAGAAAGCTGCGCGCCCTTGCTGCGCCAGTAGGCGATCCGCTCGTGCTTCAGGTCGACGCTGGCCGGGTTGGTGCGAGGATTGTAGGTGCCGACAACCTCAATGGAGCGGCCATTGCGGGCGCGGTCCTTCTCAATGACGACAATGCGGTAGTAGGGCTGTTTGCGGGCGCCGAAACGCGCCAAACGGATCATAACCACGATGAACCAATTCCTTTCGACTTCCTGAGCTTGAGTGAGGTGATTTGGGGATTTTCCCGGCCGGTTTCCTGTCCTGCGTTCGCCCGGCGAGCGGGCAAGGCAGAGGTGATCCGGCACAACAACGGCCAGGCAGATGCGCCCGGCCGCACACATCACAACACCTAAGTATCGCCGAAACAGGGCAGTTGAGGCAAATCCAAGCCGGCGGGCAGACACGGATCCAAAGCGCCGCCGGATTCGCCTTCCTGCACCCGGCGCGCGCGCTTCTGTCGCTTATGATGGCAGAACCAGCTTCCGGCTTCGCTGTTTCCTGGAATCGGAAGCCGGCATTGGGAACCGGAAAGATGAATCGCGAGTACCACAAAACCCGATCCAGCCGGTTGGGCCGCGAAATGGAGCTGCTCGTCTTCGGCCACGCGGGCTTGCCAGTGCTGGTCTTTCCGACCTCCGGCGGCCGATTCTACGAGTTTGAAGACCGCGGCATAATTGCGGCTGTCGCTGACAAGCTGGATGCCGGTAAGCTGCAGTTCTTCTGCGTCGAATCAGTGAATGACGAAAGCTGGTACAACCGCAAGGCGCCGCCGCGCCAGCGTATCGCGCGCCACTTGCAGTATGAGGAGCACGTTCTTAATGAAGTCGTGCCCTTCATGCGGCAAAAAAACGCCGATGCGCGCCTGATAGCCTTTGGATGCAGCCTCGGCGGCTACCACGCGGTGAACATCGCCCTGCGCCACCCGGAGATCTTCGGTGGATTTGTATCGCTGTCGGGCACGTTTGATCTGACCGGCTTTCTTGACGGCTATTACGACCAGGATTGCTACTTTCATCTACCCACCCACTATCTGCCCCGCCTCACGGATCCGTGGTTCCTCGATCGCTTCCGGCGCAACAAGTATGTGCTGGCCACCGGGTGGGACGATCAATGCCTGAGCCAGAACCAGGATCTCGACCGCATCCTGAACGAAAAGGGAATCCCCCACCAGTTTGATATTTGGGACGTGCCGAATGCGCACGACTGGCCGGCCTGGCAGCGAATGGCGCAGCATTACTTGCGACAACGGCCGTCAACGACCTGAATCACCTCGGTCAGTTGCCCAGGATTGCAGGCCTCAGCTCAACTGCAGCATGACGTACACTGTTGCCGGGCAAGCGGGCGGGACGGCTTGCTCTCGCCACGGACCACGCGGAGGGCCAGGGCATGAAGAAGATTGGGGTGCTCTTCGGCGTGGAGAACAGTTTCCCCAGCGCCCTGGTCGAGCGGATCAACGCTCGGAACCTTTCCGGCATTCAGGCTGAGTTTGTTCAGACGGGCGCGTTGCATCTCAATCAAAAGGCGCGCTACGCAGTCATTCTCGACCGCGTTTCTCACGAGATTCCGTTCTATCGCGCGGCGCTGAAGCAGGCAGCGCTGAGCGGAACGACGGTCATCAACAATCCTTTCTGGTGCTCGGCTGACGACAAATTCTTCAACTACACGCTGGCCGCGCGGCTGGGCGTGGCCGTCCCGCCCACGGTGCTGCTTCCGCACAAGGAGCATCCAAACGGGACCACGGAGAAGTCTCTGCGCAACCTGGAGTTCCCGCTCGATTGGGACAGCGTGTTTGCGGCCATCGGCGAGCATGGTTTCTTGAAGCCGATCCACGGCGGCGGCTGGCGCGATGTGCACGAAGTGCGCGGCCGTGACGAATTCTTTCGCGCTTTCGACCGGTCGCGCGACATGTGCATGGTGGTCCAGAAGGCCATCGAGTTTACCGAGTACTTCCGCTGCATGGTTGTGGGCCGGAAGAAGGTGCGCATCATGCCTTACGATCCGCGGCAGCCGCACGCCGAACGCTATCTGCAAGGCGCCCCGCGGGCCAGGACGCTCCGCGCCAAACTGCTCTTCCGGCGCATGGAAGAAGATGCCCTCAAACTCTGCCGCGCACTGGGCTACGACTTGAACACGGTGGAGTTCGCGGTTGAGAACGGAATTCCATACGCGATCGACTTCATGAACCCTGTGCCCGATGCCGATGTGCATTCGGTCGGAGCGGAAAACTTCGAGTGGATTGTCGAACACGTTGCCGACTTGGCGATCGCCAGAGCCAACGCTTCGCCGCGGGCGCTTGCTCTGCGCTGGCCCGAGGTACTGGGCACGGCAGCGCCGCCCATAGGTCGCCCAAAGCGCAAGCATGCGGCGAAGAAGCTTAAAACGCGGCAAGTATGAACGTCAGACAGGAGTTGCAGTGCCTGCTACGCCAGCTCAACCTTCAAAGTGATGCCGATGTCAGAGAGCTTTTCGGCAGGCATCTGCACCCTTAACGCAGTGTCGTCATGCTTCCAGTTCAGATCGCCCCTGTGCCCAAGCATCTCCACCTTGAGGATCTTGCCCGGCTGCTGTGGGCTGGCTAGGCCAAGAGCCTTCACGACGGCTTCCTTTTCGGGCCAGCCCAGGACGAACGCGTAAAGCGTGCTGCCCTTCTTCGTGAAGCGCACATCCTCGGCAGTGAGATCGTTCTGCTTGTCCTCGTTGAAGTTTCCGGTAGCGACTTTCACGGTGGTCGAAGGGCCTTCGCCGTAAATCTTCCATGGGCGCGTCGCGTAGATGCCTTCGCTGTTGATTTGCATCCACGCGGTGATGCCCTCCAGCACCTCCATCTCCTCAAAATCCAGTTGGCCTGAGTTGGGCAGCGGGAAATTCAGCAGCAGGTTGCCATTCTTGCTCACGATGTCGGTGAGCAGATCGATCACCTTTTTGGCTGTTTTGTATTTCTGACCTCGCTTATAGTGCCATTGCCCGATGCAGGTATCGGTCTGCCAGGGATTTTCCGCGATACCGTCCGCAACGCCGCGCTCGTGGTCGAGAGCACAGGTGCCGATTGCGCAATCCGACGCCTCTTTGCTGGTATAAACCGCCTCGACTCTGCCTCCATTCAGCCGGGCGCTTTCGTTGTAAAGGTGCGACACCATCTTGAGGCCGTATTCCTCGAAGGGTAGGTGGCCGTCGGTGTAGAGAATGTCGGGGTGATACTTGTCGATGAGATCGGTCATGCGGTTGAGATAGTGCTGCCGCCAGGAATCGGGAATCCCGTCGTCGTTCCAGTCCAGCTTGTCGATGAACGGCGCGCAGCTGGCGTCGTGATAGAGGTCGGCGTACTTCGGATCGACGCCGTCGTATGGAACCCCGGCCAGCGGCCCGGTCTTGTCGGCGCCGTGGCTTACGGCGAACCATTTGTAGCTGATCCAAAGGTGCTCGCTGACGCCGAACTTGAGTCCATGCTTGCGCGCGGCGCTCCGCCACATGCCCACCACATCCTTTTTCGGCCCCATATTCACCGCGTTCCACCGCGTGTACTTCGAGTTCCACAGGTCGAAGTTATCGTGATGCACGCCCATGCTGAAGAAGTACTTCGCGCCGGCCTTCTTGTAGAGACCCATCAAATAATCCGGGTCCCACTTCTCCGCCTTCCAGAGATTCACCAGATCCTTGTAACCGACCTTGGAGGGATGACCGTAGGTTTCGCAGTGGTACAAATATTGCGGCTGGCCCTGCACGTACATGTTGCGGGCATACCAGTCGCCGTCTTCAATCGCGGACTGCGGTCCCCAGTGCGCCCAGATGCCGAACTTGGCATCGCGAAACCAGTCAGGAATTTTGTAGGCCTGCAGGGATTCCCTGGTTGGCAGGAAGGGGCCGCCCTGTGCCGCCTGTTGCGAAGGCGCAAACTTCGACAAAGCCAGGGCGGAACATGCGCCGCCCATCCGTTGAAACAAATCCCGGCGATTCATTTTCATGAAGAAGTTTCCCTTTCCTGCATTCGTTCGAGCAATCGTGTCGAGTTGGACGGCGACGTTGACTGCGATTGCCCACTCTGTTCTGTCGCTGACGCAGCCATCTCTCCTTCTTCATTTCAATTCTTCGTCCGCGCAGACCGCCACCTTGCCGCATTTTCCTGAGGCCATCAGCGCGTAGGCCTCGGCGGCGCGCTCCAGAGGAAACCGGTGAGTGATGATTTTAGCCGGATGCAGATTCCATCGCACCAAGCGCTCCACGAGCTCTTCCATCAGCCACGTCGATGTGACCCATGAGCCATAAAGTGTCTTTTGGTCGTGAATCATGTCGGGCGACGGATTGAACTCAACACGCCCGCCCTCGCCGAGGAAAACAATCCTGCCCCATTTCCGGGTGGCGCGAATCGCCGTGGCTCGGGCGGCCTCGTTCGCTGAGCAGTCGACGGCACGTTCGACGCCCATTCCTCCAGTGAGCCGCCTGACTTCTGCTACGTTATCGGGTCCTGAGGCGAGAACCGCGTCGCAGAGTCCGAAATCGAGCGCGATCTTTATCCGCTCCGGCACCACCTCGATTCCGATGATTTTTTGCGCGCCAAGCTTGCGGCAAAGCGCGCCGGTGGCCAGGCCCACCGGTCCCAGTCCGGTAATGAGCACGGCGTGATTTCCGTTGATTCCAATCTTTTCCAGGCCCTCGTACACTGTCCCGAAGCCGCAGGCAACCTGCGCGCCATCGGCGTAGGAGAGTTCATCCGGCAGGGCGATGAGGTCTTTCTCCTCGGCCACCATGAATTCCGCCATGCCGCCGTCTCGCTGCCAACCGTACGCGCGGCGGTATTTTTCGCTCGTGCACGAGATCATGTAGCCGCGCCGGCAGTCGTTGCACACGCCGCAACCCGAGATGTGATAGACAATCACGCGGTCGCCGCCTTTGAAGCGGCGGCAGCCCGGGCCCGTAACGACGATTTGGCCAGCAGGCTCGTGCCCGGCAATCACGCCCTGGTAGCCCTCAGGGCCTTTGCCCAGGTGCTCGTGATAAATGCAGCGAATGTCGGAGCCGCAGATGGTCGAAGCTTTCACGCGCAGCAAGACTTCTCCGTGACCGGGCTCCGGCACAGACACCACGCGCATCTCAACGGACGAGTTGCCCGGTAGAAACGCTGCGGTCATCGTGGCTTTCATTCGGCTTGCTCCCGACCGATGCTAAACGGTACTCGAAGTCCCCCACGCATCCTACGCCGGCGTGATCTCCCCATTCAGGTCCCAGAGATCCTCCCAGGTCTGGCCCTCTTTCCATAGAAACACCTGGCCCTTGATCAAGCGGCAATTGCGATCGATTGCAGCGATCGATCGCATCTCCTCATCGGTGAGCGGATCGCCTGTTACGCCCTCGAGGTTTGCGCGATAGTGATGGACGGAGAAAGGAATGGGTGTTTGCCCCCGCTGCACTGCCCACTTAACGCACGCCACCGCGGGACGGATTCCGTGGCGCTGGGAGATGCGGACGATCACTGGATCTTCAGTTGGCGCGCTGTCCTCGGGAGTCCGGTCCCGTTCCGGCCGCCCCGGCGACCCGATCGGGCAGTAGCCGACAGGCTGTATTCCATGATCGAGGACGAACCGAAAAAGTTCAGGCTGCTGAAAGTGCGGATGCAGTTCCATCTCATTGACCGCAGGCTTGATGCGGGCGTCGCGCAGAACAAGCTTCAATTTGGGGATGGTCATGTTCGAGGTGCCGATATGCCGCACCATGCCCATGTCCACTAGTTCTTCCATCTTGCGCCAGGTCTTCATGTAATTCGCGTGGATGTAGGGCCTGGCATTGGCTGAGCGCGAGGTGACGTCGCAACCCGGCGGATGAAAATTGGGGAACGGCCAATGCACGAGGTAAAGATCAAGGTAATCGAGGCGCAGATTGGTTAGCGATTGGCGGCAGGAAGCGATTACATTCTCCTCGCCGTGTTTGTCGTTCCACAGCTTTGAGGTAATCCAAAGGTCCTCGCGCTTAATTCCGCCGCGGATAATCTCCTGAAACGATGCCCCGATTTCGGCCTCGTTGCCGTAAACCGAAGCGCAATCGAAATGCCTGTAGCCGGCGGTTGCAGCTAGTATCACAACCTCGGCGATTTCAACAGCGGCGACGCGGTCGGATCCAAAAGTGCCCAGGCCAATGGCCGGCATTTTGGCCCCCGTATAGAGCTTTCGCTGGGGAATGGTTCCAAGATCGACGGAACCGGCTGCAGTGGAATTGGACATGCGCGATCTGCCTCGAGCGGGAGGAGTTAACGCGATCCTCAAGGAAGAATACATTCGCCAGACGTCAATGTCGACCAGCGATCGATCGTTGCAGCGGAAGAGAGAGCGATGTCCGCCAGAGTTGCTTACGCGTTGGCGCGGACCAGAAGACAAGTGATGTTGTCGTGGCCGCCGGCCTGATTCGCGGCGGCGACCAGGCGCGAACAGAGACTCTCGAGCGGCAGATCGAGGCGCAGCAGGGATTCGATGAGTGAGTCGTTGAGTTCGCGCGTGAGGCCGTCGGAGCAGAGCAGAAAGATGTCGCCAGGCTCGGCTTCGAGTTCGAAGATGTCGGGCGTAACGAGGCTTTGCGTACCCAGGGCGCGGGTGATGACGTTTTTGAGCGGCGAGCGCAGAGCTTCCTCCTGGCTCATCTGGCCCAGGCGCATCTGCTCTTCGACCAGGGAGTGATCGAGGGTGATTTGCTCGAGCCTTGAGTTGCGCAGGCGGTAGCCGCGGCTGTCGCCGACGTTGAGCATCCAGGCGTGCCGCTCTTCCACCAGGAGCGCCACGAGAGTGGTGCCCATGCCGCTAAGCTTCTGGTTGCTTTGCGAGCGCGAGAAGATAGCCTGATTGGCGGCTGCGACGGCTTGCTCGGCATCGGTCGGGAAAGAATTCACGCCAGGCCGGTTGGTGAGCAACTGCATTATCTCAGCAACGGCCAGGGAACTGGCGACCTCACCTGCGGCAGCGCCGCCCATGCCATCGCAGACTACGTATACGCCGTGCTCGATGGAATAACCGAATGCATCCTCGTTGGAAGGGCGCTTGCGGCCGCGGTCGCTAAGCGCCGCAGCCGTGTAGTGGACGACAGCCGTTGCCAAGAAAGGAACCCCCGTCGCCCAGTGTACCGAAAAAACATGCCGCGGGGAGTGGTGAGAAAGGAATCGCACAGGAACTAAGGTACCGGGGAACCAAAGGAATAAGGGGCGAAAGGATGGTTGAACATGGAGACGGCGGGAACGGAAAGCAGGGAAAAATCAAAGCAGTCGAGATGTGAGGATACGAAATATGGGATCGATGTGGAAGCAGGCTTTCGCTAGGGCCTGTTAACACTACCTGGGATGGCGGCGACGGGAGCCGATTTTCCCCAGGTCGCGGAGCGCGGAGCGAACTGTAGCCGGCCTACTGGAGCGACAAGCGATAAAGAGATGGGGAAAATCGGCCCCGTCCCTTCGGGTTGCGGCGAAAAAACGCTCATACTTCGTTGTCGTCCTAGGCGGTGGACCCGCCACAGCCGTCGTCTTCCGCCTCGTCTGAGCGGTTTTTCACTCGCAACGCCGTCCACTCCAGGTAGTGTTAACAGGCCCTAGGGGTGCGCGGTTGAATCGGCGCGCAGCGGCGGGGGCGGGGGAAGGTCGAAGACCTGGATGGCGCCGGCGTTGAGCAGCGCGACGCGGCGGCCGGTGGAGGAAATGGCGACGTTACCGCCGGCGTCGAGGATAGGACTGACAGGCGAGACCAAAGAAATGTCTCCATTGGCCGCGTCGAAGATGGTCACGGACTGCTCTTTCACTTGATCTGCATCCATGGGCGCAAAAGCGTCGATGGAGTTTGCGGTGTCGAGCGTTTCCCACGCCAGGCGAGAGCCGTTGGCCGCGACGACGAGTTGCGGCCAGATTTCAGTGTTTGGCGCCTGCGATTTCCAAAGAGTTCGGCCACTGGTGGTCATGGCCACAAGATCGCTCTCGCCCGATGGGCCGCAACCGGTTGCGAGGATCTCCTGCTCGGAAAGAAAGTTGTCGTCAGGCTCGCAAGTGGAATCCACTCGGCCAAGCATTTTGCTGCCGCCGGTGAAGTAGCTGAGGTTCAGCACCCACTCTGTTCCGCTGCCGCGCAGGTTCTCGATGTAGCCGATGGAGTTGATGGGCAGATGAACGGCGGTCCGAACACGGCTGACCAGCATCACCTCACCGGAGTCGCGGCGAAGAATGCGCACCACGAGATCGGGGTGGTCGCCTTCAGCGTTAGCGGAGTCCTGGCCGGGAGTGATAGTGGCTGAGGCGGTCGACGGGCTGGAAACTTCTCCGGGCTTCCACCCCGCTGACGAAGACCCATCCGCGGGGGCCCCGGAGTTGGCAGGCTTCGTCACTGGCTCGCGGGAGTTGGTGACGAGGAAATGCTGTCCGGGATCGAGTTCAAGCCAAAGCAGCGAGCCGGGGAACTCGAGGTAAGGCTTCAGCGTCAGTGTGGTGTCGCCCTCGAACAGATTGTTGCGGTCACGGAAGAGAAAGTGACCGTTCTTGAGCGGCCACAGGTAGCGGACGCGGTCGTGAACGGTCCACATGGCCTCGGCTTCAACAGTTCCTTGGGGCAGCGCGATGACCGTGGCGCGAATCTGGCGCGCGTCGCCTTCCTCACCGTTGGCGAGATCGCGGTGCAGCAAGCCGGGCACGCGAAAGGTGAGGAGCAGCCGGTTTTCGTCGAGGAAATCGAGCGAGGCCATCGTGTTCCGTGCGCCCAAATAGATGGGGCCGGGCGTGGTGAAGCCCAGAGGCTCGATGGGAATGGTGAACGAGGGCGGTACAGAGGGCTTGTCGGGGAAGCGATCGATGAGGAAGCGCTCCTTGACCGAAGGCGAGGCCTGAGCCTCGGGTGCGGTTCCGCTCTGCTCGGGAGCAGCCGGGATTGGTTCCGGCGCGCTTGGGATTTGCGCCGGCGCGGGCACGGCGATTGCAGCGGCAAGAACTACTGCTGCGCGCCTCAGGAAGGCGCCACTCAAATGACTCAACCGCACGATTCCGAGTCCGCACGCCATCGATGAGTATTCTCGCCGATGCGGGGTTGACGGCGAAAGTCCGCAAGGCTCTAATGTTCCTGAGCTCACGTTTTCCCAGGCAAGGAGGTGAAACGTATGAGCCGTTCTGCTGCCCGGCTGCTCTACTGGTCGCCGAGGGTCCTCGCCATCCTCTTTGTTCTCTTCCTGGGCGCCTTTGCCCTCGATGCTTTCAACGAGTTCCACGTCTTTTGGAAATGCATTCTGGCGTTCTCGATCGGCCTGCTTCCCGCCGCCATCGTCGCCGCCATTTTGGCGGTTGCGTGGCGATGGGAATGGGTTGGCGCCGCGATGTTTGCGCTGGCCGCCGTGTATTACGCATGGAGCTGGACGGTCCCGCCCCGGCACATGAACTGGCCCGCTACCGCAGGCATTTCGGGGCCGCTGCTCGTAATCGCCGGACTGTTTCTGGCCAACTGGATCGAGCGCGCCAAGCTGCGCACAGCCCACTGAGCGCCTGAATTGAGAGAACCGCGCGCCGGCCGCGAGTTGAAGCGTGCCGGAGAACGGAACCCTGCGCCCGCGCCGTGTGCGAGAGTAAAAGAGAGATGGAAAAGCGCACCACGGCGGGACGAAACGTCGCCGCGGGAACCGGCGGCGGCAGGTTCGGGTTTCTGGGTTACGGCGCGTGCGCCCTGGCCGGAGCGCTGTGGGGCACGGGCTTCTACTGGGGCAGGCTTGCGCTGGACGAGATGAACGTGGAGCACATGGTGCTCTATCGCTTTCTTTTTGCCTGCGTGGGCATGGCGCCGGTGATGATCACGCAGCGTGTGCGCCTGACGGCGGGGGAAACCCGGACGCTGCTGCTGGCGGCGGTCTTCGGTGTCCCCATTCAGTTCCTGCTTCAGTTTCATGGCCTGGCGCTGACTACAGTGAGCCACGCTTCGCTGATGGTGGGCGCGATGCCGGTCTTGCTTGCGGCGGCAGCCATGTTGTTTGCGGGCGAGCGGCTGGATTGGTTGTGTTGGCTGGCCCTGTGCGGTTCGACGCTGGGCGCGGCAATGGTGGTTCTGGGCGGCAACCGCGCCACAACCGGGCGAGAGACGCCCACCCTTGCGGGCGATCTGCTGGTGATTGTCTCGCTTATTTCGGCGCTGGCGTGGATTCTGCTGAGCAAGAAGCTGATGGAGACGCACAGCCCGCCAGTGGTGACCGCGTACACCATCTATTCGGGAACGGTGATGCTGGTAGTTTGGATGGCGGGCACGCGGGTGGTCGCGTTTCTCATGCACCGGAGCGTAGAGCCGATGCCCTTTGCTCACGTGAGCCTGACCGCATGGATTGCGCTGGCCATCAGCGGACTGCTGTGCACGGCCACGACTACGTTGCTGTGGAATTGGGGCATCCACCACGTGCCGGCCTCACGCGCAGGCGTATTCCTGAATATCGAGCCGGCAATGGGATCGATCCTGGGCGTGGAGCTGCTGGGAGAGAAACTGGGCCCGTATGCGTGGCTGGGCGGCGCGCTGATTCTCGCCGCGGCCATCACATTGACTACGCGCGGGCACGAGCCGGAGCCGGCGGTCATCCTGGAATAGCTTCATGAGCTTGCGATAGCATCGGGGTCATGGATGAGGTCGGAGCTTCGTCGCCCGCGCAGAGGAATCCTATCGCCATGCGAAGCAAGCGGCGCGATTGGATCGAGATCGGCGTCGCCTATGCGCTGATTTTGGCTGTCGAGTGGACGCCGCGGCCGTGGCAACGATTCCTTTGGATCGTGGCGGCGGTTGGAATCGCCGTCATCCTTTGGAAATCGTTTGATGGCTGGCAGGCGTTGGGCCTGCGCAAGGCCAACCTCGGCCGCTCGCTGTGGATCGCGGGGGCGGCGTTGTTGCTGGCCGGCGCGGCGATCGTGGCTGCGGCCAGGATGCACACGCTGCTGGTGGTGGAAGGCCCGTGGGTGTTTCCCGAAACCTACGGCGCGTATGCCGTATGGACCGGGGTGCAGCAATTTCTACTGCAGGGCTTTTTTCTGTTGCGGCTGCTGCGCGTGATGCCCAAGGCGTGGCAGGCGGCGCTGGCGGCGGCTGTGCTCTTTGCGGCGGCGCATGTGCCCAACCCCTTCCTTGTGCCGGTGACGTTCATCTGGGGCTTTGTGGCGTGCCTGCTGTTTCTGCGCTACCGCAACCTTTATCCGCTCATGATGGCGCACGCCATACTCGGAATCACGGTGGCCATCACCGTTCCCGGGCCCCTGGTGCACAACATGCGCGTCGGACTGGGATACGTGACCTATCGCTCGCACATGCACGCGCAGCATATGCACCTGCTATCGCAGCCAAATTGACCAGATCGCATCGACCGTAGCGTGGGTGATGGCGGATGCGCCGACGCGGCGCTCCGCGCGCCAAGCGCGGCCGTAGAAGATGCCCGCTATCGCAGCCAGCAGCACGTAGCGCCAGTTGAAGCTCGTGGTGCGCTTGTTGAAGTGAGCCAGGCCGAAGAGACAAGCGGTCAGCAGCAATGCGCCATACCGTCCCACGCGCTTTTCCAGCAGGTTCTGCAGCCAGCCGCGGAAAAAAAGCTCCTCAGGAACGGCAACGAAGAAGAAGGTGAAGAGCCACGCGGCGGAGATGGCCCCGAGCCCCGGCCAGACCCAGTGTAAGTGCAGGAAGCCAAGGGTCAGACCAAGCGCAAGTGCGATCGGCGTGTAGAAGGCTGCCTCGCGCAACCCGATTCCAAGGTCGCTCAAGCGCAGGCGCAGGTCGAAGCCGGTTCCATTGAGCTGGCGGATGAGTACGAAGCCGTAGATTCCGGCGTCGAGAAGAAGAACCTTGTTGAAGAGGCCGAGATGCGGCGGCCATGCGCCCTCGAACCAACGCATATCGACAGCCAGCCCCAGCGCGGCAAGAACCAGGAAGTCGCGCCAGTTGCCTTGCTGATCGGGGTCGGCACATGCGGCCTGCCAAAGCAGGACGGCGATGGCGGCGGGCAGCAAGGCGTACACGGCGAGCCATTGCGCGCGAAAGATGCCGGAGCCAAGCGCGACCAGCAGATAGAGAACGCACAAAAGGCCCGGAAACGAGAGTTGCGCCCAGATAGAGAGACGGCGCACGCGGGCTGCAATGACCTGGGGAAAGAACGCTACTGCCAAAAACGGGGCCAGCGTGAGCAGCGCGGCGGTCAGATTGGCCGGAGTGAACATTTTCGGTACATCCATTGTGCTCCTGAGCGCTGACCCGCAGCGGCCCACGAAACCTTGGTCACCTATCGGCGGTGTTCGGTTGTCATGGCGCGGCACGCTGTGCCGATACTTTCTTTGGTCATTCGCGGAGGCTCATGTGACTCTTCTCACGTGGAACCACGCCTGCTCGGTGGGCGTTCGCGCCATGGACGATCAGCACGGCATCCTGATGGACGCCATTAACGAGCTGCGCCTGGCGCTGGTGCGCGGCTGCGGCCATGAAAAGATTTGTGAGCTGCTGGACCAGTTTATCGAGTTCACGCGCATGCACTTCTGGAGCGAGGAGCAGTTGATGGTTGAGACCGGATTTGCCGGCCTGGAGGAGCATCGCGCGGAACACCATCGCATGCTGGCCGAGATCCTGCAGGCGGCGCACCGGCTGCAATACGGCGAGGCGCTGCATTTGCGCCCCATGTTGTGCCAACTGCACGATGGGTTTCTGGAGCACATCGAACGGATGGATCAGGAGTACGGTCCGTGGCTCCGCGAGCGAGGCATCTGTTGATTGTTCCCGAGAGTCGTTTGATCAGGCAATGAGAGGCGATCGGGAAACATTGCGGAATTACCTCAGCTTTGTTGACTTCCTGCCGATGACATCCACGCTGGCACTTGCCGGCAGGAGGAGGCGCATGGCGCTTCTAGCATGGGACAACGACAAGTATTCCGTAGGGGTCGGGTCGATCGACAGTCAGCACTCTGTCCTTTTTAGACTGATAAACGATCTCTACGAGGCAATGAGGACGGGACAGGCGCAGAAGCTGACCGGCGCGTTGCTGGAAAAACTGGTGGACTATACGCAGACCCACTTCGCTGCGGAAGAGAAGATGATGGCGGCAGCAAATTATCCGGGGTTGGCCGACCACCAAGCCAAACACCGCGACCTGATCAGGCAGGTTGGAGAATTCGTCTCACGGTTTGAGCGGGGAGAAATCGCGCTGAACCTCGATTTGATGAGCTTTCTGCGCGACTGGCTTACCAACCACATTCAGAAAGTGGATCGTGAGTATGGCCCCTGGCTAAACGAGCACGGCGTGCATTAAGCCTGCCAGGCCGATTCCTAAAGCAGGGTGCGCAGGAATGGACCCCACGCGGCATCAGCTCTCGAAGGATAGCTGCGCCGTGGCCCACTCCGGCGCGGAGGGCTTTGGTTCGGAAGCGAGCTCGTAAACAAGACGCTCGAGCACTAGCCGCTTGTCGGGGGGCGAAGAGCGCAGCTCGAGATCGGCGCGGGCCACCAGGCGGAGCGCGCGCGTGAGCTCGCGGCGGCTTTTGTAACGGCGCGCCTGGCGGATGAGGTCGTCGGCTGCAAAGGGCGGCATGCGAAAGCCCTGCCACAGCGCCTGCCAGATGGCGCGCGAGTCGCGCACGTTCTTTTCCAGAATCACCAGCATCTGGCGGAAGGTGCGGGCCAGCATGTAGAGATGGCCGATGGCTGCGTCCTCGCCGGCATCGGAGCTGTTGAGGAGTCCCTGCAATAGCGCCAGTGCGCGCACTCGGTCGCGGGCGCTGATAGCGTCGGTCAGCTCGTAAAGCGTGCGCTGCTTGGCGCTGAGCACCATGGTCTCCACGTCGCCGAGGGTAATTCGGCCGCGTCCGGCGGTATAGAGCAGCAGTTTCTCCAGCTCCGATGAAACCAGCATCATGTCCGCGCCGAGCGCGTCCACCAGCTCGCGCGCGGCGTCGGCCTCCATGCGCATGCCCGCCTCCTGCGCTTTGGCCGTAGCCCAGCGCATAGCGTCTTCCTCGCTCACGCGGGCCAGCTCCACCATGCCGCAATGTGCGCCGAGGGTCTCAGTCAGGCGCTCGAACCGATTCTTGTCGTCGAGCTCCATGCGGCGCGTGTCCGGAGGGATGCGCAGAAAGTCGGCAATGAAAAGCAGCAGCGCCTGCGGATTCGGCGATTGAAAGTAGCGGTCGAGAGCGGCGAATTCTTCCTTCTTGGCGCCGCGCGTATAGAGTTGGCGCACGTTGCGGATGAAGATCACCTGGAATGGAGCCATCAGTGAAGGCGTTTGCGCCCGGTCCAGCACTTCGAAGATCGAGGTTGAAGTCAGATCGAGATCGGAAAGGCAGAAATCTTGGGAGTCGGGCGGGACGAAGGCCTGGAGCACGGCGGCGCGGCAGCGGTCGAGCAAAAAGATTTCGTCGCCGGCCAGCACGTAACCGGGCCGGAGCTTGCCCGTGCCCGCCGCGGCAGCTTCGACCTCCGCGACAAAGCGGCTGACAGAGCTGAATCCCGCACCCCAGCGTGAGCCGCTCAAAGCTCACACTCCATTTCCGCGCGCTCCAACGCCGCATCCCTCATGCGGCTACAGAATACAGGCCTTCGGGGCCGGTGACCAGCGCGGAAATCCTGGCAGGAATCAAATCGTGAGCGGTCCGTGAGTCAATCTCAGAACCCTTCGAGCACGTCGGCTACGAGCTGGCGCGCGAACTCGCGCGAGAGCCTCTGGATGGCAGCCGGGTCTTCCTGAATGAACGTCGGCAGGTTGGTGGTGGATTGATACTGCTCGCGGAAGACGTAGTTCTTGTTCTCGTAGAGGATTCTGCCGTCGCGCGCGGTGAGGGTGACGGAGGCGACGATGGTGATGACGAAGCTCGACGACTGCTGGGTGGCGGAGTTGTAGGTGAGCGGGGTTGTTGTCTGCTTGAGGATCGTGCCGTGGAGGACGGCGTCGGCTTCGTCGCCGGCATCCGGCATGACGCGAAAGCGGGTGCGGGTGGCGAACTCGCGGATGACGGCCTCTGTCAATGCCTGTTCGGCGCCGCTGGCATCGGTGCGCGTAGCAAACAAGGGCACGGCGAGGGTTTTGACGTCTGGAGGAAGATGCGTGGCCGCGCCCAGCGTGTGATAGCCGCATCCGCTCAGGCTGAGCAGGGAGAAAGCGGCCGAGAATGCAGCGACAGGCAGGAATGCGGGCGGACGCATGACGCCATTCTATCTCGCGGCCATTCTGTCTCGCGGGATGATGGCGCCGGCCGAGCGGGCGGCTTGACAAACGCGGCGGCGAGCCTGGCTGGTCGAGGAGTGAGCAGCTCAAGGCCGAGCGCGTATGCTGAGGTCCATGAGCTGGACGAATAGCTGGATTGGATGGGCTCTGCTTTCCGCTGCGTTTGCTGCGGCCACGGCCCTCTTGGCCAAAGTGGGCGTGGCGCATGTTGACTCGAACCTGGCCACTGCGCTGCGCACCAGCGTGGTCGTGGTCTTTACGTGGGGCATCGTGCTGGCGCTGGGCAAGCACGGAGAGATTCGCTCGCTCGACCGGCGCACGATGCTGTTCCTGGCTCTGTCGGGACTGGCGACCGGACTGTCGTGGCTGTGCTACTTCCGCGCGCTGCAGCTTGGGCCCGTTTCGCGCGTGGCTCCGCTGGACAAGCTGAGCGTGCCGCTGGTGATGGTGTTCGCTTGGCTGCTGCTGGGAGAGAAGTTGAATGCAGGTGCGCTGATCGGCGGCGCGCTGATTACGGCGGGAGCGATGGTGATGGTGTTGGGATAGCAGGGACCAAGACACCGAGGGAACAGGGAACAGGGAACAGGGAGATGAGGCTTCATTGCTGTTCGCCAACCGCTAGCCACTAACCACTAACCACTCACCACTGTATTTGCTCTCCTATACTGGAACGAATGAAAGCGCCGGACAAAGCTCGGGCTGCGCGCAGGAATGCGCCGCGACGCATCGTCCTGACCGGATTCATGGGCTCGGGGAAGACGACGGTCGGGCCGCTGGTGGCCGAGCGGCTGGGCTGGAGTTTCGTCGACGTGGACGACGTGATTGCGGCCGAAGCCGGCGCGACGATACCCAAGATTTTCTTGAGCGAAGGCGAGACGGAGTTTCGCAGGCGAGAGCGGCAAACAATTGCGAGCCTGGCGCGTGGCGACGGGCTGGTGATGGCGCTTGGCGGCGGAGCCATCGAGGATGAAGCAACGCGCTTGCTGCTGCTCAAAGCTCCCGAGACGCTGATGGTGCATCTTGAAGTAAAACTCGAGACAACGCTTGCGCGTTGCAGAAGAACCGAGCATCTGCGGCCGGTGCTTGCCGACGAGAAGAATCTTGCCGCCAGATACGAAAAGAGACTGCCGCTCTACCGCATGGCGCATGTCTCCATTCATGTCGACGCGCTGACTCCGGACGAGATTGCGGAGGCGATTGTGCGCGCCGCGCGGGCCTGACCGGGACCCCAATATTCGAATTTTGTGGCATGGCTCAATCCAAGCCCCGATACAAGACTCCGGCTCGAGAGAATTTTCCTGCTCGCCGCGGCAGGTGAGCTCGTACCCTTCCAAAACTGGATTGATGCAACCAGTTCTAGGAGAAGTGCTGCCAGCCCTGGGGAGTGAGGGGGACTGCGCCTCTTGATGTGATGAGGGTGATGGGTGGGGCGGAGGATTGCGCGGGCCGTTTGCGCGCGGCTCCTTCGGACGCAGCGACGATTCGGCCGATCTGCGTGACGGGGACGCCTTCAATGCTCGAGGGGACGTGGGCGGAGCCAGACGCTGTGAAGAGGAGTTCGTAGTCTTCTCCGCCGTTGAGGGCGTGAGCGGGGGTTGCATAGGGGGTGATGGGGAGGGCGGCGGCGCATCTCTCGAAAAACGCCGCAGAGCGCCATCGGCGTATACTGGCGCGAAGCCGGGAAGGCAGAAGGCAAATCCCGGCGCAAAGGAGCTCGCTCGTGACAGTCAGTCTTAAGCATGTTGCAATCTTGTGTCTTGCTGCAGCCATCGTCACTCCGGCGTTTGCGCAAAGCAAAGGGGCAGATATCTACAAGGCGAAGTGCCTGATGTGCCATGGCCCGGACGGCTTGGCCAACAATCCGGCGGGCAAGGCGCTAAAGGCCGTGTCGTTCAAGGATCCCGCGGTCATCAAGGCCTCGGACGCCGAGCTTTTCGCTGCCGTAAAGAACGGCAAGGGCAAGATGCCCCCCAATAATGGCAAGCTGACCGACGCTCAGATCAAGGCCGCGATCGCCTACGTCCGCACGTTGGAAAAATAAGAGGCGCGCGGAAACGGGCAATCAACCATGCCCCAGGGTAAGGGCGTTCGGCAGCCTCAGAAACACGGGCTTGCAACCTTCCAGTGGCTGAAGGAATTTTCCTCTGTGTCTCATCGGCGGACGCGTTACGCGGCGCGTCCGTGTCCATTCCGGCCGCTTTCCCGGTGTTGGGTCACCCTGCCGAGATCTCTTTTTCAGGAAGCAGATTTCCCCATCTTCCAGGGCCCACAATTCACTGCTCTTTCCGGCGTCTTGCAGGGTGGCTTTTACTTCCACCCTACAGACGAGGACCTGTCTGTGGGGACCCCGGTTGATGAAAAAGCCACTTGGCGGTTGCGGACCTGGGTACAGCAATTGTGGAACCGCTGTAATCCCTGGATTTGTGGTCGTAATCACAGGCCAAACCTCCTGAGCAATCTCTATTGCTCTCCGGTTGTGATCCTTATCACAGACCGAGACCTTGAAGAATCATTATGGTTCTCACGGCTGACAAGCAGAGTGATTCAGCGATGGATCGCTGTTGATGTGTGTATGTGAACTTTTCGTGGGAGGTCGCGGCTCTTGGTTTGTAGTCTGACACCGCAATCGGAGTTTTCGGGACGGCATGCGGCAGGGGGTGCAGTGAATGTGCGCTGAACCCATTCCCCAGCCCCGGACCACGCGGCGCCACGCAATTGAGGTTTTCCTGGGCGGCGGCGTGCTTGCCTCTTTGGCGTCATTTCTCTATCCCGTGCTGCGGTTCCTTGTGCCGCCGCCGGTGGCGGACCTGGGCGGCGACGAGGTGGTGGCCGCCAAGGTGGGGGACCTGAAGCCGAATTCCGGAGAGATTTTCCGATTCGGCAGCCGTCCCGGCCTGTTGATCCTGGAAAGCGACGGCACTTATCGCGCGCTCTCCGCGACGTGTACCCATCTCGGCTGCACGGTGCAGTATCGACCCGATCTGCGCGAGATTCTGGTGTCCCTGCCACAACGGAATCTACAACCTCAATGGCGGCAACGTCTCCGGTCCTCCGCCAAGACCGCTGGATGCCTTCGATGTTCACCTGCGCGGCGACGACATTGTCGTCAGCCGGAAACGTGAGGCGTAGCCATGTTCGCCGCGCTCTTACGCTGGCTCGATGAACGGCTCGATCTGGACGGCTTGATTGCTCCGTTGCGCCACAAGACCGTCCCCACGCATCGGCTCTCCTACTGGTACTTCTTCGGCGGCATCACCCTGTTCCTCTTTATCATCCAGGTGCTCACCGGCATCCTGCTGCTCCTCTATTACCGTCCCAGCGCCAACGAAGCGTTCGAAAGCGTGCAGTACATCATGACGCGGGTGCAGTTTGGCTGGCTGATTCGTTCCATCCACTCGTGGTCAGCCAACCTGATGATCTTCACCGCCTTCGTGCACATGTTCAGCGTGCTGTTTCTCAAGGCCTACCGCAAGCCCAGAGAGCTGACATGGGTCAGTGGCATGATACTGCTTTTTCTGGTGATGGGATTCGGCTTCAGCGGCTATCTGCTGCCCTGGAACAAGCTGGCCTTCTTCGCCACCACGGTCGGCACGCAAATGGCCGGGCAGGTTCCCGTCATCGGCCAGCCCATGATGATCTTTCTTCGCGGCGGCCCGCAGGTGACCGGAGCCACGCTGACCCGATTCTTTGGATTCCATGTCGCTGTGCTGCCGGGGTTGGTGGTGGTGCTGATCGCGATACACCTTTTTCTGGTGCAGCGCCAGGGCATGAGCGTGCCGCCCAAGGTTGAAGCCGCGTGGACCGCGAATCCTTCATTGCGCCGGGAGATGAGGTTCTTTCCCAATTTTCTGCTGCGCGAATTGATGGCCTGGTACGTGGCCATCGGCGCCCTGGGCGCGCTGGCCGCGCTCTTCCCCTGGAACCTCGGCGTCAAGGCAGAGCCTTTTGCGTCGGCCCCGGCGGGAATCAAGCCCGAGTGGTACTTCCTTTTCATGTACCAGACCCTCAAGCTCATCCCCTCCAAAGTCTGGATCATCGACGGCGAAGTTCTGGGAATCCTTGGCTGCGGTTTGGCCGGGCTGTTCTGGCTCCTGCTGCCCTTCTTTGAAAGCGATAAGCCCGCACGCACGAGGGCGTGGATCACCGGCCTCGGCGTCTTTGCTCTGGTTTACATGATCGTGATGAGTGTCTATGGATATGTTGCGAAATAAGGTCCGCCGGTTTGCCGCTGCCCGCTCTGCCGTTCTGGCCGGGTTCGTCGCGCTCGCGACATGCCTGGGATATGGGCAGGCTGTGAATTCGTGCCTGGATTGTCACTCCGCGATGCCGGCGCCCCTGGGAGTTACACAGGACAAGTTCAGCCAGGACATTCACGCGCAGAAGGGCCTCACCTGTACCAGTTGCCATGGCGGCGACTCCTCCAGCTACGATCCCACTCAGGCCATGAGCCGCAAGGCGGGCTGGAAGGGCAAGATCGATCGCAGGCAGATTCCGGAATTGTGCGGATCGTGCCACTCGAATCCCAACCTGATGCGCCAGTACGACCCCAGTTTGCGCACAGACCAGTTGTCCGAATACCACACAAGCATCCACGGCAAGCGCCTCGCCGCCGGCGACACCAAGGTCGCCGTCTGCATCGACTGTCACAGCGTCCACGATATCCGCCCGCCCAGCGATCCCCGTTCCACCGTGAATCCCGTCAACGTGGCCACGACGTGTTCGCGCTGCCACTCCGATGCGAATTACATGAAGCAGTACGGGATTCCCACCGATCAGTTCGCCAAGTACAACACGAGCGTCCACCACGACGCGCTGGCGGTGCGCGGCGATCTGAGCGCGCCCACCTGCACCACCTGTCATGGAAACCACGGCGCAGTGCCGCCCGGTGTCGACAAGGTGCAGAATGTCTGCGCCAACTGCCACGTCTTCCAGGCCCAGATGTACGCGAAGAGCACGCACAGCAAGGCCTTTCAGGACAGGGGCCTTCCCGGCTGCGTCGTTTGCCACACCAATCACGCCATCCACCAGCCCTCCGACGCCATGCTCGGCACCGGCCCTGCCGGCGTCTGCATGCGGTGCCATGCCCCCGGCGACCATTGCGATCGTGCCCGCGTCTCGATTCTCGGTGGCCTTACGCAGTTGAACGGCACCATCAAGCAGGCCGACGACGCTCTCCGCCTCGCCGAGTCTTCCGGCATGGAGGTAAGCCAGGCTCGACTCAGCCAGGATCAGGCGCGCGATGCCCTGACCAAGGCCCGCGTCACCATCCACAGCTTTCAGACTGCCCTCGTCGATCAGGACATCCAGGCAGGCATGAAGATCGCCACGGCCGACCTGAAAGCCGGCAAGGATGCGATGATCGAGCGCAACCATCGCCGCATCGGGCTCGGCCTCTGTCTCATCGCCATCGCCTTCATGCTGGCCGGGCTTTGGCTGTACGTCAGGAAGTTAGAGAATTAGATTTGCCGCCGCAAAAAATCCAGTGCAGAGTGCGGACCGCGGATGCAGCTGATCTGCAATCCGCGTAACGCAACTCCTGCTTGCGAGACTTGGAGAGCATACGGCGATCCGCGGCGATCGTGAATCCGAGTCTCCGTTGGCAGAAGCAGGGCATCGCTCAATGTGAGGCTCCGGGGAAAGATAAAGCACGACTGGCGCCGGCCGTCACAATTCAGGAATCTGCCGATCAAGAGTCACGTTCGAAGATCGGTCCCGGCAAGCCGGCTTGTGGGACGGAATCTTGACCGTGATGGGCGAGGCCGGGGCTTTGAGGCCGTGCGTTGAGGCGGTCGTGTTTTTGCGGACGGTTCCGGCGCGACCGCAAGGTTTGCGCGCGGAGAAAAGCAGTTTTCAGCCGTCAGCGATCAGTTTTCAGCGCCGATCCCACCCTAGCCGCAAAGGCAAAAACGCGGCGAGGATGGGCACCCGTCGTCAGGAGAAGTGCTGCCAGCCCTGGGGAGTGAGGGGGAATGCGCCCTTCGATGTGAGGAGGGTGATGGGTGAGGCGGAGGATTTGGCGGACCCTTTGCCCGCAGCGAGTACGCGGCCGATCTGCGTGACGGGGACGCCTTCAATGCTCGAGGGGACGCGGGCGGAGGGAGACGTGGTGAAGAGGAGCTCGTAGTCTTCTCCGCCGTTGAGGACGTGAGCGGGGGTTGCGAAGGGGGCGATGGGGAGGACGGCTGCGTCGAGCTCGGCGGCGACGCCGGACTCGGCGCAGAGGTGGGCGAGGTCGGTGGAGAGGCCGTCGCTCAGGTCGATGGCGGCGGTGGCCGTGGAGTTGTGCACGAGCCAGAGGCCCTGGGCGACGCGCGGCTTGGGATAGAGATGGCGGTTGAGCAGCGCCTTGAGGCTGGGAGGGATGCGCGGAAGCGTCGACGGCGTGGGGCGTGGGCGCGCGCGTTTGAGTGCGTCGGCGAGTTGCGAGAGGCGGGCGAAGCCGGCGGCGGCGCCGCCGAGGCTGCCGGTGACGTAGATGAGGTCGCCGGGACGCGCGCCGGAACGGAGCAGGGCTTCGCCTTGCCGGACCACGCCGGTGAGGACAACGTCGGCGACGGCGAGGGTGGACTCAGCAAGGTCGCCGCCGGCGAGCGGAACTTGATAAGCCTGAGCGAGGGCGAGAAAGCCGTCTAGGAAGCGGTCGATCCAGGGCTCGCGCGCGGCCGACGCGATCCACGGCTCACGCGCGCTCCGCGCCCTTGGTTTTTGGACGAGTGTGGGTGGAAGAGCGAGCGAGAGAAACGCAGCGACGGGGCGAGCGCCCATGGCGGCCAGATCGCTGAGGCCGCGGGCGAGGGCGCGATGGCCGACGGACTGGGCAGGGTGCCAGTGGAGACGGAAGTGGCGGCCGGCGATGGAGAGATCGGTGGTGACGGCGAGCTCCTCGCCGGGGGCGGGACGAAGGAGGGCGCAGTCGTCGCCAATGCCGAGGCGCAGCTCTGGAGTGGGGGGTTGGGCGGCGCGGAGGCGAATCCTGTGGAGGAGGGCCAGCTCGCCGAGGCTGGCGGTCGTCGATTGCTGGCGCGCGCGTGGCATGGTGTGAGGATAGGATACGGCGCGGCGGGCGAGTATGGAATTGACGCAGTCTGAATGGAATGGATGGGAGGCCGATGTGTTTGGAAAGAAGTGCGGCGCGAGGGGCGCAATGGGGGTAAGTGGCTTTTGCTTCAAGGGGAAAGCCAGGGACGGATCTAAGAAGGCGCTGAGAACCGAGGAGGTACGCCAAAGTAATGATCCGGCAAGCTTTTCATTGACCCCAGGAGCGGCGGTCTGCTAGGCTTGAGCAACGTTCTCTTAACTGCTCTGATGGAGCGCACAGGTTCTTGTGTGGGCAAGAACGCCCACAACTGATCGACTCTCCCCCGATCTGGAATCCTGTTGACTGGCAGGTCGCCGGAGATTGCAGGCAATGATGCTACGCAGGCAATACTACATACTTTTTGTTTCGCGCGATGAGGACGGCGAACTGCGGAAGATTGCGCTTCCGCTGAAGTATGTGTATGGATTTGTGGCCGCGGCGATCGTGGGAGCATTCACGATTGTGGGGCTGGCCGGATCGTACACGCGCATGCTTCTGAAGACGGAAAGCTACAACCAGGTGAGGGCGGATCGCGAGACACTGCGCCAGAATTACCAGCGCATGGCCGAGATTGCACACAATCGCAGCGTGCAGGTAGCGAGCCTGGGCGCGCTGGCCAATGAAGTGTCGGCGCTGTACGGGCTGAGACAGAATAAGCTGCAAACGGCGGCGGAAACGAAGACTCCAGGTGCGGCGAGCAAGACGGCAAAGGCTCCGGCTTCGACGCAGGCCACGCTGGCCCAGGCGGATGACGTGAATCCGCAGCAGGTGGCCAATTCCATCGACATGTTCTATGCGCTGCGGGCCGAGGCGATGTCGGGCGCGGTTTCGCGTGCGCTGGAGAGCGGGCTGACGCCGAACTTTACCGGCGACTGGACGGAACTGGCCGATGCGCCGTCGATGTGGCCGGTGGAGGGCCGCGTGGCGTCGAGCTTTGGCGAGCGCGAGGATCCGATCAACGGAGAAGGCGCGTTTCACACGGGCGTGGACATTGATGCGCCGTACGGAACGCCGGTGCGCGCTTCGGCCGATGGCACTGTGACCGGAGCGCAGATGGGCGCTGGATACGGGCGCGAGGTAACGGTGGATCACGGCCACGACGTGGTCACGCTGTATGGGCATCTTTCGGCGGTGGCGGTGTATCCGGGGCAGCACGTGACGCGCGGCCAGGTCATCGGGTATGTGGGCGAGTCGGGGCGCGCGACGGGGCCGCACCTGCACTACGAGGTGCGCCTGCACAATGTGCCGGTGAATCCGTATAAGTATTTGCGCGTGACCTACGAGCAGGCCGCGAATCTGGACGACGGTTCGTCACCGGGGCAATAAGCGAGATTGTGGGGAAGGAACAAACGGCTCCCGGAAACGGGGGCCGTTTTGTTTTGTGGATGGCTGCAATGATCCTGTGCGCCTTCGCGTGGTATCGTTAACGCGTCGCTTTTTGAAGGGAGATTTTCATGCGTTTCCGATTCAGCTTCCTTGTCCTTCTTCTTGCCTTCGCGATTCCCGCCGCAGCGCAGGACCGCGCGGCCGATGTGCAGACGGCATTTGCGCGCGCGCAGCACTTGAAGCACGGAATCAACGCTTCGGAGTGGTTCGCGCAGTCGCGCGATTACTCGGCAAAGTACACCGACAGCTACACCGGCGACGCGGACATCGCGCTGATAGCGAGGATGGGATTCGATCACGTGCGGCTGAGCATCGATCCCATGCCGTTGGCCATGTCGATGTACGGCCCTCAAGGGCCGGAAAACGACTTTCTCCAGCGGCTGGATCATGCCGTGGACACGATGCTGGCCGATGGGCTGGCCGTAATCATCGACATTCACCCCAGCGACGACTTCAAGCAGCGCATGCGCACCGACGATCAGGCCGTGCAGCGGTTCACGATGATCTGGCGGAAGCTGGCGGCGCACTATGCCGATCGTGATCCCAACAAGGTGTTCTTCGAGATCCTGAATGAGCCGGAGATCAACGATGAGTATCGGTGGGCCGGGATCCAGACGCGCGTGGCCACGGCCATTCGCGAGGAGGCGCCGCACCACACCATCATCGCGGCAGGCGCGGTTTGGTCGGACATCTGGAATCTGCTGGCGCTCGAACCGCTGGCCGACGGCAACGTGATCTACAACTTCCACTTCTATGAGCCGCACGAGTTCACGCACCAGGGCGCGACATGGAGCGTGCCGTGGTGGAGCTACGAGCATGGGGTTCCGTATCCGGCGACGGAGAGCTCGATGCCGGAGCTGCTGAAGGAGGTTCCGGATGCGGTGGGCCGGTACGACATGGAAAAGTACTGGCTGGACGGATGGAATGCGCACCGGATTCAGATGATGATCGACGAGGCCGCGGCGTGGGGGCACGACAATCATGTGCCGCTGACCTGTAATGAGTTTGGAGTCATCCGCGGCGAACACGAGAGAGGGCCCGACCCGGTGTCGCGCGCCAATTGGCTGCACGACGTGCGCACCGCGCTCGAAAACGACGGCATCGGCTGGGCGATGTGGGATTATCGCGGCGGGTTCGGCGTGGTAACCAAGCAGGATGGGCAGCCGGCACAGGTGGACGACTCGGTGGTGAAGGCGCTGGGGCTGCAAGGGCGCGAGTAAACAGCGAGTCAGCAAGTCGGCGCGCGAGGCCGGGGAACTCCGGTTCACTTTTTTCGCGGCTTGCTGGGCTTCGAGAGGAACTGCTCGAGTCGATCGAGCCTGCGATCCCACTCGGGACGGCGCGCGCGCAGCCATTCTTCGGCGGCCCGCAGGCCTGAGGTTTCAACCCGGCAGCTCCGCACACGGCCGATCTTCTCGGTCTTGACGAGCCCGGCTTTCTCGAGCACCTGCAGATGCTGCACCACGGCGGCGAGCGACATCTCGAAGGGCTCGGCGAGAAGCGAGACCGACATGGGCCCGGAGCTGAGGCGCTCGAGGATGGCGCGGCGCGTGGGGTCTCCGAGCGCATGGAAGACGCGGTCGATACTTGGATTGCGTTTCATCTTCCGCGCCTTCCTCCTTCCCCTGCCGGATTGGCTTAGCTTAATTGCTGGAACTGGTTGCATAAACCGGGTTTTGAAAGGTCACGGCTTCACAGCTTGCGGAAGAATTCCCTTGGAGTGGAGTTTTGTATCAGGGCACGAGTTTACTCGTGCCGCAAGCATCGCAGAATCAACCGGGTCTTTAGGCCCTGAGGGCAACTTTCCGCAGTTCGAATGGCATGGATGCAACCAGCCCTGGGCTGCTAGGCCCACCACTCACTCACCAAGCTCCTTGGCCAGCTTGTTAAGCAGCTTCTCCCATCCATCTTTGCGCATCTCGGGCCCGTCGGCGTTTTCAAAGTACGCGCCCTGGTGGGTGAAGAGCAGATCGGTGCCCGAGCCGTTCGGGACCAGCTCGATGGTGGCGAGCGAAGCTGAGAACGGTATCCCGTCCATGGTCATGCGGTAGCCAATGACGATGCGCCGCGCGGGGACAATGTCCTGATAAATCGCCTCATTGACCAGCGTTTTCCCGGCAACGGGCGTCCCCGGACCCATTTTCATCTGCGCGCGCTCTCTGCCGCCGGACTTGAAGTCGAGCTCGTGGTGTTCGAGCGCGTGAGTGCCGCCCCCAAAGAACCAGCGGCGCTTGGTTGCCTCGTCGGCAAACGCCGCGAAGACACGCTCTGGCGTTGCCTTGAGCTTGCGCTCGAGTTGAAAAGTGTTGTGAATGACGGTTGGGTTGGGCATGAAAATCGATCTCCTTTGGGGAAATAGTCAAGTTGTAGCTTAAGTATTGCGCGGTTCGGTTTAATTGTCAAGTGGAAACTTAAGTGTTGCACTTGGTGGCGAGCGGCGGGCAGTCGGCCAAAGGGTGGCAAGGGTGAGGCGTAAATGGGTCTTTGCGCGCGGTTCCAGTTCGACTCCGATCGCTCTCGCGACCCTCGCTCCGGGCAGGTTCTCGACTTCGTGGGCCGCGCGGAGCGCGGCCCGCTTCGCTCAGAGGGCGTGCTGGTGATGCGAGCGTCGTGCTCAGGGCAGGCTGTCGAGTTTGTTCAGTGCGCGACCGCAAGGATCGCGCGCGGGAAGGCGGGCGAATAAGGGTAAGTGTGATCCCGCCCTAAAGCGGGCGATGCTCGAGTTCGAGAGCGAGTTCGTGGCCGATGCCGGAGAAATCACCCTGGATTTCGCGTGCGCGGTTGAGTGCGTCCTGCACGTTGAGCAAAACATTTTCAGGGCCGGCGCGCTTGAGAAAGTCGGAGCGTGAGAGGAGTTGCGACGGCTGGTCGCGCGCGCCGCAGAGCAGGAGCGCCTTGCCGGCTTTGTGGAGACGGTCAGAGAACTGCTCCAGCGCGTGGATGCCAGTGGCATCGAGCGCGGTCATATTGCGAAGGCGCAGGATGACGACGTCGCCAAACTGGCCCAGGTGCGTGGTGGCTTCGGCAAGTTTCTCGGTGGTTCCGAAGAGAAACGGGCCGTGGATGCGCAGGATGGTGACGTGCGAGGGGATGTCCTTATCCTGCAGGATGTGGGCCTGGCCGTCGCGGAGATATTCGCGCGTGACGGGAGCGACCGTAGTGGTTTCAGCGATGCGATAGATGTAGAGGAGCGCGGCCAGCGCCATGCCCACGCCGACGGCAACGGTGAGGTCAGCGAGCACGGTGAGAGAAAAGGTGGCCAGCCAAACCGCGATATCCGTTCCCGACAAGCGCAGGATGGTGCCGATTTCACGCCATTCACCCATGTTGTAAGCCACGACGAACAAGACCGCCGCGAGAGTGGCCAGGGGCACGAATCGAGCCAGGGGAGCGGCCACCAGAAGAACGGTAAGCAGCGTGAGGGCGTGAACCATTCCGGCGACCGGAGTGAGCGCGCCGGAGCGGATGTTGGTGGCGGTGCGGGCGATGGCGCCCGTGGCCGGGATGCCTCCGAAGAGCGGCGAAGCGATGTTGGCGACTCCCTGCGCGACCAGCTCCAAGTTGGAGTTGTGATGATCGCCGCTCATGCCGTCGGCAACCACGGCAGAGAGCAGGCTTTCAACAGCAGCGAGCAGCGCCACCGTGAATGCGGAGGGGAGCAAGGGAAGAATGTGGGCCGCGTGGAGAGCGGGAAATGAAAGGTGCGGAAGACCCTGAGGGATGCCGCCGAACCTTGTGCCGATGGTTTCGACGGGCAGATTCAGGAGAGCCGCCGCGGCCGTTGTTACGAGCAATGCGACGATGGTGCCGGGGATGCGCCGGGTGACGCGCGGCCAGAGGAGAATGATGGCGAGCGATGCGGCAGCGACGGCGAGCGATTGCCAATGCGTGGTGCCGAGAGAGCGAAGCAGGACGACGATGCGTGCGATGAATTCGCTGGGAACCGGCGGCGTGGTGAGGCCGAGAAAGTCTTTGATCTGCGTGGAGGCAATGAGCAGCGCGATGCCGTTGGTGAAGCCGATGGTGACCGGGCGGGGGATGTATTTCACGGCGGAGCCAAGGCCGGTGAATCCCATGATGAGCAGCAGGACGCCGGCCATGATGCCGACCAGCGCCAGGCCGGCGAGTCCAAAGCGGGCAACGATGCTGGCGACGATGACAACAAAAGCGCCTGTGGGACCGCCGATCTGAGTGCGCGACCCGCCCAGAGCCGAGATGAGGAATCCAGCCACGACAGCGGTGTAGAGGCCGGCCTGCGGAGAGACGCCGGAAGCGATAGCGAAGGCCATGGCCAACGGCAGCGCCACGAGTCCCACCGTGAGTCCGGCGATGAGATCGTGCGTGAGCTGTTTGGCTGTGTAGCCGTGCAAACACTGAAGAGAGCGGGGAAGCCGCCTGTCAGATAGGTTCAATGAACAATCTCCAGGGGTTTTTCTATTTCATCCAACATGCCCGAGGTTTCTTTTAGTTGGGTGTGGAAGTATGTGCGCATGAGCTGTAGGACTTCGATGATGGTGCGATCTCGAACGGAGTAAAAGACCTGATTGCCGGCTTTGCGATTGACGACAAGCTGTTTGGCGCGCAGCACGCCGAGGTGCTGCGAGACATTGGCCTGCTCCATGCCGAGTTTTTCAATCAACACGCCGGCGGAGAGCTCGCCGTCGCTGAGGAGTTCGAGAATGGCGATACGAGTGGGGTGAGCGAGGGCCTGAAAGATGTCGGCTTTGAAGCGGCGAAGAGAGTCGGGCATGAGTGAATATTAGCATATTCGAATTTAATTGACTTGAAGGTGAGAGGAATAGTGCCTTTGGTGCGCGATGCGCAAGGAATCGCTCACCGCGGGGGCAGCCGGCGTTTGGTGAGTTGGATTGCGCAGATTTGGCGTCAGCGGTTTTGCGCGGCAGTGAGAAGGCGCTCGGCGACGGATTCGATGATCTGCTCGTGGACCTCGTCGATCGAGAGGTCGCCTTCGATCAGGACCACGCGATCGGGTTCGCGCGCGGCGATCTCGTGGTATTTCTCCCAAACGCGGCGGAAGAAGGCGTCCTTTTCGGTTTCGAAGCGGTTTTCGTCGCGGCCGGTTTCGGATGCGTCGCGCTGGTTGCGGTTGCGGGCGCGGGCGAGCGAGACGGCGAAGCCGGGCAGGAGCAGGAGGGTGAGGTCGGGCTGCAGGCCGCGGCAGACGAGGCGATGGAGATTGAGAACGACCTCGGAGCCGAACTGGCGGCCTCCGCCCTGGTAGGCCTCGGTGGAGTCAGTGAAGCGGTCGCAGACGACGACTTTGCCGGCGTCGAGGGCCGGCTGGATGACTTCGGCGATGACCTGCGCGCGGTCAGCGAACATGAGGGCCATCTCGGTCATGGGGTCGAGGGAGCGGGAGCGGGAGTCGAGCAGGAGCTCGCGGATGCGGTCGCCGATGGCGGTGCCGCCGGGCTGGCGGAGCAGGATGGGCTGCTGGCCGCGGCGGGTGAGCCATGCCGCCAAGCGCTTGATCTGCGTGGTTTTGCCCGAGCCGTCGAGGCCTTCGAGGGTGATGAAAACACCGCGCGGCATGGGCTGAGTCTATCACCGGGCGAGCGGCTACAGACAACCGCGTGCGGTTTGTGTTACAAGAGTTTGAATTCCCCAGAATCTAGCCGTGGGCGGGCCCGCAGGGGGCTGCGCTCCATTGGAGTGGAATATGGATTGTCGCAACACGCTGAAGCTCGCGTTTTGTTTCCTGCTCGTGGCCGCGCTGCCGGCGAGCCGGCTGGCTGCTCAAAACCTGACGCTGGAGGGCCAGACGGGCGGGTTCCTGACGCCGACGGCCTATATCGTCGATATGGAGAAGGGCCAGGCATTCTCTCACCCGGCCGTCGGCTTCCATTTCATCGATGCTTCGGCGGTCATCGGCAAAATTGAAACCTTCAGCATCACCGAGGGCTTTGCCAACCGGGCTGAGGCCGGCTACACCCGCAGCGTGCATCAGTTTGGAGACCAGCCCACCACGACTGCGACGCCGCTCGGTCTCAGCAACCTGTGGAACTACTCCGGCATGAACGTCTTCCACGGCAAAGTCGTCGCGTTCAGAGACGGGCAGTTTGGTCCGTGGATGCCGGGGATTGCGGTCGGCGGCGTGGTTCGCACCAATGACCACTTTGTCTCTGGCGCGGCCAACAAGACGCTGACGGGAACGGACAAGGCCTACACCAACGGCGACGTGTACGTTGCTGTCACCAAGACCTGGGCGAAACCTCCTGTGCCGTTCCTGCTGAATCTGGGCTGGAAGGCCACCAATGCCACCATCTTCGGCATTGGCGGCCAGAGCACCCGCTTTGGCGGGCGGTTCTTCGGCGGTTTGGGCATTCCGCTGCCCATCGGCCATGGAATCGTGGCGGTGCCCTCGGCGGGATTCACGCAGGAGCCCAAAACTTCGGTGAATTTGAACACCCTGTTGAACGCGGCGCTCTATCAGTGCGAGGCTGCACTCGTCTGCAATCCTGCGTCGTACCCGCTGATGAGCTCCCATATCCCCACAACGCTGGACTACGCGGTGCGCGTGACGCAGCGGGAGCATCCTCACTTTGCCTTCGACATCGGCGTGGGCCAGGTGGCGGGAAACATCGGATCGATCTATGTCCCGAACCCCTATTTCAATCCCCTCGTCCCCGCGGATGGACCTCCCGTCGTGACAACGCCGGTAAACCTGCAGGCGCGGCACGTGGTTGGGATGGGGCTTAGCTACAGGTATTAAAGCGGTTACAAGCTGCGGAAAAACGGCCCCTCCAGTGCAACTTCCCCGTGCCGGAGGGTCCGGTGGTGGTGGCCACGACCACGGCAGAGACCACGAAGCAGATTCTTCCCGCAGAACGCGAAAGGCCCACGGTTATGCCGTGGGCCTTTTTGCGTGAGACAGGGACCAAGGGAGCGAGAAAGCAAGGGAGCGAGGGAACAGGGAACAGATGCTTATTTGTCAGGCAAGGGAGCGTAGTAGCCTTCGCGCGTGATCACGGTCAGGTCGGTGTTGCCGGTCTTCAGGACGATCTTGTGGAAGTCGCCCTCGGTGTCGACCTGATCGGGAGTATAGGTGAGCAGGTATTGCTGGCGGAGCGCGCCGGCGATGAGGCCGTAGATGTCCTCGAGATTGTCTTTCTTTTTGGCTTCGAAGAATTGACCGCCGGTGCGCGAGGCGATCTCCTGCATGATTTTCTTGCCGTCTAGCTGGGGCGCGTTGGTACCACCAGGGTGCCGGCCGCCGCCACCGCCGGGCCAACCGCCTCCGCCACCGGGATAGCCACCGCCACCCCCGCCGTGGCGCCCGCCGCCGCCGGGAAAGCCGTTCTCCCTGCGTTCTTCTTCGCCTTTGAAGTAGATGGTGAAGACCTGCACGCCGGCGCGGTCAGCCGCATCCACAGCGTCGTTGAGGGTCTCCTTGCTGCCGCGATCCACACCATCAGAGAAGACGACCAGCGCCTTGCGGCCGTCCTTGGGTTTCATCAACTCATCGGAGGCGAGATAGATAGCGTCGTAGAGCTGCGTTCCGCCGCCGTGGCTGGAGGCGCCATGGTCTCCGTAGCCACGGTCGTCGCCGCTGGTTTCAGGACCCTGGGAACTGCGCTCCTGCGAAGTCGGGGTCATGGCATCGATCTCGTGATCCAGCTTTTCACGGGAGTTGGTGAAGTCTTCGAGCAGCTCGACCTCGCGGTCGAAGTGGATAAGAAAGGCTTCGTCGCCGCGGACCGCTGTTTTTGGATCGGCGGGCAGCATCTGCTCGACAAACTTTTCCGCGGCCTTGCGTTCACTATCGATGGCCGAGTAGACGCTGCGGCTGGTGTCGACGAGCAGGCCGAGGCGGAAGGGCAGGTTGCTCTCGGTGGTGAAGCTCTTGGTGACTTGCGGACGGCCGTCCTCAGTGAGGGTGAAGTCTTTGGCGGTGAGGTTGGTGACGAGCGCGCCGTGCTTGTCGATCACCGTGACCGGCAGCAGGACTTCGCGCGCCTGCACCTTGATGGTGGTCATCGGTTGCGTGGTGGAGGGCTGCTGGGCCGCGTCGGAATCGCAGAGGCAAAGAAGCACAGCCAGCGCAAGGGCGAGAACCAAGAGAGTGGGGCGAAGGGAAGGCCGAATCTTCATAGAATCTTTGGGCTAGACACTTTCCAGGGGTTTAGACGCGGCAGAGGGCGGTCCGTTGACCGATTCCAGAGCCGTTGCGGCCGAACATTAGCGATGAAAGGGCCTTTTATCGCAAAAGATCTTCGAGAGCGGTGCTGAGGTCGGTTTTATCGTCGCGGTACTTGACGATGGCCGGCGCGTAAAGGTTGAGGCCCCACTCCTGCCCTTTGCCTTTGTTGACGGCGCGCGCGCCGGGCACGACGACGGCGTTTTCGGGGACGATGAGGGGCAGATCGGCGGAGGCGCGGAGGACTGTGCCATTGACCAGATCGAAGAGCGGAGTGCCGCGGGTGAGGATGGCGCCGGCGGCCAGCACCGCGCCTTTGCGCACGATCGTACCTTCGTAGACGCCGCAGTTGCCGCCGACGAGTACGTCGTCCTCAATGACGACCGGGCTGGCGTTCACGGGCTCGAGCACGCCGCCGATCTGCGCTGCGGCGCTCAGGTGAACGCGCTTGCCGATCTGGGCGCAGGAGCCAACCAGCGCGTGGGAGTCGACCAGCGTGCCCTCGTCGACGTAGGCGCCGACGTTAATGTACATGGGCGGCATGCAGACGACGCCGCGAGCGACGAAGGCTCCGGCGCGAACCGATGAGCCGCCGGGAACCACTCGCACGCCATCGGCGGCCGTGAAGCGGCGGGCGGGGTAGGTGTGCTTGTCGACGAAAGAAAGGCCTGTAAACGAGGTGCCAGCGAGAGGCATCTCTTCGAGCGCGCCGAGGCGAAAGCCGAGGAGGATGCCGCGCTTGACCCAGGCATTCACGCGCCATCCGCTCGGAGTGGCAGCGTCGGGCTCGGCAGCGCGCACCTCGCCGGCTTCGAGAGCCGAGCGCAGCGCGAGGAAGGCCGTCATGGCAGCGGGATCGCCGATTGCGGCCGGGCCAGCGGCAAAGTGCCGATCGATCGCCTTCTCCAGTTGGCTGAGATTCATGGCAAGACGAGTGTACCAATGTGCAGGGACACAGGGACATAGGGACATAGGGGCTAGGGACGCAGGAAACAGACTCTCGTCAGGCGGGGAGGATAGGGTCGAGGGTTGGCTTGGTTCGCGGACGACGGTTCGTGGCGATGGCCTGGAGGCGGAAGCAGTTTTTTCCGGAGGGAATCAAGGCCAGTGGAATGGGGGCGTCGCCCGGCCGGCCGTGGAAGTTTTTCGACTCCAGCCAGGCGCAGAGGCGGGGATCGCAGATCTCCGTCTGCCCTCTCCAGAACTCGGGGTTGAGGCCGCACTGGATGAGCAGGTGGTCGAGATGCAACTCGATGACGTCGATGTCTTTGGAGAAGTAACGGCGGACGTTGCCGGCCCCGATCTCGACGCCGGTGTACGCGTGGCCCTTGCATTGCGTTTTTACGACCATGGGTACCTGCCGAGCGATTGCGCTGAGGTGCGTCCGATGAGATGCGATCAAGCCGTGCGAAGTCAGCCGGATGAGGCAAGTCTAAGGAGGGCTTTTGCATTGTGCGCGGTGCAGCGAAGGAAAGGGGCGCGCGGGTTCCTGATTTGAGACGGGCGTGACGAGGAGGCCAATTCGGGAAGCCTGGCCGCGAGGCTTGTCCCAAAGACACAGACGCGGCCATGGAGGCGCAATCGGCCATACGTATGCGATACTCGAAAACGACATGTACAAACGAGTGGTTCTGAAGCTTTCGGGAGAGGCGCTGGCCGGGGAGCGCAGCTTTGGTCTGGATGCGGACAAAGTGGCGGAGATTACCGGCGAGATTGCAGACGTACACGCGCTGGGCGTGGAGATTGCAATTGTAGTGGGTGGAGGGAACTTTTTCCGCGGCGTGGAGGAGCAGGCCAGGGAGATGGACCGGGTGAGTGCCGACAACATGGGCATGCTCTCCACGGTGATCAATGCGATCGCGCTGCAGGACGCGCTGGAACAACGCGGCGTGCAGTGTCGGGTGATGACGGCAGTGTTCATGAACCAGATTGCGGAGCCGTACATCCGGCGGCGCGCCGTGCGGCATCTTGAAAAAGGGCGCGTGGTGATTTTTGCCGCGGGCACGGGAAACCCATTTTTTTCGACGGACACCGCGGCCAGCCTGCGCGCCATGGAGATCAAGGCCGATGTGTTGCTGAAGGGCACCAAGGTGGAGGGCGTTTACAACGCCGACCCGGTGCTGGTGAAAGACGCCGTGAAGTACGACCAGATTACGTACATGCAGATTCTGCAGCAGGGCCTGAAGGTGATGGACCTGACTGCGGTAAGCATGTGCAAGGACAACAACCTGCCGATGATCGTCTTCAACATGAATCAGCCGGGAAACATCAAGCGCGTGGTGCTGGGCGAGAAGGTCGGGTCGCTGGTGACGGCGTAACAAGGCAGTGACCAAGGGAACGAGCGATCACAAAGGCAAGGTTTCTTAAGCTCGAGTGCCGGATGGGCGTTACTCTGCGTCTCCAATTTCTCGGCCCTTTTTCCGAAGCCGTGGTCCTGTTCCCTCACTGGCAGTAGTCCGCTTTCCTGGTCACTTGGTCCCTTGGTCCCTGTTTTTCCGGAGAAATCTAACTGTACGTGGAAACTCGCAAGCCAGCACCGCTGAAGGCACTCACAGGCTTACGCTGCTTCGCGGCCATCAACATTGTCTTCTTCCACTTTTCCAATCCACAGTGGTTTGGTTTTCTGGCGCCGGTGGTCAACGCCGGTTTTATATCGGTCAGCTATTTCATTTTGCTGTCGGGATTCGTGCTGGCGTACAACTACGCCGAGCGCGCGCGCAACGGCGAGCTCGACCGCAAGCGCTTCTGGGAGGCGCGATTCACGCGCATTTATCCCATCTATGTTTTAAGCCTGCTGCTGAGCCTGAATTTGCTGCGCTCGGAGTACCAGACGCACACCCACGCGATGTTCTGGACGGGGGTGGTGCTGACGCCTCTGCTGCTGCAGGGGTTTGTGCCGGCCGTGGCGACGTTTTTGAATACCCCGGCGTGGACGATGTCGGCCGAGGCGGCCTATTACGTCATTTTTCCGTGGGTGGCGAAGTGGAAGCGCCCGGAGCGAATGGCGCCGCACCTGATGAAGATGGCCGGCATGTGGGCGCTGGGGCTGGTTCCGGGCGCGCTGTACATGGCGTTCAGTCCCGACGGAATCGCGCGGCCGGACCGGTGGAGCTACGGCCCGTGGCTGTGGGCGCTGAAATATACGCCCTACACGCATGTGTTCAGCTTTATCTTCGGCGTAATGCTGGCTGACCTGGACCGGATGATTGCGCGCACGGCGCATGTGCGCCTGTGGCTGGGGATCATCGGTTTTGGCGGGATTTATGGGCTGCTGAGCATGGGGCCGTTGGTGCCCTACGCGATTATCCATGATGGATTGCTGATGCCGCTGTTTGCCTGCATCATTCTGGGACTGGCCGGCGAAAACCCATTAGCCCACGTGCTGGGAGTGCGCCCGCTGGTTTTTGTGGGCGAGGCCAGCTACTGCCTTTACCTGCTGCACTTCAACCTATGGAACCTGGTGCACGGCTCGCATGTGCTGGATGCGCTGGGATTGAGCCGTTTCGATCCGTGGCTCAGCTATGCGCTGATGATTGGGCTGGCGATCCTAGCGCTGCATTTCATCGAGAAGCCGGCGCAGCGGAAGCTGCGCGAGTGGATGCACGCGACGACGGTGGTAAAAGAACAGGGAGTAGGGAGTAGGGAACAGGGAACAGTCAACAGGAGACAGGAAACAGGGATCAGATAAGAGCGCATTCGTTGCTTGGGGGTTGCAAGTAAGAAGCCCAGCCGGGAGGGCTGGGCTCTGTTCAGCGGGATGGTCTGTGCTGCTACTGCGGGGTTGACAGGGCATGGTTGCCGTGCGGGACGGCGATCAAGACTGTCGGATTGGCGCCGGTAGGATAGGGTGCCGCCTGCGTTTGCGCGATGGTTCCGTCGCTGGGATTGAGCTTGAAGCCGGAGACGGAGTTGCCCAGATAGTTGGCGGTGTAAACGAAGCGGCCGAGCGCGGGCTCGACGATGATCGACACGGGGTCAGTATCGGTAACGGAGGCACCAGGGCCGGAGATGCTGACGTCGGCGGAGGGCGTGCCGGTGGGCAGTGCGATGGAGTAGGCCGAGACCGAGGAATCCAGCGAGTTGCTCAGGTAGATGAAGATGCCGCGCGGATCGATGGCGATGGACGTCGGCTCGCTGCCGGTTTTGAAGGGACCGTTGAGCATGAACTGCAGCGCATCGGTGGAAAGGACCCCGTAGCCTATGAGCTCGTTGGAGGCGAAGTCAGTCACGTAGATGAATCGGCTGACGGGGTCGGTCGCCAGGGCAGACGGCTTGACGCCGGACTGGTAGGGGCTGCCCGAAACCGGCGTCAAAGCGCCGCCGGAGCCGGCGGCATAACCAAAGAGCCAGCCCGGATTGGCGTTGCTGGTGGTGCTCCCGCCGGGATTGTAAGCCGACTTGTCATAAGCAGTGACGTAGACGGCGCTGCTGTTGGCCAGTGTGACCACCCCGGTGGGAACAATGGTGTCGGCCGAGAATCCGGGAACCGTGAGCGGGATTGTGGCGGCGGCGGAGCCGATGGCGCCTGAACTGAGGGCGTACTCAGTGAGCGTGGCGGAGGCGGTTCCGGAGACCACATACAGATAGGTACCGGCGGCGTTCACGGCGATCGACACGGGAACTGCGGCGAGGGTGATCGAGTCCTTCTTGATGAGGTTGCCGTGGTCATCGATGGCGAAGTGAACGACGGAGTTGTTGCCCTTGTTGGCGACGTAGAGGTTGTAATAGTCGGAGGTGGTGGCCATGGCGATGGGGCTGGTGCCGCCGGAGTCAACGGGCGACGCGGCGGTGCGCAGTGCTCCCGACGAGGCATCGACGGCGTAGGTGTAGATTTGACCGTCGCTGCCTGCTGAGCTGCCCGCGGAGCAGGCCACGAAAACGTAATCAATGGTGACAAGCTGACAAGCAGTCAGGAACGTGGCCAGTATGAGGCCGATTGCAGAGACCAGAAAAAGCTGGCTCAATTTACTGAACTTCATGCGCTTCCTTCGTCATGGGCCCGTGAAAAGGAGCCCCAAGAAAACTCGTTGATGTTGCCCCCGTGGTCATTGTAAAAGCCAGATCGGGGGAGATGCCACCAACTCCGTTGCCGGAGCGGAGCGAATGCAGGCTCTCAGGGCTGGATGCCGCCTCCCGTGCCGTTGTGCGGGATGGCCGCAACAGCGGTTGGTTGGGCGTTGCTCGGGAAGGGAGAGTTCTGCGAATCGAGAAGTGTTCCGTTGGTGATGCTCAACTCAAAGCCGGAGACGGTGTTGTCAAGGAAGTTGAGAGTGTAAAGGAAATGATTCGTCGAGGGATCGATTCCAATGGCCACGGGCTGGAGGCCGGTGGCGTAGGTGCCAATGCTGGAGAGCGCGCCATTACTGATGGAGTAGGCGGTGACATTGCTGTCGAGGGAGTTGGCCACATAGGCAAACGGGTAGGAAGGATCGACCACGATGGCGGAGGGCTGATTGCCGGCGGGGAAGGGGCTGCCGGCGAGGGGTGTCAGGTTGCCGGAGCTGACTGTGTATCCCCGCACATTGCCGCTCGAGAAGTCGGTGACGTACACATGGGCGCTGGCAGCGTCGCTGGCGATGGCGGAAGGCTTGACGCCGGCCGCAAACGGAGAGCCGCTCAAAGGAGCGAGGGCGCCGTCTGCGCCGACGGAGAAACCGAAGACATAGCCGGCGTTGGGCACGACGGAAGAGTCGTAAGCGGTGACGTAGACATCAGCGCCTGAAGCGAGGACGTTGACGGCGGTGGGGACAATGACGTGCGATGCGTTGGCGCCGGAGAGCGTGAGCGGCCAATACTGCCCGCTGACGGCGGGGTTGGTGACCGGCGATCCGATGGCAACCGGCGTGGAGCCGCTTGCAGCGGTGAGCGAAAAGACTCCGATCGAGCCGGAGCAGGGATCCGCGTTCGAACAGAGGGGAAGCGGCTGGTAGAGATCGACGACAAAGAGATTGGACTTATTGGCGGCGATGGCGAGGGGGAAGATTCCCGGCGTATTGACGGTGTTATAGGGATAGAGCTTGCCGTCGGTGCCGATGCCGAATTGCACGACGGTGTTGTCGTCCTCGTTGACGACGAAGAGGCTGCCGTAGTCGGCCGAGACGGCCTCGGCCACGGGGTTTCGCCCTTGGGAAGGGAAGGGCGAAGTGGGAATCTGGCGCATGCGGCCGGACTCAGAGTTGATCTCAAAGACGTCGATCTCGCCGTAGTTGTCAGCGCCGGCGGCTTTGGCAGAGGCCACGTAAACAAAGTCGATAGTCAAAGTTTGCGTCAACTGGGAACAGGCAGTGACGAGCGAGGCCGCCAGCAGGCTGGCCGCACCGACCAGCACAAGGGCAAAACCAGAGTGAAGGAAGCCGTTTTTTGCAGCCTTCGAGGTCGCCACTCCCTGATGGTCGCGGCGACTTGACCTCTGTGTCCCAGCGTTGGACTCACTCTGGTTTTGCGATCGCTGGCTCGATTTATTGAACTTCATGCGCATCTTTCATTCACACGGCCTGCAGGCAGGCCCTTCAAAAAAGCCGGTAAAAAATCGAATTCCGGCGAATCGAATCCCGGCGCCAAAAAAACAATCAACCGCACCGGCATTCAACCAAGGTCTCTAAAACAGACCGTCAATTCGTACAGGCTCCGGACGGACCCGAACCTGGCATCAGGACCGGTCCGCCAGACGTTGCCTGCTTTCGGCGGGCGGACGCGGCGTGGCACTAACTTGTGCGCCCATCCACCAGGCACCACGACGCCGGCCCCTGGAGCTGGTAAGTGCTGGTAACACGCAAATTGTTGAGGTCGCCGGTGTTGGGATCGAGTACCCGGCCCGTCACCGTGGAGTCGTATTGGTTGGCTTCGTAGATGAACTGGTTGGAGGGGTCCTCGACAATGCACTGCGGACCCGATCCCGAGCCGAACGGCTCCTCGGCGATGAAGCTTAACTGGAATGCGGGCGCGGTGGTGAGAAAGTACCCGGCAAGGCCGCTTTCAGGGTTAGGCCCGGTAATGTTGTTTCCCTGGTTGGCGACATAAAGAAACTTGCCTTTGCTCTCGAGCAAAACGTAGATGGGGTTGGCGAGCGTGGGGTCATCGGGAACCGTGCCGCTGGGTTCTGACTGAAGCGCGCCGCCAGTGCCCAAGGTGAAGGGAAGAATCTGGCTTTGAGAGGTTGTCGTTGTGCCGCTAAACGAGACGGAGATGGGCTCGTTATCAAGCACGTAAACAACGCCCCCGGCGCTGACGATAGCCGTGCCCTGATGAATGCCCAGCGGCTGGGAACTGTTCTGGCTGAGCGTCAATTGTCCAGAAGCGCTCGAATAGCTGTAAGGGAAGACGAGGGAGGCGCCCGTGTACGGGTAAGCGGTTGGGTTGGGCGCGCCGGCGAGGGTGAGGAGGGTCGCGCCGGACAACAGAAAATCGACCGGGTTGGCCGGAACCGGGAAATAAGTGATGGGCTGGCCCCCGGCTGCCGTTACCTGCTGGTTTTCCACCAGCGACAGGCGGCCGGTGCTCTGGTCGATCTTGAAAACAGTGATGTCGCCGCAGGTGGTCACCGAATTTCCCAGGGCGAGGGCGCAATTGTCAGTACTCGACGGGTTGGCATTGTCAGGCGCGTCGTGATCCAGGACAAAGAGAAAGTTGCCCGACCCATCGACAAACATGCGGAAGGGATTGATGCCCTGGGTATAGAAGGTTTGCTGCGGGGTGAGGGCGCCATTTCCGCCCACGGCAAACTGGGTGATGTTGGAGTTAAGACAGGCATTGGCGCCGGTGCCGTAGCAGTTGGGGCTGCCCGAGGCGGTGACTCCGCGATTGAGGACATAAAGGAACCGGCTGCCGAGGGTCAACACGGCGCGGACCGGGTTGGCTCCGCCAGAGGCAACCGGCAACGTGTTGATTGGCGTTAGCCGGCCCGTGTTGTGATCGATTTGGAAGCCGGAAACGATGCCGCTATTGCCGCTGGAGACGGTGACGGTTCCCGTCACATACAAATAGCCAACCGTATAACTCTCAACGCAAGACGTCACGCCAAATACGATGGCCGCCGAAAGTGCGCCGATCGCAAGCGCCTTGCCGAATTTCGTGAACTTCATGCTATTCCTTCATCCTGGTCAGGTATGAGCCGCCAAGTTTCATCGTTCCCTAGCAGTGCTGGGTTGGGATGGAGTCCCTGATGAATTGTAAAAGGCGAGGGCGGGTTGTGCCTAGTTTCCCCCTCGGACTGGTAAATACTTTGATCTTCGACTGCCGCGGCGCATTGTGTCCGCCAGCCTCCCGGTGAAACAGTCTGGCCTTCAGTTTTCCGGAAACGGTCGGCGTTTGGACGCGGGCGGGCGGGAAAAGTCAACGCCGGAAGCGGGGTAAAGAGGGGGAGCGAGAGTTCCAGGATGGTATGGGGCCGGAAGGCGAGAGAATAAAAGCATGTGGAGCCGACTGCGGATTGCTCTTTCTATTTTGGCGGTGTTGAGCCTGGCTGGCTTTTCTCTTCTCGATCCCATGGCACACGGGCAGGACGTGCACGTGCGCGTTTCAAGCGATGTCAGCACGGGCGATGTAAAGACGGGGATCGAGGGCGCCACGGAGTTTCCGACGATCCAGATGGCGATGGATCATCACCCGTTCGCGGGGATCGGGAAGGACGGCAGACCGGGACGCGTGTACATCGAGATTGCGCCGGGCGTGTATCACGAGCGGGTGATCGTGACCGAGAACCATACGAACATCACTCTGGTTGGGATGGGGAAGACCCCGGCGGACGTGGTGATCACCAACAGCCTGAATGCCAGGCAGGCCGGCGGAACGTTTTTCACGGAGACCGTAGAGATTAACGGGACGGGGTTTGAGGCGGACAACATTACTTTTGAGAACACAGCCGGCAACACGGGACAGGCCGTTGCTGCGGCTGTGCGGGCAGACAAGGCAGTGTTCCAACACTGCCGATTTCTAGGCCACCAGGACACTCTCTTCGCCGATTACGGACGGCAGTATTACGTCGACTCCTATGTAGAGGGCGGGGTCGACTTCATCTTCGGCAACGCGACGGCGGTGTTCTACCACTCGGAGATTCACGCGAACGGGCCGGGATACCTGACGGCGCAATCGCGCACTTCGCCGGAACAAACGACCGGCTTCGCGATCCTCGACAGCAAAGTGACGAGCGGAATGGAGCCTGCGGCGGGATCGGGTTTGCTGGTTCCAGCGCGCGACACGATCAGCCTGGGACGCCCGTGGCGGCCGTACTCGCGCGTGGTGTACATCAACACGGAACTGCCCGCCAACGTGATTCCCGGGGGTTGGAGCGCGTGGGGCAAAACGGATAGCGTGCCGCAGGCCTATTACGCTGAGTTTCATTCGACCGGGCCGGGAGCGAATCCGGCGGCGCGCGTCAAGTGGTCGCATCAGCTCACGGCGCGGCAGGCGGCGCAGTTCAGGCCGAGAGTGTTCCTTGCGGGGAAGGACGGGTGGGATGCGGTGGCGGAGGCGAGGAAGTTGCCCTAGCCAGGTTCTTTACATCCCTCCCCGGCCCCTGCCACACTGAAGCGTGGACACCCAGACCATTGTCATCCTCGACTTCGGGTCGCAGTATACGCAGCTCATCGCGCGGCGCATCCGGGAGCAGAATGTGTTTTCGGTGGTCCTCCCGTGCACGGCGCCTCTTGGCGAGATTCGCGCGCTGAATCCGATCGGGCTGATTCTTTCCGGCGGCCCTTCGTCGGTGTACGACGTGGATGCTCCGCCGGCGGACCCGGAGATTCTGGAACTCGGCGTGCCCGTGCTGGGGGTCTGTTACGGGCTGCATTACATCGTTCATCATCTGGGCGGAATGGTGCGCTCGGCGCCCAAGCGCGAGTACGGCCACGCGACGGTGACCATCGAGGACAGCAGCACGCCGTTGTTCGCGGGCCTGCCGGCAACGATTCAGGCATGGATGAGCCACGGCGACGAGGCGGTGGAGCTGCCCAAGGGATTTCGCCGCGTGGCCGCCACGTCGAATGCGTTGGCCGGGATCGCCAACGAGGAACGCCGCATCTGGGCCGTGCAGTTCCATCCCGAAGTGCATCACACGCCGCTGGGTTCGCAGTTGATCGGAAATTTCCTCGCCATCTGCGGAGCGCGCGGCGACTGGACACCATCGCACTTCATCCAGAGCACCATTGCTTCGATTCGCGAGAGGGTGGGCACGGGACACGTGATTTGCGGACTCTCGGGCGGCGTGGATTCTTCGGTGGCGGCGGTGCTGGTGCACAAGGCCATCGGCAGCCAGTTGACCTGCATTTTTGTGAACAACGGAGTGCTGCGCAAAAACGAATTTGTAAATGTGCAGGCGAATTTGCGCGGCAAGCTGGGGCTGAATATCGTGGCGGTGAACGCGAGCGCGCGCTTTTTGCAGCGGCTGGCCGGCGTAACCGATCCCGAGATCAAGCGCAAGCGCATTGGCGCGGAGTTCATCGCGGTCTTCGAGGATGAGGCCCATCGCATTGCGCAGGAGACCGGCGGTCCTGAGGGCAAACTCGACTGGCTGGTGCAGGGGACGCTCTATCCCGACGTAATCGAATCGTCGAGCGTAAAGGGGCCGAGCCAGACCATCAAGAGCCATCACAACGTGGGCGGGCTGCCGGAGCGGATGAAGCTCAAATTGATAGAACCGCTGCGCGACCTGTTCAAAGATGAAGTCCGGCGCATCGGACGCGACCTGGGAATGCCGGAGGAGATCCTGAGCCGCCAGCCGTTCCCGGGGCCGGGACTTGCGGTGCGCATTCTGGGCGAGGTGACGCCGGAGCGCGTGGCATTGTTGCAGGAGGCCGACGAAATCGTTGTGGCCGAGATCAAAGCTGCCGGGCTCTACACGAAGATCTGGCAGAGCTTTGCCGTGCTGTTGCCGGTGATGAGCGTGGGCGTGATGGGCGACCAGCGCACATACGCTTACACATGCGCCATCCGCGCCGTGCATTCCGAAGACGGCATGACCGCCGACTGGACACCCCTGTCGTACGATCTGCTGAAGAAGATTTCCAACCGCATTGTGAACGAGGTGCGCGGGATCAACCGCGTGGTGTATGACATCACCTCAAAGCCGCCGGGCACGATCGAGTGGGAATGAGTGCTGGCCGCACGGGCGGACGCGGCCTTCCTCTATCGACTTAGAGATTTCTTGGGCAACTCCTACCGCCCGCTCTGCGCGGCCTTGGCGAAGTGGAAGATGCAGTTGACCTCGTGCGTGGCCGGGTCGGCCTTTACATCGAATGTGACGATGACGGTTTGCATCCATTTCGCCAGGGACCGGTCCTGCTTTTGCGCACGCGCCGCGAAGCCCGAGACGTAGCTTTCGTCGAATGCGTCGCCGGGCGCCATCTTCCACAGGCGCGTGAGCTTGACGGCCATGGCATCGGGGGCGCCGTCGAACTGAACCGCGGCCATCCGATAGAGCGTTCCGGGAGCGACATCGAGGCTGTAATTCACGATGTGCGTGGCCTCGTTGAACGAGGCGTGAGGGACCACGGAGCAATCGAGATAGCCCCGGGCATGATGGGCGTCGCGGACGGCGAGGAGAAACAGATCGAGCGGCCTTCCCGAACCGGCTGGGTATTTGGACAATACCTTCTCAACCTCTGCGCGCGGGACGAGAGCGTCGGCCGGATAAGTGATCGAGCCGAGCCTATAAACTCCGCCTTCCCTGATCGTGACCGAAAAGGGTATTTCGATGGCCATATCTGAAGATTGCCCCGAAATGATCGGAGGCTCGATCTGGGCGACGGCGACTTCGACGGCCGCATAACCCTGGTCCTGGTAGAGATCCTCGGTGGCGTGCTGAAGCCCGATTGCAGTGTTCTCCGTATCGAACTCGTTTCCGGTCTGGCCGTCGACAAGGGCATTGACCCTGGCTTGCATCGCGGCCGAGACGCCGTCCAGTTGAATTGAACCGATGCGCACCGCCGGTGAGGTGATCGTGAAGTTCATGGCAGTGATCTTTTTGGGGCCCAGGCCGCTGGTGAGAGCTGCGTTCACCGTTGCCTTTACGTCCTGGGCAGCCAGCATTTCTTCGAACGTTTGGCGGATCCCTTCGAGCATGGAGCCATTGGCGGGCAAGAGGCCGTGATAGAGCGGGAAGCGCTCGTGAAGCTTGTCGTCGAGTTCTTTGCCCGGCTTGAGCGGCAGATTGTCCAGGTGAATGGGGAAGAGCTGGCTGGAGGGCGTCAATAAGAAGAGCAGCCCCTTGCTGTCATTGCTGAACTTGACCACCGCGAAGAGGCCCGTATCGTCGAGTTGCTTCGCGTGAGCTTTAATGTCTTTGGAGCTCAGGCGCGCACCCGCCTTCAGGCCGGCAGCCGCGAGCAGCTCCTCTTGCGTGTATTGGGGCGCGCCTTGAAAGCGGATCGCCTTGGACGGGACCTTCTTTTGCGCGGGCGATAGAAGAGAACAGAGAAAAAGAGCGGCAATCAGTACAGCCGGTTTGTTCATGTTGCGCCAAGATTAGCAAACCGCGGGCGGTGCGGCCAGCGTTATTCTCTGCCCGTTCCAAAGGATTTGACGCTCCCTCATAGGAACGCCATTCCGGCGCGCCGCCTTGGCGCCTGTCGCGCGCGTCTGCGCCGGACCCTTTGCGCAACACCAACGCGCAGACAGGCAGGCGCATCTGCCGGCGCCTTCGTGCTGAAGCAGCGCAGGGCGAGCCAGCTGGCCACCCTGAGTTAAATACGGAAGGTCGACACGAAAGTGGCAGAGACGGAAGAATCTGTCATAATAGAAGTGGGGTATCTGACTATGACAGAAACGGTGGTTTTGGGAGATAGTGGCAGAATTGTCCTTCCCGCGGCAATTCGCAAAGAATTTGGCCTGGAACCTGGCGAGCGGCTGACCGTGATCAGCGGAGACGGCGAGATTCGGATTCTGAACCGAAGGATGGCTTTGCGGAGCATCCGTGCCGGAATTGTCAAGAACCGCGGCAGCTTAAAGGGTATCCTCGACGATTTTCTTGCCGAAAGACATGAGGAAGCGGCCCGTGAAGCCCGCCAGTAATGTGGTTCTCGATTCGTCAGCGGTACTGGCCCTGGTTTTGAAAGAGCGGGGCGGTAACAGGGTCGATGCGCTGCTCGCAATGGCCGAATCGGGCGAGGACGTCCACGTCGCGATCAGCTCTGTGAATTGGTGCGAGATTCTTACGCGTTTACACCGGGAGAACCCATCCATGACGACGCAAGAGATGGACGCGCTTCTTGCCGGAATTGAGCTGGTTCCGTTTGGGAAGGCGGAAGCGGAGCTCGCTGCCGGCTACTCACGATCTTACTCAGAGCTTTCCTTGGGCGATCGGGCATGTCTCGCTCTCGCATCGACCCGCAAGGCCGCTGCTTGGACCACGGACAAGATCTGCACGCGCGTGCAGGCCGGAGTGCCGATTGAGGTCCTGCGCTAGGGCCTGTTAACACTACCTGGGATGGCGGCGACGGGAGCCGATTTTCCCCAGGTCGCGGAGCGCGGAGCGAACTGTAGCCGGCCTACTGGAGCGACAAGCGACAAAGAGATGGGGAAAATCGGCCCCGTCCCTTCGGGTTGCGGCGAAAAACCGCTCATACTTCGTTGTCGTCCTAGGCGGTGGACCCGCCACAGCCGTCGTCCTCCGCCTCGTCTGAGCGGTTTTTCACTCGCAACGCCGTCCACTCCAGGTAGTGTTAACAGGCCCTAATTGCAGGGAGGCCCCGGAGCCGCGAATGACTCGCCGTCGTGCAGCGGGCGGAGCGCGGCGATCTGGCAGCTGAGCGCATCGGGGCGGCCGAACTGCCCGGTGCGGATAACATGGGAGTGAGGTTAGAGAGCTGGATCTATGGCAGAATCGCGGCCATCGGCAGCGCCGGAAATGACGCCGTTTCGCATCGAGCCGAAGTTCACGGCGCGGGTTTGGGGATTCCGCGATTTGCGCCCCTGGTACGACCGCGTGGCCGAGGGCGATCCCATCGGCGAAGTCTGGCTCACGGGCGACGATTGCCTTGTCGCGACCGGGTCCCACGCGGGCAAGCGGCTGGGCGCGCTGTTCGGCGAGGAACACGATGCGCTGCTCGGCGCCGAGGCGCCCACGGCGGACTCGCCGCTGCTGATCAAGACCATTTTCGCGAAGGAAAAGCTGAGCGTGCAGGTGCATCCCGACGACAAACTGGCGCAGAGGTACGGTGAGCCGCGCGGCAAGACGGAGTGCTGGTACGCGATGGCAGCCGAGACGGGAGCGAAGGTTGCGGTCGGGGTGAAGCCGGGGACGACACTGGGCGAAATCGAGGAAGGCATTCGCGCGGGAACGCTCGAGGCGAGGCTGAATATGATTCCCGTCGCGGCCGGAGACACGATTTTTGTCGATGCCGGGACGGTGCACTCCATCTGGCCGGGATCGATTCTGCTGGAGACACAGCAGAACTGCGACCTGACCTACCGCATGTACGACTACGGACGGCCACGCGAGCTGCACATTGAAAAGTCGCTGGAAGCGACGAAGCTCGAGACGCGCGCGGGAAAGGTGGCTCCGCACCAGCTCGCCGACCGCACCGTGCTGATCGATGTGGAGTACTTTCGCATGGAGCGAATTCCCGTGAGCGGCAGTCGGACGAGCGAAAGCCTGCGCGGCGCAGACGAAAAGCGCGGGCTGGCCTATTTATTCGCGGCTGCCGGAGCAGGACGGCTGGTAGGTGAGGGTTACGAGCCGGTCGATCTGCCGTCGCGCGGGATTCTGACGGTGCCCGCAGCTTCACCGGAGTTTGTACTGGAAGACGCGAGCGGCGCAGGCGCGCAGCTTGAACTGATCCGCATTACGCCGAATTGGCCGGCAGCAACTGCGTGACGATGAGGGTGGGCGGAATTGCTCAGCGTTAGCGCCGCCGCGAACTTTTGCACAAACTTTAGCTTTGCAACCTGGCCCTTCAGGCAGAATCTAAGGTGATATGAACTTTCGACTGGCAGTTTCTTCCGATCTTCGCGGGGCCGTGGACGCGGCAGCCGCCGACTGGCAAGCCAACAAGAAGGTGGAGCGCTTTTGGCAAAAGGACCCAGCCCTATGGACTCGCGACGGCGAGGAGAAGTGGATGGGCTGGATCGACATTGTCGAGCGGCAGCAGAAGGATCTGGCATCGTTTGCGGAGCTGGGCGGCGAAGTAAAAAGCTCCGACTTCCAATCGGTTCTGCTGCTGGGGATGGGCGGTTCGAGCCTGTGCCCCGAAGTGCTGGCCAGGACATTCGGGCCCCAGGCGGGGTTCCCGGAGCTGCGCATCGTCGACTCGACCGACCCAGCGCAGGTGAAGGCTGCTTGCGACGCAGTGGACCTGGCCGAGACGCTGGTGGTGGTGGCGAGCAAGTCCGGTTCGACGCTGGAGCCGAATATTCTGAAGCAATTTTTCTTCGAGGAGATGCGGCGCGCGGTGGGAGCCAGGGAGGCGGGCAGCCGCTTCATGGCAATCACCGACCCCGGCTCCAAGATGGAGCAGGTGGCGAAGACGGACGGCTTCAGGGGCATCTTCTATGGTGATCCACAGATTGGCGGACGCTACTCCGCGCTCTCGAACTTTGGCGTGGTGTCGGCGACCGTGGCGGGGCTGGATGTGGGCAAGCTGCTGGCGGAAGCGGCCAAGGCGGTGGCCGCGGCGAAGCTGCCCGTGGCGGCGAATACCGGCGTGCAGCTTGGCCTGCTGCTGGGAGCGGCGGCGAACGCGGGACGCGACAAGATCACTATCTTCACTTCGCCGGAGATCTGCGACCTGGGCGCGTGGCTCGAGCAACTGATCGCGGAATCGACGGGCAAGCAGGGGAAGGGAATTACGCCGGTGGACCGCGAGGAGATTGGCCCGCCGAGCGTGTATGGCAAAGATCGCGTGTTTGCGTACGTGCGGCTGAAGAACACCGCCGATGCGAGCGCACAATCGAATCTCGATGTGAAGGTTGCTGCACTCGAAGCCGCCGGCCATCCGGTGGTGTATTTCGAGATTACGGACCTCTACGAGATCTTCGGGCAGTTCTTCACGTGGGAAATTGCAACGGCAGTGGCAGGCTCGGTGATGGGCATCAACCCCTTCAACCAGCCGGATGTGGAAGCAGCGAAGGTGGAGACGCGCGCCCTGACGACCGAGTACGAGAAGAGCGGCAAGCTGCCGCAGCGCGCGCCGTTCCTGGTGGACGAGGGAATCGCACTCTACGCGACAGACGATTATGCAGCCAAGCTGAAGGCTGCCGCGCCAAGCGCAACTTTGGCTGGAATTCTTCGCGCGCATCTCGACGAGCTTCGCGCCGGCGACTATTTTGCCACCGTTGCGTTCCTGCCGATGTTTGAGGAACACGAGGCGGCGATCCAGGGATTCCGGCACAAAGTACGCGACCAAAAGCGTGTGGCTACGTGCCTCGGGTTTGGTCCGCGCTTTTTGCACTCCACCGGGCAGGACTACAAGGGCGGACCGAATACGGGCGTCTTTCTACAGATCACCAGCGCCCATGCCGAGGACCTGGACATTCCGGGGCAGAAGTACAGCTTTGGCGTGGTGATCGATGCGCAGGCGGCGGGCGATCTGGCGGTGCTGGAGTCGCGCGGACGCCGGGCGCTACGGGCTCACCTTGGAGCCGACGTGGCCGCCGGGTTGAAGACGCTGAGCGCAGCGGTGAGCGCGGCGCTGGGCGAGACCGTCGCTTAGGAAACTTTTTCGCGGGGGCGGGGTTTAACCCAGTGACAGGCTCAGGCGAGTCTCGTCTAACGGAATGAGCCGATGAAGCGAGTTCCGGAATGAGCCGATGAAGCGAGTTCGAGAAAACCGTTCACCTGGCGTGAGTTTGGACCGCCGGTAACGGGGGAACGCAGGAGAAATGAATATGAATCGTACCTTGATGAGGAAAATGAGCGCACAGCTTATGGCATGGATGGGGTTGGCCGTGCTGTGTGCCGTGGTCGCGCTGGCGCAGAATGCGGGCGCGGCGGCGCAGCCTCAAGGCGATCCGGCGGCGCAACAGGGGCAGCGCACGGATGGACAGATTGAGATGGATGTGGTGCACGCGCTGGACGCGTCGGCGGCGCTGAAGAACGACTTGATAACCGCGGCCACCATCCAGAGCGAGGTCACGCTTTCGGGAACGGTTTCGAGCGATGCATCAAAGCAATTGGCCGAGTCGATTGCGGCGCACGTGGCCGGCGTGACCAAGGTGCACAACAATCTGCAGATCGGCAATCCGGGCCAGGCTGCGCAGGCGATGCAGCCGGCGCCCAACCCTGGGGATATGCCCGATGCGGACCAGACGGAGGCGCAAAAGAATATGGCGGGTTTGCCGCCGCCGGGCCCTGCTCCGGACGCGTATCCGCAGCAAGGCGGGTATCCGCCGCCACCGCCGGCACGGCCGCAGTACCAGAGTCCTCAGACTTCGCAATATCCGCCGTACCCGCAGTACCGGCCCGCGCCTCAGGCGCCTCCGTATAAGCCGGCCACGGGGCCCGTGACCATTCCCGCGGGAACGCTGCTGCAGGTGCGGACGAGTGAACCGGTGGACAGCAAGAGGGCGAAAGACGGTCAGCCTGTGCAGTTCACGGTGATTCAGGATGTGATTGCGGGCGGCGTATTGGCGATTCCGCGGGGCGCAACGGTGCACGGCGTCGTGACGGAGGCGAAAAATGTCGGCTCAGGCAAATTAGCGGGGAACTCAGTGCTGGCGCTTGCGCTTACCTCGCTCGATCTGGGCGGACAAAGCTACCCGCTGAACACGGATCAATTCAAGGTGAAGGGCCCGAATAAGGCGGGCCAGACGGTGAGCAGTGCAGTGGGCGCCGGCCTGATTGGCACAATCATTGGCTGTGCGGTTGGCCGCGGCGCAGGATGCGCCATCGGAGCCGGGGCCGGCGTGGCCGCAGGCACGGCAGCTTCGGCTGCTTCCTCGGGACCGCGCGTGTGGATTCCCGCCGAGGCGCTGGTGACGTTCCACATGAATGCGCCGATCACGGTTGCGCCTGTGAGCGCGCAAGAAGCGGCGCGACTGGCGGAGGGACTGTATCCCGGCGGGCCGAGCCTCTACAGGCGTTCCCCTTACGGACCGGGCTACTATGCCGGTTACAGCTATCCAGCCTACCCGTACGGATACCCGCCGGTTTACTACCGGCCGTACTACCTGGTCGGTGGAGCGTACTACTGGCGGTAAGAACTGGGAATCGTAAGTAGGGAGTAGGGAATAGGAACGGGCATCCGCAAAAACGGATGCCCGTCGCGCGTTGGAATAGTGCGATGATCCGCGCGCGGCGGCGATCCACTATAATGGCAGAGTCGTATCGAGCGAAAATTGTGCATCCGCAGGCGCGCAGCGAACGCAGCAGATTCTGTGCTGCCGCACGCCGGTTCAGCCTGCCCGCGCTCAGAGAGTTGAAGGTTGAAGTCCATCCATGATTCGTTTCCTGCAAACAGATAATCGCATGGTCAAGGCGCTGATTGTGGTCGTCATCGGCGCAGCTTCAGTCACCATGGTGCTGTACCTGATTCCCGGCTTGGGCGGAGTGGGGTCGTCGTCGCCCGACACGTACGCGGTCATTTATCCGCACTGGTATAGCCGCCTCCTGTCGTCGGGCGACAGCATCAGCCAGGCGCGCGTGGAGGCGATCACCGAAAACCAACTGCGGCAGCGCGATCCGCAGTACGCCAGCAATCCAATGATCGTGCAGATGTTCGAGCAGCAGGTGGGCCAGCAACTGGTGCAGAATCAAGTGATGCTCGAGGAGGCGCACAAGCTGGGGATCTACGCGACCGACGAAGACGTGCGCAAGTTTCTGCGCACCGGCCCCACGGGCGAAGTGCTCTACCCGAACGGAACCTACATCGGCGACGACGCTTACAAGCAGTTGATCGACGACCGGCTGCACGAGTCCGTGACGGATTTCGAAGACGAGATCAAGGACGAAATCACCATCCAGCGGCTGCAGGCTTTTATTACTGCCGGGGTCACGGTGAGCGATCAGGAGGTCCGCGACACCTATCGCAAGCAGAACATCAAGATCAAGTTCGATTACGCGGTAATCTCGTCCGACGATCTGCGCAACACCATCAACCCCTCTGACAGCGATCTCGCAGCGTCCTTCAAAACGAATGCGGCGCGCTACGCGCAGGCGGTTCCGGAGGAGCGCAAGATCACTTACTTCGCGTTCACCGAGAGCCAGATTCCGGGCGGCGTTCAACCGCCGAACCAGCAGGCAGTTCAGCAGTACTACAACGAGCACGTGGCCGATTATTCCGTGCCGGAGCAGGCCAAGTCGCGGCACATTCTCATCAGCGTGCCGCCGAACGCAGATGCCAAGACCGACGCCGCGGCAAAAGCCAAGGCGGAGATGGTTCTGAAGCAACTGCAGGCGGGCGGAAGCTGGACTGACCTGGCGAAGAAGTACTCCGACGATCCGGGGAGCAAGGACACGGGCGGCGAGCTGGGGTTTGCGCAGCGGGGAAAGATGGTGCCCGCCTTCGACAATGCCATCTTCACGCAGAAGATCGGCGACATTGCCATCGTAAAGAGCAACGTCGGCTACCACATTGTGCAGGTGGAGGAGCGGCAGGCGGCGCATACGCAGCCGCTGAGCGAAGTACAGGCGAGCATTGTTGCGGCGCTGACGCGGCAGGCCGAGACGGCGGCCGAGGACAATTATGCGCAGCAACTGACCAGCGAGGCGATCAGGAACGGCCTGGAAAAGACGGCCGCGGCGCACCATCTGGATGTGGTGACGACAGATCCGGTGGCGCATGACGGCGTGATTGCCGCGCTGCCCGACAGCGCACAGATTCTGGCCAAGGCCTTCGAAGCCAAGCAGGGCGACCCGCCGCAATCGGCGCCCACGGGCGAAGGCTATGCAATCTTCCAGGTGACGGGGATCGTTCCGGCGCACGCGCCATCGTTTGCCGACTGGAAGAGCCACGTGCTAGACGATTACCGCCAGGAGCAGCTCCCTGTGCTGCTGAGCCAGAAGACCAAGGCGTTGGCCGACCAGGCGAACGCGACGAAGGATCTGGCCAAAGCGGCGAAGGCTGTGGGCGCGACGTTGAAGACTAGCGACATGGTGGGCGAGAGCGGGCAGGTTCCCGATTTTGGCGAAGTGGACCAGGTGGCGCCCCAACTGTTCGACATGAACGTGGGCGCGATCAGCGGGCCGATTGACGCCGGTCGCACCGGCGTGGTGGCGAAGATCGTCGACAAGCAGGAGCCGACCCCCGACGAGATTGCGAAGAACTTCGACCGGATGCGGGATCAGCTTTTGAACCAACGCCGCAACGAGGCATTCAGTGTCTTCATGAGCGGGGTGTGGAACGACTACAAGAAGCGCAACCTGGTCCGCATCAACGCCAAGGCGAAGGGGCAGCAGGCGCCGGGCATGTAGACGCAAAATCTCTTTGAGACAAACGGCCCGCAGACCTTGGTTGCGGGCCGTTCTCTTTATGCACGCAGTGGCGGTCAGCGCAGGCCGGTGTTTGCGACGGGCAATCCGGTTGCAGGCCAGCGATCAGGCTGGGCGTCGAGGTTCGGGGCAATCGATCCGCCTGGAAACGAGAACGGCGCGACGGTCACATTCCACCCGTCGACGACGATTAAAGACGGTTATAGGATTTTATGTCGTAGCCGCATAGGTTGTCGTCGACGCCCACGCACTCCGGCTCGTCATCGATGCCGAGTTCTCTCAGTCGTCTCTCTTCGTGCGCCATCGAGAGCCTTTCCACCTCGCGCCCATTTCGGTTCTTGGCCTCCGCCTCTGACATACAAAATTGACTGGCCAAGCTATCCCACCAAAAGATTGCTTGTTCACTATTCTCAAAAAGTCCGGCGTACCTAAGGCACTGCTGCTGATCGGCTGTAAGTAACATACTTACCTCATAATTCCTCCGTGTCCAAAACTCTTACCTCAATGCGCCCAGATGGAATTTTGGCTACAACCGGTCTCATAAATGCCTCTGTTGCATTGTGAGCACGGATGGGACCCAACATCAAGGCGGGTCCCATGATTCTGGCGAGTTGACAGAGATGGTTTATGAGACCGGTTCTACGCACGGCCAGTGTCTATAACTGATAACATTCCACCTAGGGTGTTTGAGATCGAATACACATATCTACCCTTTGACTCCAAGAATTGCGGGTAAGAAGTTGCCGGAAGAGATATGTATCCATCCACACTTGGAGAAGTCGGATTGGACACATCCACTACCCCTACCGATGAGTTTGTATAACATGCCACATACGCTGTGGTTCCTTCCACGGTAACGTCTTGCGGCTTGCATGTTCCGATCAATGAAGCCGTGCCTACCTGAGAAAGCGATGACGGATTGGATATATCGTAAATGTTCAACGAGTACTGATCGTAAAACGTCTCGTACAAGTAACTTCCTTCGACATCCAGGCCTTGTGGACTGTGCGCCACCGGTAAACCGCTAAGCAAATACGGCGATGCGGGATTGGAGACGTCAAATACAAGTATCTTGGATTGCCCGTCGCTCTGCCCTGCCACATAAGCGTATTTTCCAACTACCTTGATGTCGGCTACATTCAGACCGGCAGTTCCCGTATTGGTCGATCCCACAATCGTCGGCGATTCAGGATTGGAAACGTCAACGACATCTAATGTGCTTATGGAAGACTCGCCTACATACGATATAACATAGGCGTACTCCCCAGATACCCAAAGACCAAATCCATACAGTGGAATTTGAACGCTGCCGACAAACGCAGGAGCGTAAGGATTCGATACATCGTAGATTTGCAATAGATTTGTACTCGCCGTTCCTGTAGAAGATACGAGGTAGACGTATTGCCCCTGCACTCTTATCCCAGACTGCCCGGAGGCTATAAATCCAGTTATTGACGTTGCGCTGACGATGGCCATGCTTGCCGGATGCGTGATATCCACCACATAGAATTGCGCAGCCGAGGAGTTTGAACCTTGATTGCCGTTGTCTCCTAGAATGTAAGCGTAATTCCCTTGAATGTCGAAAGCGTCAAGTTCGTAAGAAGAGCTAGGCACTACGCTGCCTACAACAGTCGAATTCTGAGCTTCTCCGTAAATCTGTAAACTGACTTGAGAGGAAGCTCCTCCGCCGGGTGCGGGATTGGCAACTACTACCGGATAGCTGCCGAGTGCATATAGATCAGACGCAGTTAGAGTGATAGTCAGGTGGCTGGCGCTGATATAAGTCACGGCATGGGCAATGCCGTTGTAAGTTACCGTCGAAGTGGCGAGGAAGTTAGCGCCAATAATAGTGAGCGTCTGCGCCGGACTTCCTGCCGTCAGCGAAGCGGGAGAGAGGCTCGATATGCTGGGCGCGGGATTGGTGCTTGCGCCGCATCCGGCAAGGAGCAGCGCTCCACATAACAATCCAACTTTGCAGGCCGGGAGAGAAGCGGCCCGAATCGTAACTCTCATGGTCTAACTCTCCTGCTGGAATCCTTGTCCAGCGTTTGCAAGCCCCTCATGGCGGACGAACTTCCGCAAAAACATCGCGGGCGATGGAGGATGAATCAGGCCGAATTCTGCCCTCCCAACGCCCGAATGGTATTTGGCTGGAGTCTCCTTTTTCGGCGCTGGTTCGCACAAATTGTACCGCTCTTCAGCAGTATGGCAAGGGCAAAGCTGCAATTCCGGCCGGAAAACAGAGCGATTCCGTGCCGCCTGGACTCGACCGCGTAATCAGGAGCCTTCCTTGTCGATTTCTCGGACACTCTTGTCTCCTCCTTTCTCTTCAGCGATTTGATTTGGCCTCGCGATAATCGTTAGTTTGCCGGAAGGGGCAACAGCGCGATGCGTCGCATCATCGCAGCCCGGCCGATGCAAACGGCAACCCCGTTGCAGGCCAGCGATCAGGTTGGGCGTCGAGGTTCGGGGCAATCGATCCGCCTGGAAACGAGAACGGCGCGACGGTCACATTCCACCCGTCGACGACGATCAGCGACGCATCGCCCTTGAATTCGCTCGCTGCGGCCTCGACCTCGATGGATTTGGTCTCTCCGGGAATCAGCGAGACGTAATTGTCGCTATAGAAGACCGGCAGGATTCGTTCGCCGGACTTTCTGCGCAGTTGCACGTGCGCCATCAGGGCGATGCTTTTTGAGGGATTGTTCAGCGTGACTTCGATCATGCGTGCGGCCGCTTCAAACCCTTCGCGGTCTTCTACCTTCGCCGTCGCGGTAAGCGTGACCATGGGCAGTTGATTCAGAGCGGTGAGGTCGTCGGGATCGTTTGGCTGAGCGCGCCAATAGAAATTGGTCGAGATCAATTGGCCGGCGGCGTCGCGCAGGTCCAGCTTGATGAAGTGAACGGACGAAATCGAAGCCGGAAAATTGATCGGGCCGAGATCGGTGGCCACATCGGGAGCGGCGGTGAGTTTGGTTTCGTGTTCATAGGCGAGCGATCCCGAGAGGTTATAGACCGCGATGTGCGCGAGTAGGCCGCTGACCGGCTCGGGCTTGTTGTTGATGACCTGCACGTCTTCCGTAGCTTGGTTGAACTGGATGTGTACCAATTCTGAGGCGTGCATGACGGCGAAGTACGAGGACATCGGCTCGAGATCGTAGTGGTAAAGCTGCCACACGAAGCTCGGCTGTGCCGGGTTGCTCATCCAGGTGATGACAGCCGTGGTGGGATGGAAGAGCAGTGCGTTGCGGCCCTCGTACATGGCGCGGAAGGCCTCGAAGTTCGCCATCTGCGCTTTGCGCACAAAGTCGGCGAGGTTGGCGATCTTGCCATAGCGCCCGGCAAGGATAAGCGGATACAGATCGCCGTGCTGGTTGCCTTTGGCCAGGTCGTGCGCGGCCCAATCGTCGTCAATCGTCTCCCAATCTTTTTTGGGCATCATGCCGCGGTTGGATTCGAGAGTGGGGATGGAGGCGCTGCCGGTTTCGGTCTTGAAGAAATCGTCGGTGACGGTGTAGAACTCGCGCGGCGCGCGCCAATAGTACGGCCCGTGCGAGCGTACGCCCGGGCCGTCGGTCGAATTCGGCCAATAGAGTCGTGTGGGATCGACCTCGGCGAGTAGCGTGCGCAGCGCGGCGTCGATCTCCGGCGGCGGATCGCCCTCGTTGCGCGCGCACCACAAGACGATCGACGGGTGGTTGCGGTAGCGCAGAATCTTGTCGTGCACATTGGCGACGTAGGTGGGAAGGTCGGTGGGGTCGGGGCCGTCCAGGGGATTGGGCTGGAAGAACTCGTCCCAGACGAGGAGGCCGTACTTGTCGCAGAGCTCGTAGAAGTCCTCGCCGGTGCTCTGGCCGACCCAGTTGCGAATCAGATTTAAGTTGGCCAGCTTGTGGAGGCGAATTTCGGCGTCGAGGCGCTCGCGCGGAATGCGCTTCAGGGCCTCGTCGAGGCCCCAATCGCCGCCGCGAATGAAGATGGGCACGCCGTTAACGGAGATGGTTAGCGTGTCAGTGCCGGGAACGGAGTAGCTGATTTTGCGGACGCCGAAGTTCACATCCTCGGCGTCAGAGATGGCACGGCCGGTCCTGAATTCGAGGTGCAGCTTGTACATCTCCTGCGCGCCGTAGCCGTTGGGCCACCACAGGCGCGGATGCTCGATGTGTAGTGCCGGCGTGTTCTTCGCGTCGAATGTGATTTGTTGTGAACTGCGCGGAGCGAGCGTGACCTGGCGCTCGAAGACGATGTTCTCGATGGCGCCACGCACGACGCCCGCGACCGGCTTGTCGCTCACGTTGTCGACGGTTGTCTCGACGGTGACGTCGGACGAATCGGTTTTGGGCAGCGGAAGATCCGTGCTGACGAGCGGGTCTTTCACGACCACCGGACCCGTGGCAGAGAGGAAGACCTTTTGCCAGATGCCGGTGTCGCGATCGCGAACGGCATCGAGCCAATCCCAGCCGATAGTGGAGAGAAACGTGGGGCCGTCGAGAGCGGTGATGCCGCCATTCTGACCGACGCCGTCGCGCAGGGTGTGCTCGTGGGGAATGCCGGGATGCGGCTCCGGAGTGACGAGCACAGCCACCACGGCAGGCTGGCCAGGCTTCACTTGTGCGGTGATGTCGAAGATGCCGCGGACAAAGGCGCCGCGCATGGCGCCCACCTGCGCGCCGTTCACCCAGACTTCAGCGGAGTAGTTGATGCCGTCGAAGTTGAGCCACACGTGGCGGTTCCTGTAGGCGCTGGGGACGCGCACGACTGTCCGGTACCAATACGAGGTGTGGACGAGGCTTTCGGGAATGATTTCGGGGCGTTCGTTTTCACCGTAGAGCGGCTCGGGATAGACGTGATCGTTGACCAGCGAGGTGAGCACGGTGCCAGGGACAGTGGCCGCATACCAGCCGCTGGTGTCGAAGCCCGCAGAAGAGACCTGCGCGCCGGATTGCGGGACCTTGGCCACGTCCTGCAACTGCCAGCCAGCAGCGAGCGTCAAAGGCTGCGGAGGCGCGGCTGCTGCTGCAGTCTGGGGCGCGAGGACGGCGAGGATGGAAACAAATGCGGAGACGCAAAGGCAAATCGGTGAGAGACAGGTCTTCAAAGGAGGGCTCCCTTAACGTTTGAGTTCCGGCACGGCTCTGCCCGGGTGCACGCCCAACAGTGTCTCAAATGGGACCCATTCCAGGGGAGCGCCGATCCATCCGGTAAGATCGGCTTCATGGAGTTCCAAGATCCAGCGGAGTTTTGCTGCACGTGAGTTCGTTGCCGTCGTATGGCGGTATCGGCGACCTGGGCCCCGCTGCGCATGAGTTTCTAGGCTTTCTGGCGCGTGCCAAGCAGCACGTTTGGCAGGTTCTGCCGCTGTGCCCCACCGGATTTGGCAATTCGCCGTATGCGGGGTCGTCGGCCTTTGCGGGGAATCCATCGCTGATCAGCCTGGAATTTCTGGCCGACTGGGGCTGGATTGACGGCGAGCGCATTGCAGGGTTGGCAGGGCGCTCCGGCGCGGTCGATTTTGACGAGGTCGAGGAACGGAAGCTGCCGCTCCTCGAGGAAGCTGTCGGGAGTTTTCTCGATCGCGGGCTGGACGACGACGCGCTCGCCGAGCAGTGGGCCGATTTCGAGGAGTTTTGCCGCGATGAGGCTGCGTGGCTGAACGACTATGCGCTCTACGCTGTGCTGCGCCGGAAATTCAAGACGGGTGCGTGGACCGAGTGGCCAGAGCCGCTGCGCCGGCGCGATCCGCAGGCGCTGGCGCAGGCTGAAGCGAAGCATGGCCGCGCGGTGGCCATCGAGCGCGTGCTGCAATTCGCCTTCGCGCAGCAGTGGGATCAACTGCGCGACGCCGCCGCGGAGAACGGGATCCGCATTCTTGGCGACGTGGCCATCTTCGTCAACATGGATTCGGCCGACGTGTGGGTTCACCCCGGCATCTTCGAGCTGGACGACGACCTCAGGCCCATCCGCATCGCCGGCGTGCCGCCCGACTACTTCTCTCCGACCGGGCAGCGCTGGGGCAACCCGCTTTACCGCTGGGATGTGCCGGCCGCGCCCGACCCCAACGGACTTCGATTCGGCTGGTGGATCGACCGCATCCGCCGCGCCGTGGAGCTCTACGACATCGTGCGCCTCGATCATTTCCGCGGCTTCGAGGCCTTTTGGGCTATTCCCGCCGAGGAAAAAACTGCTGTCAAAGGCAAGTGGATTAAGGCGCCCGGGCTGGAGCTGTTTCGCGCGCTTGAAGCGTCGCTGGGACCGCTGCCGCTGGTGGCAGAGGACCTGGGCGTGATTACGCCCGAGGTGGACGCGCTGCGGCTGGAGCTGGGCATGCCGGGAATGAAGGTGTTGCAATTCGGCTTCAGCGGCAAGGGAGCGCATACGCACCTGCCGCAGCAATTCACGGCGGGCACGGTGGCCTACACGGGCACGCACGACAACGACACGACGCAGGGATGGTGGAATTCGGCGAGCAAGGCGGAGCGCGCGGCTGTTGAGGCTCTGGTTGGTCCAGTGGGCGACCGGCCTGGATGGCCGCTGATCCGCGCAGCCGAGGCGAGCGTGGCCGAGATGGCGATCGTTCCGGCACAGGATCTGCTGGAACTGGGTTCGGAGGCGCGTATGAATACGCCCGCTGTGGCAACGGGGAATTGGAGCTGGCGCGCGCCAGAGAAATGCTGGACAGCCGAGTTGGCGAAGCGATTGGCGGCGATCGCCGAGGTCACGGACCGGGACAACGATCCTTTAGGCGAACCGGCAAAAAAATCGCCGGCGTAGGCTGCGGCTAGCGGTAGCTCGAATCGTCGAAGCGGCTCATGTCGATCGAGTCGTCGAGGACGCCCAGAGTGACGACGGCAAAAGTAAACACGGTGGTGTCCGGCTCGAGATGCCCCCCGAAGGCCTTGTCGCCGTTGGCCAGCGTGATGTGCGGATGAATGCGGCCGTTCATGACCATGCCGCTCATGCCGATGATGTCGGCGGGCGCAGTGGGGTTCTTGACGAACAGGATCTTCGGCGGCATGTCGCGGTTTGACACCATGTGCAACTGGTAGCCGCGCACCGACCCGAAGGCCGAGAGGATCACGGCATTCTTGATGTGCTCCTGCGCGATCATTTTTTCGAGGCCAGCGAGCAGATCGGTTCCAAATTTGAAGCGAAGCACGACGATCCGCTCGAGGTGGCCGCTGACTGCAAAGACATCGGGCACATCGGGGCTGTTGGGCTTGGTGTCGACGGCCGGATTGCCTGAGGAATTGGTGACTTCGCGGCGCGTCTCCTGCGCGGGCAGCGCCATGCACGAAGCTAACAGCACAACGATGAGGATCTGTTTCATTTGGATTCTCCCTGGCCGCGCAGATTTGGCAAACGGGAGGCGAGAATCCTTGCGGCCATGAGACACGGGGCTCTCGCGCCGGTGTCCTGCTCCCCTTTTCTCTCAGAACGGAATGTCGTCGTCGGAGATTTCGGCGGACTGCGCGAAGTCATCCTGACTGGCCGGCTGTCGCTGGTCCTCGTTCACGGCGGCGTTCGATGAGCTCGACGAGCGGCTGTAGCCGCCCGAGGAATCGTCGCGCCCGGAGAGCAGCGAAAGATCGTTGACGATGATTTCGGTGCGGTAGCGCTTGGCCTTGGTTTCCTTGTCTTCCCAGCTGCGCGTCTGGATTTTGCCTTCGATGAAGAGCTTGGAGCCTTTCTTCACATAGTCGCGGACGATTTCGGCGAGGCGCTTGAAGGCGACCAGATTGTGCCACTCGGTGCGGTCCTGCCAGTTGCCCTGCGGGTCCTGAAAGCGGTCGCTGGTGGCGAGGGCGAAGTTGGCCACCATGGTGCCGCTGGGGGTGGAGCGAATCTCGGGGTCCTTGCCTACGTTGCCTAGGAGAAAAACTTTGTTCACGCTCTTGGCCATGTTCTTGCTCTCCTCGTGTCCCAATGCCGGCGCGGCTAGAGTGCCGCAAGTCCGGGCTGTGCTTGAAGAAATCGTCCTGCCCAAGCAGCGAGGCACCGGCTGCCGCTGGTTTCTGGGCAAAATCTTAATATACCCCTGAATACTGCATTGTGCCCGGACGCGATTCAAAGTCGCGCGGAACACGACGTTGCGGCGTTCACGCGTCAGCTCATCCGCCCCAGCTCGCGAAATTGATGCGCGACGGCCTCGAGAAAGGTCTCCACGCTCGTGTCCTGGGGAATGGCGAGGCCTGACTTGGCGCAAAGAGCCGAGGCGATGCGGCCGGCCAGAGCGGCGCGCGTGGCCAGGTCCATGTCGAGGCGGCGAGCAAAGAAGCCTTCGAGGACTTCGAGATCGGAGGCAGACAGCTTGGCCAGCGCCGGCGCAGCCAGTGCAACGCGCAAATGAGGCGGACCACCCCACGGACCAGGACCTGTCCGTGGGGACCCCGGAGTCGAGATGGGCGGCTCCGCAATCAGCGTAGGCGCGGTGAAGGTGCGCGAGGCGCTCTCGCCCCAGTGCGGCGAATCGACCTCGCGGTCGCGAACCACAAGCGTGCCGGCAACCATGTCGCCGAGACGCTGATTGCGCCGGCTGAGGAAAATGGCGACGATGCCCACTGCGTAAAAGCCCGGGAGATAGTCGACGAAGCGAACCAGGTTGCGGGCCAGCGACTCCACAAAGTTGATGCCGCGGCCGGATTGATGAATGACGCGAATCCTGGCCACGCGCTTGCCCGGCGTGCGGCCGTTGCCGAAGGCTTCAAAGAGCGCGAAGTAACCCCACTGCAAGAGAAAGATGATGAGAAAGAAGATGCCGATGGCCCAGTTGGCCGAAACGCCTCCGAAAAAACTAAGCGCGGGGAGGATGATGGCGGCCACGATGCCGAGCACGATAAAAACAAAAAACCAGATGAGGTAGTCAACGAGGATGGCGATGAAGCGGCTGCCGATGCCGGCCAGAGGCATCTCGATGGCCACGAGCTCCGGGGTTTCGATGTTAAGCTGATCTCCAACCGGCTCCATGGCGATCATTCTCTCCAATCGGTGGCTCGCGAAGCGGCGCCCGTACTGGGACCGTCTGGCGGCGCTGCTGGGCCAGGCCGGGGCCCCCGCGGACAGGTTCTCGTCCGTGGGGTGGAAGGCCGGGGCGGGCGGCGTGAGGCAGCTTTCGCGCGCCGAACTGCGCGAGACAGCGCTGCTCTACCGCCAAGCGGCGAGCGACGTGTCCACGCTGCGGCAGGATTCGACCGCGCGGGCGTACGCCGAGCACGTCAACCAGTTATTGGCTCGCGCCCACCATATCATCTATTCCAGCCGGCGCAAAGGCTTCAGGAAGATTTTCTATTTTATGCGCGACGAGTATCCGCTGGTCGTGCAGCGGCAGATCCGCTACGTGCTGGTGTCGCTGCTGGTGATGCTGGGCGGGGCGCTGCTGGGCTCGGTGCTCACCATCGCGCGCCCGCAGTTCATGCGCCACATGCTGGGGCCGGGGATGGTCTCGACCATTGAGCGCCACGAGATGTGGACGCAGTCGATTGTCGGCATCGAGCCGGTGGCCTCGAGCGCCATCATGACCAACAACCTGAGCGTCTGCTTTGTAGCCTTCGCCGGCGGAGTCGTCTTCGGCATTGGCCCGCTGTGGTCCATGTTCTTCAATGGACTGCTGCTCGGCGTGATCGGCGTGGCCTGCGCGCAGCACGGCATGTCGGTCGATCTGTGGAGCTTTGTGGCGCCGCACGGATCGCTGGAGCTGCCATCGATCATTCTTGCCGGCGCGGCAGGGCTGCGCCTCGCACACGGCGTGCTGTTTCCGGGGCTCTATCGCCGTCGCGATTCGATTGCGCTGGCAGGCGTGGAAGCAACGCGACTCGTCTCGGGAATTATTCCGCTGCTGGTGATCGCGGGCTCTCTGGAAGGATTCTTCTCGCCCTCGAACGCGCCCGTTCCGCTCAAATTTGCCGTGGGCGGATTGCTGTTCACGCTGCTGCTGGTGTGGCTGTTCCGACGGGTAGCGGCTGCCGCGACGTCCAGCGCGTGAGCGATGTACGCGGCATCGTTGGTTTTGCGCGCTGCCGCTATGAAGATTTCGATTGCTCCTTCGGACTGCAAATCATCGATAGGGTCGTAGCTGGTTAGCTTGTCTATCATTGCTCTGATTCTATTCGTTTGCTGTCATCCTGAGAAGCGCAGCGACGAAGGATCTGCGGTTGCCTCAAAAAGCTTCGCCACGACCCAAATTCCGATGACTTCCGCGCCGCCGCCCTCTCCAACGCCCTGTCATCCTGAGGACCCTGAGCGTAGCGATGGGGACGAAGGATATGTGGTTGCTTTTCAGCTTTCCATACGGTCGAACGCTCGTCGATAATCGGCCGGTTCATACTCGTACCAATCTCGGCTGAGATCGATCCAGCCTGGGTTTAAAGATTCAATCAGAGCGATCTTCTTTGAGCGTCTCCATCCCTTGAGCTCCTTCTCGCGGGCAATGGCTCGTTGCACGTCTTGATGGCCCTCAAACCAGACGAGACGATCGCAGTTGTAGCGTGCAGTGAAGCCATCGTGTTCCTTCCATTTGTGCTGGAAAACGCGTTTGTGCAGGTCACCGCTCACTCCGATGTAGAGAGTGTGGCTGCGGCTGGCCATGATGTAAGCGAAGTAGGAGCCCTCGTGCATTCAGTGATCATAGGCTGAAATGGCGGAATGGAATGTGACGAGGAACAACCGCAGATCCCTCACTCCGTTCGGGATGACAACTTCCTGCTAGGATTCTGGTCCCACGCGCTGTCATCCTGAGGACCCTGAGCGTAGCGAGGGGGACGAAGGATCTGCGGTTGCTTCAAAAAACTTCGCCACGCCGGAATTCCGATTACTTCCGCGTCACCGATTTTCATCCGGCAGCTTCGGATCAGCATTGCCGCCAACCCTCCAAAGCCCTGTCATCCTGAACGGAGCGTAGCGAAGTGAAGGACCTGCGGTTGCTTCAAAAGAACTTCGCTGCTGCCCAAAATCCAGTTACTTCCGGACCGGCGACAACCCAGGCACAACCCGATTCCAAGACGCTGGCGCGTTTCTGGGGACTTAACTCGAATTCAGGTGGTATCTCCTCCAGCTACTGAATTTCACCATCTCCGGGTAGGGATTCGAGACGATTCGATGATTACCCCTTCCGAACCCCGCGTGTCCTTCACGGGGACCTTGTTCTTCTGTAGGAGCATCCTGACCGCAGAGATTGCGTCTTTGCTTTCCCGCTCCGAGGCTAGCCCGAGCGGTCCGACAACAACCCGCCTGATCAACCCTGCTCTCAAGCGAAACTGATCTTCAGGGTCCGTAAACGGTATCTCCAGGTATGGAATGAGACCCGATTTCGAGGTGCGCAGCATAACCTTTGAGGGGTCAAAGGTGAATGCCACGAGGCGCCATTCTTTCTCGCCTAGGAACGCCTGATCTTTCATTAGCGCGGGCTGAACCATGAGTTCGCCCATAAAATGCGGGAACATTTCCTCTAGCTCTTTCTCGGCTGCTTCGTAGCTCCCTGCCGCCTTAAACTTCTTAAACGCTGCTTCGACGAATTCCTGCCACTGTTGGCTTTGCGCCGATGGGGCGGCGCCAGAAGAAGTTAGGAGGGCTATCTCCGTCATAAGCCCCTTAAGGTCGCCTTGGAGGAGTACTCGCAGCAGGGGCTCAGCTGATTCGATTATCCTCTTTACCTTCTCTCTCTTGTGTTCGAGCTCATACGAGCATCTGCCAGCGATTGTCCAGAGGGCTATAACGTTATAATCGTAGCCCGAAACCTGCTGTTCAAGCGCGGACTTATCGAACCCTATGCTGAACCCTACAGAGTCCCGGCTGTATGCCCGCCACTGTTCCAGGACGTCGCCTGCGTCAGGTGCAGTGGCTTCCGTCGAGGTCGCGGGGGAGTCAAAAAAAGACGCAACGAACGTCCAGAGACTGTAATCATTTTCCATAAGCTGCCGCTGTATATTGCCGATGACTATGCTCTTCGCGATCCAACGCGCGAGAGACGTTGGCTCGACATTTGCTGCCAGCAGCTTTTCTGGTTCGACTTCGTATTCCTTAATCTCTTCACGAACGATGTCCACTCCGTGGTGGTACTCGGAGACGTCATTGAGGAAGTTGACGTTTGTTGCCCAGATGCAACGATTCTCGATGATGCCTTTTAATCCCTCTGCCGTCGTGTAGTGGTAGACAAGATCGCTACCAGCGTCCTGACCATCCTCCATAGGACCGCCCGCCTCTGTAAGGAGAGTATCGCCTTCTACCCTTCACGCAAAGCTATCCAGTGTGCTGGGGGTGACTTGCCCCTTTTTGTCCCGCCTGAAATTGTGTTAGAACACGCCGATTTGCCAAGGCGATTGCCGAGGAACTGATTAGTATCCGAAAGTCGGCTTATGGCCAGCGAACCGTCCCGGCCGCGCCGCCGCCAATCGTGAGACTCCCCCAATCCCCCCGCCATCTGCAGAAAGATTAGGATCGCCGCCTGTCAAGGCACCGATCCGCGACTTTCCTCGTAATTCACTGAAAACACTCGCAAAAAACATTCGCCAAGTTTGCCGATCATTTTCTCCGTTCGGCGCATAATCATCTCAAAATGCATTGACCTCGGGTTTCTTGAGAGCTGAGAGGCTTTTCAACAAACCCTGTGCGGAAGGAGCTTGTAAAAGAACCCTTTGTTTTCGGGATTTTGCCTCGAACAGTAGGAAAGAATAGGATTTTGCTGTAATCGATCGCCGCAAACACCCTTTCACCATGATCTTGGGCAAAATCACTGGGGGAGGGAAGGGGGGCGGGGGTGGGGTACTAAAAGGGTAAACAGGTCGCCTGGCAGCGCCCTTTGCACGAAAATGCCGGCGACAGCATTTTCGGAATTGCTGCAGACCGAAAGCACAAACTCAAGTGGCTTTTTCCTCAAGAAAAAACCACCATTCAATGATTTCAAAAAGGTCTACGAGTATTCCGAAAATGCTCTATACCATCGCCCGTTCTTTCACCCTCAGATACTGATTCAGCACGGCCGAGGTGAGCTCGGCGGGATCGAGGTCGAGGGTGAGCGCGCCCTGTTCGCGGAGACGTGCGAGCAACAGCTCGCGACGGGTCGTCAGCTCCTGCGCGGCCGAGGCGCGGAACATTTCTTCGACGTTTTTGGGGCGCGCATTGGCGATGGCTGCGACGTCGGGCTGGGCCATGGCCACAAAAAGCAGCACGTGGCGATGCAACAACTGCATGGCGCCGTCTATGACTTCCGGCCGCATGGCGGTTTCGGCCAGGTCGGTAATCCACAGGATGAGCGCTCGCCGCGGCTGCCAGCGATTCAGTGTGGCTGTGGCGCGGAGGTGATCGGCCTCGCTCGATTGGGCGCGCGCCTGCGCGAGCGCCTCGACGATCTGCCGCAGATGCGCATGGCCGCGGCCGGGAAGAACGCGCTGCTGCACGTGCTGGCCGTAGACGAGCAGGCCCACGCGATCGCCGGAAAACAGCGCCAGTTGCGCCAGGGCCACGGCGGTGGAGCAGGCGTAGTCGAGCTTGGAATGGCCGCGGCGGTCCGCATCGCCCGCGCCGATGATTCGGCCGCGCAGCAACCGGCCGGCGTCAAGAACGATCCAGACTGCCTGGCTGCGCTCGGTCTGGTAGCGGCGCGTGATCAACTGGCCGCGGCGCGCGGTGGCCGTCCAGCAAACGTCGCGCAGATCGTCGCCCTCGAGATATTCACGCAGGCTTTCGAAGTCGCGGCCCAGGCCGCGCTCGCGCGCACGGCGGAGCTGGAGATCGATCTGGCGGCCGCGGGCGAGAAAAATCTCCTGATCCTCGCCCTGGCGCAGCGCCGGATAGACGCGCACAGGCTGCTCGAGCGGCGCTATGGCCCAGCGCTCCACTAATCCGAGAGCCGACGCATAGCGAATGTAGACGGCTCCGGTGCGCACATCGCCGCGCTCGCGCGGCTCGATTTTGTAGCGCAACGTTGCGCGGACGCGGGGAAAGACGCGGAGATTGCGCGTGGCCGGCGCGGCGACGAGCGCGTCGGGCAGGTCATCGATCAGCCGGCACTCAAGAATTGTCTCGGCGCTATGCTCAAAGGCAAGTTCAATTTCGGTTTCGCTAGAAAGCGCGGGCGCGTTGCTCCAGGAGCGCTCGATGGTGATTTGCTGAGCGGCCGGCAATCGCAGTCCGTCGAGGATGGCAGCGAGGAGAACCAGAGCATCCCAGACGAGCATTCCGTAGCCCCATCTGGCCTGGAAAAATCCCGGCAGCGCGAGCAACAATCCCGCAGCCAGCAGCCAGATGGCGCGCGGCGTGAGGCCAAACGCGAAGCGGCCACGTGGGACGCAGGCGGCGCGAACCGGCTCGGGATGGAGGGACGAAGAAATCATCCTCGCGGCACCGCAACCGCAGCGACGACGTCGTTGAGCACGCGATCGGCGTCGAAACCCTCGAGCTCGGCCTCGGGCTTGAGCAGAATGCGATGGCGCAAGGCGGGCAGAACGGCGCGCTTCACGTCGTCGGGGATGATGTAGTCGCGGTCCTCGAAGGCGGCGAAGGCCTGCGCCACGCGGAGCAGGCAGATGGCCGCGCGCGGGCTGGCGCCGAGCGCGAGCATGGGCCATTCGCGCGTGCGGCGGACGAGATCGAGAATGTAGCCGTAGAGGTCATTCTCGACACGGATGGCGCGAATCTCGTTGCGCGCGGCGGCGAGAAGCTCGGCGGAGAGCGGCTGGATATTTGCTTCGTCCAGCAGGTTCGAGCCGGTTCCGTGATGCCGCTCGAGCATCTGCCGTTCTTCTTCAGGCGCGGGGTAGCTCACCTTGATCTTGAGTAGAAAGCGGTCGAGCTGCGCCTCGGGCAACGGATACGTGCCCTCAAAGTCGATGGGATTTTCGGTGGCGAAGACGGTGAACCAGGCAGGCAGCGGGCGCTGGACGCCGTCGCTCGTCACCTGCCGCTCTTCCATGCATTCGAGCAGCGCGGCCTGCGTGCGCGGAGGCATGCGGTTGATCTCGTCGACGAGGAGTAGATCAGTAAATACCGGCCCGGCATGAAAGGTGAATGCGTCGGAGCCAGGCCGGAAGATGGTGGTACCGAGAATGTCGGCGGGCATCAGATCCGGCGTGCCCTGCACGCGCTGGAAGCCGAGGCCGAGCAGGCGGCCGACCGATTTGACGATGAGCGTTTTGGCGATTCCCGGCACGCCTTCGAGCAGCGCATGGCCCTGCGTCAACACGGCGACGAGGACTTCGCCGATTACTTCGCCCTGTCCCGCGATGACGCGTCCCAGCTCCGCGCGGGATGCGGCGAGCAGTTGTTGCGTGGCCGGCAGCGCTGCGGTTTGTGACGCCGCGCTTGGTTCGGTATTGCTCTCTTTGGTCATTCCGTTCTCCTTGCTGTCAGTCCGCTGATTTCATTGTTCGCGCAAATCTAATTCTCATCGATGCTCCGGACCGGCACGCGCCGCTGCGGCCAGCAGCTCACTGTGCCGGCTGAGCGCTTGCACAAGAGCCAGCGCGCTCTTCGGCGGCAGGGCGTCGTTGGTGACGGCCTCTTCGCAATCGGCCAGGTCTTTTTCGAGCTCAAGCGCGGCCTGTGGGAAGCGGCGGCGCAGCGCGACGCCTAGGTCCTCCGCGCTCATTTTCGCGCCCTTCAGGCCGCAAAGATCGCCCATCCTGCGGCGAAAGCGCTCGTAAGCGAGGTCGACGGCGGTTGCGGAGGCGTGTGCTTCAGCGTAGAGCGAGCCAAGCGCCTCAAGGAACTCTACCGGCGTGGCGCGCACGGGAGCGGGAAGGTCGCGCACCGGGCCGCTCCGGCGGCTGAAACTGAAGAGAATCAGGAGTCCGATGGCAACGAGGCCGCCCCGCAGAAGCCAGACCGCCGGGCCGCTCGCGTAGAACCACGCCGTGCGCGTTTCGCCATGGAGCGATTCGTCCCAATAAATGTGGTGCCCATCGCGCGAGCCGAGCGCGTTGAGAAAGAGATTGAGATTATTGGCGCGGCCGATGGAGCCGTTCTCGAGCGGCGTGGAGCTTGCCCACCAAATCACCTGGCCCTTGCCGTCGGCGTAGTCCACGACTGCCGGCGCGCCGGCACAGTTGTATTGCACGCGATCGAGCGGGCGGTCGAGGCTCCAACCGGCTTCGGGGACCATCCAGACTTCGCCGGAGCCGGCCAAAGGATCGAGGCCCTGCGGCGCCAGCTTGCACGCAGACTGGAACTGCTGCGGCGGCTGAACATTTCCGTCGGGCGCGAGGCTTCCTCCCGCCCACCCGGTGACCAGAACGCGGCCCCCGCGCGCGAGGATGTCGCGCACCGCTTTCAGATCTTCCGTCGCGATGTCGGCCTGGGTGGGTTCGGCGAAGATAACGACGGTCTGGCCGTCGGCACGCGCGGCAAGATCGCTGAGCGGCTGTTCCCAGCGCTCCACGGTGTAGCCGCTTGCCTGAAGCGATTCATAGGCGGCGCGCGCGCCGTGGCGGCCGGTCAGATAAGAGTTGGGCACGGTGTTGTCGTCGCTGTTTTCGTTGCGCGACAAGAATGCCGTGACGAATGCGAGCACGAGAACCACGACGAGGCAGCCGATGAGCAGCCTGCGGTCCTTCGCGTCCAGTGAGGGGAAGAGTTTCATTCGGCAGCGACTCCCAGCGCCGCAGCCCGCTCCAGAGCGGCATTGAAGTCAGAGGCCTGGGCCGCACGGCCGCCGTACCACGTGCGCTCAAAGCTCCTGGTGAGCGCCGTCAGATTGGATTTGCGCGGATCGGTTCCCGCCAGCAGAGCAAGATACTCGCGCGGGGTGCGGGCGCGGTCGGCCGGCCAGAGCCGCTTCGACTCGAGGCGTGCAATGGACGCCCAATAGAGGAAGTGGATGGCCTCACGCCATTGGCCCTTTGCCGCCATCGCCTGCGCGTCGCGAAGCCACAACTGCCATTCGCGCGCGGAGGGCGCGCCGGGCGCGGACTCGACATCGGGAATGAGGCGGATGCGCGAGCGGCGTTCGATGCGCAAAAGAAACCAGACCAGTGCGGTGCAAATGGCAACAAGCAACAGAATGCGCAGCAGCCACACGATCCACGGGGCGTGCGAACCGAAACGCTCGAGACCGGAGAAGAATCTGTCGAGCAGGTTGAGGACCCATTCCCGGAATCGACCCATGGCCGACTCCTGAGTGACGCCCTGATAGGCGCGCTGCGACAGGATGGCGTTCAAAGACTTTCGCTCGGCCGAGTAATCGGGATTGGCCTGAACCGGACTTTGCGCCTGCCTGGAGTCTTCCTGCAGGCGCTGACGCGCGGCCGTCAGCAGCGCATCCACCGAGGCACGTTTGTTGTGTGTGCGGGGAAGAGCGCCGAAAATGCCTGGCGGCGCTGCGCCGCTCTTGTTCGCGGCGCGGGCCAGCACGGAGCGCAGCCAGTCATAGCGGACCTCGCGGGACTTTAAGGCTGCGCCGGAAGGCAACTGGACGCGGTCATCCGGACCGATCCACGCCGGATCGCAGGCGGGGAAACTCGACTGCGCAGTGGCGGGGTGGGAGCGCTGGTTCTGGCAGGCGGCGACAAGGGAATCGAGATCCGCGAGGTGCTGCTGGTATTGCGCCAAGGTCACGTCGCGCCAGCCGGTGCCGGATGGGAGTTGCTGGGAAGGCGTGACGAGGGGCGCGGCAGCACTGAGCGCAAACAGCGCGACAGCCGCTATTAGACGCACTGCGGCGTTCCGGCAACGTGGACCCAGCCACCCCAAATTCATGGTTCTTCCACGGTATCAGGAGGCGCAACCGGCCCGGAAATGCCTGCGCCTTCGGCCAGTGGCAGCGCGGCTGCGGGTTGCGTGAGCCCTGCCTGCTGCATCATCCACTCGATGTCGAAGCCTTCCTTGCGGATGCGCTGGTCGTAGTAAAAGAGCACGAGAGCGATCCAGGAAACGGGCGCAAGCAGCACCTGGACAGTGAAGTCCACAACGAGGTAGAGGACCGCGGCGACGATGGCCACAACTGCTGCAAGCTGTGCACCGTTGCCCGACAAGCCCGCCACCGCGCCAACGATGGCGCTGAGGATGTATCCAATCATGGAGCCGGCCAGGGCCAGCGCAAAGATGAGCAGATACAGGACAAAGATGCGGCCGCGCGTGCCCTGGCTCAGCTTCCACGCGCGTTGCAGGGACTCCCATGCAGGCTTTTTTTCAATGACGCAGATGGCGAGTCCGATGGAATAGCCCAGCGCGCGCCAAACGATGACGCCGACGGCCGCAGCGATGACAAAAAACGTGACAAATCCGATTGCCGCGCCTGCCGCTGCCCCATCCCCTGCCTGCGACGCGAGATAGATGAGAGGAGCGGCCACAGCGCCCGCGATCACCGCCGGAACCAGAGCTATGACGATGGCCTGCAGAATTCCGAACCACAAGTAGCGCCAGAACGAAGGCCGAACAGCAGTGAGTACGCCGCGGATGGTGATTATCTCACCGCGGTACACGCTGGCCGCGGCCTCGGTAAGGCCCGCGTAGGAAAAGACGGTGGCGGCGAGATAAATCGGGATGGCCACGAGCAGGAATAGCACAAGCGCGAGGCCCGTCAAAAAACCAGACTCGGGGCCGCCGCCTCTGATGCCCGCGACCAGGAAGATGGACCCGGCTCCGAGCACGGTGACCGCGATGATGATGGCGATAGGCAAAGACGCCACGCCGGCGAAGAGCCAGAAGTTGCGGCGATAGAGCTGCGTGGTGCGATCGAGGATCTCGCCGAGTGTGGAGGGCCGAAGAGTTTCGCTCATAGGCGCGCTCGCTTGATCAGGAGTTTTGCGGCGCCGGCAATTCAGGCTCCGGCGAGAGCCCCGCGGCCTGCATCATCCACTCGATATCGAAGCCTTCCTTGCGGATGCGCTGGTCGTAATAGAAAAGGGTGAGGCCGGTGGAGTAGATGGGGCCGATCAAGGTACTGGATAGGAACACGCCCATTTGTTGCACGACCAACCAGCCCAGAGGCAGCGCATGGCCGGGATGCTTCACAGCGAGGGCGATCAAGGGAAAGCCGAAGAGAATCCCCAGCAACATGCGCACCGCGTACACCAACAGGCCGAGAACGAAGATGCGCCCGCGCGAGCCCTGGCTGAGATCGATGCTGCGCTTGATTGCGCCGGCCGCGGGCAATTCCTCGACCACACATGCGGGCACCGCCAGCGAATAGCGCAGCGACATCCACACACCATAGACCAAGGCCAACATAAATAGCGGCGCCAGAACGAGCATGCCCAGGCCAAAAGCCAGGATCGCGCCGGGATTTTGCTGAGCCGCGTTCTGCACCGCCGCCGGGTTGTTCATGAAGCCGTGAGGAAGAAACGCAAGCGCGACGGCAAAGAACGCAACATACAAAGCGGCAAAGGGCGTCCAGGCGCGGAATCCGGTGATGGTCATGAGCCAGAGATAAGTGCGCAGGCGCGGCAGGACGCTTTTTGCGGAGGCACGAATGGTCGCGAGTTTGTCCATGTACACCCAGGCCACGGCCCGGTTGTTGGCCGCGATCGAAAGCCCGGCCAGCATCAGGATCACGAGCGCTTCCAAAACGGCGACGGAGGCTGTTCCCCACTGCCAATGGGCCAACATATTTGGATAGCCGAGCAGAATGAGCGAGCGCAGGTACAGAACCTGCACGGCGAGCATCATTCCGGCGAAGATGGCCGAGATTCCGGCAAAAAGCAGGAAATGGGTGCGGTAGAGTTCGGCGGTCCGGTCGAGGATCTCGCCGAGGGCCATCGGCCTGAGGTAGTTGTTCATTTCATCTCCTGTGCGCCGGCGATGCGTCGTTATGAAGAAGGCACTCGCGGATGGTTGCGCCCGGGAAGAAGCCCCGGACACCGGCTCCTGAATTTGATTGCAGAAAGAGATTGCGTGAACGCTTGGACGGATCGTAGCACAGGGTGGAGATTTGCGGCGGCGCTTTCTTCGGAGGGCTGGTCGCGGGCGAGGGTGGCTTGAAAAATCGTTGGAATTTTGGTAACTAATCCTTTAGTTGTTCGTCTATTTGAACGTGGGAAAGATTCCAAGCACGGCTTGTTTTCATTGAATCAACGATTTAAAGATGCCGCCAAGAAAATCCAACACGCTAACCGAAGCCGAACTGAGGCTGATGAAGATTCTCTGGCGGCGCGGCGAATCGGCCGTGACCGACCTGGTGGCCGCACTGCCGGAAGGTGAGCAACTGGCGTACAACTCGGTGCTCACCACCATCCGCATCCTCGAGCAGAAGGGCTATGTTGAGCACCGGCAGGAGGGGCGGGCGTTCGTCTACCGGCCATGCGTCGCTGAAGACGAGGCGAGCCGCACAGAGATACGCAACGTTTTGAATCGCTTCTTTGGCAACTCGAGCGAAAAGCTGGTGTTATCACTCCTGGGCGACGAGGGGATTTCGGCCGAGGAGCTGGTGCGGCTGAAGGATGCGATCCGCAACGCGGCACCCGACAAGGAAAATGCCGGCAAGAGGGGCGGGAGATAAAGATGCCCTTGATGAACATGGCGGATGCGATTGTTGCGGGACTGGCCGGAAGCGGAAGCGCGTCCGTTGCAGCATTTGCCGCGTTTGCGCAAGCGGCCGCGCCGGTAGCCGTCGCGGCGCTGTGGCAGGGCGCGGCGGTTGCAGTTGCCTTGGTTCTCTGCCTGCGGCTTGCGCCCCGCGTTTCCGCGGCGCACCGCTTTGCCGCGTGGGCGGCGGGATTTTCGGTCGTGGCCGGCTTGCCGTTTCTGCCGTTGCTCGCGCATTCGGGCGACGCGAGCGCCGCCACGATGGTTGGCGAAGCTGCAGCAAGGCCGTGGCTCGAATTGGACAGCCGCTGGGGATTTACTATTGCAGCGCTCTGGCTGGCTGCTTCCGGTTTCCGCGCCGCCGAACTCGCCATGCACTCGCTGCGGCTGCGCAGATTGTGGAAGGGCGCGACTCCGGTTGAGGCCGACGCGAGCCTTCGCTCTCTGCTGGCATCTGTATCTTCTGCGCGGCCCATCGAGATCTGCACCACCCGCGAACTTAATCGGCCGAGCGTGATCGGGTTCCTCGCGCCGCGGATTCTCGTTCCCGATTGGCTCTACTCGCGGCTGACGCCGGGCGAGCTTGAGCAGGTGGTGCTGCACGAAGCCGAGCATCTGCGGCGCCGCGACGACTGGACGAACCTGTTGCAGAAACTTTTGCTGGTTCTGTTTCCTTTGAATCCCGCACTGGCCTGGATGGAGCGGCAGCTTTGCCGCGAGCGCGAGATGGCCTGCGACGAAGGCGTGGTGCGGCACACGCAGGCTCCGCGCGCCTACGCGGCGTGCCTGACCACTCTCGCCGAGCGCGGACTGCAACGACGGGAATTGCTGCCCCGCGCACAGGCACTTTCGCTAGGCGCGTTCGAACGGCGGCCGGAACTGGTTCACCGAGTGCATAGCATTCTGCGGCGCAAACAGGCGCTGCATCCGCTGGCGGCCGGCGTGCTGGTTGGCGTGGTGGGTTGCGGCTTGGTTGTGGGTTCGGTTGAGCTGGCGCGGAGCCCGCAGTTGGTTGCATTTGTTGCGGCGCCGAAACTGGATGCGCAGACAGCGATGCTCGCGCCACAAGCGGGAACAGCGGGAGTGGCGGAAACCGATGCGGTGTTCCACCCCTCGACGCAGTTCCGCGCGATTGAGACAAAGGCCGTTGTGTCCGCAAACCGCGGCGTGGCAGTGAGGTCTGCTGCTCCGATGCGCCGCAGCGAGGAGTCGCCAGCGGCGCCAACGACGGAAGAAGCGAGCTCTCACACCGTCGCGGCCCGCGCGGAACTGGTCAAGGCCGTAGAGCCGACATCAGCGGCGGCTGCAGCCCAGAGTCAAGGATTTGTTGTTCTCGCGGCCTGGGTAGAGGTGCAAACCTCTTCGCCGAAAACCAGGGCAGTGGCCGACTATGAAACGGGCGAGAGCGCCCCAAAGCAAACCGGTGCCGCAACCAGCCAGCCCAAACCAAATCGAGGCGCGCAGATCACCGTGACGCGGATGATCCTCCTTGTTTGTCCGGCCGGCTCGGCGGCCGGATCGCAACCGGCGCCAACAGCTTTCGATGCTCGCCGGCACGCCGCATCGTCGATCGATAGCGGCTGGCTGGTCTTCCAACTTTAACCATGAACTTCAACCCAAATGGAGAAAAAAGCCATGACAGTAACAACTAATTCATTAGTAGCGAAGGCAAAAAAACTCGCAGTCTCCGCAGGAATTCTCGCCACGGTCTTGTTCTCGGCAGCATTCCTGTTCGACTACAACCGTGCCCATGCCGCTGCCGCCGGCCCACTTGACGAGAACAGCGTCTCGTCCCTTGTTGCGCTCGATAACGCCGTGGAAGCCGTTGCCTCGCGGGTGACGCCTGCGGTGGTTAACGTGGCGGTCACATCGCGCGTCTCGCAAGACGACCAAAACCCCGGGGATGGCGGCCACAGCTTTAACTTTGGCGGCATCAACCCACAGGACCTGCCGCCCGGATTCCGTCAGTTCTTCTTCGGCTTTGGACCCAACGGACAGCAGATGAAGCCGCAACCCCAGTTTGAACATGGGGTGGGGAGTGGAGTGATTCTGTCGCCGGATGGATACATCGTAACCAACGACCACGTGGTCGACGGTGCGACGCAGATACGGGTCACATTAAACGACCGGCGGGTGTTCACTGCAAAGCTGATCGGCGTGGACAAATTGAACGACTTGGCGGTGATCAAAATCGACGCGCACGATCTGACCAGCGTGCCGTGGGGAGACTCGACGAAGCTGAAGCCGGGCGAGACCGTGCTGGCCTTCGGCAATCCATTCGGGAACTTCCCCTTCACCGTGACGCGCGGCATCGTGAGCGGACTGGGACGGCCGAATCCCTATTCGGACGATCCGCGCAAGCCGGGCGACTTCATCCAGACCGACGCGGCCATCAATCCCGGCAACTCCGGCGGGCCGCTGGTGAATGCGTACGGCGAAGTGATTGGAATCAACACCTTTATCATCTCGGGCAGCGGATCGTTTGCCGGGGCGGGCTTCGCCATTCCGTCGCAGATTGCCGAGGCGACAGCGCAGGCGATCATCAAGAACGGAACCGTGCACCACGGGTACCTGGGCATCAGCATGAACGACGTAACGCCGGACAACGCCAGCTTCTTCAACCTGCCTGATGCCACAGGTGCCATCGTCAGCCAGGTTACACCCGACTCGCCGGCGAGCCGCGCGGGCCTGGAGAGCGGCGACGTGCTGCGGGAGGTCGACGGCAAGAAGATCGCCAACGGCAGCATGTTGCAGGTGACGGTGAGCGAGATGACTCCCGGCACGCCAATCGCGCTGGGCATCCTGCGCGACGGCAAGCCGCAGACGCTGCATGTGACCGTGGGCGAGTTCCACAACACGAGTGAAGTGGCGAGCAATGGCGAGCAGGGCGGGGGACAGCGCGGCAGGCTTGGACTGACCGTGGCCAACCTGACCCCCGATCTGCGCCAGCAATACAATGTGCCCGATCGCGTGAAGGGCGCGGTCATTCAATCGGTGCGCCCGGGCAGCCCAGCTGACGATGCGGGACTCGCTCCCGGCGCGGTGATTCTCCAGGTCAACCGGCATCCCGTAGAGGATGCGGACAGCTTCGTGAACCAGCTTCATTCCGAGCCGGCAGCAAAGGATGTCCTGCTCCTCGTCTGGGCGAACGGTGGCGCAAGCTATCTGGTTCTCCACCCGGAACAGAATTCGCAGAACGGCATGGAGTAATTGCGTTTGAGATTGCAAGTTCGGCGGGAGATTGCCGGGACGGTTGTCCCGGCGCTTCACGGGCAGGCGGCACGAAGAGCCAGTTTCGTGGGGCAAAGGTAAAAGGCCGCCGCGGTCGGGCGGCTCGAAGAGACCGGGGTCCCCGGCGACAGGTCTTCGTCGCGGGGGTGGAGAATCGGGGTCTGCTCGGGGGGGAGACCCCGATTCTTCAGAGACCTGGGACAACAAAGCGCCCCACGCGGGAGTCGGGGGACATAACGCGTGGGGCGCTGTGTCGAAGAGCAGGGAACAGGGAACAGCCGGCGCTGCCAGCCAGCAGCGACGGCGCGCAAGCTCACTGCGTCGGGGTCACGCCCACAATCCCGCAATTCACTTTGGTCAGGCCCTGCACGGCCGGTCCAATATCGAGGTTGCCGAATTCTTCCGTCTCTCCGTCTTTAACCGCTGCGCCAGTTTGGTCCGTTAGCTGCACGTGCTTTTGCGCCAAATCGGAGCCGCTCTGGTCATATTGGTCGCACTCCAGATCCGCCGATTGTATGGACACGTTCGACTGGTTAACCCATTTCTGGTTGGAGAGCTGCACATCTCCATTCACCACGCTCCACTGCGTGGTGTAGACCTGCTGCGCGATCACCGCGGCATTCGGTCCTCCTGGCTGTGCGCCCCCCGGCGGCGCCGTTCCCGGCTGTTGGCTTTGTTGATCGTGCGTGCCGATCCACCAAAGCCCGAACAGCACAGCGGCAATGATGATCACCCACCAGATCCCCCCATGGTGCCTGGGCACCGCCTGCGGCATAATGATCGGGATCTGTCCCGGCGCGGGATAGTACTGTGGATAGGCCGTCATGGGCGGAGCCGCCGGAGGAGGCGCAACCGGAACAGCCTCTGCAACCGGCGCGCTCGCCGGCGCAAGCGACGCGCTCACATCGTGCCCGCAGCTTACGCAGAATCGCTCATTGCCTGCCAACTGTGCGCCACATTTTGCGCAGAATGCCATACTCTCCTCTTCTCCTCGACATGCTCGCGCATGCTGCTCTGGATCAGAGCGGTTCCAGGATTCATCTGCCTTCCCTGGCGCCGTTCAAGCCGGTATTTCCTTTTTGAAGACTGCTTACCACGAATTGTACGGCTGGTGAACGGCTCTTGGAAGAATTTGATCTGCATCCGTGGCCGAAGAGGCGGAGTGATTCCGCTGCGGCCGAAAAGCCTGCCAAGCCAGCCGAGCTAGCCAAGACAGCTCTCGGGTCAAATTTCGGCTGAGGGCTGCAGGTGATTATTCCTTGACAGGTTGGTCTCCACCAGAGCCTGTCTCCGCTTCACCAACCGCAGACGAGTCTGCCAAAGAGCCAACACAATGAACAGCAATTTTCAGCCAACGGCAACCTGACAAAATAGAAACTGTCTCACTCAAGGGGTTCACCTCACAGCTTTGTCAAGAGCCCAGCCCCCAAAATTCATCCGCCCGCCTCCCCCTAACCCGTTCCTTTTCTGATCGCTGACCCCTGATCTCTGATCTCTCTCAAGTTTGCCGATAATTTCCCCCTCTTGGCGCACAATCAAGAAAACACCAAAATCACAGGAATCCGGCAGGCGGCTTTCGCCTCCCCGGACCTCCCTGTCCCTTCAGGAGAAAGAGCCATATGGCATACGACACATCCTACGCAACGCAAACCATGATGAACGAGGTTGGTAAATCCAATCCCGCCTTCTCGAACCCCGCCGTCGCGCGCTGCTGCAAAGCCTGGAAGAAGGTCTATCGCGCCGCGATGGCGGAGAGAAACTATGAGGCGGGTGCCGCCAAGAAGGCCGGCGAGGCCTATCGCGCTCATACTCAAATACAAAGCGCAGCTTCTCCTCCATCGCACTGCTCACTCTCCAGCCCATCTCGACGTTGTAAGCAATCGCCTATGGGCTTGTGCAGTGTCAGATATGCGCCCGGTTCAATCTGTCAGGGATGCGCCCGGTCCGTACCCCACCCCCTGCCCCCCCACCCCCCCTATGCTCGAAAAAACGGGCTGTGAAACTGTGAGAAGGTCCGCGCTTCCAACCTCAACCGAATCAATCCGATACAGCCACCGCGCCGAAAGCTCACAGAAACACAGAAACTGTGAAACTGTGAGCCTTCTGGAACTCGCGCCGAATCAAGGCATTGCGGACAGTGCCTTCACAGTTTCACAGATTCCATTTTGATCGTTTTTGTTTCGGCAGAGTTTTCCGCTTCGCTCGTCAGATACGGTGAGTCAGGAGTGTTGTGGCGCTGCCGTTAAACTTTGTAAATGGCCCTTCGCCTTTTTGCTGCAACCACGAGCGCGGGCAAGCTGCGCGACTTCCGCACGGCTGCGCAGGCGTATTCGGTCGGCATCGAGCCTCTTCCGGAGATCGAAAAAATCGCTGCGCCGCAAGAAGACGGCGAGACCTTCGCGGCTAACGCCACGCTGAAGGCTGTCTACTATTCCCGCTTTGCTCTGGGCGAGTTGGTGCTGGCCGACGACTCTGGCCTCGAAGTCGACGCGCTTGGGGGCGCTCCTGGCGTGCGGTCGGCCCGCTTTGCCGCGGATTCCGGCCTTGTGGACTCGCCCGACGCGAACGACAACACCGACGTGTGGAACAACATGGTGCTGCTGCAGCGAATGGTCGGTGTCCCAGATGCGAAGCGCACCGCGCGCTACCGCTGTGTGCTGGTGGCGGCGCGCGACGGAGCGGTATGCCACACTGCCGAGGGCGCCGTCGAAGGGATGATCCTCAATGCGCCGCGCGGAACGGGCGGCTTCGGCTACGATCCGCTGTTCTATTTGCCGGAACTGGGCAAGTCGATGGCCGAGATCGATCTTGAAACCAAACTTTCGCTCAGCCATCGCGGGCGCGCGATCACCGCGCTGCTGCCGATGTTGTCGCGTTGACCTTCCACCGCGCTTGTCCAAAAGCTCAAAGTGCGGAGCACCTTGACGGACCTAACGTCAGCCTCGAATAATGCTTGAGAAACAAAGCGAGAGCCTTCTGTCCCTCGATCTAAGACTGCTTCGGCCCGCGCCGTTTAGGAGCCTCATTCTTCATGGCAACCGTTCAACCCGCCGCGCCTCGCTCTGCGCATATTGTCGGCCGCGGCCCGGAGCCTTTACGCGCAGGGCAGGGCACGAGTTTTCTCTGGCATAAGCTGCACTCGCTGCTTGGCATCGTTCCCATCGGGGCTTTTCTCCTCGAGCACCTGCTCTCAAACTTTGAGGCGTTGAAGGGCCCGATCGCATACGGTGAGCAAGTCAAGTTCCTCAACAGCCTGCCGCTGGTCCGCGTTCTGGAGTGGGCCTTCATCTTCCTGCCCATCCTTTACCACGGCGTCTATGGCGTTTACATCTGGCTGCGCGGCAAATCGAACATCGTGTACTACCCGTGGGCGGGGAACTGGCTGTACCTGGTGCAGCGCTATACCGGCCTTATCGCCTTCGCCTATATCGCTTACCACGTGGCAACGCAGCGCTTCATGGGCGCCAACCTGCCTGAAAATCCCGGCATGGCATTTGCCAAAGTGCAGCACGAGCTTGTCAACCCGTGGATCCTTGCTGTCTACGTGATTGCCATGATCGCCGTCTGCTGGCACTTTGCCTACGGTGTTTGGCTCTTTGCCGCCAAGTGGGGCATTACGCCGGGCGAGATTGCGCGCCGCCGCTTTGGCTACATGTGCGTTGCGTTGGGCGTTCTTCTCGCCGGCATGGGACTGGCCAGCCTCTGGGCGTTTGTGGGGTCGAAGTTCCCCAATGCGCCGGAGAACGTGCCGCTGAGCTACCAGAGAATAGAGATCAGAGATCAGCGTTCAGGGACCGGGAACAAGCTTTTCGCAGCGCTCTATCAAGCATCGAGTCCGGCGAATCGGATGTGCCCAGAAGATTCGCAGACACTGCGCGGATACAACTGATCTCTGATCTCTGACCCCTGACATCTGAAAGGAATTTGATGGCGACACCCAGGATCATCGTGGTTGGCGGAGGGCTGGCGGGGCTTGCGGCAGTCATCAAGATCGCCGAAGCCGGGGGGACGGTGGACCTGTTTTCCATCGTGCCGGTCAAGCGCTCGCACTCGGTCTGCGCCCAGGGGGGCATCAACGCCGCCAAGAACCTGAAGGGCGAGGGCGACACCACGGCGCAGCACTTCGACGACACGATCTATGGCGGCGACTTTCTGGCCAACCAAACGCCGGTGAAGGCCATGTGCGAGGCGGCGCCGGCAATCATCGATCTGCTCGACCGCATGGGCGTTCCTTTCAATCGCACGCCCGAGGGGCTGCTCGACTTCCGGCGCTTCGGCGGAACGCTCTACCATCGCACCGCGTTTGCCGGGGCGACCACGGGGCAACAGCTTCTCTACGCGCTCGACGAGCAGGTGCGCCGCTTCGAAGCTGAGGGCAAGGTACACAAGTTCGAGGGGTGGGAGTTTCTCTCCGCCATCATCGACGGGAAGGGCAACGCGCGGGGCATTGTGGCGATGAACCTGCGCTCCATGGAGCTGAAGGCATTCACGGCGGACGCGATCATCCTCGCTACTGGCGGCATCGGCGCCATCTTCGGCAAGAGCACCAACTCCGTGGTTTGCACGGGGTCGGCGCAGTCGGCCATCTTCCAGCAGGGCGCGTACTACGCCAACGGCGAGTTCATCCAGGTGCATCCCACGTGCATTCCCGGCGAGGACAAGCTGCGGCTAATGTCGGAGTCGGCGCGTGGCGAGGGCGGGCGCGTGTGGGTTCCGCGGACACCGGGCGACAAGCGCGCGGTCAAGGCAATTTCCGAGGCGGAGCGGTTCTACTTCCTCGAGGAGTGGTATCCGAAGTACGGCAACTTGGTGCCGCGCGACGTGGCTACGCGCGCCATTCACAAGGTGGTGTACGAGATGGGGCTTGGGCTCGACGGCCAGCCGATGGTCTATCTGGACCTGACGCACATCAACCGCGAGACGCTGCACTACAAGCTCGGCGGCATTCTGGAGATCTACGAGAAGTTCGTCGGCGTGGATCCGTGCGTGGAGCCGATGAAGATCTTCCCAGGCATGCACTACACGATGGGCGGACTTTGGGTGGACTTCAACCAGATGACCAACATTCCCGGCATCTTTGCCGCCGGCGAGTGCGAATACCAGTATCACGGCGCGAACCGCCTGGGAGCGAACTCGCTGGTCAGTTGCATCTTCGGTGGATTCCGCGCAGGACCGAATGCGATGCAGTACGCGAAGAGCGTGCCGGCGGTGGAAGGCGATGGTGGCGCGGCGGCGGAAGTAGCGCGGCAGGCGGAGATCAACGGCAAGCTGATCAACAACGAGGGCGGCGAGAATCCCTTCAAGCTGTGGCGCGAGCTGGGCGAGACCATGACCGAGCACGCGACGGTGATCCGCTACAACAAGGACCTGAAACAGGCCGACGAGAAGATCGTGGAGCTGCTCGAGAGGTACCAGCGCATCAACCTGAGCGACAAGAGCCAGTGGGCCAACACCAGCTTCGCCTTCACGCGGCAGCTCAAGAACATGCTGGAGATTTCACGGACCGTTGTGCAAGGCGCGATTCTGCGCGACGAGTCGCGCGGCGCGCACTACAAGCCTGACTTTCCCGATCGCAACGACGAGCGGTTCCTGAAGACCACCAAGGCGAGCTTCACGGGCGAAGTGGAGGGACCGAAGTTCGAGTTCGAGGAAGTGGATACGCAGTACATCAAGCCGCGGCCGCGGCGCTACGACGTGGCGAAGTAAGTGTTGCGCACGGGGGACTTTTGGACGAGAGTTGTGCGAGTGCAAGCGTGAATGCGAGCGAGGAAAGGGAAACAGTAGAAAGGGATCATGGCGACGAGGACAGTCACTTTTGAAATCAAGCGCCAGGCCAGCCCGGAGGCGGCGGCGGTGTGGGAGCGGTTTGAGCTGGAGTGGCGGCCGGGGATGAATGTGGTTTCGGCGATGATGGAGATCGCCACGAATCCCGTGACGGCCGACGGACGGCCGACCACGCCGATCGCCTACGATTCCAATTGCCTCGAGGAGATCTGCGGGTCGTGCGCCATGCGCATCAACGGCAAAGCGCGCATGGCGTGTTCTGCACTCGTCGATAATCTCGAGCAGCCGATTCGCGTTGAGCCGCTCACCAAGTTTCCGCTCGTCCGCGACTTGCAGGTCGACCGATCGGTTCTATTTGAAAATCTAATGCGCGTGAAGGCCTGGGTTCCGGTGGATGGCACGTACGATCTGGGCTCGGGTCCGCGCGTCTATCCGCAGCAGCAGGAGGCGAACTATCCGCTCTCGAATTGCATCAGCTGCACCTGTTGCATGGAGGTTTGCCCGCAGTTCAACGACGCGACCGGCTTCGTCGGCGCGGCGACCATTGCGCAGGTCAAGCTTTTCAACAACCATCCCACGGGAAAAGTCTTCAAAGAAGAGCGCCTGCGCGCGCTGGCCGGCGACGGCGGCGTTCAAGAATGCGGCTTCGCGCAGAACTGCGTCGAAGTCTGCCCGAAACAGATTCCCCTCACCAACGCGATCAGCGACGTGGGCCGCGACGTGATGGCGCAGAAAGTCAAAGACTGGCTCAAAAGCTAAAGAACAGTGGCAAGTGGAATAGAAAAGTAGCGAGTCAAGGAGTCGGCGAGTTAGCGGTGCGGGTGTGGACATCCGCACGACAGCCGGCCTCCCACCCCAGCAAGCCAAGAGCGGACTTGCCGGGGGCCCCGGACTGGAGTCTGGCGATCCATGTAAACGCGGCGAAGGATGGGGCACCCCAAGGTTGTGCTGGGGGCTCGCAAAAAGCAACCGCAGATCCTTCGACTGCGCGGGCCGGGCGGAGCTCGACCCGCTGCGCTCGGGAAGACGATGACAACGCATTTTGATGAGGGGACTAGCTGTAGCGGAGCCAGCGGAGGAGTTCGGGGAGGGTGGCGCGCTTGCCGTACATCAAGATGCCGACGCGATAGAGGCGGGAGGCGAACCAGATGACGGCCCAGATGCTGAAGACCATGAGGGCGAGCGAGAGGGCGAGTTGTCCCCAGGGATAGGGCGCGGACAACATGCCGATGCGCGGAACCATGACGAGGGGCGCTGTGGGAGGAAAGAGTGAGGCAGCGACGACCCAGGGCGAGTTGGGATTGTTGAGCAGGAAGGGCAGGATGGCGAAGCTGGTCCAGGTGGGAATGACGGCCAGAGTGATGTACATCTGGAGGTCCTGCGCGGTTTCGCAGGTGGCGGCGAGGCCGGAGAAGAAGGCGCTGTAAAGGAAGAAGCCGAGGATGAAGTAGATGGGGAAGAGGACGGCCTCGAGAATGCTGAAGTGGATCTTGACCTGGCCGCTGATGAGCGGGCCGGCCAGGGCCGAGCCGGAGAGAAGAACCGCGGCGGCGATCCAGATAGCGATTTGCGTGAGGCCGACGGCGCCGACGCCGAGGAGCTTGCCGGCGAGCAGATCTTCAGGGCGGGCGACGGCGAGCATGACCTCGAAGATGCGCGAGCTTTTTTCTTCGATGACGGAGCGGGCCATGTCCATGCCGTAAAGAAGGATGGGCATGGTCATGAGGAAGGTCATCAACATGGCCGCGTAGAAGGGCGCCATGCCCTGGCTCTTGCCGGTTTGGCCGCTGGATGAGATTTTGAGTGTCTCAAGGGGGACGGATTGGACGAGGGCGTGGAGCTGGGCCGGCCAAATTCCCTGCTGCACGAGACGGAGATTGAGGAAGCCGGCGTTGATGGCGTCGCTGAGGCGCGAGGTATCGAGGAGGTCGGCGGAGGATTGGGATTCGTAGGTGACCTGGGGCGCGGCGGAGGCGGAGTTATCGATGATGAGCAGGCCGTCAAGGGATTTGGATTCGAGGCGGGCCTGAAGATTGGCGCGGTCCTGCGCGGTGAAGGGAGCGACGGTGTCGACGGTGTAATGGGCGCGCTTGTCGGAGAGAAGATCGGCGCGGATGTCGGCGGCGAGAGAGGCGTTGTCGGCGGCGATGGCGATATGGCGGCCGGTGGCGAGCTTGCGGCCGGTGAAGGCGCTGACGCCGAGAAGAAAGAGGATGAGCACGGGAACGAGGACCGTGGAGATGCGGAAGGCGCGGCCGCGAATCTGCTCGAGGTACTCGCGGCGGGCGACGAGAAGCATGTTACGCATTGGCACGGCCTCCCACGGACTGGATGAAGATTTCTTCGAGCGAGGGCTCCACGAGCTCAAAGCGATAAATGGCGGCCATGGAGGCGGCGAGGTGAAGAAGCTTTTGCGCGTCGCCGTGGGGCTTGAGCTTGATTTCGGCGTGGCCGGAGTAGTTGTTGGATTGGGCGATTTCGTCGCTGGAGAGGAAATCGGCGCTGCCTTCGAATTCGACGATGACGTGGTTGCGCTCGTAACGGCTCTTGATCTCGCGCAGGTTGCCGCTGAGGACGGCTTCGCCGTTGTTGATGAGGCAGATGGAGTCGCAGAGCTTCTCGACCTGGTCCATGCGGTGGGTGGAGAAGAGGATGGCTTTGCCCTGCGACTTGAGCTCAAGCAGAGCGTCCTGGAGAAGCGTGGTGTTGATGGGATCGAGACCGCTGAAGGGCTCATCCATGACAACAAGGCCGGGGTCGTGGAGCAGCGTGGCGATGAATTGGATTTTCTGCTGCATGCCCTTGGAGAGCTCCTGGGTTTTCTTGTCGAGGGAATCGGAGATTTCCATGCGGTCGGCCCAGTCGACGGCGCGCTTGCGTGCGGCCGCGGCGGTGAGGCCATGGAGCCGGCCGAAGAAGATGAGCTGGTCCAGGACATTCATCTTTTTGTAGAGGCCACGCTCCTCTGGAAGGTAGCCGACGCGATCGAGGCTCGCGCGGTCGAAGGGTTTTTCGAAGAGGCTGATGCTGCCGGAGTCGGGCATGGTGATGCCCATCATCATGCGAATGGAACTGGTTTTGCCGGCGCCGTTGGGACCGAGGAGGCCGAACATCTGGCCGGCCTCAATGGAGAGCGAGAGATCGCGGACGGCGACTTTGCTCTCGTAGGCCTTGGTGACTCCGGCGAGCTCAACGACTGGCATGGAGGCTCCAGCTGCGGCGATGGATTGGGTGCATGGTGGGTTGAGAAACGGCGACAGGAGCAGTGTAGCAAAGGGGCAGGGAAGACAGCGGAGTTAGCGGGGTTGGCGGAGTTAGGGTGCGAAGAAGATTTGTGCGAAAAGTCAGATTGCGGGGTATACTGCAACAGCCTTCGATCCCCCAAGAGAAGGAAGATTCCCCTGAAAGGTGATTCCCCATGGCAAGTTATATGGTGCAGGTGTCGTACACCACCGAAGCGTTGAGTGCGCTGATTGCAAAACCGCAGGATCGCAGCGGAGTTGTAGCCAAGGTGATTGAGAATCTGGGCGGCAAGTCGATCGGATCCTGGCTGGCGTTTGGCGACTACGATCTTGTGATGATCGTCGAGATGCCGAACAACGTGAACGCTGCAGCTTTGGCGCTGGCCGCCGCGGCGGGCGGTTCCTGCAAGACAGTGAGGACGACTCCGCTGCTCACGCTCGCGCAGGGATTGTCGGCGCTGAGAAAAGCGGGAACGTCGGGGTACAAGCCGATTCCTGCGGCAAAAAAGTAGACGCTTAACAAAGGCCGGATGCGCGTGCGTGCGGGGAGCGGTGGGAAGACGTGTGCGCGGGGGCGGAGGCGTCACGGTGATGCGCGAGCGGTGGTCGGTCAATTTGAGGAAGATTACCCACAGGGGCTGAAGCCCACGATCATTTTGCGGCTTCTTGCGGCATGACTCAAGCCACCCCAGCAACGAAGACCTGTCGCTGGGGGCCCCGGCAAGTCATGCCCTGATACAAGACCGTGCAAGCCGGGTTTGAGCTATCCCACCCTAGCCGCATAAGGCGCGGCTAGGTGGGGCACCCAGAATTCTGCCGGTCCACAAACGAGTCCTTTGAAGCTCGCGTTTGCGGGGCTCACATGAGGCGGCGACGGACGAGGTCGAGGGCGAGCTGCGAGGCCCATTCGCGGACGCGCTGGCGGTCGCCGCGGAAGGTGCGGTCGACGGCGTCGGCGCCCTGCACGTCGGAGACGGCGATGTAGACGAGGCCGACGGGCTTGGATTCCGTGGCGCCGGTAGGCCCGCCGATGCCGGTGACGCCGAGGCCGATGGTCGCGCCGGTGCGCGCGCGGATGCCTTCGGCGAGAGCTTTGGCGACTTCGGCGGAGACCGCGCCGTGCTGCGCGATGAGCTCGGCCGGCACGCCGGCAAAGGCGGTCTTGAGCTCGTCGGAATAAACGACAACTCCACCAAGAAACGAGCGCGAAGCTCCGGGAACGGACGTGATGCGCTGAGCGATGAGGCCGCCGGTGCAGCTTTCCGCGACGGCGAGCGTGGCCTGGCGCAGGCCGAGATAGTACAGAACGATTTGCTCGAGCGTGTCGCCCTGCGAGGAGTAGAACCAGTCTTCGAGAGCGACTTCGATCTGCTCGGCGAGCTCGTCGACGCGCGCCTGCGCGGCTTCGGCGGTGGGCTTGGAGCAGATGAGAGTGATTTGCAGATCACCGGTGTGGGCGAGGAGGGTGGTTTCGACGTCGGCGTAGGTGGAGTAGATGGGGGCCAGCAGCTGGTCGGCCTGCGACTCGGGAATCATGGCCGCCTTGAGCGTGCGGATGGCGATGGAGCGCGGAGGGACGATGGCGCGCAGGCGAGGCAGACATTCGGCGTCGAAGAGGGGACGGCACTCGTGGGGCGGGCCGGGAAGAAGCATGACGAGCTTGCGATAGCCCGAGAATGTGACGTCGAGCCACTGGCCGGGCGCGCTGCCGTTGGGGTTGGGAAGAAGCGTTGCGCCGTCGAGAACGTCGGCCTGCTTGAGATTGTTTGGCGGCATGGGGACGCGCCATGTGGCGGCGCGGGCGTGGAGAGCGGCGACCTGCGTGGCGTCGCGGCGGAGGATGAGCGAGAGAGCTTCGGCAACGGCTTCGCGGGTGAGATCGTCTTCGGTGGGTCCGAGGCCGCCCATGAGGATGAGAACGTCAGCGCGGCTGAGAGCGGTTTTGACGGCGGAGATGAGATCCTTGCGGCGGTCGCCGACGACGGTTTTGAAGGCGACGATGACGCCGAGGGAGTTGAGCTTCTCCGTGAGATAGAGAGAGTTGGTGTCCTGGCGGTAGGGGGTGAGCATCTCGGAGCCGACGGCGATGATTTCAGATTTCATAAAAGCAGCTTCTAGCTCCTAGCTTCTAGCTACATCGTGCTGGCCCAGCTTTCGCGTGTCATCCGCCGAAACCAAGGTACGGTTCCAACACTTACCACCGGCCAAGCTAGAGGCTAGAAGCTAGCAGCTAGGGGCTCAGAAAAAGCAGCTTCTAGCTACATCGTGCTGGCCCGCCTCTCGCATGTCATCCGCCGAAGCCAAGGTACGGTTCCAACACTTACCACCGGCCAAGCTAGAGGCTAGAAGCTAGCAGCTAGGGGCTCAGAAGAGGTTCAGGCCTTCGACGCCCAAGTCCACATCATAAACGGCGTCGTTGGTGGCGAGGATGGTCGTGCCGAGGGGCGAGAAGGCGACGCCGACGAGGTTGGAGGCGGCGAGGACGAGCGAGGCCTCGGCGTTGGGCGTGACGCGGACCAGTCCGTGGCGGCCGTGGAGGCAGGCGGCGAGGTAGATGTCGCCCTCGCGGGAGATGGCCAGGCCCTGCGGGCGGCCGAGGCCGCGATACCAGGCGCGCGTGTCGCCGTTGGGCTCGATGGCCCAGATGGCTTCATTGGAGGAGAGCGACGGCGCGGTGACAAAGACCGTGCCGGCAGCATTGACCGCGAGGTGATAGGCGGCGACGCTGGGCTCGAGCGTGGCGTGAACGAAAATCTGGCGCTGGGTGTTGATTTTGAAGATGGTGCCGCTGCGATCGCCGACGAAGAGATTGCCTTCGATGTCGAAGGCCGCACCGGTGGCGACACCCATGCCTTCGACATATTGCGTAAATTCGCCGGCGGCATCGATGCGGTAAACGTTGCCCTCAGCGCGCGAGGTGACGAAGAGGTCGCCGTCGGGATTGAAGGCGAGGCCGGTGGCGTTGAGGATGCCGGTGACGAAGGGAGTGGCGCGGCCGTCGGGACTGACGCGGACGACGGAGACGGGCGTCTGCTTGCCGCGCGGGCCGGAGATGGTGGCGTAGACCATTCCGGAGCGGCTGACAGCGGGGCTGGTGACGGGATGCAGGCCGTCGTTGAGCTGGCGGGCGACACGCAGAGCTGCCGGGTTGGCGGCGCCGGCAGGAGTGCGCACTTCAATGAGGCCAGTGGAAGCCTGCGCCGGGACGCGAAAGACAAGACGCGTGGGACGGCTCATGAGGACGTGGGCCGGCTGGTTGTCGACGGAGACGGAGGGCAGGCCAAAGCCGTTGGGGCCAAGAGAAACGCCGATCAACTCGACTTCGCCGTTGGGCAGAGCCGCGGCGGGGAGGACATCGTCGACGCGGGGCAGGTGGCCGACGTCGGGAGCGGGGTGCGGGGAGGGTTGAGGCATATCAGAACCAGATGCGCAAAAGAGACGCTATACAAAAAGCATACAGGCCTGCGGCCACGTCGTCGAAGACGATGCCCCAGCCGGCGGGAAGGCGCTCGAAGCGGCGCACGGGGAATGGCTTGACGATGTCGAAGAGGCGGAAGAGGACGAGAGCGATGAGGCCGTGACGCCAGTCGGCGGGGCTCAAGAGGAGGGTGATCCACTGGCCGGCGACCTCGTCAATGATGACGAAGCCGGGGTCGTGGCGGCCGCTTTCGCGCTCGACGATGCTGGCAGCGGGAATGCCGAAGACGAGCGCGAGGGCGATGCCGATGAGAAGGGCGACGAGGAGGGTGAGCGGGCTGGGATGAGCCAGCCATGCGAATGCGCCCCAGAGAAGAAGAGCGGCGATGGAGCCCCAGGTGCCGGGGCCGGGCTTGAGGTAGCCAGCGCCGAAAAAGGTGGCGATGGTATGCGCCAAGAGGGTTTTCTTCATGGTCTGAACGGGAGCGACGCGAGATTCGGGCGAAGGACTCTCAGTGCTCATCCGAGCCTCCGCGGCGGGATGCGCCGCCGAGGTCTTCGAGGACTTCGGGGTCGACGATCGGGGAGGTGATCTTGTAAACGCCCATGGCCCATTTGCCGAGATCAATTTTGCGGCAACGGTCACTGCAGAAAGGGAAATCTTCGTCGCCGGGGCGAACGATCATTGCGCAGGTGGGGCAGCGGAGGAGCTTCGAGGATTTCTTGCGGGGCGACATGTTATGGCGCGGACGCGAAGGCCGCGGTCAATGAATATGGTAGCGCGAAAAGACAGGGAACGAGGGACCAAGGGACCAAGAGACCGTGAGCCGTGAACCGCGCGTCGTGGATTGATCCGAGGCTACAACTTTCCAAGCAGCGTCTGGAGGCGCGCGAGGGCTTGAGCGCGCGCGGTCGTGTTGGCGGGGTTGGTGTTGCTGGGGTCTTCGCCGGCGCGCATGAAGCCGTGGCCAGCGCCATCGTAGATAACTGGGTCATACCTTTTGCCGGCGGCGGCCATTGCGGTTTTGGTGTCGGGAACGGTGGCGGAGATGCGCGCGTCGTTGCCGCCGTAGAAGCCGTAGACCGGCGCGGTGATGGATTTGAGCGCGTCAGCGGGCGGCGGCGGGCCGTAGAAGACGAAGGCGGCGCTGAGGTCTTTGCGATTCGTGGCGAAGCGGAAGGATTGGCCTCCGCCCCAGCAGAAGCCGATGACGGCAAGCTTGCCGTTGGACGAGGGGAATTTGAGCGCGTAGTCGGCAGTGGCGTTGAGGTCGGCGGTGACGGTGCCGGGATCGAGGCCGGAGACGGCTTTGATGATTGCCTGCTGGTCAGCGAACGCGCTGGTGCCGCCGCCGTTGGGAGCGAAGCCGGAGAGCAGGTCGGGCGCGATGACGATGTAGCCCATGGCGGCGATGTCGTCGGCCATGGAGCGCGCCCAATCGGAGAGGCCGAAGATCTCGTGGATGAGCAGGACGACCGGAGCTTTGTGGCTGACTTCGGGATAGACGACAAAGGCGTCGACCTTGCGCGAGCCGTATTTGACTTTCACCCATTCCTGATGGCGCGGGGATTTGTCGAGTTTGGCGCGGGCCCAGTCCTGAGCGGTAGCGGGCGCGGCGATGGTGAGCGCGGCGCAGAGGAGCAGGATTGCGGGGACGAGGCGGGGAAGCGGGATTTTCATGGCGGAAGGATAGCAGAAAGGCAGGGGGTAGGGAGTAGGGAGTAGGGAACAGGGAACAGGAGGGCAGCTACTGGCTTTTGCGTGCTGGCGGAGACTCGCGGCAACAACAAAGACGCCGCTGGGCCGAGCCACCCCGCAATTTTTTAGCTGTGCGAATTCGGGAGAGCCGGAGTATGCTTTCGACATGCTTCCCCGCTCCCGGCTCTTTCTGGGCCTGCCCATCGTTGCGATTCTTGCCATTGCCTCGGCCCCGGCGCACGCCGGGCAGGCTGCCGCGCCCGCCGGTGCGGCGTCGCGCACGCTGGTGCTGGATGGACTGGGCAAAGGCTCCGTGCCGATCGATGGACCCTGGCAGTTTCATCTGGGCGACAATCCTGCATGGGCCAATCCGGGCTTCGACGATTCGGGCTGGCAGCAACTGAGTGCCGACAAGACCTGGGGCGCACAGAGTCATCCGAGCTACACGGGATTCGCGTGGTACCGGCGATCAATTCGCATTACGACGGCGCCCGGCGCGTCTCCAGACATTGCGCTGTTGATTCCCACCATCGACGACGGCTACGAGATTTACTGGAACGGCGTGGAGGCGGGCCACCTGGGGCACTTGCCGCCGCACATGGTGCTCTACGAGGGTGTGCCGGCGCAGACGTACGGGCTGGGCCCGGCGCGGAACGGGGTGCTGGCAATTCGCGTTTGGAAGAACGCGCTGGCGTCGAACGATCCCAGCAATCTGGGAGGCTTTGAGGCTGCGCCGCTCATCGGCAGTCCGGAGGCGATTGCCGCGACCAAAGGCAACATGGACTTCAATTGGTTGCGGCGCCAGCAATTCGGATTCGGCCTCACGTCGCTCTATGCGCTGGTTGCGTTGCTCAGCTTTATCGGATGGCTGCGCGACCGCGATCAATGGGTCCTATTCTGGATGAGCGCCTTCTCGTTGATGCCCATGCTCGCAGTGGTCCTCGGCGGGCTCAGGATTCCATACTCTTTTGCGCTTTCGCAGTTTCTGATCCAGACTGCGATCGCAGTTCGCGAGGCCTCGGGCTGGTTTTTGCTGATCTGGCTGCTACAACTGCACGATGACTCCAGGCTGGTACGGTATGCGCGTATTTCTGCCATTATCGGCATTTTTGCCGCGGCCACGGATGGGTTCCTTGCGTTTCTTTACCCGGGCGTCATCGTCGCAGCTCCGATGCAGGTGATGGATGCGATCCTCACCGGTCCCGCGCTTTTCTTTGAGGCGATTCCGGCGATCCTGGTGACCATTGCCATTGTCAAGCGTAAGCGGCTGGACTCCGCCCGCTGGCTGGTCGCCATCCTCACGTTTCTCAATAGCACGGTGTACTGGGTGAGCAATGTCGCAGCCCAAGGGGTTCGCTATACACACTGGACGCTTGGAGACCGGATTGAGGCGCCGCTTTTCACGTTGAACGGCAACGCCTTCAGCCTGCCTACCATTCTGCGCACGCTAATGTTTATCTCCATCGTTTATGCAGTGATTCACTACACGATTGAGAGCCGGCGGCGACAGGCGGCAATGGAGCGAGAGTTCCAGAACGCGCGTGAGCTGCAGCAGGTGCTGGTTCCGGAGACACTGCCCGCGCTGGCCGGATTTTCGCTGACGAGCGCGTACCGCCCGGCGCAGGAAGTGGGCGGCGATTTCTTCCAGATCATTCCGCTGGAGAAAGGTTCGACGCTGATCGTGCTGGGCGATGTGAGCGGCAAAGGGCTGAAGGCTGCGATGGCAGTGTCGCTGATTGTGGGCGCGATCCGCATGGTTGCGGAGACCACCGCGAGCCCGGCGGAGATTCTGGCCGCACTGAACCGGCGCCTGGTAGGCCGCCTGCAAGGTGGCTTTGCCACAGCGATTGCACTTCGCCTTGACGGCGATGGCACCTGCACGCTGGCGACTGCGGGACATCCAGCGCCGTTCCTGAACGATGAGGAGCTGAGTTTTCCTGGAACGCTTCCGCTTGGCGTGGGAACCGCGACGAATTATGAGGAGATGCGGGTACAACTGAGCGAAATGGACCAGCTGGCCCTCTACACAGACGGGCTGCTGGAGGCGCGGAGCAAAAGCGGCGAACTCTACAGCTTCGAGCGCCTGAAGGCGCTATTCTCCAGCCGTCCCACTGCCGAGCAGGCGGCCGAGGCCGCCGTGAATTTTGGGCAGGACGACGACATTACGGTTCTGACTCTGACACGGCTGAAGGACGGAGAAGAATCGACGGCGGTGCACAGCGCTCCCATGCCGGCGCCGGCGTAGAGCTGGTTGCGTAAATCCCATCAACGTAACAGAAAGACATCCCTCAGTGGCTAAAGCCAGCAATTCTATTGCTTGTCTTGCGGCACGGCTAAAGCCGTGCCCTTTCAAGGGGATTTATGCAACCGACCCCCAGCGCGTGAAGAAGCCGCGGGGCGGATGCGGCCGCCGAATATTCATCCTTGCGCATTCTAACCCGTGCTATTTTTTGAAGCGTGGAGGAATGCGATGCGATGGCTCATCACCAACCGGAACATTGAGGCGAACGGCTTTGGCACAGATCAGGATCAACTGACCTATTGGACACTGAAGCAACCGGGCCTGCCGCTGGACAACCTTGCGTCGTGGGACAGGCAATCCTTTGACAGCTTCAAGCAGATGCTGATCAACGTGGCGGATCAGTTTCCGAGTCCGTATGGTTTGCCATCGGAGCAGCAGAAGCACGTCTGCCTGTTTATTCACGGATACAACAACGATTGGACTGCAGCCATGCACACTTATGGCGGAGTGGCGGAGACGCTGTTCGATGGTCCCAATTCGCTGGGCGAGTTAATTTCGTTCGACTGGCCGTCGAAGGGCGCGCTGCTGGGTTACCTTCCCGACCGCGCCGAGGCACGGCAAACCGGCGACGACCTGACCGAGGTGCTTTCGGAGCTCTACGACTGGATGGCGGCGAAGCAGATTGCGACCCAGAAGAACACCGCGAACGCCTGCAAGGCGAAGACCTCAGTGATTGCGCACAGCATGGGCAACTACGCGCTGCAATATGCGATGGAATCGGCCTGGACGCGGAAGAATCAGCCGCTGCTGGTGAGCCTGCTGCAGGAGGTGCTGATGGTGGCAGCCGACGTGGACAACGACATCTTCAAGAGCGGCGAGAACATTTCGGATGGAGACGGAGAGGGTCTGGCCAACATGTCCTACCGCATTACCGGGCTCTACACCGGGCGGGATAACGTGCTGGGCTCGTCGGCGGGACTGAAGCACTTTGGCAAGCGGCGGCTGGGGCGGTCGGGGCTGGACCGAACTTACCCTGTGCCGGACAATGTGTGGGACGTCGATTGCTCGACAATTATCGATCCCAACGTCGACGGCCTCTCAATTCACGGGGAGTACTTCAATCCGACGGAGCAGAAGTGTTACGCGCTGATGAGGGGCGTGCTCGAGGGAAACGACCGGGGCGTTCTGATCGCAAGAGGGCTGGTGCCGGCCGCTATTCCGCGGCAACAGTCGGATATTTCCGCGGCGTAGGCGCAGAGGTACGCGCAGTCACGAGATCCTGGCGATTCGCTCGCGTTTTCAAGATTTCGGTCGAGGGCGGCGCCTGGCTACGAATTCCAGAAGGGGGACGGCCCGATCCACTGCATTTCGTAGCGATTCATGAATTCGGCGGTTGCTGCGAGGGAAGGATGTGCGGCAGCGTCGATGAAGTACTGCTCCATTTTGTCCGCGGGCGTGAAGGCGATGAGCATGTGCGCCGGTGAGCCGACCGCGGAAAAGCAGTGGGGAATGCGGCGCGGGGCGAGGATGGACTCTGCTGCGCGCAGGTGCAGGCGCTGATCGCCGACCTGGAAGACGACTTCACCTTCCATGATGTAGAACCATTCGTCCTGCGAAAAGTGAAGATGGAGAGCCGGGCCCGTATTGGGCATGAGATTGGTGTGCTCGATGACGAAGAGGTTGCCAGCGGTGTCGGAGCTCGAGACCTTGAAGGCGAGCGAGCTAAAACCGAGGGAGTGAAGATGGCCGGTGCGGTCCTGGCCCGCGGCGACGGGGTGGAGAGTAGGGGCGGCCGGCGTTTCGGGCGAGCTTTGCGCGAGTACATTTTGGAGAGCGGCGGCGGGGATGACCGAAACGGCGGATTTGAGGAAGGCGCGGCGATGGATGGGCATGGACAGATTTTAAGACAGGGAACAGGGAGTAGGGCTAGCTCGCGGGGGAGAGGATGCGGGCGACGAGGTCGTAGTCGTGGCTCTCTGTGATCCGGGCGCGGTAGAAGCGGCCGGGTTCGAGCGAGTCGAGCAGGCCGAAGTCGTTGATGAAGACTTTGCCGTCGATTTCGGGCGCGTGGAACTCGGTGCGGCCCTCCCAGAGGAGCGGGGTTTCGGCGCTGGGGCATTCGGCGAGGAGGGTGACGTCGCGGCCGACCCAACTTTTCTTCGCGCGGCGCGAGATGGATTGCTGGAGGCGCATGAGGCGGCGGCGGCGCGACTCGATGGTGCGGTGTGGGATTTGCGCCGAAAGCGAATACGCTGCCGAGCCTTCTTCGTGCGAGTAGCTGAAGACGCCGAGCCAGTCGAATTGCGCCTCGCCGATGAAGTTCTGCAGGGCGGCGAAGTCGTTGGCGGACTCGCCAGGAAATCCGACGATGAATGAGGTGCGGAGGGCGATGCCGGGGACGGCGGCGCGGACCTTGTGGAGCGTACGCAAGAAGATATCGGCGGAAGCGCCGCGCTTCATGCGTTTGAGAACATCGGGCGAAGCGTGCTGGAGGGGCAGGTCGAGGTATTTGCAGATATTGTCGTGGCGCGCAATGGTTTCGAGGAGGCGGCCGGTGATGCGGTTGGGATAGGCGTAGAGGAAGCGGAGCCAGCGGAGACCGTCGATGCGCGCGAGGGTGTCGAGAAGCGTGGCGAGGCCGTCGCGGAGGCCGAGGTCTTCGCCGTAGCAGGTTGTGTCCTGACCGATGAGGGTGATTTCGCGGACGCCGCGGGCGACAAGCTGCTCGGCTTCGGCGACCACGGACTCGAAGCGCCGAGAGCGGAATTTGCCGCGGAGGTTGGGGATGACGCAGAAGGTGCAGGGGTGGTCGCAGCCCTCGGCGATTTTGATATAGGCGGAAGCACGGGGCGTGGAGAGGAGACGCGGGGTGGTGTCGTCGTAGAGGTAGGTGGGCAGCGCGGAGGAGGCGCCGGCCCAGGCGTCGCGGAGGAAGCGGCCGGAGAGCTCGCGGGCATCACCTTCGGGGCGGGCTTTGTGCGTGCCGGATTGGGATTCTTTACCGGAGCGAATCTCCGCGTGCGTGCTGGTGAGAATTGTGAAGGGTGAGGACGGCGGTGCGCTCCCCGGTCCCCAAGTGCGAGGGACCGGGGGCACCCCGGGATCGAGATGGGCGGGGTTGGGGCCGGCGGCTTCGAGACCTGCCGCCTGGAGGATGGATTCGAGCTCGCCGGTACCGACGACGGCGTCGACTTCAGGGATGGTTTTCTGGATTTCGTCGCGGTAGCGCTCGACGAGGCAGCCGGCAACGATGAGCTTTTTGGCGCGGCCGGAGGATTTGTGGCGAGCCATCTCGAGGATGGTGTCAACGGACTCCTGCTTGGCAGTGTCGATGAAGGAGCAGGTGTTGACGACAAGGATTTCGGCGTCTTCGGGGCGCGCGGTGAGGCGAGCGCCGGCGCGGTCGAGGAGGCCCATCATGACCTCGGAGTCGACGAGGTTTTTGGGGCAGCCGAGAGAGACGAAGCCGACCGTGGGGGAAGGTTTGGGCACAGTTTCATTTTAGTTGAGCGACGCAGGGACTGAGGAACCGAGGGGCCAAAGATCACCTGTCTTTGCGGTAGAGGAGGTCGCGCATGGCGCGACGGCGAGCGGCGTTGACTTCGAGCTCGGCGCGGCGCTCGGCGTAGTCGGTGGAGCGGCGCGGTTGGGGCTCGGCGGAGTCTTCAGGTTCGCTGCAGGAGGGGCAGCGATTGGCGAAGCCGGGCTTGCCGGGGTGGAGTTCGAACTCCTCGTGACAGACGACGCAGGTTTTGATCGGGAAGGGCATGCGGAAATATGTTAGCGAATTTTGCTGTGGAAATCGAGGGGCTGGGGACGAGGGAGCAAGGGAGCGAGGGAGCATGGCAGCAACGTTAGCGGAGTCAGCGAGTAGCCGACCCTGCGCAACGCAAAACTTTGACGGGACGCCAGTCTTCTCCGAACTCAACGCGAGCGGTACGCCTATCGCATTCTCAAACTCTGGATGATCGGCTGAACCTGTTGGCGAACCGCATCGAGTTCAGTTGCGTGACAGCGGACAGAAAACTCTACAAGGCTTTTGTCGCTGCGTGCGTAGACCTCATACTCGACCATACTGGTTTTTCCCTGGCTGAAGTCAGCTACCCAGGTCAGTGCCCGCTGGCCGCCGATCTCCTCCCATTGATAACTTGACGGCCGGACGCGATAGTCCTTCAGTCTCTCCCCGATCCGCCGTTGCGAGATTTTATCATCGGCTTCCTCGTTGAGCCACTTGTCCGCCTGATCGGGCGTCAACCGAAATACGTGGCGAAACACGCAATAGTACAACCAGATCCCCTGGTCCGTGCGCTTGTGGCGCAGGAACACAGAGGTTGAGATGTTGCCCTCGCCGTTTCCCCTCCATCCCCTATCCATAAAGCGCAGTCCATCGTTTCCGAGTCCCCAGTCACGCGGCATCTTGAACGACACTCCGATTTCCAGATCTGAATATTCAACGGCACTGTCGGGGAGCTTGATCTGTTGGTATCGTGGGGGCGCAAAGATCTCCGATCTAGGAGTATACGGTTCTTGCGCGGCAAGGATCCGCGTTTGCAGAGTCAGGCAGAACAGAAATATCGAGACGAATCTCACCGCCCGAAGGCTGTTCCAAGACATTGGGACGGGACCTCGCTTCTGAATTCAAAACGGCACTATTCTACGTCCATTCCTCTTAGAGCATTTCTAATTTAAGTATAGACAGTTATGTGAGACAATGTCTCCGCCGACGTAGGGGCGGCGGAGATGCAGTCCTATTCACAAGATTTACGGGATCGTGTGCTTTGGGCTTTGGAGCGCGGAGAAAAACCGACGCACATTGCCCGGCGGCTGGAGATCAGCCGGGGCTGGGTGTACCAGGTGCGTGATCGGATCCATGAGACAGGCGAGCGCACCAGTTTTCAGATCGGTGGCCATCGGCGCTCTCGTATCGCCAGCCTGGAGTCGGAAGTGCGCTCCTGGATCAAAGCCGAGCCCGATCTTTCCTTGGCAGAAATCTGTGACCGGCTGGCCGAACAAGGGGTCTCGGTCAAAGTGGGGGCGTTGTGGCATCAACTGAACAAATGGAATCTAACCTTCAAAAAAACCCTGCACGCCAGCGAGCAAGATCGGCCAGACGTGCAGTTGGCACGCAAGGCGTGGCTGGAAGCGCTGCTCACGATGAACGTAGAAAAGCTCGTATTCATCGATGAAACATGGACTTCCACCAATATGACCCGCGCCTACGGCCGATCTCCAAAGGGCAGCCGCTGTATCGGTTCTGCCCCTTACGGTCACTGGCAAACAACCACCTTCGTGGGCGCGCTGCGGCACAAGAAGATCTCCGCACCGATGGTAATTGAAGCGCCCATGGACGGAGAGGTTTTCCTGGAATATGTGCGCTTGGTCCTGTGTCCCACGCTCACGCCGGGAGACACCGTCATCCTCGACAACCTCGGCAGCCATAAGGTAGACGGGGTAGAACAGGCCATCGTCGCCACCGGAGCGTCCGTACTCTATCTGCCACCGTATTCTCCCGATCTGAACCCCATCGAAAAGCTCTTCTCCAAGCTCAAGGCACTGCTCCGCAAAGCCGCCAAGAGGAGTGTCGACGCCCTCTGGCAGGAAATCGGAAAACTGCTCGACTCTATCTCTTCAGATGAGTGTTCGAACTACTTCCTGTCTTGCGGTTATGTAAACACTTAAATTAAAAACGCTCTAGCGGGCAGTGATGGGGGCGGCATGAGAGCGCGATGGTTTTGTGCCATCCCACCCTAGCCGCGATGAAACTGCGGCCAGGGTGCGGCACCCCGGTTGTGCTGAGAGAGGTTGGAGAAAAGCAACCGCAGATCTTTCGACTCCCTCGCGCATCTGCCGCCAGGGCGGACGATGAGCTCGGTCGCTCAAGATGACAGCGTTCTCTTGAATGGGGCTCGCGAAAGCCCTAGTTGGCGAGGACGGCGCGGTAGCGGACCTTGCCTTTTTTGACTTTCTCGATGGCCTCGTTGGCTTTTTCCATGGGGAAGCGCTCCGTGATGGCTTTCACGCCGTGGCGTGCGGCGACGTCGAGCATCTCGCGCAGGCGGAAGGGGCTGCCGACGGGGCTGCCGCCGATGGTGCGCAGGCCCGAGATGAGCGGGAAGGCGTGGACGGAGACAGGAGACGGAGGAACGCCGACGAACCATAGTGCTCCGTTGGGGCGGAGGGCCTGGAGGTAAGCGCCCCAGTCCTGATCGGCGTTGACGGTGGTGAGGAGGAGGTCGAGAGAGCCGGCGACTTCCTTCATGGCTTTGGATTCGAGGCTGTTGACGAACTGGTGGGCGCCGAGGGAGCGGGCTTCGTCTTCCTTCGCCAGCGTTGTGGAGAAGGCGGTGACGTGGGCGCCGAAAACGCGGGCGAACTGGATGGCGAGGTGACCGAGTCCACCGATGCCGACGACGCCGACACGGGAGGAGGGATTGACGCCGTTTATGCGCATGGGGTTGTAGACGGTGATGCCGCCGCAGAGCAGAGGCGCAGCCTGTTCGCTGGGCAAGGCGTCGGGGATGGGAACGACAAAGCGGGCGTTGGCACGGACACGATCGGCGTAGCCTCCGTGGCGATGGACGCAAGTGCCTTCAGAGGAGGGGCAGAGGTTCTCCTGGCCGCGCATGCACCACTCACACTGGCCGCAGGAGTTGGATTGCCAGCCGAGGCCGACGCGCTGGCCGAGCTCAAGCGAGCGGACTTCGCTGCCGAGAGCCGCAACTGTGCCGATGATTTCGTGACCGGGGATGAAGGGATACTGGCTGATGCCCCAATCGTTGGCGATGAGATGAATATCGCTGTGGCAAATGCCGCAGTGGGTGATGGCGATTTCGACCTCGTTCGTGCCGAGCTTGCCCGGGTCATACTTCAACGGAAGAAGCTCAGAACCGGCAGCATGAGCCGCAAGACCTTGAATAAGAGCCATGATTGCTCCACTAGCCTCGGATCAAATTTTTCTCAAGCTTGCCCGGCACAGTTCCCCCAAAGCGCCGGCCAACCCCGGAAGTAGATCGATGTTTCGTTGATGATTTTAGTCTAAACCGCCGCGCCCGCCCATCCCTCGAAAGTATCGGTCAGCCAACGGTGTAAATCATTGATTCCTCGATGGTTCTAGTTCATGCCGCCGGGCTCGATGTGGAGATGGAGAATCCAGAAGCCGGTGAGGACCCCGTCGGCGGGGGCTTCGCCGACAAGCTCGGCGGATTCTCCGTTGAGTCCGGCATCCTGGGCGTTGCGGAGTGGCTCAAGGGCGTTGGCGACGGAGAGTGGGAGGCTGGTGAGGGCCTGGCCGTGGATCTCGCCCTGCGTCTCCGGCGCGAGCAGGCTGACGTAGATGCGGTCGGCGGCGTGCTGGTCGCGGGCCTCGGCGAGGAGGGTGGAGAGATCGTCGGGTGTTGTGGAGAGGCGCGGCTGAAGCAAGGTGCGATCGAGCGTGGCGGCGTCAGAGACTAGGAGGCGGAGGTCGCCCGAGGCGAGACGAGCGGGCAGCTTGAATGCGATGCGGACGTTGCGCACGGGCTGATGCCAGGGGCGGAGGGTGGCCTCAACAGTGACGGTGTCGCCGGCGTGAGCGATGTCGGTAGAAGCGAGCCGTGCGCGATCGAGGGTGACCTCGACCTGGCGGGGAATGGCCTGAATGTGCAGATCGATGGAGCGAATGACGCCCTGTCGCGCGCCGTTTGAGTAAAGGCGGGTGAACTGGGTCCCGGTGGTGAGGGCGGCCATCATCGACGCGGGTGTTGGCTGACCGGACGAAGCCCAGAGATCGAGCGGGACGGGCGGAAAGCCTGCAATATCGATGTTGCCGGTGACGTGGTAGCTGAGAGCCTCGGAGCTTTGGTTGGATTGGATGAGCGATTCATAGAGGACGACCTGGACGGCCAGTGGAGTGAGGGATGGCAGGTCGAGGACTTCGACGTTGACCTTGCGCGGGCCGCCGGGGACATCGAGCGCAAGGTGGAGGGGGATCATGCGGGCCTGAGCGCCGAGCAAGCCGCTAATCGCCGATTCGCGATCTTCGGTGAAGGCGCCGATGGTGACGCCGGTGTTGAAGATCTTGAAGGAATTGAGCGGTGAAGCGAGAGTGAGGAGGATATCGGCGGTGGTCATGGGGAGGGAGACGGGACCAGCGCCGAGGACGGGATGGCCGCAGGCAAGGACTTGCTTCGGATCGACCCATGTGACGGTGCAGGTGGCGGAGACTTCGAGGTCGCCGCGAATGAGTTGCATGCTGACCGCGGAACCGGGCACGAGAGCGGGATGGGGTGGGGATTCGAGACCGGGGTTCGAGGCCGATGTGGCGGATGTTCCGGCGAGTGAGCCTCCTGCAGCGACGGGCTCGAGAGATGTTCCGGCAGTTTGCTGCTGCCAGAAGCGAATCGCTTCAGGAAGGAATCCGCTCATCGAGAGCGGAGTGTCTAAAGGTTGGAACGTCATGGCGGACTGGAAGCTCATGTCGCCTGCGGCGAGCGGCGGAAAGTTCATGGCGCCGGAGGAGAGCGGGTCCAGATTCGCCGCGGAGTTGGTTGCGTCGAGAGACGAGTTGGGAGCGGGAGGGGTGGGTTGCACCTCGGCGACGGAGAGATCGGGGGAGGCATCGCGGACGGGTATGTCGCGGACTTCGAGCATTTGCTCGATGGGGGTGATGCCGGCGATGGGTTCCTTGGTGAATTGGCCGATGCGGTAGGAGAGCGAGCCGGCCAGCTTGCCGTCGATGTAGACGGGACTGCCGCTCATGCCTTCGACGACACCGGTATATTCGGGCTTATCGCCGTGGAGCCGGGCGAGGATGAGGTCCTGGCCGGGGCCGCGCGCGCCGCGCAGGACGCCGAGAATTTCGACCTGCATGGGCTCGGGAGTTGAGCCTTGAAAGACGGTCCAGGCTGTGCCGGTCATGCCGGGGCGAATCTGGCTGAGGGGAAAGAAGCCGGGATTGGTTGGCGGGCCGGAGTTGGCGGGGACGGGTTGCGGCGACGAAGCGGTGGATTGGGCGGGGGGTTGCGCCGGCAGCAGAGCCGGGTAAGCTGCGGCCAACACAAAGCTGGCGAGGAGGGCGAGGGCGGGGAGGCCGCAGATGGTTCCCTTCGGGCGAGTTTCCACGTCTATTAGAGTACGGCAAGGGAGCGGGGTTAGCGACGGAGCGAGGGAGAAAGGGAGCGGAGTTGGCGGAGCAGCGAGTCAGCGAGTTAGCAAGTTAGCAAGGCAACGATGCAGATCGCGTATGCTGGGGAGCACAAGAGGTTGCGATGACCAAGCCGCATTTGAAGGTTGGAGTTTTTGGCAGATTTTCTCTGGGGTTGCTATTTGTGGCTCTTTTGACGGTGGCGATTGCGCCGATGGGGCGCGGTCAAAGTCAGGCGCCGGGCCAGAGCCAGCAACCGGCAGCGCAGCAACCGGACCAGCAAGCGCCGGAGGCCGGAGGTCCGAGCGGCGACAACGGCCCGATCGCTTTGCCCAAGAAGACGGAAAGCCCGGACAACACGCCACCGCCGGCACCGGCGAGGCCGGAGTTCAAGAACCCGGAAGGCGCGCCGAACATGAGCCTGCGCGTGGAGGTTCCGGAGGTAACGGTGGACGTAGGCGTGCTGCTGGAAAAGAACCGCCAGTTCGTGTCGGGACTGAAGCCCTCGAACTTCCGCGTTTATGAGGATGGCGTGGAGCAGAAGATCGAGGGATTCAAGCGCACGGAGGCGCCGATCACGGTGCTGCTGTTGTGCGAGTACGCGGCGCGAGGCTACATGTTCAGAGTAGACATGCTGAACTCGGCATGGGCATTTACGCAGCAATTGCGGCCGCAGGATTACGTGGCCATGATGACCTTCGACCTGAATACGCACATCGTGAGCGATTTTACCCAGGACAAGAAGCAGATTCTGGATGGAATCAACCAACTGGCGAACGAAGTGTACATGCCGGCGGCATTCCGCGAGACAGACATATTCGATGCGCTGAACGAGTCGCTGAACCGGTTGTCGCGGATCGAAGGACAGAAATACATCGTGCTGATTGCTTCCGGCGTGGACTCCATGTCGAAGCTGACGCTGGATGAAACTTTGAAGAGGGTGAAGGCGTCGCGGGACATTACGATTTTCACCATCTCGACGGGGGGAATGTTGCTGGCGATGACTGAGGGCCAGGGCGGAATGATGGGCGGGATGCGCGACTTGACCTATCTGCAGGCCGAGAACCAGATGAGGACATTCTCCGAGATGACTGGCGGAATGCATTTTGAGCCGCGGTTTACGGGTGAGCTGCCCGACGATGTGAAGGAGATCAACCAGAACATCCGCGCCAAATACGAGCTGGTGTACCATCCGTCGAACGCCAAGCAGGACGGGACGTGGCGCAAGATTCGCGTGGAGCTGGTGGACGATGAAGGCCAGCCGCTACGCATGCAGGATGAGAAGCACAAGCAGCTGAAGTACGACATTATTGCGCGGGACGGCTATCGAGCGAGGCAGGAAGTGGAGTAGAGAAGTTGAGCCCGTTTCGGAATGCGGTGCGAAACGGGGCGTTCTCAATGCGCCTGTGACTCCTGTCACCCGGGCGTAAAGCTACCAGCCCCTATGATCACGAACGTGAGGTTCGCATTTGATGCGGCCGCGATGGACTTGCGGATGCGCAGCGTGCGGGCCGCGCGAAATCTTCGTACCCGGAGAGTGGGATGGGATTCGTTCCGATCATGTGGGCAGTTTGGGGTGCGTCATTTGTTTTTATGGCCGGCGTAAGCATTTTTGCGGCGAGATTAGGAAGGAATGAGGAGGCTCAGATTTTTCTGGCCGATTCATCGAGCCGAGTGAAGACCGAGCAGGATGCCATTGTGGCGCAGGTGAACAAGATTCGTCCCCTGAAGATGACAGCGCTGGGGATCGCGGGCTTGATGACGGTGATCGTGGCGGGGTACTACCTCTTCGACATCTTCCATCAGTTCTGACGTTTTGGGAGATTGGAACCACGAAGGGATGAAACCGCGGGCGGGGTGCCGTGCGCGCGCTGCGGTGAGAGCGAAGGCCGGGCAGGCGAGGCCGGAGAGGCCCCGCACGCCGGGACAATCGCGTCAGTCTTACTCGATGAGGTGGAGCTGGAGCATGATATCGCGGACGTAGTACGCGATGACGACGACGGTCATGCCCACGACGAGCCAGCGGGCAATGCGGACCAGGGGCTCGACCTTGGCTACCTTTGCGGAAATGACCGCCTGCTCCGCTTTCTCTTGCGAGAACGAGTCGTCGAGGAAGATCTGGTCCTCTTCATTTTTCGTCAGGCTGGAACGATAGATGTAGAGCGCGGCTGTAAAGACAACAATTGCGGACCAGATGATCCACATCACCCAGAGAAACGACATACTCCACCTCCGAACGAATTCCGGTCCCAAAAACCTGCGGGGTCGTGGAGAACTGCGGTCTCGCGGCCAGAGGGTCCTTCCGATTGACCATCATAGCTCCGATTGGGTGAATTTGGGAACCACCCTAGGGTTTCGCCGGGCCGGCGAGCGAGGTGGCAGGGATTCAGCAAGCGGCTGCGTCCAACTGGGCGCGGGTGCATCTAATCGGATGTGTACCCAAAGTGGGGCTTGTCGAAGGGTTCGCCGAACGGTACAGTACGAAGAGCAAGCACTTTAAGTCACCAAGGGAGAGTTTATGGCCACGACAACCGTTGCACCGACCGAGGAAACCGTTAAGAAAGCGCCTCTTGTGCTGACGCCGCAGGCGATCGCCAAGGTACGTGAGATCATGGCTACCCAGGACCCGCTGCCGGCCGGACTGCGCATTGGCGTGGTGGGCGGAGGCTGCTCGGGATTCCAGTACTCCATGGCCTTTGAGAACCAGGGCGGGATGATGGACAAGGTGTTCAATTTCGACGACTTAAAGGTGTTTGTGGACGCGACGTCGCTGATGTACCTGAATGGCTGCACGGTGGACTACGTGGAAACGCTGGAGGCTGCCGGATTTAAGTTCGACAACCCCCAGGTGAAGTCGACCTGCGGATGCGGTTCGTCGTTCCAGGTGTAAGAAGCAGGGATCGAGGGACCGAGCCACCCCATCGAGCAAAGTTCGCCCGCTGGGGACCCCGGCAGGGACCAAGGGAACAAGGAAACCACAGATCAGAGGCTCGCCCGAAGAGGGCGGGCCTCTTGTGTTTGTGGGCGGAATGGGGCGAGGCTACTGCGGAGTGGGGGTCTCGGGGGGCATGGGGTTAGGAGTCGGGTTCGGGCTTGAGCCGAAGGTGGGGCTGCCGACGGGAGTGGTGGTGTTGCTTGCCGGCTGGCCGACCAGGCCGGTGTTGCCGCCGTCCATAGTTTTCATGTCGGAGAGCGGGTCGTAGGTGAACTCCCACTCGTTGTAGTGCTGCTTCTTCTTGTAGACCAGAATCGAAGTTCTGGGGCTCGCTGGCGAGAAGCCGATGATGCCCGCGCCGCCGAAGGTAGGGCCAGTAGGGCCGGAGCTTGAGGGAGAGCCCGTGCCGGTGGACGAAGTGCCGCCCGAGGATGTGCCGCCGGAGGTGGATCCGGTTGTGCCGGAGTTGTCGGTGCTGCTTGTGCTGCCCGAGTTATCTGTTGAGCCAGATGCGCCGATGGCGGGCGATTGACCGCTGCCGGAGTCGGATGAGCCGAGGTTGAAGCCTCCACCGGAAAAGCCACCATTCGAATTTGTGGCTCCTGGCAATCCGCCAGCGCCGCCGCTGGGGCCGATACCTGCGAGCGTAGACGCGTTGCCGGCGAGCGGCTGGCCGAAGAAACCCATCGCGGTGGGCGTTTTGTTCTGGCCGAACATCACTGGTTTCCAGTCGTCCTGGCCAGTGATGGGATCCTTGTAGCGCTTGCGAAGGAAGCGGACGTTGTTGGTATTGATGAGCGCCTCGACGTTGGGCGGATAGGCGTGGAATTTGCGGTAGTAGAGCTGAATGGCGCGGCGGTATTGCATGCCGCGATGAAAGGTCTCCAGGTCGCGGTCACGCTGGATGGAGCGGGCCATTTTGGGCGCAGCGACAGCGAGCGAGAAGACAAGGAGCGCCATGAGGAAGATGGCGATGAGCATGACGTAGCCTTGCTCGGAGGCGGGGATGGGTTTGCGGCGGCGAATTGGAGAGGAAGGAGTCATCAAGCAGTTCAGAGCTGCGAAATCTCGATTACCTGCGTGTTGTTGTAGGCGAGGTCAGTGACTTCGACGTTGAGCGGGTGGATGACGCCCACTTTGTAGCGATGGTCAACGATGTCCCCAGTTTTGGCCATGAAGATGTCGTCACCGTGGATGAAAAAAGCCTTGAGCACCTTGTGCTCGTCCTGGGAGTAGCCGAAGTATTTGAGATCGATGGCTGGAGGCTTGGGCGGAATATACGTTGCATTCTGTGCTGCGGCGGGTGCGCCGTTGGGGCGCACAGGCGCGAGGGGCTTGGGGATGGAGATCGGGGCCGACTCGGCGGAGAAGATATTGCGGCCAGAGCCGGAGTATTCGATGCCTTCGCTCTGCGCGAGCTTGTCAAAGTGGAGCGAGGGATCGATGCCGGCGTTGGTAAGCCGCTGGGCCTCGTTGCCCGCGGCGGGCGATGCGGCGGACGATATGCCGGTTGGGGCAGGAGGGTTTTGCAGCGCAGGCGCGGCCGGCGCCGGACCAGACTCGGACGGCGAAGAGGATCCAAAGAACATGCGATAGACCACGAAGGCAAAAATCACCAGGATGACGAGGAGGATGCTCGCCACAATCACCTGACGCTTGTTTTCGGTGCCGAGAGCGAGAGCCATGACTATTCGCCCTCCTTGCCCGGCGCGGAGGCAGCGGGAGATTCCTCGCCCGGGGATGGAGCGAAGGGCAGACCGCTGGCTTCGGCGTCGGCGGGACGCAGCCAGGTGGAGACGCGCAGGCGAAGGTTGACCAGGCCGCCCTGCTGGCCGGTCAACGACATGCCGCGAATGATGAAAAAGATCTGATCGCGCTCAAGGCTGTTGACGAAGTGCATGATGGCGGGATAGTCGCCACTGATGCCCGCGTCCATGGAGATCTCAGTAAGGGCGGAGCCGGGTTTGCCCTGCGCGTACTGCACACGCGAGAGGCGGACCGAGGATGAGACGGCCAATTCGCCAATGCGGCTGGAGATGACGGAGTAGTCGGAGGGGATGCGCTTTTTGTAGAAGGCGTCGATCTGGTCGCGTGTTTTTTTGACGCGTTGATCGAGACCGCGGAGAGGAGCGGCCTGGAATTCGAGGGCCTTCAACTGAATCTGCTTGCCGGCGAGGACGTCGCTGGAGTTGCTGTTCATGGCGGCCCAGTCCATGCCGAGGCGAACGGCCAGGACGACGGCGAGGACGAGCAAGAGGGCAAAGCCGACGAAGTGCCAGGTGAGCGGAGAGGCGAGGCGTTCGCGCAGGGACGTGGCTGATCCGTTCGCACTCATTGCGGACCTCCACGCGCGGGATTTTGGAAGAACTCACTGGGGCCGGAGGACGAGGGGCCTGTGTAGGGCTGGCGGCCGTTCCCTTGCGGGACGGCAGGATTCGGGCGCATGTGTTTGGGATTGGCAATGCCGAGAGGAATCGACGGGGAAGCCTTGGGCGCGGGCTTGGCGGCAGCGCGCTCCTCTTCCAACGTCGGCGGGTTGTAGTCGGCAAGCAGATCGAAGTCGAAGCGGTTGGAGATGCTGATGGGTTCCTGGCGCTGCGAAGGGTTGTTGCTGGACTCGGCGCTCTCACCAACGATGCGAGGCTGGAGGAATCGACGAGAGCGCTCGAGGTTGGCCACGAGGTCGTCGGCGCGATCGCGCGGACCGACGACGCGGACGTGCACGGTGATGTGGCCATCGGGGGCGCGGATGGGCTCGATGGAAGTGACCTGAACGCCGCCGGGGAGGACGGTCTCCATGGCTTCCATGGCGAGGGTCCAGGAAAAGGCTTTCTGGTCGAAGAGCTGATTGAGAGCTTCGGCCTGGACGAGGACTTGAGCGTTGCCGGGGCGGCGCATCATGGCGACGGCCGCGGCGCGATCGGCTTCGACGCGGGCGATCTGGGCGTCGAGCGAGTGCTCGCGTGCGCGGGCCTCCTCGGCCTGGCGGCCGAAGAGGTGCAGGCCGAGAACGAAGAGGAGAGAAAGCAGGGCGAGCGCAGCCATGGCGATGCGCAGACGGTTGAGCGCCGGGCCAAGATTGGCGTAGGGGCGAGAGGCGAGATTGAGGGTGATGCGCATGGGTCAACTCGCTCCGGCCAGCGCGCCTGCAACGCCGGCAAAACAGATTTGAGGAAGCGCGGTCATGGCGCCTTCCTCGGGACGGGAGGTCCATTCGGCGACGGAGAGAGCGGGATCGCCGATGGAGGCCGCGAATTCGGCGGCGTCCTGAACACCGGCGTAGTAGAGGGTGCGCGGCCGCGAGCCGAGCTTGTCTTCAAAGTAGGCGGCGGCGACGGCAATGCTGCGCTGAATTTCAGAGATGCGCTGGGTGGGTTCTTCAGGGAGGTCGAGCGTGCGGTAGAGAAGCAGCTCCTGGCCGGTGGCGATGGAGGTGGTGATGGCGCGCGCGCTGAGGTTTGCGGCCATGGTGGCTTCCATGGAGTCGAGGGACTCGAGCGCGGCGAGCGAGGAGGAGAGGACTACGCCGGGCTCGTAGCCGGCGGCGCGAACGGCGGATTCATACTCGGCGAGGATGGGACCGGGCATGACCGCGGCGAGGACTTTGCACTCCGTTTCGCTCTGCGACAAGACTTGAAAGCTGACGCCCGCGTGCTCGACTTCGAAGGGAACCATCTTGCGCAGGCGGAAGCGGACGACGGGATTGGCTTCAGAGGCCTTGGCGGGAAGAGAATCGAATTCGAGGACGAAGACGCGGACGAGGGTGTCGGGCAAGACGACGGTGACGGAGCGGGAGCGGGGGGAAACTTCGTCGAGGGCGGAACGGATGGCGGCGGCGACGGCTTCGGGCTCGCGCAGGTTTGGCTCTTCAATGCCGGGAACGAGCACGCCGGGGGACAGGGGGGCGAAGGCGTAGACAAGGCCGTGGGCCGAGCCGGATGCGCCACGGCGGGAGCGCGCAGCAGGACGCGCGGCGGCAAGGACGCCTTCGGGCGAGATCTCGATAGCAGCCGGTGGACGGCCGGCCGGTTGCGCGGCGGTGCGGGTTCTGTTGGACATTTGTGGCACTAGCGTGAGGCCTCAATAAATGTAACCTTGTTGATCTCTTTGAGGGTAGTGATGCCGCGGCGAACGCGCTCGATGGCGGACTCGCGGAGGAAGCCCATGCCCTCCTTTTGCGCTTGCCTGCGGATTTCGGAGGTTGGTTTCTTGGCGAGAATGATCTCGCGGACGGTGTCAGTGAGGTCCAGCAGCTCGTGGATGGCGGTTCGACCGCGGTAGCCGGTGCCGCCGCACTCCATGCAGCCGGAGCCCTCGCGGAAATCGAAGCCACGCCACTCGGCGGGATCGAGGCCGCCGGTGAGCAGAGTTTCGTCGTCGTAATGAACGATGTGGCCGCAGTACTCGCAGACGGTGCGCACGAGGCGCTGGGCTAGGATGCAGTTGAGCGCGGAGACAAAGTTGTAGGCCTCGACGCCCATGTTGAGAAAGCGGCCCAGGACGTCGACCACGTTGTTGGCGTGGACGGTGGTGAAGACGAGGTGGCCGGTGAGCGCGGAGTTGATGGCGATCTGCGCGGTCTCCTGGTCGCGAATCTCGCCGACGAGAATCTTGTCGGGGTCGTGACGGAGGATGGAGCGCAGACCACGGGCGAAGGTGAGGCCTTTCTTCTCGTTGACGGGAATCTGCGTGATGCCGCGAATCTGGTACTCGACGGGGTCCTCGATGGTGATGATCTTGTCTTCGTCGCTCTTGATCTCATTGAGCGCGGCGTAGAGAGTGGTGGTTTTGCCGGAGCCGGTGGGTCCGGTGACGAGTACCATGCCGTAGGGCTCGCGGATGTAGCGGCGGAAGCGGCGGAGATCTTCTTCGGCGAAGCCGACGACGTCGAGGGTGAGGTTCTTGAACTTCTCGCTCATCGATTCCTTGTCGAGAACGCGGAGGACAGCGTTTTCGCCATAAATCGTGGGCATGATGGAGACGCGGAAGTCGATGAGGCGATTCTTGTAGCGGACGCGGAATCGGCCGTCCTGGGGGACACGCTTTTCGGCGATGTCGAGCTCGCTCATGATCTTGATGCGGCCGAGGATGGTGCCGTGGTGCTCGCGGGCGATGGGCGCCATGGCTTCCTGAAGCACGCCGTCGATGCGGTACTTGACGTGGACCGAGTCGTCGTAGCTCTCGATGTGAATGTCGGAGGCGCGGCGCTCGAGAGCAGTGAAGATCGTGGTGTCAACGAGGCGAATGATGGGGCTGATGTCTTCGGTCTCGCTGGTGAGCTTCTCGATGGAGATGTTTTCGTCGGAGTTTTCGTCGCCGGTGAGGACATCGAAGGTGAGACCTTCGCTGGCTTCGTCGAGGACGCGCTGCGACTGCTCGGTTTTCTTGAGGAGATCGGTGATCTGGGAGAGCGTAGCGACGCGGGCAGTGATGCGCGCGCCGAGAAGGCCGGCGATCTCATCGATGACCATGAGGCGCGAAGGGTCGCTCACGGCGATGATCAGCGTGTCGGGGGTCTGCTCAATGGGGACGAAGTTGTAGCGGAACATGAGCTCGACGGGGACGGTGCGAAGGAGCTCATGCTGAATTTTGAAGTTCTTGAGGTCGACGAACTCGGCGTGATAGCGGCGGGCGAGGGCTTCAGCGTTTGCGCGCTCGTCGGCTTTGAGATCCGGGCCGCCCGGAGCGGGGAGCGTGACGACGTTGGTTTCGGTCATGGACAACCCTCCTAACGCGGGAGCAGCTACATCCCGGTGGACTGCCCAAGCGAAAAGATGGGCAGGTAAAGGGAAATAAGAATGAAGACGACAACAACACCCATAATGACGAGGATGGCGGGCTCAATGAGGGCGAGCGCGGCAGCGAGGGCATTGGCCACGTCTTCCTCAAAGAATTCAGCGACGGAGTTGAGCATTTGGGGCAGTGCGCCGGTTTGCTCGCCGACGGCGATCATCTCCGAGGCGAGACTGGGGAAGACGCCGGTTTTGGTGAGAGAATCGGCCAGGCTTTTGCCCTCACGGACGGTGGTGATGGACGACTCGACGGCCTTGGAGACGCGCCGCGAAGAGATGGAGCGCGAAGCGGTTTCGAGCGAAGGCACGAGCGGCAGGCCGCCGGTGAGCAGCGTGGAGAGCGTGCGCGCGAATAGAGCGACCTGATATTTGAGCCAGATTTTGCCAAAAACCGGCATCTTGACGCGGACTCCATCGACAAAGTCGCGGCCCCGCTCAGTGATGGCGAAGCGATAAAAGGCGCCGGCGGCGATGACCGCGCCCAGAGCGAGCCAGAGGAAGTTGTGCTGCATCCATTTGCCGAAGTTCAGGAGGTCAACGGTGAGGGCGGGGAGTTTGCTGCCGAGTTGGTCGTAGAGCTTGGCGAACTGAGGAATGACGACCGTGAACATGAAGATGAGCAGGCCGAAGACGAGACAGAGCAGCACGGTGGGATAGATGAGAGAGCCGACGAGTTTCTTGCGCAGGGCGAGGGCGACCTTCTGGAAGTTGACGTAGCGATCGAGGACCTCAGGAAGGTTGCCGGAGCGCTCGCCGGCCAGGAGCGTGGTGGTGTACATGACGGGAAAGCCGCTCTGAGCCTCGAAGGCCGCCGAGAGCGCCTCGCCACGCTTGACGCGGCTGGCGACATCATCCAACTGGTTGGAGAAGGCGGCCTGTTTCTGGATCTTGCCGAGCATCTGAATGGAGCCGAGGATGGGCAGGCCGGCGCGGATGAGGGTGAGGAACTGCTGGTTGAAGATGAGGAACGGCTCGAGCTTGACCTTGCGGCGGGAGCGGCCAAGGCTGCCGCGCGCGCGGACGGAAAAGACGTGATAGCCCGCGTGGGAGAAGCGGGCGCGCAGCTCTTCGGCCGTGGCCGCGGACTGGATCTGCTCCTGCACGTGGCCACGCTCATCGGCCAGCTTGATGACGAATTCTGCCATGGTCGCGCTTGCCGGTTGCACACTTAAAGGGCAGCCGGAAATCCTCGAAGGAATGCTCCAGATCAAGGGTAACAGTCTTAACTGCAAGATAGACGAGCGGAAGGCCTCGGACGTTCGGGGGCGTAGGCAAAGCGGATACCAGGGTGCCGGTTTTGAGGTCGGGCGATTGAGGGTGCATGTATGCTGAGACCAATCCCAGTTCCGGATGGTGAGATGACTCGGGGTTGAGAAGCCGTGAGTGAGGGGCAAGGATAGGTGATGGACTCGGTTTTGAGCGGACGTCAACTCGGAGCAAGTATGGGATCGGGGGCCAGACCGGACGTTCACGCAAGGCGGAGTGACGCCATTTGGGGCGGTCTACGCGCGCAATGGCGTTGGGCAGTGGGTGGGCTGGCGCTGGCGGTGTTGGGCGCGGGGCTGCTAACGGCGTTCCACGGGCGACACTACGCCGCGGTGGTGGCTCCGTATCCGCACGACCTGGCGCAAGTGAGCTTTGCCGTGGCGGGGGACGTGATTCCGCACGAGGCGGTGAAGGCGGCGGCTGCGGCCACGGGAGCCGGCGAGCAGGGGTGGGCGGCGCTGTTCAGCGATGTGGCGGACGTGTTTGAGGGGGCGGACTTCGGATTTGTGAACCTGGAGACGCCGGTGGCGCCAAATCACTCGCACGGGACCAAGCCGTTCCTGTTCGACGCACCGGTGGAGCTGCCCGAGGCGCTGAAGGCGAGCGGGATCAAGATTGTGTCGTTCGCGAACAACCATGTGATGGACCAGGGATGGGCGGGGTTCACCGAAAGCCGCCAGCACCTGACAGAGGCAGGGCTGCTGTTTGCGGGAACGTCAGACAATGCGGCGACTGCGTGGCAGCCGGTGATTACGGAGGCGAACGGGATCAAGGTGGGCTGGCTGGGGATGACGCGGTGGCTGAATGGAAACCGGAATCCGGACAAGGACGATCAGCCGCACGTGAACTTCTATCCGTATCCGGGTGAGGCGAATGGTGCGCCGGGAGCGGATGAGGCGACGGTGCTGGCGGCGGTGAAGGCGGCGAGAGCGCAGTGCGATCTGCTGGTTGTTAGCGTGCATTGGGGGATCGAGTACGCGACGGCGCCGCGGCCGGAGGATGTGGACCTGGCGCACAAGATGATGGAGGCGGGAGCGACAGTGATTGTGGGCGCGCATCCGCACGCGCTGCAGCCGATTGAAACCTACCAGACGCAGGATGGGCGCAACACGGTGATCTTCTACTCGATGGGGAATTTCTTGTCGAACCAGTCGCGAAGCTATGTGGATGGGCTGAATCCGGACTCGAACGGCGAGCCGAGGGACGAAATGATCGGACTGTTTTCCGCGGTGAAAAGGGATTATGGACCGGCGGGAGTGCGCGTAGAGCTGGGGCATGTGGGTGTTCTGCCAGTTTGGGAGGAGAACAACCACAACGAGCTGGCGGCGGGGCGAGAAAAGAAGCCGATGATCAAGCCGGTGCTGATCGACCGGGAGATACCGGGGCTGGAAGCGCGGCTGGATGCGCTGAACAAGGCGGCGGGTTCGAGCACAACGTATGCCGCTGTGCCGGTGGGCGGGCCGAACGGCGAGGGAGCGGCGGGAGCAAAGAGCGCCGCGCCGGAGCAGGGAAGTCAAGCGCTGACGGCGGACCAGAAGGAGGAATTCATTGCAGTGACGAAGCGGCTGAAGCTGTTGACGGACCGGCGGGCGCAGATTTTGGCGCGAGTGGGCGACGATTATGCAACGGCGCCGCCGAAACTGGCCACGAAACCATGAAGGATGCAAGCGGCGAAGATGCAGGAAACAGAGAGCCCGCGTGAACGGAAGCAAGGGTCGGCTTTGATCGGAGCGATCCTTGGAATTCTGCTCATTCCCTTTCTGTTTGTTGGCGCGTGTTTTGCGGCGCCATACAGTTTTTATCTGCGATGGAGGCAGCAGCGCCGCGAGCAGGCGCTGAAGTCGCTGATGAAGTCGCGAGGAAGGCTCATCGGGTGGGCGGAGTTCCTGCGTGTAATGCGCGAAAGCGGAGGCACCTGCATCGAGGAAAAGTTCTCGGCCAAAGGCCCGGTCCGGTTCTGGTGGACGCCTGAGAATGTCTACGGCGAATCGCCGCACGAAATCATTGACTGGTTCACGATGCGCAAGGGCGGGCGGTTTGTGCCGTTCATTCTGTGGTGCCGCAAGCGCTACACGAGAGCGGATGGGGGCAGCGCGGTTCTTGTGGAGACGTGGGGCGTGACGAAAAAGGAGATATACGCCTTGTGGGCGGAATGCAGACCGGAGTCAAACAAGGCACGGTGGATTGAGGTGGCGCCACCGGAGATTCTGCCGCCGGGGCGATGATCAGCGGTTTCAGCGGAGCTCAGGCCAGGGCGGTGCAGCGTGGCTGCGCGGTGCGGCGAGTGTGTCGGCGGCGATTTTCTTGACAGCTGGGCGTTCAGGATTTTCGGAAAACGCCGGTGAGGCGCTGCCAAAGTGAGCGAGGCGGTTGTTGGGCCGGTGGCCCGGCCTCGGGCTGAGTCGGCGAATGGTTTGGTGCGGGGCGGGTAGCTACTCCGGCTTCGTCCTGCTCGCGGGCGTCGTGAAGGACCTGCCAGAGCGCGACGCCGTCGTCCTCCCAATCGGTGTGGCCGCATTTGCGGCACAGGTACTCGCGGATGACGCGACCGGAGAAGGAGTTCTTGTCGGTTTGATCCATCGGTTCGCCACACTTGGTGCAGATCATAGCTTCCTCCGCAATGCCTGACGCGGGATTTGATGCCGCGAACCCGTGGGCCGCGATCAGTAGCCGTTCGCGACGAGCCAAGCGGCGGTCAGGTCGAATTCCGATTTTTTCGTGGACTGCATTTGCATGGCGGCGAGCTTGACCAGCACATCGGCCTCGATGTTCATGGGAGCGCCAATGGCGAGCGTGTGGAGATTGGTGCGCCAATAAGTGAGGGGCAGGATAGCAATGGTGATCTCATCGCCGTCGAAGGCGGCGATGGTGAGGCTGATGCCTTCGACAGCGACTGAGCCTTTGTGGACCATCCACTGACGGACGTTTTCGGGGACGCGGACTTTGAGGGTCCAGTCGGTGGTTTGGCGGTCGAACTGAGGGTTCGAAGAAGGAATAACGGGGTCGAGAGCTGTGAGGACCCCCGTGCCGTCGACGTGGCCTTGAACAATGTGGCCGCCGAGGGGGCTGCCAGCGGCGGTGGGCAGTTCGAGATTAACGTTGGCGCCAGAAGCGAGAGAACCGAGCGAGGTGCGGTCCAGAGTTTCCTGTGCCAGGTCGGCGTAAAAGTAGGTGGGGTTTGGATCGAGGGCCGTGAGGCAGACACCGGAGACTCCCAGCGAGTCACCCTCGCGCAGGCGAGAGGCGATTCCGGGAGCTTCAACCGTGATGCGGCGAACGCCGCCGCGATCGGTGAGGCTGACGAGGGTTCCAGTCTGCTCGATGATGCCGGTGAACATGGATCAATTCTAGGGACCGAGGGACCAAGGGAACAAGGGAACGAGAAACGAGGGAGTAGCCAATAGGGAGTAGAAAAACCCGGAGTGTTGGACCGAGGGACCAGGGGACTGGGAGAGCGGCGGAGCGAGCGGGAATCCCGCAATGAAGCGTTCGAATCAGAACCTTACTTCTACGCCGTTTTCGCACATATCGCCGAAAAGCCCGAGCAGATGCGTGATGCCCAGCAGCTCGCGTACCTGCTTGCCGAGATTGATGAGTTCCAGGCACGAGCCGCCCGATTTGGCCGAGGCGTAAAGACTCACGAGCGTGCCCAGGCCCATGCTATCCACGCGCGTCAGGTCGGTGAGGTCGAGAATGATGCGCTTGTGCCCGGGGATCAGCGCGCGGATTTTGGCGGCAAACTCGCTGCCGACCCCGGCCACCAGATGGCCGCGGCAGTGGACGAGGGCTGCGCTGCCCTTGTTTTCGATGCTAAAGGTGAGTGTTTTCGCGGCGGGTGCGGTCGGCATCGGTCTTTCCTCGATTTGGGTTGCTAAGGGAAGCGGGGACGACGATTGATTGTCTCATATAAAGGCAGGGAACGAGGGACCAAGGGAACAAGGGAGCGAGGGAGCCAAGCGGAGTTGGTAGGGTTAGCGGAGCCAGCGGAGTTAATGGAGTGAAGCCTGATGCGGGGCACTGGCGGGCTAGTCGCTGGCGGGGGCTTCTTCCGGGGTTGGAGCGTTAGTGAGGGCGGGGCTGATGGTAAGGGCGCGATATGCGAAGAAGAGTTTGCTGCGCCAGCGCAGAATCATGCCGAAGGCGAGGAGATAGAAGAGAGCGCCGGTCTGTTCGAGCGAGAGGAAGCGGTCAAAGAAACCGCGGGCAAGGTAGCGCACGACTGCGAGCGCGATGATGACCGCGAAGAATGCGCTGGACCGCTTCATCCGAATGACGCCGTCCTGAAGATGGAGGTCGGAGGTGAGGAGCAACGGATAGGCGAAGATGACGGCGCCGATGATGAAGGCGCCTAGGCCCCAGGTGAAGGGAATGCGGCACTGCGGAACGAGAAACATGCAGAAGCCGGTGGCCATGCCCAGGGGCGGCATCACGATTTTTTTGAGGGTCACGGCGGACCGGCCCTCGCGAATGCGCCAGGCCAGCACGCCGGCGAGACCGATGAGCGAGACGATAGCCGTGATGATGGGGGTGGAGGGCATCTGGATTTGCGTTACGTTCTTTCAGCAGGCAGGCGGCTCAAAAGGGGCAGAGCCGGAACCGTACTTCTCTATTGTATTGGACTCGACGGGTCCGAAATGGGCTCAGGAATTCTGCGCGGGCGGCCAGGGGTCGAGGAGGAGCGAGCTTAGACCGAGGTCGTCGCCGTAGCGCTCCCCTTCGACTTCGGTCATGTGGACGAAGCTGGGCAGGCCTTTGAAGGCGGGGACGGCGTCGGAGCCCATGATTTGCGGCGAGATGAAGAGGTGAAGGCGGTCGACGAGGCCGGCAGCGAGGAATGCGGTGTTGAGACGCGTGCCGGTTTCCAAGAGGAGGGTGAGGACGCCTTCTTCGCCGAGTTTCGAGAGGACTTTTTCGAGCGGAACGCGGCCGGCATCTGCAGGCAGGACTTCGACGCGGACGCCTCGGTTCTCAAGCTCGCGGATACGGGCTTCGTCGTGCGAGACGGTGAAGATGACGACGTCTTTTTGCGCAGTCGAGACAAGCTTGCAATCGAGCGGCATGCGAAGGGCCGAGTCGAGGACGATGCGCAGCAGCGGGCGACGGCGGCGAAGGCCGCTGCGGTCGGTCATCCAGGGATCGTCGGCGAGAACGGTGTCGACGCCGACCATGGTGGCGTCGGCAGCCCAGCGGAGGGGCTGGACGGCGGCGCGGGCGACTTCGCTGGTGATCCAGTAGGGCGCGTGAGGCGTCTGCTGCGCGGGAGGCGGCGCGATGCGCGCGTCGAGGGTCATGGCGACTTTCATGAGGACGAACGGGCGGCGGTGCTGAATCCAGCGGGCAAAGCCTTCGTTGAGACGGCGGGCTTCGATTTGGCAAATGCCGACAGAGACTTCGATGCCAGCGGCGCGGAGGGCTTCAAGACCACGACCGGCGACGGCGGGATTGGGATTGATGGTGGCGGCGACGACGCGGGCGAGGCCGGATTTGATGAGCGCATCGGTGCAGGGCGGCGTGCGGCCGGTGATGCTGCAGGGCTCGAGAGTGACGTAGGCCGTGCCGCCATGGACGCGGTCACCGGCGTGCGCCGTGGCCTCGCGGAGGGCGACGATTTCGGCGTGGTCGAGGAGATCGTACTCGTGCCAGCCCTCGCCGACGACTTGGCCGACTCGGTCGAGAATGACGCATCCGACGGCGGGGTTGGGCGAAGTGACGCCGATGCCGCGGCGCGCAAGCTCGAGGGCGCGGCGCATCCAGTGGAGGTCGGAGTCGGAGATTTGGTCCAAGACGTTCATCTTATTCCAGAAGGGAATCGACAAACTCAGACGGGGAAAATTCGAGCAGGTCGGTCATCTTTTCGCCGACGCCGACGAAGCGGACGGGGAGCGAAAGCTCGCGGGCGATGGCGACGGCGATGCCGCCCTTGGCGGTGCCGTCGAGCTTGGTGAGGAGAATACCGGTGACGCCGGCGGATTGGGTGAACTGCCGCGCCTGCTGCAATCCGTTCTGTCCCGTCGTCGCGTCCATGACGAGAAGGACCTCGTGCGGCGCGCTGGGAACGAGGCGGGCGGCGGTGCGGCGCATCTTGTCCAATTCATCCATGAGGCCGGTTTTGGTGTGGAGGCGGCCGGCCGTGTCGACGTAGAGATCGTCGATGGAGCGGGACTTGGCGGCGGAGATGGCGTCGAAGAGGACGGCCGCGGGATCGCCTCCTTGGCGCGTCTTAATCATTTCGACGCGGGAGCGCGAAGCCCAGATTTCGAGCTGTTCGATGGCGGCGGCGCGGTAGGTGTCGGCGGCGCAGAGGAGAACGGAGCGGCCTTGCGCGCGAGACCATGCGGCGAGCTTGCCGCTGGAGGTGGTTTTGCCGGTGCCGTTGACGCCGACCAGAAAAGTAACCTTGGGAGGGGTGGCCGGTGTGGGAATTTCACGCTGCGGAGCGCGGAGAATGGCGATCAATTGCTCCTTCAAGAGGTCACGCAGCTCAGCGCCACCTTCGATCGCCTGATGACGGGCGCGATCGCGGAGCGCGTCGAGGATAGCGGTGGTGGTTGGTACGCCGAGATCGCTCGAGAGAAGCGCGGATTCGAGCTCGTCGAGGGCGGATTCGTCAACGGTGCGGGTAAGGGCGGCGAGATCGGAGATTTTGGCAGAGAAGGACTCGCGGGTGCGCGAGACGGCCTGCTTCATGCGGTCGAAGAAGTTCTTTTCTGGTTTTGGACCAGGTTTTTCGGGTTCTTCGCTGCCAAAGAGGGTGGTGATCATCATTCTCAGTCTAATTGGAGGATGGGGGCGAGACAGCGGAGTTGACGGTGTTAGCGGGGTTAGCCGTTCGGGCGGGGGTTGAGGCAGTCCAGTGCATGCGAAGGCACGTTCGGCGCGGAATTGATTGGGATGAGGCATGAGGTCCGATATTCTCTAGAAAGAGTCGTAAATCGTTGGAAGAGATGACTGAAGCGCACAAACATCCGCTGCAACGCGTGATCGAGAGCCGGATCGCCATCATTGATGGAGCGACGGGGACGACGATTCGCAACTACGGGGTGAAGGAAGCGGACATTCGCGGGGAGCGGTTCAAGGACGCGAAGAAGGACCTGCTGAACAATGGGGACCTGTTTACGCTGACGCGGCCGGAGCTGGTGGGCGACATTCATCGGCGGTTTCTGGAGGCAGGGGCGGACATTCTGGAGACGAATACGTTTGGCGCGACGAGCATCGCGCAGAGCGAATTCTTTGGGGACGATCCGCGGGAACACGGAGGGCGGAAGGATCCGGAGTTTTATCAACGAGTGATTGACGACAAATTTCTCGGCGAGCTGGCGTGGGAGATCAACGAGAAGTCGGCACAGCAGGGCCGTGAATGGGCGGATCGCGTGGGCAATGAGACGGGGCGGCAGCGATTTGTGGCGGGAGCGATGGGGCCGCTGACGGTGTCGCTGTCGAATTCGCCGGATGCGGACGATGCGGGGTTTCGCGTGGTGACGTTCGACCAGGTGAAGACGGCGTACAAGCAGCAGGCACGGGCGCTGATTGCGGGCGGAGCGGATTTGCTGCTGGTGGAGACGATCTTCGACTCGCTCAATGCGAAAGCCGCGCTGGTGGCCATTCGCGAGGTATTCGACGAAGATGGGCTGGCGGCGAACGGAAAGGAGTTGCCGGTGATGATCTCGGCAGCGGTGGGGCGCGGCGGAGAGACGATGATTTCGGCGCAGACGATTGAGGCGTTCTGGACCGCAGTGAAGCACGTGAAGCCGTTCAGCGTGGGATTGAACTGCTCGCTGGGGCCGGATCTGATGGCGCCGTTTTTGCGCGAGCTTGCGGAGAAGGCGGATGTGTCGGTGTCGTGCTATCCGAACGCGGGATTGCCGAATCCGCTGTCGGCGACGGGATTCGATCTGGGGCCTGAGGATATGGCGCGGTACCTCGGCGAGTTTGCGCGCGAGGGGCTGATCAATCTTGCCGGCGGTTGTTGCGGGAATACTCCGGAACATATTGCGGCGATTGCGAAAGCTCTGGAGGGCGTTGCGCCGCGCAAGATTCCGGCAGCGGCGGCTGCGGAGCCGTGCGGCGTTGAGAGCTACCCAACTCTAGGCGCAAAAACAGAGACGCGCCTAGAGTGGGGCACCCAAGTATGAACGAGACTGGCGCAAAGGTCGTGAAACCCCGGCCGCTGCGATTGTCGGGATCGCAGCCGTTCACCCAACAACCCGGTGTCTTCATTCTGATTGGCGAGCGGACCAATGTGGCCGGGTCGCCGAAGTTCGCCAAGCTGATCAAAGAGGGCAAGTACGAAGAGGCCGTGGGCGTGGCGCGGCAGCAGGTGGAGAACGGCGCGGACGTACTCGACATCTGCATGGATGAAGGGATGATCGACGGCGTGGCCGCGATGACCCGCTACCTGCAATTACTGGCCAGCGAGCCCGAGGTGGCGAAGGTTCCGTTCATGATCGACTCCTCGAAGTGGGAGGTGATTGAGGCTGGGCTGAAGTGCCTACAGGGCAAGGGCATTGTGAATTCGATCTCGCTGAAGGAGGGCGAGGCGAAGTTTCGCGAGCACGCGGCGGCGGTGCGGAAATATGGCGCGGCAGCGGTGGTGATGGCATTCGACGAGCAGGGGCAGGCCGCTGGATTCGAAGACAAGACCAGGATTTGCGAGCGTGCTTACCGAATTCTGACGCGCGAGCTCTGCTTTCCGCCAGAAGACATCATCTTCGATCCGAACATCCTGACCGTGGCCACGGGGATGGAGGAACACAACAACTACGCCATGGACTTCATCCGCGCGACACGGTGGATCAAGGAGAATCTGCCGCACGCGAAAGTGAGCGGCGGCGTGTCGAATGTGTCGTTCAGTTTTCGCGGTAACAACAAGGTGCGCGAGGCCATGCATGCGGCGTTTTTGTATCACGCGATTGCAGCGGGGATGGATATGGGCATTGTGAACGCGGGCATGCTGGAGGTGTACGAGGAGATTGAGCCGGAGCTGAAGGAGCTGGTGGAGGACGTGTTGCTGAACCGGCGGCCGGATGCGACGGAACGGCTGGTGGAGTTCGGCGAGAAGTTGAAGGCGGCGGGAGCGGCGGGCGCAGGCGAGGAAAGCGAGAAGAAGGTTGAGGAGTGGCGCAACGGGACGGTAGAGGAGCGGCTGAGCCACGCGCTGGTGAAGGGAATCGATGCATTCATTGAGACCGACGCGGAAGAGGCGCGCGTGAAGCTGGGACGGCCGCTGGCGGTGATTGAAGGGCCGCTGATGGACGGCATGGGCGTGGTGGGAGATTTGTTCGGCGCAGGGAAGATGTTTTTGCCGCAGGTGGTGAAGTCGGCGCGGGTGATGAAGAAGGCGGTGGCGTATTTGACGCCGTATATGGAGGCGGAGAAGGCGCAGATGGCCGCGGCGGGCCAGGCGGTGAGGGTGCAGGGAAAAATTGTGCTGGCGACGGTGAAGGGAGACGTGCACGACATTGGGAAGAGCATTGTGGGCGTGGTGCTGGCCTGCAATAACTACGAAGTAATTGACATGGGTGTGATGGTTCCTGCGGAGAAGATTCTGGAGCGCGCGCGAGAGGTGCGGGCGGACATTGTGGGGTTGAGCGGGTTGATTACGCCTTCGCTGGACGAGATGGTGCATGTGGCGCGCGAGATGGAGCGGCAGGGATTGAAACTGCCGCTGCTGATCGGCGGAGCGACGACGAGCCGCGCACATACGGCGGTGAAGATTGCGCCGCACTACAGCGAGCCGGTAGTACACGTGCTCGATGCGAGCCGGGCTGTGCCGGTGACGGCGAGCCTGTTGAGCGAAGAGGGCAAGCCGGAGTTTGTGGCGCAGCATCGCGCGGAGTATGAGGCGCTGCGTAAAGCACATGCGGCGCCGAGACGGGCAGTGGTTCCGCTGGAGACGGCGCGGGCGAGGCGGACGCCCATCGAGTGGAGGGCGGAGGATTTGGGGAAGCCAGAGTTTTTTGGCGTGCGCGTGCTGGAGGATTTTCCGCTGGCCACGCTGAGGGAATTCATTGATTGGAGCCCGTTCTTTCATACATGGGAGCTGAAGGGCGTGTACCCGCGGATTCTCGAGGACGAGAAGCAAGGCGATCAGGCGCGACAGTTGTTTAAGGAGGCGAATGCGCTGCTGGACCGGATTGTGAAGGAGAAGCTGCTGAGGGCGCGCGGCGTGTACGGATTTTTTGCGGCGAACGCGGCGGGCGACGATGTGGAGTTGTATACGGACGAGAGTCGAGCGAATGCGCTGGCGCGGGTTCATTTTCTGCGGCAGCAATCGGATCGGGAAGGGAATGAGCCGTGCCGGTGCCTGGCTGACTTTGTTGCGCCGAAGGAGACGGGGCTGGCTGATTCAATTGGCGCGTTCGCGGTGACAAGTGGGTTTGGATTGAAGGGGCTGTGCGACCAGTTCAGGGGGGCGCACGACGACTACAACGCGATCATGGCAGAGGCGATTGCTGACCGGCTGGCCGAGGCGTTTGCGGAGTGCCTGCATAAGCGTGCGCGCGAGGAGTGGGGCTACGGACAAAGCGAGAAATTGAACAGCGACGAGTTGATCCACGAGAAGTATCGCGGGATACGGCCGGCGCCGGGGTATCCGGCGTGCCCGGATCACACGGAGAAGGGCACGCTGTGGAGGCTGCTCGATGTGAAGAAGAGTGCGGGCATTGAGTTGACAGAGTCATTTGCGATGTGGCCGGGTTCGAGCGTGAGCGGGTTCTACTTAGCGCATCCGGCGAGCCGGTACTTCAGTTTGGGGAAGATTGGTCGCGACCAGGTGGAAGACTACGCGCGGCGCAAAAGGATGAGTGTGGCCGAAGTCGAGCGCTGGCTGGGGCCGAACCTGAACTACGAGCCGGGAGCGTAATCGATCGCCACTCGCGTCCGAGCAAGGCGCCGAGCCGCGAAGATGCACCGAAAGCCCGGCAGATTCTCCGTTAGCTGAGTTGGGTTAGTCGATTCAGATTCCCATTTGGCCTTCCCCTCCAAGAGCATTTTTGAAAACTTGCGAAACTTTTGAATCCCGCGTGTGTTCGTGTGTGTAATTGGGGTTCTTCCGTCACATCACGTCTGCGGGAGTGTATCTCGCCAGGCTCACAGGCAACTTTTGCCTTGGAGGGCAGTGTATGAAGCGCGCAATGCTCGTAGTTTTGTCACTTCTGATGACGCCATCGCTGTTTGCGAACGCTGGCTCGCGGTTGATCCCGGCGGGATCGCTTGTGTCGTGCACGACCGGCGACGGGAAGATCTCCTCGAAGACGACCGCCGTGGGCGATCCGGTGCTGTGCAAGGTGGAGTTCCGGCGCGGCGACTTCATGCTTCCTTATGGGAGCTACCTGGGCGGACAGTTCGCCGAGTATAAGGATCCAGGGCATTTCGCGGGAAAGGGATGGATGGAGTTGGACTTCGACCGGCTGTACGTGGGCGATACCGTGATTCCGATCAGCGCGAAGGTTGCGGATGTCCCGGGGTACACGATCGACGCGCAGGGGCACATCCTGGGCAAGGGCCACGCCGTCCGCGACACGGTTCTATGGATGATTCCGGTTTTGTGGCCGATCGATTTGATCAACCTGCCACGGCGGGGCCCGAGACCGACGCTGAAGTCGGAGACAACGCTGACGCTGCGCATGATGGACGACATTCAGGTGCCGGTCGTGCCGCCGCCGCAGCGCGATCCGTATGGACTGTACCAGCGCGGTCCGAATTCGTACGCGCCACAGCCAGCGCCTCCGACGCAGCTGCCGGATGAGGGACCGGAGAACTCGTATGCGCCTGCGCAGCCCGCACCGGAAGAGCAGCCCGCACCTCCAGAAATGGCTTATGCACCGCCAGTGGCGTATCCCGCGCCGTTACCGTATGCGCCGCCGGTGGTGGCGCCGTATCCGAGCGTGATGCCTTACGTCGGAGTCGCGATCGGGCCGCGCGTTGGAGTGCATGGGTACGGACCGAGGGGTTATGTTGGAAGGCCGGTGGTTCGAGGGTATGCGCCGCGGCCTTATGCGCACGCTGTGCGGGGTTACGCATATGGATATACTGGGCGCGGATATGTTGGCGGAGGTTACGCGGCGCGTGGACCGATGATGGCGGCGCGCGGCGGATTCGCCGTTCGAGGCGGGAGAGGGCGGTAATCGAACAGGGCACGGGGCACCCAGAGTATTGCGGCCGGAGCGGGACTGCGAAGATGGCAGGCGCGCTTCGGTCGTTTGATTTTTGGGAACTTGCGGAGACGCGGGGAACCAAGTTTGTAATCGGTCGATCAGGGTCTGAACAAGATTTTTGCACTGTTTTCGCGGCAGATTGACCGTGCGTTGACAGAATCGGCGCAATACTGGACGTGTGATTCCACATACTCTGCCAAGGGTCCCGCTGAAACTTGCGTCTGACGCCAGTTCGCTGGTGGAAATTGCGCTTCCGGCAGGCATTCCAGCACATTCCGAGCCGACGTCTGCCTGCCGTGTTCGTGCCGATGTGGGGCGCTACCGGCTGCGGCTGGCGGAGACAGCGGAGGACCGCGAAGCGGCCTGCCGGCTGCGCTTCAGAGTGTTCAATATCGAGCTGGGCGAGGGACTGGAGAGCGCCTACGAGACGGGGCTCGACATGGATCGTTTCGACGCGATCTGCGAGCACCTGCTGGTGGAGGACAAGACAAGCCGGCGCGTGGTGGGAACGTACCGGATGCAGTCGGGCATAACGGCGGCGCGGAATCTGGGCTACTACTCGGAGCAGGAGTTCAACCTGGGGCCATTTGAGCCGCTGCGGCCGGGAATTCTGGAGCTGGGGCGCGCGTCGATCGATCGCGAGCATCGCACGCCTGAGGTATTGATGTTGTTGTGGCGGGGGATCGCGCAGTATGCTACCGACATGGGGCTTCGTACTTTGCTCGGTTGCTCTTCTTTGAACTCCAATGACCCGGCGGAGGGCTGGCAGATGTATCGCCAGCTTGAGAGTTTCAGGGTTCCAGCGGAGTTTGAGACCAAGCCGACCGCAGCGTACGCGTGCCCCCCAGGAAGCTACGATCTGGCTCAGCAGAGCATGGACGCACAGCCGTCGCCCTGTCAGGCCGATCGACCGGCTGATCGATCTGGGCCGGAAGATTCTGCTCCGGCGCTAGGCTCGAATGCGGTGAAGGTTCCCAAGCTGTTGAAGACCTATCTTGCGATTGGCGCGCGCATTGCGGCGCCGCCGGCGTGGGACCGCGAGTTCCGTACTATCGATTTTCTGACGCTCCTGGACTTGAATCTACTATCGTCCGCGGCTCGCCACCGCTTTTTGGCGCCACTGACGCCTTGACGCTGCTGCGTGCCCGGCGCGCTGTGGCGCTGGGATTCGTTCTTGCAATGTGCGTTGTTCGCTACTGGCTGGCGCGCCTGCGCGGGCCGATGACGCTGGAGCGGCGCGCCTTGTGGCTGCAGGGGTCGGCACGGGCGATTCTAAAAGCGCTGGATATCGGATCGCAGATTGAAGGGCAGCCACCGACGTGCGGGCTGGTGGTGTCGAATCATCTAAGCTATCTCGACATCATCATCATCAGCGCGACGATGCCGTGCTTTTTTGTGGCCAAAATGGAGATCGATGGCTGGCCGTTCTTCGGCAAAGCGGCGCGCTCGGGAGGAACGATCTTTCTCGACCGGTCGAGCCAGGCCAGCGCGATGACCGTTGCGGAGCAGATGACCGAGCGGCTGAAACTGCCGGTTCCGGTGCTGCTGTTTCCCGAGGGCACGAGCACAGATGGCGCGCAGGTGCTCCGGTTCCACTCGCGCCTGATCGATCCCGCGACGGCAACGGGGGCGCCGGTTACGGCGGCGGCGATCCGGTATGTGATCGAAGGCGACGTGGAGGAGCGGGAGCTGTGCTGGTACGGAGATGAGGAATTCATCACGCACCTGTGGAAGGTGCTGGGCGTGACCGGCTTCTCGGCGCAACTGCGATTTGGCGAGCCACAAATTTATCCGCACCGGCGCGTGGCGGCGGACCAGACACACGCGGAGATCACGGCTTGGCGCGAGGCCAACGCGCTGGAGACCGAGAGCGCGATGGCGATGCAGTAGGTCAGGCTCGGAGCGAACGATGCGACGGGCGGCCTTGAGCGCGTTGATGGCAGCATAGCAGCCCAAGAAGCCGATGAATGTGCGCTCGACGGACGAGTTGAGGTGGAGAATTTCGACGACCTGGTAGTCGAGTCCCGGCGCGTAGAGGCCGGTGCAACAAGTCACGATGACGTGGGTGATGCCCTGACGTTCCGCATGGGTGAGGGCGAGCTTATTAAAAGCGGAGCGCGCAAGGTGAATGAAATCGGTCTTTCACCTCAACCGAGAGCGGTCGGCGCGGCCGTGGAGTCGCGGACGACGAGGCTCGTCGAGACCAGGAATTCGCGCTGCAACCGTGGACTACCGACGTCTTCGATCTGGGCGCGTAGAGCATTGAAGGCGGCGCGCGCGAGTTCGGCGCGCGAGAGGCGGATGGTGGTCAGCGGAGGCAGGGTGAACTCAGCGAAGGCGATGTCGTCGAGGCCGATTACCGAGAGGTCCTGCGGTACGCAAAGGCCTTGCATATAGGCCGCGCGCAAAACGCCGATGGCGGTCATATCGTTGGAGCAGACGATGGCGGTGGGACGAGCGGCTAGCTTGCTCAACTGATCGAAGCCCGCGACGCCGCCCTTGAGGGTATGGTCGCACTCAATGACCCACTTCTTCTGGAGTTGCAGTCCGGCAGACTGCATGGCGGCGCGAAAGTCGTTTTCTCGCGTGATGGCGGAGTGCAGGCTGTGCGGGCCGGAGAGGAAGGCGATGGCGCGATGGCCGAGTCCCGCGAGATGACGAATGGCCTGATGCATGCCAGTGGAGTAGTCGAGGAGAATGGTGCTGGCTTTTGGATCGTCGAGTTTGAATTCGGCCAGGACGATGGGTACGCCGCGGTGCGTGAGCTGATCGAGCACGGGCTCTTCTTCACCAAAGGTCATGACGGCGACGCCGTCGACCTTGCGCTCCAACATGCGGCGGGCGCATGCGGCCAGCACGATAGGGTCGCTGTTGGTGGAACTGACGAGAATCTCGTAGCCGCGTGCGACTACGATCTCTTCGAAGCTCTGGATGAGCTCAGGGAAGAAGGGATTGGTGATGTTTTCAACGATGATGCCGAGGAGGCGGCTGCGGCCAGAGACGAGCGTGCGCGCGTGGGTGTTGGGCAAGTAGTTCAGTTGTTTGATCGCCTGCCAGACACGCTTGCTGAGACGTTCGCTGACCAGGGAAGAGCCGTTCATGGTTCTGGAGACCGTGGCGATGGAGACTTTGGCCACGGCAGCAACAGCGCGAATGTCGGGGAGTTTAGCGACAGTTGTGCGTTTTGGTTTTCGAGCCACGAACCAATCCTAATGCAGCGAGACGGCTTGCAATAAGGGAAAATAATTCGATTTTCCACCAGAGATTGTGCGCGCGGGATGTGGGCAGCGTCAGGCGCTTTCGGAGATGAGCAGGCGCAGGTCGCGCAAGTTTTGGCCGGTGGGTCCGGTAAAGACGGTGTCTCCGATGGCGGTGAAAAGAGGACATGCATTGAACTCGGCCAGGGACTGTTCGGGATCGAAACCAAAGGCGCGCGCGCGAGCAACAGTAGTGGGATCTGCGATGGCTCCGGCTGCTTGGGTGTTGCCATCGATGCCATCGGAGCCGGCACTGAGGACGGTGAGGCGCTCACTGGGGTAGTTGGCGAGATCGCGCGCGCAGGCCAGAGCGAACTGCTGGTTGCGGCCGCCCGCGCCCGGTGTGCGCGTGAGGGTGACAGTGACTTCGCCGACGGAGATGAGGCAGAAGCGGTTGTGCTGGACGCGGAATGTGTGGAAGCGTTCCAGCAGATAGCGGGCCGCATCGGCGTAGTCCCAGTCGTCGCAACTGTTGTCGACCACGACGTGGTAGCCGGCTTGCCGGGCCAGATAGCGCGCATTCTCGACGAGGTCGTGGCTGGAGAGCAGGATTTCGAAGACCGAGTCGCGGAAAGCTGGATCTTCGCCGCTCATGCTGGCCGCCGAGGTGATGCGGCGTGGCCGAGTGGCGTCGGACCAAGGCATCCGGGAAAGGAACGAGGGGCGCCAGCCCTTGTTTCCAGGCGACTCGGGCAAATCCTCGCGCTCAAAGAAGGCGCGGATGGAGGGCGGCAGCTTAGCGGCGAGATCATACTTGGCGAGGAGCTCGCGCACGTCTGCCACGGTTGAGTGGTCGGGCGTGGTGGGGCCTGAGGAAAGCGCATCAAGTGTGCGCAGCGGCACGTCGGGGAGGAGCAGGCTGACCTTGAGAGCCTCTGGAGCTGCGAAGGCGAGACGGCCACCCTTGACGGCGGAGAAATGCTTGCGGAGGGTGTTGATTTCGTTAATGGGCGCGCCCGAAGCAAGGAGCAACTGGTGAAAGGCGGCGGTTTCTTCGGGGGTGATCTGCGGGTCGATCGGCAGATCGAACATGGCCGAGCCACCGCCGGAGATGAGGAAGAAGACAAGCGTGTCTTTTCGAGCTTTGCGCAGGAGGGTGAGCGCGGCACGCGCAGCTGCGAAGGAGTCTTCGTTGGGAAGGGGATGCCCGCCTTCGAAGTAGCGGAAGCGCCAGTTGCGGGCCGTGGGCATCTGGTTGGTGCAGCAGATGCCGCGCAGGCCCTTGCGGCGCTTCATGCGCTCGAGCAGGACCTGGAGCATGGGGCCGGCAGCTTTGCCAATTGCAATGACGAAGATGCGCTTGTAAGCGGAGAGATCGATGACGGGAGGGCCGCTACCGTCAGGCATGAGCCGGTTTAGCTTGTTTCCCTCGAAGCGCAGACGGCGGTCGAAGGCGGAAGCGATGTTGCAGGCCTTGATCGAACCGGTAAAGATCTCTGTGGCCGTCGTGTGCATTGCATCGAGAGCGGCTTCGCTGACTTGGGTCATGGCAGTGGCTCCTTGTGCCCAAGGGTCACGCCGGCGAGGGGCGTCTCTAAGGAGGAAGATGCGAAGGCGGAAATCATTCCACTCCTGATTTTACGCTGAAACGGGTGACGGGCGGCGCCGGCCGCTACGGTATTCTGGCAGCATCATGAACGATCATTCGAAATTGATTCCTTTTGACCCGATTGGGCTGACGCGCCAGTTATGCGAGATCGAATCGACCACCTACCACGAGGGCGCGGTGGGCGATTTTCTTGCCGATTTTCTTGCCGGGCGAGGATGGGATGTGGAGAAGACTCCGGTGGCGCAGCCGGCGGAGAGCGCGACGGCAGGGCCGCGCTGGAATGTGTATGGCGGACCGGCGGGGCAGACGCCGGATCTGGTTTTTTCGACACACATGGACACCGTGCCGCCGTACATCCCGTTCAGCGAAGATGCGGAATTCATGTACGGGCGCGGGGTTTCGGACGCCAAGGGAATCCTTGCGGCGCAGATTGCGGCGGCGGAAGCGCTGCGCGCGGCCGGATTTCGGATTGGATTGTTGTTTGTATCGGGTGAGGAGCGCGACTCGGCGGGTGCGAAGGCGGCAAACCTGAAGCCGAAGGGCAGCCGCTATTTGATCGACGGAGAGCCGACGGACAACCGCGTGGCGCTGGCTTCGAAGGGAGCGCTGCGCGTGGTGTTTCGCGCGACGGGCAAGATGGCGCACTCGGCGTATCCCGAGCTAGGCGAGAGCGCGGTGCACAAGCTCGTCGAGGTGATGGCGAAGCTGCTGAAGCTGGAGCTGCCGGCGACGGAGGATGTGGGACCGAGCACGCTGAATATCGGACAGATTCACGGGGGGCACGCGCCGAACGTGATCGCGGACAAGGCCGAGGCGCAGGTGCTGGTGCGGCTGGTGGGCGACTCGGCGCCGGTGAAGGCAACGCTGATGGAGGCGGCCAAGGGACTGGCGGAGGTGGACTTCACGCTGGAGATTCCCTTTGTGCGGCTGCGCGCGCCGGAGGGGCTGCCGACGATGGTGGCGAAGTTCACGACGGACATTCCGCAACTGAGCAACTGGGGCGAGCCAGTGCTGCTGGGGCCGGGAAACATTCACGTGGCGCACACGCCCGAGGAGAAGCTCAAGAAGAAGGAGCTGCTGGAGGCTGTGGAGCTCTACGTCGAAGTGGCGAAGAAGCTGCTTGCTTAGGTTCGGCCCAACGAACCCGTTACCATAAAGAATGCGATCCAAGGAAGCGCCGTTGCGTCGTTCAGGAAGTGAGCGGCCATTACAGGCAGTAATCCGCGACGTCCAAGGAGGTACGCAATTCCCCACATCATACCGAGAAACGCGGTCGGAAGCATGATGCCGAGCCAAGGAAGAAGGCCCTGATTGAGATAGCCAGCATGTGCCAGCCCAAACGCAACCCCGGGCATAAGGACTTGCACGACTTTGCTGTAGCCGGCGTTAGCGAATTCGGTCATCAGAAAGGCGCGAAACAGGACCTCTTCACAGAACCCAGCGGTCATTCCCAAGAGAAGAGCGGCAGCAAGGTGAAATCCAGGCGGCATGAATGCATACGAGATAGGAATATGCATTCGGGGCAGGAACCGGAGATTGCTGCCGATCGAAAGAGCTGCAAACAGGAGTGCCATGACCCAGGCGGGCCATGTTCCTAAACGCCAAACGCCAATGTCTTTGAAAGAAGATCCGCGGTTTCGCAATGCGAACCAAACCACGACTACAAAGACCCACTCGGCGACCACGCCTCCAAGAATCCAAAGTAAGAAGCGTTGCTCGGCAGAGCCATGCACCGCTGCGGGAACGGACAATGAAATGAGCTTAGAAATAATCCAAATGGCGGCGGGGACCCCAAGACCTACGATCAAAGACTCCAACCAGCACACCAGCCGGCCAGGCGACGCGTTAGCCGTCGGAACCTTTGAGACATGTGTATCCACAGTGATGAGCCTCCGGTGGAGCAGAATTGTGACGAAAAGGATCCTGCCTCCGGTACAGTACGAGAGTTCCTGGGAGAAAGTTCCGCCCTAGAGGGACTCTTTCAGCAGGTTGCTAGAACGGCTCTGATCCGCGATTCGCTATTGAAAATTCCCGATCAGAACAAAAGGCGCCCAGTAATACGGATGGGCGTAGCCGAGGCCGGCGTTGGGAGTGCCGGATGGCTCGACGGCTTCAAAGCCGCGGCCGGTTCCGCCGCCGGGAACTGCTCCGCCGCCGTGGAGAAAGGCGAGCTGAGCCTGGCGAAGCGCCTCGGCTTTGCCATCGGCCGGGTCCTTCACCCAGCGATCGTAGAAATCGCTCATGATGTGGCTGGTGCTGAGGTCATTCACGTCCCAAAGCGTGGCCAGCACGGCTTCGGCATCCTTCTGTTGAGCGACCATGCCGAGTGAGTCCATCTCGAGACCGTTGCGCGATTTGTAGTCCTTGGCGGTGCTGCAGGCCGAGAGAGTGAGCAGACGCGTGCCGTGAAAGGCGACCGGAGAGTTCTCCATGGCGGAGAGATTCCACTCGAATCCATTGGGATCGCCAGTGTTATCGCCGCCCATCATGAGGAAGGGCTCGTCGCCGCTGCCGGCGATGAGAACAAAGTGACTGGCGATATGGACCACGGAGAAACCGCTGCCGGAACCCAGATCGGACTTGAGCGCGGCGAGAGTGAATTGCTCGTCGGGCAGCAGGTTGCCCTGCATGGGGCCGTGCGATGCGGGATCGGAGGAATCGTGGACGATGGAGTCCAGCTCGGGAATGACGCCGGGGAGGGCGGGAAGGCCGCCGTAGCTCTTGGACAGGCCCATGGCGAGCGCGTTGGGCGGGGTTCCGGTCCGGAGCGGGGAATCGGTGATGTGGCCGTAGCTCTCGGGGGTGAAGAGAACGTTGTGGAAGCGCTCGACCATGTAGTGGCTGCCGTCGTGGAGCGCGCCCATGGGGACGTAGCGCAAAGCATCGTCGAGCGACCAGAGGAGAGTGGGGACGCTGCCATTTGGACCAGGAGTTGATTCGAGGGACTTGAGTTCGCTTTCAATGGGCGCAACGACCATGGAGTAGAGCTGATTCAACTGCGGCCGGGGATCGGATGAGGGCGAGCCCACGGCTTTGAGCGCTTCAAAGGCCTTGGCGCGGACATCGGCCGAGGCAGCGGGCAGGACGAACACCTTGCGCGAAGCGGCCGTGACGACGATGGCATAGGCGTGATCGTCGCCGAGGAGCAAGCGAATGCCCATGACACGCGGACCGAGCTTGGCAAGCGAATCCTGAAGGAAACTCTTTGAAGTGTCCGTGGATGCCTGGCCGGGAGCGGATTGCGCATCGAGCTCAGGAAAGACGGTGTTGGTGAGGACGGACTGAATGTCGTTGCCTTCCTGTTGAATAGTTGCAGCGAGCGACTTGAGTTGAGCTTCGTCGTCTGGGGTGCGCGAAGGCTTGGCCTGAATCTGGGCGTAGGCGAGACTGGACTCCTCGATGACGCGCGCTTTCTTTTCCAGATCGGGGAGCGCGCTTTCAGCCTTTTGTTGCGCAGGCGAGAGCTTGAGGGGCTGGATGCCGGAAGAAGCGCCGGGTGCAGCGCCTGCGACAAGGTCTTGCAGCTCCTGCTCCTTGAGAAGATCGAGAATCTGTTCGGCCTGACCGAGGCGGCCGGCCTCGACGAGCAACTCCGCGAGCATGCGATAGGCTCCGGACTTCGATTGCGCAAAGCCAGCCTGGACTTCCTTCTCCAAGCCCGAGATATTCTTGCGAATCTGCTCGTAGGAGTTGACCGCCTCAAGGCCGAAGAAGATGGCTTCCTCAGGGCGATGCTGCTTGCGAAAGCCGAGCATCAAGGAGTTCTCAATGCCGCCTTCGATCTCGGGATCGCCCGTGGCTTTTGCCATGCCAAGCGCGGCGATTGCGCTCGTGAAGGACTGTTCCGGTTTCTTCATCTCCGAGTAAGCCCAGGCGAGGGTCATCAGGTCCTGCGCTTCGTTGCGTTGATCCTTGACTTCGCGCCAGATGGCGAGCGCCTGGAGGTCGAGATCGTATGCCTGCTGGGCTTCGCCCAAGTCGGAGTGATCGCGGCCCATGTTATTGAGGGTCATGGCTTCGCCGCGACGGCTGCCGGTCTCGCGAAAGATGGGCAGGGCCTGAGCGGCGAAGTCGAGGGCTTTGGCGGGCTGGCCGAGATCGGCGTAGGCGCGGCCGATGTCGCTGAGCGCAAGCGCCTCACCACTTCGGTTGCCTACCTCGCGCCAGATGGGCAGGGCCCGGTTGTAGTAGTCGAGCGCTGTTTGGTGCTGGCCGAGGTCGCGATAGAGCCGGCCGATGTTGTTGATGGTGAGCGCTTCGCCCTGGCGGCTGCCAAGCTCGCGCCAGATGGCTAGCGCCTGGTTATAGGTTTCGAGCGCTTTCTGTTTCTGGCCGATGCCTGCATAGGCGGGGCCCATATCATTGAGCGTGAGCGCCTCGCCGTTACGGTTGCCGTCCGCTCTCCAAAGCGGCAGCGCCCGATTGAAGTAATCGAGGGCCTGGTTGCCGTCGCCCATGTCGGAATAGGCGCGGCCGATGCCGTCGAGCGTGGTGGCCTGGCCGGCGCTGCTGACGGATTGTTGCCAGAGCGGCAGAGCTTGATTGAAGTAATCGAGTGCCTTCTGTTTGTCGCCGAGGTTGTTGTAGACCCTGCCCATGTTGCTGAGAGTGCTGGCCTCGCCCATGGTGAAGGCGCGCTCCTGATGAACGAAGGCAGCTCGCCTGCGGTTCTGACCCGATTGCCAATAGGACAGGACTTCATTCAAGAGATCGAGAGCTTTCTGCTCCTGGCCAAGGTCGGTATAAATCCGGCCCATCGCGTTCTTGGTGATCATCTCGCCGGGATGGAAGCCCGCGCTTTGTTCGAGCGCCAGCGCCTGGTTGCAGTAGTCCAGCGCTTTCTGGAGGTTGCCGGCGTCCCGGTAGAGGCCGGCGAGGGTGTTCAGTTCCGTGGCCTGGTCGCGCTGATTTTGCGATGTACGCGCCTCGGCGAGCTTTTGCTCATTCAGGGTGATGAGGCTCTGGAGCTGGCCGCTCTGCGCGGAGGCGGGGCAGCATGAGAGCGCGATACCCAGAATTAGAGCGGTTCCACAATTCATGTGCCCTTTCCGGCATCTTGCCGGGTGGCTTTTTCTTAAGGAAAAAGCCACTTGACGGCTGCGGCTCCGGGTACAGCAATTGTGGAACCGCTGTAGCGCAGCACAAATCGTTTCAAAGCAATACGTGTCGAGCCTTTCGCGTGCCCGGCCGACATGGACATCAAGGCTGGGCTTTTGCGGATGAAGAGTCAGCGGCTCTGAGGGCGAAGTCCGCATCCGCGGAGCTGCGGTTCATAACAGGATGCTGGTGCATGCCCTGTGAGGAGACAGTTTGCGAAACCTGTTCTGCCACCGATGCATATACCTGGCTCAACGGTGTTGCGCCCTTGCCGCTTTTGAGAGCCTGAAGCAGGTAATAGGTGAAGTAGCCGTGGTGGAGCTGGCTGCTTTCGAGCGACTCTTCGTTGACTTCGCTGGCGGCCATGACGATGCGGCCGGTTCCGTCGGACATGTGTGCGAGCATTGCGCCTGAGGGTGCGGTGTTGGCGAGCGCAGCGGAGGGTTGCGATCCGTTGTCGCCAGCGGCACCGCCGCTGTAGCAGGTGTCGAGAAAGACGGCGGTGCGGAGGGCCTTCATACGCGTGGAGACGGCATTGGCCAGCTCGACCATGGGATACGCCGTGGCGTACAGCGCATCCTCGTCGAGTTTTCCGCCGGAGTAGACTTCAGTGTCGTAGGTGATGAGGTAATTTGCGCCGCCCGCGGAGTCAGTGGTGCGCGGCGTGCCATGCGTGGCGACGTAAATCACGACAAGATCGTTAGGCTGCGCGTGGCGCGCGATCCAGTTGAGCTCTTCCTTGATGTTTTTGGTGGTGGCCTGATCGTCGGTGAGGACGTGAACATTGTCCGCAGGAAAGGCGCCAATGGAGGAATCTTTGAGCGCGGCGGCGAAAGCGGTGGCATCGGCGCCGGTGTAGTTGAGTTGGGGAATCTGCGTGTCAGTAAAGTGGCCGATACCCACGACAAGCGCCCACTTCTGCTGCACGGGGCCAGGCTTTACGGGCGGCGCGACTGGAATCGGAGTTTCGGAGCCTTCAGCCTCAATGCCGCGCGAGGCCGGCGTAGAAAGGACGAGCGGATTCAGACCCTGATCGAGCGCTTCAGAGCCGTTGAAGCGCGCCTTGTCCAATGCGTAATTGGCGAGAGCATCGTGGCCAAGGCGCTTTTCGACAAGACTGCGGTAGTACCACGCATCGCCCAGCTCGGGACATTCGGCGAGGGCGGACTTGAGCAGTTGCAGTGCGTCTTCAAAGGCGTCGCTTCCGCTCTGTGGATTGATGCGCTCCAGGGCCTGAACGACGAGGTCCTGTCCGGCGCCGCATCGGATTCCCTGAGCGGCGGCTCGCGCCTGCGCGAAAAGCGTTGCCAGGAGCAACGCCAGAATCGCGGAAACGGAGCGGAAGCGGAACATCATCTCTCGGCTACGTGCCTTGTGACGGCGATCGGCCTCCTGAGCGCGCGAGCTTTCATTGCGGCCAGAATGCGATTGCTGACGCCGTTCGCAGTTAGAGCATGCTCACCAGCCAGGCTGAGGTCGAAATCGATGGCATCCGCACCGTTGATGGTCTGGACGATGGTTTCTTCTTCCATTCCGGCTTTAACCATGGTAATGATCTGAGTGTTGTTCAGTCCCTTGTGCACTACAGCCGGTTTCTTCGCAGCTTGCGTCTTCATTTCAGCCACGACGCGCGGGCTGACGCCACTTCTGATGAGGGTGTGCTCGGCAGCAGGGCTGAGGTCGAAGTTGATGGCATCGGCTCCGCGGATTGCCTGGAGGACGGTGGCTTCGTCAACGCCGGCCTTCACCATGGTGATGACCTGCTGATTGGTGAGACCCTTCCTTGATGGAGCCGGGCTGGAAGCCGGATTGTTGGCGACGGTCTGCGCCTCAGCCTTGGCGCGAGCCGCCTCCTCGTTTTCCCTCTCCAGTTGCTTGTAGTGCGCAATGGCGGTCTCGATGCGCTTCTGCGGCTCGAGGAAGTACTTTTCGTCGGGCTTGGCATCGATGGCTTTGCCGTAGTTGATGGCAGCCTGGTCGAGGTACTTCATGGCCGCCTTCTGATCCTCGGCCTGATACGCAAGCGCTTCGTAGGCCACACCGATGTCATAGAGCCGGTATGCGTCTTCCTCCGGCTTGGGGAGGGCCGGCGCGGTCTCATAGGTCTCCAAAGCGCGTTCCCACAGTCCCGTCAGGGCGGCCTTGTCGCCCTCGTCGAGTGGGCCATCTTTTCGCGCCAAATAGACTTCGACGTTTTCATCTGTGTTGACGATATGCTCGGCGATCTGCTGCACGGCATCGATGATCAGGCGCGAGCGCACGTCGGCAAGGGTGGGGGCAGTGTCGTCCGCGGTTTTTTGGCCTTTCAAACGGCTCCACGTGCCGCTCAGCGAGCCCATGACGCCATGGGACGTGGAGATTCCCGAGCTATCAAACTGCTCGTCGTAGTTTGCGCTGACATTGTCGGAAATCAAGGTTTCACCCGTGCCCGTTTTCGCCTGGAACGCAACAGTCAGGTTGCCCGAGATGCGATGAAACTGCTGCGTAGTCGGGGCGCCCTTGGTAAGGGCCAGCGCCGGTCCCACGGAGATGATCTCGTGCGGCTGAGCGTACTGGGTTATACGGCAAGTGATGATCGTGTTTGGATTGTCGCCCTCGCGCAGGTCCGGATCGTCCTTCAGCAACTCGGTTTCAAGGAGCGCCTGGAAGTCGTATGGAAGGGCGCCGTCTTCGTTGTCCGAAGTCACCGAAACCTTGATCGAATTGCCTGGCAGGCGGACGAGCGCGAGAAGCTTGCGCTGGAGAGTGACTTTTTCCTTGGCTGCGCCAAAACTCTGGGCGCCGGTGGGCGCTGCCATCAGCGCTGCAACACCCAGAGATACCACTAGGACGATTTTTGCTGAACGGTTCATCTTGACCCCCATGGATTTACCGTTTGATGTCGTAGCCGACCCGGTCTAGCGGCGTTGTTAAGCCAGGGTCTGTCGTCCAACGACAGACCCTAGCATACCGTTTTGGCAGCGATTTCGTCATTACACTACTTACTCTTGCTCCCCGAGCTAGAACTGCTTTTCTTGGCGCTCGAGGTTGGGCAGGATGTTGAACCCGCGGAGATGGAAGGAGAGGGCTTGCTTAAGTTTGTCTCTGAAGGCTGGACTGTGATGTGCATCGAGGCGTAAGTAATTCCGGGAACCGAATTCTGGGCGCGCTCCGCGAGTGGCAGGTTGGGATCGGCGTCCTTGGCGACGAGGTAACCCTGGACCAAGTCGAGATTCGGCAAGGCTTTGGCGAGTTCATCGACGTGCCTTTGGGGAACCATCAGGTAGTCGCCCGATTTGAGGCCGATGTATGCCGGGTCCCGATCGGGATCGTCCAGCGCCTGTTGCGTGGCCACGGCGTGGGTGAGGTTGCCGGCCATGATGAACCTGGTGCGGTCTTCCCAGTAACTCAGCGCCTCAGTGAACGTGCTGAGTGCGGGCACGCTAATTGCCGGCAGACTGACGATGGGAGCCGCGATTTTGGCGCCCTGAATCATGATGTTAAGAGCCTTGACGAACATCGATTGCGCCGCGGCTCTTGATATGTTCACCGCCAGCTTGCCGGTGCCTTCCGTGAGCAGAATCTTGCTTGTGCCTTGCATGGCCTGGGGCGAGCGAAAGCCGAGCGCGTCGAGAGAGACTTTGCCCGCATTGTTGGGCGAAACCGACGCGATGGCCGACCAGGCGAGAGGCGTAAGGATATTCACGAAAGGGTGAACCTGTGTGGTGTCGACGCGCAACTGCGAGGCTTTCAGATTGGTTTCACCAGATCCCGGACGGAACTGAGCGAGGGCAATGCTCACGGCAACGTCACCGTCGTGGTCGAGCAACTCTTCCTTCCTAATGTCTGAGGCGTAGCGAAGGCGCTTGTTGTCGCTGTCGTAGTGCAGGTACTGGGTTTGGGCCTGGGGATCGGGTAGCTGGTCCGTTGGGCCGCGCGAGGCCGCCTTGCTGCCGTAGTCGGCACTGTAGGGGTTCACGGAGTCGTAGAACCCGTTCCAGAAACTGTAAGAATCGTGCGGCAAGTCTTCCGCTGGGGCTGCTGCGGCAGCGGAGGTTTGTGCGGCGGCGAGCTGGGGAACGAGCGCGGCGATCATGCCGAGTGCGGAAGCGTCGGCCAGGAAAACGCGTCGAGAAACAGGCATCGGTTTACCCTCCATGTCTTGCCGGAGCGATTCGATGAGCCGCCGGCTACTCAATTGATGTATGGGCCCGATTCATGAAACCAATCGATGATGCATAAAGCCTAATTGGGAGCACTATTGGGAGCACTGTGGACTGTCATGAGCCCAATACCCCAGTTGGTGGGGACCTCTCCTGAAAATCCGCGGGTTCCTCCACTGGTTTGATTCAAGAGTCTTTCCAAAGGAGACGATACGCCGCGCGTGCCGCGCGAGGCGACACCTTCAAAGTTCAGTACGTAAGGGTCGGCGAGCGGCTGCTCGGTGCTCAGCATGATGAGCGTATCCACACCATAAGGCGGACCGATACGCAGGACAGGCGCGCCGGGCAGAATGAACTGGCGGCCGTTTTCGGCATCGTTGGGAAACTGGTTCTCAGAGTAGTCGCGCGGGTAAAGAACGGTTCCCTGACCGTGACAATCGATGTCGAGCACGTAGACCCAGCGGTGGTCGATGATGCGGTCGTCGGAGGCGAGAGCCATTTTGAGTTGATCGCCCTGGTGCGTTATCTGATTGGCCGGGAGCGGCGCATTGCCGCTAGACGGAAGCAGTGCCAGCGAATAGTACTCATCGCTGGACGCGTCGGCGGGGCTGTTGGCCAATTCGAGCCAGCCGTGCACTTTGGCGAGGAGCGATGAATAGTGATTCAGCTTGTCACCGGCAGCGTCGATGGCGGAGACACTGCCCACCGGTACCCAGTCGGTGCGAACGGGGTACTGCGAGGTGGCCGAGCAACCGGGGCTGTGCGGGGAGGCGTTCGGCGACGGCGGTCCAGCCGCCAGCTCGCTCTTGTGATACCAAGCGTATGCGGGACCATCCGCGGTGAGGACGCCGGTGAGCGCGTAATGCGCGACAGACATATTTCCGGCGGCCTGCACTGCGCTGTCGCTGCCGGTTGGCTTGAGCTTGGCGGCCAACTCCTGCGAAGGAGGAAGATTGACCCACAACTTGGCGCCGGCGGGAAGATTCTTTTTGATGGTGTCGGCGGTGAGCGGCGCGCCGAGATTCATCGAAGTGGCCGCACCGGGCTGCTGCAGCGTCCAATTCGTGCCGTTCCAACTGAGGACATGGGTCCACTGCTGCTCGGCAGGATCGGAGACTAAAGCAGCTCCCGAGGCCTGCACCTGCGCAGCGGCGGCATCAATCTGATCCTCGGAGAGATTGGCCGGCCAGAGCCAGACAAGCAACGGAGGATTATCGGCGGGAATCCATTTGGACAGCTCGAAAAGGTCGCCGGGAGCGACCTTTGCGCCCGCGGGGCCGACGATTTCGGCCGAGGAGCGAGCAAGACCATCGAGGCTGGTGATGCGAAGCTGAACTGTCTGTCCGGCGCTGTTGGGAGTCGTAGCGGTGAACTCACTGCCGACTCCCAGGCCGGAGGCGCGGCCGATGTCGAGCGAGACAGAGCCGTCATCATTAGTGCCGAGCGCAGCGGCGCGAATTTTGTCTGACTTAGCGGCGGCGCCACCGAAGAGCGGTTGTTCGCGCCGTGCAGCCGTCGCGTCGAGGTCGGGCTCCTGATCGGGCACGTTGCTGCCCTCTAGGACGGCCTTTACGCGCTCGTAGACAACTGAAGCAGGCGTGTCGGCGGGCAGAGCCTGCAGAGCCTGAAGCAGCGCGGCAGTGAACGCGCCATGGGGCTCGGCATTGGCGTCGCCGGTGGGCATTTCCTTGGCCGTCTCATCCTGTTGCGCAGCGGAAAAGACCAGCGCAGCATTGTCGGCGCGCTGGGTTGGCGCGGGGCGCTGCTGGCCGTTGGGCAGCGTGTCTGGCGCTTCATTGATGTCGCGGGGGTCGAAGGCAAGGGCGCGCTCGCGGTAAACCGGACCGATGCCGCGGCTGATGCCGCCGGAGTGGCAACTGTCGAAGATGACGGTAAGATGGACGCCTTTGTCGAGAGCGGCGTTGAAGATGCGCGCCATCTCGCGGTCGCGGACGTCGTATCCGCCCTTGTATGCGTCAGAGGGAACCAGCGTGCTGTCGGCGTGGACATACTGGCCACCGACAAGCACGGTGAGCTTGTTGCCCTTGCTGTTGACCCGCAGCGAGCCGTGGCTGGCGTCGTAAAAGACCACGGTATCGCCTTTTTGCGGAGCATCCACAAGATATTTCTGCATGGCGGCAAGAATGCCGTCGCGCGTGGTCTGCGAGTCGGGGAGGATGACGACTCCAGGACTGGGATGAGGCGGAGCAGGGTTGGTGAGCAAGACAACATTTGCGGCCGGGAAGCCGAACTTAGGGCTCGTAAGCAGGTCGGCCATGGCCTGCGCGTCGTTGACAGAGCCGTCGAGATTTTGGAAGGTTCCCAGCTCGCAGCGGCCGTAGATGCAGCCGGCGGGATGATCCGCCGTAGTTCCCGCGGGTTGATAGGTGTTAATGCCGATGAGCAGGGCTCGCTGAGTTTGCGCAGCGGCGAGAGGCGCAACGAACACGGAGACCAGGGCAGAGACAACGGCAATAAACACTCTCATACGCGCTTTAAACCCCCAACTGCAAGCGGGCCGCCCTCCAATTGCCGCGGTGGCATACGCGGACTAAGAGCCGCGCGTGATTGGCTCATCGGGGAAGGACCACGCAGTGCGTGGTCATCCAAGTGCGCGGCCTGGAGAATCGCTCCGCTTCATGCCGGATGAAGCACTACCCTTCAAGGGAAGCCGCTCAACCGGTGTTGCAAGAAAAGGTGTGCGTTAAGGCCTGTTCCCTGCGTTTCTTCGACGTAACGCAAGGCACGAGAGTTTCAGCGGAAATTTGTTGCCGCTTATAGGGGGAGACGGCGAGTCTGCATTGAGCTTGCTTGTGCTTGCGCTGCGACTGTCCTCAAGGGACCCCAGAAGTATAGCGCCCCAGCGAGACAATGGGGTGAAAAATGTTGCAGCGATGGGAAGCCGGGGTTTCCGCTTTGGAACATTACGTGGCTTATAGGGGGATGCGCGTGAATGCCAGCGGTTGGGACGCCATGGTGATGAATGGGTTATAGTCTTTTCCGGGCATGGCGCTGTTCTTTGCAGCGCGGCCGGGAATATCACTTGGAAGAGCACCACCATGAGTAGCTTCGATTTGACGGGCCGGCGCGTCTGGGTCGCCGGACATCGCGGCATGGTTGGTTCGGCAATTATGCGGCGGCTCAAGCGCGAGGGTTGCGAGATGGTGACGGTTGCTCGCAGCGAGCTCGATCTGTTGTGCCAGGCGGATGTGCACGCATGGATGGCGGGCAGTGGGATCGACGCTGTTTTCCTGGCTGCCGCGACGGTGGGCGGCATTCTGGCGAACTCGACGCGGCCCGCGGAGTTTTTGTATGAAAACCTGGTGATGGAGACCAATGTGATTCATGCGGCAAAAGATGCCGGCGTGAAGAAGCTGCTGTTCCTGGCGTCGTCCTGCATCTACCCGCGGATGGCGGAGCAGCCGATGCGGGAAGAAGCGCTGTTGACCGGCCCGCTGGAGCCGACCAACGAATGGTATGCGATTGCCAAGATTGCCGGGATCAAGCTATGCCAGGCGTATCGGCGGCAGTATGGCTGCGATTTTGTTTCCCTGATGCCCACCAACCTCTACGGGCCGGGAGACCGCTATGACGCGGAGGGCGGTCACGTGGTGGCAGCGCTGATCATGAAGATTCACGCAGCCAAAGTGGCGAACCGCGCGACGGTCGAATTGTGGGGCAGTGGAACTCCGAGGCGTGAGTATCTGTTCTCCGAGGATCTGGCCGACGCATGCGTTTTCCTGATGAAGAACTACTCCGGGGAGATGTGTTTGAACGTCGGCACCGGACGCGATATGACGATCCTGGAATTGGCCGAGAGCATTGCCAGGATTATCGGCTGGAAGGGAACCTTCGCCTTTGACCGGTCGAAGCCCGACGGCGTGCCACGCAAAGTAATGGACGTGAGCCGCCTGCGCGCGCTGGGCTGGAGCGCTGCCACCGATCTTGAGACGGGCATAGAAGAAGCTTACCGGTGGTACGTTGCCAACGTGGCGGAACGGAGGAGTTGACGGCGCCATTGCGCGGTTTACGGCAAAACCAGAGTTGGTGTGCCCCGTTAAGGCTCTTTGAGGGTCGCTGCTCCCTGTTGGTCACATCGACTCAGCAGTTGAGGCTCCGGGGTACAGCGACTCTGGTTTTGCTTTAGGAACTTGTTGAAATTTGCCGCAGAGTAGCGGATTGCCTTGTGCTTTGCGGCCCTTATCTGGTCAAAAGCCGTTTGAACTGTGTATCGGGCCTGTGTTTATAGGGTGTTGCGGTGCTCAAGGAAGTATCTCCAAGGCCCGCAACCGCCGCTCAGGCATACTGCTCCGTGAGCCTTCCTGATGGTTGAGCCATTAGTTTGGGTAGCCGGATCAGGTTATGTGCAGCGCAGCTGAAGACGAACAACCAATCCACTTTGTCCAATCCTCGTAACTTGACCTGGCGCAGTGGGCCGGTTTGCTTCAGCCAGCCAAAGCCCTTCTCCACCAGCCAACGCCGGCTGAGGCTGATGGCGTATCCGGGTTGTCGCGTGGTTCTTCGATCCAGGTTGCTGGTGCGGCCCTTGTCGTTCTTCGCAACATGGGGTGTCACGTTCAACTCCCGCACCGTGAGCACGAAATCCTTCGCGTCGTAAGCCCTGTCCGCACCCACGGTGATGCGCCGTGAGCGGCCCCGTTGCTTTTGCTCAAGCATCAGCAACGCGGCGTCGCGCTCGGCGAAACCATCGGCGTGCGTCACCATCGCCGCGGCAATCAACCCGTTCCGGTTCTCCACAAGCGCGTGGCCCAAGTAGCTCAGCTTCGACTCCTTGCCGTAGCTCTTTTTGTACAGCCGCGCATCAGCGTCTGTGGTCGATTCATGCGTCTTGTTCGAGCGGCTCTGGCCGCGGAAATCCGTGCCCTCGTCGTCGTCCGAGCCGTCCTTCAAGCGAAAGCTCTTCTGCGAGGCCCAGGCCTGAATCAGCGTGCCGTCCACCGTGAAGTGCTCGTCGCTCATGAACCGCTTGGCCTGCTTGTTCACTTCGGCAAAGAACCGCTGCGCCACATCGGAGGTCAGCAGTCGATCGCGGTTCTTCGAGAACACCGCGTGGTTCCACACCGCATCGTCCATGCCCAAACCCACGAACCAGCGGAACAGCAGGTTGTAGTCGATCTGCTCGACCAGAAGCCGTTCCGAGCGCACCGAGTAGAAAACCTGAAGCAACAGTGCCCGCAGGATGTACTCCGGTGCAACGGACGGACGCCCCGAGTCTGCGTACAGCGCATCGAACTCCGGACTCAGCGTCCGCAACACCGTGTCGGTCAGCTTGCGAACCGCTCGCAGCGGGTGATCCTGCGGCACCCGCTGCTCCAAAGAAACATAGCTGAACATCCCGTCCTGAATCCGCTCGTCTCCACGCATACTCATTAGACGAGCAATAACAACTTCCCGTCGCAGAAGAGTGCCTATTTCAACAAGCTCCTAAGCCATCTGATCAGTTGTGGGTTTCCGGCATAAGGAGCGCACGACACTCCAACAAAGGCCGAATACATTTGCGCAAACCAACCTGTCAGTTTCAATTTTCGCTTGCAGAAAAGCGGCGGACCATACATTTACTCCGCCCTTGACACTTTGTCATGTGTGATCCGTCGTCTTGCTTGAAGCTGGCTGTAGCATCGCGTCATCGGAGGCTCACGTGCCTTTCTTTTTGTAATCACCGCAGCTCAGGTATTTCTCCAGCCACAGATAGAGGCAGATGAAGAGGTACCGGCTACCCATCTCCTGGATCTTCAGCTTGGCCACACCCGTTCTGCGGTTGCGCCAGGTAATGGGAATCACGGTCCACGAATATCCGCGGATGATCGTTTTGAGCGGAAGCTCGACCGTGAGATTGAAATGCGCTGAGAGCATCGGCTTGCAGCCCTCGATCACGGTGCGCCGATACGCCTTGAAGGCGTTCGTGGTGTCGTTGAGCGAAATGCCCAAAAGCATCCGGATAAACAGATTAGCGAATCGGTTCAGCCGCAGCTTGATCCAGGGATAATCAATCACGCCACCGCCTTTCAAAAAGCGGGAGCCGAAAACAGCATCCCATCCCTCGTTTAGCTCCTTCCAATAGCGAACCACATCGCGGCAATCGTCCGACTCATCGGCCATCATTACCACGGCAGCATCGCCCTTGATTTCCATAAGCCCGGCAGTGATGGCATGTCCGAAGCCATGCGGCTGTCCCTTCGAAAGCAAGCGCGCCTGTGGAATACGCTGGCTGAGCTGAGTCACGATTTCCGCCGTTCGATCGGTACTTCCGTCGTCCACCACGATGATTTCGTGTGGAACATTGTTTAGGCGGAGCTCCACGTTGAGGTGCTCAACAGTCGACGCAATGCAACCCTCTTCGTCCCGCGCCGGGATGACAACGGAGAGCAGCTTGAGTTCTTCAGCCGCGGTCGGCGGCGCCGGACTCTTCATGCGCCGCACCTCTCCAGCCAACCGGGATTTGCGGCAACATGAGCGGCGATCTCTTCAAGAATCGCGTTGATGCCGATGCTGGGCCGCCAGTCGAAGGCGTTCCGAGCCTGACCCAAATCCAGAATCAACCAAGGAACGTCGTAAGGGCGATCGGAGCCGTCAGCTAATGGCGGGTGGGGTCCGAAGCGCTCGTCGCACCAGGCCGTGAGCTGGGCCAACGACATCGAGTTTTCCTGCCCGCCAGAGACATTCTGCAGCCCGCCCTGCCCGGGGTTGCGCAACTGCATATCGACCAGCCGCGCCAGATCGCGCGGATGTAATGCGTCCCTGACTTGATAGCCGTGGCCGCCGAAGCCGAGATACCGCAACGTCCGCCGCGCGGCATGAGCATGGAGCCAGTAAGAAAAGATCCCTTGTTCGGCGGTCCCGAACTGGCCCGCTCCAGCCAGCACTCCGCAGCGATTGATCCACACTGGTACACCGAAACCAGCAGAATACTCCTGCGCCAGCCGCTCCGAAGCCAGCTTGGTGGCGCCGTAGAGCGAGATGGGCGCCTCGGTGCTAAAGGCTTCAGTGAGGCCGGCCGCACTGACTGCCGGCGGCCAAGGGCGCGACGCATCGAGTTCGTATCCTCCCTGCTTCGCAATCAGAGGCAACTTTGCCAGCACCGGGATGGAATAAACCCGGCTTGTGCTTATCAAAATGAGGCCGGCGCGCGAGTTGCGGCAGAATTCGAGCAGATTGATGGTGCCGAGCAGATTGTGTTCGAGGAGCTGGCGCGCGCTGGTTTTGCCGTCGCGGCCCGCCAGGACGCTAGGCTGCGCCGCAGCGTCGATCGCCCAATCCACGGCGGGAAGGGCGTCTACATCGCTGGTCATGCGGAGGTCGCCATGCACCAAGTTCACACCAAGGCGTTTGAGCGACAGCCGGTTGGTTTCGCTTCCCTGGCGGGCGAGATTGTCGAGTCCCATGATCTCGATTCCTTCGTGAGACTCCAGGAGATAGCGGGCCAAGTGGCTGCCCGCAAAACCGCACACCCCTGAGATGAGGATCTTCATGCCGCTAGACCTTTACCAAACGCGAAGCTTGTGATTCGCTGATACCGGCGATTGTTCGCGTGAGACTATCGGTTGTTCCCCGTTCTGGATCGCGAGTTGTTGTCTTTCTCATACCACTCTAACAGCAAATCTTGGGCGTCTCTGCTGCGATCCGGCGGCACGTCGATAGATGGTCAGGATTGCGTGTGAGTCGCCGCGGTATGTTTGTCCTACCATTCATTCGGCTGTCTTCGCCCGATCTGCCCACGAGGCGTAGATTTCCAAGAAGATGTCGTCGAGCGATTTCCGAATATCCCACCCCGGGTAATGTTCCTTCATCTTCCGCAGATCGCTGATATAGCAGATATGGTCACCCGTGCGGTTCTGTTCCTGATACTCGTAGACCATCGATTTGCCTGAGATAGCGGCTATCTTCGCAAAGGCTTCGAGAATCGAACAGCTATTGGTGCGTCCGCCTCCTATGTTATAGACTTCTCCCGCACGCGGGCTAGCGACGAATGCGGCAATGAAACGAGCTACATCGAGTGAGTGGATGTTGTCGCGCACCTGTTTGCCCTTGTATCCGTTGACGTTGTACTTAGTCCCGGTCAGATTGCACTTGATCAGGTAGCTCAGAAAGCCGTGTAACTCGACGCCTGAGTGGTTGGGGCCAGTCAGGCAGCCGCCTCGCAATGCGCAGGTCGGCATGCCAAAGTAGCGGCCGTACTCCTGGACCATGACATCAGAAGCGACCTTCGAGGCGCCGAAGATCGAGTGCATTGACTGATCGATTCGGAATGTCTCCGGGATTCCGTTCCAATAGGTCTGGTCTGCATATTCCCATCGGGTCTCAAGCTCCTTGAGAGGGAGTTCGTTGGGCGCGTCGCCATAGACCTTGTTGGTGGACATGGACGCGAATGGCGATTCTGGCACAGCTTGTCGCGCGGCCTCAAGCAGGTTGAGCGTGCCGACCGCGTTGGTATCGAAGTCGGCGAATGGAATGGATGCAGCGAGGTCGTGACTCGGCTGGGCGGCCGTATGCACGATGGCGTCGGGCTTGATTTGTTTCAGTAGATCGATCACGCCCTGGCGGTCACGGATGTCAAGCTCGTGATGCACGAAACCCTTGATCCTGCGCTCAAGCCTGTGCTGGTTCCAGCGTGTATCGCCTTTGGGACCGAAGAATACGGCGCGCTGATTATTATCGATGCCGTGAATCTCCCATCCCTCGGCGGCGAAATAAAGAGATACCTCGGATCCGATAAGACCGGAAGAACCAGTTACGAGCAGCTTCTTCATTAAGCACCCCTTGTTTTGGTCTGCGCAAACGCCGCGTTTGGCTATTATCAAGAAAGAGTGGCCGTCCAAGATTATCATGGCCCGCGAACTGGTCGTCCTCGAGTCCGGCGGCCGGGCTCCTCCCAGGCCCAGGGGATGAATCTCTTCGCTATCTCCTTAGTAAGAGAATGTATCCAGGCGGTTGGTCTGTGGCATCGTGCAGTCCGGCCGTTCTGGCCCATCGCAATACTTGAGGAGTGTCCAAAGTTCCCCCGCTCTCAATTAGAACCGCATCCATGCCTCTGTTCAGACGCTCTCTGAACCAGTTAACGCTAAGTTGACGCCATTCCTCCTCGCTGAGGACCGACGCAGGTACATGTCGCCTTTTCGCGGCCAGAATTCGTTTTATTGGGTCTGCCGGCGGGGCAGCCACCACCCAACCCCGCATTCCTAATTCACTGAATGCCACTGGCGCATCGGGGTAGCCCAAGTAGGCCACGAACGACGCCCTATTCTTCAGTCCGAGAAGTGCAGAGCGGCACAACATTGCGCGCGCATCAATTGCTGGACTTAGTGCCCGGAGGTGAAATAGAGGGTCTGCCGCATCTGGGGTTCTGGCCAACATCTTTTCCACGAGACCAATCTGGCGCTCGGTGATGCTGAATATGGCCAGGCAGATAACTGAACCAGTAATCAGCGCGCGGGAAAATCGGGGATGATCGCTCTTTGGAACCTTCAGTGCCAGCTCAACGGCGCCGATCATGGTGAATGGCAGCCAGACCAGGCAATAGTATCCGTGGGTGGCGCTGTGATAATTGAACGCTAGTATCGTGGCGACAGCCGGCCCAAACATCATGACGAATTCGAATGAATCCCTTGCCCGATGGGGTGCGGCGAACGCAACCCAGACGCAAGCCAACAACCCAAGGAGGCCAAGCGTGTCATAGACCCTAAAGGCCACGTCCCGAAACCACCACGTCTGAAGGTAAAGGCTCGGATTCCACCACCACTCCCGAAGCATGCCACCCCTGGCAAACTCGTTGACAGGTAATGCGGCCTTATTGATGGAGGTAGCTAGTGCTGCCCAGGCAAGTCCGGGAACGGCCGCGCCAAACAGACCTGCGGCCGAACGCCAGCGCTTTTCGCACAAAAGCGCTATTCCAATCACAGCGGCGGGAATCAACGTTGTCCCTTTAGCCAGTACAGCAAGCCCAAGCAGGATGACCCCAAGCGTTACGAGGCCATCGCGCAGCCTGTGCCTTCCGACAACGATTAGACAGCCGCCTGCGAGATTGATCAGAAAAACAAGTGCGTCCGGGACTGCTGTTGGACCATATCGCAAAAAACCGGGCAAAAAGAAGATAAGGCCGCCAACAAGGAGACGCTCCGGAAGCGCCAGAGGCAGCAGCCACGCGTATTGTAGCCAAACCGCAACGCTTGCGAGTGCTATTATTTCAGCGATTGCCTGTCCGGCCTCTGAGAATGACAGCGCTGAGGAATTCTTCAGCAGCCATGCGGCGTATTGAGAAAGAGGAAACTCCTGTATGAATGGAGCAGGTATCGTTCCACCGCTCATCCAGGATATCTCGGTGGCCCACGGTATGCCATGCACGCGTTCTAGTTCACGCGCAATGTCAAACGACTGGCAAACTCGGCCATTTTGATACGGGTTCCTCCACAGGTCTATTCCTCTTATTGTGAAGAGAACGCAGCCCAACAGGAGGAACATCGTAGCGACTGCAGTGCGGGACACGTTCTGCAATCTTCTTCCCGAATGAAACATGCTTGCAGTCATTACAATCTCCCGTACGACATGATGCTGACGTCGAGCAGGCCGTATACGGGTATGGGGTAACTGTAACAGCGCTCAGGGCTGCGCGCCAAGCTTCTGATATTCGCCTTTGGGTGTGATGCACCTGTCAGGCTTTGATGCGACCGAGCCGCAAAGCTTCTTGCTCAGGATTTCCCTTTTGTCTCTTGGCTATAGACGAATATGCAAACTGCTGCTTCGGCTGGCGATCCTTGTATGCATTCGAAGGCCAAAGGCCGCAGCGTGCGTGCGAGGGCCATTGCTGGGGCCAATGACCATGCTTCCCCAGATTCTGAAGTGATTCCTTGGACGCTTCTTCGTTAACTCCCCTCCAACGTCCAGATTGGTTCGCATAGCTGCCGCATCTATCCCGCTCGCAGCGGCGAAGCATGCAACCGCCGCGGCCGTCTAGAATCTACATGCCGGCGACCGGTAAGCGGTCCATAGAGAGCGGGCTTAGAAATCATCGGCGGCAGAGTTGGCAGAGGCACGACGATTCGGCATCAACCACGGATCTGGGAGCTCTCTAGAGGTTCCTGATGGAGTCTCGCATCATACAGCGAATTTTTCCGCAGTTTTCCGCGTGTGAAATAAGCGGGGGGAGTCCCCGTGGAGTGCCCCTCGATTTTGAGGCGCTGGAGCAGCGCCGCATGGCGGCGATTGGCTTGTGGAAACGGAGCGAGACCCAGGCAGCTGTCGCTCGCCTGGCAAGTGTCGTTCCGCAGTCTTGAAGCTGCTCGCTGATTGCCGCTTGGTTGCAGTCTGCCACGGCCTACCTACAGGGCAGGGGAGCGTAACGAAGCCGAACCCCTGCACTGAAGACGGTCTTCTTGTGGCCCGAATGACTCAATTCCGTGCGAGCCCCAAGCACATCCCGGCGGCACAGGGATCGAGCAGGGCACAGACGCAAGGCGTTATACAAATGCCGTACTGCGTCTCACGTCAAATTTCCAGCAATTCCGCCTGCCTGCTGAGAGGCAACTTGTGCTCAGGATTGATCATCGCTTTGCGCTCAACAGGCCCGCTTTGATGAGCGCAGTCTCTAAGAAATCATTCTCCAGCGTCAGCTCCCCGATCTTGGCTGCACCCGGATCACATCGACCTTGGCCTGCTGCTCGGCCTTGTTCTCGCCAAAGACATCGGCCGCACCTTCCTGCAGCCGCGTCTTCCAGTCCGTGATCTGGTTGGGGTGGACATCGAGCTGCTGCGCCACCTCGGTCAGGGTTTTGTCTCCCTTCAGTGTCAAGGGCGAAATGAAAGGGAACCATCAGGGCGGAGGAAAAGGGAACCAGTAAGAACATCGGTGAGGTTGGTTTTTCGGGGGAGAAAGGCCTCTGGAGCGTAGCGGAAGAGGCCTTTCTCCCCCGAAGCGCGTCGGGAGGGGAGGGTTCAGCGATCTGGATGCGGGTTGCGTTTGTGGCGGCATTGCTTGAGGCGGTAGCTGTCGCCGTTCATCTCCAGGATGTGAACGTGATGGGTTAGCCGGTCGAGCAAAGCGCCGGTGAGCCGTTCGGAGCCGAAGACTTCAGTCCATTCGTCGAACGGCAGGTTGCTGGTCACCAGAACCGATGCGCGCTCGTAGCGCTGGCTGAAGACTTCGAACAGCAGTTCGGCGCCGGTTTTGGACAAGGGAACGAAGCCGAGCTCGTCGACGATAAGCATTTCATGGGCGGCGAGCTGCTTCTGAAAGCGCTGCAGATGCTTTTCATCGCGGGCTTCGATCAGTTCGCTGACCAGCGCGGCGGCAGTGGTGAAGCGCACGCGATGACCGCGCTGACACGCGGCCAGGCCAAGAGCCAAGGCGATGTGTGTCTTGCCGGTGCCGCTGTTGCCCAAGAGTAAAAGATTTTCTTTTCTCCCCAGGAACTCGCAGCGGGCCAGCTCCAGCACCAACGTCTTGTTAAGCGATGGAATGGCCAGGAAGTCGAAGCTGTCGAGGCTCTTGACAACCGGGAACCTGGCCTGCCGGATGCGACGTTCGGTGGCGCGACGGTCGCGATCCATTAACTCCAGCTCGGTGAGCCGCAGCAGGTAGGCCGGAAAGTCCGCCTTTTCCTGGGCGCACTGGCGGGCCACCTTGTCGTACTCGCGCAGGATGGTAGGCAGCCGCAGGGCCTTCAGGTGATGCTCCAGCAACACGCGTGGAGTGTCGGGAGTAGGCATGTCCATCTGGCTGCTCATAACGTCACCTCCGGGCTCGACGACGGTGGCGTGATCGGCGGGCGGCTGAGCAGAGCGAGATAATCGGTGGCCCGAGTCGTGCACACGCTGGCCGCGGGCAGATGCGGCCAGTTGGCCAGGTCCAGCCGCGGCGGCCGGCGCTCGATGCGGCAGAGCACGAGATGCCGCACGGCATCGAAGCTGATCGTGTTCAAGCGCAGAGCATCCTCGACCGCGGCGGTGACTTCTTCCAGCGCGAAGCTCTCCAGCAGGCGCAGCATCTGGATGTACTCGCGGGCGGCGTGCTTCTTCAAGCGCGCTTCCAGCAGGCGCCGCAGATGCGCGAAGCACTCCGGCAACTGCCAGCCTGCAAGCGGCGCGGCCTGATCCAGAGCCCGACTCTTGTGCTCCAGTAATGCCAGGTAGTGCAGCGGATCGTAAACTGCGGTCTCGCGCTCATAGCTGCGGTCGTGCCGGGCAATCACTTCACTGCCACAGACGATTTCCACGCGGTGCACGTAACCCTTCACCAGCACCTGGCGGTGTCTGTACTCGGTGGGCACGGAGTAGTCGTTGGTATGGTAGCGGACCAGCAACAACGAACTGACTCGCACCGTGACCTTCTCGCAGGCCTCGTAGGGCGTGGGCGGCAGTGGCAGCATCGTCGCGCGGTCGCGCTCGAAGCGTTCGCCGATGGTCTCGGCGTGGCCGCGCAGGCGGCGCTCACGGCGCCGGCGGCAATCGGCTTCAAACTGTCCGTTCAGGTCCTCCCAGCTCGCTGCATGAGGAATCGGCACCATGAAGTTGCGCCGTGCGACACCCACAAGATTTTCGATTTTGCCCTTATCGTTGCCCTTGCCCGGCCGGCCGAACTTCTCCGCGAACAGGTAGTAGCTCTGCAACTCGGAAAAGGCGCGCGTCTTCTGCCGTTCCCGTCACCCAGGATCCGCGCCACTGCCAGCGTGGTGTTGTCATAGAGAATGCGCGTAGGCACGGCACCCCAGTACGCGAAAGCGCGCACATGGCCTTCCAGGAAAGCTTCGGTCGTCTCGGCCGGAAAGGCTTGCACAAAACAGTCGTCGGAGTGCGGCAGATCGAAGGCCATGAAATGCGCCGTTTGCTCTACCCCGGCAATGACCACCACCGCCGCGCCGAAATCCGCCTGCGCCTCACCCGGCGCGTGGCTTAGAGCGTTTTTAATTTAAGTGTTTACATAACCGCAAGACAGGAAGTAGTTCGAGCACTCATCTGAAGAGATAGAGTCGAGCAGTTTTCCGATTTCCTGCCAGAGGGCGTCGACACTCCTCTTGGCGGCTTTGCGGAGCAGTGCCTTGAGCTTGGAGAAGAGCTTTTCGATGGGGTTCAGATCGGGAGAATACGGTGGCAGATAGAGTACGGACGCTCCGGTGGCGACGATGGCCTGTTCTACCCCGTCTACCTTATGGCTGCCGAGGTTGTCGAGGATGACGGTGTCTCCCGGCGTGAGCGTGGGACACAGGACCAAGCGCACATATTCCAGGAAAACCTCTCCGTCCATGGGCGCTTCGATTACCATCGGTGCGGAGATCTTCTTGTGCCGCAGCGCGCCCACGAAGGTGGTTGTTTGCCAGTGACCGTAAGGGGCAGAACCGATACAGCGGCTGCCCTTTGGAGATCGGCCGTAGGCGCGGGTCATATTGGTGGAAGTCCATGTTTCATCGATGAATACGAGCTTTTCTACGTTCATCGTGAGCAGCGCTTCCAGCCACGCCTTGCGTGCCAACTGCACGTCTGGCCGATCTTGCTCGCTGGCGTGCAGGGTTTTTTTGAAGGTTAGATTCCATTTGTTCAGTTGATGCCACAACGCCCCCACTTTGACCGAGACCCCTTGTTCGGCCAGCCGGTCACAGATTTCTGCCAAGGAAAGATCGGGCTCGGCTTTGATCCAGGAGCGCACTTCCGACTCCAGGCTGGCGATACGAGAGCGCCGATGGCCACCGATCTGAAAACTGGTGCGCTCGCCTGTCTCATGGATCCGATCACGCACCTGGTACACCCAGCCCCGGCTGATCTCCAGCCGCCGGGCAATGTGCGTCGGTTTTTCTCCGCGCTCCAAAGCCCAAAGCACACGATCCCGTAAATCTTGTGAATAGGACTGCATCTCCGCCGCCCCTACGTCGGCGGAGACATTGTCTCACATAACTGTCTATACTTAAATTAGAAATGCTCTAGCGGCACAAACATCTCCTGGCTGCCCAGCTTCGACTGCCGCACATAGTCCTTCACGATCGTGTAGCCGCCGGTATAACTGTGTTCGGCGCGCAGCCGCTCGAAGATCCGCTTGGCCGTGTGCCGCTGCTTCCGCGGCCGCTGTTTATCTTCCGCCAGAATCGCATCGATCACACCCAGCCACGGACCCAGCTTGGGCCGCCGGACCGGCTTCTGCCGCCGATACCCCGGCGGCAACGAGTACTCCAGCATCTTCCTCACTGTTTTCCGCGCCAGCCCGAACTCCCGGGCTACCGCCCGCCGGCTCTTGCCCTCGACCAGAACCGCCCGCCGCACTCGCGCATACAGGTCCACGTCGTACATGCCTCCGGTGTTCCACGGAAAACACGCTCCCCTGCGGCACCGAACTCGGCGATGAACCTTGTTCGTTACCCCTCAAAGTCCCTGTTGTCCGTGAAACCAGAATGTGGCGAAGTGGGCTACTTTTACTCCGCCACGAACCCGCGCTCACGCGCCGATTCGTGGTCTATTTTTGCGCCGCCGCGTACACCTTGCGGCGCCACGTCCCGTGTTCCTGATTGGCCATGGCAATGTCCTTGGGTGAATTTGTGGTGCTTAGCGGTTGCCGTTGAGCGCCGCAACCTCGCGGGATGGAAGCCCGTACACGAGCGCCCAGAAGTTGGCGGATTTCACGGAGAAACGGCGTTCAGTGGAAAGCACCCGGCGGATGTCCGCTTCGGAGAATGTTCGCCGCAGCCAGGCCACAGCCGCCTCGTCGCCCAGCTCCAAAACCCGGAAGATCGTGTAGTCGGGATAAGCCTCAGGCGTAAAGGTGTCAAGGTTCGTGTCCCAGAAGAGCGCCCATAAGTTGCTAGGAATCATACAGTTACAATTATAATCTTCTGTCGGTATAAGTCAACTGCTCTGCCGTGCGAAGACAAAAATACCGTCTTGTTTCTAGAAGCTGGCCTGTCCCTCGCCAAAGTGTGCCATGACGGCAGAAGCAGGAGGTAGGAATGTAGACCGAATGCGGCAGCCTTGCTGCATGGAAGATGGAGGTGGGCCCTCCGGGGGGGGTACAGGATCAGCCGGTACGGACCGGGCGCATCCCTGACAGATTGAACCGGGGGCATACCTGACACTGCACAAGCCCATAGGCGATTGCTTACAACGTCGAGATGGGCTGGAGAGTGAGCAGTGCGATGGAGGAGAAGCTGCGCTTTGTGTTTGAGTATGAGCGCGATGAGGCGTCGATGAAGGATCTTTGCCAGCGATTCGGCGTGAGCCGGGAGACCGGCTATGTATGGCTCAGGCGTTACCGGCAGAGTGGCCCGGAGGGCCTGCTGGAGCTGAACCGGGCTGCAGTCCGTCATCCCAACCAGACGGCGGCAGCGATCGAAGAAGCGGTGCTGGAGCTGCGCCAGGCGCACATGACGTGGGGACCGCGGAAGCTGAAGCGTGTTCTGCAGCGCGACCAGCCGGGACGAGCATGGCCGGCGACCAGCACGATGGGCGAGATGGTCAAGCGAGCCGGACTGGTGGTGGCGCGCAGCAAGCGGCGCCGCACGGAGCCCTACACCGAACCGTTGGCGCATGCGGTGGAGTCGAACCGTGTCTGGTGCGCCGACTTCAAGGGCTGGTTCCGATCGGGCGATGGAACACGCATCGATCCATTGACCATCAGCGATGCCTGGAGCCGCTATCTGCTGCGCTCGCAAGCGGTGGAGAAGACCGACACCGAGCGCGTGCGCGCTATCTTCGAGGCGGCGTTTCGCGAGTATGGACTGCCGGATGCAATCCGCACCGACAACGGAGCGCCGTTTGCCTCTTCGGCGGTGGGCGGGCTGTCGCGTCTGGCCGTGGGTTGGGTCAAGCTGGGCATCGTGCCGGAACGCATCCAAGCCGGGCACCCGGAGCAGAACGGCCGTCACGAACGCATGCATCGCACGCTCAAGCAGGACCTGTGCCCCGCTCCGGACCGGCGCGCGCAGCAACGGGAGCTGGATCGCTTTCGCCGCGAGTACAACGCAGTGCGGCCTCACGAAGCGCTGGGCATGCAGACCCCGGCCAGTGTCTACGAGCCTTCGCCGCGGCCCTACCCGGCGCGCGTGCCGGAGGTGGAATATCCCGGCACCATGCTGGTGCGCACCATCAAAAGCCACGGTCACTTCCGCTGGAAGAAGCATGATGTTTTTCTCTCCGAGGTGCTGTGGGGTGAACCGATCGGCCTGCTGCCCGTCGAGGATGAAACCTATACCGTCTACTTCGCTCATCTGCCTCTGGCACGGTTCGACGCCAGAACTTGTACACTGTCCCCGCTGCCCAACGGCCGCCGGGAAAAGTGCGCCGCCTCCGGGCCAGGGCAAGCTTGCCCTGGCCCGGAAGACAAAAACCAAAACCTTCCTGAGAAGGAAAAACTGTCAGGTATGTGCCCGGTCTGAAATGTCAGGTATGTCCCCGGCCGTACAAGCCCTCAAACAGCGCGGCGCCGCGTGGGGATTAGCTCCCAGGGGACCGGGAAACGGCGAGCATGACTCGTCACGTAAGTGCCAGGATGGCGAACGGAAGTGAACCGCGGATGCTCTGTCGAAAGAGACTGAACCGTCATCGAAACCAAGTCGATTTGGCAGCCTGGGATAAAATCCAGCAGGTGTCAAGGGCGGAGCCGCTCTCTACTGCCCGGGCCGAATGAAGTCCAGATGCACAGCGTTTAAGTGGGCCGAGGGACCGGCCCCGGAATCCTGCATTGAACGAGGTCGGAGACTTCGGCGTTGTTCGCTGGTCATGGACTCCCCACGAGGGGGCAGGTCCGGAGATGCGATGACAGCATTGGTTGGGGAAACGGCGAATCGAACTCGAAATTTGGTTTCTTTAACCGCTATTATCGAGGTCCCCTTATTGCGGTTTCAAACCCCAAATTTTGACTTTCGTCAGCAGGGAAGAACCAACGAGCAGGAGCTGACTAGGTTCCTGTCCAGGAGCGGGCAGTTTCTGTTGACCATGGTGGATCTGGTCGAGCAGTGCCAGTCTCGGCCTGCGACGAGCTGATCGACGTCACCGGACGGACTGCCATGCAAGCCGTGTTGCAGTTATCGGCGGCTCAGGTGGCGGGAGATCCGGCGCAACTGGGTAGGAGCGTGTTAAGGGCGGCTGAAATATGGAGGCTAGGGCGGGCACGGCGCGCATCCGCAAGATGGCCGAATGACTGGAAAGGAATTACTTCTCAGGCGCAGCCAGTCTGCGTGAGGAAGTGGGTGAATACTTCACCGTCAAGCGGCTGGGGGTGCCGCCTTCGCTGCTTGGCGACGACGAATATCATCGAGAGCCCACATGCCGGAGTGCGCATCCACACCCGCCGCGCCTGCCACTGGCAGAACGGCGCCATGGTCCGCCGCGGGATGGCTTCGGCCTCCCTGCACACGGAAAAAGGGGTTCAACAAGATCATGGGGTATCGTGATCTCTGGGCCCTGGAGTCGATCCTCTCAGGCACGCAGTCCGCCATCCGACAGATCTTCAAAACTCGATTTGGTCGACCGATCAATAGCAATTATCTGGCACGACGGTTCAAACACCTCCTCCGTGAGGCGGGGTTAGCAACAATGCGCCTCGTTGATCTGCGCCACACGGCGGCGACCCTGGCACTCGCGGCCGGTGTGTCGGTAAAGGTCGTCTCGGAACAGCCCGGTCATGCCTCCAGTGCCTTTACCCTCGACGTTTATGCGCACGTTCTGCCGCACATGCGGGCCGAGGCGGCAGTGCGCGTTGAGGCATTTTGGGGGATGGATGGCCACCAGGAGGAAGGAACTCAAGCCGGGCGACGGAAGCCGCCCGAACCCGTTCCGGAAAACCTGAGTCCGAAGCGCAGCGATGCTTCGCTTCCGGAGCCGGCTGATCAGTCAACGAATTGATCAGGAAAGATCAATGGGTGAGGTTTTTGGATTGTCTGCTGCAAGCGTTGGCGCCGAATCCATAGCAGAGCAAAGCCAAGAGCTGCTGACCGATCAAGCGCTCGTTCTCCCAATTGGTCGTATGGCGCTGGAAACTGCGTCGATCACCCGAAAGTACCAGGAATCAAGCCTTGCCATACACGGCCCTCTATAGACATGGGCAGTTTCCTTGCCCGAAAATGTAGGGACGCGGGGTCTGGGTCCTCCCTGGGCTAGCCGTTTTTGACCCCCCAAAGGAAGAAGAACATGACGCCAAAACTGGGGAACTATGCAATCCCGATCGCCGTAGTCATGTCAATTGCTCTTGGTGTTTGCGAGGCTCAGTCCGTGTTGACGCATCACGTGCGCCAGGCGACACCAGATGGGACTGCGCGACTGATGGGCCAGCTTTCCGCAAGCCAGACCATGAATCTGGTGATCACGTTGCCGCTTCGCAATCAGGATGAGCTGGATCAGTTTCTGCAGGATGTCTACGATCCCAGCAGTCCGAGCTACCGCCAGTTCCTCACCGTGGAGCAGTTTACCGAGCGATTCGGGCCGACGCAATCTGAGTACGACGCGGTGCTCAATTTCGCCAGCGAGAACGGGCTCACCGTAGTGGGTACCTCGCCGAATCGGCTCAACGTGCAAGTGTCGGGGCCAGTGGCGAACGTTGAAGCCGCTTTTCATGTGAACCTCGGCGTCTATCAGCACCCCACTGAAAATCGCACATTCTTCGCGCCCGACCGCGAGCCAACCACCAACCTGACGTTTCCGCTGTGGCACATTTCGGGGCTCGACAACTATTCGATACCCCATCCCGCGGGCCTGGAAAAGAGGCCCGACAATGGCGGCTCAAGCTCGAACGCCACTACAGGCTCCGGTCCCTCGGCGTCGTTTCTGGGCAGCGACATGCGCGCGGCCTATTACGGCGGATCGCTCACGGGCAGCGGGCAGTCGGTCGGGCTGCTTGAGTATTACGGCACCGACCTCGCCGACCTGAACACCTACTTCACCAACGCCAATCAGACCAACAGCGTGCCCATCACGCTTGTGTCGACTGACGGCACCAGCACCAGTTGTGTGTATTCAAGCTGCGACGACACCGAACAGACTCTGGACATGACGCAGGCCCTGGGCATGGCGCCAGGATTGTCGAGCCTGGTGATGTATGTGGGCTCGACGGACGCCGCCATCTTCAACGCCATGGCCACGGCAAGCCCGCTCAATGCGCAGTTGAGCTCTTCGTGGACCTGGTACCCAGCCGACCCAACCACGGACGATCCCTACTTTAAGGAGTTCGCGGCGCAGGGCCAGAACCTCTTTCAAGCGGCCGGCGACAACAAAAAGTGGACGACGTCGGGGAAGGCTTCAGAAATCTACCCGGCGGACGACGTGTATGTAACTTCGGTCGGCGGAACGGATCTCACGACCACCGCAGCGGGCGGAGCATGGGCATCAGAAACCGCCTGGGTGGATAGCGGAGGCGGCATTTCGCCGCATAAGTATGCCATCCCATCGTGGCAGACGGCCACGGCTGCCGGTTGCGCAAGCTGTTCGCAGAGCTATCGCAACGGCCCTGACGTTTCAGCCAACGCCAACTTCACCTTCTACGTTTGCGCCGATCAGACCACCTGCACGGCGAATTCCTACGGCGGCACCAGCTTTGCGGCGCCGATGTGGGCCGGCTATCTGGCTCTCATCAATCAGCAGTCAGTGGCCAACGGCAACAAGACGCTGGGTTTCATCAATCCGAGCTTGTATTCGATCGGCGCCAGTTCGAGCTACGGGACTGATTTCCACGACATCACCAGCGGCAGCAATGGTTATTCGGCGACAACCGGCTACGATCTAGCAACTGGCTGGGGCAGCCCCAACGGCAGCGGCCTGATCAATGCGCTGGCCGGGTCTTCATCCGCGGCTGCGATGACCAGCCCAGTGCCCGGCAGCACGTTGACCTCGGCTTCAACGACCTTCACCTGGAGTGCGGGCCCCAGTAACGTAACGGGCTACGACCTCTGGGTTGGCACAGCGCCCGGCGCCGCCAATCTGGCGAGCATCGGTCCTCAGTCCGGCACCAGCGCGACCGTGAGTCTGCCCACCAACGGAGCCACGATCTACGTGCGGCTCTGGACAGTGATCAACGGCGGGACGTACCTCTACAACGACTACACTTACACCGAGTTCAACGTCCCTGCGGCCGCGATGACCAGCCCAGTGCCCGGCAGCACGTTGACCTCGGCTTCAACGACCTTCACCTGGAGTGCGGGCCCCAGTAACGTAACGGGCTACGACCTCTGGGTTGGCACAGCGCCCGGCGCCGCCAATCTGGCGAGCATCGGTCCTCAGTCCGGCACCAGCGCGACCGTGAGTCTGCCCACCAACGGAGCCACGATCTACGTGCGGCTCTGGACAGTGATCAACGGCGGGACGTACCTCTACAACGACTACACTTACACCGAGTTCAACGTCCCTGCGGCCGCGATGACCAGCCCAGTGCCCGGCAGCACGTTGACCTCGGCTTCAACGACCTTCACCTGGAGTGCGGGCCCCAGTAACGTAACGGGCTACGACCTCTGGGTTGGCACAGCGCCCGGCGCCGCCAATCTGGCGAGCATCGGTCCTCAGTCCGGCACCAGCGCGACCGTGAGTCTGCCCACCAACGGAGCCACGATCTACGTGCGGCTCTGGACAGTGATCAACGGCGGGACGTACCTCTACAACGACTACACTTACACCGAGTTCAACGTCCCTGCGGCCGCGATGACCAGCCCAGTGCCCGGCAGCACGTTGACCTCGGCTTCAACGACCTTCACCTGGAGTGCGGGCCCCAGTAACGTAACGGGCTACGACCTCTGGGTTGGCACAGCGCCCGGCGCCGCCAATCTGGCGAGCATCGGTCCTCAGTCCGGCACCAGCGCGACCGTGAGTCTGCCCACCAACGGAGCCACGATCTACGTGCGGCTCTGGACAGTGATCAACGGCGGGACGTACCTCTACAACGACTACACTTACACCGAGTTCAACGTCCCTGCGGCCGCGATGACCAGCCCAGTGCCCGGCAGCACGTTGACCTCGGCTTCAACGACCTTCACCTGGAGTGCGGGCCCCAGTAACGTAACGGGCTACGACCTCTGGGTTGGCACAGCGCCCGGCGCCGCCAATCTGGCGAGCATCGGTCCTCAGTCCGGCACCAGCGCGACCGTGAGTCTGCCCACCAACGGAGCCACGATCTACGTGCGGCTCTGGACAGTGATCAACGGCGGGACGTACCTCTACAACGACTACACTTACACCGAGTTCAACGTCCCTGCGGCCGCGATGACCAGCCCAGTGCCCGGCAGCACGTTGACCTCGGCTTCAACGACCTTCACCTGGAGTGCGGGCCCCAGTAACGTAACGGGCTACGACCTCTGGGTTGGCACAGCGCCCGGCGCCGCCAATCTGGCGAGCATCGGTCCTCAGTCCGGCACCAGCGCGACCGTGAGTCTGCCCACCAACGGAGCCACGATCTACGTGCGGCTCTGGACAGTGATCAACGGCGGGACGTACCTCTACAACGACTACACTTACACCGAGTTCAACGTCCCTGCGGCCGCGATGACCAGCCCAGTGCCCGGCAGCACGTTGACCTCGGCTTCAACGACCTTCACCTGGAGTGCGGGCCCCAGTAACGTAACGGGCTACGACCTCTGGGTTGGCACAGCGCCCGGCGCCGCCAATCTGGCGAGCATCGGTCCTCAGTCCGGCACCAGCGCGACCGTGAGTCTGCCCACCAACGGAGCCACGATCTACGTGCGGCTCTGGACAGTGATCAACGGCGGGACGTACCTCTACAACGACTACACTTACACCGAGTTCCAGTAGCGTGGCGACCATCTTCCAGTGGCCAGCGCTGAGTTCGGCGCTACTGCAAATGCGCGCTGCGATTCCGGGTCCGCTTGTTTACACTCCGGCCGGGGGTACCGAACTGAGTGTGGGCTCACAGACCCTGTCGGTTGCCTTCACCCCACATGACCCGCATTTCCTCGCGGTCAGTTTGAATCGCCCATCCCAGAATCATCTGTTGATACGGCAATCATCGCCAGGTCATTCGAGTTTGGCGAACTTCCAATTGACGAGGAAATCGGAAGTAATTCTCAAGTTTTGCCAACAGATGGGATGAGAAGTCCGGTCTCCGGCGGGATACGCTAAGCTCCCAAGTTATCGACGCGCTCGAGGCGCACGAGATAAGGAGACCGGCAATGAAGAGGCCTAGGGCCTGTTAACACTACCTGGGGTGGACGGCGTTGCGCGCGAAAAACCGCTCAGACGAGGCGGAGAACAACGGCTGTGGCGGGTCCACCGCCTAGTGTCCTGAGTTAGAAATACGTTGATTAAAGCGTTGAGCGGCGCATACTTTGGTATGGCCATCGGACGTCCCACGAAACCGCTGAACGTAACACCGGAGGAGCGACAGAAACTTACGATGTTGGCACGCCGCCCGAAGTCTTCGCAGGCCGTGGCCATGCGTGCTCGCATCGTGTTGGGCTGCGATGAGGGAGCCAGTAACGGCAAGGTGGCGAGGAAGCTTCGCATCAGTGGCGCAACGGTATGTAAGTGGCGGGAACGTTTTCACGTGCGGCGGCTGGAAGGCCTGCTCGACGAACCGCGGCCCGGCGCCCCACGATCGATCACGGATGCGCAAGTGGAAGAGGTAGTCACCAAGACGCTGGAATCGATGCCAGACAACAGCACGCATTGGAGCAGTCGGCTGATGTCGAAGAAAACCGGGCTGTCGCAAACGGCGATTGTGCGCATCTGGCATGCCTTCGGGTTGCAGCCACATCGGGTCGAAGACTTCAAATTCTCCAAAGATCCGCTGTTCGTCGAGAAGGTGCGGGACATCGTCGGGTTGTACATGAACCCGCCGGATCACGCCATCGTGCTTTGCGTCGACGAAAAGAGTCAAGTGCAAGCGCTGAACCGCACGCAGCCCATCCTGCCGCTGGCGCCGGGCGTACCGGCACGGCAATCGCATGATTACGAACGCCATGGGGTCACCTCGTTGTTTGCCGCTCTGGATGTGGCCAGCGGAGTCACGATCAGCAACTGCTACCGGCGGCACCGACACCAGGAATTCCTGCGGTTTCTCAAGGAGATCGATGCGAATTTGCCGACTGGATTCGGCGTTCATTTGGTGATGGACAATTACGGCACGCACAAGGTGAGCCAGGTGCAAGCCTGGTTAGCCCGCCATCCGCGGTATCACGTTCATTTAACTCCCACTAGCGGAAGTTGGTTGAACCTGGCAGAACGCTTGTTCGCGGAGGTGACCGAGCGATGCGTTCGGCGTAGCAGTCACACCGCTGTCCGGGCCTTGGAGAGGGCAATGTTGGATTATCTCGATCAACGGAACCGCGATCCTAAACCTTTCGTTTGGCGCGCAGATGCCGACCTGATCCTTAGAAAGGTCCAACGAGTTTGTAAACGCTTTTCTGACTCAGGACACTAGGGCGTGTTAACACTATCTGAGGGCTTCGACGATCAGGGCGAAGGTGAGGAAGCCAAGAAAAAGCAGGTCCAGTTTCTCGAAGCGGGAAAAGATCCGCCGGAAGCCTTTGAGTCTGCGGAATAGCCTCTCGATTTCGTTGCGTTTGCGATACATGGCTTTGTCATATTGCCAGGGCTCGAGGCGATTGCTCTTGGGTGGAACCACCGGGATAAAGCCAAAATCCAGCGCCAGTTGCCGGGTTTCGTTGTCTTCGTAGGCACGGTCCACGATCAGATGCAGCGGAGCCGGCAGCGGGCCGATGCCAGCCAGCAGTTCCCGTCCTTCAACCGCGTCGCAAGCCTGGCCCGGAGAGAGCGCGAAGGTTATAGCCGTTCGAGCATTCGCGGCAACCATATGAATCTTGGTGGTCCATCCGCCGCAGGATTTTCCAATGGCCTGGGGACCGTTCTTTTTAACGCCCCGGTGCCGTCCGGGTGCACCTTGACGATGGTGGAATCCATCTTGACCGCCTCGATCTTGATGCGCACGATCTGCTCGCGCTGCAAGAGTTCGAAGACGTGATCCAGCACGCCGCTCTTGGACCAGCGATTCATGCGGGTGTAGATGGTGTGCCAAGGGCCGAAACGCCGGGGTAATCCGCGCCACTTACAGCCCTGTTCGGCCACATAGAGCACGGCGTTGAGAAACTGCAGGTTGGTCACCTTTACGTTGCCGCGCTGGCGGGGCAACGCGGCATCAATGCGGCGAAACTGCGCTTCGCTGATCTCCACCTGCATACAATAACAGAAAAAGATCAATTAGTGTTAACACGCCCTAGCAGGTTGCTGAAAAAGTCACTTCAATTCCACAGTGTGATCGGTTAAGAAGAGAACATGCGAGGAATCGATTATCAGCAAGCGGATATGTTCAGTTACTTGTCGCCAGAGCAGAGGGTGCGCACGGACCATCCTCTGCGAGCAGTGCGTGCCAAGACGGACGAGATCCTGGAAGCGATGTCGGCGTTGTTCGACGCCATGTATGCCGACGGTGGCCGGCCATCGATCCCGCCGGAGAAGCTGCTGCGGGCGCAGTTGCTGCAGATGCTCTATTCGGTGCGTAGCGAGCGGCTGCTGATGGAGGAGATCGATTACAGCATCCTGTACCGCTGGTTTGTGGGATTGAACCCGGACGAGAAGGTGTGGGATGCGACCACGTTTACCAAGAACCGCGACCGCTTGCTGGAGGGGGCGGTGGCCCAGGGGTTTCTGGCGCAAGTGGTGGAGCGGGCGCGGGAAGCGGGCCTGGTATCGGACGAAAACTTCACGGTAGACGGCACGCTGCTGGAAGCCTGGGCGAGCTTGAAGAGTTTTCAAGCGAAGCAACAGAAGACGGCTGCACCGCCAGACGATCCTGGCAACCCAACGGTGGACTTTCATGGCCAGAAGCGGTCGAACGAGACGCATGAGTCGAAGACCGACCCGGACGCGAAGCTGGCCCGGAAAGGACCGGGCAAGGAGGCGAAGTTGAGTTACAGCGGCAATCTGCAGGTGGAGAATCGCCATGGGCTGATCGTGAACGCGGAGTTGCTGGAGGCCAACGGGCGGGCCGAGCGCGATGCGGCGCTGCTAATGCTGGAGCAGGTTCCGGGCGACGGGCGCATTACGGTGGGCGGCGACAAGGGTTTCGACACGCAGGAGTTCGTTGCCGAATGCCGGCAGATGAACGTGACGCCGCACGTAGCGCAGAACACTGCCCGTGCGGGTGGCAGCGCCATCGACGCGCGCACCACGCGGCACGCGGGCTACGCCGTCAGCCAGAAGAAACGCAAGCGCATCGAGGAGTGCTTCGGCTGGTTGAAAGACATCGCGCTGCTGCGCAAGCTCAAACATCGCGGTCTGTTTAAGGTGGCGTGGATCTTCACCTTCGCGGCGGCGGCCTACAACCTGGTGCGAATGCGAAAACTGATCCCGATTCCGGTTGTGGCCTGATGGCGCCGTAGTATCTCTGCGGGCCGCAAAAACGGTTCGCAGAGCAAAAAGCCCTTGGGCCAGGCGGTCAAAACACCACGGCAGGGGCACAAAGAGAGAATCAACAGTACGAAGTGTGGCTTTTCAGCACCCTGCTAGTCTCCTGAGTCATAAATAGCTTGCATATATTATCGAGACGTTTTATGGTGAGGTATGGAACCTCATCGTGGACGTCCGAAGATGCATGAGCTGGTGGTTAGCCCGACTCAGGAGGCCGAGCTGGAGCGCATGGCGCGGCAGTCGCGCAGTGCCCGGTCGGTGGCGTTTCGAGCGCGAATTATCCTGGAGTGCGCAGGAGGAGCCAGCAATGCAGCGGTAGCGGCAAAGCTGCGCACCACCGGTTTTACGGTGGGTCTTTGGCGCAATCGTTTCATCGCCGAAGGATTAGTTGGCCTGGGCGATGAGCCGCGGCCTGGAGCGCCGCGTGAGATCGGTGACGAGAAGATCGAACAGGTTGTGCGGCTGACGCTGGAGAGAACTCCGAAGGGAGTTACGCACTGGTCCAGCCGCATGCTGGCAGCCAAAACCGGATTAAGCCAGTCCACCATCAGCCGCGTCTGGCGAGCCTTCGGACTGAAACCACATCGCACGGAGAGTTTTCAGCTATCCACCGACCCATTGCTGATCGACAAGGTGCGGGATATTGTCGGACTGTATCTTGATCCACCCCATCATGCGCTGGTGCTGTGCGTCGATGAGAAGTCGCAAATACAGGCTCTCAGCCGTACCCAGCCGGTGCTGCCCATGCGCGCCGGACAACTGGAAAGGCGCACCCATGACTACAAGCGCCACGGCGTCACAAGTCTGTTTGCGGCCCTCGATATCGCCACCGGCGACGTTCTCGGCAAATGCTACCGTCGGCATCGCTCGGTGGAGTTCCTGGACTTCCTGAAAAGGATCGACACGGCAGTTCCGTCCGATATGGAAATCCACCTGGTATTGGATAATTACGGCACCCACAAAACCGCGCTGGTCCGGCAGTGGCTACAAAAACGACCGCGCTACCATCTGCACTTCACTCCCACGCATGCTTCCTGGCTCAACCAGGTCGAGCGCTGGTTCGCACTGCTTACACAACGGCAGATCAAGCGCGGCTCGCACCGAAGTGTTCAAGAACTGGAAGCAGCGATTCGAGAGTTCATCGCTGCTCATAACCAACAGCCCAGGCCTTTTCGATGGACCAAATCCGCAGATCAGATCCTGGCCTCCATCGCACGCTTCGCCACTGCCACTCTCGCCGCCATCCCAGGTAGTGTTAACAGGCCCTAGCAAAAAGACGGTACGTCGGATGGGAAAACCCCATGATCAGCATCTGACCATTGGGCTCGATCTGGGGGATCGGTCGAGCTTCTACTGTGTTATCAACGGAGCGGGCGAGCTGATTTTGAGGAGAAGGTCACCACCAGCCCGGAAGCGATGAAGAAGGCCTTTGGGAAGATGGCGCGGAGCCGGATTGCGCTGGAGATGAGGGCAGCGTGAAAGATGGAGGCTAGGGCGGGCACGGCGCGCATCCGCAAGCTGGCCGAATGGCTGGACAGGAATTACCCCTCAGGCGCAGCCAGTCTGCGTGAGGGACTGGAAGAACACTTCACCGTCAACCGGCTGGGCGTGCCGCCTTCGCTGCATCGTTGCCTGGCGACCACTAACATCATCGAGAGCCCACACGCCGGAGTGCACATCCACGCCCGCCGCGCCTTCCACTGGCAGAACGGCGCCATGGTCCGCCGCTGGATGGCTTCGGCCTTCCTTCGCACGGAGAAAGAGATCATGGGGTGTCGTGATCTCTGGGCCCTGGAGTCGATCCTCTCAGGCTCGCAGTCCGCCGCCCGACAGGCAGTGGCGTAACATCGACCTATCCGCCGCTCATGGTTTTCAACTGGCCGCAGGACACCCGCCCTTGCATCGCTTACCCCCGACCGTGCTATTTTTAGATTGTTCTGGAGTTCGCCTCAATGCGAACAGGGCGTTGTGGCGCTTTTGTCAACGGTAAGGCAGAGTGTGTCCCCCTGATTCGGAAAAGCGTATCTGCCTAGCGCAAGATTTCACCGAAAAACCTGGGACTCACAGGGGCGGAGCCTACACCAAAATCCTCGCCAAATCCCGACTATTCAGAAAGGGCCGAAGAATCCTCCTCCCTTTCCTCGCCATTTGCCAGATAGCTGCAAGTGAACGGTATAGACGCGTATCTCAGACCAGGATCGGGGTCAATATGACAGTTTTGAAGCCGCGCTCACGCACGATGAGCTTCCGTCTTTCCAGGAGTACGCGACTCGCCAAACGCGTCTGCTCCTTGAGCGGTGCACGCAGCGTATCAAGACTCACCGGTGAGGCTATGCGTGCTGTTCTGAAAGATCTGATTCGAGAGGATCCACTCGGACGTCATCTCGACGATTTTCGCGCTGGCATGAAGAGTCTGGAAAAGCGAGTCGAGCAACTGGATACGAAAGTCACAAGGTTCAACGCCGAAGGCGCCGAGTGAACGAGATCGCCGAAGATCTACAGTTCGATCATCCAGGCTTTGTGCTTTGTCTGAGCATCCCCCGTGGTGCGAAAGCCCTGACAGAAGCGAGTCATTGAGATCGTATAGGGTTGCAAGTTTTGCGCCATCAACATGAAACGACAAACCCACGCGTCAAAAGGTTGAGAAATGCGTAGCGTATTCCTTTCCATTCGAAGAATGTCTGAATCCAGGCCGCGTTGCATCCGCGTCCGCGATCTTCTGTTTACTCTCGGATTGGCGGTGCTGATTTGTGGCGTTATTGCAGTGCCGCGTGGTCGCGCCCAGGGAACGGACCAGAGTAGTAACGCCGAGGGTCGCGCTCAGACATCGGCCCCAAACAGTGAGGCCCAAGCACCACCTACCTCGGGCAGTGACGCGCAGGGAACGGACCAGAGCAGTAACGCCGAAAGCTGCCTCCAAGCATGTGCCCAGACTAATAACGCAGAAAGCTGCCTCCAAACATGTGCCCAGAGCAGTGAGGCCCAAGCACCACTTGCCGTGGGCAGTGGTGCCGAGGGAACAGCCCAGGGTGGTGGCACCACAGCATCATCTGCCCAAAGTGGCCATGCCCAAACACCAACGCAGAGTAGTGGTCCTCAAGGAACAGGTGCGCATGCGACGCCTAAAGGAGCGAGTTCCGAGAGCCGTCAAAGTGAACCCCAAGAGATACAGCAGCGCAGTCCATATAGGAATATGCCTTCGCTGTATGATCTTTACACCCAGATCCCATCCGGTGGAGGCGTGCTGCAGCGGTTCGGCAGCGACGCTTTTCTTCTCGGCACGGGGAACGCAAACGAACTGCCGATGGATCTCCCGGCCGGCCCCGACTATGTTCTTGGACCGGGAGATAGCTTGATCGTGAATATGTGGGGCGGCCAGTCAAACCGGCTGAACAGGATGATCGACCGCCAGGGCCAGATTGAGCTCCCTGAAGCGGGAACTATCATGATCAGCGGAATGACGATCGCGCAGGCGCAGAGCGCCATCCAACAGGCCCTTAGCACGCAGTTCCAGAATGAGCATGTCGAAATCTCTCTGGGCCGGCTGCGCACGGTGCGTGTATATGTGGTGGGAGATGTACAGCGGCCTGGCGCTTATGACGTCAGCTCTTTGTCCACGCCGCTGAGCGCCCTTTTTGCCGCCGGCGGCCCAACCAGTCGCGGGTCGCTGCGCATTCTGCGGCAGTATCGTGGCACTCGGCTGGTGCGCGAAATCGATCTTTACGACTTTCTGTTGAAGGGCGTCCGCTCGGACGTCGAACGTCTTTTGCCTGGTGATACTCTCTTGGTTCCACCGGTCGGCCCGCAGGTTTCAGTGGAAGGAATGGTGCATCGTCCTGCGATATACGAACTCAACGGTGAGAAGACGCTCAATCAGGTTCTCGATCTTGCGGGGGGAGTCCTGCGTACGGCGAGCTTGAAAGAAATTAATGTTGCGCGAATCGTGGCCCACGAGCGCCGCACCATGTTAAGTCTGCAACTCCCCGACAACCCGGCCGAGGTGGCACTGAAGCTGGCCGACTTCCCGGTGCAGGGTGGAGACGACGTTATCATTTCGCGGATTTTGCCCTACAACGAAGACGCGGTTTACCTCGAAGGGCATGTCTATCGGCCTGGCATGTACCCTTACAAGGACGGGATGACGATTAACGAACTGTTGCATTCGTACCAGGACGTATTGCCCGAGCCGGCTGACCACGCGGAACTCGTTCGTCTTCTGCCGCCCGACTTCCAGCCAGAGACCATCAGTTTTGATTTGCCCGACGCGCTGATTGGTAATGGTTCGTTTCTCCTCGAGCCCTTCGATCTGATTCGTATCTTTGGCAGGTACGAGATCGATCCACCCACCGTTTCCATTGAAGGGGAGGTCCTTCGTCCCGGCACCTATCCAATGTCTCAGGGCATGACCGTGGCTGGACTGGTAAGCATGGCTGGAGGATTCAAACGTAGCGCCTATCGAGATGAAGCCGACCTTTCCAGCTATGTGGTGCAAAATGGCCAACAGGTACTGGTGAGCCATAGCACCGTCGCAGTGGAGAAGGCACTAGAAGGCGACAAAAAGGCCGATATGGTTCTTAAGCCGGGAGATGCCGTTAGCATTCGGCAATTGGCCGGCTGGCAAGATATCGGTTCGTCGGTGACAATAACCGGCGAGATCGAGCATGCCGGTGGCTACGCGATTGAACCGGGAGAGCGCCTTAGCTCCGTGCTGAAGCGAGCGGGAGGCTTTCGAGGGGATGCGTATCCGCCCGCCGCGGTCATGGAGCGGGCGCAAGTTCGTCTACTGGCCGAGCAAGCGCGTCAGCAGATGATTCAACAAATCGAGAACACACCTCCCGAGGTCAGACCAGGAGCGATCGGTACGCAAGCAGCGACAGATATGCGGCAATCCCTCGAGACGCAGCGACAGGAGATTCTAGCGAATCTTCGCAAGCATCCTGCCAGCGGCCGACTGATAATCAACATCTCTTCCGACGTCAGCAGGTGGGAAAATACACCTGCGGATATTGAACTGCGTGCAGGTGACACTCTGTTCATACCCAAGCGGCCAAATTTCGTCGTGGTTAGCGGCCAAGTGTATAACCCAGCCGCAATAAGCTACGTCCCCGGGCGAAATCTTGCCTGGTACCTGCGCAAGGCGGGCGGCGCGACACCAGTCGGCGACAAGAAGGATATCTACGTGCTCCACGCCGATGGGTCGGTTATGCCGCGCGACAATGGCTGGATAAGCAATAACTCAATGAGCGCTCGCATGCGGCCCGGCGACACTATCTTCGTACCCCAGAGGATTGTCGGCGGCTCTACGGTCTGGCAGAACATAGCGGCAGTGGCGCAGGCCATGGCGGCGGCTGCCCTACCGGTCGCTATTGCCTCAACCTACTGACAAAATACAGACGATCTTTCAGGTAGCTTCAAAAATCCGGTCAAATGTGCGGCATTTAACCATAACTCAGCAAGCGGGGATAAAAACCGGGACTCGCGCCTTCGTCAACTTTTCGATACAAGAGTTGGCCCAGTTCGCAATTGGGGACTCCGGTTCCGCATAGTTTTTCCAGAGAGTGAGTTTCAAATGGGCAATTCTCAAGACGCAATGCCGGATTCCGAACTCCAGATCCAGACAGATGAAGTTGAATCAGCCGACGCCGAAGAAGTGGGCGAAGCTCTCAGTGTAAAAGTCGCTCGTTTTGTGCGGACTTGCTGGGTAAGACGGAGAATGGTCTTCGGCATCCTTGTCACCGGCATTCTTGTCTCAGTGCTCTATGCTTTCTCTTTGCCAAACATGTATATATCGACGACAACTCTAATGCCTCCTGACAACGCTTCTCAGATTTCCGACATAATTGGCTTGTTGTCGCCTAGTGGTTCCACAGCTCAACTTGGAAGTGAAGCGCTGGGACTGAGTACGCCCGGCGACTTATTCATCAGCATTCTGAAAAGCCGGAACGTGCAGGATGGCTTGATCAATCGTCTCAATCTGGCTCATCGCTACCACGCGCGCAACATCGAGCGAGCCCGCAGCTCATTGGAAGGCGCCACTAAAATCGAACAAGACCGGGCGAGTGGAGTCCTCACGATTAGCATCACAGATACTGATCCGGTTACGGCTTCAAATATAGCGCAGGGCTATGTAGAGGAACTTAATCGCGTTTTAACCGACAATTCGACTTCTGCCGCTCGCCGTGAGCGCATATTCCTCGAAGCGCGCGTGAAAGAAGTCAAGCAAAGTCTCGATGATTCGGCTCAGAAACTCAGTCAGTTTTCTACCAACAGCGGCGCAATCGACATGCCCTCGCAGACAAAATCGATGCTAGACGAAGGTCTCAGATTACAGGCCGAGTTGATAGATGGCCGCAGCCAACTTGCAGCACTGCGCCAAAACTATTCGGAAGATAATTCCAGAGTACGTGCTCTAGAGGCGCACAACGCAGAGTTGCAGCGAGAACTAGACAAGATGGGTGGACTGACTCGTGAATCCGGTGCTAGCGCTGATGCGAACAAGTCTCTTTATCCTCCAGCCGACGAATTGCCTGTTTTAGGACTTACCTATTATGACCTTGAGCGGAAAGTGCGTGTTGAGGAAGAGCTATGGGAGATCCTTACGAAGCAGTATGAAACAGCTAAGGTGGAAGAAGCGGCGGAGATTCCAGCGGTTCGTGTCTTAGACGCTGCCAATGTCCCTTTGGTTAAGTCGTCGCCGTCGCGAAGCCTGATTGTGGAATTGGGGGCAATGTTATCTGCGGTCTTCGCCCTCATCGCGGTTTTTGTGAGGGAGGTGTGGGAGGAGATGGATACTGTGGATGAGCCTAAGCGGTTGATAAGGGACGCTGTCGGCGCGGCAGCGAACTCTCGATGGTGGATTTGGGGGGTGCCGGGAATGAGATGGATGCACGCGCGCTTAAAGAAGTGGGACAGTTTGGGCAACTCGTTGCAAATGCCGCGGGATACACAATGATTGTGTGTCGGGAGAGAGGGGACCGTCCAACTTGGGGGCTGTGAGGCTGCTGGATGGCGAGGAGTGCTGCGAGGATTGCGGCGGAGCCGATGCGAAGTTGAATCCAAGGTGTCAAAGAGCGGCCGTTCGGCTCCTGGTGCGGAACAATCCGGTCGTAGCTGAGCGGAGTAGTAGAATTCGATCGCAGTGTTGCAGACGTGTCACTCAGTTAGAAGTATTCCTCCAACGTAGACCGCTCGATTATCTCGCAACTGAGCTGCTCTATATAGGGCCGTTCATCACATCGCTCCAGCTCAGCGGTAGAGAGTCGAAAGAGTTGGCGCCGACGGAGTAGGAGTCGTGATCTCCGTTGGGCTTTCGTTTGTTTGCCTGGCGGCAGGAACATTGGAGCGTTTAGTGGAAAGATTTCCTCGTCAAATTGGTGTTGGTGGACTGGCCGTTTCCGATTTTGAAAAATCGCTGGTCAACGAGGTCCTGGATTCGAACCGGTTGACCTACGGTCCTATGACCAAGAGGCTCGAAAGAGAGTTCGCCTCCATCCATGGCTGCCGGTTCGGCTTGTTTATGAATAGCGGCACCTCGGCTCTGCATATTGCCTTGGCGGCGCTTAAGGACCGCTATGGCTGGAGCGATGGCGACGAGGTGATCGTGCCCGCTGTGACGTTTGTCGCGACCAGCAATATTGTGCTGCACAACGGCATGACGCCGGTATTTGTGGACGTCGAACCGGGGACGTACAACATCGACCCCACGAAGATCGAAGAGAAGATTACAGCCCGCACTCGCGCAGTGATTCCGGTGCACCTGCTGGGATTGCCTGCCACAATGGGCCCGGTCCAGGAGTTGGCGAGGAAGTATAACTTATCCATCATTGAGGATTCGTGCGAGACAATGTTCGCCAAGTACATGGGGCATCCAGTAGGCAGCCTGGGTGACGTTGGTTGCTTTTCTACGTATGTGGCGCACTTGCTGGTGACCGGTGTTGGCGGATTCGCGATAACCAATGACACGGATCTGGCGGTGGATATGCGCAGCCTGATGAACCATGGCCGCGACAGCATCTATCTGAGTTGCAGTGACGATGAAGGCGCAGAGGGCGGCCTCCTGGAAGAGATCATCGAGAGAAGGTTCTCATTTATTCATGTCGGCCACTCCTTCCGCTGCACGGAATTGGAGGCGGCGCTGGGAGTCGGACAATTGGCGCGAGCGAATGAGATCATGACGCGGCGCAAGAAGATTGCCGACTACTTCACTTCGGAGTTGACGCCATACTGCGACGTGCTTCAGCTTCCCACCTGCCCGCCCGACCGCACCCATAGTTTTATGCTGTATGGCTTGGTATTGCGGCATCATTCGAAGACAGATCTTGTGAACTTCCTCGAGCACGCCAATATTGAGACTCGGGATATGCTGCCATTGACCAATCAACCAATTTATCGGCGGCTGTTCGGCAATGAACTGGAAGATCGCTATCCCGTGGCGAAATGGATCAACAAGTCAGGCTTCTATATCGGCTGCCATTCCTATATGTCCGATTCAGAAGTGGAGTTTGTGACGGCGATATTTCATCGGTTCTTTGCCCAGAATAGCTGCGAGGCTCGAAATGGATCGTAGTTAATTTCATCCTGCAGTATAGCCAAGCGGAAATCAGCCGGACGGCACTTATGAAATTGGCATTGGAAGAGTTCAAAACCATCGTTCGCGATACGGTTTTGGTCTCGCTCGACCTGCTAATGATCAACGAACGCGGCGAGGTGCTGGTGGGGCGGCGGACGCATGAGCCTGCTCGCGACTACTTCTTCGTACCCGGCGGCAGAGTGATGAAAGGAGAAACCCTGGCTGCGGCGTTACACCGTGTGGCAAAGCAAGAAACGGGCTTGAATGTGTCGGCTGACCAAGTCGTGATTCATGGGATTTACGATCATGTTTATGATGACAACTGCTTTGACGATACGGCTATTTCAACACAGTACGTCGTGATCGCGTGCCGCTGCGCGATCAACTCCAACGCGTGGATCGTTGCGGACCATCAGCACGAGAGTCTGCATTTCATGCCGATTGCCGATCTCATTGTAGATCCCCAAGTGCACCCATACACGAAGAACTATTTTTGCGAGCATGCGGAGAATCTGTTTCTCAGCGGCGCGTCGACGATAACGCCAGCGGGCATTCCTCGATAACCGACTATCTGCCTGACGGGCGCAAGGAGAGAAAAGGCCAGAGCGAAGATGAACGTGACCACTGCGAGGATGCCGACAATTAGTGCAGTTACGCGTTGTCTGAATGACGCCGCTTATTCGCCGGCAATGATGGAGAGCTACCTTGGCCGGGATTATGCGCATAAAGAATTGTTCGTGCATGACGTGGGCTCGGCCGATAGCATCCGCCGCGACGCCTGGAAACGCCTTGCCGAAGCGTTCCGCCAGTGGCCGGGACTGATATCGAATCCTCCAGGGTTGAGTTACGCCGTCAGAATTGTACTTGGCCGGAATCTTGCAGGGGTGGTGACCAGGTGTATCTTGAGCGCTTGCGGCGTCTTGAACTTTCGTTCGGCGGCTCTCGGCTAACCGAGTGTAATCATTGATTTGTTGCGCACGAGTTGGGCAAGATGGGAGCTACGGCAATGTCAGAGCGTGTCGACCTTAAGCTAATCTATCGCAAGTTACGTCTGATACGAAGAGTGGAGGAGGAGATCGCACGGGTTTACCCGTCCGACAAGATTAAGAGTCCCGTCCACCTTTCGATCGGGCAGGAGGCTGTTTCTGTCGGTGTTTGCAGCGCTCTTCGAGACAACGATGCCGTCTCTGCGACTTACCGCGGCCACGCGGCGTACTTGGCGAAGGGCGGGAATCTCTCCTTAATGCTCGCGGAGCTCTATGGCAAGGCGACCGGGTGTGCCGGAGGGAAGGGTGGTTCCATGCATTTGGCCGGAATGGATAAGTATATCTTGGGCTGTTCCGCTGTAGTCGGAACTACGATTGCCATGGCTGTCGGCTATTCCCTGGCACTCAAGCGAGAAGGCACAGGTCGTGTGGTGGCATCGTTTTTCGGCGATGGAGCTACGGAAGAAGGTGTCTTCTATGAAAGCCTCAATTTCTCGGCTTTACACCGTCTTCCAGTGCTTTTTGTTTGTGAGAACAACGCCTATGCAATTCACAGTCCGCTCAGGAAACGATGGGCCACGTCGCAGCTTTGCGAACGCGTACGCACATATGGCATTCGAGCGATTTCGATTGCAGACTCCGACGTGCTGGAAATTCGACGAAATGCAGTGGAGGCTGTCGAGGGGCTGAGAAGGAATGAAACGGGGCCGGTATTCCTGGAGTGTCACACGTATCGATGGCGGGAACATGTTGGTCCGAATGAGGACTACCAGGCCGGCTACCGGCCGCTCGCGGAGTTGCAGCAGTGGAAAGAGAAGGATCAAGTAGAAGTTATTGGCGCCCGACTCCTGCCTTCCGAAAGGGCGGAGATCGATGCGGAGATCGATGCTGATATAGCCGCAGCCGTCGACTTCGCCGAAACGAGCGCATTTCCGAGGCCCGAAGAGGTGCTTACGCATGTATACGCCAGCTAATGGTGAGCGTTCACTTCGATATGTCGACGCTTTGCGCGAGGCGATTACGCAGGAGATGGAGCGCGACAGCAAGGTCTTCCTATTCGGCCTGGACGTGGATGATCACAAGGGCATTCAGGGTTCAACGCTTGGTCTTCAGGAGCGGTTTGGCCCGGAGCGCGTATTTGGCACTCCGCTCTCCGAAGACGCTATGACGGGTGTGGCGATCGGCGCGGCAATGGCAGGCATGCGTCCCATCCACGTTCACATTCGCATGGACTTTGTTCTGCTCTGCATGAACCAACTCATTAACATGGCAGCGAAGGCCCACTATATGTATGGGGGGCAAGTGAAAGTGCCGATAGTTATCCGCTGTATGATTGGCAAGTCTTGGGGGCAAGGAGCTCAACATAGCCAGGCCTTGCACTCGATGTTTATGCATGTGCCTGGACTGAAGGTCGTAATGCCGTCGAACGCGTACGATGCCAAGGGATGCATGATGTCGGCAATACGGGACGATAACCCTGTCATCTTTATTGAGCACCGATTGCTTTATTCGACTGAAAGCTACGTTCCAGAAGCGCCGTATACGGTTGAAATCGGCCGTGCTCGCATGTGCGCGAGGGGTACAGATATTACGCTGGTTGGATTGTCAAATATGGTGATGGAGTGCCTTCGCGCGCGGGATTTACTCATGGAGGTTGGCATCAATGCAGAGGTAATCGATCCGATTTCAGTGGCACCTCTGGATATTGATACGATTCTCGATTCAGTCAATCGCACAGGGAGACTTTTGGTCGTTGACTGCGCATGGACCAATTGTGGCGCAAGTGCGGAGATACTGGCGCGCGTATCGGAGTCGCCTAAGTGTCAAGGACCGGTGCAGATGGAGCGGATGGGTTTTGCGTTTTCGCCGTGCCCTCCCAGCCCGCCTCTTGAGCAGGCGTTCTATCCGGATCCGTCGAAGATCGCCGCAAAAGTGCACGCAATGGTTCGTCCGCGGGATGGGGTATGGATGCCCGACCCCGAAAAGACAATCTTGTCCCATGAGCTCCAATTCCGCGGCCCATTCTAGCAATTGTCAAAAGGGATGCAAATCGGTTCCAGATTCCAATTGTCCCAATTGTGGTTGCGCATGCCAAGAGACGCATCTTGAGCAGTCTCGTTTCATCCGCCCGTTATCACTTTCCAGTATGAACAATGCGAATTTACCTACGGCCTCGTTGAAAGCTGCAATGCAACTGCTCAGGCTCGACGCTGTACATGCATTGCAAGGTTTGTCCTTCGAGATGCTACGCGGCAGCAAGGTACTTGTGACGGGAGCGTCTGGCTTTATCGGCTCTCATCTTTTGGCAGGCTTGCTGCAGATGCAGCAGGAGTTGGATGGCAATCTTTCAGTATACGCGGCGGTGCATCGCCAGGTTTCCCCGTGGCTTGCTTCTATGTGTTCGGAAGGGTTGGTTACGTTTTATGAGGGGGACTTGTCACAGGTTGACTTTCTTTCGTCCCTTCCCGCAGCGGACCTGATCATCCACGCCGCCACATATGGTCAGCCTAGGATGTTCGCAACCATGCCAGATGCCACTCTAAAACTGAACACACTCTCTACCTTTTTCCTATTAGACAAGCTTCGCCCAGGAAATAGATTCTTGTTTTTGAGTAGCAGCGAGGTCTATGGCGGTCTTGGGGACCTTCCATTTCATGAGGAGCAGATCGGGACAACCAATACGGCGCACCCGCGGGCGTGCTACATAGAAGGGAAGCGATGCGGAGAGGCTATTTGCAACGCGTATCGCGTCAAAGGGATCGATGCAAAGGCAGTTCGCTTATGCCACGCATATGGGCCCGGCACTCGAAGCGATGATCAACGAGCCATGAATTCATTTATAGAGATGGCCCTAAGAGAGAAAAGAATAACGCTGCTTGATGCTGGCTTGGCGCGGCGTAGCTATTGCTATATCTCCGATGCAGGAGCAATGCTCTGGCGAATTTTGCTCATGGGGAAAGATGTGATCTATAACGTCGGGGGAGATTACCGGACGACAATTGTCGAACTGGCGCAGAGAATTGGAAACATCATGAATGTCGAGGTCCTGACGCCAAGAGACGAGGGGAGATCACTGCCTGGGGCCCCAAACGAAGTGCGGGTAAGCATCGCAAAGTTCGAGAATGAGTTTGGGAAACAGGCTTTTACCAGTCCGGAGGCTGGACTGCGACAAACGATCGCGTGGCATAAGGCGATCAGCGGAATTGTCACGGGCACTCCGGAGTAGGTTCCAAGTTATCTCACGGGTGTTCCTGGGGCGAAAGTCAACGAGGCTCGGCACTGGGAGCAATGCTTCATCGCCAGGTTTTCATACTGAGACGCGCATAGCCAGGGGTCAAAACGGGTAAATCTATGAAGACAGCACTGATTACAGGGATCACCGGACAAGACGGCTCGTATCTCGCGGAATTGCTTCTTTCCAAGGGATACATTGTTCATGGACTGAAGAGACGCTCATCGAGTTTCAACACGGACCGGGTGGATCCGCTGTTTGAAACCGGCGAGTGGGGAAGCCAGTTGTTCGTGCATTATGGGGACGTCGCGGATGGTGGATGCCTGTCGCGACTGATTGCCGACATACGTCCCGACGAGATTTACAATCTGGCGGCGCAGAGCCACGTCAAAGTGAGTTTTGAAATCCCGGAACACACCGCGGACGTGGCGGCCATGGGTACGCTCCGGCTGCTGGATGCGGTGATGAACGCCAAGCTGAATTGCCGCGTCTACCAGGCTTCTTCGAGCGAGATGTTTGGAAGCACGCCCCCTCCGCAGAGTGAAGCCAGCCCGTTTCACCCGCGCAGCCCCTACGGCTGCTCCAAGGCCTTCGCACATCTGCTGGCCGTCAACTATCGGGAAAGTTACGGCCTGCATATGTCGTGCGGCATTCTCTTCAATCATGAATCGCCCCGCCGCGGCGGGACGTTCGTCACGCGAAAGATCACCAGGGCCGTGGCGCGAATCAAGCATGGGCTGGAGGATAAGTTGTATTTGGGCAACCTCGACGCCCATCGCGACTGGGGATATGCGCCGGATTACGTTCGAGCCATGTGGATGATGCTGCAGCAGGACAAGCCTGGAGATTACGTGATCGGCACCGGCGTGGCGCACAGCGTTCGGGAGTTTGTGGAGGCGGCGTTTACCCACGCCGGACTGGACTGGGAAAAGTATGTGGTCCTGGATAAACGGTATTTGCGTCCCGCGGAGGTGGAGTTCCTGCAAGCGGATTGGAGCAAGGCTCGGGAAACTCTGCAATGGCAGCCGATGGTGGACTTTCAAGAATTGGTCAAAATCATGGTGGATGCCGACCTGAAGGAAGTGGAGACTAAATTGAGCGGCGGGGCGGCGGCAGTGGCCGTGACCAGTCAGCATTGATCCGCGGGGTAAGTCCTGGAATGGAAAGCGAGGCCATCTTCAATAGAGGTTGTGACTCTGCACCGGCGCTTCGGGAACAGCCTGGCAAAGGAAAATAGACAAACAGAGACTCGCAAAGGGACCGACAGGCCGGCGTAAAGCAGGACTGAACCGCATGAGATTGGCACCGCGCAACTTGAATTCTTCCGGAATCCGCATAACGTTCCGATGAAACGGCTCCCGATCTGGCGAGGACCTGGGGGGATAACAATTAAGCCGCGGAGCCGCGACTCCGCGCCCTTCCGGGTTGTGTTCACCCAAGACTTAGAACACGTGATTATTCGCGCATTTGACTATGAAGCGAAACTTGAAACAGCGCCTTTTTCATGCTATAGGGGCAACAAGTCTTGGACCGATCGTAACTGCGATCATCCAGCTCGTAAGTGTACCGGTATCTCTGCATTTCTGGGGCCCAAAGCTATATGGAGAATGGCTGGTTCTAAGCGCCATCCCCGTTTATTTAGGCCTTACAGATTTCGGTTTCGGACCGGTCGCCGCGAACGACATGACAATGCTCGTGGCCCGGGGAGAGAAAAGTGCCGCGCTGGAGGTATTTCAGAGCACGTGGGTGTTAACAACGGCAGTTTCCATATCATTCGGTCTGTGCGTCGCCCTCGGGCTCTGGGCGCTCCCGATTGAAAAGTGGCTTAAGGTTGCCCTCCTGTCCCGCGGTCAAGTATGCGCAATTCTGTGCGTGCTCTGCGTTTATATACTTCTCGATTTGCAAGGGACTATCATCGGCGCAGGATTCCGGTGCGACGGCAACTATGCCCTTGGGACGCTCCTCGGAAATGCAGCGGTATTTTTGACAAATGGCTCCGGTGTCATCGCGATAGCATGTCACGCATCCCCTCTTATTGTCGCCATAACTCTTGTTACCGTACGATTGTCGGGAAATCTGGGCTGTTGGGTTGTTCTCAGGCACAAGAGCCCATGGCTGTCGCATGGGTACCGCCACGCGCGCATGAGTGTTATATGGAAGTTATTTCGTCCAGCCATCGCTTACATGGCCCTTCCTGTCGGGAGCGCTTTCAGTTTGCAAGGTATGACGATAGTGGTCAGCGCGGCACTGGGTCCCATCGCGGTGGTGATCTTTTCAACCACCAGGACGCTAACGCGGTTTGTATACCAAATGGTAGCTATGATCGGGAATAGTATATGGGCTGAACTGTCGGCGGCGTTCGGCGTGGGTAACAGGTTGCTCGCACGCAATATACACCGCTGTGCGTGCCAGGCTACGCTGGGATTGTCTTTTGCTGGAGTTCTGTTTCTGGCGCTGTTCGGCAACGGGATCTACGGTCATTGGACCCACCACAAGGTAGCTATGGACCATCATCTATTCTATCTGTTACTGATTGAGGTTCTTGCTAACTCTTTCTGGTCCACCTCCTCGGTGGTGGCCGTCGCGTGCAACCGACATGAGCGTCAGGCCGTTGTCTATCTCGTGGCGACGGCCCTCTTTCTGCCTACCGCGTACTTGTTGATGTCCTGGTTTGGGTTGACGGGAGCCGGTATCAGCCTTCTTATGGTCGATCTATGCATGATCGGCTATGTGCTCAGTCATTCACTCGCGCTCCTCCACGACAGTCCGAGTGAATTTAGTCGTGCTTTGTTCCGTGCTCCTTCGTTGGACGTCGGCAATTCGGAGATTGGGGATTAGATCGCCCGCTCATCTTGAATTGTGTTTGCGGGCGGTAAAATCGTCGTGGAAAATGTCTGCGAAGGTACACACGTTAAGACAGCGTCGCGATGGTCATTCATCAATGGCGATAGGGAGGGACCAGCAAGTCACGATTCCTGCTATGCCGCTTTGAAGGTCGGCTTCCGGGGTTCTCGGAACAAGTGCGAGAAACAGCGAAGGCGCAGGGAACTAACGGCATATTGCCTCGCAGGCGCAGAAGAGGAATAAAGCTTTTAGTAAGAACATGGTAATCATCTCCAACGGGTTTTCAAAGTTTCATTTATCCGTAGCCGCAGCGGAGGCGGATCGACGACGATTATTATCGTCTTTTCTGACGGGAGCTTACCCGACCCCGCTGGTTCGCAAGATACTTGCTCTTCCGGTCTTACGGAATAATCCCAGGGCGAGACGGCTATCCGCGAGAAAGGAGGAAATTGCCGATGATCGCGTTCACGCACTCTTTTCGTCGGAAGTGCGGTATATTCTTGGAATGCTGCGTCATAGGGAAGCTGCAATTGCCGAATCGTTCCGGTTTTACGGACGGTCAGCAGTTCGCCATGTTGAGCGGGCCGCAGCAAATGGAGCTCGCATTTACCATTTTCGATCTGGGTTTGGAGGTGATTCTATCGAAGTCGCAAGAAGACTTGGCATGTTTGTCTTATGCGACCATGCTTCGGTCCACCCCTCGATTGCCGAAAGTCTGGTAGAGAATGCAGGAAGAATGCCGCGGCGCGAAAGCCTGGGAAGCGCAAGCGCCTTTTATGGGCCCGCCCTGAGGGATATGGAACGGGCCGATGCGGTTTTGGTAAACTCGCGATTTGCAGAAGACACTTTCAGGCATTTCGGTCACGACCGCCTTCCAATTCACGTAATTTATCTCGGGGTTGATGATGCTTTTCTGAGTCATGTTCCTGGGCGGGAGAATGCGTCAGATGAATTCCGCCTGCTGTTCGCGGGAACCTTCGGGAAGGGCAAAGGGGCTGAGACGCTGATTGGCGCTCTGGAGCACCTGAAAGACAAACCGTGGCGCTTGGAAATTGCAGGCCCGGCGAGCGTCGACATGGCAGAGCGAAGTCGAAGCTTCTTTGCCAATCCGCGCGTCAAATATCTAGGTGCGCTGTCGCGGCGGGACCTTGCATCAGCCATGGCACGGGCCGAGGTCTTCGTCTTTCCGTCGCTTTCCGAGGGCTCCGCCAGAGTTGTCTTCGAAGCACTGGCGTGCGGCTGCTACGTCATTACCACTCCTAACAGCGGGTCCATTGTTGAGGACGGGATTCACGGCGCCATTGTCTCACCCGGAGATAGCATGTCGTTGGCGGAAGCCATTGAATATGCATATCAACATCGCGACAAGGTTTCCGAAATTGGCAAGAACAACGCTCAGTGCGTAAGGGCGAAATACAGGCAGTCCGACTACGGTGACCAGCTTGCAGGCCTCTACAAAGAGTTGCTCGGTAAGTCATAGGGCTGCGGTCGACGACGCCTGAATTGCAGTAAGAGGCGCCGCATACATGATTGAGCGATTTGTTCAGACTGTGCAGGGACGGAAAAGCGTTGATCGCCTGTGCGGCCACACATACTTGCCGGGTGTTCGCTTTAGAACCGCTGCCTGGCATTCGCACCGCTATGGCTCATTCGCCTGGAATTACACTTCAAAGGCTGCGCTTGCGGGAGCAAGACCAGGGGGCATCGGAGTCGAAAAAAGGAGATTCTCATTGAACAGTTTCCTGGCAAATCAAATGATCGGTTACTACCGTAAGAAATCCCCGACGGAGAGAGCGCTGCTGAAGAATTGGATTCTGGAGTTTCAGATCGGTCGATTCGGGTGGCTTGTCGATCTGCCAAGTCAGATATTCTTCGGCTCTGATATGAAGATGTTGGCGACCATCTACGGGACAGACAAATGGAACAAACATTGGTATGTGCAGCACTATGAGGAGCTATTTCGTAAGATCCGCCGTAAGAGAATCAGTCTACTCGAGATCGGTGTCGGAGGAGGCGAAAATCCGAGACGAGGCGGAAACTCCTTGCGCATGTGGCGCGCATACTTCCCGAACGGCCGCATTTATGGGGTCGATCTCTATGACAAAACGCCACATGATCGAGGGCGAATTAAGACCCTTCGTGGCAGCCAAGCAGATCCTCACTTCCTAGATGCCCTGGTACGTGAAATCGGCAAAATCGACGTAATCATCGATGATGGAAGCCACATCAACGAGCACATGATCTTCACCTTTCAACAACTCTTTCCGCATCTCGCCGATGGGGGAACCTATGTTCTGGAGGATATCCAAACGTCCTACTGGGCGGAATACGGGGGCAATGAAACCGACCGCAACGATCCCACCACCGCCGTTGTGTACTTCAAATCGCTGGTTGATGGACTTAACTGGAGAGAGTTTCGAGGTGATTATAATCCCACTTTCTTCGACCTAAATATTAAGGAGATTACGTTTCACCACAATTTGATCGTTATCAAGAAGGGGTCCGACCTTATGTGAATCTATCCTTCATAAATGGGTCACTTTAGCTCCAAGGCGTATACCTACTGTGTAGCTGCTTATTGGTTGTTGCAACAGTAACGTATCGTCGAAGACCATAAGAAGTCGGGTTCGCTCATTGCATAAACAGGAACGAGACAAGGAATATGGCACCCGTAGAAGAATGTTCGGCAGTTTTTCAGAGTGAAGCAAAGAAGCAAGCGCACAAATTGACGGCTGAAATTTTGGTTCCAAAATCTTTTGTGTGGTGGACATTTCTCGCACTCGCCACGGATCCGTCGAGTCAATTCGAGCATCTTGATTTTGTTTCCAGAATCAGCGCTGAGTCACGCGTTGTCGTTATCGATGCGGGCCTTTTACCCGAAACCATTCACCTCTTAAAAGATAAGGCTCTCATAATCGTGATCCTCTTGGACGGTTATGAGTCTTATCGGCAACGAGAAGCTCTTCTTCTGCGGGCGGCCCAACTGGCCCGGAAGGTCGAACTGCGGTTCGTTGGGGAACTGACGGCTTCAGATATCGATTCAGTATTTCGCTGGCGCCCGCTCTTTACGCAGCATCCAGAAGCCTATAATCGCAGGACGATCTTTTCGGCCGGAATGGACAAAGTATCCTTTTCCCGTCCACTGGCAAAAACTGCTCTCAGGCACCGCTCTAAACTCCTGAGTGCCAAGGTGCTTTTCCAACTGATCCGAGCCAAAAGGGTTCACGAGTACTTGCGGACCAGATATGTATATTGCGGGCATTCGGGCCTGACCGCGATGGAGAGATATGCCGCGGATTACGGCGTTGAACGCGACGGGATACCGAATGACATCGTAGATAGATTTTGTGAGTCAGAATTCGTGTCACGCTGGGTGGAGGCGCTCCGTCGGATGGAGGGTCATCGGGCAAACCAGATTGTAACCAGAGCCTTGCTTCGATTTATCGCGTTAAGGACGCTGGTAACGCACATAGGGAATGATCTTTTTCTCAATATTTATCCACAGCCCAACATCAACGTGTATCAGGCTGGGGCGCTCTTCAAGAATCACATATTTCTCGATTTCGGGGGAAGCCTTGGAGATGAAGCCGTATATCCGCGAGCTGCGGATCTTCTATTGCTAAACCGGAAAGTAATTCGGTTTGACCTGAGGACCCCGGCGATTGACTTGTGGAACCTGAGACCAAATGACCAGGCCGGCATCGAGGGATTTCTAAGGCGGTACCAGGATTTCGTGATTTCCGCTCTTGATAATAGTGGGGTTTCACTGTCCTGAATTGTCCAACCAGTCCGACCTAGCGGCATGCTACGGATGCAAGGTCAGGTCATATAATGTTATGCTTGCCGAGCTCTTCGTCTATCCTGTTTGTAATCGCCGCTGCGATTGGCGCAGGAGAATTTCAATACATAAGGCTGGAGTACATTACGAAATGTCTGCAGGGGATCCCCCGCCGCTTAAAATGGTGGCAAGATGGTCTTCACTTGTTCTGAGTAAGCAATCGACAGCGAAGGGAATAGCAAGTTGTAACACTGCACTAAGAGTGCGGTAAGGTGAATTCAGCAGTGATACAACCTAGAAATCATAAAACGAGCGCTATTCGGAAACGCTCCAGCAGCCGTGATCCTGTTGACACTCTGGTTTTTCTCATTCCCTGTCTACAGTTTGTTCAATTGAAGGCAGTCGGCATCTTGTACGGCCCCGACCTGCTCCTAGTGGGCGCATTCATCTACCTTGCTTTTCACGGCAGGATCAGGATTGCGACGCCAGTTGGCAAGAGGGTTTTGCTTCTTGGTTCGTTGTGGCTTGCTTCACAGTGTGCGACGGATATTGTGAGGCACACGGCTTTCGCGGATTATGCGCGAGGGTGGAGCAACATCGGGATGACTGTCGTCAATTTTGCCGTGCTTTGGACGGTGCTGTATGGACGGCCGTGGCGTTTGGAGCTTTTCGGGTGGGGGCTCGTTGTAGGAGATCTGCTTTCAGTTTCTATCAATGCCGGTGGGTTCGTGTCGGGCTACCCGTGGAAATTCGGGTTCTCCTATCCAGTGACGCTGGGGGTGTTCCTTCTTGTTTCCCACGAGAAGTTGCGCAGCCGTTGGCCGATCACTATGGTTGCGATGATTGGCATCATCAACATCGTCTTGGGTAGCCGTAACCTTGGCGGAGTTTGCGTGGCTGCGGCCGTGTACCTTCTAGTCACTCGTTTCTTGCGCAGAAAAGGCACAACGGGTTCCAGGTTGAAGGCCGGAGCGATCGTGGCTCTGGCCGCTTCAATCCTGGTGGGTGCTGCTGGTATCCTGTGGGCTTATCAATATGCGGCCAACTCGGGAATTCTAGGTGAGGAAGCAAGGCAGAAGTATGAAGAGCAATCCAGTGGGAAATACGGAGTACTTCTTGGCGGACGGACGGAACTCCTGGCGTCGCTTCCCGCCGTTTACGATTCGCCCATTTTAGGACATGGTTCCTGGGCAAAGGATTGGACCTATTTGGCATTAGAGCGACGGGCGCTGTTTGTGCTGGGATATAAAGGCGCTTGGGATGTATCGAGGGAGGAGCTCCTAGAAGGCCTCATCCCGGCGCACTCGTACCTGCTGCAAGCCTGGGTATATGGGGGTGTCGTTGGCGCGATCTTCTGGGGGTGGCTCTACGTGTTGACCGCCAGGGCATTGATGCGGGTTTATCCTCCTACGGTTGTGCTGCTGCCGGTGGCAGCCTTTATGGCATTTTCGTTGCTGTGGGACATCCTGTTTTCCCCTTATGGCGCGACAGCACGCTTTGTTGTGCCGTACTACATCGTCATGCTGGCGACCTGCATGGATATGGCGCCTCAGAAGGCGGCGCAGGTTGCGACCGCGGTGGTGAAGAAACGGACCGTTATGGCGAAAAGGCGGGTTCATGCCGCGCTTGCACCGCGACCGCAGCAATGAGACGCACACACATGTTTTCCGGGAAGGAATACGAGTCTCGGCGTACTTTTTTCTTTGCTGGAGGATTCATGACGTGCCCCACGCATCGAGCAGGATGGGCTTTGGGCGTCGACGAAGCCGAGGATGCGAGCCGGGGGTGGGCTGGGCGAGGAGGATCGGCGCTGAGAGTAGGAAGAGACTGGTGGCGAAGAAGGAACTGAAAGTGTGGCAAGCGATGGAATGATTTACGAGAAACAGACTACTCCGCGAGACGCCTGAGGAAAACGGAGCTGGGAAAATGGCCGCTTTCGACGGCGAGACCTTCTTCGAAGACGGCAGGGCGGATATCAGGGAAAAATCGCCGCAGATCATCGAGCCGCTGGTGGTGGAGCATGGACAGCGAGCCAGCGATCTCAAAGTCGCGATTCATGAGAAGAAATGCGTAGAGCAGAGCGGTTTCATGAGAGAAGAACAGCGCGGTGGAAAGTGTGTCGGGAGAGTAATCGTAGGGAAAGAAGATGTCGTGAAAGTGGATGTAGGTGCCAGGAGCAAGGCGGGGCAGCATTTCCAGAATGATGAGGTTCAGTTCGCCGGCGGGGGCAAGAGTGTGGCTGGAATCGACAAAGAAGAGATCCCCGGCGCCCAGCCTGCCGGCACACTCGAAGCCGGCATCCTGCACCTTTTGAGGGACGAGTTCGATGCGGCCCTCCTGGCTTTCGCGCTGGAGAAAGGCGGTCGGGAAGGGCTCGATGCAGACAATGCGTGGTGAGTAGCCTTCGTCGCGCGCGGCCAGCAGGCAGGCGGCGGTGGAAACGCCGCAACCGATTTGTACGATCCGCTTTGGCCGCTGCGCGCGAATAAAGCAATAGAGGAAGTCGGCCTCGACTTCGCCATAACCTTCGTCGCTGCCGTTCATTTTGACGGCGGATTTGTGGATGGCGAACTGCTTCAGAGCATCGCGATAGTTCTTCGTGCAACCGTCGACCCAGGCCACCTGGGAATCGATGTCGCCCAAAACCTCCTTGAAGCTGCGCGGCTTCCGCCATGAGGTAGTCCCGCGCAAGATGCGGATATTCGGAATCTCGGAATAGAAGTGGCACGGGAGAATGTCGAACTTAAGCCGCTGGCCGATCTCGAAGATGCTCCTCAAAAGATGTTTGCTGTGAGTCTTGAGAGACCGCTTGAACGTACGTGACATGACTCGGAATCTCCTTTATCGGCATCGAGCCGCTCGAATTTGCACGGCTTCTGAAGAATCTTGCCCCGAATACCCGTTTTTTGACATTGGCTGCGGATGAATATACCAGAGGTTGCCTCCGCTCGCGATTTTTTTGCATCTATTCTGAAGCCAGAAACCCAGGCGTGCCCAGTGGAGCCTTTGCCAGGACCAAAAGCCAGGATTTGCCCTATTTCGAAGCGATTCCATGGACACTTTTTCCTCAACTTTCCCCAACGTCCTGATTGGTTTCGCCCCCCTGCGAAGCCGATCGCGCTGGCAGCGGCAACGCCAGAATCTGCCGCAGCATGCTTCCAAACGGGCGCTGCGTCAGGTGGCTCTCCGTCAACAGCAGCCAGTAGTAGAGGGCACGCGCCCGCCGGTGTTCACCAATCGTTGCTGTAGGCTGAGTTTCCGCGGCAATCGTGAAGGGGTCTACCTGGTAAGTGGGCAGTGAAGGTGAATTGGCCGGGATGGTCGCTTTCTCAGATACTTATATCTCGACTAGGGCGTGTTAACACTATCTGAGGGCTTCGACGATCAGGGCGAAGGTGAGGAAGCCAAGAAAAAGCAGGTCCAGTTTCTCGAAGCGGGAAAAGATCCGCCGGAAGCCTTTGAGTCTGCGGAATAGCCTCTCGATTTCGTTGCGTTTGCGATACATGGCTTTGTCATATTGCCAGGGCTCGAGGCGATTGCTCTTGGGTGGAACCACCGGGATAAAGCCAAAATCCAGCGCCAGTTGCCGGGTTTCGTTGTCTTCGTAGGCACGGTCCACGATCAGATGCAGCGGAGCCGGCAGCGGGCCGATGCCAGCCAGCAGTTCCCGTCCTTCAACCGCGTCGCAAGCCTGGCCCGGAGAGAGCGCGAAGGTTATAGCCGTTCGAGCATTCGCGGCAACCATATGAATCTTGGTGGTCCATCCGCCGCAGGATTTTCCAATGGCCTGGGGACCGTTCTTTTTAACGCCCCGGTGCCGTCCGGGTGCACCTTGACGATGGTGGAATCCATCTTGACCGCCTCGATCTTGATGCGCACGATCTGCTCGCGCTGCAAGAGTTCGAAGACGTGATCCAGCACGCCGCTCTTGGACCAGCGATTCATGCGGGTGTAGATGGTGTGCCAAGGGCCGAAACGCCGGGGTAATCCGCGCCACTTACAGCCCTGTTCGGCCACATAGAGCACGGCGTTGAGAAACTGCAGGTTGGTCACCTTTACGTTGCCGCGCTGGCGGGGCAACGCGGCATCAATGCGGCGAAACTGCGCTTCGCTGATCTCCACCTGCATACAATAACAGAAAAAGATCAATTAGTGTTAACACGCCCTAGGGCAAGTACGGAGACGGGGCAAGACGGAGAAAAGCATGACAGACCCGAGGGGGCCGGTAATAAGCGCAGTTACGCCCTGTTTGAACGACGGCGCTTATTTGCCGGAGATGATTGAAAGCTTCCTTGCCCAGGACTACCCGCACAAAGAGTTAATCGTGCAGGACGGCGGCTCGACGGATGGCACCCACGAGATTCTTCGGCGCTACCCCATCCGGTGGAATGTCGCACCCGACACCGGGCCTCATGACGCGATTAACAAGGCGATTCTTGCCGGCCGGGGTGAGATCATTGTGGTCATGCCCGCAAACGATCTGTTCGCCCCTGGGGCGTTTTCTCGCGCTGCGGACGAGCTTCGTGCCAGGCCCGAGGTGGCCATGGTCTATGGCGATTGTCGGCTCATCGACGAGCATGGCGCGCTCATTCGCATCGATCGACCTGGAGTTCTCGATATCGATCGTCTGTTGTGGACTAATTTTCTCCTGCTGCAGTCAGCGTATGTTCGCCGGGAAGCTTTCGAACGAGTGGGCCTGTTTAACGGTGCCATTAAGGGACCAGGAGATACCGAATGGCTCATGCGGATGGTGGCGGGATATCCTTCGGAATCGTTCCTCTATGTCCCTGAAGTGTGGAGCTCGTATCGTTTTGGTCAGAGCCTGAAGGGCGTCTGTTTCCGCGATTGCGATCAGAATGCCAGAGTGTTGTTGGCCGCGCACGAGCGATTTCTGTCGGCAGCGGAGAACCGCTGCCGCTTGCGCTACGGCGAAGCCCGCGCCCGTGCGGGGATGCACTGCCAATGTGCTTGCTGGCTTTCAGAAGCAGGGAAACGCCGCGAGGCTTGGGGGCACTTTACCGGGGCTCTCCGTCTGTGGCCGCGGATGATATTGACTCGCCAGGGGCTGAATTATGCTTCCAGGATTTTGCTCGGCAGGAATCTCACGCGGGTCGTCGCCAAGTGCATGTCCAGCATTCGCACGGGCTTGGAAGCTCGCTAAGCTGACCTCGGGAAGCCGCGTTTAATCATCGTTTTGCTACGTGCCCGTTTGGTCAGGTGAGGGCGCTACCAGTTTCGGGGCGCTGCGACCCCATGTGGGACCACCGCAGACTACACCAACTGCCGAGGTTCGAGGGAAAGGTCGCGAGGATTCGCCGTCTGACATGGTCAATGGCTGCGCGTGCTTCCGCGTTCTTGGCCGTATGTTCGACCCCATTTGATGCCGGGCAACAGATTTGCCTCGGCACCGCCTTTGGGCGTCTGTTAGATAATGGACTTCTCCCATTTATTTTCAAGGCGAAACTACGTTCGCGCTTTAGTGCGGATCTGCTTTCTTTCCGGCGAGGCTGAATGAATTCACGTTTTCTGGTCTCTCTTGCAGCATTATTGTTACCGTGGCGTCTACGCCGGCTCGTGCTCGTCCATGTGCTGGGGTATGAAATCCATAGGACCGCGCGGGTTGGGTGCTCGTTGATTTGCCCGGCTCGTCTGAGAATGGGGCCGGGGTCAAAGATCGGGCACTTGACGCTATGTAAGACGGGGGTCGAGTTGCTCGAACTTGGAGAGGGTGCGCAAATTGGGAACTTGAACTGGATCACCGGTATACCGTTGAAGGAAACCGCCCATCTTCAAGATCGGAAGGACCGTCACCCGGAACTGGTTGTACACGATCAAGCGGCGCTTACTAACCGACATTATGTCGATTGTACAGCGACTGTTTCCATCGGCCGGTTCAGCACCTTTGCAGGCTGTCGTTCGATCGTTCTGACTCACAGCATCGACCTCATTAGCTGTAAACAAGGTGCAACACCCGTATCTATCGGGGAGTATTGTTTTGTGGGCGCAGCAACTGTCTTCCTGCCAGGGGCGGCGCTGCCGGACTATTCAGTGCTTGGAGCAAATTCATTGCTAAACAAGCATTACAGTGAGCCGTACTATTTGTATGCTGGCAGTCCCGCCCGGCCTGTAAAGCAATTAAACCAAGATATGAAGTACTTCACGCGCGCGAAAGGATATGTAGATTGATACCGACATTTCATCCGTTCGCGCATTTTGGCTGCGATCTAAGATTGGGGCGAAGAGAATTAACAGCTTATGGCTTCCTGATCGGGAGGGCAAAATCAGAACTCTGGACGACAATTTTTCTAGTGTACAAGCCGACGATTCAGATGAATTGTGGGAATTAAATGAGCAGCAAGGTTGACGTCAGCCTGAATTTTATGGAAGAGGATTTCATGACTGAACTGAAGTCGAATGCTGAATGGAAGCGGTGGGGGAAGGACGATCCTCTCTTTGGAGTTGCTGCATGGGCCGGCAAAGAAAAGGATGGAGCTTCCCCGTGGACGGAAGAGGAATTTTATGCACTGGGAGAATCTGATTGGCGGGACTTCATGAGCCACTGGCAACACTATGGAGTCAGCAAACAGAGCTGCCTGGAAATCGGGTGTGGCGCAGGGCGTATTACCAAGGCGCTTGCAACGTATTTTGACCATGTTTATGCTGTGGACGTCTCTCCAGAGATGATTAGTTGCGCACAAAAGGCAATCAAGAGCGGGAATGTCGAATTCTCGCTTATCGATGGCTTGCATCTGCCGCAAACCGATAGCTCAGTAAGTGCTATCTTCACCACCATTGTTCTCCAGCATCTGGATAATAAGGAGATTGGTTTTGCCTATTTTCGCGAGTTCTATCGCGTGCTGGGTGCAGGTGGAACTATCATGGTGGGTTTACCCCTTTACCAGTTTCCCGTCGACACGGGCGTAGTTGGAGCCCTGATGTGGTGTGAGTATGCCCTGCGGCGCGCCCTCGGCAACATCAGAGCCGGTATCGAGAGGCGTTTGGGCATGAAGACAATGCGAGGCACGCAATATCCAATCAAGCCTCTTCGCCTATTTCTAGCCAGTCTGGGCTTCAAGAAGATCGAATTTCGCATTTTCCCCGTGACTAGCAACGGTGTTCATGACGCATATGTTTTTGCCACGAAGTAGTTCAGCATAACTTTCGGTTATCAGTGTGGCCCGGCCCGCTCATAAGCCGACGAAGATTGGCACCCTATTCCTTACGTTATAGCGCTGGTAGAGCCTGCTGGGCAGTTACCTGAGAAACTACGCCTGCTACGGTTCTAGGAGCTTGTTGAAATAGGCACTCTTCTGCGACGGGAAGTTGTTATTGCTCGTCTAATGAGTATGCGTGGAGACGAGCGGATTCAGGACGGGATGTTCAGCTATGTTTCTTTGGAGCAGCGGGTGCCGCAGGATCACCCGCTGCGAGCGGTTCGCAAGCTGACCGACACGGTGTTGCGGACGCTGAGTCCGGAGTTCGATGCGCTGTACGCAGACTCGGGGCGTCCGTCCGTTGCACCGGAGTACATCCTGCGGGCACTGTTGCTTCAGGTTTTCTACTCGGTGCGCTCGGAACGGCTTCTGGTCGAGCAGATCGACTACAACCTGCTGTTCCGCTGGTTCGTGGGTTTGGGCATGGACGATGCGGTGTGGAACCACGCGGTGTTCTCGAAGAACCGCGATCGACTGCTGACCTCCGATGTGGCGCAGCGGTTCTTTGCCGAAGTGAACAAGCAGGCCAAGCGGTTCATGAGCGACGAGCACTTCACGGTGGACGGCACGCTGATTCAGGCCTGGGCCTCGCAGAAGAGCTTTCGCTTGAAGGACGGCTCGGACGACGACGAGGGCACGGATTTCCGCGGCCAGAGCCGCTCGAACAAGACGCATGAATCGACCACAGACGCTGATGCGCGGCTGTACAAAAAGAGCTACGGCAAGGAGTCGAAGCTGAGCTACTTGGGCCACGCGCTTGTGGAGAACCGGAACGGGTTGATTGCCGCGGCGATGGTGACGCACGCCGATGGTTTCGCCGAGCGCGACGCCGCGTTGCTGATGCTTGAGCAAAAGCAACGGGGCCGCTCACGGCGCATCACCGTGGGTGCGGACAAGGCTTACGACGCGAAGGATTTCGTGCTCACGGTGCGGGAGTTGAACGTGACACCCCATGTTGCGAAGAACGACAAGGGCCGCACCAGCAACCTGGATCGAAGAACCACGCGACAACCCGGATACGCCATCAGCCTCAGCCGGCGTTGGCTGGTGGAGAAGGGCTTTGGCTGGCTGAAGCAAACCGGCCCACTGCGCCAGGTCAAGTTACGAGGATTGGACAAAGTGGATTGGTTGTTCGTCTTCAGCTGCGCTGCACATAACCTGATCCGGCTACCCAAACTAATGGCTCAACCATCAGGAAGGCTCACGGAGCAGTATGCCTGAGCGGCGGTTGCGGGCCTTGGAGATACTTCCTTGAGCACCGCAACACCCTATAAACACAGGCCCGATACACAGTTCAAACGGCTTTTGACCAGATAAGGGCCGCAAAGCACAAGGCAATCCGCTACTCTGCGGCAAATTTCAACAAGTTCCTAAAGACCCCAATCGAAAATAGGACTCGAGTACGCCCAGACGATCCAGTGCTAGTCGCGAAGAGATGAAAACATACGAGGCAGAACAATGAATGCAGGTTTGAAGGAAGGACTTAGGCAGCTATTTCCGCGTTCACTCGTGCGCCACAGGATATTGGGAGGCCCTTTGCGCGGCAGCGTGATCGTGACTTCCTGGCACGATTATCCGGCAGCGATTCTAGGTCGAACGGAAAAGGCTTTACTCGGATGGTTTGCGAGCAACGTTGCCAGAGGTGAAACTTGGCTGGATATTGGCGCACATTACGGTTATACAGCCATCGCGCTCTGTCAGCTGGTTGCCGCTGCCGGCCGTGTGTATGCATTTGAACCAATGCTCAGTAGCGCGAGCTGTATCTCACAGACAAAACTCCTAAACAATTTGCCGCAAATGACGGTCGTTCCAATCGCGTTAGGGAATAGCGCTAACTTGGCCTTGGACAGCCGACGCTCGATAAGAGGTATGATCGACAGCACTCTGCAAGATGCGGAAGGGTTGAAGGAGTCGTTCCTGATTTCTCGACTGGACTGGTTGTGGCCAATCATATCGGAACCCGATTCGCGTATTGACGGCATCAAGATCGATGTGCAGGGCATGGAGATACAAGTACTTGAGGGAATGGCTGCAGTGGTGAAGCGGCACCGGCCGAAGTTACTGGTGGAATTTCATCCAGGTGTTTCGCGGCCGAAGGCGCTGGATGTGATTGCTTCCATGGGATACGTGCCCCGCGGAATTGCGATCGATCCGCTCCCCGGCGAATTGGAGCCTGCCTATACAGACCGGACCTATTTATTCCAACCGGAAGAGACACCTGCCCAGTCAAACTAGTGTAGTGCGTCATGCAGATTGCCGATTATGAAGGACGGCTCTGGCACGCTTGACCTTTTCCAGGATGTTGGCGGCCTTGGCGGTCCAGATGAAGGGTTTGGGATTTTCGTTGTGATGGTCGATGTACTCGCTGATGGCCTCGATCAGTTCCTCGACGCTGCGGAAGACGCCGCGGCGCAGCCGATTCTCGGTCAGGTCGCGGAAAAAGCGCTCCACCATGTTCAGCCACGAGCAGCCAGTGGGCGTGAAGTGCATGTGGAAACGAGGATGGCGTCTGAGCCAGCGCTCCACCTTAGGATGCTTGTGGGTCGCGTAGTTATCCACGATCATATGGACCTCTTTACCAGCCGGGACCACATAATCGATGCACGCGCAGGAACTTCAGCCATTCCTGATGGCGGTGCCGGTCGTGGCACATGGAGATAACCTGACCTTCCAGCGCGTCGAGGGCGGCGAACAGCGTGGCCGTGCCATTGCGCTTGTAGTCGTGGGTCATGGTTCCGCAGCGGCCTTTCTTCATCGGCAAGCCGGGCTGGGTGCGGTCCAGTGCCTGAATCTGGCTCTTTTCGTCGGCGCACAGCACCAGGGCATGTTCGGGTGGATTCAGATACAGGCCGACGATGTCCTCCAGTTTCTCGGTGAACTCGGGATCGCGACTGAGCTTGAAGGTTCTCACCTGGTGCGGCTTCAGCCCATGAGCGCGCCAGATGCGCCGCACGCTGGCCTCACTGATACCCGCCGCTCGCCGCCATGGTGCGCGTGCTCCAGTGCGTGGCGTTGGCCGGTTTCTGATGAAGCGTCATCTCCACCACTTTCTTCACGCGGCGATCGGTGATGGTGCGTGTTCTGCCCGGCCGCGGCGCGTCCTTCTCCAGAGCGGCAATGCCGCCCGCCAGAAAGCGCTTCCGCCACCGCGCCGCCTTCTCCGGCGTAATGCCCATCCGCCGTGCGATCTGTTTGTTTTCCAGACCCCCGGCGGCCAGCAGCACGATTCGCGCCCGCTCCACCACACGCGCCGGCGCCGAGCGCTGTCGCACCAGACGCTCCAAGGCAGTTCTTTGCTCAGAGCTCAGTTCAATCGGGGCTGCTGTGCGCATACCGTCGTCCTCCAACAGTATGGACGTACCCTCTCAATAATCGTTAGTAATTATGACGCACTACACTGGAACTGGTTGCATAAATGCCTCAAGGCGATGATCAAGCAAGCACAATGAAAAAAGCCCTGAAACACGGTGAGAATGCGGTCGAATCGGACCTGGATGCGACGGAAATTCTGCAGCCAGGCGTTGGTGCGTTCGATTTTCCAGCGTTTCCGGTAGCGCCGCAGTTTGCGTTTGTCCTCAAAGCGTCGGTTGCGGACGTACTTGCGGTAGGGGACAATCAACTCTGTTCCCCGCGCCTTGAAGCGCGTGCGCAAGGCGTCGGAATCGTAGCCTCGATCGGCTATGATCCGCTTCATGTGGGAGCGCGGCCGTCCGCGTCCTTGACGCGGAACCTTCACCGCCGCGAGCGTGCTTTCGGCCAGCCGGCACTCGGCCAGTTGCGCGGACGCAAGTTGCGCTCCGATAGGTATGCCGTTGCCGTCGACCACCACCATGCACTTCGTACCTTTCCCGCGACGGGTTTTGCCGACTGCCGAGCCCCCTTTTTGGCAGTGACAAAAGTGGCGTCCAGAAAGGCTTCTTCCCCATCCAGCAGGCGACACTGGTCCAGCATCGACAGCAGCTTTCGCCACGCCTTTTGCCATATGCCTTGTTCCTCCCAGCTACGCAATCGACGCCAACATGTCGAGCCATCCGGGTATGGCTCGGGCATGTCGCGCCATCGTGCCCCAGTACGCAGAACCCACAGGATGCCTTCTAAGCACTCGCGGTTGGCTGCCCAGGGCCGACCACGGCCGTCCTTGCGACGCTTGGGCTCTGGAAACAACGGCTGCAAAATTCTCCATTGCTCCTCGCTTAATAACTCCTGCCGCTTCTTCATAGAAGCAGCTCAACAATTAACCTGCCTCAGGCATAAGTCCCTACCTTGAGGCCGAACCATTTATGCAACCAGTTCTAGGAGCTTGTTGAAATAGGCACTCTTCTGCGACGGGAAGTTGTTATTGCTCGTCTAATGAGTATGCGTGGAGACGAGCGGATTCAGGACGGGATGTTCAGCTATGTTTCTTTGGAGCAGCGGGTGCCGCAGGATCACCCGCTGCGAGCGGTTCGCAAGCTGACCGACACGGTGTTGCGGACGCTGAGTCCGGAGTTCGATGCGCTGTACGCAGACTCGGGGCGTCCGTCCGTTGCACCGGAGTACATCCTGCGGGCACTGTTGCTTCAGGTTTTCTACTCGGTGCGCTCGGAACGGCTTCTGGTCGAGCAGATCGACTACAACCTGCTGTTCCGCTGGTTCGTGGGTTTGGGCATGGACGATGCGGTGTGGAACCACGCGGTGTTCTCGAAGAACCGCGATCGACTGCTGACCTCCGATGTGGCGCAGCGGTTCTTTGCCGAAGTGAACAAGCAGGCCAAGCGGTTCATGAGCGACGAGCACTTCACGGTGGACGGCACGCTGATTCAGGCCTGGGCCTCGCAGAAGAGCTTTCGCTTGAAGGACGGCTCGGACGACGACGAGGGCACGGATTTCCGCGGCCAGAGCCGCTCGAACAAGACGCATGAATCGACCACAGACGCTGATGCGCGGCTGTACAAAAAGAGCTACGGCAAGGAGTCGAAGCTGAGCTACTTGGGCCACGCGCTTGTGGAGAACCGGAACGGGTTGATTGCCGCGGCGATGGTGACGCACGCCGATGGTTTCGCCGAGCGCGACGCCGCGTTGCTGATGCTTGAGCAAAAGCAACGGGGCCGCTCACGGCGCATCACCGTGGGTGCGGACAAGGCTTACGACGCGAAGGATTTCGTGCTCACGGTGCGGGAGTTGAACGTGACACCCCATGTTGCGAAGAACGACAAGGGCCGCACCAGCAACCTGGATCGAAGAACCACGCGACAACCCGGATACGCCATCAGCCTCAGCCGGCGTTGGCTGGTGGAGAAGGGCTTTGGCTGGCTGAAGCAAACCGGCCCACTGCGCCAGGTCAAGTTACGAGGATTGGACAAAGTGGATTGGTTGTTCGTCTTCAGCTGCGCTGCACATAACCTGATCCGGCTACCCAAACTAATGGCTCAACCATCAGGAAGGCTCACGGAGCAGTATGCCTGAGCGGCGGTTGCGGGCCTTGGAGATACTTCCTTGAGCACCGCAACACCCTATAAACACAGGCCCGATACACAGTTCAAACGGCTTTTGACCAGATAAGGGCCGCAAAGCACAAGGCAATCCGCTACTCTGCGGCAAATTTCAACAAGTTCCTAGAAAGCCGCCGCTACAGGGTCAGTTTCAGACTCATGCAATCCGTGCTAATAGTTTCAATGCCCGTTTTCTCGATCGTTCGCTTAACGAGGTAAGCAGTTAAGCCAGGCTGCTTTCTGTCTCAGCGCGTTTTTCGTCAAGCTCTGAGATTTGTCGTTCCCCTGAGACGAAATGAGTACCCCCATTTCATACACTGCCCGCTTCCAGATGATCCTGGGCGTTCGCTTCTTTATTGGGACTGCTCAGGAAGCCATCAATGAAATATCGCGAGAGGGCGGCCTGGTGATAGTACCAGCCGCGCCTGCGCTCAAAAACCTTTCACGCGACAAAGGGTACCGGGATGCGTTGCTGGGAGCGGACTTCGCCATCGCCGACAGCGTCCTGATGGTGCTGCTCTGGAATCTGATGCAGCGCAACCGGATTCCCAAGCTCTCAGGGTTGAAGTATCTGCGTGTGCTGATCGAACAGGCCGATTTCCGTCAGTTCGGCAGAAGCTTCTGGGTGATGCCTTCCGCGGATGCGGCCAAGCGCAATGCGGCATGGCTGCGAGCAAAGGGTGTTCCCGTGGCCGATGAGGATGTTCACGTAGCGCCCATTTACGGCGCAGAGATTCGCGACCTTGAGCTCCTTGAACGGCTTGAACAGCACCGGCCCAAGCACGTGGTACTCGGCATCGGTGGCGGAATTCAGGAGCGGCTGGGATTTTATCTCAAACAGAACCTGAGCTATCAGCCGGCGATTCACTGCGTGGGCGCGGCCATAGCCTTTCTTTCTGGAGAGCAGGTACGGATTCCAGTTTGGGCTGACGAACTGGGCCTCGGCTGGCTATGGCGCAGTGTCTCCAATCCGAAGCGTTTTGTTCCTCGGTACTGGGATGCCTGGCACTTGGTGCCATTGATGCTGCGCTACCGGGACCGCTTGCCAGTTAGCGGCTCCTGAGCGATCTTTATCCACGGTTCCTCCTCACCCCGACGAATCCGGGGCATGATGGCGATGAATCGCCCTTGGTTGAGATCGGTATTCGTCAGCGTCTTGCTGACACAGAGCTTGAAGTCGGCCACGTAGATGAAGTCCGGTCGACCCAAGATGCGGCGGAGCTTTTGCCAATTCTTCTCATGTAAGGCGTTGTCCTTCCGGTTACTGTCATGAGCTTTGAACAGCACGGGAATGGGGCCATCCCGCTTCACAGAAAGTTCATCTTGCTCAATTGCGGAGTGTAGGTTTCATGCATACGCTTCATATGATCATTAGTTTTTCACCAGCGGATGGCGGTCCACCGGGGTCCGTGCGCGAGCTTGCAAAAGCCTATCTCGAAGTCGGTGCCGGGATCGAGGTGGTTTGCCTGGACAATCCGGGTGAGCCATTCCTGAAGGGCATTCCCTGCCCAGTGCATGCTCTTGGTCAGTCCTATTTGGGCAGGTATGGATTTTCTCCGGGTCTCTGGCGCTGGCTCCGTGAGAACTCAGGTCGCTTCGACGGCATTGTGATGCATGGGATATGGACTTTCCCCGGTGTCGCCCTTCGTTTCGCGGCGCGCCGCGCTGGAAGGCCATATGGGATATTTGTCCATGGCGCGCTCGATCCCTGGTTTTACCGGAATTATCCGCTGAAGCACCTCAAGAAGTTGCTTTACTGGCCCGTGCAGTATCCCGTCCTCCGGGATGCGCTGGCAGTCTTCTTTACGGCTGAATCCGAACGAGATCTAGCCAAGACCAGCTATCGTCCGAACAAGTGGAACAGCGTGATCGTCCCGTTTGGGATCACTGATCCCGGGGATGGACGGAGAGATTCCGCCGGTAAGATCGAAGTGTTCTACCGCAAGTTTCCAGAACTTCGCGGACGTCGCCATCTGCTGTTCCTGGCACGTATCCATGCGAAAAAGGGTTGTGACCTGCTCCTCGAGGCATTTGCGAAAGTGGCGGCGTCTGTCCCGGATGTGGACCTTGTGATGGCCGGCCCCGACCAGGAGGGAATGCAGGCAAGACTTCAGCGCATGGCCGAGCAGTTTGGCATTGCGGGTAGAGTGTTCTGGCCAGGCATGATTGATGGTGACCTTAAATGGGGTGCGCTCCGGGCTTGCGATGCATTCGTCTTGTCGTCTCACTCGGAGAACTTCGGCATCGCGGTGGTCGAATCTCTCGCTGTAGGACGTCCGGTGCTCATCAGCAATCGGGTGAACATCTGGCCGGAGATCGAGAGCGACGGTGTGGGTCTTGTCGAGGACGATACGCTGGAAGGCACTGAGCGCCTGCTGCGCCGCTGGTTCGATCTGCTCCCGGCAGAACGCGACGCCATGGCCGCCCGCGCGCGGCCCAGTTTCATGCGGCGGTACACAATGAACCGAGCGGCGGTGGCCATTGATCGGGTATTCTCTTCAGTAACCCCCTTAGCTGGGAAGGGCAATGGCGCGGACCACGTTTCGAATGACGGCGACTGTTCCGTCACGCCCCCCCAAGAAAGCAGGGTCGAGGAATGGCGCGAGTCTCCGGATGCGTAGTCTTTGTGTCTCTCTCCGCGGAGCAACAAGCGGCGCCAGTTCCAGGCTCTACCGATTATGAACTTCTGCTTTAGCGAGTCTGTCGATGTCTATGCATCATAAGCACTTGCATCTGTAGCAGCTCCGGCGTGGCCTTTTGCCTTGGCTTGGTTCTTCCTGAATCTTCGTACGCTTACGCATTAGCATTTTCTTGTTACGAGGCCCGCAGTGCCTGAGAAACCGACGACGATGGCTCTCAACGATGTGGGCAAGTCCAGGATCGTACGGAACGCCCAGCTCTTCAACTGCGAATGCAAGTTTGGGCTTGCAATTCCCCTCAGAAGCTGCACAAGCAGGACGAATCGGTGTCGGGAAAAGGAGATTCCTGTTCAGACCTTTCAAGTCATGAGAAAACCAGCCATTTACGCTGATCCCAACGAATTATTCGAACAGCGGCGCTATCCGTTGCGCACGAGGGTTCTGCAATGAGTGAAAGGCCGAGTGTTGCAGTAATCATCCTGACCTATAACGAAACTCTGCATCTGCCGCGGGCCCTTGAGCACATAGCGGGTTTTGCACAAGAGATTTTTGTAGTGGATTCGTTCTCGACAGACGGAACCGTAGACTTGGCCAGGGCCCACGGCGCGCATGTTCTGCAGCATACGTTTCAGAATTATGCGAAGCAGTTTGAATGGGCACTTGAGAACGCGCCGATTACTGCTGAATGGGTGATGCGTCTTGACGCAGACGAGATTGTCGAGGCCGATCTTGCCGCTGAGATCGTGACGAAGCTCCCCCAGCTTTCCCCCGATGTTACCGGAGTGAATCTCAACCGCAAGACAATTTTCCAGGGTAAATTCATCCGTCACGGGGGAAGATATCCTCTGATACTCCTTCGCATCTGGCGCCGTGGCAAGGCGCACATCGAAGATCGCTGGATGGACGAGCATATATATCTCACGGAAGGGCGTTCTGTAACCTTTGGTGGCGGCTTTGCGGACCACAATTTGCGAGACCTGACCTTCTTCACTGACAAACACAATCGGTACGCAAGCCGGGAAGCGCTAGACGTGCTGAACGAGCGCCTTCATCTATTTGAGCCTCCGTGCGTCCTCACCGCTGAATCGACAGCGCGGCAGGCAAAGGTGAAGCGTTTCTTTAAGGAATCGGTCTACAATCGGATTTCGTTTGAATTCTCTGCCCCCGCCTATTTCTTGTATCGATATGTCATTCAGCTGGGCTTTCTAGACGGGCAACGGGGCCTTATCTACCACGTCCTGCAAGGGTTTTGGTACCGCTTCCTAGTAGGTGCGAAGCTGCGCGAACTGGAAGCAGCAGTACGAAATGCCTCTTGCAACGATGAGATTCACCACGAGATTGCCCGGTTAACGCGGCAACAGCTTTAGGAACTTGTTGAAATTTGCCGCAGAGTAGCGGATTGCCTTGTGCTTTGCGGCCCTTATCTGGTCAAAAGCCGTTTGAACTGTGTATCGGGCCTGTGTTTATAGGGTGTTGCGGTGCTCAAGGAAGTATCTCCAAGGCCCGCAACCGCCGCTCAGGCATACTGCTCCGTGAGCCTTCCTGATGGTTGAGCCATTAGTTTGGGTAGCCGGATCAGGTTATGTGCAGCGCAGCTGAAGACGAACAACCAATCCACTTTGTCCAATCCTCGTAACTTGACCTGGCGCAGTGGGCCGGTTTGCTTCAGCCAGCCAAAGCCCTTCTCCACCAGCCAACGCCGGCTGAGGCTGATGGCGTATCCGGGTTGTCGCGTGGTTCTTCGATCCAGGTTGCTGGTGCGGCCCTTGTCGTTCTTCGCAACATGGGGTGTCACGTTCAACTCCCGCACCGTGAGCACGAAATCCTTCGCGTCGTAAGCCTTGTCCGCACCCACGGTGATGCGCCGTGAGCGGCCCCGTTGCTTTTGCTCAAGCATCAGCAACGCGGCGTCGCGCTCGGCGAAACCATCGGCGTGCGTCACCATCGCCGCGGCAATCAACCCGTTCCGGTTCTCCACAAGCGCGTGGCCCAAGTAGCTCAGCTTCGACTCCTTGCCGTAGCTCTTTTTGTACAGCCGCGCATCAGCGTCTGTGGTCGATTCATGCGTCTTGTTCGAGCGGCTCTGGCCGCGGAAATCCGTGCCCTCGTCGTCGTCCGAGCCGTCCTTCAAGCGAAAGCTCTTCTGCGAGGCCCAGGCCTGAATCAGCGTGCCGTCCACCGTGAAGTGCTCGTCGCTCATGAACCGCTTGGCCTGCTTGTTCACTTCGGCAAAGAACCGCTGCGCCACATCGGAGGTCAGCAGTCGATCGCGGTTCTTCGAGAACACCGCGTGGTTCCACACCGCATCGTCCATGCCCAAACCCACGAACCAGCGGAACAGCAGGTTGTAGTCGATCTGCTCGACCAGAAGCCGTTCCGAGCGCACCGAGTAGAAAACCTGAAGCAACAGTGCCCGCAGGATGTACTCCGGTGCAACGGACGGACGCCCCGAGTCTGCGTACAGCGCATCGAACTCCGGACTCAGCGTCCGCAACACCGTGTCGGTCAGCTTGCGAACCGCTCGCAGCGGGTGATCCTGCGGCACCCGCTGCTCCAAAGAAACATAGCTGAACATCCCGTCCTGAATCCGCTCGTCTCCACGCATACTCATTAGACGAGCAATAACAACTTCCCGTCGCAGAAGAGTGCCTATTTCAACAAGCTCCTAGAACCGGTCTCATAAACCATCTCTGTCAACTCGCCAGAATCATGGGACCCGCCTTGTTGTTGGGTCCCATACGTGCTCACAATGCAGCAGAGGCATTTATGAGACCGGTTGTAGCATCTCCTAAAGAAATCGAATGGGGCTCAGCCTAATGTCCGATGTAACGCCGCAGACGTATCAAGCAAGAAGTCTCAATCGCCCTTCTGCAAAGCACACACGGCCCAAAGCTACTTGACAGCGGTCAACAGACAGACTTACTGAAAGGGACGTTGGCCTGACCGTTCGATGCGGATGATCCGTTCCTAGCGGGTGCCGGCACTGACTTCCGGCATCCTCTTCGACGCAGCCTGCATCTGACTGCAGATCCACGGATAGGTCTTTGACAAGCCGCCGAAGAGACTCTGGCTGGGTTCCCAACCAAGTTCCTTGCGCAGCAATTTGTTGTCAGAGTTTCTGCCACGCACGCCGGTCGGTCCGGGAACATGCTTGATGGCGAGTTTCTTGGCGGCTATCTTCATGATCATCTCCGCCATCTGGTTGATGGTGACCATTTCCTCCGATCCGATGTTGACCGGACCCTGGAAAGAGCTCCCCATCAACCTGCGGACGGCTTCGATGCACTCATCGATGTAGAGGAACGAGCGGGTCTGCAGCCCGTCGCCCCACATTTCGATCTGTCCACCATCCGGCTGTTCAGCTACCTTGCGCATGAGTGCGGCAGGAGCCTTTTCCTTCCCACCCTGCCACGTGCCCTCGGGGCCGAAGATGTTGTGAAAGCGGGCAATCCGGACGTTGAGTCCATAGTTGCGCGCGAAGGCCAGGTACAAACGTTCGCTGAAGAGTTTTTCCCATCCATATTCGCTGTCCGGCGCGGCAGGATAGGCGGTTTCCTCAGCGCATTTAGGGTTGTCGGGGTCTTCCTGATTATAGGCGGGGTACATGCAGGCAGAAGATGAGTAGAATATCTTCTTCACTTTGCGATGCGTGGCAAAATCTGCCGCATGGAGATTGATCATCGCCGAGTTATGCATGACGTGGGCATCATTCTCTCCGGTAAAGATATAACCAGCGCCACCCATGTCCGCCGCGAACTGATAAACCTCATCCATTCCTTCATCAAGGATTGCTTCCCAGCTCTCGCGAAGGCGCAGATCGGCAATCACGAAATCATTCGCTTCCGACGGACTGAATTCCGTATGCTTTAGATCCGTTCCACGAACCCAGTAACCTTCAGCCCGTAAACGCCTTACCATGTGGCTGCCGATGAAGCCGCCAGCGCCGCAAACCAATGCTTTCCTGATCGCCATGCCGATCTTCTCCTTGTGAGTGGAGCCAGAGTAAAGATGGTGCTGAATCAATTTCCGTTTTTGAACCGTGCCAAACCTTCTTTACATGAGGATGAGCCTGCAAACTGTCCCTACAGACTAGCAGAACTAAATCGGCCTATCCGGATTTCTGCTTCATGGGAAGTGGGCGGGATCAAGTCCAAGGTTTGGGCAGATGGGACTATCCCCCGTTACGGCACCATCTTCTTGCTTTCCAGCAACCTCGCTCTCACACCCTTCAACAGCAGCCCCCCGCCCGTCGCGCCGCGCGATGACGAGTCATGGGGTGAATGTAGCAGTTGCGGCTTTCAGAGTGAAGAGAGAAAGCGCACGATCACCGGCCCAGCAACTTCAGCGCCACCTTCGGGCCAACCGCCCCGCTCCGGCCTTGACTCTTTGCCCGATGAGCCAAAACGCGGGTTTGGAATGAGCACAGTCCTTAAACTCCTTGCTCCCATTGGCCCTGCTCACGGTCGCTGCGAGGGTGATCACTAAAGTCTCTTTCTAAGAGCTTGTTGAAATAGGCACTCTTCTGCGACGGGAAGTTGTTATTGCTCGTCTAATGAGTATGCGTGGAGACGAGCGGATTCAGGACGGGATGTTCAGCTATGTTTCTTTGGAGCAGCGGGTGCCGCAGGATCACCCGCTGCGAGCGGTTCGCAAGCTGACCGACACGGTGTTGCGGACGCTGAGTCCGGAGTTCGATGCGCTGTACGCAGACTCGGGGCGTCCGTCCGTTGCACCGGAGTACATCCTGCGGGCACTGTTGCTTCAGGTTTTCTACTCGGTGCGCTCGGAACGGCTTCTGGTCGAGCAGATCGACTACAACCTGCTGTTCCGCTGGTTCGTGGGTTTGGGCATGGACGATGCGGTGTGGAACCACGCGGTGTTCTCGAAGAACCGCGATCGACTGCTGACCTCCGATGTGGCGCAGCGGTTCTTTGCCGAAGTGAACAAGCAGGCCAAGCGGTTCATGAGCGACGAGCACTTCACGGTGGACGGCACGCTGATTCAGGCCTGGGCCTCGCAGAAGAGCTTTCGCTTGAAGGACGGCTCGGACGACGACGAGGGCACGGATTTCCGCGGCCAGAGCCGCTCGAACAAGACGCATGAATCGACCACAGACGCTGATGCGCGGCTGTACAAAAAGAGCTACGGCAAGGAGTCGAAGCTGAGCTACTTGGGCCACGCGCTTGTGGAGAACCGGAACGGGTTGATTGCCGCGGCGATGGTGACGCACGCCGATGGTTTCGCCGAGCGCGACGCCGCGTTGCTGATGCTTGAGCAAAAGCAACGGGGCCGCTCACGGCGCATCACCGTGGGTGCGGACAAGGCTTACGACGCGAAGGATTTCGTGCTCACGGTGCGGGAGTTGAACGTGACACCCCATGTTGCGAAGAACGACAAGGGCCGCACCAGCAACCTGGATCGAAGAACCACGCGACAACCCGGATACGCCATCAGCCTCAGCCGGCGTTGGCTGGTGGAGAAGGGCTTTGGCTGGCTGAAGCAAACCGGCCCACTGCGCCAGGTCAAGTTACGAGGATTGGACAAAGTGGATTGGTTGTTCGTCTTCAGCTGCGCTGCACATAACCTGATCCGGCTACCCAAACTAATGGCTCAACCATCAGGAAGGCTCACGGAGCAGTATGCCTGAGCGGCGGTTGCGGGCCTTGGAGATACTTCCTTGAGCACCGCAACACCCTATAAACACAGGCCCGATACACAGTTCAAACGGCTTTTGACCAGATAAGGGCCGCAAAGCACAAGGCAATCCGCTACTCTGCGGCAAATTTCAACAAGTTCCTAGGCTCATCGGGGATCAGGGTGCTCTCGGATCAGGAATTCACCTTGTAGCTGGAGATTTTCAACCTCGTCATGCGTGATGAATCACCGCACCGAGCAGACGCGGGGTCGCGAGCCGCGCAGGCGTATGGACATTAGCCGGACAGAGAGGGAGTTTGGGTTCCGAGCCGCAACCCCGGTTAAGGTCGATCTACGCACGACTATCGATTCGTAGATCAGTTTTATACAGCCCAAGGAAATACGGTGAGATTCTGGGATGTTGTAATTGTCACGGCTTCTTCCGAACGGCAAGCAACACTCTATCGCGATGAGACCCAGTGCCTGTGGTGACGAGGCGGCAGATGACAAAATCCGCGCTCGTGCGGCCAGGAATTAGAGGTGCCCCTCGGCAGCAGGCTAAAGCATGGATCGACGATATGCCTTTTGCCGCACAGTGCGATCAGTCCCCTGAACAGCGGTTTTCTGGATTAAAGACGAAGGCGAACCAAAAATAGGCATATCCCTTCTCACATGGACTGTCACGCGCAGGTTATCACTCGCGGCTGCAATCATAACGAGCCACAAAGCTACCGGTTGATGACTGATTTTCACTGCCTATTTGTAATGTACAGTCAGGATGTCTGGCAGCTCATTCAAGTAGCCCGAAGCACTTTCTCGCAACTGATTTTCTCTGTGCCGTGCGTCTTATCTTGTGTTTGACCGAAGTGTATGAATGATGAACGGGGGGTAAGAACTTGAACAATAAAGCTGCCGTAACGGCCTTTGTCCGATGCGCGACTGCATTGGCTGGACTTGCCTTGATAACCGCTGGCACACTTGCCGCTGGACAATCAGGGACACCGGACAGCGCAGGACAGTCTGCAAGCGTCTCAAATAGCTCCGGAGCCGACTGTGAGCCTATCACGCGGGGTTCGCCCTACATTCCAGTTGACAGTTGGGTCTATCCGGCCGTACTGCGGCTTTATGCGCTGGGCTACGTCAACACAATCTACCTGGGCATGCGCCCGTGGACACGCGCGAGCTTGAGCCACATGCTGGATGAGACTGAAGCCCGTCTCGAGGATGTGGATGAAGGGCCAGTCACGAGCGAAGCCGAAGAACTATATGATGCGCTCAGACGCGAATTACGAAACGACACTGAAGACTCCTGCCTGGCGAACAAGGGCAGCGTCCACATCGAGTCGGTCTACAGCGTAATACGCGGCATAAGCGGTACGCCGCTGAGAGACAGTTATCATCTCGGGTCGACGATCATCAACAATTACGGCCGGCCCTACGCAAATGGCTTCAATAACTACTCCGGCTTGAGCGGCTATGCGTCCGCCGGCCGGTTCGTGCTCTACGTACGTGGCGAGTTTCAGGGCGCGCCCTCTGCCACCGGCTACTCGCCTGCGCTGACTCAGGAACTTGTAGCCCTTGACGGCACCACCGACTACTTTAGCCCCGCCTGTTGGATGAATGGAACCTCGTGCACCTCTCTCCCGGACGTTCAGCAGACCACAATTCCGGTGGGGCCTATCGCCACGGCCACTCGGGGACGCGTGTTGGAGGCTTACGTCTCCGCCCAGTATCTCAACCATGTAATATCTTTCGGAAAACAGGATGACTGGCAGGGCCCTGGATTGGGTGGCGCCATGTCTTATTCCAACAATGCTGAGAACATCTACGCCTTCCACATCAACCGCGTTGAACCGCTGGATGTACCGCTGCTATCCCGGGTTACCGGTCCTTTCCGTTACGAGTTCCTCATAGGTCCATTGAAGGGTCACACGTATCCCATCGATCCCTGGGTGCACGTGGAGAAGGTTAGCTTTCGGCCTACGGAGAACGTTGAATTTGGCTTCGAGCGCACCGTGATATGGGGAGGCAAGGGCCACACGCCCATCACCATCAGGAGTTTCCTGAGGAGCTTCTTTAGCTTCGCTTCTCCCAGTGCCGCTGACAAAAACAGCCCTCGCGACCCCGGAGCCCGGTTTGGCGCCTTCGATTTCTCCTACCGGCTTCCCTTCGTTCGCAACTGGCTTACTCTTTACTCGGACTCAGAAGTGCATGACGATGTCTCCCCCATCGATGCTCCCCGCCGTGCGTCGTGGCGGCCCGGTCTATACCTATCTCATGTGCCAGGCCTCCCGAAGTTGGACCTGCGCGTGGAAGCCGCTTCCACCGATCCGCCCGTGTCGACCAGCAACGGCGGTCACTTCATGTACTGGGAAGTAATCCAGAAGCAAGGTTACACCAACCAAGGCCAAATCTTCGGTGACTGGATTGGCCGTGAGGACAAAGGCGGCCAAGGCTGGATTACCTACCACCTGAGCGGGAATGAATGGATTCAGCTTGGAATCCGTAATCAGAAAGCCGCAAAAGATTTCATTCCCGGTGGAACCACCATAAACGACATCAACTTCCAAGTGGTTAAGCGCATAGGGAAAGACCTTGAGATCAACGGAAACTTCGCCTATGAGCACTGGAAGGCTCCCATCTATCTTCCCGGCCAGCAGACCGTAACCACCACAACCGTCCAGCTCACTTGGTTCCCAGGAAGAAAGGTCAGTTTCTAAGAAATCCCGGGACGGTTCCACTTCTCTTTCATACGTGATTTCTCATTTGCGTTTTCTTTTTTGAGTACACTTATCACCGTGAACAGCCTGATGATCAAGGCGCGATCCCACCCAGAACGCAAAAGAACCGATTCAAGCGGCGCTAGTTCTTATTGGACTGGTGTTCTACTTGTGGCATCTTTTGGCTCTGGCCGATGCTATACTTGCGCGTATCGTCCCGGACACGACAACTTCAGCGACTCCCGGGACCATCATAGGACCGGCGCTAGGATCTATTTCCGCTCAGACGCTGCTGGTCTGAAGTCGTATGAGGCGCCGATGGTAAAGCCGTTGGGGTTGAGGTCAGTAGGCCCGAAAATGTGGTGCCAGAATTGGTACTCGTAGTCGCCGCGTATCCAGATATGTCCCCGAGTGTGGTACTCTACCCCTCCGCCCGGGGAAAAGACAGTAAAGGTGTCGTGCGAATAGGTCCCACTGGGAGGGAAGTCGATGCTTCCTATGCCCACCAGATACTTGGCGTAGGGACGGAAGTTGCGAAAGCGATTCCAGGTGTAGATCGCCCCGCCTTCGCCGGTATCCTGGCGCATCTTGGAAAGCCCCGCCGGACGGCCAAAGTTGATGTCGTGCCCTACGGCCTCAATGCCCAGGCCGTGCAGAACCGCGGGTAAACGGGTGGGATACCAGTCGACCCACGCCGAGGCACCTTCCATTTTGCTCCCAGGGCCCCAATCGAGCCTGAAATCGGAGAAACCGGCGCCAACGACGATGGGCACGCCACCCTGGCGGGCAGCTGGGGCGACCTGGCAATAGACGGGAAATACAGCGGCGACAAACAGCGCTGCGGGGATGAGCTTGGGGGGGAGCTTCAAACGCATAGTCTCTCCTTAAGAGTTGACGAACACTCTTCCCCGAGGCAATCCCTCTTTGGGGGAAAAGTCATTCATCGCTATTTCAAAGTTGCAAGGCGGAAATCCAACAGGTGTGCAGTGTCTTAACGATGGATGTTTCTCGCAGGTATCCCGGATCTTTCTGTTCCTAACCCGGAATTGACATTGTGCTTTCCAATTCATAATAGAATATACGATCCGATTACCCGGCTCGCGAACCTTTCTTGCATCCATCTAAGACTAGGAACGCAGGTGTACTCGCCAAGGGCTTAGCACGGACCAAAAAGCCATGATTTGCTCCGTCTCGGGGCGATTCCTTGGTCACTTCTTCGTCAACTCCGCTCCGGCGTCCAGATTGGTTTCGCCTCCCTGCCAAGTCTATCCAGCTGGCAGCGGCACGGCCTCAATCCGCGGGAGAGCGCCTCTGACCTGCCCCTTCCATTCATCCATTCGGAAACGCCAAGTGGAAAAAGGAACGAGGGTATGAGTTGAAGCGTGCCCGCGCGAGCACAGTTGATCAGGGCATAAAAGCAGGTCAAACCTCGTCCCTCGCCGGCGCCGCACAACACACTTTTCGCGTGACCACGGGAGGATGCTGCGACCAAGACTGCCCCAACGTTTCACCAGAAAACAGCGGGAGCCAAATCTGGCAGGCTGGCCGATGCCGGAGGATATGATATCTTTACACGAAAGGTTTCAGTACCTCCAGCCAAATTCCCGCGTCACTCTCCGCGGTTCTGTGCGGTCGTGAAGGGCAAATTGCCTGGCCTAATGCAGACGGGAGTCCGTGCAACTGGCCTGATTGATGATAGAAAATCTTCATCCTGGCGATTCAATCGCTGATTTGTGTGTGGTTGGCTCGGGCCCTGTAGGCATGGCCCTAGCATTGGAGTTTGAACAGCTTGGCCGAAATGTAGTGGTCCTTGAATCCGGCGATGACGAGATTAATACCACAATTGCGGAGGCATCCCACGCAGAGATTGCGGATGCGCGCCGGCACGCCGAGATGGAACTATCAGTCTGTCGTGCCCTCGGAGGTACGTCATGGACATGGGGCGGGCGGTGCGTGGCCTTTGATGAAGTGGACTTTTTGGATCGCGATTTCGTGCCGGACGGGCACTGGCCCGTCACCCACGAAGCCATCCGGCCCTGGTACAGACTCGCCAGCAAATATCTGCTGTGCGGCGACGATTCATTTGCCATTCCCTATGCGCGCGAGCTTACTGATGACCTGACGTTAGACTTTGTAGAGCGCTGGTCGACCGAGCCACGTCTCATTCTGGTGCACCGGGGTGCTTTGCTGCGCTCGCCGAGGATCAAAATTAGCCTGAGAAGCACGGTCACTGGGTTGAATCTCTCGGACGACGGGCAGACGGTAGAGAGCCTTGCAGTTGCCACTCCAAGCGGGCACCATACGCTCAAGGCCCGGCAGATCATCCTGGCGGCGGGCGGTGTTGAGACCACACGGCTGTTGCTCCACTTCCAACGGAGTCACCCAGGCCATTTCGGCGGTGTCGATGGGCCGCTTGGCCGGTACTACATGGGGCATCTCTCCGGAAAGATTGCGAGCATTCAGCTTGACAAGCCAGACTGCTTCACGGACCTGGATTTCAAGCTGGATGCGAATGGCGCCTTTTATCGCAGGCGCTTCATGCTGACTACCGAAGCGCAGACGGCGAACCGGGTTCTGAACACGGCATTCTGGCCGGACAACCCACCGTTTTACGATCCCAGCCATCGCAGCGGGGTGCTTTCCTCGGTCTTTCTCGCTCTAGCTTTTCCGCCCACTGGGCGCCACCTGCTCCCTGAAGCGATTCGCCTAGCCCATACCGGGCCGCGGCCGTACAAGCTCGCCGCCCACCTACGCAATGCCATACTGGGCGCGCCGCGCGGAGCCGTAGACATGTACCGGATTCTGCGCGACCGATTCCTGCGCAAACCGCGCAAGCCGGGCTTTCTGGTGCCCAACCGTGGCGGCAAATACGCCCTGCACTACCACGCCGAGCAGATTCCTAATCCGTCCAGCCGCATCCGACTGACTGGTGACACTGACGCCTTCGGCGTTCCTCGCGCCAGCATAGATCTGCGCTATACCGATCAGGACATCGAAAGCGTGATGGAGTCGCACCGGCTGCTCGATCAGGCTCTTCGCGCCAACGGCATTGGACACCTGGAGTATTGGGATTCTCCCCAGAAAATGCGCGAACATATCTGGGAAACAGCCTCCGACGGATTCCATCAGGTAGGGAGCGCGCGCATGGGGGAAGATCCGGGTCAGAGTGTCGTAGATCCAGACCTGAAGGTGCATGGATTGTCCAATTTGTACGTGGCCTCGTCGGCCGTCTTTCCCTCCACGGGACAGGCTAACTCGACGCTGCTTGCCGTGGCATTCGCCATGAGATTGGCGCACCGGCTGGCTTGAAGCAATAGCGATGTTATTCTACCGCCATGCGCACCACTGAGATTGTGCTCTGCAGTCCGCAGACGCCGCTCCCCCGCGTATCGGTTCTCGGCTTAGGATGCGCCGCTATGCTTGGCCGCACCGGAAGGCGCGATTCTCTGGCCGCGCTGGGCGCGGCGTACGACGCGGGAATCACCTTCTATGACACAGCGCGCTCGTATGGCTATAGTGCCTGTGAAGGGTTGCTCGGCGAATTTTTTGCCGGCAAGAAACGTGATTCCGTGGTGTTATGCACGAAGTTTGGAATTGTCCCGGCAGACCCGAACGGATGGAAGCAGCGGGTAAAGCCGCTGGCGCGAGCGGCTATACGGCTCTTTCCCGCGCTGCGCGGTGTGGCCAGAAAACAGGCCACGGATCAGTTCGCGGGCGGACAGTTCACAGTTGAAATCCTCAAGTCCAGTTTCGAAACGAGCCTACGCGAACTGAGGACCGATTACGTTGACATTTTGCTCATGCACGCGGCGCCGATCACTGCGCTGCAGCAGGACGATCTGATGGAGCAATTCGGCCGCCTTGTTGAGGCAGGCAAGGTTCGCCTGGCAGGCATTTCCGGCGAACAGGACGTCATCAGCACTGTCTTCGCCAATCGGCCCCCGCTACTACGGACGGCGCAGTTCGCGTTGAACATCTTCAATCTGGATTTCACGGCGCAGACTGTCGGAGCCGCGCAATCGATGTTTCTGGTGGCGAATCATCCGTTTGGTGGGCCGGAGGGCGTCAGCCGTAGCCGCGAGGAAATTGCTCGTATGCGCGCGTCGGTGGAGCTACCGGCTTTCGTGCGCGAAAAGCTGGATCCCGCCGATGAGTTGCTGCTGCCGGAGTTGGTGCTCAACAGCATCCTCAACGAGACCGGCATCTCCGTCGTGATCCCGTCCATGATGCAACTCAAGCATCTCCAGAGCAACATCAGGGCGGTTGAACACTGTCGCTTTTCGCCTGAAGAACTGGCGATGATTCGCCGGTCGGCGCAGCACGCCGCATGAGGACGGCACGCATTCGGTGCGCCGCAATCAGCAAATCAAGGCTGTGGAGGCTAGGAACGGCGGTGCTGGTGGCTACAGTGCTGATAGAGTGGGTCAAGCCACCGACGGCTACGGATAACGGGGGTTCGTGCTTTCGCCCGGTATGAGTCTCAGGAGCGCTCTCGTTTGGCGGCTATGTGAGAACGATCAACCCACCTCGGTCGCGGACCTTTGCTACGAAGCAGCTCTTCAATGTGCATTGGAGCTTCCGCACGACCGCGCTCCTCGAGAACCTGAAAATGCACCTCCAAAAAGACGGCTCGCAGCTCTGGAGCAGCCAGCAGCCCGTTCATCGCGGCTAGCACTTCTTCTTCGAAGCATCCGACATCGATCTTGAGCAAATTGGGCGTCATCCCTGATGCAGATCAGTAGGAATCCGCACGCATCACAGAGACCTCAATACTGCTCGTTACGGCCGTTTCTCCGGCGTCCCATTGCAGATGATGAAAGGTACCATGAGTCGCTGCGTCGTAGACGACCAGATGACTGACACCGTCAGAATCGCTCAATGACACCTGTTCATTGCGCACCAATGGATATTCCCTCGTCTGACGGCATAATTCGCTATACGTTTCTGGTGCTGGCTCAAATGCAAAGACGCGGCCGGTGGCCCCCGTCGTCTCGGCAAACATCTTCGTGTACAACCCGACGTTCGCTCCCACGTCTCACACTAGAGCATTTCTAATTTAAGTATAGACAGTTATGTGAGACAATGTCTCCGCCGACGTAGGGGCGGCGGAGATGCAGTCCTATTCACAAGATTTACGGGATCGTGTGCTTTGGGCTTTGGAGCGCGGAGAAAAACCGACGCACATTGCCCGGCGGCTGGAGATCAGCCGGGGCTGGGTGTACCAGGTGCGTGATCGGATCCATGAGACAGGCGAGCGCACCAGTTTTCAGATCGGTGGCCATCGGCGCTCTCGTATCGCCAGCCTGGAGTCGGAAGTGCGCTCCTGGATCAAAGCCGAGCCCGATCTTTCCTTGGCAGAAATCTGTGACCGGCTGGCCGAACAAGGGGTCTCGGTCAAAGTGGGGGCGTTGTGGCATCAACTGAACAAATGGAATCTAACCTTCAAAAAAACCCTGCACGCCAGCGAGCAAGATCGGCCAGACGTGCAGTTGGCACGCAAGGCGTGGCTGGAAGCGCTGCTCACGATGAACGTAGAAAAGCTCGTATTCATCGATGAAACATGGACTTCCACCAATATGACCCGCGCCTACGGCCGATCTCCAAAGGGCAGCCGCTGTATCGGTTCTGCCCCTTACGGTCACTGGCAAACAACCACCTTCGTGGGCGCGCTGCGGCACAAGAAGATCTCCGCACCGATGGTAATCGAAGCGCCCATGGACGGAGAGGTTTTCCTGGAATATGTGCGCTTGGTCCTGTGTCCCACGCTCACGCCGGGAGACACCGTCATCCTCGACAACCTCGGCAGCCATAAGGTAGACGGGGTAGAACAGGCCATCGTCGCCACCGGAGCGTCCGTACTCTATCTGCCACCGTATTCTCCCGATCTGAACCCCATCGAAAAGCTCTTCTCCAAGCTCAAGGCACTGCTCCGCAAAGCCGCCAAGAGGAGTGTCGACGCCCTCTGGCAGGAAATCGGAAAACTGCTCGACTCTATCTCTTCAGATGAGTGCTCGAACTACTTCCTGTCTTGCGGTTATGTAAACACTTAAATTAAAAACGCTCTAAGTCACCTGCATGCAGTTCTTCGAAAATGGCATTTTGGAATTCTTCCTCAAAATCCCTTAGAGGAAACCGCTCCGCACTCGATTCAAGTCGGCATCGATGAGAAGTTGAACATAATCATACTGATTCTGGAACCTTTAGCCTTGCGTCAACCAACGGTGTCGTCGTCGTCGACGCAATCGCACACGTGCGGTTGTTTAGGATGCATTTCAATCTGATGCCACTCCCTCGATCGTCTGATAGAATTTCTTCACGGTTCAAGCGTGAGACAACTGCCTTAGGCGGCCTCCTTTTGCCGGAATCGGTACAAGGCTTGAAACTCCTGATCGGCGCGCCTTTAATTTGAACGAGAGGTTTACTGGTTGAAGTCCTTGGCGCGTCATTCGATACAGCTCGACTCACCTCCCCGACGCCGGAAGCCAGATCTGACCGTCACGATTGTCATCTGTACCCGGAATCGTTCAACTCCTTTGCGGAAATGCCTCGAGGCCATCGCACACCTGGAGCGCACACCAGATGAGGTGATCGTGGTCGATAACACTTCGGGAGACGAAGAGACAGAAGCTGTAGCCCGGGAATTTGCTGCAGTCTATACAGTTGAGCCAATCCAGGGCTTGAGCCGCGCACGCAATCGAGGACTGGCCGAGAGCAACTCCGAGATTGTCGCGTATTTAGACGATGACGCTGTGCCCGATGAGTGCTGGCTAGAATTTCTACTTGAGCCGTTCGCGGACCCGCGCGTAGCCGTAGTGACTGGCGAGACCATCTCACCAGAATCTCGGGTCGGCGGTAGTAACCAAGAGCCAACTCGTTTCCTCAGCAACAAAGACCGTCAATGGTTTGAAATCGCGGCCTTTGGCGGATTGGGCATTGGCGCTAACATGGCGCTGCGCAAGGCAGCGTGCATAGGATGGAAGGTCTTTGATGAACGTCTCGGCAGGGGCGCCCCGTTCCAGGGTGCGGAAGAACACCACGCTTTCGTTCACTTTCTCTCGCGCAGTTATTGCGCCGCTCATGTTCCTGCCGCGATCGTCTTCCATTCCTGTCAGAAGCCAGACAATATCAAACGGGAGGCCCGCAATCAAATTGCGTATTCGATGTTGCTGTTTTCTGAGTATCCCGGCCGGCGCCTGGATCTTCTGCGATTTGTTTTCCGCCGCGCGCTGCGAAAACCGCTAACCTGGCCGCGAGATTCTCCGGACCCAGGTGAAATCATTACCTGCGGATGGCGCGTGCTGCTAGCAGAGAGCTTTAGCGCAGCCCTGCTCTTCTTCCGCACCAGAAAGCTCAGGGACAAATAGCGAATCCGCCTGCTGCACCGGATGAAGTTCACACAATCTTCTCCGTCCCTGTTTCCAGCGCGTGCGGATCAAGCTCCAAGACCTTATGGAGCCAGTGGATTCTCCGCCGCCACTGGAGCGCGCGCACGCCCAGGTTGCGAAAAGCAGGCATGCGGATAAAGGCCTCGCCAAAGCCGCACATCGGTGCAAGCAAGAAATCCGCCAGTGCCGGTGCGCTTGCGGCTATCCGGCGCATACGCTGTTTCCAGTGCGGTTCTCGCGCCAAACCGACTCGAACGCTTTTGCGGACAGTCAAAAACGCGGCTTGCTCAGAGGTTCCTTAAGCAACGCGCAAGCCATCACCCCAATGCCAAGAGCACCTCAAACAGAAGAATCGCCGGCAACTGGCAGTGAGACTTACGGCCAGATCCTGCAGGCGTCGGCCCTGATTGGCGGCTCTTCGGTGCTGAATATTGCAATTGGAATCGTTCGTACAAAGGCCATGGCGGTGTTGCTCGGTCCGGCGGGATTCGGCCTGTTTGGAGTTTTCAGATCAGTAGCCACCCTTTTTCAATGTGTGGCGGGTATGGGCATCAACAGCAGCGGTGTACGCCAGATTGCCCATGCGGCGAGTTCGGATGATTCGGGTACTGAAAAGATCGCGCGAACTGCCGCTGTACTGCGAAGAATCTCGATCCTCATTGGATTGCTGGGAACTGCTCTGGCGGCGATATTTTCCTGGCAGATTTCCATATTGACGTTCGGCAGCTATCGATACGCTGGGGCAATTTTACTGTTGTCATCTGTTGTGTTCTTTCAGATCGTGTCGGACGGCCAATGTGCGTTGATCCACGGAATGCGCCAGATCCGCGATCTCGCCATGGTTGGAGTGCTCGGTGCTCTCTTGGGCACGCTCCGGCTCTGGCCTTGGACGAAATGCGAAAAAGATGGCGAGCCAGGCACTCGGGGTATACTCTCTCGTGGCCGGGAAAGCAAAATGGAAATCCCGGGCTAAGCATGCCCCTCACTCGAGATCATGTGCGCTCGCCAGGGAGACGCAGTTCTTCTGCCCTTCATGAAACGGTACTGCAGGGTCTTTGGTCACGCCTAGACTTGCTGTTACCCGCGCTACTCACCTTGCCGGTTTGCATGTCCATAGCATTGGATCCGGACCATAGCGATCCCAACCTTTATCTATATATTGGGCAGAGTTGGGCAAAAGGAGTGCTGCCCTATGTGCAGAATTTCGATAATAAGCCTCCAGGTATCTTTGCACTGATTGCGCTGGTCTCGCATTTTGGCTGTTCCCTGTGGTGGATTGCCCTGACACAGTTCGTCTTTGTGGTGGGCATGATCTTCGGAGTGAGCGCAATCCTTAAGCGGACGGGCGCGCCAAAGCGAGCAGTTTTCTTCGGAACACTGTGCGCAGCTCTAGCGGTTAACATACCGTACTACTCTCCGGGCAACATGACAGAGTCTTATATGAATTGCCCGATGGTGTTCAGCATTCTCCTTTTCCTGCGTGCGCTGGACTCGCGCAAGTTTCGCGATTTCTTTCTAGCGGGTCTCTGTTCAGGTTTCGCTTGCGTGTTCAAGCCATTTGGGCTTTCCGCGTTGCTGGCGCAGGCTACGCTTCTGTTGCTTTGCGCAGTTCCCAGACGCAGTTTCCGTCCTGCCTTGGCTTCAGTTGCGGCAAGCGTTTTCGGAGCCGCAGTGGCGTGGGCTCCGCCGGTCCTTTACTTCTGGCGGCACGGAGCGCTAATGGAGATGCTTGATGCTTCGTTCCTATACAACGTGCGCTACGGGTTATCCAGTCCTTATAGTCTATCCTCCCTAAAGTCGGCCATCAAGATCCCGAATATGCTGGCGATTAACCTTTTACCGGTATCCACAATGGTTGCCTGCTTGATACTGGGCTCTTACCAAGCGTACAAAACGCGCGTGGACCTGTTTGCAAAGCGCAGGCAGATGTGGGTGCTTCTTTCTATCTGGTTTGTGTTTGGCCTATTATTGGTGCTGGCCGCCGGACGCGGCTACAGCCAGTATTTCCTTTCCCTGATGCCGGTGCTTGCGTTGGCCGCAGGTATGTTCTCCTGGTGGAGTGAAGAGCAATTGCATGGAAGCGGATTGCGGCCAGTAATCGCAGCACTTGTGCTGGCGCCAGTTTTGCTCGCATACTTCCCCGCCTTCTCCACGCCAGCCAAGCTGATATTTTCACACAGGACGTATGTAGCCCCCGATGAGATCGTTTCAAGAGAGTTGCGCAGGGTGTCAAGTCCTGGAGACACGTTGATTGTATTTGGCTATGAGCCATGGATATTCTATTCGACTCAACTGCACTCCGTCTCGCGTTATCGCGACACTCATTATGTGTACGATTCCGCACGCAGCTACTTCCAGATTGGCCACGAGATATTGAAGGACATTCAGAAGACGCCCCCGGATTTCATCATTGTCGGTCCTCCAGCGGAAGCCGATTGGCTCCCCCCGGACGGCGATCCCTTCAAAGATCAGTTTATGGAGATCGTAAAGCACTCATACGTGGAGTTTTCACAAGCGCAGGGCTACCTGCTTTATCGGCGCAAGTAGATATACCTTTAAGGTGATCGCCGAGAGGGTGTCCCGGCTGTAGTTGAAAGTTGAGCGGCGGTTCAGCCCGGTTCTGAAAGAATCGGTTACGACTTAATCCTGTTTCAATGCCTGGTGGTATTCGGCCTTCCCAGTCTCCGTCTATTCAAGCTCCGATATTGTGATTTACCCCTGATACATCACGGCGTTGCTGACATAACGTGGACGCACGCCGAGATCGAGAAGACGAGTTCCCAGTTCCAAGTCCTCACGCATCCGGAATGTTTCGTCGAATCCCCCCACATGTTCCAGCAGCGCGCGCGACAGCGAGGCGTTGCTGAAGACGCAGTGTGTGATCTGCCATTCGGCCCCTAAGCTCCGCTTCCGTTCCAGATGAAACGCGCCGATTTCGCGACGAAAGCATTCCGCAGCCAGACTTGGGGGGGTGTCTGCACTCAGAAAGAGAGCGCCAAATGCAACGGTCCGGCCAGGCTCTTTGTGCGCGGCAACATGTGCGGCGAGGAGCTTCGGATCGCAAAGCATATCGTCATCCAGGAATAGCAGCAGGTCTGTCTTCGCCGCGCGATACCCCGTATTTCGTGCCCCGGCCAGTCCGCGGTTTTCCTGCTCGATGATCTGGAAGCGGCAGGCAGGTTTCAATAAGCGCAACGCCTCGGCGGTGCCGTCGGTTGAGCCGTCCAGCACAACAATGATCTCGTACTCGGCGGCAGGGAAATCTTGCCGCAACAATGTGGAGACCGCCCGACGCAGAAGATCGCGACGATTGAATGTGGGGACAATTATGGAGGCTTGTATCGGCTCGGAGCCGTCCATGCGGCTTTCTATCATGTTAAACTAACTTTTAATTCATCAGCGGTTTTGAGAATATCGGTTTGCGCGTGCAACCAGTGAAGACCAGCGATACCGCAACCACCGGCCGATCCGGATCGGGATCGAAGCGATGGGATCGCATGTGATCCGTGGCCCAATCCCCGGGAGCACGGTTATGCTGCGGTTGGACCCTCGTACGATGAGCCACCTCACGCCAACCATGCCAGCTGAATGGCGCACATGACTACTGCGGGACCGGCTCCGCCAAGGACGCTGCGCAACTTTGGGTTTAGTGGCGCGTGCAAGGTTGTGACTGGCCTTAGCAGCCTGATCGTATCGGTGATCATTGCACGATCACTTGGCGCGTCGAACATGGGCACCTACAGCTTCGTGGTCTGGGTTGCAGGCACGATCGCGGCGCTGTCTTCCCTGGGGCTGCCTGATGCGGTATCCAAGTACGTCGCAGAACAGAAGGGCGCAGGTAACCATGCGCTGGCCGCGAAGATTGCCCGGAGGATTATCGCAACCCAAATCCTGGCCGCTGCAGCGGCATCCCTGATTGGCGCGGGCGTGTGGTCGGCTCTTGCCAGGCATCATCTCATCCTGGTGTTCCTGGCTCTGGCCACAGTAATGCCGGCCGCATTGCAGCAGATGCTGCTTGGACTCATGGAGGGCGCGCAAGGTTTTGACCTGCAGTTCATGGCCACGTTTGGCGGCGCGGTTTGTCAGGTAGGAATCGTAGCGGCCTTTGCGATAAGGCACGCATCAATTCAGGGCTTTCTGGTGGCTAACCTCCTTTCGTCGGTGGCATTCACTGTCTTCGCATTGTTTCTCTGCCGGCCGATGCTGACTTCACATTCCGCCACTGGCGAGCATAACCTTTTTCCTGAGATATCAAAGCGGATCTTCAATTTCTCGATTTCCGTCTATGGCTTGTCGCTGCTCAGCATGATTGTCTTCGATAAGTCGGAGTTATTCGTTCTGAGAATCTTCCAAACGCCGTCGCAACTCGCGTACTACAGCATTGCATTTGGACTGACAGCACGGTTGGCAACTGCGGGTGACAGCATCGCATACGTACTTTTCCCAATGTTCGTGACTCGCTTCACACAGAACGGACCAGACGATCTGCGCGAGGTCTGCCGGCGATCGATGCGCTACCTGCAACTGTTGATGGTTCCAATCTTTGTCTGGAGCATCCCATTGGCGCCGCGCCTTGTCGTCTTTGTATACGGCCGACAATATGCTCACGTTGCTCCGGTGGTTCAGGTCTTGCTCGCGACAATGCTCCTGACCGTGCTGTTGACTGTCAGTACAAGCGCAATTCTTACTTTGGATAAACAAGGCGCCTTCCTTCGTTACATGCTTGTGATCGCAGCATTCAACATTTTTCTGGATCTCGTGTTCATTCCGCGGTATGGGGCATTGGGCGCGGCATTTGCCAACGGCGCTTCACAAACCCTTGCGGTGTGCGGCCTCATTGGGCTGCTTTGGAAGGCGCTACCTGGCAGCTTTCCTGTCCTCGCATCGATGAAGATCTATCTTGCAGCTGCAGTTTCGGCTGCTTCTATCTTCTATGCGGATCTCATTATGCGGGCTGGGGCCTTGGTCTTGTGCATTTCGGTCGTAGTGGCGATAATGCTTTACCTTGGTCTTCTTGGCGGGCTACGTGCAGTGACGAGGAGCGAGTGGGAAGCATTCGGGGACAGTTTGATGATGTGCTTATCCAGAAAGGCAGGATGAACCATGGTCGGGCGAGAGTTGAAAAAATGGGCAAAGCAATTCCTTCCCGCTCGCTTTCGCCAATGGTTGCGGCGCACGCAAGTCCGGGTATCTGAGTCTCCAATGTACAAGTGTGTGCATTTTGGAGGCTTTCGCCGAGTGACACCGATCCACCCTGGCTTCGGCATGGGGCGCGGAACTTATATCGACCGCTACTATATTGAAAGGTTCCTGCGTGAAAACGCTTCAAACATCAAAGGACGGGTGTTAGAGCTCTCAGACAATAATTACACGGTGCGATTTGGAGGGGATCGTGTAACTCGCTCTGACATCCTGGATGTGCGCCCGGACCACGCTCCTGCAACGATCATCGGAGATCTGACTTCGTCGGAGGGCATCCCTTCCGACGCATTCGACTGTATCATTCTGACTCAGACATTGAATTGTATATATGACGTTCATGCCGCGATTCAAACCGTTCATCGGATACTTAAGCCCGGTGGCTGTGTGCTTGTTTCTGTTCCCGGAATTGCGCCACTCGCCCCGCAAGAGATGGAGTACTGTGGTGAGTACTGGCGGTTCACAAGCCTTTCGTTGAAGTGCCTTTTCGAAGAAGTGTTCACCGCCGGGTATGTGACCGTTCAATCCCAGGGCAATGTTTTCGCGGCGATTGCATTCTTGCACGGATTGGCGGCAGAAGAGTTGAAGCCTGAAGAGCTGGACTATTGTGATCCCTACTATGAAGTCTCAGTACTGCTAAAAGCGGTGAAGGCATCCTGTTAACCGACCTGAGCGCTCGGACCAAGATGAAGATTTCGGTCATTGTTACAACTTACAACAGGCGGCATTTGTTGGAGCGGTGCCTGTCGAGTTTGGCGGCACAGAGTTTTCCGGCAGAAGAGCATGAGGTCATCGTAGTTGCGGACGGGTGTACGGATGGCACCGTAGAACTACTGCGCTCCTTCACATCTCCTTGTGCTTTTCGGTGGTTTGCGCAATCGAACCAGGGACAGCCAGCGGCCCAGAATCTTGGCGTTGCTGCTGCCCGTGGTGACTTCATCCTCTTTATGGACGACGACTGCGTCTGTGATCCGGGACTCCTCGATGCTCACCTTGAGGCTCATACTCATGCGAACAATCTGGTTGTGATCGGTGCTGTTCTCTTGCATCCAGATTCGCCTCCCGGGACCATCTATGAAATGAAGAAGAAATGGTCGGATGAACGTTTTCGGAGATTGTGTTCGGAAGGAATTTGCCGCTCAGATCTTATGCTCTGCGCGAACAGTTCTATTGCCCGACATACAGCGCTCGACTGTTCATTCGATACATCTTATGGGCGAGTCCATGACATTGATGCCGGTGTACGTCTCTGGGGCAAGGGATACAGGCCGCATTTCGCACCAAAGGCAGTGGCGTTGGAGCTCTTTACAAAAAGCGCAGGCGCGATCGTTCGCGATTCCTACCTTCAAGGCAAGTTCGAGGTAATCCTGTTAAACGGTCAGCCCGCATTCAAGCCGCTGGCTGGAATTGTAAACATGAATGAGGGCAACTCTCTGAAACGGGCAGTACGCAAGTGGCTGGCTCTCCACCCTGTCGCCACGGAGTTTACGTTCCGCCTGATCGGATCGACTGCGGAATGTCTTAGCATCCTTCCAGTATTTTCGTGGCTTGCCAGACGTGCTCTAAGTGCACGTTGTGTTATCGCACATTTGCGCGGCGCGATTCAAGAAGCAGGTTCTTGGGAAATTCTGGAGGAACGATTTGGCAAGCGCGTGCCGGTGATTATGTATCACAATGTCGGCTCGCCACGCCGGGGTGAGTATCCGGGGTTGACCACGCCGACTGCGGAATTCGAAGCACAAATCAGATACTTATCGACAAAGGGGTACAAGGGAATCCGGCCATCTGAGTGGCTGCAATGGCGCGACGCAGGAGGTACGTTGCCAGAGCGCGCGGTGATGCTGGTGTTCGATGACGCGTTTGCCGACACCTGCCGCAATGCGTTCCCAGTAATTGAGCGATACGGCTTCGGCGCAGCTTGCATGGTGGTGACGCGGTGTATCGGATCCACGAACCGCTGGGACGAGGAAGCGGGCCGTCCATCGTTTCAACTAATGTCTGAGAGCGAGATACTGGAATGGTCAGAAAAGGGTATTGAGTTCGGAGGACACACGAGCCACCACCCCGACTTGCGGCTCATATCAGACGAGCGTGTAGAAGAGGAAATCGCACAATGCAGGGATGACCTGGTGGCGCTGCTCGATAAGGCGCCAACATGTTTTGCGTATCCGTTCGGCGGGGTCAGTCCCAGAGCTCAGGCCGCAGCGCGCAATCATTTCGAACTTGCGTTCACAACCGACCCTGGGCTTTTCCACCTTGGCACTGATCCGCACCTTGTGCCGCGAATCCTCTTCCAGCCCGGAGAAACACGATTTGGAATGTGGTGCCGCCTGCACCTTGGCAACAATCTCTTTGAAGTTTGCCGGGGCCGCTGGGCAAGACTCACCAAGAAGATGCGAAACCGCAAAGCGATTGGAAGTGCTTCGCTAGTGTAGTGTGGACTTCCCGATGATTTGTGCCAGCGAGATTGTGAGTGCAACGCGACCAACGAAGGCGTATACATTTGCGGAGATCAACCTGTCGGCTTCATTCTTCGCTTGCAGAAATGCGGCGGACCGTACATTGCGCCGCCTTGACAATGGCCAAGGAAGGCAATTTTGATTCGAAGCCCGGCATCACCGGAGTAACTTCTCCGGATGATTACGCACCGAGATAGAAATAAACTGAACACACAATGCAGCGCAAGATTCCGGGCGGGAAGTGCGAATGGATGTGCATTTTGGTGCGTCATTACCAAAGTAATTAACTGTGGTAATCTCCTCGTGTTGACCGCGATTAAATGGAGCAACTCATTGAAAAAATGTCCTCTCGCTTCTGGCCCTGTGTTACTTTTGATAGTGCTTTAGGGAAGCCGCAGCGCCTCGCGGTAGGTGCAAGCGCGGCGGCGTTGGAGCAACGAATCGTGGTTGCAAGGTGAGTTTGCAGGAAGCTTTTTTCCATTTTGGTTGCATGAACCAAACTGCGGAGGATAAACGCATGCAAAGTTACGTTTTGAGATGTGTGGGCCGGGTACTCGCTTCGGTCGCTGTGGTATTGTTGCCCGTTGCCTTGGCCGCTCAGGCCGCTCCAGCTGCGAAAGGGCCTACCAACGACTCCCCGTCCAGGTGGGATATCTTCGCTGGTTACAGCTATCTTGCCCCCAAGGGGACGGTCCAGGTGCCGAAGGGGAACGGCACGACCGTGCCTTATTCCTATGATGCAGTCAATCTGGGCGGGCTCTTCAGCGGATCTTATTTCTTCAACCGCTTTGTCGGTGTTCAGGCGGAATTTGGCGTGCACGAGTGGGGTGACCAAAGCGCAAACGGAAGCAACATCGGCACACACGGCAACGATGACGGCTTTGTGACCTTTGCCGGTGGCGTGGTCTTTCGATTTCCTTCCGGAAACATTACTCCGTTCGCGCACGGACTCATGGGCGGGGCGCTGATCGACGGGCCAGACTTTGAGCCTTATAAATGGGGTCCTGACCTGACGGTGGGCGGAGGCATGGACTATGAGACACCATGGTTCAACCATCATCTGGCCATCCGTCTCTTCCAGGCCGACTATAAGTACATGCACGCCGATTGGGGGCCGGCCGTGTCCGGCGGCCGCGCCAACATCAATGCTGCGCGCCTGAGCGCGGGCGTGGTGTTCCATGTTGGATCGATTGCACCGCCGGCGCCAATTACCCTGGCTTGCTCGGCGAGCCCGGAGACGATTTTCCCCGGCGACCCAGTTACGTTGACGGCCTCGGCGGGTGGCCTGAACCCGAAGGACCACGTGATCTATACCTGGACAGGGACGGGAGTAACCGGCAACGACACGAACCCGAAGATCGATACCAGCGCGCTGGCGCCTGGCCAGTACACGGTGACGGGGACTGTGAAGGAAGGCAAACCAGGCAAGGAAGGGATGAAGCCTTGGGAGACGGCGACATGCACAGCAGGGATTACGGTGAAGGCGTTTGAGCCACCGACGATCAGCTGTTCGGCCAGCCCGAGCACCATCAAGCCTGGAGACGCTTCGACCATCACGGCAGTGGGCGTGAGCCCGCAGAACCGTCCTTTGACGTACAGCTACACGGCATCCGCGGGAACGATCACAGGTACCGGGACGACGGCGGAGTACTCTTCGGCCGGCGCGCCGACGGGAGCGGTGGGAATCACGTGTAACGTCTCAGACGACAAGGGACACACGGAGAGCTCCTCGACCAGCCTGACGATTACGGCGCCGTATGTGCCGCCGGCGCCAAAGACTCAGGCGCTGTGCTCGATCAGCTTTGCTACCGATGCGAAGCGGCCGATGCGAGTGGACAACGAAGCCAAGGCCTGCCTGGACCAGGTGGCATTGGATCTGAAGCAGCAGGCAGACGCCAAGGCAGTTGTCGTGGGCGAGTCGACGGCCGACGAAAATGCCAAGACAGCTAAGGAGCAAAAGCACGCTGCCAAGCACAAGCGCGCCACGGTGGATGAATTCGCCGCACAGCGCGCCGTGAACGCCAAGGACTACCTGGTGACGGAGCAGGGGATTGACGCTTCGCGCATCAGCGTAGCCACGGGCACGACGGAAGGGCAGACTGTGGAGAATTACCTGGTGCCTGCTGGCGCGAATTTCAGCTCCGACGTGACGGGCACGACGCCGGTCGACGAGACGGCGGTGAAGCCGCAACTGCGCAAGCCGCTACCGGAGCGCCACCCGAAGAAGGCGGCAAAGTAAGCCGGCTCCTTTCCTTCCACGATTCGCTGGCCCCTGCTGCGCAAAGCAGGGGCTTGCGCTACCTGAAACAATTCCTCCTGAAGTTCGTTGAGGCTGACCGATAGATCAATCGGCCAGCCTCTTCGCTTTTTGGGCCTCATTTCATCAAGGGGCCGGTCGGATTGCAGACGAGCTAGATCGCCGCTGATTCAGCATGGACAAGGATGTTCCGGGAGCGGTTATTGGCGGAGAGGGAGGGATTCGAACCCCCGATACCCGTAAAGGTATGCCTGATTTCGAGTCCGACCTATATCCTATAACATATTTAGTATGTGCTACTTGCAGGATAAGAAGTGCCGGTGCTCACTGTGGAGTCAGTTGAGGGTCCTCGCTTCCGGTAGAAGTTCGTGGCCGCTGCAATGGCCGCAACCTGTCTCTTCTATGCTGAGAAAAGGGTTGACCAATACATGCCATTGGCATATAGTCTTACTATGCAAACGGTGGTCGAAACGCCGATGTACCTGAGAGCCGCCGAAGCCATCTATAACGAAGCGGACCGGGAAGAGATCGTGCGAACCATCGCCGCTTACCCGGAGGCCGGAGACTTGATGCCCGGCACAGGAGGGTATCGCAAGCTGCGCTTTGCACGGTCCGGCATGGGAAAACGCGGCGGCGCACGTGTCGTATATCTGTACGGCGGTGAGGATCTGCCGATCTTCCTCATCACCGTGTATGCCAAATCGGAGAAGGGCAATTTGAGCAAGGCCGAGCAGAATGCCCTGGCCAAGATGGCGAAGAGTTTCTTTGCCGATTACAGGGGGAAGCGATGAGCAAATTGTTTGAAGAGATGGCAAAAGGAACGGCTGAAGCCCGCGCCTACATGGAAGGTGAGCGCAAGGGTTACAAGGTCACTCTGCCGGAGACCGTGGACGTGCGAGGTCTCCGTAAGCGCCTGCGCCTGAGCCAGGGGCGTTTCGCGGATAGTTTTGGTTTGTCAGTGGATGCGGTTCGTCATTGGGAGTCTGGCCGTCGCCAACCGGAAGCCGCGGCGCGCGCGCTTCTGATCGTCATTGCCGCCGACCCTGAATTTGTGATGCGTTCCTTGGCTAAAAGCGCTTGAATACGAGTAAAGGTGATGAGCATAATTGCAGCGAAGAGGAATAACTGTGACCGTGAAAACAGATGGCGAACTGCTCTTTGAAAAATACCTCAACGCTCAAGGCGTCAAGTTTAAGTACGAGCCCCCTCTGTCCGGTACGACCAAACTGATCGACTATGTGGTGGAACATGCAACGCATGGCCAGATATTGCTCGATGTCAAGGATATTCACCACCCGCCTCCCGCCGGTTCACGAACGGCATTTGATCCACATAAGGAAATCCGAAGAAAGATTGACGAAGGGACAAAGAAGTTCAAGAGTTTGCCAGATGCGCTCTGTGCATTGGTAATAGTGGCCGCGCCTGGTAGCTTCGTCGATCTATTATCTCCACGAATAATGCTCGGGGCTATGTACGGTGATTTGGGAGTCACGATCCCTGTCAATCCTGAACTGGGTCACTTTGATGCTTCAAAGATTGAGTCCAGATTCCTCGTTGGAAAAGGAAAGATGGTAAGACCTAACTGTTTTACAAACACTCGAATCGCGGCACTGATCTCACTCACCAACTACGACACGTCTTCTAAGGAAGGTCTGAAGTACATAATGACGGATGATGGCAGAACGAAAGATGATCGATGGAAAGACATTCTCGATGGAACTGTAAAATTCAGCGAGACACCTTGCGTAACTGTTTGGGAGAACGGTACCGCAAAGCGTAGGCTGCCGCAGGACGTTTTCAGGGGCGACATGGATGCTTGGTGGACTTGCGATGAAGAGAAACAATCTCCGTCATTTGTAGGTCAGAAAAGACTCGCGCTGAAGATCGATAAGTAGATGCGCAACAGGTCGGGCCGTCCGGCGTTCCACGGGCAAGCCCGACAAAATTGCATACAATGAACCGTGTGTCACAGATGAGGGACGGAATGCCGCGCAACAGCAATGATTTCTCTAAAACTTACTCGAAAATGTCGGACGAAGAATTGCTCCGCATAAAAGCTGACGTGGTGTCGCTCGTGGAAGAAGCCAAGCAAGCATTAGAAAGGGAGATCGAGAAACGTCACATCACCATCTCCCACGACCCATCGAAGGAGAAGTATCAGGCCGAAGCCGCGACCGTCTCACCTGAGAAGGGAAAGGCCTCCTGGTTGGTAAGGTGGGGCTTGGTTTCCGCCTTCTGGATAGGCCTGAATAGCACGGTTGCGCATTCAGTTGCAGATGTCAAGGCACGGCTAATTATCTTCTTTATATTCACTGTTTGGGGTATCACCCAGCTCATCGCAGGTAGGACAATCAAACGCACTTTGACTATCGCAGCGGTTTACATGTGTATAGGAATTGGGTGGTACGGAATCGTGCAATATAGGTCGAAGGCTCGCGATGAGCGAATCGAACAACTATTGTCCCAAGCGCGAATCTCCCTTGGGCCAGCAAATGAAGACTTCAGGCGTAGGATGGGCCAGATTATGGAGAGCGATCCAAAAACATTTGGTGAGTTTCAGTTGCGAAACGACAATCTGGAGAGCCTGCTCGACACGAATGATACGACTATGAATAGGTCTAGGCAGATTCTCGGACAACTTCAGGAAGAGTTCGCTGGCTCCCAGAATGTGCAATCCATGATTTCAACCCTCGGACAGGCTCTCGACAACGACTCAAAGATTTTTGGGTGCCTTCGGGAGGAAATCGCTTGTTCTCGGGTTCTCGCGAACAGCACCAAGCTTGAGCAATCAAATTTCCGGGAACGCTGTATTGCGCCCGCGCAAGAGAAGATGTCGCCGTTGCTTCTCAATGAAGACAAACTTCTGCGAGAGCTTCAAAGCAAGGGGGCTACATTGCCCCCGGATGTTGCAAAGTTCCTCAGATAAATGCCGGGAGCCCCAGGTCTCGATTTTGAGACCTGGGATCGTACAAACCTGCCCCAGCCACGGATCGGTCCCAACCCTCAGCAATCGGTGGCCGGAAGAACGTGAACCAGCTTCAGCAAATGCTTCACGGAGAATCACATACCCAACAGTGTACTCTCTTAACCGGCTTTAACCGGTTTGGCCTTTTCGGTGTCAGTTTCGGTGTCAGTTGGATTTGTATTTCGGTGCCTTTCTGTGCCCTCAAGTGCACATTTTCCTCAGAAGGCATGATCAGGCCCAAATAGAGCGGGGGCCTAGGAGGCCACCGTTGTGTTGATTTTAACTAACTTATGGCGGAGAGGGGGAGATTCGAACTCCCGAAGGCCTTGCGACCTTGTCTGATTTCGAGTCAGGTGCATTCAACCGGGCTCTGCCACCTCTCCGTCTAACCTTCGCTTCATGGCAACCGGCCTTGGTTAGTTTAGTGGTAAACAAGCTCCGATTGCAACGCGCCGCGCATGGATGTCTTTGTCGACGACGGAGCGAAATGGTCTTGCGCAACGTGAATTCAGGCGATTAAGCTTGGCTGTCCCCCGGTTGCGAGGTTAGGTGCGGGAGGCGCCATGAGACAGGAAATGAGGGCGACCAGGGTCCGGAAGGGCGTACGTGCGATTGTCGCAGCGGCGATAGCATTTCTTGTCTGCCTGCTGGTTCTTCTGGTTCTGGGGCGACGGGAAACCGCCTCGGCGCACGAGCGGGGCCGTGCAATTCTGCGGCTCGAAAGCAGGAGTTTTGCCGATGGGGGCGACCTTCCGCGGCGACTCACGTGCGATGGGGCCGACGGCTCGCCCGAGCTGCACTGGTCGAGCGCACCAGCGGGAACCCGGAGCTTTGCGATCGCGATGAACGATCCCGACGCGCCGATCGACTTTACGCACTGGCTCGCCTACAACATTCAACCCGGCGTGCGAAGACTGGCTGAAGGGGCGTCACCGCATGGAATTATGCCGAAGGGTTCTGCCGAGGGTAAGAACAGCTTTGGCCGCCTGGGATATGGCGGTCCCTGCCCGCCGCCAGGAAAACCCCACCACTACGTGTTCCGGCTCTATGCGCTCGATGTCCTGCTCGCTTTGACGCCCGGCGCGTCAAGGGAGCAGCTTGAGTTCGCGATCCACGGACACGTCCTGGCCGAGGGCCAATTGATCGGGGTCTATCGGCGGTCAAGCGAGTAAGAGAAGCGTTGGCTGTGAGCGGCGCTGCGTGCGACGCGCCGCTGGCGCAGTGGTAGGGGGCTTCCAGCGCAGCAGATTGCGGCTGGTTCTCGGCTGGCGCCTCCAGCGCTTGGCTCAGAGAAGTTACAATCACAGTTTCCGGCGGGCTTTTGGCCCATTGATGTATCTTTTGCTTTGGTTGCGGCTGCGCCAGAGGGACGCGGCAGACCGGCGAGCGGGACCACGGGGGAGTTGGATTTTTGACGATGGAGTTCCACATTTCGCGGAAGGCGCGGGAACGCTACGGCTTCGCGGAATCCCTTTTTTCGTACAACGGCAACGTAATTCTGGCCAATTTGCCGGCGTGCCGCGAATTTGCGCACCGCATGAACCAGGTGCGGGACGTGCAGAAGCACCCAGAGCAGGCCGTTCATGCTGGGCAGCTTTTCGCGATGGGGCTCATCGACGAAGCCAGCCACGTGCTGATTGCTCGCTACCGCGAGCAGTTCGATCCACAAGTAATGACCGCAGCGCTCGACTGGTTTGGCGCGCAGGTGGGCACCGACAACCTGGAGAAGATGCTGCTCGTGTTTGTGGAGCACTTTCCAGGGCAAAGCGTGATGCGCGGCCTGGAGACACCGGCGCAGTGGCTTGCGGGCGAGACCGGTGGAATGCCGCACCGGGCCGCGACGCTTGAAGAGCTGTTTTTGCTTTGGTCGGCCAATCGCAATGAGGCGTTCAAGCCGTTTGAGGAGCTGTTCGAGGACCGCACGCTGGCGGAAAAGACCGTTTACTGGCAAGTGACGGCGCAGATGCCGGAGTATTTCGCTACGCGGCCGCTCGTTCCGCTGCCGGGCGCGCAGGCGATCAGCCTGCTCGATTTGTTGCGTGCCCCGGCGCTGCGCTCGCCCCGGTCGCTTAGCGATCAACTGGAGATCATTCGCCAGCTTTGGAAGCCGCTGATAGGCGACACTCTGGAGCGTTTCCTCCTGATGGCCAGCGAGGTTCTGCGCGAGGAGGAACTGGCCGTCTGGGCGCAGTTCAACCCGCCGGGGACGCGGCGAGGGCTGCAGCAATGGCCATCGTTTGTGAGCCGCGCAGAGGTGCCGACCTTTGGCGACCCGCTGCACGAATATGAGAGATTTTCGGCGGACACGGCCTGGATGCCCGGCGCGGTGCTGATGGCCAAGAGCACGTATGTGTGGCTGGCGCAATTGAGCCGGCAATATGGACGCCACATGGGACGGCTCGACGAGATTCCCGACGAAGAACTGGCCACGCTGGCGCATCGCGGCATCAATTCTCTCTGGCTCATCGGCGTGTGGGAACGCAGCCGCGCGTCGAAGACGATCAAGCAGCTCTGCGGCAACCGCGATGCCGTGGCCTCGGCCTACTCGCTGTTCGACTATCGGATCGCCGACGACCTGGGCGGTGAGCCGGCTTACATCAACCTGCGCGACCGTTCCTACCGGCACGGCATACGCCTGGCCAGCGACATGGTGCCAAACCACATGGGGATCGACTCGCCCTGGGTGATCGAGCATCCCGAGTGGTTCATCTCGCGCTGGGAGTCGCCCTATCCCGCATACAGCTTCAACGGTCCCGATCTCTCCCACGACGGCCGCGTGGAGATCAAGATTGAAGACCACTACTACGAGCAATCCGACGCCGCCGTTGTGTTTCGGCGGCGCGACAAAGCGACCGGAGAAACCCGCTACATCTATCACGGCAATGACGGCACCAGCTTCCCGTGGAACGATACCGCACAGCTCGACTACCTGAATCCGGCGGTGCGCGAGCAGGTGATCCAGACCATCCTGCATGTGGCGCGGCTGTTCCCCGTGATTCGTTTCGACGCCGCCATGACGCTGGCCAAGCGGCATTTTCACCGGCTATGGTTTCCGGGTCCCGGATCGAGCGGCGCCATCCCTTCACGCGCCGAATATGGCATGAGCCAGGCGGAGTTCGACCGCGCCATGCCCCACGAGTTCTGGCGCGAGGTGGTCGATCGCGTGGCCGCTGAAGTTCCCGGCACGCTGCTGCTAGCCGAGGCGTTCTGGCTCATGGAGGGTTACTTCGTCCGCACGCTGGGCATGCATCGGGTGTACAACAGCGCTTTCACTGTCATGCTGCGCGACGAGGACAACGCCAAGTACCGCTCGGTTATCAAGAACACGCTCGAATTCGATCCCGACATCATGAAGCGCTATGTGAACTTCATGAACAATCCCTATGAGCGCACGGCGATTGACCAGTCTGGCAAGGGCGACAAGTGCTTCGGCGTGGCGGCGATGATGTCCACGCTGCCCGGCCTGCCCATGTTCGGCCACGGCCAG
>CAWHVN010000022.1:0-179095 GCA_963832805.1 uncultured Acidobacteriaceae bacterium | reverse complement strand
GTAACGATCGAAGTGTGTCTATAGTAATCATCGAATGAATCGAGTGGTGCGAGGAATCGCCGGTACTTCCGTTGTACAGCTTTTTCCTCCAACTGACCGGATAGTGGAAGAGCCAAGTTTGTCAATCTCTTTGATACTGGCTGGCAGGAACATCTATCTATATGAGCGCGATGGTCGGTTCGCATGGGGGAGAGAACCAGGAGGCGGTGGCGCGTCCGGAGATGGGCATCTTCGATCGCAACCCAGATCCTGCGCTGGACGAGCTTATTGAGCTCGCAGCGGTGTTGTGCGACGCAGACTACGGATACATCGGCTGGATGGACTTCAACCGGCTCTGGTTCAAAGCGCGGTTCGGGTTCAGGGCGACGGACCAGCCGCGCGCCAGCACTGCATGCCAATGGATGCTGGAAAAGGGTGAGCCGCTGCTGATCGCGGACGCGGGCCAGGATCCGCGCTTTCCTCCAGAGGGCATTCCAGTCGCCGGCGCCAGTCCCTGCCTGTCGTACGCTGCTGTTCCGCTCTTCAGCAGCGACGAGCACGTGATTGGCACAATGGCGGTGCTGTCGCAGAAGGCAAACCAATTCAAGCTGGAACATCTTACGCTGCTGGAGATCCTGGGCCGCCAGGCGGTGACGCGCCTGGAGTTGTACAACCGAATCCGGCTGCAGGAGCAGGCGCAGCGGCAGCGGCAGCGCACGGAGCGCGCTCTGGCGATCGAGCGTTGCTTTGTGGCCGCCACTCTGGACTCGATTCCCGCGCTGGTGGCAGTCCTGGATACGGCGGGACGCGTGGTACGGATGAACTATCCCTGCGCGCAACTGACGGGATTAAGCCTGGCGCATGCCGTGGGCCGGCCGTTTGTGGATGAGTTTCTTGAGACGGACGACCGCGGATGGGCGGCTGGCAAACTGCACGAAGCGTCGGCGGGGCAAGCTTCAGGACCACATGAGACGCTTTGGCGGGCTGCCGGCGGCGAAGGCCGGCGCGTGAGCTGGACCCTGCGTCCGCTGCTGGGCCCGAATGGAGAGATCCAGTACCTGATCGTGAGCGGGCAGGACGTGACCGACCAGCGCGAGATGGAGAAGACGCTGCTCAAGAGCGAGGCCCGTTATCGCGAGGTGGTGGAAAACAGCCTGGGCTTTGTTTTCACCTGCTCGATGGAGGGGCGGCTGACCTCGCTGAACGCGTTCACGGCCGAGACGCTCGGATACCGCGCTGAGGCGCTGGTAGGACGGTTTGTGACGGAGTTATCCGACGCCGAGGGCGCAGCGGCGTTCCAGGATTGCTTGAATACGCTGGAGAGCGTGGAAGAGTGGCAGGGTGCGTTGCCCTTGCGGCGCAGCGACGGCGTGTACCGGCGCATCGCGGTGCGCAGCCGGCGCATGCAACTGCCGGGTGAACGGCCCTTTGTGCTGAACCACGGCATGGACGTGACTGAGCAGTACGAAGCCGAAGAAGCGCTGCACATGGCCACGCGGCAGCGTGAGCTGATTCTGGAAGCGGTGGACGACGGCATCTTCGGCATGGACCTGAACGGCAAGGTGACCTTCATCAACGAGGCTGGTGCAAGAATGCTGGGCTATACGGCCGATCAGCTTGTGGGCCGCGATCTGCACGAGCTCATCCACCACAGCCACGCCGACGGAACGCCGTATTCGCGGTCGACGAGCCCGATCCTGCAAGCGCTGCGGCGGTGCGAGCCAATCCGCATGCGGGACGAGGTCTTCTGGCGCCAGGACGGGACGGCGATTCCCGTCGAGTACAGCGCCAACCCGCTGCTTGAGGAGGGGCAGGTGTGTGGAATGGTGGTGGCCTTCCAGGATGTGAGCGAGCGGCGGCGCCTGGAGAAGATGAAGGACGAGTTCATCTCCACGGTGAGCCACGAGTTGAAGACCCCGCTGACCTCGTTGCGCGCGTCGCTGGGGTTGATTCAATCGGGCACCCTGGACAAGCGGCCGGAGAAGCAACGGCAGATGATCGATATGGCAATCGGGAATTGCGACCGGCTGGTCCGGCTGGTGAACGACATTCTGGACTTTGACCGCGGAGAAAAAGGGAGGCTGCCGCTGAATCGCGAAGCAGTGGAACCGATAACGCTGCTGCGGCGCGCGGCCGACGTCGCCCACAACGCGGCCACACAGGCGCGCATCGACTTCCGCTTCGAGGTGAACGCCGCGCCAGTCCTCGCAGATGAAGAAAGGGTGTTGCAGATACTGAATGAACTGGTGGGCAACGCCATCAAGTTCTCGCCGCCGGGCACTTCCATCCGGCTGGGAGCGCGGAACGTGGAAGCAACTGCACTGAGTTCGGGTGCCTCAGAGGCGGGCGCGGTGTGTTTCATGGTTGAAGATCAGGGGCGCGGCATCGCTCCGGAGAAGCTGGAGCGGATCTTCGATCGATTCGAGCAGGGCGATGCCTCGGACTCGCGCGCGCTCGGCGGGACGGGGCTGGGACTGGCGCTGTGCCGCAGCATTGTGGAGCAGCACGGCGGCCGCATCTGGGCGGAGAGCGAAGTGGGCAAGGGAAGCAGGTTCCTGTTTACGCTGCCCGCGGCAGGCGCAACAAACACGCAATCGCGTTAACGGTCGAAGGAACAGCCGGGAACTCATTTGTTGCGGCGGCGCGCGGGATGCGGAGAGCAAACGACGGGAAAGATCTCTCGCTTGCGGCCCATGGGGTGGGTCAGGGCTATAATCGTGCTTCAAACTCCATGGATGCCCGGCGCACAGGTTCACCTCATCCGGCAAGCACCTCGACGGCCCCTGGCCGGCAGTCCTTCCCGCAGCGTTTGGAGGGTTTCTGGCTGCGCGTCTCAGAGGGGATGAAGCTCAACGACATGTGGGACCAACTGCGCTCGGACGCGCGGACCACGTATCGCCTCTATTCGCGGGAGATCGACGCAGTACGGCCTGCAGGCGCGCCCCGTCGAAAACACTTCATCTACGTGGCGAAGCAGTTCTTCTGGGCGATCCTTGAAAAGCTGACGCCGGCGCGCCGCGTTTTGCTGCTTGCGGCGCTGGTTCTGCTTCTGATGCCGGAATCCGCGATGGCCGGTCACACGGGCCAGCAATGGGAGTTCCGATTTGACGCGCATCTGGCGGGCGGGTTGCTGATGTTTGGGGTACTGCTCCTTGAATTGACGGACCGCGTAGTGATGAAACGTGATCTGCAGATTGCCAAGGAGATTCAGGCCTGGCTGCTGCCGGCGCGGCCTCCGCAGGTGCCCGGGCTGGAGATCGCGTTTGCAACGCGCCCGGCGAACACTGTCGCTGGCGACTATTATGACGTGTTTCCGCGGCGTGGGCACGACAGCGCAGCCGGCGACGTATCGGGAGAGAGCTTTTTAATTGCCGTGGCAGATGTTGCCGGGAAGAGCGTTCCAGCCGCGATGCTGATGGCGACCATCCAGGCGAGCCTGAAAACACTGTGCGCGACGCCCGGTCCACTCACGGAGCTGGTTGCACGCATGAACCGGTACGCATGCACCAACAGCCAGAATGGACGGCGGTTTACCACCGCATTTCTTGCCGAATACGAACCTGAATCGCGCGTGCTGAAGTACGTAAATGCAGGCCACAATGCGCCGGTCCTGCGGCGGCGATCAGGAACGTTGGAAGAATTGAGAGCGGGAGGATTGCCGCTGGGCGTAATGGAAAGTGCTACGTACGAGAGCGGCACAGTGACGTTGGAGCAGGGCGATTTGTTGGTAGCGTTTACCGATGGGTTGGTGGAAGCCGAGAACATGCGTAGCGAGGAGTACGGCCAGGCGCGCTTCCTCACCGTGTTGTGGGCAAACGCAGCGGCTCCGGCTGACGCGATCCTTCGCTCCATTCTGTTTGACATCGACCGTTTCGTGGGCACGGCAGCGCAGCACGACGACGTGACGTTGATGGTTCTGAAGGCGATCTGATCGCGCAGGCCGAGCTCGCCCCCCAGAGACGCTGGCACGCGATCTCCATGAGAATCGATTCGACATGAGACACTGGCATCGGCGGTATTCCCCGCGATGAATCCACGGCCGCCGGGCAATTCTTCATGGGCGTATACACAAGCGTTTCCAATTTGCTGTTTGGGCGTCCGCTGGCGACCAGCGAGGAGCGCGCAGAGCAAATCGGGCCGCTCGCCGGGATCCCGGTCTTCGGACTCGACGCACTGAGCTCGGCGGCCTACGGGCCTGAGGCGGCTCTGACGCTGCTGATCCCGCTAGGCCTGATGGGCGTGAAGTACATCGTACCGGTGAGCACGGCCATCGTGGTCCTGCTGCTTATTGTGTACTTCAGCTACCGGCAGACGATTGAGGCGTATCCGCGCGGTGGAGGCTCCTACACCGTGGCCGGCCAGAACCTGGGCGAGGGCGCGGGACTGCTGGCGGCGGCGGCGCTGATGATCGACTACATTCTCACCGCGGCGGTGGGAATCTCAGCCGGTGTGGGCGCGCTCATCTCGGCTGTGCCCAGCCTGCAACCGCACACGCTGGAGCTTTGCCTGCTTGTCCTGGCGATTCTGACCATTGTGAACATGCACGGCGTGCGCGACACAGGCGTGGTGTTCATGATTCCGACGTATCTGTTCACGGCGGCGCTGCTGATCGTCATCGCTGTGGGTGGATGGCAGGCGGTCCATGCGGCGGGGCATCCGGCGCCGATGACGCCGCTGCCCGCGATTCCCCCGGCGACCGCGATGGTGGGCTGGTGGCTGATCCTGAAGGTCTTTTCCTCAGGATGCACGGCAATGACCGGCGTTGAGGCGGTGAGCAATGGCGTAATGGCCTTCCGCGAGCCGACGCGCAAAAACGCCAAAACGACGCTGACGATCATCATCGCGCTGCTGGCCATCCTGCTGGCGGGAATTGCGCTTTTGTGCCGCGCCTACGGGATTGCGGCCACCGATCCAGGCAAGCCGGGGTACCAGAGCGTGCTCTCAATGCTGACGCGCGCGGTGATGGGGCAGGGGTGGTTTTATTACCTCACCATCGCCTCTGTGCTGCTGGTGCTGGCGCTGAGCGCGAACACCGCATTTGCCGATTTTCCGAGGCTGACGCGGGCCATTGCGCTGGACAATTACATGCCGCACGTGTTTCTCATACGCGGGCGGCGGCTGTTGTATTCGTGGGGCATCTATGTGCTCGTGGCGCTTACGGCGCTGCTGCTCATCCTGTTTGGCGGCGTGACGGACCGGCTGATCCCGCTGTTCGCCATCGGTGCGTTCATGGCCTTCACGCTTTCGCAGGCGGGAATGGTGATGCACTGGAAGCGGCAGGGCGGCCCACCAATGCGCATCATCGTGAATGGCTTGGGCGCCGTTGCTACCGGCATCACCACGCTGGTGGTGCTGGTGGCCAAGTTTGCCGAGGGCGCGTGGATCACGGCGCTGCTGGTGGTGGTGATGATCCTGTTTATGCGCGGGGTCAACCGCCACTACGTTCGCGTGAGCCGCGAGATCGATCTCGACCGGCCCTTCATTCCCGCTGAGGTGAGCGAGCCGATTGTTGTGGTGCCCGTGGACCGTTGGACCCGCATCAGCGAGAAGGCGCTCTCGTTTGCGCTCTCCATGTCTTGCGACATTCGCTGCGTCCACGTGCAGACCAGCGACGATCCGGACCCCTTTTGCGATGTCTGGGAGAAGGACATTGTGGCGCCGTTACAGGAGGCCGGCCGATGCGTTCCCAAGCTGGTCACGCTCAAATCGCCCTATCGGTACATTCTTTACCCGATCGTGGATTACGTGCTGGGCGTGGAGCGCGAACGCGAGACCTGCAAGGTGTGCGTGCTGGTGCCGGAACTGGTGGTGCGCCACTGGTGGGAGGACCTGCTGCACAACCGGCGCTCCGGTCTGCTGAAGATGATGCTTCTGATGCGCGGCAACCGGCGCATCGTGGTCATTAATATTCCGTGGTATCTGGAACGCGGATAGTGCCGCGTTGCGGCCTGGCGGCGGAGCGGGAATGCGAACCCTTTTGCTTAATCTGCAGTCAAAGATTTGAGCATTTTGGGTGACCGCTGGCTTCGTGAACGGTGGGGGGAGAGGATAGTCTAGGGAAGTACCGGAAACCAGCCAGACTGCTTGCTCGGGTGCCTATATTCGCGTCCCGGATGATTTGTTTGTGCGCGGTACCGATTGAGGAGAGTTTCAAGTTGAAGAGGAAGCTATTCTTTTTGCTTTTGGCCGTGGCTCCGGCCGCACTTACGCCCGTCGGGGCCTTGGCCCAAGTGAACCCGGAGGCGGCGCCCGCCCCGGCGCAGGCCGCACCCCACAAGTACGAGGCATACGTGGGCTTAGCCTATACCCGCCTCAGGCAGGTGCCCGTTTCGTACAGCGGATTGCTGGGCGGAAAGATGTCACTGGCCCGGGATTGGGGAAAATACTTTCAACTCATAGGATCGGTGGACTACTACAGGGTGGGGACCGGCCACGCCGGACTACCGAATCCCGGCGACCCGTCGATCTACACGTTCCTGGTTGGGCCGGGACTCCACGCCACGCTCTACGAGAACCTCAGCGGCGTGCTTTTCGGCGAACTGGGCGGAGAGCATACCGGGGGCGAGAACATGACGCCCAGTATTTCCTTTGCCGGTGGCTTTGGCGGAGGGTTGACTTATAACGTGAGCAGCAAATGGGGCGTGCGACTTACCGGCGACCGCGTCGCCGCATCGTTCTCACTGCCCAACAACACTCCGCAACTAAGCTACTCAACGAATCGCACCTGGAACACGCGCGGGACGTTCGGCGTGGTGTACCGGTTCTAGGGCCTGTTAACACTACCTGGAGTGGACGGCGTTGCGAGTGAAAAACCGCTCAGACGAGGCGGAGGACGACGGCTGTGGCGGGTCCACCGCCTAGGACGACAACGAAGTATGAGCGGTTTTTCGCCGCAACCCGAAGGGACGGGGCCGATTCTCCCCATCTCTTTGTCGCTTGTCGCTCCAGTAGGCCGGCTACAGTTCGCTCCGCGCTCTGCGACCTGGGGAAAATCGGCTCCCGTCGCCGCCATCCCAGGTAGTGTTAACAGGCCCTAGTGCGGCCGGCCCCTTCTTCACGCGCAAGGCCGCAGGAGTTGCAAGGTGGCTGATCGGCCTGGATCCGCAGCCGGTAAGAATTGCCCCGGATCCATGAAGGTGGATGGGATGAACCGCAGGAGCTTTTGCTTCTCAGCCGCTGCCGCCACATTCACCGCAAGCCGCAGCAGCGCGCTCGCCGCACTTGGCCAGCCGGCGGCTGCCCGCGGACCACTCATCACCCTGAACGAGATCGAGAACATCGACCGCGAGCGGATTCTGCGCGCCGCCAACGAGTACCTGCCGGAGCCGCCGATCACGATCACAGCTTCGTCTTCGCCGCGCAGCAAAGGCGGCAAGCACGACTACTTTTCCGAGGCGGATTACTGGTGGCCCGACCCGAAGAATCCCGACGGACCTTCCATCGAGCGCGACGGTTACTCCAATCCGCAGAACTTCAACGATCACCGACTGGCGCTCATCCGGCTGAGCCTGATTGTGCCCGCGCTGACGGCGGCGTGGCTCATCACCCAGGAGAAGCGCTATGCGGAGCGCGCGGCCGATCATCTGCGCGCCTGGTTTCTCGATCCGGACACGCGCATGAACCCTTCCCTCGACTATGCGCAGGCGGTGTGGGGACATTCGGCCGGCCGGAGCTACGGCATCATCGACACGCTGCACCTGGTGGAAGTGACGCGCGCCGCGCGGCACCTTGAGGCTGCGCAGGCCATGATGCCTGCCGAGTTCGCCGGCGTGCGCGAGTGGTTCACCGAGTATCTGCTGTGGATGCGCGCCTCGACCAACGGCCAGGCGGAGGAAGCGGCCAAAAACAATCACGGCACGTGCTGGGCGGTGCAGGCGGCGGCGTTCGCGGCCTACATCGGCAACGAAAACGCGATGTCGCTTTGCCGTGAGCGATTCCGTGACCATCTTTTGCCCGAGCAGATGGCGGCGGACGGCAGCTTCCCGTTGGAACTCAAGCGCACGAGGCCCTACAACTACTCGCTCTTCGACCTCGACATGCTGGCGATGGTGTGCGTGATGGCTTCGGCGTCGGGCCTTTCGCCCGGCGGCGCAACGAACAATCTGTGGCAGTTCGCGCTGCCCAACGGCGACCTTTACAAGAAGGCCGCCGACTTCATGTTTCCGTACATCGAAGACAAGAGCAAATGGCCCTACGCGCACGATGTCGAGTGTTTCGACGACCTGCCCAACCGGCGGCCCAGCCTGCTGTTCGCGGGGCTGGCGTATCGCGAGCCGAAATACATCGCACTGTGGCGCACGCTGCCGCCCGATCCTAAAACCACAAAGATCATCCGCAACTTTCCCATCCGCCAGCCGGTGCTGTGGGTAAGGCCGGTATAGGGTGTATCGACATTCGCCGCGGGTCGTGGGGCGCGGGGCGGGGGGCGCGAAGGCCGCGCGGGGCTGATTTGAGGTCGGTTTGGGGCCGTTTTGCGCATAAAAATCGACAAAAATCGCAAAAAAATCGAAGAGGATTTTGAGGTAGATTTGTTGATGTTAAAGGAGTTATGTCCATTTTTTGAGCTTCAGGGTGTATAAAATCACTCCCCCGTGCTTTCGGCCGAGCTTGCGGAGGGTTTTCCGCCTGATTTAGCGCCTGTCGCTTGAGGTTTTGGCTGGAGGCTGAGCGCGGCAAGAGCGATCCTGGCGTTGGCTAGATAGTGCGCTACTTCGCGGTGGGTGACGATGCCGGTCATGGAGGCGAAGTTGATGCAGGCGATGAAATCGCAGATGTTTTTGTGGCCGCTGAGGGGCGGGGTGTCGCGGAGATAGGCCTGGTTGGCGGCTTTTTCGGCGGGGTAGTCGCTCTCGCCCTCGTCGAGATTGGCAGCCTCCTTTTTATAGGCGTAGTTCCAGGCGCGCATGCAGTGGACGATGGCCTCGTTTTCAGTGTCGTCTTTGTCTTTGCGTGGTTTGGAGCCGGCTGGTGTGGTTGAGATTGCGGGTGAGGCCGAGCTAGCCGGTGCGCTGGCCGCGGCCGGCGCGGACGCGGCGGCGGGTGTGGCCGGGGTGGTATCGATGGAAACGGTGTCTGCCATGGAAAAGCTCCTTCATCTTCAAGGCTAGCGATTTCGGAGAATTAACCGGCAAACTTGGGGAAAAAAGTGAATAGGTGAATAAGTGAATGAGAAATCAGTGGGTTGAGGTGGATTTGGCGGGTGCGTTTGGATGGTTTGGGGCTTGACAGAAAGACAGAGAGCAGAAAAGCAGGGGAAAAACTTCGGGCCCTTCCCGAGGGAAGGGCCCGATGTGTGCCGGATTCCAAAAATCAGTTGACCGAGACTGTAAACGTGCCGCTGGGAGCAGGGGTCACAGCGCTGGTGCTCGAACTCGTCACGGTGAACGTATAGGTTCCGGCAGCGGTTCCGGGATTCGTCGGATTCGTTCCGCCGCCTCCTCCGCCGCCGCTACTGCCGCCGCCGCAGCTCGACAGGACAACGAGAGCGAGCATCGCGACCAGGATGCCGAGCATGAAACGCCAGCTACGCCGCCGGGCGGGGATTCCAAAGAAGACGAACACCGCGAGAACCGCGCCGCCACCCGCACCGAGCCAACCCTTGCCGTTGCCGATCTTGGGATAGACAAGATTCGCAACAGCCGCGGTAGTTGTGACGGTCGCGGTGGCCTGGCCGCTGGTGGTTCCCGCGGAGAGCGAAACCGGCGAGCCGGTCGTGATGGAGCAAGCGGGCGCGTCGCCTGACTGATTCGACGGGCCACTGGTCATGGAGCAACTCAGAGTGACATTGCCTGTGTAGCCGCCACTGCCTGCGACTGTGACGGTCGAACTGGCGTTGTTGCCGGGCGAGATCGAGCCCGAGGGAGAGGTCGCGCTCACCGTGTACGTTGACGCTGCGGCCGCGCTCACGTTGACGTTGACTGTTGTGGTGTGCACATCGGTCCCCGAGGTTCCGGTCACTGTGATGACGTAGGCGCCGATCGTGGTAAAGGTTGACGTTGTTACCGCGAGGGTCTCATCGGCCGCCGAGGAGGTGGTGATATCTGCCGGAGTGCCGACGGCGCACGTCGGATCGGTCGCGCCGGCAGGGGCTGTGGTGACCGCGCAAGTGAGGTTGACGTTACCGTTGAACCCCCCCGAAGGCGTAACGGCAATCGTGGCAGTGTTACCAGTGGTCTGCCCTTGGCTTACGTTGACGCTGGCGCCGCTCGGAACCGTGCTCAGCGAGAAGTCCTGAGGCAGGTTGACCGTGACGTCGACAACGGTCGTAGATGTGAGGGCGCCGGACGTGCCTGTGACGGTGATCTGATAGGTGCCGGTAGTGGTCGACGATGTGGTGTTGACGGTCAACACGGAGGTGACGTAGCCGGTTCCGGTGATGGGGACCGAGGACGGGTTCAGGTTGGCAGAGGAGCAGGTGATGGGATTTGCCGCACCGGCGGGTTCAGAGGTCACAGCGCAGGTGAGATCAACGGTTCCGGTGAATCCGCCGGCGGGAGTGACCGTAATGGTGGAGGTATTACCGTTGGCCGCCCCCTGAATCACGGTGATATTGCCGCTGTTGGTGAGCGTAATGGCGGGGCCCGAGCCGCCGACGTCCGCCGTAATGGCCAGAGTGTGGATGAACTCGCCGGTATTTGCGTCTTTGCCGGTGACGAGCACGTTGTAGTTGCCGTTGGGAGTGCCGGCCGGAACATTGATGGTGAGCGTGGCTGTGGTGCTGCTCTGGTTGCTCAGCGCCACGGGGCTAGAGACGGAACAGGTGAGGGGTGCGGTGGGGGTACAGGTAAGGTTGACGTTGCCGTTGAAGCCGTTGACTGAGGTGACGTTAATGGTGTCGGTCCCGCTGCTTTGCCCAGCACTGACGCTGATGGGGACGATGGTGGTTTCGGGCACCAACGAGAAATCGGAGAGGGGGCTGGAGATCGGAGCGTTATTGTAGAGCACAAACGTAGAGGGGTTGTAGACGCTGTCTCCGGAGTACTGAAGAGTGACGTAGTTTGATCCCTGAAGGAGGTCCTGGCTGTTCAACACGAAGGCGAACGACGAGGCAACGCCGCTTGTCGCCGAGAATCCAACCTCCCCCAGGTAACCTCCGGAAGAGAATACGTAGACACCCCCTGTTGGCGCAGGATGTCCGCTCTGACCGGTGACGGTTCCCGTTACAGTGATTGTGGTGTTGGGAGATACGATTCCGATTGGGTTTGCAGTCGTGGCCGACGCAAGCCCGCCATCGGAGTTGAGATTCTGAATATAGAAGCTGAACGTGGTATTCGATGACGCCGGTATCGAGCTGTAATTCCCGTCTCCGCTGTATGCGACCGTGACTTGATAATTGCCTGAAGCGGTGTTTGCCGGGACTACGAAGTTGGCCACGCCCGACTCGGCCCCCGTACTCGGGTCAACGAAGGGGCTTAGCGCCACGCTTCCATTCAACGCTGAAAGCGAACTACCGCTCAAAGTGACGGATCCGGTTGGTGGAGCAACAGGAGCGGGATAGATGGCCGATGACGATGCGGTCGAGTACTGAGCGTTATTTTCGATCTGGACGGTAACGATGGTTTGCTGGCCAGTGCCGCTGATCAAGTACTGCTGACTGGTTTCCAGAGTGGTGTAGAGCAGCATGTCGGGATTATCCTTCGCCACCGTAAAGGAGATCGCGGAGGATGTCGACTTGTTATAGCTGTTATCGCCGCTATAGCTGGCTGTGACTGAATGCGAGCCGACGGCAAAGGGAGCGTTGTACTCGGCATCGCCCTCGGCGTTCACCACGGCGGTATTGATGGGGTTTGAATTGTCGGCGAATGTCACCGTTCCGCCGGGAATGGTGAAGACCGGGCAACTCGTGGTGCAGGTCTCAAACGTCGAAAGCTGGGAACTAGGCGCGACCTGGGCGCTGAGATCCAGTTGCGTTCCGTAGTCGATGGCCGTGCTCACCGTTTGGGGGGCCGTTATATAGCCGCTAGGCGTGAACGCATTGAAGAAAATGCCGCTGTTCTCCGGGGTGACAGTGATCGGAACCGTTGCGGAGAGACTCCCGGCGTTGTTGTTGTCGCCGCCGTAAGAGGCCCAGAGGTTGTAGCTGCCGCCGGGCAGGGTGCTGACGCTGCCCGAGTAGGATCCATTACTCAATGCGAAAGTGCCGGTCCCGAAGGTGCCCACGAAGCCGTTGAGGGTCTGGGCCAGCCCCTGGCCCTGCTGCACCGGTTCAGAGCTGTCGGTCATGAGCGCCACATTGCCGGTGGGTGAAGAGCCGGTGACCGTGCCGCTAATAGTGATGGGTGTTCCATGGGTGAAGCTGGTCTGCGACGCGGTCATGGTGGTGGCCGACGAAGCAAGTTTGATATTGGGCCAGTCGGTGACCAGACTGTTGGCGTCGATGGTGCCGAGGCCAGTGGCAAGGTTGTAGCCGGCTGCGGCGTTGTACTCGGGGGTGGTGCCGGTGCCGATCTGGCCTTCAGTGATGCCGCTGAGGACGATAGGGTTTGAAACGGAGATGCAGTTTGGGGACGAGGGATACGCGCAGGGCATGGAGTTGCTGCCGTTGGAGACATCGTGGAAGGCAGATGGATACTGCGCCTTCAAGGGGTAGAGGATGGTGTTGGCCTGTCCCTGGCGGCCCCATTTCTCAACGACCAGCGCCATGATGCCGGCGAACGCCGGCGAAGAGGCGGAGGTGCCGCCAACGCCGTAGATCTGTACCAGGCCGTTTGCGCCCAGGCCCGAGGTCTGGCAATCGCCGTCGGTGGCGCAGATGGGATAGAAGGTGTAGTTGTAACCGTTGGCAGCGAAGAGCGAGACGTCAGGCAGGTCGCGAACGCCGTCGCTGGGCACACCGGTTCCGCTTTGCCACGAGGGTTTAGGATAGCCGGCGAGCGAACCGTTGCAGGCGCCTGTGCTGGTGTTATATCCGGCAGCGCAAACCGCGGCATTGCTGGCGCCGCCGCTGCCGCCTGCGATGGAGGTGGTTCCCGTACTGGCGTATTGGTTGTAGATGTTGAGGCCGTACTGGCTGTTGTTCCAGGGCTGCTCGGGAACGTACTTCTGGAGTGAAACGGCCGGCAACTGTGTGGCGCTCGTGCTCCAGTAGTTGGCGATGCTGGCGCCGCCGGTCGCGTAGTCGCTGTAATAGAAGTCCGTTCCGCCCACGGCGACGTTATAAGGCGTGGAAGCGAAGGCGTTCACGGCCTGGCCGTAGACAGCGTATTCCTGCGCGTTGTCGTTATCGCAGCCGGCCGAGCCGGCGTCGCCGGCGGAAACCATGGCAGTTTGGCCCTGCGCGGCGGCCTGCTCCCACAGGCTCTCGATGAACGAGTTATAAAAACCAAGAGAAGATTCGCACGAGCCGAAGCTCATGCTGATCACCGGCGCGACGTTACCGTAGACGGCATGCTCCATAGCGAGAATAAGGCCGCTTTCCAGCGAAGTGTCAGCGGCGATGACCAGATCGACGGTGGCATTGGGAGCCACCGCGCCGGACCACTCGACATCGAGATAGGCCTCGACAGAGTCGTAGTTGGGGCCGTCGGGATTGTTGATGCCGTCGACGCCGGGATCGTTGCCGTCAATGATGACCTGGGGCGGATTGGCGGGCAGATTGAAGAGCGTGCGGAACTGATTGACGAGATCGATGTTGATGTTGGAATCGTTGATGATGGCGATGGACTGGCCGGCGCCATTGACATTGGCGGCATAGAGCGGCTGGAGATCGTACTGCTTGGCGAAGTCCCCGGGCGCCAAAACGAAATACTCGCCGGAGCTGTTGCCCCAGGTCCAGCTTGGCGTGACCTGATGTGTGGTGGGATTGAAGGAGGCCTTGCCGAGCTTCTGGAGATAAGGCTTGGGACGGAAGTTATTGAGCGAGGCGAAGCCGCCGATAACTGGCGCAAGAGTCGCGGGAATCTGGGGATCGTTGGCGTTGGCATAGTGGATCTCGCCGTTGACCAGGTATTTGTGGATCTGGGTGTGGAAGGCCTCGCGCAACTGAGCGACACTGCCTGAAAACTCGAGGGTCCCTTTGCCGGGATTCACTTTGGAGATGGTGAAGCCGTGGCTGCCAAGCCAGGACTCGATAGTGGCGATGTCCTGGTCAGAGGATCCGAACTGGGCGCCGAATTGGTCCGGGGTGAGCCATTGGTGGTAGTTAGCCGAGCCGGGAGTGTTCATCTGCGCAATGAGCTGGCGGAGTGCGGTCTCCTGGGCCGGGCTGCGCTGCAAGACCAGCTGCATGCGGTCAAGCAGCATGCCGTCGGGCGCGGCGCCGCGGTCGTTTGCAGCGTTGGCAAGCGGACTCACAGTGTGAGTGAGCGTTACCCGCTGGCTTTCATCGACGGGGTTGACGATGCGGACGGATGGGCCGACATGCTGGGCCAGAGAGGCGACCGAACAGAGGAGGAAACTGGCCAACGCGGACAGGGGGAGCAAGCGTGAATTGATCATAGTAGGGGGTGGTCCTGGACCCTTTCTTGAGTGAGACCCTTGAAAACCTGGACGGTTGCCGCAGCCGGCAGGAAAAGAGCCGCCTTTGGCGTCAAGAAAACAGGCGATACGCCGGACCCGCTCAAACAAACCGACCGAAGTGGTCGACAACTTCATCATAATAGGCCGGATGGCCCCCGGAACTTCGGCGGGGCGGTCGGCGCGTGCCTTTGAACCGCGCGTTTCGGCTGTGGGAAAGGCATCGCCTGGCTTTTAACTGCCAATCCCGCAAATAAGCACTCAATACAAACGAACGCCTGATCCCGAATGAAGAATAAAGAAAAGGCCAACCGCAGACGGTAAAACCGCCAAACTCGTAGAGTTAGACGGGATTGAGCGAGGAAGGTTGAACAGACGAGGGCGGGAAAGACCAGGAACAAGCGCACACTATGCAGTGTCTGAGTGACCGTTCGGGCGAAGTCGAGGAACATGGCTGCGCCTAGCCACCAGGAAACTTTGCCAAAGCGCAGTGGCCCGGAAACAGCCTTCAAAGTGCTGGAATTGCAATAGACAATCAATTTCTCACGGTATATTATTTTGTCTCCTGGTTGAAACAGATACATTTTGATGAGTGGCTGTATGCGCGCTTCGCTCTTCATTACCTGCTATAACGACACGCTGTTTCCAGAAACGGGGCGCGCGGTGGTGCGTCTGCTGGAGCGGCTTGGGGTGGAGGTTGAGTTCCGCGACGGCCAGACGTGTTGTGGGCAGATGCACGCGAACACGGGGCTCCGGGGCGAGGCCTTCAGCCAGGCGAAGCGCCTGGTGAGGCTGTACGCGGACGCGGAAGCGATCGTGATTCCGTCCTCGTCGTGTGTGGCGATGATCCGCGATCAGTACCCCGGCTTGTTTGACGGGCTTGGAGACGACTCCCTCCGCAAAGAGTTCGCGGCGTTCCTGCCGAGGGTCTACGAACTGAGCGAGTTTCTCATCGACAAATTGGGTTTGGAGGATGTGGGCGCATACTTTCCGCATCGCGTGACCTACCATGCGAGCTGCCATGGGCTGCGCGCGCTGCATCTGGGCGAACGGCCATTCCGGCTGCTGAGCAAGGTGCGCGGGCTGGACCTTGTGCCGCTCGCGAATCTCGATCGCTGCTGCGGATTTGGCGGGACGTTCAGCGTGAAAAACGCCGACGTTTCGTCGGCGATGTTGATGGTGAAGCTCGAGGACGTGCTGGCGACGGGCGCGGAGTTTTGCACGGGTCTCGACAATAGCTGCCTGATGCACTTGGGCGGAGCGATGCACCGCCAGAGCGCGGGCATGAAGACGATCCACATGGCGCAGATCCTTGCCAGCACCGAAGAGAACCCGGCGGAGGTGCTGGGATGAGCGTCGTGGCGGAGCACGAGGTCATCGATCGTCCGATACTGGACCCGGCGCTGGCGCCGCCGTTTCCGGTGGCGGCACTACCGGTGCTCCGCAATTTGCAGTTGCGCAGGAATGTGGCTCACGCCATCGACGTGATTCAGGCCAAGCGCGCGCGGCTGGTGGCAGAGAAGCAGGATTGGCAAGAACTGCGTTCGGCGGCCTCTCGGATCAGAGATGAGGCACTCGAGAACCTGGGCCCGTACCTCGAGCAGTTCGAGGCACGGTGCACGGCCGCAGGCGGCACGGTGCACTGGGCCGCGGATGCAGCCGATGCGCGGCGGATCATTCTCGAATTGCTGCGCGAAGAGAGAGCCGATGAGGTCATCAAGATCAAAACGATGACCTCGGCGGAGATTCAACTCAATCCGTATCTCGAGGCGAATGGCGTTCGCACGTACGAGACGGATCTCGCGGAAATCATCCTGCAGCTCGGCGAGGGAGAGCCCTCGCACATTGTCGTTCCTGCGCTGCACGTGAATCGCAGCCAGGTGCGGGAGATCTTCGCGCGGCGCATGGGGATCGAGAATCTCTCCGACGAGCCGGAGGCGCTGACGGCGGCGGCGCGGAATTATCTGCGGCAGAAGTTTCTCTCGGTCCCGACGGCGATCAGTGGAGCGAATTTTCTGATCGCGGAGACGGGCTCGGTGGCAGTGGTGGAGTCGGAGGGCAACGGGCGCATGTGCCTTACGCTGCCGCGAACGATGATCACGCTGGCCGGAATCGAGAAAGTGCTGCCGCGATTCGCCGATCTTGAGGTGATGTTGCAATTGTTGGCCCGCTCCGCGACGGGCGAGCGGATGAATCCGTACACGTCGCTCTGGACCGGAGTGACGCCGGGCGACGGACCGCAGAAATTCCACGTTGTTCTGCTCGACAATGGCCGCTCGTCGATTCTCGGCCGCAAGACGGAGCGGCAAACGCTTCGCTGCATCCGTTGCGCCGCGTGCATGAACGCCTGCCCGGTATACCGGCAGACCGGCGGGCATGCCTATGGGTCGGTGTATCCGGGGCCGATCGGCGCCATCCTGACGCCGCAACTCGAGCAGATGCGGCACGCGCAATCGCTGCCTTACGCCTCATCGCTCTGCGGCGCGTGCTACGAAGTGTGCCCGGTCAAGATCAACATCCCCGAGGTGCTGCTGGAGCTTCGCGCGCGGGTGACCGATCAGGAACGCAAAGGAGTTTCGCGGTTCTTCGATCCGATGTATATCGGCCTGCGTGCGGCGAATGTGATCTTCTCGCGGGCATGGCTTTTTCACGCGGCACAGCGGATGGGCAGGATCGCACTGCGCCTCTTCGCGCGCAAGGACGGATGGATCCATTCGCTGCCGGGCATCGGGGCCAAGTGGACGCAAGCGCGGGACCTGCGCGGGCTGCCGAAACAGACCTTCCACGACTGGTGGGCCGAGCGAAAGACAGGGACCAAGGGAACAAGAGAACAAGGGAACAATGAAGCGGAGGGACAATGAGCGCGTCTTCCTCCCGCGAAGCTATTTTCGAGCGCATTCGGGCCGCCAGCCGCGGCGGGCGGAATTCTGCAACCACGCCGGAGCAGGCATCGGAGGCCTATGCGCAGCTGGCGCGTGACTATCGAATGCGAGGAGAACTGCCCGTCAGGGCCTGTCAGGAACTGTTCATCCAGCGCCTCCGCGAATACGATGCCGAGGTGGTGGAGTGCGCGCCGGAGGAACTCGGGGCCACAATCGCCAAGCAGCTTGAATCGAGCGGCAGACATTTATTTGTCGCGCCCCCCGGACTTCCGGCCGCATGGCTGGTCCCGGCAGCGTGGCAAATCAGGGGATTCGAGTGGAATATCGACCACGACCTTCCGGCCGACGAGATTGAGAAGGCCGAAGGTGTGGTGACAGCCTGCTTCTGCGCCGTCGCCGATTCAGGCACGATTGTTTTGCATCACTCCGCGACGGAGGGCCGGCGCGTGATTACGTTGCTCCCCGACTGGTACCTGTGCGTTGTGCGCGCCAGCCAGATTGTGGAGACGCTGCCCGAGTATTTCGATCGCTGCAAGCAGCCGCCCGCGCTGGTTACCTGGATCTCGGGGCCGAGCGCGACGGCAGACATTGAGATGACGCGCATCAAGGGTGTGCATGGGCCGAGATTCCTGAACGTGATTCTGGTGAGAGACCGGGAACCGGGAGCAGCGAACATATGAATTCTTCAGACTCTGCAATCCAGGATCGTGCATTCCACGCGCTGGATTCTTTTCGGATCGAGATTCCCTCGTGGGGATTCGCCAACACTGGCACGCGCTTTGGCAAGTTTGCACAGGCCGCGGCTGCAAGCACCATTGAAGAGAAATTTGCCGACGCGGCCGAAGTGAACCGGCTGACCGGCGTAACGCCCACGCTGGCGTTGCACGTGCTTTGGGATCTGCCCGACGGGCTGAAGGATGTTCCCGCAGTGAAGCAGTTGGAGCGCCGCTTCGGCATCCGCTCGGGATCGATCAATCCCAATCTTTTCCAGGATCAGGATTACAAATTCGGTTCGCTGTGCAATCCTTCGGCCTCCATCCGCGAGCGGGCGCTGGAGCACGTGCTGGACTCGATCGAGATCGGAAAAGCGCTGGGCTCGCGCGACGCCTCACTGTGGGTGGCCGACGGATCGAATTATCCCGGTACGCAAAGCATGCGCAAGCGCATCGGATGGCTGGAGGACGCGTTGAGCATAGCACACAGCCACTTGGCGCCCGATCAGCGTTTGCTGGTGGAGTACAAACCCTTCGAGCCGGCGTTCTATCACACCGATGTTGCCGATTGGGGCATGTCGAGCCACCTCGCACGCCATGCGGGGCCGCAGGCGCGCGTGCTCGTCGATACCGGCCACCACTACAACGCGCAGAACGTCGAGCAGATTGTGGCGTGGCTGCTGCACACCGGGATGCTCGGCGGGTTCCACTTCAACGACCGGCGCTATGCCGACGACGATTTGACCTTGGGCTCGATCGATCCCTACCAGATCTTCCGCATCTTCCACGAAATCCATGCGGCGAGCGACGACGGGCTGGAGATCGACATCGCCTACATGATCGACCAGAGCCACAACCTGAAAGGCAAGATCGAGGCAATGGTGCAGACCGTGGTGACCGCGCAGGAGCTTTTCCTGAAAGCCGCGCTGGTGGATCGCGAAAGGCTGGCGGAATTGCAGCAAAGCTGTGATCTGGTGACTGCTGAAGAGCTCTATCGGGGCGCTTTCTGGTACGATGTGCGTCCGTTGACGCGGGCTTGGCGCGAGGCCCATGGATTACCGCCCGACCCGCTGGAAGCGTTGCGCGCAAGTGGCTATGTGGATCGCGTGGCAAGCGAGCGGGGTAACCGCAGTTCGGCCGTAAGCAGCTACGCGTGAACTTGTTCGTATGATTGCTGGCGGGCGCGTGTTTCAATAGGAGCACAAGAGGGGAGGAATCGTTGCCCAAGGCGAAGATTAAGCGGCTGTACCTGATTCCGATTCTCTCCAAGGCGCTCGACGTCATCGAGCTGCTGGAGCAGGATCATATTCCCCTGACGCTCGAGGACGTTTACCAGCGAACCAACATTTCAAAAACCAGCGTCTACCGGATTCTTAAGACGCTCGTGCATCGCGGCTATCTGGCACAGACGCCGAGCGGCCAATACCGCCTCGTGTCGCGGCCGCGGCGCTTGCGCTTCGGGTTTGCTGTGCAGAGCGCGGAGATGCCGTTTAACGAAGCCGTGGCGCAGAGCGTGACAGCGGCGGCGGCTGCCTCGGGCGTGGAACTGATCGTTCTGGACAACCGCTACGATCCCGCCGTGGCTGTGCGCAACGCCGAGGAGTTCGTAGCCAAGCGCGTGGACCTGGTACTCGAATTCCAGGTGGAGGAAGCGGCTGCGCCGCGGGTGGCGCACATCTTCAAGAAGGCCGAGATTCCGATGGTGGCGATTGACGTGCCGCATCCTAATGCGACGTACTTCGGCGTGGACAACTTCGAAGTTGGGTACGAGGCTGCCTCCATCCTGGCGCAGTACGCCCAGAGGCAATGGCGAAGCAAAGTGGATCGTGTGGTGGGCGTTGGATTCAGAGAGGCTGGCACCTTTGTGCAGAACCGCATTGCCGGCGCCTTCGACGGGATCCGGGAACGGTTCAAAGAGTTGACGCCCGACCGGTTCATGCAGATCGACGGAAGGGGCATGCGCGAGGCGAGCCATAGGGCGATGGGCGAGTATCTTCGCGAGCGGCGGGCAGGCGAGCTTACGCTGGTGGCTGCCGCAAACGATACCAGCGCGCTGGGCGTTCTGGACGCAGTGCGCGAGGCAGGACAGGAGGCGAACTTCGCCATCGTGGGCCAGGACTGTATTCCCGAGGTATTGGAGGAGATGCGCACGGGTTCGAGTGCGATTGTCGGCTCCATCTCGCACGAGCCGGAGACCTACGGACCGCGGCTGATTCAGCTCGGCATTTCGATTTTGCGAGGGTATACAGTGCCTCCGTATAACTACGCGCATCACCGCGTCGTAACGCCGGACACGCTGAGCGCTGAAGACAAGGAGCGAAAGCCGGCGCAGGAAACCTCGACGCACGCTGCGGCTTTGAGTGAGTCAGCCTGAAAGCCGCTTGAATTGAGCATTTTTCAGCAAGACGTGAGAACCAAGCTCGAGATTCTCCCCGCCCGGAAGCCGTGTATAAAACGATTTCCTGGCGCCGCTGGCTGTATCATGAAATGGAGTTCGATTCATTCCCCGTCTGAGTGCTTCCTATGACATTAGCGACGACCGCTGCTCCTACATTGCAATTTCTCGAGGACCGCTGGGACCCCACCGTGGCGGCTGCTCTCGATGAGCCTGAGCTTCTGCGCTACCGCTCGAACCTTCTCGGTTCCGACCTGCGCATCACCAACTTTGCCGGAGGCAACACCAGTTCGAAGGTTGTCGAGCTGGATCCGCTCACCGGCAATCCAGTGGAAGTGCTGTGGGTGAAGGGCTCCGGCGGCGACCTGGGCAGCATCAAGCGCGCCGGCTTCGCCACGCTCTACCAGCAAAAGCTACTGGCGCTGGAGCGCATCTACAAAGGCGTCGATTTCGAAGACGAGATGGCGGAGATGTATCCGCTCTGCGCCTTCCGCAACAATCCCGTTGCCGCATCTATTGACACGCCGCTGCACGGTTTCCTGCCCTTTCCGCACGTGGATCACCTGCATCCCGACTGGGGAATCGCTTTGGCCGCGAGCGCCAACGGTAAATCCCGGATGGACGAGTTCAACCGCGAGTTCGGCCACTCGCTGGTGTGGCTGCCGTGGCAGAGGCCCGGCTTTGAGCTGGCGCTGATGATGAAACGGATCGTCCAAGAGAATCCCGGTTGCGACGGAATCGTGTTGGGCGGGCACGGACTCTTCACCTGGGGTCAGACGCAGCGCGAGTGCTACCTGAACACGCTGAACATGATCGACAGCATAGGGCAGTTCATCGAGCGCCACGGTCGCAGCAAGGGCAAGATTCGCTTTGGCGGCGAGGCCGTGCCGGCTCGCGCAGACCGTCGGGGACTCGCGATCCAGATCGCTCCGTTTCTCCGCGGGCGAGTGAGTGCCAGGCAGCGATTCATCAGCAGCTTCTCTGACGCACCCGACGTACTGCAGTTCGTGAATTCCGCCCATGGCAAGGATCTGGCTTTCCTGGGCACCAGTTGTCCCGATCACTTTATTCGCACCAAGATCCGGCCCATGTTTGTGCCCTGGGGCGCGAACGACGATATAGAGGCGCTAAGAAAGCAGATCGATTGCGCGCTGGCCGAGTATCGTGACCAGTACCGCGCCTACTACCGCACTTTCGCCAAACCCGATTCGCCCGCGCTGCGCGACGCCAGCCCCGCCGTGGTGCTGATTCCGGGGTTGGGGATGTTCAGCTTCGGCAAAGACAAGACCGAGGCGCGCATCACAGGCGAGTTCTATGCCAACGCCATTCACGTGATGGAAGGCGCGAGTTTGCTGGGCGATGGTGAGGTGAGCGGCACCCTGCCCCAATGCCCGCCGGGAATGGATCCGGCCAGCTTCAAAGTCTTCGACAATTACGTGGCGCTGCCGGCCGCAGAAGCGTTCCGCATCGAGTATTGGGCGCTGGAGGAAGCCAAGATTCGCCGCCGCCCGCCCGAGAAGGAGCTTAGCCGGCGCGTGGCGGTGGTTGTGGGCGGCGCCAGCGGCATCGGGCGCGAAGTGGCGCGGCTGGCAGCGACGCGCGGCGCGCATGTGTTCGTCGCCGACCGCAACGAAGAAGGCGCTGCGCGCGTGGCCGCCGAGATTGCCACCATCACATCGCCCGAGTTTACAGGTCACTACGGCGTCGACATTCGCAACCGCGAATCGATCCACAAGTTGCTGGGCGAGGCGGCGCTGGCCTTCGGCGGCATCGACATTCTCATCAACACCGCGGCGCTGTTTCCGTCCACGCCGGATGGCGCAATAGCGGATGAGATGTGGTCCGATACTCTTGCGGTGAACGTAACCGCGAATTACCTGCTCGCCGACGAGGCTGCCCAATTATTTGAAGAGCAGGGGCTGCACGGGAACATCGTCTTTACCAGCTCGGCCAACGCTGTGGTGGCCAAACGCGGCAGCGAAGCTTACGACGTGAGCAAGGCCGCGCTCTCGCACCTGATCCGCGAACTGGCGGTGAGTATGGCGCCCAACGTGCGCGTGAACGGCATCAGTCCCGCGACTGTAGTAAAGGGATCCACCATGTTTCCGCGCGACCGCGTGCGCGCATCCTTGAGGAAGTACAACATTTCTTTCCAGGAATCGTTCAGCGACGAGGAGCTTCGCAGCCGCCTGGCCGCGTTCTACGCCGAGCGCACGCTCACCCACAAAATGATCGACCCGGCCGACTGCGCGGAGGCGATCCTTTTCCTGGCCAGTCCTCGGGCGCGCTGCACGACGGGCCACGTCATTCCCGTGGACGGCGGCTTGACTGAAGCCTTCGTGCGCTAGGGTCTGTTCACACTATTGAGGCGGATGGCGTTGCGAGGAAAAATCGGGCTAGACAAGGCGAAGTCCGAAGACCGTGGCGGGTCCACAGTCGAGGACGACAACGAAGTACGGCCCGATTTGATCCGCAACCCGAAGGGCCGGGGCCAATTTTCCTCATTTCGTCGTCGATCGTCGCTAGCAGACGCCCGGCATGCGTCGCTCCTCTCTCCTAGAATTGAGAGAAATTGGCTCTCGGAGCCGCCACTTCAGTAGTGTGAGCAGACCCTAGAGAAACCGGAGTTTCGCTTTCGCCATGCAAGAAGCTGCGCGTGTTGCCATTGATTTGGGCGCAGAAAGCTGCCGCGTTTCGCTGCTGCGCTGGATCGACAGCGAGCCCACCGTTGAAGTCATCCATCGCATTCCGAATGGGCCTGTGCGCCGCGGCGATTCGCTCTGCTGGCCGCTCAGGCGCATTCTTGCCGGTCTCGAAGAAGGTCTGCGCAAAGCCGCTGCGGCCGCTCCCGAAGGCATTGCATCCATCGGCGTCGACGGTTGGTCGGTGGACTACGTGCGCCTGGCGCCCGGCGGCGAGCTGTTGCGCGAGCCTTTCTGCTATCGCGACGAGCGGACGACAGAGACCAAAGAAGCAGCGGACCGCATCGTCTCCCCCTTTGACTTGTACCAGCGCACGGGGACCTACCCGCTCAAGATCAATACGGTCTACCAGCTCCTCGCCGATACAGCGGCAGGCCCGGAAGAGAAAAACCACAGAATCGAACGGAACCACAATAGAATCGACCCGCGCGCGCCGTGGGTCATGCTTCCTGAATTCGTCCTCTACTGGTTGAGCGGCCGGCGCGTGGGCGAGTACACCAATGCTACCCACTCGGGGCTCGTGAATCTGAAAACCGGAAATTGGGACGCGGAACTTTTCGAGCTGCTCGGGCTGCCGCTCGAGGCCGCGCCGCCGCTCGTTCCGTCGGGCACGGTTCTGGGCCCGCTCATTGGGCCGTTGGCTCAGCTCGACGCCTTTCGCGCCACGCAAGTCATCGCGCCCGCCACGCACGACACGGCGAGCGCCATCGCCGGCATTCCTGCCGACCTGAGCTCGACAGCGTACATCAGCTCGGGCACCTGGTCGCTCGTCGGCACCATCACGCAGGCCCCGGTCACAACCAAACACGCCTTCGACGCTGGATACACCAATATTGGCGCGGCGGCCGGGGGACTTCTGTTTCACTCGCTCATCAACAGCATGTGGATCCTCAAGCAGTGCATGGACGCGTGGGCAGCGCAAGGGCGCCCTTGGTCCATTGAGAAACTTGTCCAAGAGGCTGCTGCATGCAATGCCGCGACGGGCGTCCTCAATATGGATGCGGAGGCTCTGATGCTCGACACCGGCATGCCGCAGCGCATCAACAGCGAACTCACGCGTCTCGGCTTCGATGCCATTCCCGATGTGGCCGGAAACGAGCCGCTGTTCGCGCGCACCATCTTTGAGAGTTTGGCTCTGAGATATGCGTCAGCGGCAGCAAATCTCGAAAAGATGTTGGGCCTGAAGCTTGGGCGCATCCATATGATCGGCGGCGCCACGCGCAACAGGTTGCTGATCGGTCTCACTCACCAACACACCGGGTTGCCTGTCGAGATTGGCGAGACGGAGAGCTCAACCATCGGCAACCTGGCCGTGCAACTGGCGGCGAGCGAGGCGAAGGGCGAGCGTGTGACGCCCGAAGCGGTGCGCAAGTGGGCGAAAGTGCTGTGCCGCGAAGAAGTTTGCTGAGTTGATCGCGTCATCCAAAGAGGGCGGAACAAATAGATCCAGAGCGGCGTATTCGTATATGAGCGTTGGGCGGAAGTATGCCCGGAGCGCGGAGGACGTATGAAGCGGATTACGATTGCTACTCTGTTCGGGGTGGTGGCTGGCGCGCTGTGCGCAACCATTTCATTCTCTGCCGGCCTCTTGAGTTTTTCGGCTGTCACTTTGATTTGGATCCTGCTGAACCGGACCGTGATGGGCTTTGTCATTGGCATTTCCGGGCTGAAACTGCACTGGGCGTGGCACGGCATTCTTATGGGAGTTGTTGTGGGATCGATCTTCTCCTGGTTCCTTTACATGAATGGGATGAAGATGGCGGTGTTCACTCCCATTGGCAACGCGATCTTCGGATTGATGATCGAGTTCTTCACCACCGTGGTCTTCAAAGCGCCGGCGCTTGCAACCGGCCGTGGAGTGGCGCGCGCCGCATCGGCGTAGGCATTCGCGGAGAAGTTGGGGGGCTGCGAGCCGCTCTTGACGCGACGGCGGCGAAAGCCGTAGTTTGTCCTTACACGGGAAAGGAGGTTGATCCAGCCTATGAGCAAAGATTCTTCGAGTTGCAACTTACGTGAGGTGACTGAGGCCTAGGGCATCGCGCCCAAGACTCAGGTAAGTCCAGGCGGAGGGCTCTCCGTCATGGCTCTGGCACTCGCGGCAGCGCGATGGCCTTAGTCCAATCCCAACAGTTAACCGATGAAGAAACCCCGCATAAACAGCGGGGTTTTTTCATGCCCTCTGGATTTTGTGCTAATTTTGTGCTACCGTGAACCTGTTTTTCATGGAGGCACTAGCACGTATGGGCGCTCCAGTCATAACGCTCTTTGTTCGCCACTCGGAAGACTGCAAGTACAAGGGTGATGAGTTTTGCCGCCGCTGCGATTGCCGCAAGCATTTCCGCTGGACTCAGGGCGGGACCCAATTCCGGCGCAAGGCCGGGACCCGCTCATGGGGAGAGGCTGAAGAGATTAAGCGGCAGCTCCAGGATGAATTGGCCGGGCGCACTCCAGAAGCAAACCCGCAAGACAACATCCGCACAGTCTCAGAGGCCGTGAGCCTCTTCATAACGGACAAGACGGTCCAAGGAGTGTCTGACGGCGTGGTTGCCCGGTACAAGAGCGAGTTGGGCCGGTTCCAAGCATATTGCGAGAAAGAGAATGTCTTTACTGTTCCACGCGTCACGCGTGAGTTGCTCACCGGCTACGCGGCAACGTGGGAAGAGCACTATCCGTCCAGCAACACACGCGCATCCGTGCGTGAGCGCCTCCGTAGCTTCCTTCGGTATTGCTTTGAGTGCCGATGGTTGGACCGCATCCCCGCCGTGCCCAAGGTTGAGGCGGATGAGGCTCCCACACTGCCGCTCACCGAGAAAGAGTATGCGCGTGTGCTCGCTGCAATTGACTCCGTGAGGCCGTTACGGTTTGATGCGAAGGGTGTCACGCGGCTGCTCAGTACCGAAACCAAGACACGCCTTCGGGCATTGATTCAGCTCATGCGATGGAGCGGGCTTGCCATTCAGGACGCGGTGAAGATTCGCAGGGCAGATATTATCTGCGACAAAGCCAAGGGAATTTATCGCGTGGTGACCACTCGACAAAAGACGGGGACTCACGTGAGCGTCCCCATTCGCACTGAAGTGGCTAAAGAGATTCTTGCCGCACCGTCACCAAACCCGGAGTACATCTTCTGGACAGGCAAGAGCAAGAGCCGTGCGCAAGTGATTATGTGGGGAGGCCGGTACATGCGCCCGCTGTTTGAAGCTGCCGGGGTCCGCTCGGGACACATGGTCAGTCACCGGCTCCGTGACACCTTCGCAGTGGACCTCTTGCAGAAAGGCGTGCCCATGGAGGAAGTCAGCAAGCTATTGGGGCACGAATCCATCAAGACCACAGAGCGCCATTACGCAAGGTGGGTCAAGGGGCGGCAAGATCGCCTTGACTCGCTTGTGATGGGAACCTGGAGCGCACCCAAGGCCCGCAAGCGCCGCGCATAGCCCACATTGCAATACGCGACTGCCACAAACTGCCACAAAGGTAGACCCATCTTCTTTGCGCTCACGATGCCGGACATGGGTAACCCACTCATCGAAAAACAAATCAAAGGCAACGCTATGTTTATCTGAGATTATGCTATCCTCGGGATAGACGATAATTCGAGGTTAGAGATGGCGACACATTTGCAAAGCCGGGGCGGAAGACCTAGAGACGGGTTAAATTTGACGCCCATATCGCAAATCGCGCGGAGGGAGGGAATTAGCGAATCCGCCGCAACGCGGGCGCTTCATAGGGCCATAAGAACACTTGAGTCCGACGGGCAGCTCGAAAAGTTCCTTCAAATAGTCGGGTTCACACAGGGTGACAAAGACTATCACCCAATCATCCGATGCGGCAGTATTGAGTGCCGCCCTGAATGGTGGGTTTTCTTCACGGAGTGATGAACCCACACCAACATGCTCGGTTGCAACGGGGAGGAAAGATGGTGACCGTGGAAAAAAGCGAAAACCTGATGGCATCTACTTGGACGGACGCCGCAAGAGTGCGCCGTGCGTTCAACGCCGGACCACGCCGGAAAACAGACCGTGAGTTTGATGACCTTGAGGACGCGGTGCTGACCGCGTATCGCTCCTACAGGGACATTCGTAGAGAGATGAAAAACGCGGGACTATCCGAGCGTGACACGCGGGCGGCATTTGTCCTTGTGACGGCTGCATACGCTGGCGCACCGTTCAACGGCGGCCATGCCATGATGCTCCCAATCCCGGACGCAATCAAAGGATTGCCCGGCCTCTTGAAAGACGCAGAAAAGTGGGCGAACAAAGGCGAGATGATTCCGCTCGGCGTGGTGTTCTGGCAAAGGGACAGAGACGAAAGAGCCAAGGAAAGCAAGTCCGTGTGGATTCAGTCTTGGCGCGTTGACCCGCGTTTGCTGCGTGCGGCAAATGCCGTGCGAGATGAATTTGGGGAACTAGACGGGCGTGTGGATGAAGGCGGTTTGGCCGCGACGTTTGAAGAGATGTGACCGGACGGCAAATCGGAAAGGTGAAGCGATGAACCTTGTTGAACGGATGGCCGTGGATGCGACACACGCGGTTTACGTCATGTCGAATCCAGACGGGACCGATTGCGAGTTTCTGCTCCTGAATACGGACTCCGAATCCGAACGGGAGAGTTTACGGACACGATGGGGCGGGCGCAATCTCCGGGGCGTTGGAATCGCGTTCATCGAACGTGGGATTCCCCGCGTGATTTTCAAACAGGAGCCATCGGACTTTCTCACCGTCCTCAGATTGACGGCGGCCTTTGCTCAATACGTGGTGGAGCTGGCCGTCAATGACAGCTTGCGTGCTGATGACGGCGTGACGTGGTGTGAGCGCCTGTACGCGCTCCAGGACACGCGCACGGAAGCGTGACGAAGAGTTTTGCCGCCCGCGTAAAACGGCGCGGGTCATCCACGATAGCGGGCACAGTACGTGACCTGGAGGCGTGTGAGACGTGGCAGTGAACGCGGCAAGGGGAGTTGCCGCACTTAACCAACGCGGGTAAACAGGCCCACGTTGCCGCATGAGGCGCGGCAGTACGCCGTTTGCTGACTCGGGTGTAGCACACGCGCAAGCGTGCAACTCCATCCAAGGAATTTGAAATGACCTCAATTTTCGAGCTGAAGAAACTACAGGCAGAGGCGCTCCACGCGGCTGAAGCCATCCTTACTGCATCTGAGCAGCGTGGGATGAATGAATCCGAAACGGAGCAGTACAACAATCACATGAATCGATTCCGGGACTTTGGTGCGTCTGTGCGGGCATGTGAAGAACAGAACACCATCCGTCGCCTCGTTGGCCCGAACGGGACTCCAAAGTGGCTGCATAACCCCGGCGCGGCACAGCCCGTGAACCACAATCAGAAACCAATGTCCGCTGAATATGCCGAGTCCTTCCTGTCATTCATCCGCAGTGGTGGCAAACACGCTGCCAGCGCGTTGAGTGAAGGATTTGACTCGCTCTTTGGCGGCTTCGCTTTGCCCGCACTTCCGGGCCTCTCGGCAGCCGCGTATGAAGGCGGTGCCAGCACCGGAGCCGCAGCCGTAAGTGTTCCCACGGAGTCGAACATCGTGGTTTTGGGCACGCCTGATACTGGCGTGAGAACCATTGCCAGTGTAATTTCCACGCAAACCGACGTGAAAATTCCACGCGGCACTGCATTTCCCACAGCAGCAATCAAGGCGGAGGGCGACGGCACCGGGACGAACGTCTTCACAACCAGCTCCTCAACCCTTGAGCAATTCACGCTCTCAGCGTTCATGATCGGCGTGGCAAACCCTGTGAGTTGGGAGCTGATGCAAGACGTGGCAACCTTCCAGCAGTTCGCAATTACGGACCTCATCCGTTCTGTGAACATCCTGGAGGAAAGCTACTTTGTCACGGGGAGCGGCAACGGGCAGCCTCAAGGCTTGGTGTCTAACGTGGGAACGGGCACCGGCACTGCCACGGCTGTTGAAAGCACCGGAGCGTATTTGCTCCAGTCAACTTCGGACGTAATTGGAGCACTTAAGTCCGTTTATCACCCCACTGCCGGATGGCTGATGAATCGCAAAACCGGAGCGGCCATCAGAAAGGCGCAGACTCAGGCCAATTTGTTTTCTCCCATCTGGACTCGGGAGAATGGCCGGGATTTGCTCCACGGCTACCCGGTGACGTTCTCACAGAACATGCCGGACCTGCCTTCGGCAACCACCACGGGCGTGACACCAATCCACTTCGGGTCGTTCGTGGATGGCTACGTGATCGGTGATCGCGGCGGCAGTGGTGTGTTTGTGAAAATCCTTGACCAACCAAAGGCGTTGGAGGGCCTGACCGTCCTGCTTTGTTATCGCAGAACTGACGGGCGAGTTAGGCGCTCAGAAGCCGTGCAATCCGTCTCTATCAGTCATTCGTAGACCGCCGTCAGTCGGCATCACTGACGTTTGAGCGAAACGGCCCACGTAGCAACACGGGGAGCGTGGGCCGGAGTAGCCACACATCAGGCGGGGATCATTCCGCGCATAGGCCCTGCCGGGCTACTCGCCCACCTCCACCTATGCGCGGTCTTTTTCAAGATTGAAATTGCGGGTGCCCAACGCGCCACACAGCCCGCAAAGGCAAAACATGCGGCCTTCCAAACTGTGTGGTTTGCCCGGTCTTGATGAGGGGAGTCATCAGGGCCGGGCAAATTTTCGAGGTGAGCATGACAGATGAGCGAGTAGCAGAATTGATGCGATATTGCCGTGAGAATATGTGTACGCCAGACGGCAGCCGAACGTGCTTGCTCTGCCACTATGAGCCGGAGCCTGGGGAAACCGTGGCTGTGGGCACCTTCGTTCCATTCGGGGAGTTTAACCGGCGCATTGGTGGGCAGCCCGATAAGACGCGGCTTGTCTTTTACGTGCTCTGCGAGGATTGCAACGAACGCGGGGACAGAGATGAGCGCGTCGAAGAAAAGATTCTCAGTGCGTTGGAGGTCCAATGACGCTCCTGGATGTGGCACTTGATTGCATACGGCGCGGTTGGTACGTCTTCCCGTGCGTGCCCAAGTCCAAAGAGCCTCTTGGCGGCCTTGTCCGGCGCGGCTACTTGGACGCGAGCAATGATGAAGGCACCATCCGGCGTTGGTGGACGGCCAAGCCGGACGCCAATGTTGCGATTGCTTGCGGCGCGTCCAATTTGACGGTCCCGGACTGTGACCACGGCTGTGCATCGGAAGCGGAGGTTCTTGCGTGGTTGGAACGGGCGCGGGAAAAGCTGCCGGTGACATACGCAGTGCTGACAGGCCGCCGCGTGATGAAAGACGGCAGCGGCAGACCGGAATACGGCGTCCAGCTTTACTACTCAACGGCCATCCCCGGCAGTGGGCACTTCGATGTTGAGGGCGGCAGCGGAGACGTACAGAGTATCGGTGACTACGTGATGGCTGCCGGGAGTATTCACCCAGACAGCGGTGAGGCGTACCGCGTGCTGATTGACGCGCCGGTTGCGCCGCTGCCAGAGTGGATCAAACAACTAGCGCCACAGAGACGCACACAGTCTGAAGTGGTCACCGTGGATGACGCCACGGCGGATGAGTGGAAGACGTGGCTTCTTGAGTACGCGGCCCATTACCAAATCGAGTTGCGAGATTTTGAGAAGCGAGCGCCAAACGGTTGGTGGTTGGGAATCAAGTGTCCGTGGGAACACCACAGCGGTGACGGTGATGAGAGCAGCACGGCGCTTGGCATCCTGGACGGCAAGATTGCGTTTAAGTGCTCGCACGGCACGTGCGAAGCAGCCAAGCGTGACACCGCCGTTTTCAAGGCTGAGATGCTGCGTTTGCGCGGAGACTACGTGCCGGAGCCGGGCGCGGACCCGGTTGTGCTGCTTGGGAAGCCAAGAGAAAAGCCCGTCATCAGCGATTGGCGGGAATTGTTCCACACCAAAGATGAAGTCCTGAATTGCCCGCTGCCCACGTTTCTGATTGACCAATTCCTTCAGCGTCAAGCCATCTGTGCGATTGCCGCGCCCGTGGGTCAACGGAAGAGCATTATTGCTTTGAACGTGGCAAGGTCGCTTACCACAAAGGAACCGCTTTTTGGCGTCCTTCAGGTGATGAATCAACCAAGCCGCGTGCTGTACCTCTGCCCGGAGATGGGCCTTGTATCGCTCTCAGAGCGTGTGCGCAAGATCGGCGTGGGCGATTGCATCGGAGACACGCTGTTTGTGCGGTCAATGAACCTTGGCAACCTGGAGCTAATGGACATTCCCGACGCCGCCTTGGACGGCTCCGTGCTCATCGTGGACACGGCCATCCGGTTTATGAGCGGAGATGAGAATAGCGCCAAGGACACAAAAGGATTCAGTGACATTCTCTTCAACCTTCAGCGGAGGCAAGGTCAGGACGGCGCAATCATGGTGCTGTACCACAGCCCGAAGGCAACCAAGGACGCATCCGAGCTGACGCTTGAAAACTGTATGCGCGGCAGCGGTGAGTTAGGCGCGGCCATCACGGATGCACACGGCACCCGGTTGCAAGACGCATCGGACGGTTGGACCTCTGAGAGTTACATCCGTCACATCAAGGTCCGGGATTATCCCGGCCTGGAGGACTTCAACGTGCGCTGTGAACGGGAGACGGGCGTCTTGGTCAAAACCGGGGATGCGGGCGTCAAGGCCGTGCTGTCCGTCAACCGGGGCGGTTACAAATCGAACCTGGACGGAATGGATGAAGCAGCCAAGGCGCTAATCAAAGCCAACGCAACGATGACCGTCAAGGCGCTCATAAAGCTGTTGGCCGACAATGGCATTGAGCGCGGGAAAACGTGGGTGTCAGACACACGCTCCGAGATTCGGGGATGCGGAGCCAAGCGCACCGAATGACCGCCGCCGTATAGGAAACACACAGCGGCGGTCACTCCGTTCTTATCATCCACACCACCGTCAGTGGAATTTCATTTCATTCCACTCCACTGATGGACGGTGAGGATTTGTGGCGCTCACACGCCGGTAGTTTTCGGGCAAGCAGATTAGCAGCTCACGAATGATGCGCGTGCAAAGACTCGGTGCTTGAGCCGACGCGCTCGGTGTTGAGCGCAACCAACTCCAACGCCATCAAGCATAGGGGGGGTATGGTTGATCTTGCGAAGGTGCCTCAAACAGCCCTCCGCCGCAGACAAATTTACACAAACAAACAATTCCGAAAAAATGTAAAGTTTGCTTTACATTATCAAAATCCCCCGCCAAATCGTCGAAGTCAGACGGCCATGGGAGGCCGCAAGGAAATGCTCCACTGCCCGGATGACTCCGTGGTGCTTCCTGAAGCGGCTCTACGGCCTGGAGGACCCACGCGCTACGTGATCGGCGCGGTCCCTAGTTCCGCACGCATTCTCCGGTCCGCCGCATCGGCCTTCTCTTTGTCCATCACCCGGAGCACCGCAAAGGCCGATTGCGCAGCGTCGAACGCTTTCTGTGCGTCCTGCTTTGTGTAGTCCATCCTTCCCCAGTGCATGACCCGGTTCCGTCTGTCGAATAGTTCGGCGTGAATGTGGGCCGTCTTCATTTCGATAGCAGGCAGCGCCAACGCCGTTCCGCTCCGCGCTGCCAAATCATCCACAAAACTGTCGAACGGTTTGCCCGCCAAGTACCCCGATACAAAATTTGCGGAGTTTGCAAAGCCGCCCCGCCTGGTCCCGGTGCGGTAGTCCCTCTCCCACGTTTTGCGGTCCGCGTCCGTTGCGGTTCCGTAGCCGTGCTCAATTTCTCTCCACTTCAAGTAAACGCGCGTGAGCGCAGTTTCCACGGCCATCGCACCGCAGATGATGGGCATCGTGAAGTCTCCACTGTCTAATTCCGCTTGGCTCCGATAGAGAAGTCGCTCCCCAACAACGCTAATTGTCAGAGGGTCGAAAATGTGGATCGTTGCCCCGCATGTGCATGTTGCGGGCGGGAAGGTGAGCTTTCCATAGCCGAGGGCGCTAAAATCGCGCCCGCAAGCGGAGCACGACACGGGCACAGTGAACTTCATATTGCCCCTCAACGGAGCAATTCTACTCTCAGGATGGCTCTCAATTGTGCATAGATGACCGTAGGCGCGTCTTGGAAAATTGCGGGTGGGGTGGTAGCAGCGGTTTCCTCACCAAGTCTGAGTACAATGGTTCCACGCTCAGTGAGGTGGCGTAATTCTGATTACAAAACTGAACTAGGCGCACCTTGTAAGTGATCGAGCAGCGCCAAAAGCCTAGCGGCGACTGCTAGTATGTTCGATCCTCGCATGGTCGCGAACAATGCGGTGCCCAGGCGCTACCTAGGTAAACCGATCATCGGCGTGCTGGACCAATCGAAACATCTGGCGGATGCAGTCGGAAGGACTGAATAGGTCCACAGTGACCGAATGGGTCCATGCCGACATGTCCAATGCCGGACAAACGATTGCTCTGGTTGGCTCAGTGACGGCGAAGCGTATCGCTGGAGAATCCCGTTGCACCTCTGAAAGAAACCGCAGTCCTATTGGACGCTGGAGGCGTTTTGGAGACTGTAGCCGGAATGGCTGCAAGGGAAAGTCGCAAGGGGGCGCTGAATCCCGTATGGCTCAGCGCCCCTTTTCTATTCTTAGGCTCACAGAGCGGCCCACAATCGTCGGACTTGGCGACGGGGCCATTCTGTCTGGCGAAGATTGCGTCACTCTCCCCGGAGGTCGCCAATCCCTTGGCAGATGCTACCAACAGCGATTGCCGATGAACCGATGACTCCGTAGGCCGTTGCTGGATTTGGGGCAATAATCGTTCCTGTGACCAATAGCAGGTTTCCGGCAGCAGTCACGGTTCCCGCGAGAATCTTCCCGATACCGTTGAAAAGTTTCTTTTTCTTGTGTTCTGCCCGATTTCCATTTGATTTATTGGACAACTCAATAATGCGTTCCGCCGCGTTCTTGAGTTCCGCTCTAGCTGTCTCCACCGCCGCTGACGGATTCGCTTCTCGGTGCCCAAGTCGTTTCCTGGCGTATTGAATCAATATCGTGATTTCGGCCTCGGCGTCGTTTACCCCCGCTTCCCGAAGCAGACGGACATCTTCTTCTGGAATCACGTTCCGGCGCAACTCCCCAAATGTGATGTCCGGCGTTTCATCTAGCGCGGATAACACGCCGGACCGTCGCATCTCGTCAAGAACATGGTCAACAAACCAGTCGTCAAGTTCCTTCCCGAGTGCATTGACCAATTCTGCGTTTTCGGAGCGTTCACTCACTGCCCTGGCAAACCGCGCGGTTGAGGACAGCTTGTCAATCGCACGATGCAGTTCGTCACCCTCGGGGTGCATGTGTCGGCCCCACAAAGGCCGCACATAAGTGCGCGCCAAGGCAGACAAGTATTCGCGATACTCTTCGTCAGTCACGACTCCTCGCTTTGGCAGCAATTCTAAACTACGCCTCCCATATAAAGGCGATGCGCACAGGTTTTCGCGGGACGCCCGACGTACAATACACGCATGGATTGCCCCGAGTTGGAATTGCTCAAGGGTGATGTGTTGCGTGGCAGCGATGGGCAAGACTGCTTTGTCCTCACGCTGTACGATGAAGCCGAGAGTAGAGAGGCTGAAGAGCACGTCTTGCAATGGCTCACGGAGCGCGGCCTTGGTCACTCCGTTTGGCGTCACGGAGACGCGGTGTATGTCTCCCCGCTCCCATTGACTGAGGAAGACTGGCAAGAGGTGCTCGCATCCGCTACCGGAGATGCAGTGGAGCCGTGAAGCATACCGGAGGTTTTGTGCTAATTTGTGCTACGGTCCCCGCTTTCTCGGCTTTCTGGGCTATCTGGGCTATTTTAGAATCTGCAAGTTACAGATTCCATTGAGGGCGTTGCCGTCCAATCCCAACAGATCACCTGCAGCGGCCTGGGAACACCAGTTCCCGGGCCGTTGTTGCGTTTGAGGCAGGAAATAGTTTGCCGCTGGCGGCTGGCAATGATCGGCGGCGCTGCCCGCTATTCGATGCCGTAAAATCAGCCTAAGAATGAAGTGTCCATATTGCGGTTTCGGGCAGGATCGCGTGGTGGACTCGCGCGAGAGCAAGGAAGCCGACTCGATCCGGCGGCGGCGGGAGTGCGAAAAGTGCAACCGGCGCTTCACCACCTACGAGCGCATCGACGAAATTCCCTACATGGTGGTGAAGAAGGACGGCCGCCGCGAGCGCTTCGACCGGCAGAAAATTCTCAGCGGCCTGCTGCGCGCGTGCGAAAAGCGGCCCGTCTCGTCGAGCCAACTGGAAAAGGTCGTTGACGCAGCGGAAAGCTTCCTCATCGATGCTCCTGAGCGCGAACGCACCACGGCCGAGGTCGGCGAGCTCATCATGCAGCATCTCAAGGGCCTCGACACTGTCGCCTACATCCGCTTTGCCTCGGTCTATCGCGACTTCAAAGACGTGCGCGAATTCAAGGAAGAGCTGGAGGGGTTGCTAGACTCGCACCGCTCCGGCAAGGGAAAGAAATAAGTGCTGGACTTCATAATCACCGACTCTGAAGCCGAACGATTGCTGCTGAACCGCAAAGCTGCCGTCATTCTCGGGGTCGCGGCAGTTCTTTCGGTGTGCGCCGTCATTATCAGATTTTCAAATTTCAATTTTGCCGCGATGAGCCATGCCGAACTCGAGAGGATTTCTTGGCTCGGCGCATTGGGGGCTATTGGGGTGCTTTGCCTTTTGGCGGGAATGCTTTTGTTCTGGCTTAAGTGCGATGCATCCTCAAAGCTTAGCCGCACGGTTTGGTTTGTACTTCTTTTGGTTGGAATGGGCTTCGGGACGCCAATCGCCTATTACACCATTGTTTACCTTCCGGCAGTGAGAAATAAGCTCAGCGACCTCGGAATTGCAACGACCGACAACCCGCCCAAGCCAGTTAACTCGGGGAGCGACGCCGGAAATACTGAGCCGAATAAGCGCAGAAAATTGGTTGGCCCCTTCGGCTGGGCCCTCATCATTGGTTGGGGCCTTTTTTTATTGACCGTTGCCGCCCTCTTCACATTCCCAAAGGCCGTGTCCAGTTTGCTGCATCCCATCGCCGACTATTTTGTATTGTGGCCGGCTTCGCTGATACTTGGGAGCATGACTTACGCAGTGATTCTGTTCTTCCGTGCTGGCATGAGGCGTACGCCAACTCCCCACGGTTGAATCGATCGAATCACCCATAGGCGCCCGAGGAACTGGAAGCTATGTCAGAAGCAAAGACCCACAGAGTCACATTGATCCCCGGCGACGGCATCGGCCCCGAAGTCACGCAGGCGGTGGTGCGCATTCTCGAGACCACCGGCGCAAAGTTCGAGTGGGAGCGCTTTGCCGCCGGCGCCGAGGCCTTCGAAATTCACGGCGAGTACATTCCAGCGGCGCTCTATGCGTCGATCGAGCGCAACCGCGTGGCGCTCAAAGGGCCGGTGACGACGCCCATCGGCGGCGGATTTAAGAGCATCAATGTCACGCTGCGCAAGAAGTTCGATCTCTTCGCCAACCTGCGGCCCATTCGCAATCTGCCCGGCCTCGACACGAAGTATCCCGGCGTCGATCTGGTGATCGTTCGCGAAAACACCGAGGGCGAGTACGTTGGCCTGGAGCACGAAGTGGTTCCGGGTGTGGTCGAGAGCATCAAGGTGATCACGGAGAAGGGATCGACGCGGATCGCGCGGTTTGCCTTCGAATACGCGCGTAAGCATGGACGCAAAAAGGTCCACGCCATTCACAAAGCCAACATTATGAAGCTGTCGGATGGGCTTTTTCTGCGCTGCGCGCGGCAGGTGGCCGAGGAGTTTCCCGGCATCACCTATGGCGAGCACCTGATCGACAACACCTGCATGCAGCTGGTGATGAATCCATTCCAATACGACACGCTGCTGCTCGAAGAATCTCTACGGCGACATTGTGAGCGATCTCTGCGCGGGGCTCGTTGGCGGGTTGGGGCTGGCGCCGGGCGCGAACCTGGGCGTGGATTGCGCGATCTTCGAAGCTGTGCACGGCTCGGCTCCCGACATCGCGGGCAAGGATGTGGCGAATCCCACGGCGCTGTTGCAGTCGGCGATTCTGATGCTCCGGTACCTGGATGAGACGGCCGCGGCGGACAAGGCGCAGAAGGCCCTCGAGACGGTTTACTCTGAGCGCAAGACACTCACTCGCGACGTGGGCGGAACTGCCGGAACTACGCAGTTTACCGACGCGATCCTTGCGGCAATGGCGTAACGATTAGCCTCTGCGGCCAAACTCATCCTTTAGAGCCTGTTATTCACTTTGGCGCGTGCGGCGCTGGGAGCCAATTTTCTCCAGTTCGCGAAGCGAGGAGCGAACTGTAGCCGGTCTACTGGAGCGACGAGCGACAAAGAAACGGGGAAAATTGGCCCCAGCCCAAAGGGTCGCGGCGAAAATCGCGCCATACTTCGTTGTCGTCCTTGGTAGTGGGGTCGCCACAACCGTCGTCCTCCGCCTCGTCTCCACCCCGCGGACGAAGACCTGTCCGCGGGGGCCCCGGTTCTGGCGCGATTTTCGCTCGCAACGCCTGCGCGTGCGAAAGTGAATAACAGGCTCTAGTACACTGGATAGAGTCAAGGCCATGAAAAACAAGTACCCAATCGGCATTCTGGGCGCGACCGGCATGGTCGGCCAGCGCTACATTCAACTGCTCGCGGATCACCCCTGGTTTGAGATCGCGTGGCTTGCAGCCAGCGACCGCTCGAGCGGCAAACCCTACGGCGAGGCCGCCAAGTGGCGGCTGGATACGCCTCTGCCTGAGCGCATCGCGAAAATGACCGTCTCGCCGGCGGAGCCCGAGGGCGCTCCGAAGATTATCTTCGCCAGTGTGGACGCGGCGATCGCGCGCGAGATGGAGCCGAAGTTTGCCGCGGCCGGTTGCGCCGTCATCTCGAACTCGAGCGCCTTCCGCATGGCGCCCAATGTGCCTCTGGTCATCCCGGAAGTGAACGCCGATCACCTGCACCTGATCGAGGAACAGACATGGCGCAAAGAGTCCGGCGGTTACATCGTCACCAATCCGAACTGCTCCACGATCGGCCTGGTCATTGCCCTCAAGCCCATTGAGGAACGCTTCGGCATCGAGCAGATCTTCGCAACCACCATGCAGGCCGTCTCGGGCGCGGGTTATCCCGGCGTGGCGTCGATGGACATTCTCGATAACGTGGTTCCGTTCATCGGCAGTGAAGAAGAAAAGATGGAGTCTGAGACGCTCAAGCTGCTGGGCAAGCTTGAAGGCCATGGAGTATCGCCGCTGGCCGCGAAGATGACCGCGCACTGCAATCGCGTGCCGGTCGTCGACGGGCACACGGAGTGCGTGTCAATCAAGCTGGGCAAGAAGCAGGGCAGGGAAGTCCGTCGCGAAGATATCCTGGCTGCGTGGGCAGAGTTCAGGCCGCTCGCCGGCCTCGCTTTGCCGTTTGCTCCCGAGCAGCCGGTGGAGTGGGCCGAACAGAACGATCGCCCGCAACCGCGCCTCGATCGCAACCGGGGCAACGGGATGACGGTGACAGTGGGACGGCTACGCCCATGCAACGTCCTCGACTGGAAATTTGTGCTGCTCTCGCATAACACTGTGCGCGGTGCGGCTGGAGCGACGATTTTGAACGCCGAAATGCTGGCGAGCCTGGGCAAGCTGGAACCCGCCGCTGTGGCAGTGGCGCGCGCGTAGGTCAATGATGGCTGTAGCGCCGGCGAATCATGGGAACCATGAAATGAAATCGGTCGTGATGAAGTTTGGCGGCACGTCGGTCGAGGATGCGGCCGCCATTGGGCGCACCGCGGCCATCGTGGCCGGGCGCGTGGCCAACGGGAAGAACCCCGTCGTGGTGGTCAGCGCCATGGCCAAAGTGACCGACCAGTTGCTGCGCGCTGCGGCGGCAGCCGCGGAGGGCGACCGCACCGGCGCGCTGGCCATCGGCTCGCGGCTAAGGGCACGGCATCGCGATACCTCGGCCGAGCTGGTCAAAGACAAAGCCACTGTCGCTGCGCTTATTCAGCTCATCGACGACAAATTCGACGCACTCGACGAAGTGTTGCGCGGATTGTCTGCGATTCGCGAACTCACGCCGCGCATCTCCGATCAAATTGTAAGTTATGGCGAGCGTCTCTCCAGCCACATCGTGGCTGCGGCTTTCCGCGAGCGCGGCGTCGACGCAGCGCACATCGATGCGCGCGAGGTCATTGTCACCAATTCCGAGTTCCAGAAGGCCGTGCCGCTCGACGACATCATTGAGAAGCGCGCGGTGGAAAAGTTGAAACCGCTCGTCGCGCAGGGCAAAGTGCCGGTGATGAGTGGCTTCATCGCGTCGAATGAAGAGGGGTTGACGACCACGCTGGGCCGCGGCGGCTCCGACTTCACCGGAGCGCTGGTGGGCGGAGCCCTTGACGCCGAGACCATCGAGATCTGGACCGACGTGGACGGCATCATGACCGCCGATCCGCGCGTGTGTCCCGATGCGCTGCGCGTGAGGGTGATCAGCTTTGAAGAGGCGGCCGAGCTGGCCTACTTCGGCGCCAAGGTCCTGCATCCGGCCACGATTCTGCCGGCGGTGAAGAAGAACATTCCCGTGTTGGTGCTGAACAGCCGCAACCCGAGCTGCGAGGGTACGCGCATCATTTCGGTGGCGCCGCACTGCAAAAGCCCGTTTAAATCCATTGCCGTCAAGCGGAAGTTGAGCATCATCGACATCGTGGCCAGCCGCATGTTGATGTCGCACGGCTACATGAGCAAGGTGTTCGCCATCTTCGACAAACACAAGTGCCCGGTGGACATGGTTTCGACCAGCGAGGTTAGCGTCTCGCTCTCGGTTGACTCGAATGCGAGCCTGCCGGCGATTGCCGCCGACCTGAGCGCGCTTGCCGATGTGAAGTACGAAGGCAAGAAGGCGCTGGTCTGCATGGTGGGCGAAGACATTCGTGGGCAGAACGGCATTGCCGCGCAGGTGTTCAACGCCATCCGCCACGTCAACGTGCGCATGATCTCGCAGGGCGCAAGCGAAATCAACATGAGCTTCATGATCGAAGAGGACGACGCCGACGAAGCGGTGCGGTCGCTCCATGCGGCGTTCTTCAAGGAGCCCGACCCGGCGATCTTCGACGTGGAAGCGAGAAAGCAGCTTCTAGCCTCTAGCTCCTAGCCATTGGCTGGGTGGCCATCCGTTTCGCATTCCGTGCGGAAAACGTGGGAGGCCACAAATGATCATCGGCGTTTTTGAGCTGGCAGCTAGAAGCTAGCAGCTAGGAGCTAGATATGCTAATTCTCGTGCTTGGCAAGGGAAAGACCGGATCGCTCGTCGCCGAAGTGGCGCGGGAGCGTGGCCACGGCGTGCGGGCACTCGACATCGACGAGAACGCGCGCGCATCGGCGCTGACCGCGCCGAACCTGGCCGGCGTCGATGTGGTCGTCGACTTCACCTCGCCCGAGGCGGCCGTCGAAAACATGCGCGCGGTGCTCGCCCTGGGCGGACGCATCGTGGTGGGAACGACCGGATGGTACGCCAAGCTTGCCGAGATGAAAGCACTGGCCATCGAGCGCGGCGGCGGGCTTCTCTACGGCACGAACTTCTCCATCGGGGTCCAGAAGCTCTTCCGACTTACGGCCGAGCTGGCCCGGCTCGATGGGTACAAGTTCTCGATCGACGAGACACACCACGTGACCAAGCTTGACGCGCCCTCAGGCACGGCGCTCACGCTCAAGGAGATCGTTCTTTCTGTGCGGCCCGGCAGCGACGTGCCCATCGAGTCGCACCGCGTGGGCGACGCTAAGGGCGAGCACGTTGTGCGCGCCGTGAGCGACTGCGACACCCTCGAGCTGCGCCACGATGCGCACTCGCGGCGCGGATTCGCGCTGGGTGCGGTATGCGGTGCCGAGTGGCTCTGCGGTAAGCACGGCGCCTGGGAATTCCGCGAAATCTTCGATCAGTTGTAGAACCGGACTCCAGCGACCTTTGCGCGCCCATCGCTCCCCGTGGCTCGCTCATTGAATTCAGCGGTCCGTCCCTGTTTTCCACATCAGCCGCAACAATTCCGCCCGCGGACAAGGCGAGCTTGCGAATGCCGGTTCACATTCGCCGCACCACGCCGTTATAAACTTGACCTGTCATGGAAACGATAGGCTGTGGTACCGCAATTGTGACGCCGTTCAGGGCGGATGGATCGGTGGACGAGCCGGCGCTGTGGGCGCTGGTGAATTGGCAGATCGAGTCGGGTATTGACTTCATCGTTGCCTGCGGCTCAACCGGCGAGGCGGCGACGCTGGACGAGGAAGAGTGGCTGCGCGCGGTGCGTCTCGTCATCGACGCCGCAGCGGGACGGGTTCCGGTGTGGGCCGGATGCACGCACAACTCCACGCGCGTGCTGGTTCGCCTGGCTGGACACTTGCGGCGCATCCCCGGCGTGGCGGCGGTGCTCTCGGCCAACCCTTACTACAACAAGCCTACGCAGGAGGGGCAGTTTCAGCACTTCCTCGCGCTTGCGCGGGAGGCCGATCCGCTCCCCGTTTGCGTGTACAACGTGCCGGGACGAACGGGTGCGAACCTGGAGCCGGAAACCGTTGCGCGGCTGGCCGCGGCGGCGAAAAATATCGAGGCCATCAAGGAAGCGAGCGGCAAGCTGACGCAGTTTACCGAGCTGGCGCACATCATGCCGCGGGGATTCAAGATCTTCTCCGGCGACGACAACCTGGCGTTGGCGGCCATCGCCGTCGGCGCGCACGGCCTCATCAGCGTGGCGTCGAACGAAGCTCCAGCCGAAGTTTCGCGCATGATTCGCGCGGCGCTCGACAACAACTGGGACGAAGCGCGCGAGCTGGAGCGCCGTTTTTCGCGGCTTTTCGAGGCCAACTTCTGGGAGTCGAATCCGGCGCCCGTGAAGACCGTGCTGAGCCTAATGGGAAAGTGCGGCGATCAACTGCGGCTGCCGCTGGTCCCGCCCACGGCGGCCACGCGCGCCAAGCTGGAGCGGCTGGCCGGCGAACTGGGCCTGCTGAAGCACGCGCCGATTCCCGAAGGTGTGCGCTCGGAAGTCTTCTGAAGGAAGATCGACTAAGTTCAATCGAATCGACCGCTGTTACCGTGGTAATGGGACAGCAGTTTGTATTCGAGGGCTGTTGAAACTTTTTTTGAATTCCCCCACAACTTCCACGAGTCCCTTCGTGTCTAACAAGCCTGACGGCAGATGCAGACTCGATCCATGAGTCGCAGCTGAACGCCAATTTTGGCGATGGCTCCGTAGATGAGCGCGCCTTGGAACGACTTACTTCTTCCCGCCTTGAAATTCAGAGTCCTTGCAGGGTTGTATCTTATGGATCCATCCCGGCAAAGGCCCGCAGTGTGGGCGGCGTTCCTCTGGGTGAGGCCGGTAACAGGTGCTCGCTCGGCGCGTTCAACTTTAACTACGGCAGCTCGCAGAAAGCGACGTACCCAATATGTCCCCCCAAACACGCAAAATGCTATTGAGGCTAGCGTTACTTCCACTCGCCACTGTTGCGCTCGTGGTTGCGGGCTGCACCAGCTCCGTCACCACCGCAACCCAATCCAACGTGCCGACAGGCTCGGCCTTTTTGATCGGAACTGACGCGCCGTTAGCTGCCGTTGTTTCATTTCAGGTGCAGCTTATGGCGGTCGAATTGACCAATGGCACCACAACGACATCGACCCTGGTCCAGGGTACGCCGACGGTGGACTTTGCTCGCTTCAACGGCCTGCAGACCCTGGTAGACATGAACCAGGTTCCCGCAGGAACCTACACCGGTGTCACTTTCGTTCTGGGCACCGGAACCGTGGGCTACCTGAACGTCCCTCCGGGTGGAGGCGAGCCGACCATTCAAACAGCCCCCGCAGCCTTCACAACGTCCACTGTGACCTTCAATCTGCCGAAATCCCTGACCATTGGCACGAATACCCCGCCGGTTGGCCTGCGCATGGATTTTGATCTGGCCCAGTCCATTCCGGTGGACTCGAACGGGAACATTGAAACCAACTCCAGCGGCGACGTCACGGTAACTCCAACGATTGACGTTTCCACGGTGGCGCGCACCGACACAGGCGCACACATCGACTTACTATACGGATCCGTCGTGACTGCGCCGTCGAGCACCACGGAACCCAGCTCGTTCACGATTCAGGGTCCGCACGGCGAGCAGTTCACCATCAACACCAGCTCGACGACTGAGTGGGATGGCGGCGCCAGCCTGAGCTCGCTGAATACCAACAGCGTCGTGGAAATCGCGGGATCTCTGGATCCAGCCGATCAGACTCTGGACGCCGACGAAGTGGCGCTCGTTACCGACAGCAAGTTCTACGCAAGGGGTTTAGTCACGTACGTGACCCCGGCGTCGGGCCAGGCCACCAACCTTGACTTCTATGTGCGCGCGGTCGAGCCGTCTTCATTGGCTGACGTTCCGCTGGGCGGCATTGCCCAGGTGAACATCACCGGCAATGAAAAGTACGGAATCTACTGGATGCACAACGCATTCACGCAGCTCCTTTTCAACTCGTATGCCTTGACGCCTGGCCAGGAGATCGCAGTCGGCGGCACGGATGCCGAAGCAACTCCGACGAGTGGCACGGCAATCACGGTCAATCGCATCCATCTGGAGAACTGGGGCTATGAGGGCACGGTTGCGAACGGCAGCCAGAACTCGGGACAGGGGCTGTTCCAGATGCAGATCACTGGGTTTGCGGGACAGGTTGTCCCGTCCACGGTGACGGTGTACCTTGGGCCGGCCTGTGATTTCCGCTATGGCTTCGGGGCGTTCAGCGACCTGAGCAACGGCACAAAGGTTCGCGTGGTGGGATTGTTGCTGAAGAACTCCACCAACGGCAACCTGGTGCTGCTGGCTCGCCACATTGATGGTTTGAACTTTACCGACACGACAACGGCAGCCTGGCAGTAAGCCAGACGCACGATCAACCAAGCGCCGGGGCCGGCTCCATGCCAGCTCCGGCGTTTCTTTTTCTTGCGGCAGCGGTCAATTGCCACATCGGCCTTCTCTACATCCTCATAGATTGAAGCCCTACCGAAATCACCGAAACGCCCACCACGATAATCCATGGCTTGGTTTTCCATGCTGTTAGAAAGACAAAAGCAGCGATCGCGATCCAGAAGTCGAGTGAAGATTTGATCGTTGTTGTCCAGAGCGGATGGTAGAGCGCGGCAATCAGGACGCCGACGACACTTGCATTGATTCCCTTTAGCATTGAAACCAAGAACGAATTGCTCCGGAAAGAACTCCACAGGGGAAGAAGCGTCGCCATGGCAAGAAGTCCGGGAAGGAAGATTGCGACCAGGCCAACGCCCGCGGAGACCCAGGCGTAAGGGCCGGGGAAAACCTCAGCACCAAGAAATGCGCCGATAGAAAAGAGAGGACCAGGAAGAGCCTGAGCCGCACCATACCCGGCCAGAAACGTCTGCTGTGAGATCCACCCCTTCGCCACGACAGCGTCTTCCAGAAGCGGGAGCACCACGTGTCCCCCTCCAAAAACCAACGCGCCGCAGCGATAAAAAGCAGAAAAGACGGCTCTCTGAGTGTGAGCCCCGCTCCGTAAATCGACGACGGACGCAGCAAGCAGACCGCAAAATGCGATTGCTGTTGCAAGACTGGCTGTCCGGGAGAACGACGCGCGCAGACGATCCTGCGCCCTCTGACCTTCTTTTCTGTAGAAAGCGAACCCGAAGACGCCGCCGACGAGAATTGCAACCAGCGTAGCGATCTGCGCGGGAAGAATCAGAGTGAAGCCTGTTGCCAGAATGACCAGTGACAGACGCGTCCGGTCAGGAGCTAACGAGCGTTGCATACTTAGGACGGCCTGCGCAACCACCGCAACCGCGACCAATTGCAGGCCATGGATGAGACCAAGACCAATTCCGCGATTCAGTGTTGGAATTCCATAAGAGAAGAGCAGCATTAGAAGCGCGGAGGGTAAGGTGAATCCGATCCATGCCGCTGTTCCCCCCAACCAACCAGCTCGCAGAATGCCGAGGGCGAATCCGACCTGACTGCTTGCCGGCCCCGGAAGAGACTGAGCGAGGGCGATCAACTCCGCCAGGGTTCCCTCGCTGCACCACTTTCTTCGCTCAACAAATTCTTTTCGAAAATAGCCGAGGTGGGCGATAGGACCGCCAAACGAAGTGCATCCCAGCCGCAGAAATGCAAGCAACACCTCAAATGGCGAACCATGATGAGGCTCTTCATCGGCCGTCGAAGCTGCCTCATTGAGTTCCGCCATGATTTCTCCGGGAGTCAAAAGACAGCGATCCTGGGCCGATCAGAAAGACGGAAACGAGCCCCAGCAGCATGCAGAAGTCCGTTCTTCCTTCGTGCATCGCAGGCCAAAACCCTTGCTTCGCCAACATTGGAATCTTAGTTGTGGTAATGGCTACGGCGATGTCGATCACGAGAGGGATGCTTGCCCATCTGGCCGCCAGTCCAGTGATCAGCAGTGCGCCGCACGCAATCTCAACAACGCCAACGAACGGCGCGGAAAAATGCGGAGCCCAGATGCCGATTTTCGCAAATCGCCCGTACCCAAGAGCGTCAGGGAAGAGGAACTTCTGAATCCCTTCGGAAAGGAAAACCCATCCAACGAGGACACGCAGAAGCAGAAGTGCCCATGCCGCGCGCTTGTCGGTTACCGGTGCCAATGTCATGAGGTCCTCTCTCTGGATCGCTGTCAAACAACGCGCAAGCTACTTCGTTAAAAGCCGATTCTGTTTGGCGGCGCCGGGAACAGCAGATTCCCCGCGGCAGCTTTCTTTTCGTCCAGCGTGTCGCTCTTCGCGTCCTTGCCCCAGGTCCAATACATCCCCACATACGCGTAGTTCTCGGTTTGCCCTGCCACCGAGTGGCCATAGCAGAACAGGATCTGCTGGTTGGTGTTGTGCTTGAAGTGGTAGTAGCCGCCCACGTCGATCATGGCTGACGATTGCGTTTGCGCCGGCGCGAATCCCTCCGCGCCATGCGCAAAGACTTCGGCGCCCAGCTCCCACTGCTCGTTCAATTCGCGCTTGATCAGCCACCCGGTGTAAGGAAAGTTGCGGAAGCCGGTCTGCGGGACCACCTCGTAGCCTCCGCCGCCGTCAAAGAGCCATTTGCCGGAGTTCTTCTGCAGCCAGATGGGCAGCTTATACCAGACCTTTCCCACGCCGAGCCCGTTGTCGGCGTTGCCGGTGGGCATCTCGAACATGGTGAAGCTGCCGATCTGCGGAAAGTGCTTGCTCTCTTTGATGAAAGCAATCTTGGCCCCGAGTTCCATGTCCGTGAGGCCGAACTTGGTTGGTCCTGTTCCGCTGGGAAGATAGACAGGATGATTCAACGGCGCTACGACGCCCCAGGGCAGGATAGCGTGCAATTGTACTCGGGGCAGAGCGCCCCAGTTGAACTCGAAGGCCGGGCCGGTCGAATCCATTTCGACCGGGGTGCCGTCCACGCCGCCAAAGATATAGAACTCGTAGTGATGCAGGTCCACCGGAACAGGGTCGTCGGTTTGATACGGTGGGCCCTGTGCCCAGGCTAGCCGGCCCGCGAGCGCACACAACAAGAGAATCGCCAGCCCGAGGAGATTTCCATAGGCCCGCATGGGGGAACTTTTTCGACCAGGGAAGAATTGGCATGCCGCGAGAAGCATCTGCGGCAAACCATATATCGAACTTCGATAAGAGTCAAGCCAAAGTCGTGTAAACGGCGGTATAGTGTTTTCTGTGAAGAATCACAAGCGTGAACTCTTTTACGGCCTGATCCGCATCCACGTGCTGCTCCACGCCAGCCACGAGCCCATCTTCGGCCTGGCGATGATGGAAGAGCTCGCGCGTCACGGCTATCGCATCGGGCCTGGCACGCTTTACCCGCTCCTTCACGGGATGGAGCGTTCAGGCCTGCTCAAAACCGTCCCCGGCCAGGCAGGCGGCCGCGCGCGGCGTCATTATCGCATCACGCTTGCCGGCAAGAAAGCTCTCGAGAAAGTCAAGGCGAAGGTAGACGAGCTGCACCGCGAACTGCATGAGGCGCATCTGCGCAAAATTGGCCGTGCCCCAAAACAACGTCGCCGCGCGCAGTGAGCGAAGCTATCGGGCGCGCCGGAACTTAGCGGAAGCGGCGGTTTCCACCACCTCCGCCGCCGGAGTGGCTCATCTTGGGCGTACTCACATGACCGCCGCCAAAGCTCTGGTGTCCACCCCCAAAGCTTTGATGCCCGCCTCCGAAGCTTTGGTGCCCGCCGCCGAAGCTTTTAGGGGCCTTGTAAGAGTAACTAGGCGCGCGCTCGTTGCCGAACGATTTCGGCGCCCCTCCGCCGAATAGATGGAATCCGCCCGAGCGCTGGTTCCGCGCCATCGTGTTGCCGTAGCTCTCGTACGAGCGGCTCGAAAACCCGCGTGACGAAAACCCGCGTGAATTGTCCGGCTGCGGTGCTGCGCGATACGAATTGGACGGGTTCGAATAAGCAAAGCTAGGTCGAGTGGCATAGGCCTGCGGGCCGGAATAACCGTAAGTCGGCCGGCCCGTGTAGCCGTACCCGTAGCCCGGGTTGCTGTAGCTCCGCGGCCTGCCGGAGTAGCCCGGACTTGCGTAAGTCTGCGCACGATTCGAATAGGTCTGCGGACGGTAGCCGTAGTTCTGCTGTGGCGCAACACGCGCATAATTCCGCTGCGCCGGGCGGTCATAGCTCTGCCCTGGCGTCGCGGGACGCGTGTAGCCGTAGCCCGGCTGCTGCGACCCACGGTTGGAGTAATTCAGCCGCCCCGGCTCTGGGAATCCCTGAGCAGGCCGAACATAGGATTGGGCGGGCGACTGAGCGCCGCCACGCCCGCCGTGCCCACCTGAGTTGTCCGACCATCCGCCGCGTTGATTGTTGCCGCCGTTGTAGCCCTGCCGCTCGCCGTAGACCTGGTTCGGGCCGCCGCGCGTGCCCCACGACCCTCCCCGCCCATAGGCGCGAGGTCCACCACGCGGAAGACCCCAATCGGCCACCGTGTTGCTGCGCGTGTAGTAGCCGGAATGGTTGAACAACAAACCTTGCCCCATCCAGTCGCAGCCCCAGGCCAGCCATCCAAAGGGCATGTGATCGAAGGCTCCAAGAGCGAAGCTGAGCCCGTACTGAATGGGGGCACCGCCGAAAAAGTCGCCCAGCGCGCCGAAAAACGAGAATCCCGGATACGGCGCGATTGGCTGCCCATAAACATCCCACGGATCGTAGGTGGGCACGTACACAACCTCCGGGTTTGTGGGAGCCAGTTCAACGTAGCCCTGGTCGTTGCTCACTTGTTCCTGCGGGGTGGATTGCAAATTCCCTGCCTGCTCGGCGCGGTCGCGCAGCACTTGCACTGTCTGCATCACATCTTGCGGCTGGTTGTAGTAAGCGTTGCCCAGGTTCGTGGTCCACTCCAGATCGTGGTTCATCATGTCCAGCACGTCAGGGAACGCCGTCAGCGCCTTGATGCTCGGGTCCCAGTTGGTCTGCGCATTGGCGCCAGCGGCGATCTGATCGGGCGAGCCATACCCTTGTGCGCGCATCTGCTGCAGCCACTGGTCGGCCACTGCCACCTGCGCCGGATAGGTTGACGCGGCAAGAATCTGCGCCAGCAGCGCATCAGGATAGAGCGCGATCGGCGCCAGTAGCTGCTCCAGATCCTGTGCGCTCAGCGCCTGAACCGGCGCTGCCGCCTGGCTCTCATCCGGCTGCGCATACGGCGACGCCGGCGCACTGTAGGGCAGCTGGTCCGCATAAGGTTGCTGCGGAGCGTATTGCGGCTGCGCGTACTGTGGCTGCGCGTACTGCGGCTGAACCTGCGGCTGCGCAGTTCCGCCTTGCGCGCCCGGCTGCGCATACTGGTTTGCGTACGGGCTGCCATTGGCGCCGTACGGCGAGCCGGGGTACGCTTGCTGGGCGTTCGCATGCGCCGCAAATGCCAGCGCGAAAACCGCAAGCGCCGCGCCGAAAACCCAATTCGCTGCGCTCGTTCTGTGTTGTGTTTGGAACTCGTGGGAAAGCGATGGGCGAGGCGTTTGGTTCATCTGGGGGGAAAGCCGCGCCAAGGACGAAACACGCAGATTCGTTCGGGGTTTCATCGTCCCTCTCAGTCCGCTCCGGCCCGAGTAATTGCCGGCCTCCGGTTCGTATGATGCAAACGGAGTTCCGGCAGCCCAGGGGGAGGGCCTAATCCAGAAACCCAGACTGGGGGGATTAGTTTCGCCTGTGGGGAGAATAGTCGTGCGGCGGCCGAAGCCAACCGCCGCCGCCAAAACCGGCTTTCGAAGCGCCAGCCCTAGCTCGCTAACTCCTTCTTTACCAGCTCGCTCACCGCGCGCCCATCGGCCCGCAAGCCCGCCGCCTGCAGCTTGCCCTGCACGGTCTTCATGGCCGGGCCCATCTCCTTCACCGTCGGCTTGTGCCCCATCGTTGCGGCCAGCTCGCCAAGCGCCTCCGTCACCAGCTTCGCCAAGCCCGCCTCGTCAAGCGCCTTGGGCAGGAACTCCTCGATCACCACGATCTCCGCCTGCTCCTTGGTCACCAGGTCCGGCCGGTTGCCCTTTGCAAACTGATCAATCGAGTCGCGCCGCTGCTTGATCATCGTGGCCAGCGCCTGCTCGCTCTCGGCCTGTGTCAGCGCCGCCCGCTTCTCAATCGCCTTGTTCTTCAGCGCGTTTTTGATGAGCCGCAGCGTGCCCGTTCGCTCGGCGTCGTGCGCCTTCATGGCGGCCACAATCTGTTGACTTACAAGGGCTTCCAGTTCGCCTGCGTCGGTCATTTCCTTCGCTCCTGACTTCCTGCTTCGACCCATCGCCACCTAATCCGCGGCAAGAGCGGCCCCAAGAACGGCCCACCAAACAAGGATTGTATCGATTTTGGAACTTCAGGGCCAAACGCAGGCCATTTTACCCGAATTCCGGCTTCCTCCCGATTTTTCCTCAACAATTAACCACAAAAACCACAAACTTGTGTATTATGTGATTGCCGGACTAGCTCGCCTCTCCTGCCAGTCCAAAGCGAGGAGAAAAATGATTCGCAAGACTCGTCTTTATACTCCCGGACCAACGCCCCTCCTTCCCGCGGCTCAATTCGCCATGGCCGCAGCCGACATGCACCACCGCACAGCGGAGTTCCGCGCCCTCTTCCAGAAGGTGCTCGCACAGCTCAAGGTCTTCGTCGGCACAAAGAATGACGTGCTGCTCCTCGCCTGTTCCGGCACCGGCGCCATGGAGGCCTCGGTCTCAAACCTGACCTCGCCCGGCGACAAAGTGCTGGTGCTCACGGCGGGCAAATTCGGCGAGCGCTGGACGGGCTTGGCGAAGGCCTTTGGCTGCGAGCCGGACGTGGTTACCGCGCCCTACGGCCAGACCTTCGACCTGGCAGCCGTTCGCGCCGCGCTCAAGCCGGAGCACAAAGTCATTTACACGCAGGCCACCGAGACATCGACGGCCGTTCGTCATAACGTGGAGGCCATCGCAAAATTGCGCGATCAAGTCGCCCCCGACACGCTGCTGGTCGTCGACGGCATCACCGGCCTCGGTACCACGCACTTCGACGTCGATGGCTGGGGCATTGACGTGCTCATCGGCGGCTCGCAAAAAGCGGTCATGATTCCTCCCGGCCTCGCCTATCTGAGCGTGAGCGATCGCGCCTGGGGGGCCATGGAGACCACCAGGAATCCGCGTTACTACTTCGATCTGCGCAAGGAGCGCAAGAACGCGGTGAAGGGCGAGAGCGCCTACACGCCCGCTGTCGCGCTGGTCGCGGCTCTGGGCGCGGCCCTCGACTACATCGCCGGGCAGGCGGGCGGCGATCTCGAGAAAGGCCGCATCGCCTTGGTCGACAACGCTCAGGTGAACGCGGCGGCCACGCGCGCGGGCCTTGTGGCGCTCGGCTTCACGCTCTTTGCGCCCAACTCTCCGGCGGCCGCGGCCACGGCGGTTGCGGTCCCTGAAGGCATGGACTCGGGTGTGGTGGTCAAGGCGCTCAAGGCAAAGTTTGCGCTGGTCGCGGCCAACGGCCAGGGCGAGATGCAGGGCAAGATCTTCCGCGTCGCGCACCTCGGCTTTTTCGACTATCTCGACACCGTCGCTCTTCTCGGTGCCATGGAGCACATTGCCAAGGACACGCTCGGGTTGCCCGTCAAGTTCGGCCAGGCCGTTGCCGCGGCGCAGGAAGTCTACGCAACAGCAGTGAGCAGTGGACAGTGACCGGCGTTCAGCCCTTTCTGACCACTGGAAGCTGACAACTGAGACCTGTATTTATGCCTGAACTGACCTTCGGAGAAAAGCTGCTCATCGCGCGCAAGCAGCTCGATCTCTATCAATACGAAATGGCGGAGCGGCTGGGGGTTCATCCCAACTCGCTCACCAAATACGAGCGCGGCGAGGGCAAGCCGCACGCGGCGGTGGTGCGCATGTTCGATTTGCTCTGCGAGAGTGAGGGCATTCGCTTTGACGAGTACACAAGCGAGGGGAAGGGAGCAGCCATGAAGATCGTACTGGCAGAAAAAGTTTCTCCGGCCACGCTGGCCGTCTTTGCGGGCGAGCCGGGTTGGGAAGTCAAGACGCACGACCAGTTGCCTGATGGCCTGCCGGCGGCACTCGCCGATGCCGAAGCGCTGGTGGTGCGCAGTGCGGTTCAGGTGGATGACGCACTCCTCGAGCACGCGCCCAAACTGCGTGTCATTGGCCGCGCCGGCGTGGGCGTGGACAACATTGACGCCGAAGCCGCCACGCGCCGCGGCATCGTCGTCATGAACACGCCCGGCGCCAACGCCGTAGCCGTGGCCGAGCTCACCATCGGCCTGATGATCGCGCTGGCGCGCAAAGTGCCCGCCGCCAACGCCACCATGCACGCCGGCAAGTGGGAGAAAAAGAATCTGCAGGGCACCGAGCTGCGCGCCAAGACGCTGGGCATTCTGGGTCTGGGCCGCATCGGCCTTGAAGTAGCCAAACGCGCGCGCGGCTTCGGCATGGAGATCATGGGCACCGATCCCTTTGTCTCCGCAGCCCCGGCGCGCGAGAACGGAATCGCCCTCGTCCCGGTCGAGGAACTCCTTGCCAAATCCGACTACCTCACGCTGCACGTAGGGCTCACGCCGCAGACCACCGGCATCATCAACGCCAAAACCATCGCTGCCATGAAGAAGGGAGTGCGCATCGTCAACTGCGCCCGCGGCGAGCTGGTTTGCGATGCGGATCTGGCTGCCGCGCTCAAGAGCGGCCAGGTGGCGGGTGCGGCGCTCGATGTATTCGCCGTCGAGCCGCCCAAGGACTCGCTGTACTTCGGCCTCGACAATGTGATTCTCTCGCCGCACATCGCCGGCTCCACGGCCGAGGCGCAGGAGGCCGTTGGCATCCAGATTGCGCATCAAGTGTGCGAGTACCTCAAGCTGGGCGTGGTGCAGAATGCGGTGAACGTTCCATCGCTGAGCCGCGAAGAGTACGTGCAACTCGCTCCCTACATCGACCTCGCCGGGCGCCTCGGATCGTTTCTTGCCCAGGCGGGCAAAGGCGGCGGAAAGTCCGGCATTGACGCTATCCACATCGTCTACGGCGGCACGCTCACTGACGCCAAAACCGAGCTGGTGCGCAACGCGGCCATCGCCGGGCTGCTCTCCGGCTCCGAGAACGTGAACCGCATCAACGCAGCGGCCGTCGCGGCGGAGCGCGGCATTCGCGTGCACGAGCAGAAGGAAGAAAGTTATCGCGGCGGCGCGGCCACGGTCCTCACGCTGGTGCTGCACACCGCGCAGGGCGACAGCCGCGCCAGCGCCACTGTCATTCACGGTGAGCAGCCGCGCCTGCTGGCTTTCGATGGCATCGACGTCGAAGCTCCGCTCGAAGGAACATTGGTGGTCTGCCGCAACCTCGACGTCCCCGGCGTCATCGGCCGCATCGGAACCATCCTCGGCCAGCAAGGAGTGAACATCGCCAACTTCGCTCTCGGCCGCGAGCGGCTTGGGTCCGCCACTCCGGGCGCACCCGTCAAGGCGCTCGCCGTGGTCCAGGTTGACGAGCCGGTCGCGGAGTCGGCGCTCGAGGCGCTCAAGGTGATTGAGGCCCTGCTCGAAGCGCGCCTCGTCAAGCTGCCCGACGGAAAATGATCGGGTGGGATTTGATCGTGGCGTAGCCGCGACATTCAGGCTGCTTTGCGGAACGGCTGAATCTTCGGTCTGCGTCGGCGGCTCGCGTTCCACAGGTCATAATCCATCTGGAGACCGGACCAGAACGCGGCATGAGTTCCAAGCGCCGCCGAGAGCCGAATGGACATCTCAGCCGAAATGCCTGCACGTCCGTTGACGATACGGGACAGGGTCGTGCGCGTGACCCGCAGACGCTTCGCGGCATCTGCTATGTCCATGTCGCCGAGATACTCCCTCAGCACTTCGCCGGGATGCGGTGGATTGTGCATGAGCATATGACCTCCTAGTGGTAATCCTGATAATCGACCAGAATTGCGTCCTCGCCCTCGAAAGTAAACGTAAGCCGCCAGTTTCCATTCACTTTGATTGCCCAATGCCCACTTAAATCTTTAGACAGCGAGTGGAGTTCCCAACCCGGGGCATTCATATCCTGTGCCGACTTCGATCGGTTGAGGGCGAATAACTGGCGCGAGAGCTTTGCCGCGTGCTTTGGCTGAATACCAGCCTTGCTTCCGGACTTGAAGAACTTCTCGATCCCCGAGTGGCGGAAGCTCTTAATCATGCGTATAGCGTAACGCCTCGCGCCTCTTCTGTAAAGCGCCTCTTGGGAATAAGGGCCAGCGCGAGACCTCTGGACTCAGATTCGAGTTCCGGAACCCCGAATTGAATCAAGGTCATTCTTGCAAGGGGTAGTTTCGCCGGCGAAAAAACCACAAATCCTACGCTGAAACTCCATCTATAGAACGCAGATTCCCCATCGCGCACTCAAAATGCGACGATTTTCGCTCAAACCGGCGACCCGCAGGTTGTCACTTTGTCGGGTCGGCCACGCGGCCAAGGAAGAGCATGCTTCCCGAACGCGTGTCGAGCAGGATGAACAGGAAGGGATGATCGGCGCGGAAGACGATCGGCGGAGGCTCTGGGAAAGGCATGCGCGCCGCCGTCGCCCGCATCACAATCGATGTGGCCGCCGCCGCTTCTGTGCCTTGCTCGTTCACATCGATGAACGCCTTATGGATCGCCGCGCTGATGGTGAAATCCGGCTTGCCTGTCATGCCGGAGAAATCCGCCGCATCGCTGAACGCCTGCGCCATGCCCATCGCGCTCAGGGCGCCGCTCAGCTCGAACTGTTGTGTCATGGTGAAGCGCGGCAGGGTCAGAATGACCTTGTCCACAGGCTCCATCTTCTGAATCCATTCGCCTGCCACCCCTGAAGCGAACAACTTCTCAAGCGCCGGCAGCCCTTCCGTCTCCTTCGGCAGCAGAACCACCATCGAAATTTCATCCCCTGCGTATGGCAGCTCGAGCGCCTGGAATGTTCCGCCATCGTAATAACGGTAGCTGCCGGTGCGGTGCATCAATGGCGCCATCACGAACTGCGTGGCCGAAAGGTGGAACTCCTCGTTTTGCGTGGAGTCTTTCTCGAACTGGTCCTGCCAATTGCCTTTGAAGTAGATGGCGTTGGTGAGTACCATCCGGGTTGTTGGGCTGAGCACGCCGGGCGCAAGCAGGTCCTTGATCTTGTCGTTGGTCTGCTTCTCAACCCACGCGTTGATCGTCTCGCGCACGCCTTCGGGTGAAACCTTGAAGTTGACGCGGTGAAAGCCCGCGCTGTAGTCGGATTGGACCAGCTTCAGGTAGTCGGGCAGGAAACTCGCGTCCTGTTGCGCCCACAGCGCGTCGGCCACGCGCAGCTCGTAGCCTTTGTGCTGCGCGTTCATCTCCGCGAGCAGAGCGCCCATCGCCGGGTGCAGCCGATCTGGCGCCAGCGTGAAATGGAACACATGCTCCATCTCCGTGGCCGTCTGGCCGCGCGCGCCGGCGTAAGCCATGCCAAATGCGGTCGAGATGCTCTCCGGCGAAAAGAAGAGATTGCCCGGTTGCCTGGAAAGCTGCGCGTAGAGGTCAACGGCGAAGGCATTACTGCTGTTCACCGCCTCAGTCTGGTCGGCTGGGTTGGACGATGGCTGCGCGGCAAGGGCAATGCTGCTGCCCAGTATGGCAAGGAGTGCGCAAAGCGAGGACTTCATCGAACCCTCCTTTGATGCCCCGCGAAGCCTATCAGCGGATCTACGCGCGGCTCAGGTACGCGCCTTCGCTGGTGTCCACTCGGATCTTCTCGCCCGCGTTGATGAACGGCGGCACCTGGACTACGAGGCCGGTTTCCAGCTTGGCCGGTTTTGTGACGCTGGAGGCGGTTGCCGACTTCAGCCCCGGCTCCGTTTCCACGACCTCCAGGTCGACAGTCTGCGGCAACTCAATTCCCACCGGCTGCCCATCAAAGTAGCTCACCTTGATTTGCTGGTTGGCGGTCAGGTATTCCACTGCGTCACCGAGCGTAGAGCTTTTCAGGACGGTCTGCTCATAGTCGACCGGATTCATGAAATAGTAGTCATCGCCGTCGGCGTAGAGAAACTCCATGGATATCTCGTCCACGACCACCTTTTCGATCGCGTCGGCGGAGCGGAAACGGTGCTCGAACATGGCGCCGGATTTCAGGTTGCGCAGCTTGGCCTGGATGAAGGCGCGAAGATTGCCGGGCGTGCGGTGCTCCACCTTGAAGACCAGGTGAAGCTGCTCATTGTGTTTGATGATCATGCCCGGGCGTAGTTGTGTGGCGGGAATCGCCATAGAGGATGCAGCTCCTTACTCAGTTTGCGCGCGATGCGCAACGTTATTTGACCTTTGGCCTGTATTCAATTGTAGCCGAGGGGAGGGTTCCGAGCGGGCCGATGAACCCGCTTGAACGGGAGTTCATTGGGAAGTCCACGCCCCTGCAATGCACAAAATGGTAATTGCGAAGATGCGCCTGCAATTGAACGCACACCGTCAGAGGATGAGCCGCAAGATAGAATGACGGTGAACCTGTGAGCGGCTGGATCCATCCCTGAACCGCCGGTTTCGCGACATACAACCGAAAGGGAATTGCCCCGCACCACCAACCCGCCCGTAGAATGGCGCAGAGAGGAACGCGCGAACGTATGTCGAATCAAGTTTCAATCTGCGTCATCGGCTCCGGATATGTCGGTCTGGTGGCAGCTGCTTGTTTCGCGGAGATGGGTCATCAGGTTGTCTGCGTCGACAATGACGAAGCCCGGGTGAAGCAGCTCTGCGAGGGCGGCGTGCCGATCTTTGAAGAGCACCTGCCCGAGCTGTTGGCGAAGCACCGCGGCGGCAGAGTTGTGTTTACTACGCATCTGGCCGAGGCCGTTGAGCAAAGCGAGGCCGTATTCATCGCCGTCGGCACTCCGCAAGGCGATGGCGGCGCCGCGGACCTGTCGTATGTCGAGGCCGTCGTGGCCGAAATTGCTCGCGCCATCAAGAGTTACAAAGTAATCGTCGAGAAAAGCACGGTGCCGGTCTACACCAACGACTGGATTCGGCGCGTGTTGCACCGCCACGGCGTGGAAGCGGGACGATTCGATGTCGTCTCGAACCCCGAGTTCCTTCGCGAAGGCACGGCGGTAGTCGACTTTCTGCATCCCGATCGCATCGTTGTGGGGGCAACCAGCGAGCGCTCGGCGGAGATGCTGCGGCGAATCTATGAGCCGTTGACCGCCGGCGGTTACTACGCGCAGCCGGGAGCTCTGCCTGGATCGTGCAGCGCGGACCGGCCAGCGCGGCTACTGGTCACATCAACGCAGAGCGCGGAGATCATCAAGCACGCCTCGAATGCGTTTCTGGCCATGAAGATCTCGTTCATCAACGCCGTGGCAAACCTGGCCGAGGCAGTGGATGCGGACATCGAGGATATCGCCGCCGGCATCGGCCTCGACAGCCGCATCGGCCCCGGTTTTCTGCGCGCAGGACTCGGATACGGAGGCTCGTGCTTTCCCAAGGACGTGGCTGCATTCCATTGGGTGGCGCAGGAACGCGGCGTCAACCTTCAACTGCTCGAAGAAGTTCGCAAGATCAACGACACGCAAAGAGAAGTGTTCTTCAACAAGGTGCGCTCGGCGTTGTGGACTCTGCGCGGCAAGCGGCTGGCGGCGCTGGGCCTCGCCTTTAAGGGCGACACCGACGACATCCGCGAGTCGCCCGCTGTAGAGATCATCAAGAAACTCTTGCAGGCAGGGGCCATCGTTACGGCATACGATCCGGCAGCAATGGAGCGCGCGAAGGAAGTGCTGCCGGCTTCCGCGAACATGAAATACGCGGACGATCCTTACCGGGCAGCGAAGGATGCCGATGCGCTGCTCATCCTGACAGACTGGAGGGAGTTTGCCGCCATTGATTTGGCGCGGATGAATAGGGCCCTGCGTTTCCCCATCATTGTTGACGGTCGCAATCTGTATAAGCCGTATGAGATGCAGAGCCACGGCTTTACCTATGTGAGCGTTGGCCGGCAGGCCAGCTACCATGCGCAGGAAGGCAAGCCGCGCAAATCGCCGGTCTGAATGGGACTTTTCGCGGCGTCCAGCGTGGTGCTGCCGCGCCCACACATGGCCCCAAGGCGGGCCTATTTCCACTCGGAGTTCTCAGTTCAGGAGCATTGAATTTTGCCGACAGCGGTTCCACAATTGCTATGCGCGGAGCCGCAACCGCCAAGTGGCTTTTTCATCAAGAAAAAGCCACCCTGCAAGAAGCCGGAAAGGGCACGTGAATTGTGGAGCCGCTCTAAGTCCGCACTCGTAACCGGCGCCGCCGGATTTCTCGGCTCTCACCTCACCGATCGCTTGCTCGACGAAGGCTGTTTCGTCCTGGGAGTCGACAACCTGTCTACAGGCGACTCCGGGAACCTTGCCCATCTCGCCCGAGATTCCCGCTTCCGCTTCGAAGAGCGCGATATCTGCACGGCCTTCGATCCGGGACGCGTCGATTACGTCTTCAATCTCGCTTCGCCGGCCAGCCCGCCGGAGTATCTTCGCCTGGGAATTGAGACGCTGCGTGTGGGGTCCGTCGGCGTTGAGAATACGCTGCAGATTGCCGCCAAGTATGGCGCGGCTTTTCTCCACGCCTCCACATCGGAGTGCTATGGCGACCCCCTCGAACATCCTCAGCCGGAAACCTACTGGGGCAACGTGAATCCGGTGGGTCCGCGCTCGGTGTACGACGAGGCCAAGCGCTTCGGCGAAGCCATGGTGATGGCTTATCATCGCTCGCGCGGCGTCGACACGCGCATGGCGCGCATCTTCAACACCTATGGACCGCGCCTGCACCCCGGCGATGGGCGCGTCATCTCCAACTTCATGATGCAGGCCCTGCGCGGCGAGCCGCTCACCATCTACGGCGACGGCAGCCAGACACGCAGCTTTTGCTACGTCGACGATCTCATCGAAGGAATTTTGCTCCTGTCGCGCAGCGAGGAGCATCTTCCCGTCAATCTCGGCAACCCCGAGGAGTTCTCGGTCCTCGACTGCGCGAAGGCCGTGCTCGAAGTAACTGGCTCTCAGAGCGAGCTAAGCTATGTCGATCTGCCGGTGGATGATCCCACGCGCCGCCGCCCCGACATCGCCAAGGCGCGCACCCTTCTGGGATGGGAGCCGCGCGTCGGACTCAAAGAGGGATTGCAAAGATCGCTGGCATTCTTCAGGAGCAAGCTGGCGTAGCGCCGGCGGCGCTTCTTAGGGCTGTCAGCGCGGCGGCTGGTAAGGTTCGGCGCGTAGAAGGTTCGTGAGGATGTCGCGCTCGTCCGGGCTGAACTGGTTCTGATAGCGTGCCGAGTTCAGCACCGTCGCGCGCTGATCGAGCGGCACGGAGCGCAGATCCTGGAAGGCGCGCTTGACCATGGCCTGGCGATCGGGCGGTAGCGCCATGTAACTCCGCCCTGCCTGGCGAACCTGCATCTGATCCTGCGGCGACATGTGCTCCAGCATCTCGCTCCGCGCAAGGCGGCGCTCGCGCTGCTCCTCGGGCAGTTGGTCCAACTGGTGCAACTGCTGCACCAGGCGTTGCTGGGTGGCGGGGGCCAGTCGATTGAAGCTCGGATCATTGCGTAGCAAGCGCTCCTGATCCTGGAGGGGAAGGCCCTGGTGCCGGTTGAGCCAGTCGCCTAAATGGCCGGGAGGCGCCGCGCCGGGATAAACGCTTCCGGGACGATTTGCGTTGGGATAAGCAGGGCGCGTGTAGGCCGGCGCCGGAGTGCCGGGCCGAACCGCGTTTGCCGGGTATGCGGGCGTCGGTTGCGGCGCGCCGCCATATTGCGGAGCCTGCTGATACGGCCTCTGCTGCGTTTGATACTGCCTCGGCTGATTCTGGTTTGGCCTCTGCTGCGTTTGATACTGCCTCGGCTGATTCTGGTTTGGCCGCTGCTGCGTTTGGTACTGCCTTTGCTGGTTCTGGTTTGGCCTCTGCTGCGTTTGGTACTGCCGCTGCTGATTTCGGTACTGCCGCTGATTCTGCGCTCCGTTTTGCCGACCCTGGAGCTGCGCATAACGGAATTGCCGCAGCGGAGCACGGCGTTCATAGCCGCCCTGGCCGGCCGCTGCAACCGCGGTCAAACACAGGAACAGGACCGCTACGGCCATCGCCGCCGGACGCATTCTTTCCGCGTTGGAAATCCAGTTCACGAGTCTTTCTCCCGGCAAGCGGCCGAAATGCAAAACGTCAATCTCCGTTCTGGTTGCCGGTGAGCGCTTCCATCTGATCCAGAACTTGAGCGTTGCTATCGAGCGTTTGCAGGTCGTGCACCACGGCCGCATCCTGGCCAGCCGGTTGCGCCGGCTGCATCCAGTCCGTCATGCCCAGATAGGTTCCCCCGCCCACGAGCAGCACGATCGTGAGTGCTATGGCCGCGAGCGGCCGTACATGCAAGCCTGAACCATAGGCAATGCGAGCGCGCAACCCTGCGAAGGCGCCAGCCAGCCAGCCGGCCGGCGTGGCCTCGCGCTCTTCCCGCATCCTGGCGCCAAGCCGAGTCATGAAGTAAGGACTCGGCTCAGGCGCCTTCCAGGCATCCAGCAAATCCATGGTCGCCTTCAGCTCATCGAGCTTTTCCTGGCAGTGCTCACACTCTGCAACATGCGCTTGAACCTTGGCAGAAGCCGGGTTCGGATCGAGCAGCACTCCGGCCAGCTCGGCATCCATTCCCGTGCAATTTGTCTTCATCTGTTTCATGGCTTGCCACCCCATTTTCCGCCGGTCGAATTTCCTTTTTTATGGCGCCGGCTTCTTTTCACTCATGCCTTCAAACAAAGTCCTTCAGTTTGTCCCGCAGCGTCTGGTAGGCGCGAAAGAGCAGCGATTTCGTCGCCGACTCGCTCAACTTGAGCACTTCCCCGATCTGCCGGTAATCCATTCCCTGGTACTTGTGCATCAACACGGCCATCCTCTGCCTCTCGGGCAGCGCCATCACGTGACGCCGAATCGCGGCCATGCGCTCATCGCGCAGTAACTGCTGCTCCGCCGTCGGCTCATCGTCAGCCACATCGGGAGTCGTGCCCGTCTCCTCGTCCGGCTGATCCAGATACACCGTTTGCGCGGCCCGTTCATGCCGGGTGTCCCGCGCGTAATTCACCGCCAGGTTAGTCGCGATCCGGTAAAGCCAGGTGGTAAATCTGGCCTCGGCCCGATAGCTGCTTCTGGCACGATAGACGCGAAGAAACACCTCCTGGGCTAGCTCTTCGGCAACTGCCTGGTTTCCAACCATCCGGTAGAGGAAGTGAATCATCGGCCGGTGGTACTTTTCCGCCAGGTAATTGAAACCGGCCTCATCGCCCTCGGCCACCCGCAGCATAATGGCTGCGTCGCTTTTGGGGTCCAATTCCTCCCTCAGGCCCGCACGCGGCTCCGGGGTTGCGCCCGGCCGAAGTGCCGGACCCGCTCCCAACGCCTGACCGTTGAGGACCATCGTTGCCATATCCTCTGGAACCCCATCCAGACCGGAAGGTTGCGCCCCGTAAGCGGTTTCTTCGCCTGGATTTCCGTCCTCCGGGCCCTCTTCGCCCGAATCCGGCTGCGCGGCCTGCGCCAGGGCGTCAGCACGAGCCAACCCGGAGGGCATTCGGGAGTCGCCAATGCCGGAAACAGGCCGCAGCGCCGCTTCCCCGTCAAATGGGAGCTCGCTCTCCTGGCGAATTGAACGCGCTCTCCTGAGCATGGTTCGCTTGGCTTGCGGCCCTCGCGCTTTCCGCGCCGAAAACCTGCCGCGACAGGCAGGCGCAGCTTGGCCGTAAAGCCCTGCTGGTGTTACTCTACCCCAAGGGATGCCCTTTGGGGCGCCTCTCCAGTGTCCGCGGAGCTACCAGAGTTCAGCACACGGGATTTGGCGCGAAAATGGCTTCCCGGCTACGGCTCTTCGGCTCCTGACGACTTCGGGTCGCTGGAATGTCCAACGCAACCCCTCCAATGCCTTTTCTGGGCGCTTAACTCAGCGGTAGAGTGCCATCTTCACACGGTGGAAGTCGCAGGTTCGAATCCTGCAGCGCCCACCATATCAATGACTTAGACGCAGTTTGACGTTTCCGTTGCCGCGTCGCACCGGGAAGAACCGACAGGCAGCCTAAGTTCCTGCGGCCATACTCAGTTTCTTCTGGTTCATCTTGCCGGAATCGGCGGCCAAATCGCGCGGGCGGTTTCGCAGGATCAATCGATAGCAGAAAGCACGCACAAAGCTGGGCGCAAGGCGGACCGGAACCCTCATCACGATGTTCAGCAGCGCGCCGGGCGCGTTCAGGAGACCTAGTTCGCGGAGGTAACCTTGGAGGTGAATCTCCTCCTTCGCATAGGCAAAACCGCCCCTGCGAGCCTGCATTCCGTTTCCGCAGCGAACGTAGACAAGGACCTCGCTCAGGTTGTGCAGAACGTAACCGAGTGCCAGCATTCTGGCCCAAAGGTAGTAGTCCTGAAGGCAATAGGAGGCTCGGTAGTTGCCCGCTGCCAGCACCGACGCTTTGCGGAAAGTCACAGTGACATGATTCATCGGCGTGCGGAACCTGGCAAAATGCCGCAGGGCGGCACCGGCCTCCGGCAGCATCCGGATTGAGTGTGGCGCTGAGGGGTCCTCTTCGAACTCCGCAATCGCGGCCCCGACCACATCAACCTCCGGGTTCGACTCAAGAAACTTCATCTGCTTCTCAAATCTCTCCGGCACGCAAATGTCATCTGAATCCATACGGGCCACATATTCTCCCTGGCAGTGGTGAAGGCCTGAGCGCAGAGCCGCTCCGAGCCCAACATGCGCCGGCAAGGGCAGTGACACAATCGGCAGGATCTTTCGATACCTGTCGATCGTGTCCTTCAGTGCATCGCCCAACGGCCCGTCTTCCACGAGGACTACTTCGTCGGCCCGCAGGGTTTGCATTGCAAGGCTGTCCAGGCACTCACATAAACAAGCCGGAGACTCCTTCTCGTACATCGACATCAATACTGAAAGCCTGACGGGCATGGCGCCACCTTTCTGCCGGCACGCCTTCGGTTCCGCGCGGGACACTTCCACCGGTGCGGCAGAACCCGGTCCGCGCGCCGCAGCGGAGCCTGGCAATACGGCGTCAAAGCGCGCGCGAAATCTCTGCCGAGGCTGTGTCAGCTGTTTTCCCAATTGGATGAGCGGGTTCTCGATTGCTTGGAAGCAGGCAGCCGAAAGCAGGGTGGTGAGAGCGAGGAATGCGGCGATCTTCAATGGCAGCGGCAGGGCCGGCAAATAGCGCATCACGAAGATCAGCGCCGGGACATGAAGCAGGTAGACGCCGTAGGAGTACTTGGCTATCTCTTGTGCCGGACGAACCATCCAGCCCTGGCGCAACTCAGTGAATGCCGGAATCGCGAGCGCCAGAGCCAGACAGATGCAGGAGTTGATGCCCGCGCCGATCGGGCTTTCGAAGTCGTGTTCTCCGGCCAGGCAGTTTTGGAGCGCAAAGAGGCCGGCGACGAGGAGGGGCCATGCCCATCCGGGAAGTTGGGTGGGGCGCTGCCGGTCTGATTGCCGCAGGAGCAGCTTGTAAGCTACCATGCCCGCGATGAACATGGGCGGGAAGACCGCGGCATGGAACGCACGCGGCAGCCCGGGTTGCGTGGCCAAAATGGAGAGAACAGCCGACCCGGTCCAGACCGCAAAAACAAAGCGGAGCTTGCCGAATCTGCGTAGAAAAACAAAAAACAGGGGCAGAAGGAGATACATCTGCACTTCCCAGGGAAGACTCCACAGCGGGCCGACGATGCTCGGCAAAGCCCTGGTCAAGTTCTGGACCAGCAGCAGATTGGCCGCCACGCCTCGCCAGCCGAGGAAGTGAAGATTCGCCTCGGGCTGGTCGGTGAAACCGGTCGCCAACGCCAGCAGGATCGTGATCCAGCACAGCGGGTAAATCCGAAATGCACGGCGAATAAGAAAACTGCGTCCGAGATGTTCAGCCGGCGCGCGGTGCATCGAAAGCATGAGCACGAGGCAGGTGTGCACGAAAAAGAACATGACCCCGGTGAAGCTGAGATTGGCCAGGAACTGATTGGTGGCCGGGTTGTAAGCGCACAGGTGAAAGTTGACGCACTGGTGCCAGAGGTGTTGTGCCACCACCGAAAGAACGGCGAGAGACCGCAGCGTATCCAGGTTGGTATAGCTTGTTTTCATGAAGCCTCTCGGGCCGGCATGTCGAAGGCCGGGACAGACGGGCATTCGTGCTGCAGCAGTCGTACGCACCACACGATGAGAATCAGGAAAAACGTTGCCAGGATCAGCGAGGGGATGCGCTCGTAGACGTAGCCGAGGTCGCTGCGCGGCGCAAACAGCGCGCGCGTAAGGCACTCGGCCCAGATTCCCGCCAGCAGCGACCGCTTCCCGATCCAGCGCATAAAGCGCCGGCAACTGAACCCGAGAATCGCCGATCCCAGGTAGACGGCGGGCATGCCCCCGAACAGATACAGATCGAGCAGGTAGTTCGAGCCCGTGCCTGACGCCGTGCCCTCGAAGCTCGATGGGTCGTTCACCGTCAGAATCCGGCTCAATGTCGCCGGCATGTTCTTGAGCCCCGCGATGTCGAGCACGCAGACTCCCATCGCCCCGTAGGGGATCGTCTTCGCGGTCAGCGAGACGATCAGCGGCGGGCAATACCCGTTCAGGTTCAGGTCGGTGTTGTCCTGGAACAGCTGCAGCGAACTGCCCGCGGCAAAGAAGGTGAGGATTTCCTCCTGCCCGATGAAGGGGTCGCCTCTGGTGAAGGAAGGCCCGAAGACGATGACCAGTGCGACCGCTCCAAGTTGTAGGATTCGTTTGAAACCGAGCCGGATCCAGCCGCGGGCAATGGCGATGAGCAGCGCGGGCACCACCGCTTGCGCGAGATAGAAACGCCCCCCGTGCAGGGAGACGATGAATCGCGGCAGGATGACCGCAGTCGCGGCAATGGCGATTTGACGCCAACCCCGCTTCTCCGGATTTGCGGCCCCGAGAAACACGAAGCCGAAGAAAAGGTGGGTGTAAAGGATCGCTTGAACCGGGCGCGGAATGGCCCCGCCCAGCCCATAGTCGACTCCAACTCGCGCGTGCCACTGCTCAATCGCCGCCAATGCTGCGGGAACGAAGAGCAGAACCGTCGCCCGGTACGCAAATCCGCCGCACGCGTCGAGAATGGCCTCCGGAGCCTGGCGCGGCGGCCGTCGCGACACCGGCAGAAGATAGCCGCCCGCGAACAAACACAGGGCCATGATGCTGATGACCACGGTCGCGTCCTCGACGACGTCTGCGCGATGAACCACGATGCGGAACAGAACGCTCGGTAGCCACCAGAACAAAAAGCAGGCAAACCCGAACGCGGCCAGGAAGAACCACTCTCCATGCGCCGCGTAGCGTGCGGCCGGCGCGCGCATCTCCCCGGAACTCATCAGTGTCCTCCGGCGCTCGCGGGCACGGCGCGGTGTCCCGGCGCACTTTCGCCTTCGACCCCTCTTCCGCGCAAGGCCCGGCCTTCCGGCGCGAATTGCGCGTCGGCCCTCAAGTAGCCCTGGGCGGCTGCTGCACTGGTGAATGGGCTGGTCGCGATGGGAGTCCAGCTTTGGGCGAGTGCGCGCCGCAAAACCTCGCGGATCTGCCTTCGGTCCCACGAGAGGGGCAACAACAGCACCGACCGGCCAACGGCATCCGGCGCAATCTCGAGACCGCCTCCCGAGGCAGGCATCACGACGATCGAGCCTTGCGTCATGGCTTCGAGGTAGGCGATGCCAAAGCCCTCGACCTCATTGCCGGAGACGAAGATCCTCGTGCGCCGGAGCCACTCGCGCACCGCATCGTCGTCCGGAGATCCAATGAACTCGAACCGTGGATCGCCGCCGGCGATCGCTTCGAGCTCCGCTTGCTGACCGCCTTCGCCGATAATGGCCATGCGCAGGCCTGGGTTTTCGTCCAGCAGATCCCGGACGGCGGGCAGAATGCGATGAAGATTCTTGGCGGCGACCAGACGGCCGACGTACGTTACGTAGCGCCGATCCTCGGCCGGAGCCGTGTACGGCTCCAGATAGAGCGCCTTTGCGGGATTGTGAACCACCGCAGCCGTCCTCACGTTGAACAACGCGCCGAGCGTCGCCGCCGTGTAGTGCGAGACGGAAACCAGCAGCGCGCCGGAACTGAGATTGGCCAGCTTGTACGATGCGATGATCAGCAGAACTCTGGCCCACCCCTGGCAGTCCGCGCGAGGCACGCCGTGGGCCGTGCAGATCGCGCGCCGCGCCAAGGGCGCCGCAAACACCGCACTGGTCGAGAGAATCTTGAGCACGCGCGGATCGCGCAGCTCCCTCCAGCGCAGAAAGATGCCCGCCGGGGATACAATCTCGACCGGAATGCCGAGCTCAGAGAAGCCGGCGCGCAGCCCTTCGGCAAAGCTGGCTACGCCGCCGACGCCGCGGCCGCCGGTGATCAGAACCTTCGCCGGATGCTCAGAGTTCCTTGCTTCGTCCCCGCTTGTTCGCATCTCGCCCCCTAACTCTTGCTCGCCCGCAGATCGCTGAACGGCTGCGCCCTCAACGTTGACGAATAAGCCCCTGCGGGCCGCAAAATCTCCTCGATCATTCGATTCCTTTCTTCCTCGCGCCGGCCGGATTCTTCGGCGTTCGGAAGTTCTTCCACGGTCTCGGACGGGGGCCGGCCGGAAAAGAGAAAATCGTGCGTATCTCCGTCGACCGATCCGTTGCGTATCCAGCGGCTCACCTCGTCCGGTCCCAACGGAGTCCGCGCCGGATCGAGTTTGTGGCAGCAGTAGCCGTGCTCCCAAAACATTGCAAAGGTTTCGGCGAACCTCGAATTCATGCCGCTGGGGATGAGTTCGCCGCTCAGCATGATCTCTACAAGCCAGGTTGGTTTGGGGATTCGGTCCAGAGTGCCGGCTGCTCCCGCTAGGACTTGGAGCTCAAACCCTTCGACGTCCAGCTTGACGAGCAGCCTCTTGCCGCCGAATCGGCCATTCACAACGGCATCGAGGGACGTAAGCGGCACCAGCGTCGATTGTGTTTCTCGCGCCTGGGCCCAGCCCGGCAGAAAAGAGGCAACGCCGCCATAGCCGTAGATGCGGCCTAGTCCAGGCGTTTCTGCCAAGCCCATGGGAAACACCTCGACATCGCGAAATTGGTTGTCCCACAGGTTTCGATAGAGGTAGTTCAGGTTTCGGGGAAGCGGCTCAATGGCCACAGTCTCTTTCCCGCGGCTGGCGGCCAGGCAAGAGTAAACACCGACGTTGGCTCCGATGTCGACAACAACGTCGTGGCAATCAAGCAACGAAAGAAAGGCCGCGACCTCGTCGCCCTCGTATCCCGCGACAGCCATCGCCGGATCGCCAACCAGGCTGAAGCCGTAGGGGGTCTGGATGGCGCGGCGGCGAATAGTCGCGTCGCGCAAAACTCGGTACGAGCGTCCCAGCGGAGGGGCGAAAGTGTCGACGGCCTTTCGGTATCTAGATAAGAACATTGTCAACTCCGGGCACTGAACTCAACGGGGAAGCAAGGGCTGGTTCTGAAGTCCGCGTCAGATAACTGCGCCGCGCGCGCGCGAAGATGGTCAGCGCGGAAGGCAGCGCGAATCCCGCACTAGCGGCCAGATACCCGAATGCCGCGCCGGCATTGCCCCATCGCTGCGCAGTCAGAGCCGCCAGGATCAGCGTCAGCGACGCGGCGATCAGCGACTGCACAAGGAACGGCTCTCTTTTGAACGAGCGCAACAGGATGGCAATGCACTGAACCGCGCAATTGGCTCCCGCGGCGGCAACGAGGACGGCGAACAGGTGCGGCGGCACAAGGCGCGTGGCCAGCCGCGGAGCGATGAAGGGCAACAGCGCCGCTCCCGCGCAAACTCCCAGCGCAACGACGCCGAATACCGCCAGGGCCTGGCGTAGCGTGCGGCGGAACAGCCGGTCGAGGCTCTCGAATTGCCCATCCGCAATCATCCGTCCGAAGGGAGTGGCTTTCGTTGAAATCCATGGCAGCACCAGTCCGGTCATGTAACCCGTGATGCTCAACGACATGCCCATCTGGCCTGCTTCCACTGCGCCGCGCAGCGCGAACAGGATGGGAATGAGAACCTGGACCGTGAAGTAGGAGCACATCCAGCTCACGGCGATGCGCCACTGGAAGGGCCACACCTCGCGCCGCCATTCAATCGCCGTTGCGCCGTTTCGATAACGCAGCAATCCGGCGAGCAAATGCCTGTGCCCGGCAACGTAGAGCAGGCCAATTGCGATCTGGCCCGCAATGACCATCGCGGGCGAGTAAAGGCCGTGGTGCATCAGCAGCGGCCCCCAGGCACATACAACTGCGGCGCCGGCCTGGCGGAAGCGCATCGCGGCCACGGCCCGAATATGACCGCAGCCTTCAAGAAACGAGTAGAAGGGCATGCACCACAAGCTGGCTGAATTGGCGAGCACCGCGGCGATCCACGGGCCCTGCCAGGCGACTTGCGCTCCGCCGTGTGCCGCAAAGCGGGAGAAGAAGACCAGCCCCATCGGCGCCAGAATCATGGCCATGACTGCGGCCGCCACGGTGTACCAGCGGACGCTGAGCTGGAGCGCCGAAGCCAGGCGCGCATGCGCTTGCGCGTCGCCGCTTACGCTGCCGTCGGCACCGAGCTCCAGGTGCACGCACTCGTGTGCGGCCAGTTGCTGGATCACAAAGGAAAAGCCCAGCTCGAAAACAACCTGCAGCGAAACCAGGCTCAGCAGCGTGTAATAGTAGCCCTGCTCCACCGGGCTCAGTGCATGAACAATCAGCAGAACCGTTCCCGTGCTACCCACAATGCTGGTGAGTCGCGCCAAGAAGGCGTAGGTTACAGCGCCGTCCATCCCCAGGGCCCGCAGCGCCTTCATCGCGCCGCTCCAGTCCAGCCCTGTTCGAGCACGGCAGTCCAGCAGCCATAGCGGCGGCGCAGGCGCAGCACGCTGCCAATCACGTCGGCAGTCCACGCCGTTCCCAGCGCCAGTGGAAGCGCAAAAACCAACCCTGCCAGAAAGATCCAGAGTCTGTAACGTGAGCTGGGCCTGTCGGGCACAATGGCCGGATCGACCACCTGGACCGTCGAACCCTGCCGCGCCTCGTCGACACGCGCCACCTCGTACTGGCGCGTGAGCAATTCGTACATCGCTTCGTGGAACTTTACCTCGCGGAGAGCGCGCGCATAATCGAGGCCGGCCTGGGTCACCTTCCCTTTGGGCGCGATCAGGTCGCCTGTCACATGGTCGCTGTTCACGTCCATTGCGGCCAGCTGGCTCTCCATGCCGGTCAGCTCCTGTTCCGCGCGCGCCATGTCGGGATTCTCGCTGGTGGCAAATTCCTGCATGGCGCGGATCTCAACCTGCTTCGCCGCCACCTGCGCACGCAGCATGGCCGCCGACGCAATCAGGGCGCGTGACTGGCCGTCGAGCTCCAGCACTCCGGTCCGCTGCTCGGTGTCCTTCAGGTTGTCTTCGGCGCGGGTCAGAGCCTCGTGCTCCTTGTTCACCTCGCGCTCAAAGAACAACCGCCGCTGCGCGGCTTCCGTCATTGCCAGCGAAGCGGCTAGTTTCCGATACTCTTCTACCCACCCATTCGCAAGTTCCGCGGCACGCCGCGGATCCCTGTCGGTCACCGATAGCCGGATCAGGCCATCCTTCAGCCCGTTATCGACGGCCGTCATCCTCTCCCATCGTTTGCAGGCCGATGAAACATAGCGCTTGTGGTACTCCGCCTGAAGATGAAACCGCTCCACCATCGCGTCCTCTACCGTGCGGCTTTTCATCAGTGCAACCTGCATGTCATTGGGATTCTTGATGCTCAAGCCGCCGCCCATCGATGCCAGCGCCCCTAGATTGCCCAGTTGCGCCAGCATGGCTGCGCTCGTCGAATTGCTTTGCGGCGGCATGATCACAACCGATGCTTTGTAGAGGTCGGGAAGAAGAATCGCCGTCGCCGATGCAAGCAGAATCAGCGTCGCCGTCAACAGGCCAACCAATCTTCTGTGGCGCAGCGCACTCTCAAGCAGTGACAAGAGTGGTGATTTGATCGTTGCGCCGGTGCGGGCAGCAGGTTCGAGCGTCTGGGTGGGCACGCGTCCCTTCCTTCAATGCCGGTTACGGCAGGTTCAACCGCTTCCTCACCATGAGGAGGCTTGAGCTGGTCACCTGAGCGTGGATGCAAAAGCTGCGCCCAGATTACCGGCGAGCGGGAACGACGAGAGGTGTGAATTAGCGCCGATCAATGCGCCGATTTCAATTCTGGGAAAATCCTCACGAAGAGTCTGAAATGGGAACGCGCCCAAAGCAGTTCGCATTTTCCACGCGCGGACCCATTGGGTTGCGGGAAGAATGATCCGTATATGAGAAACCATTCATTCCCGCACTTCATTGGCACTCGCATGCTTTGTTGGGGCCTGGCCATTGCCGCTGCCCTCGCCTTTTGTCCGCGGACGCTTCATGCGCAATGTTCTGACGATTCGGATCCGGACTCGCTCGCCTGCCAGATTGAGGAGCCCGGCGGCTCATCGAGCCATTCGCAGGAGGCTCCGGCTGTCTTTGATGTTTCCGGGCCGGCCCAGAAACAGCCGCGCGCCGACCTCTCGAATGAGGCCTCGGCCGTTGGCAGCCTCACCGCAGGCTCAACCTATACGGAGAGGTCCTCGCAGCAGGGACCAACGTCGCAACCGCATTCCCTTGGCCTCCCGCCGGAGCCGCCCACGGAGTTTCAGCGCTTTGTGGCCGCAACAACCGGACAAATGTTGTCCATCTATGGAATCGGCTTATTCACCGGCCAGCAGGTCTCGTTTGCGCCCGTCAACAATGCTCCCGCTCCTGCCGATCTCATCCTGGCTACCCAGGATGAACTCGAAATCCGAATCTGGGGCCAGGTCAACTTCAGCGCCAATCTGCGCATCAGCCGCGAGGGCGATATCTACCTGCCCAAGGTCGGATCGGTCCATGTGGCGGGCCTGACCGTCGCCGCGGCAGAGGACCATCTTCGTCATACGATGGACCGGATCTACCGCAACTTCGATCTCACTGTGGACCTTGGCGAGATGCATTCCATTCAGGTCTACATCACCGGCCAGGCGCGACAGCCGGGGGAGTATACAGTCAGCGCGCTCAGTACCCTGGTCGATGCCGTATTCGCCAGTGGCGGGCCCTCCTCTTCGGGCTCCATGCGGCACATTCAACTCAAACGCGATGGCAAGGTCCTCACCGACTTCGACCTCTATCAGCTGCTCGTCAAAGGAGACAAAACCGGCGACATGCAACTGCAGCCGGGCGACGTGCTCTACATCCCTCCCGCGGGCCCGCAGGTCGCCTTGCTCGGCAGCGTGCGCGAACCATGCATCTTCGAACTAAGCGGAGAAGAGACGCTCGGCGCCCTCCTCGACTCGGCAGGGGGCAGAACGGCCATGGCCGCCGACCCGCGTATTTCGATCGACCGAATCGCCGATCATGCGCGGCGCATCGCTTTCGAGCTTGCCGGCAACGCCGAGGGACTCGCCGCGAAGCTGGCCGATGGAGACATTGTGCGTATCGACTCCATCACCTCGAACTACCGCGACACCGTCACATTGCGCGGATCGGTTGCCAATCCGGGCCATTTTCGCTGGCGTCCGGGGATGCATCTGAGCGATCTGATCCCCGATCGCGATTCGCTGGTGACGCGCGGTTATTGGTGGCGCCGCACGCAACTCGGGCTCCCCGCGCCCGAGTTCACCGCCGTGCCCGATGATCAACACACGACCGATCGCCAATACACTGTCGATCGACAACACGCTGCCGAATCTTTACCCGGCGAAACGCAACACGCTGGAATCCGCCCTATGGCCGGCAGGCCGGGAGCCGCGAATGAAGAGGCATCGAAAGGCCTGGCGGCCGCTCCGGTTCCCGTGGCCGTCGTGCCCAGCCCCAGCGGGGAAACCGATTGGGACTACGCCGTCATCGAGAGGCACGATCCGTCCACGATGACCACTTCTCTGATCCCGTTTGACCTGGGCAAGCTTGTCCTCGAGCATGACGCCTCGCAGGATCTCGCCCTCCAGCCGGGTGATGCCGTGACCATCTTTTCGCGCGACGATATTGAACTGCCGGTCGATCGCCGAACCAAGTACGTGCGACTGGAAGGCGAGATCGTCAAAGCCGGAGTCTACAGCGTGGCTCCGGGAGAAACGCTTCGCTCCCTCGTGGAGCGTGCGGGCGGCCTGACGCCAAAGGCCTATCTCTACGGTTCCGAATTCACGCGCGTGAGCACGCAAGCGCTCGAGCAGCAACGGCTGGACGAGTACGCCGATCGTCTCGCCCATCTCATGCAGCGGAACACGATCTCAGGCTTGGGGAACGAAACCGGCCAAAACAGCTCGCAAGGCGCCTTGCTGTCTGCGAACCAGGGTTTGTTGTCCCGCCTGCGAAACGTGCAAGCCACGGGGAGGATCGTGCTCAACCTGTCTCCTGATAGCCAGAGCGTCAGCGATCTGCCCGACATGGCTCTGGAGGACGGCGACCGGCTCGTGATTCCATCTCGCCCTTCCACAGTTCAGGTCATCGGCGCGGTATTCAACCAGAACGCGTTCCTGTGCGAAAACGACGCAAGAGTGAGCAGGTACCTGCGCCTTGCCGGAGGCCCGGTCCGCGAAGCAGACCGCCATCAGATCTTCGTGTTGCGGGCCGATGGTTCGGTCGTTCATCGCGGGAGCGGCGATTCCATCTTCGACTCTTCGACTCTGGACAATGTTCGCCTTTTCCCCGGAGACACCATCGTTGTACCGGAAAAGATGGTAAAGCCCTCCGGAATTCGAGCGCTCGCGGATTGGACGCAGATCATGTCGCAGTTGTCTTTGAGTTCCGCCGCTCTGGATGTGGTTAAATGACCCGCCGTGCGCGTCTGAATGTTTTCTCATAATTCACTCGCCAAAACCGCACGAAGATTGCCATGAGTTTGCGTGGTTAGCTTCAGACGCTGAGTCCTGGCGCAGGTTCGCAGCAGGAGCACTGCGCCGGTTGATCGATTCTCACCCTCTGACCCACAGCACCTGTGAATCTCTTCGTTGAGGTGTGTCTCATGCAGCCAGTTGGCAGCCTTCAGGAACCAGAACTCACTCTTTCTCCGGCTCCTTTAAGCCTGGCCCCTCTCAACCCGCATAGCGCAAAGCCTTCTCTTGGGTTGACAGTTGAATCTCCTTTGGCAAGCAAATGGAGCGTTTCGCTGGCCAAGCGCTTCTTCGACGCTGCCATTGCGCTGCTGGTGCTCATCGTATTTGCCTTGCCCATGCTGGGTATCGCGATCCTGCTCCGGCTCTCTTCGCAAGGTCCCGCGCTCTTCGTCCAGCAACGCGTGGGCCGGCGGGGAAAGCTCTTTCCCATCTACAAATTTCGCACCATGGGCTTCTCCTCCGGCCGGGTGTCAGGTCCCGGCCTCACCCGCGATGGAGACAGCCGCATCACGCCAGTCGGCCGCATTCTTCGCAAGCTCAAGCTCGATGAGCTGCCGCAGTTCTACAACATCCTCCGCGGCGATATGAGTCTCGTCGGCCCACGGCCAAAGCTGCCGCAATACGCCGCGATTAAGAACATGCCGTTTCGCCCGGGCATTACGGGCGCGGCCACCCTCGCGTTCCGCAGAGAAGAGGAGGTCCTGCGGCACGTCCATCCATCTCTCCTCGATGCCTTTTACAACCAGCACATCCGGCCCATGAAGGCCAACATCGATCTCAACTACATGGCTCACTCCACCTTGTTGACTGACATGCGCATCGTCGCGGCCACATTCCTCGCCTGTGTCATGCCCAGGGCTGACCGCTTTATTTCTACCAACCGGGAAGGCCGCGGACCCGGTAACCTCGATCTGTCCGCCTTGCCGTACCTCAACAAAGATCAAACCTGCGAAGAACTCTGAACGCCTCTCCGCGGCTTCTTGGGAAGGACCTCCGGACTCTCCTCGCACTCTGGTCGAGCCTGAATGGAACGCCGGAAAGCGCGGGGGTGAATCTCGCTCGTCCCGCCGCAGGTGCCCCGTCCAGGGAGATCCCCACTTCCGGCGACCCAGGCTGCGCCCTCTGGGAATATGATGGGTGAGTCTGCCGTTTCAGCTATATTTGCATGGGGTGTTTTCGCGCTGCGATCGCGGCCTGAACCGGCGGGCGGAAAATCGCGCCGGGCGAAGCGATTTTTTAGCGGCGCGGGCGCTCGAAGGCAAAGGGGTAAATCGTGAAACGAGTGGCTCAAGTTGTTGCATTCATCATTGTTGTGGCAATGGCAATTCCGGCCGTTGCAAAGGGAGAGACGAAGATGTCGATTTGGGGTAAAACCGCGGACGGAGTTCCCGTTCCGATCTACACGCTGACCAGCGGGCAGATTGAAGTAAGAGTCATGGCGTACGGAGCGCATCTGGTGAGCGTGAAAGCCCCGGATCGCAACGGAAAGATGGCCGATGTCGTGCTCGGCTACGACGACTTGAGCGCGTATCTGAAGACGCCCAACCCCTACATCGGGGCCATCGTCGGGCGTTACGGCAATCGCATTGCCGGAGGTAAGTTCACGCTTAATGGAAAGACGTACCAGATTCCCTTGAACGAGCCGACCAACGCGCTGCATGGGGGCCCGAAGGGATTCGATCAATACGTCTGGCAGGCGCAGGAGGTGCCCGGCGGCGTCGAGTTCACCCTCGTCAGCCCCGACGGCGACATGGGGTTCCCGGGTACGCTCACCGCGAAGGTGCGCTACACCCTCAATGGCGCCACTTTGCGCATCGACTACTCTGCGACCACCGACAAACCAACGGTATTGAATTTGACGAACCATGCGTACTACAACCTGCACGGCGATGATAAGGGCAACATCCTTGACCAGAAAATCGAGATCAACGCCGATCGCTACACGCCGGTGAACTCGAACCTGATCCCCACCGGCGAATTGGCGCCGGTGGCTGGCACGCCGCTGGACTTCCTGAAGTCAGAAGTGATCGGCGCCCGCATCAACGCCGACAATCAGCAACTCAAGATCGCCGGCGGCTACGACTTCAACTGGGTGGTGAACGGCAAACCCGGCACGCTGCGGCTGGCTGCCATCGTTACCGATCCCGTGAGCGGCCGCAAGCTGACAGTGGAAGCGACCGAGCCCGGTGTGCAGTTCTATTCCGGCAACTTTCTCGATGGAACGTTTACCGGACGCCACGACGTGAAGTACGAGAAGTATGCCGGCCTCTGTTTGGAGACGCAGCACTTCCCCGATTCGCCGAACCATCCGGATTTCCCGAGCACGGTTCTGCGTCCCGGCGAAACTATGCATTCCACCACCACGCTCACCTTTGGTGTCGTGAAATAAACGAGGCGATTCAAGGATTAAAGCGCCGCCGCGAGTTCTCTACTTCGCGGCGGTTTGCTTTTTGAACCACGCCAGTCCGGCCGAAGTGCCTGCGGCGGGAATGTACTCGCACCCGATCCAGCCTTCGTAGCCCAGCTCATCGATCAGATTGAAGAGATAGCCGTAGCTCACCTCTCCGGTGTCGGGCTCATGGCGTTCGGGCACTCCCGCAATCTGGAAGTGGCCCACGCGCGTTTTCTTCGCGTCCGCGAGATATTTGCGAATCCTCGCCGCCAAATCGCCCTCTTCCACCTGGCAGTGAAAGAGGTCCATCAGGATTTTGAGGTTCGGAGCCCCGATTTCAGCCGCGATCGCATGCGCCTCTTCCTGGCGATTGAGGAAGAAGCCCGGCATGTTGCGCTTCGCAATCGGCTCAATCAGCAAGTCGATGCCCGCCGCACGCGCCTGCTCCGCTGCCCACGCCAGATTCGCCGTGTACACGCCGAGCAGGTGCGCGCGGTCGGCTCCTTGCGGCGCAATGCCCGCCATCGCGTGGATCCGTGAACATTGCAATACCTGGGCGTACTCCAAAGCCAGTAAAAAACCGTCGCGAAACTCCTGCTCGCGGCCCAGCACCGCCGTAATCCCGCGCTCGCCGGCCTTCCAGTCTCCGGGAGGAGAGTTGAAGAGCACCTGCCTCAAGCCATGCTCTTTAAGCTGCGCGGCCAGCATCGCCGCCGGATATTCGTACGGAAAGAGGTACTCGACGGCCGTGAAGCCATCGCGCGCGGCAGCGCCAAAGCGGTCGAGAAAGCTGTGCTCCGTGTACATCATGGTCAGGTTGGCGGCAAAGCGAGGCATCGCATTCACTCCCTCGATTTGTTAACGAATCACCTACAGAACTTGTCCGGTCAACGCTGCTAGGTACTCTTGGATCCTCAAGCCGAATAAAGCGCCGCAACTTCGTAATCCGCGACGGACGGGATCGTAAACTCAACCGAATCGCCCGCTGCGTGAAAGGGAATGTCGCGCTCGGCGCGCAGCAGTTCGACGCGCTTCACGCTGCGGCCCGCGGGAATCTTGAAGCAGACCTTCTGCGCTCCAATGGGATAAAACTCGCTGAACCATCCGTGATGCGCGTTGGGGTTGGTGTAGTTCAGCACGTGAACCGCGAATCCCGGTTCCGTCTCCCACGCAAAAATCTCCACCAGCCCCTTGCCCTCCACGCTCACCGCAGCCGGCGCGCCCGCCACCCAGCGAATCGCATTCTGCAACAGCCGGCTCAGATCGGTCTGGCCCGAGAGCCACATCGTCGGCTCGATGTCACCCGGAAAATACGCCAGGCGGCTCGCGCCGCGCTCGCGCAACACAACAGCCGGCTCATCGGTGTGTGAAACCGGCGGATACGAAAGCTCCGGCGGATACGCCGTGTAACCCAGCACCACGGTGAGCACGGGATTGTCCACCGGCTTCAGCGGCACACGAAACTCCGCGCCCGGAATCCAGTGCGTGTCGCCGAATCCATCCAGAACGGGATGTTGCCGCTCGATGCGCGCCAGGTAAGGATTCGCATTCCCCAGCCGCCCGATCACCGGCCCGGCAGCATGAATCCCGAAGACGTCGGCCAGCCCAAAGTCTTCGCGGCGCTCATTGCGCTCGTTGTACATGCTGGTCTCAAACGTGGCCAGCAGCGAGCCGCCCTGATTCACGTATTCGCGCAATTGCCGGCACTGTTCATCGCTGAGCAACGCGGTATTAGGGAGAATCAGAGCCGCGTACTTCTTGATCCGCTCCAGTTGCAGCCGGTCTTCGTGCACAAAGTCGAAGAGAAATCTCCCGTCGAGCAGCGCGAAGTACACGGCATCCATATACTGCTGCATCGAAAAGTCGCGCTGCGGCTGATAGAAAAGCTGTGTGCGCTGCCCCATCACCACGCCGATATTGGCGATGGTGCTCTTGTTTACCCAATGCGCATCGTGCCGCGCGGTCCACAAGAAATAGTCGCGGCCAATCTTCTCCCAGCGCAAATCTTCGCCCAGGCCGTTCTCTCCGCCCACGACGTGATAGTAGGGAACCATTCCGCTGGCCAGCGTCTGGCTGGTCCAGATCGCCGTTTCGGCAGCCGACTTGGTCACCTCGCGCCAGCGAATCGGTCCCGTCGTATACGCGCCCGTCAGGTTCGTGGCCATCTTTCCATCGAGCACCGCGTTGCACACGCGTCCCTGCTGCGCCGCGCCCCACACCGGCGCATCCTGCCGGTTACGCCCCTGGTTGTCCCCTTGGAACCACTGGCAGAATTCTCCCAGTTGCGCAAGATTCGGAGTCGCGTGCACGCCTCCGCCCATATTGTTGATGTAAAAGCTCGACGCTTTCTTTTCCTTCGCGATGGAATCGTAGAGCTTCCACAGCGTCGTGAATCGCTCGTTGAACTTGTCCCAGTAAGCGGGCGTCTTTGCGGGCGGCAACTGGCGGCACTGGTCGCAGTAGCACTCCGGGAGAGTGAACGACGGCCATCCATTGGTGTAGTGCGCGTCCATGTCGTAACGGGAGTTCACCTCGCGCATCACCGCAGGAAAATAATCGGTCATGTACGCCGAAAACATGCACGTTTGATAGAGCTCGGGCGCTTCTGTCGAAGCGAGCGGCTGTCCGTGCTCATCGCGCATAAACCACTCGGGATGCGCAGCCAGCGCATCGCCCCAGTTCAGGTCGGGGCTGTAGCGTGCAATCGTGCGCAACCCGCGCTTCTTCGCCGCATCGTTCAACTCGCCGGTAAAGTCGCGCCCATTCAGGTATTTCGCGGGTCGATGAAACGGCACTTTGCTCGGATAAAACGCAATAATGCCAGTGATGCTGATGAAGACCGCCCCGGCCTTGACGCTGGCCCAATAATCGGCCCACGCTTCCACGTCGAGCACCGCCGGATCGTGCTCGGTAATGTTGGTCTGGCCAATGCGGCGCAGCGTCTTCTGCCACGGCACGTCTGCCGCTGTCCCTGGAACCGAGCCTGTGGCCGCCCCAGCCGAGCTCATGGCAAAAGATTCTCCCATTCGGACCAGCGGCACAGTTGCCGCCGCTGTCTTCAGAAATCTCCGCCGATCCATGGTAACCATGACCTCCGTTGCAACCGTGAAATGTGAACAATACCGGACAAACGCAGGCTGGGCCGCGCTATTTTCCGTGAGCGCTCAGCTCATCCAGCACTTTCTTCAGATCATCGAGCTTTTGTCCGGCCTCAGCCAACTTGCCTTCCGAGGTCAGGCGCTGATAGTCCGCGAAGTCCTGGCTTGCCTGGCTAATCAGTGCACTCTGGCTCTCAGTGGGCTGCGTCGTTCCCGCAGGCACAGTCGCCCCCGTCCCATTCCCCGTCCCAGGCGTCGCTTGCGGTGCTTCGCCGTTCGTAAGCGACGGCGCCTCTGCTCCGAAGAGCGAGCTCAACGCAGCTTCAAACGTCGGGCCGTAGGCGAGTCGATCCTGCAGCGCCAGCACGACGAGGCGCAACTCAGGCATTGGGCTGCTCTGTGCCTTCAAATAGATCGGTTCCGCGTAAAGAAGCGCCTGCCCACATGGAATCACCAGAAGACTGCCGCGGATCACATGCGAGCCCTGCTGATTCCACAGCGTGAGCTGGCCGGAGAGCTGCGCGTTCTGGTCGATGCGTGCTTCAATCTGCTGCGGACCATCGACGAGCCGCGTCTTGGGAAAATCGAAGACCACCGCCTTGCCGTAGTTCGGCCCGTCGCTGCGCGCCGCAATCCAGCCAATCAAGTTATTGCGGTTTAGGGGAGTAAAGGGCAGTATCTCGACAAATTCCAGTCCACCCGATTCGCCGGGCAATGTCATCAGCACAAAGTTCGGCTCCATCTCCTGCGCCGATTGATCGCCCTGGCTCGAACCCGTTTGCGTGGCCACGCTCCACTGGTCCTCGCGGTTATAAAACACTTCCGGATCGGTCATGTGATAAAGGGCGTACACGTCGGCCTGCAGGCTCAGCAGCGTCTCCGGGTAACGAACGTGCGCGCGCAGCCATGCGGGCATGGCGGATTCATCTTTGAATAATCCCGGGAAAATGCCGCGCCAGGCGGCCAGGATCGGATCCTGTTTGTCGAAGACGTAGAAGGTCACTGTCCCGTCGTACGCGTCCACCACCGCTTTCACACTGTTGCGAATGTAATTGACAGGTTCGTTTACGAGGGTCGACGGCGCCGAATAAGGATAGCTTGCGGAAGAAGTGTAGCCATCGATGATCCATGAAAGACGTCCGTCTGCGCCGACCACAATATATGGATCGTGATCGAAGGTCAGGAATGGCGCGAGAGTCGAAACGCGAGCCACCACGTTGCGCCGCATCAGCAGGCGGCTCTCTGCCGTGATGTCGTCGCTGAACGGAACCTTGGTCAGGTCGCCGCGATCCAAGGCCAGCAGCGCACGCCGCAGGAATCCTCCCATTTCAATCCCGCCTGTGCCCTCATACGAGGAAAGGTTGTTGCTCTGTCCCTGCGGATAATTGAACTCCTGCTGGTGCGTCTTCACGTACACGTCGCTGTCGGTCAGCTCGCCGAAGTAAATCTCCGGACGCGTGACCCTCAGGCCGGGCACCGTGCTCTGCACCGGCATATTGCTCAGGTAAAGAATCGGCAGCCCCTCCGGCGAAAAGCCGTTCACCGGATTCATGGTGATGCCGTAGCCGTGCGTGTAAATCAGCTTGTCGTTGATCCAGTTGCGGCTGCTTTCGGGCAGCTTGTCCACATTCAATTCGCGCACCGCGAGCATTACCTGGCGCAGTGATCCATTGATTTGGTAGCGGTCGATATCGATGCCGGGAAAGTCGTAGTATGTGCGAATCTCCTGCACCTGCCGCAGTGTGTCTTGCAGCGCATTCACATCCCACAGGCGGATGTTTTCGAGCGTGGCCTGATTATGTTCCGGATCGACGGCGGCGACGCTCGTGTCGGCGGGAAACTCGCGCTGCGCAAAGCTGTCGAGGCCGTAAGCGTGCCGCGTCATCGTGATGTTATCGGCGATGTAAGGCCGCTCGCGGTCAAGCTGGTTGGGCTTCACGATGAACGTGCTCATGTACCATCCAGCCACCGCGGCCACCACGTAGCAGACCACCGCGGGAATCACTGCCGCAAGCAGCCAGCGCGCTCTCGGCCGAAACACGCCGCCGGCGATCGCGATCGCGGCGCCCACAGCCAGAGCCACGGCGATAAACAACATGCCAATCAGCGTGACGTGCGCGTCGGTGTAGGTCACGCCGTCGAAGATCGTGTGCTCCTGGAAGAGCAAATCGAAGCGGCCGACGTACTCCCGGATGGCCAGCGCAAACAGCACGAACCCGGCTGCGATCGAAACGCCGCGCCAGGGCAGGGAAGCGGCTCCGCCGAAACGTCCGCCCAGTGCGCGCCCTCCGCCCGCGGCGATCAGAAACAGCACTGCCAGAACGCACACGATCACCGCGAGCGTCAGCAGCCATCCCGCGATCATTTCCCATGCCGGCAACGTGAAGAGATAGAAGCCGAGCGGCCGCCCGAAGATCGGATCGGCGATGCTCGCCGCGCGTGGCGCGTACCAGTAGAGGGCCAGGGTAGGCCACTGTGCTTCCATGGCAAAGCCGGTCGCCAGGGAGATCAAAAGCGCCGCGACTAGAGCGATCGTGTTCAAAAACTTCTTGAGCGGCAGCTCGATCGGCCGTCCGCCGAAGAAAATGGTGTGCGTATCGGGCAAATCGGCCGCATGGCTGTGGCGCAGCACCAGAAACGACGCGAACAGGATCACGAACGTCAGCGCCGCAAACACTGTGAACGTTCCCCATTCGAGGCCAAAGCTCTTCCAGAAGACGCTTGCGAAGCCGAGCGAGCGGAACCAGAGCAGGTCAACCCAATAGGAAATCGCGGTGCGGCTGCCGACGAAGATCAGGATGACAGCGGCGAGGAAGAGATAAATCACCAGGCGCGGACGCTGCCGTTTGCCGCGCATCGGCCAATCGATGGTTTCGGGCATTTTTCCACCCCACTCAGGCGAATACTGCGCGCTGAGTTACCCAAGAATTGTACAGCGGTTGAGCAGGGTGGTCGCGGTGGGCGGCAGCAAGCGAATCGGAGCTAGGGCCTGTTAACACTACCTGGGGTGGACGGCGTTGCGAGCGAAAAACCGCTCAGACGAGGCGGAGGACGACGGCTGTGGCGGGTCCACCGCCTAGGACCACAACGAAGTATGAGCGTTTTTTCGCCGCAACCCGAAGGGACGGGGCCGATTTTCCCCATCTCTTTGTCACTTGTCGCTCCAGTAGGCCGGCTACAGTTCGCTCCGCACTCCGCGACCCGGGGGAAAATCGGCTCCCGTCGCCGCCATCCCAGGTAGTGTTAACAGGCCCTAGATCAGCTCACTCCGCCCGGTGACGCTCAGCTCTTTCACAATCTTGCCCACGTCCTGGGAGTGGTCGCGGTGCGCGATCAGCAGCGCATCTTCGGTGTCCACAACCACCAAATTCTCCACGCCGACCAGCGCGACAAATTTCCTCGGGCTGAAGATGTAGTTGTCGCTGGCTTCGATGGAGATGTGGCCTCCGGTGTCGGTCACGTTGCCCTCGGCATCGCCGCGCAGCCGCGTCTCCACCTGGTACTCGTAGAGCGAAGCCCACGACCCGAGGTCGTTCCAGTTGAACTCCGCGGGAATGCAATACAGATTCGAGAGATGTTCTCCCTTGGCCGATCGCGGCTCAAGCACGGCATAGTCAACAGAAATGTTCTCGCACTTCGGATAGGCGATGCGGAACACCTCGTCGAACTGTGGCGTGCCCCACGCGGCGGCGATGGCCTCAAGCAGCGGAGCCGTTTCCGGCAGGTGCTCGCGCACAGCATTCGCCAGCGTCCGCGCCGACCACAGAAACATCCCCGAGTTCCAGTAGTAGTTCCCCGCCGCCACAAACTCCTCGGCGCGATTCTGGTTTGGCTTTTCGATAAACCGGCGCACATGCAGCGCGGAATCGTCCTTTGTCAGGTCGCCGGTTTCAATGTATCCATAGCCGGTTTCGGCGCGGAAGGGCTCAATGCCCAGCACCACGATGTTCTCGCCGGCCGAGGCCACGGCAATGCCTTTTTGCAGCGCCTTCAAAAAGCGCGGCTCGTCGGCAATCACGTGATCCGACGGAAACACGCCCAGCACCGCGCCGGGGTTTTCGCGCTCAATGAGGAAGGCAGCCAAACCGCAGGCCGGAGCCGTATTGCGCGCCACCGGCTCCTGCACAATCTGCGCAGCAGGCAGCCCAGGCAACTGGTCGGCAATTTCCTGCGCCAGGTACTCGTTGGTAATGATCCAGGTCTTTTCCAGCCCCGCCAGCGGCTTCAGCCGTTCAACGGTCTGCTGGATCATGGAGCGCTCGCCGTCCAGCGCCAGAACCTGCTTGGCGTGCGCGCGCCGCGAGCGCGGCCAGAACCGCGTGCCGCTGCCTCCGGCCAGAATCACGGGGCGAAAGTCGATTGGGTCTAACATTTGAAGAACCATCCTACTCGACAAACACAACCTTTGCACAGAGCGGAACGAATAAATTTCCCGCCCGCCAGCCCAGCGCCCGCCTCATTTGGCCCATTGAAGGAAGCGCCCACCCGGCGCGCCCCACTCCGGCCTTCACGCGCCTCTTAAGTTCCCCGTCGCCCGCCCATCCCGCCCCAGATCTGCTCGCCGCCGCCCAACCCCGCAACTGGCGTAAGCTATCAGGAATGCCAGGCCTGCGTCAGGGTTCCATCCATCTCGGCCGCGTTGCGGGAATCGATCTCTACCTGCATTGGTCTTGGTTTGTCGTCGCCGTCATCGAGATTGGCAGCCGCCAGGGCCGCTACAGCTCACTGGTTTGGAGCGCCCTTGAGTACCTGGCCCTCTTTGCCATCGTGCTTCTGCACGAGTTCGGCCACGCCCTGGCTTGCCGTCAGGTCGGCGGAACGGTCGACCGCATCATGCTCTGGCCGCTGGGCGGCGTCGCATATGTCAATCCGCCGCAACGCCCCGCTGCCACACTCTGGAGCCTCGCCGCCGGACCCCTGGTGAACGTGGCGCTCCTGCCCATCTTCGGAGCGGCTTTCATGGGCGCCCGGTCGCTCGGTTGGGCGCAGACCATGCCCGACGCCTACCACTTGCTCGGCTGGATTTTGTGGATCGACGTCATCCTGCTGGTCTTCAACATTTTGCCCATCTATCCGCTCGACGGCGGCCAGATCCTTCGCTCCCTGCTTTGGTTCTTCATGGGACGCGCGCGCAGCCTTTACGCGGCCACGGTTCTTGGATTTATCGGCGCAGCGGGATTGGTCTGTCTTGCCTTGTGGATGCACTCCACCTGGTCCTTGCTCATCGCCGCCTACATGCTTCTCAGTTGCTGGGGTGGATTCAAGAACGCCCGGACCATGATCCTCTTGGAAAAGCTGCCGCGCCGTGACGAATTCGCGTGCCCGAGCTGCGGGGCAAAGCCGCCCGTGGGACCCCTCTGGACATGCGCGCAATGCAGCCGGACCTTCGACACGTTTGAATCAGGGGCTGTTTGCCCCTACTGTGGAGGTCAATTCCCCAACACGATGTGCGGCGAGTGCGGGAAAACGCATCCCATCGGCGAGTGGGCAGCCGCCGCTTCAGAGCGCGCCGGCGTCGCCGCCGTCAACTCCTCAGCGTAGCCCCGTCAAAAATTCGCCTATCCGCCGCGTGCCCTCGTCGATATTCTCCCTCGTCACCGGGTACGAGATGCGGACATGCTCGCCTGTCCCAAACGCCTCGCCCGGCACGGTCACCACGTGCCCCTCGTGCAGCAGGCGCGTGGCCAGCTCCGTCGCCGTGCGGATGCCGCCCTTGCCCAGGTACGCCGAAATGTTCGGATACACGTAGAACGCGCCTTCCGGCTTGGTGCACGTCACGCCGGGAATCTTCTTCAGCGCGGCCAGCATATAGTCGCGTAGCTCAATAAACTCCGCGCGAAACTCCGCTACGCACTCCTGCGAACCGCTCAGCGCCGCAATCGCCGCCTTCTGCACGAAGCTTGTCGCGTTCGAAGTCGACTGCGACTGCAGCTTGCTCAGGTTCGCGGCCACCGGCTTGGCTGCCAGCGCATATCCCGCTCGCCATCCGGTCATCGAGTAAGTCTTCGAAAGCGAGCCCAAAATCACGATGTGCTCCTTGGCCCACGTGAACGACCCGCCCGATACTGGCTTGCCCGCATAATTCAGGTACACGTAGCACTCATCCAGCAGCAGAAAAATCCCGCGATCGTGCGCCAAATGAACGATCCGCTCCAGATCCTCCGCCGAAACCACCGATCCCGCCGGATTCGACGGCGAGTTCAGAATGATCGCCTTGGTCCGCGGCGTAATCGCCCGCTCAATCGCGTTCGCCGTTATGCGGAAGCTCTCCGCCTCGCGGGTCTCGAGGTACACCACTTTCCCACCTGCGTACTGAATGATGTCCTTGAAGCTCACCCAGTAGGGAACAGGCAGGATCACCTCGTCGCCATGGTCCACCAGCACCTGGATGGCGTTAAACAGCGCCAGCTTGCCGCCGGTTGTAAACACGGCCTCGTCAATCGAGTAGTCCGACCCGAAGTCGCACGCGTGGCGCTCGACGATGGCCTTACGCACGTCGGGAATCCCCGGCACCACGGTATAGCGCGTGAAGTTCGCCTCAATCGCCGCAATCGCGGCGTCCTTGATGTGCCGCGGAGTGGCAAAGTGGGGCTCGCCGGCCCCGAAATCCACCAGGTTCACGCCCTGAGAGCGCAGTTTAGCCGCCTCGGCGGCCACGGCCATGGTCGCGGAGACCTCAATCCGGCCAATGCGGTCGGCAAATACTCTTGCGGGAGCTGTCACGGTCATATCTCTTCCATCTTGACAGATTTCGCAGTGAGCGCAAAGTTCAGCCTGTGGACGTCGCGCCCTTACCCGCCGTTCTTGATCCGCGCGCGCAGTTTCTTCACCACGTTCGGTGGCACCAGCCCGCTGATGTCCCCGCCAAAGCTGAACACTTCCTTCACCATCCGCGAGCTCACAAACGAGTAGCGCCCCGCCGGCTGCAGGAACACCGTTTCCACCTCCGGCGCCAGCCGCCGGTTCATCAGCGCCATCTGGAACTCGTGCTCGTAGTCTGAGATGGCGCGAATCCCGCGCAGGACCGCCGATGCGCCCACGCGCCGCGCGAACTCCACCATCAGCCCTTCGAATGTGGCCACCGAAACATTGCCCAGCGGCTTGGTCACCTCTTCGAGCATCTCCAGGCGCTCTTCCACCGTGAACAGCGGATTCTTCACCGGATTCACTAGGATTGCGACTGTGAGGTGGTCAAAGAGCTTCGATCCGCGCTGAATCAGGTCCACATGGCCGTTCGTCGGCGGGTCAAACGTGCCGGGATAGATGGCTCTCACAGGCATTTGGGCTCCATTGGGATTCTAGCAGCGCGGGAGGGGGCCAATGGCGGAATGAGGGGCTGGAGATCAGGGCAAAGCTCTTCCCAAAACCCGTCCGTCCAGCCCCGAAATGAACTTGATCCCTGGGATTCGAAGCCGAAGAAGATCGCTGTCGTTGGTCAGAAAAAGATCGGCTCCGGCAATCGCCGCTGTTGCCAAGTGAATTGCATCTGGGGGGTACACGCCTGTCGTGGCGCGAATGATGCTGAATCTGTCGGCAGTATCCGATGTAAAAGGCAAAACCTCTACAGCGCCGCTTGCGAAAAATTCCTTCACTCTGTCTGCGCCCGAATGCGAGCCGATTTGCCTCGGTCCGGTCAGGACTTCTCCAATGCAAAATACGCTCGTACAAAGGGTGTCTTCGCGCTCGATCATCTCCTGAAGGATTCCGCGGACCTTGGGGCCAAAGGAGGGATTCCCTTCCAGCAAATAGACGAACAGCATGGAATCCCAGTAGATCCGGCTCATTCACTTTTTCTCCGTCCGTGCTTTCTCTTCCAATGCGAGTTTCTCCCAGGGATCAGGTCCCCATGCAGCTCGCTCTTCCTTCAGGTATGCTTCTCCACCCCCAAGTTGCTTAAACGTATCCGCCAGGATTCCATAGAGCGCCATCAGGCCGGCCCCGTTCGGTGATGGCTTCGAGACGGATTGAGGCGACGCTGAACGGTCCCCGTCCTTCAGCACGCGGTAAACAAATTGCACCGTCGTGCTGGGCCCGCCGGATGGAGGTCCGCCCTTCCGTTCGATCAACTCGAGGCCCGCTTCCTGCTGGAATTCTCTAGACAATAACGTAGAAAAAACTGACGGGGTCCGATTCGTCCAGCCCAGCTCCTTCTGGACGGTTCCAACTCGAACCTGAACGATGCTCTCACCGTTCAATCGTGCGGGCCTTACGTATTTTGCGATTACGTGCTCCCTGGTCTGCTCGGTAGGCTTCATACCTGCACACTCCTACATAAATATACATACATTACTTCGTCCTGTCAAGAGAAAAGCCCCCGTAGGCAGGAGCCTCTTTCATGGACTCGGACTTTATCCCTTCCGTCCGCGCACTGCTTCCTTGGCTTCGGCCGCGCCGCCGGCCGGAGCCTCCGGCACATCCGCCTTTGCCGCGCCAATGCCCAGCCGCTTGCGCAGCTCGGCGTCCATCTTCGCGTAGATGTCCTTGTTCTCCTTCAGGAAGGCGCGTGTGTTCTCCCGTCCCTGGCCGATGCGCTCGCCGCCAAAGCTGTACCACGCGCCGCTCTTCTCCACGATGTTGTGGGTGACGGCCAGATCGAGCACGTCGCCCTCCTTGCTGATCCCCTCGCCATAAAGAATGTCGAACTCCGCCTCGCGGAACGGCGCCGCCACCTTGTTCTTTACGATCTTCACCTTGGTGTGCGAGCCCACTACCGTGTCGCCTTCCTTCACCGCGGCGATGCGCCGTATATCGATGCGCACCGACGAATAGAACTTCAGCGCGCGCCCGCCTGTCGTGGTCTCCGGGTTGCCGAACATCACGCCGATCTTTTCGCGAATTTGATTGATGAAAATGAGAGCGGTGCGCGACTTCGAAACCGTGCCGGTGAGCTTGCGGAGCGCCTGCGACATCAGCCTCGCCTGCAGGCCCATGTGCGAGTCGCCCATCTCGCCGTCCAGCTCAGCCTTTGGCACCAGCGCGGCTACCGAATCGATCACCAGCACGTCGATGGCGCCCGAGCGCACCAGCGCTTCCGTGATTTCCAGCGCCTGCTCGCCGCTGTCGGGCTGCGACACCAGCAGGTTGTCCACATCCACGCCCAGCTTCTTGGCGTAGCCGGGATCGAGCGCGTGTTCGGCGTCCACAAAAGCTGCCAGCCCGCCGGCGCGCTGTGCCTCGGCGATCACTTGCAGCGTAATGGTGGTTTTGCCCGAAGACTCCGGCCCGAACACCTCCGTGACCCGGCCACGCGGGATACCGCCCACTCCCAGTGCTGCGTCAAAGCTGATCGATCCCGTCGAAATCACGGCAATCGGCAGCAGCGCCTCCCGGGATCCGAGCCGCACAATCGACCCCTTCCCGAACTGTTTCTCAATCTGTGCTAGGGCAAGTTCTACCGCCTTGGCGCGGTCGTCGACGATGGCCATTGGGAGGGCTCCTCAAAAAGTGCTCGCCCGCCAGGTCTCATGCTGTCTTAGTCAACCTTTTCAGGCAGGAAACGGCGAGGGGCTTGAATTGGATTTCGAACGGATTGTAGCAGGATGAGACACGGAAGGACAGGAAAAATAGCGAAGAAAGAGAGAAAACCAGCGAACTGGCATACAAGTGTGCCCGAGCGCACAATCAACGCAAGAAATGCGCATCAGTTTCACAAAACTGCATCAAAATAACCATCGTGCATCAATGTTTCATTGATGCATCAATTAGACAGACTTGCATCAAATTGGAAATTGATGCACAATACCCCAATGAGGACGACAATCACACTGAACGACGAGACGCACGAGTTTGCTGCGTACTATGCGCGCGCGCGGGGGCTCACTCTCAGCGCCGCCATTGACGAGCTGATCCGGAAAGCGCAAGCCCCGCCACCTCCCACGCCCGAAATCAGGCGTTCACCAAACGGTTTGCCCCTTCTTCCCAGAACCGGGCGGGTCATCACATCGGAAATGGTAAAGAAGCTCGAGGAGGAAGAGTTTGATCCGGAGAAATTTGCTTGATTTGAATGTCTTGATCGCGCTGACGGACGACGAGCACCGGCATTATCAACGGGCAATTCAGTGGTTTGATTCGTTAGGTCGCGAGGAGTGGGGCATTTGTCCTTTGACCGAAGCTGGGTTCATCCGCCTCACCACAAACCCGGCAACTGGACCAATGTTTAGCACCTTCGCGAAAGCCATTGAAGTATTGAAAGATCTCGCCGCCCAGCCAGGCTATCGCTATTGGCCCATCTTCGATCCTTGGGTGGCTGTCACGGCTCGCTTTGCTGCGCGCATCACCGGCCATCAGCAGGTGACAGACGCGTACTTGCTGGGGCTGGCGATCAAAGAAGATGGCGTTCTGGTGACGTTCGACCGCGGACTGAAGTATTTGGCGGGGCCGGAGTTTAGCCGGCATCTCCAGGTTCTCGAATAACCGGGCGCTCCGTTCACAACGTGTACGCGCCCACCCGCGCCTCGCGGCTCGTAAGGTCGTCGCACTTCCGGTCCAGCACCTCGTACTCGCCGTCGTGCTCTTTGCGGAAGGCCCGAAATGCCTCTTCGCTCGTCCAGCGGTCGATCGTCAGGTAACCGCCGGGAATATAGGCGTCGCGCAGCAATTCGGTTCCCAAATATTCAGGCGATGTCCTGAAGAGTTCCGCCCAGGCTCCCTCGGGCCCATAGGCAGCTTCAAAGCCGGCTACCTTATCCTCAGCAATCTCAAATTGCCAGACCACGACAAACATGCGAACCCCAATTCTGTGTTTATGGTAGCGCAGTGAGTGCCGCGGGCGAGTCGCCCGCTCCTCCGTGTCCGCCCGCCTGTCGCCTCGCCTCTCATATGTTGGTACACCGTCTCTATACCGGGCGCATACTGATGATGGGTCGTTGTCTTAAGGAGTAGCCTTCCCCTTAGGCCTCCTTTTGCCGCTCTGCCCGCTCGACTTGCTCGACAATTGATAAGGGTCTTTGACGAGGCTGTCTGACGCACGGTCGGTCAAATGCTCGCCGAAATCGATGCGGCGTTCAATCAGGCTGTGGATGCGATACAGCGGTTCCACAATTGCTATACCAAGGTCCGCAACCGCCAAGTGGCTTTTTCGTCAAGAAAAAGCCACCTTGCAAGACGCCGGAATGGGCATGTGAATTGTGGAACCGCTCTTGGCTCGCGTCCCGTTCACTCAGGCGCAAGCCATGCAGCCAGACGACGTCGAACCACGCTTCAATGTGAGGAATCTATGAAAGCACGCTATCCAGGCATTCGCGTTACCGCCAACGGGAACCAGCTCGTCAGCTACCACACTGAGACGCGCATCGCCGACGCCGGCGTGTTCTACCCCATCACTCCGTCGACCGAAGGCGGCGAGCTCTTCCAACAGGCTTACGCTGAGGGCCACTTAAATGTCTTCGGCCATAACACGCTGGCCATCGAAGCGGAAGGCGAGCACGCGGCCCAGGGCGGAGCCATTGCCCATTCGGTGTGCGGCAAACGCGTGGTGAACTTCACCTCCGGCCAGGGCGTCGTCTACGGCGTCGAACAGTACTACCACGCGCCCGGCAAGGGTTCCACCATGGTCCTCGAAGTCGGCGCCCGCGCCCTCACCAAGCACGCCCTCAATGTTCACTGCGGCCACGACGATATCTACGGCGCGCTCGACACTGGCTGGATCATGCTCTTCGGCAAGGACGCGCAGCAGGCCGCCGATCAGGCCCTCATTCTGCGCCGCGTCACCGAGCTCTCGCTCACGCCCGGCATGAACATCATGGACGGCTTCCTGACCACGCACCTCGAGCGCACCTTCTACAAGCATGAGTCGGAGCTGATCCGCGAGTATCTGGGCGCGCCCGACGACATCATCGACTGCCCTACCGAGGCGCAGCGCGTTCTGTTCGGGCCCACGCGCCGCCGCGTTCCCAAAATGATGGACCTCACCAATCCCATCCTTCTCGGGCCGGTGCAGAACCAGGAACACTACATGCAGGGCATCGTCGCGCGGCGCAACAACTTCGCCGAGCCGATTCTGCACTTCCTTGAGGAAGCCTACGCGAAATTTGCCGAGCTCACCGGCCGTCGTTATGGCCTCATCAGTGAGTACAAAACCAGCGACGCGGATACGGTCTTCGTCTCCCTCGGCTCTGCGGCGGAAAACATCGAGGCTGCGGTCGATTACCTGCGCCGGACGCGCAACGCCAGCGTCGGCTCCATCCACGTCAATGTGATTCGCCCCTTCCCCGAGGCCGCTCTCGTCGCGGCGCTCAAGGGCAAGAAGAACGTCATCATTCTTGAGCGGACCGACGAAGCGCTCTCAGGCGACAATCCCCTCGGCCGCGACATCCGCACCGCGTTCTCAAAGGCATTGCAGGGAACAGAGGGCCTTCCTTCAATTACCCTCGCCGAAGTCCCGCGCTTCTTTGGCGGCAGCTATGGCCTGGGCTCGCGCGACTTCCGCCCCGAGCACATTATTGGAGCATTCGAGTACGCCACTGCCGGTCGCGCGCGCAAAGACGGCAAGACCGCTGCCGACGGCGTCAACTTCTTTGTCCTCGGTGTCGACCACCCATACAGTGTCATCGCCGGCGAAACGCCGTCACTCCTCCCCGACGGCGCGGTTGCCGTCCGTTTCCACTCCATCGGCGGCTGGGGCGCCATCACCACCGGCAAAAACCTCGGCGCCATCCTCGGCGACCTGAACGACCTGCTCTTCGAGCGCGACGGCCTGAAGGACGACCTTGGCAATCCCAAGGAAGTCATCCACGTCAGCGCCAACCCCAAATATGGCTCCGAGAAGAAGGGCGCGCCCACCAGCTACTTTATGGTCGCGGCTAAGGAGCGCATCCGCGTCAACTGCGATCTCCGCCACGTAACGGTTGTTCTCTGTTGCGACCCCAAGGCATTCACCCACACCAATCCCCTCGACGGAATGCAGGAGGGGGGCAGCCTGGTTTGGGAGTCGGACGTGGACGGCGCGCACGCGTGGGAGAACCTGCCCATCTGGGCGCGCCAACAGATCATCCAGAAAAAAATTCGCGTCTTCACCCTGCCCGGCTTCGAAATCGCGCGCAAAGCCACCGATCGCGCCGACCTCCAACTGCGCATGCAGGGCAACGCCTTTCTCGGTGCATTCTTCGCGGTCAGCCCCATGCTGCAGGAGTTCGGCATCACGCAGGAGCAGTTCCGCGAGGTCGTGCACAAGCAATATGTAAAGAAGTTCGGCAAGCTGGGCGACGCGGTCGTGCAGTCCAACATGGAAGTCATGATCCAGGGCTTCGAGCGCGTCAAGGAGATCGCCATCGGCGAAGTCGCCGCTGCCGATCACTCCAGCCTCCGCGGCCAGGCCTTGCTCCCAATTCTGGCGCAGGCGCCGGCCTTTGTTGAAGTGGGAGCAGGCGCTGTGGCTTCAATGCGCCGCTCCACGCCGCCTCCCGCCGGTCAGGCGCCCCGCACGCCCATCTCTTCCATTAATGTTTTCGATGCCGAGTTCCGTTCGCACTACGGCTACAACCAGCCGGCCACGCCGCTCTCCGCCATGGGCGTCATTGCCGCTGCCACCGGCGACACAGCCTCGAAGTACGTTGCCCGCCGCGAAACGCCGCTCTACATTCCCGAAAACTGCACGCAGTGCATGGAGTGCATCTCGGTCTGCCCGGATACAGCCCTGCCCAACTGCTCGCAGGACCTCAGCACGATTCTCGGCACGGCAGTCACCCGCTACGTCGCCGATCCCGCCGAGCGCCGCAAAATGCTCGACAAGCTGCCGGAAATCGAAAAGCTCACGCGGCAGCGCATGTTAGCCGAGATGAAGCAGGGCACTCCGCTCCAGACCATCATTCGCGAGGTCACCGAGTCTGTCGACGGCTTCTCGCCCGCGGCTAAACAGCAGTTCTACTCGATCATTGATAAGGTCCCGATGGCCTACCAGAAGACCAACGCCATCTTCTCGTCTCCCGAGCGCAAGGCGCCCGGCTCCGGCGGCATCTTCTCCATCTTTGTCAGCGACCTGTGCAAGGGCTGCGCGGCCTGCGTCACGGCTTGCGGCGACCACCAGGCGCTGAAGATGGTGCAGGAGACCGAAGAGGTGAACGCCGAGCACGAAACCGGCACCGCCTTCCTCGACCTCCTGCCCGACACGTCGCAGAAATATCTGGGCCTCTACAACGGCGCCAATCCGGCTGATTCGAAGACCGCTACGCTGCGCAACATGCTCATGGTTCGCACGAATTACGACGCGCTCGTTGCCGGCGACGGCGCATGCGCTGGCTGCGGCGAAAAAAGCGTGCTGCGCTCCATTGCCGCCGTTACTGAGGCGTACATGCGCCCGGTCTACCACGCCAAGAGTGATCGCTTCATCGCCAAAGCCTCCGACCTCGAGAAGACCGGCGCGGCTCGCCTGGCTGCTATCAAAGAAAGCAACCCAGTCGAGTACGCGCGTCTTCGTCAGGCCATCGCGCATCTGGTCATGGGACTGGGTGGCGAAGAAGAATCCGACACCAAGGCGCGCATCGCAGCCTACGAAGCCGAGCACGGCGTCATCACCGACGCGCAATTGGTCGAGGCCATCGCCGCGGTTCTGCTCACCGAGGCCTTCAACCACAAGAACCTTCAGCCCATCGACGGCCGTCTCGCCAACGGCATGAGCGTCATGGCCATGGCCGCGCACACTGGCTGCAACACCGTCTACGGTTCCACCGCGCCCAACAATCCGCACCCGTATCCCTGGATGAACTCGCTCTTCCAGGACGGCGTCACCGTTGGCTGGCTGATGGGCGAGAGCTTCATCGTCGATCACGCACGCCGCTCCGTTCTTCCCGAGCGCCTGGCCGACATTCTCCTCACGCGCGACACAAACGCGCTCAGCGACGAGGAGTACTACCACTTCACGCATTTTACTGACGCACTCATGACCGACCAGGAGATCGTCGAGCTGCCCAAGGTCTGGGTAGTCGGCGGCGACGGCGGCATCGGCGACATCGGCTACCAGAACACCTCGAAGGTGATGCTGCAGAACCGGCCCAACGTCAAGGTGCTCATGCTCGACACGCAGGTCTACTCCAACACCGGCGGCCAGAACTCCGATTCGACGCCCATGCTCGGCGGCGGCGACATGAACACCTTCGGCTCCGCCACGCAGGGCAAGAACACCGAGAAGAAGACCGTAGCCGAGACCTTCCTCGCCGGCCACGGCTCCCCGTTCGTTGCGCAGGTTTCGATGGCCAACGCGCCCAAGCTCTATCGCGCCATCCTCGACGGCCTCGAGTATCGCGGCACCATGTTCCTCCAGTGCTTCACCACCTGCCAGCCGGAACACGGCGTCGCCGACGACATGGCGCTCTTCCAGGCGCAGCGCGTGCGCGACTCACGCGGCGCGCCGGAGTTCGTCTTCAACCCGCGCCTTGGCGAAACCTATCCGGAGGCGCTCGACATCAAGGGCAATCCGTCCATCGATCTCGACTGGTACGAGACCAAGTCCAAGGTCACCAACGAGCCGTATCGCTACACCGTCGCCCACTGGTGCGTCACCGAAGCGCGCTTCCGCAACCATCTGAAGAAGATCAAGCCCGAGCAAGCCGCGAAGTTGGTGCCGCTCGACAACATGCTGGTCCGCATCACGCAGCAGGATGTCGTCTACCGTTACTACCTCTTGCCTGAGCACCGCAGCTTCATTCCCGACTTCGGCGTGTATATTACGTTCGATCAAGATGGCAAGACCGTCTACTACGCGCTCTCGCGCCAACTGGTCATGTTCTGCGTGGAGCGCCGCAAGGCATGGCGCATGTTGCAATCGAAGGCCGGCGTCCAAAACCGCGAGTACCAGGCGCAGAAGGCGATCCTCGCAGATCTTGAGGCGGGCAAAATCTCAAAGGACGAGTTCTTTGCCCACGCCCACGAAATCATGGCCGAGCGGCTGGGAAAACCGGTACTGGCGAAAGCGTAGAGGCTGTAAGAGCTCTGGAAGGGAGCGGTAGAAGGTAGCCCAGGGCGCAAGCCCTGGGAAAGCTATCCTCCCACACGAAAAGCCCCGCAGGGGCTAAAGAACTCCGGCGATAACTCTCAACGAGGCCCCTCCGCCGCGTTCGTTTTTCTCTGCACCCCTGGAACTGTCATCCTGAGCGACTGGAGTCCGCCGCAGCGGACGCAAGAAGTCGAAGGACCTGCGGTTGCTTTTCATGTTGGATGAGCAATTACATGGGTGCCCCATGTCCCGCTCCCGGAACATGGGATACCGCGATCTCATCCGCTCCCACTGCCCCACCGAACATTTTTGTCAAGAGGCGTAATCCCTAAGCCATTGCATTCTCACCACTTCCATTTGCCGATTATTTCCGCTTGCCGGCGCACAATAGAATCATTGACCACCCTGAGGTGCGCTTTGCATATCTCCGCGAAATTCCGAACTCCCGGCACAGATCGCTCATGCTCTGTTCATGGCCTTCGCACGAAAAGACAAAGCGCAGCTTCTCCTCCATCGCACTGCTCACTCTCCAGCCCATCTCGACGTTGTAAGCAATCGCCTATGGGCTTGTGCAGTGTCAGGTATGCCCCCGGTTCAATCTGTCAGGGATGCGCCCGGTCCGTACCCCACTGACACCCCCCCACCCCCCTATGCTCGAAAAAACGGGCTGTGAAACTGTGAAACTGTCGAGGCCGCCAACTCCATCGGAATCAAGCCGATATAGCCATCGCGCCGAAAGCTCACAGAAACACAGAAACTGTGAAACTGTGAGCGTTCTCGAACCCGAGCGGAATCAATGGCCTGCAGACACCTGCTTCACAGTTTCACAGTTTCGTTTTTGATCCATTTTGATTCTCCTCGATTCCGCGTTTCGCTCACGTCTTCAAAGCAAAGGCCAACGCAGAACAACACTTAGCCGAACGCGTCAACGCGAAACACAAAAATTGTCTGGTGTTTAGAAACGGATCAAAAGCTCCCGAAAGAGCCCGTTTTCGCCGTCACTGGAACCGTTTATCGCAGTAAATTACGCCTCTTCGCGCAGGCTTACGGAACGTACAGATCGACGTACTCGTTCACAGGCATCGTTTCCAGCCGTTCACGGTCGAGCGAGACGTCAAGAATCCGCTGCTGTTGTGCTTCACTGAATCGCCGTCGCAGATTCGTCTTGAACTTCTCAACCAGAAAAGGCATTCCTTCTTCGCGGCGTCTTCGATGGCCGATCGGATACTCAACCGTTTCTTCCAAGACTGTTCCGTCGTTCAGTTCCATGCGCAGCGAATTCGCAATCGCACGCTTTTCCGGGTCGTGATAGTCGGCAGTGAATAGCGGCTCTTCAACGCACTCAATTTTGGAGCGAAGCGCATCAATTCTTGGATCGGCCGCAACGTTGTCCTCGTAATCGGCAGCGGTCAGCCTGCCGAAGAGCAGCGGAATGGCAACCATATATTGCACGCAATGGTCGCGGTCGGCGGGATTCGAGAGAGGGCCCTTTTTGTCGATGATGCGCAGGCAAGCCTCATGCGTATGGATCGTGATCTTGCGAATGTCCGCGGCCGTTTTGCCAATCGCATCGAGCCGCGCGCGCAGCCTCATCGCCGCTTCCACGGCGGTCTGCGCATGAAATTCCGCCGGATAGCTGACTTTGAAGAGCACGTTCTCCATTACATAAGAGCCGTAGGGCCGCTGGACCTTGAACTCCTGGCCGCGAAACGAAACATCGTAAAAACCCCACGTCTTCGCGGTGAGCGCCGAAGGATAACCCATTTCGCCGGCGCGGGCCATCAGCGCCAGCCGTACTGCACGGCTCGTGGCGTCGCCTGCGGCCCAGCTTTTGCGCGAGCCGGTGTTGGGCGCGTGCCGATAGGTGCGCAGGCTTTGCCCGTCGACCCACGCAAGCGACAGTGCATTAATCGTCTGCTCGCGGCTGAGTCCGAGTAACTGGCTCACGACGGCCGTGGATGCCACCTTGACCAGCACCACATGATCCAGGCCCACCTTGTTGAACGAATTCTTCGAGCGCAATGCATCCCTGAATCTCGTGCGCCTTGATCATCGCCGTCAGCACATCGCGCATCGTGAGCGGCGGCCGACCCGACACGACGGCTTCACGCGAGAGCCAATCAGCCGTCGCCAAAATGCCGCCGAGATTGTCGCTCGGATGGCCCCACTCGGCGGCCAGCCAGGTGTCGTTGAAATCGAGCCAGCGAATCATGGCGCCGATGTTGAATGCAGCCTGCACGGGATCGAGCTGAAAGCTGGTTCCGGGAACTCTCGCGCCGTTCGGCACAACCGTTCCTGGCATGATCGGTCCCAGCAGTTTTGTGCATGCCGGATATTCGAGCGCCTCCAACCCGCAACCGAGCGTATCCATCAGACAAAAACGCGCGGTCGCATACGCCAGATCGCTCTCGATCCTGAAATTCAACGCGTAGTCGGCGATGTCGGTGAGGACAGAATCGGGTGCGGGGCGTTCATTGCTGATGTGCGACGACACGCGGGCTCCTTCGTTCCTATTCCCGTGCCTCAATCGGCACAAACTTCAGATTCTCCGGCCCAGTATAGATTGCCGACGGCCTGATGATCTTTCCATCCTGCCGCTGCTCGATGACGTGTGCGCACCAGCCGGCGGTTCGCGCCATCACAAAAAGCGGCGTGAAGAGATCAACCGGAATACCCATCAGGTGGTAAGCGACTGCCGAGTACCAATCGAGATTGGGAAACATGCGCTTGGCGTCCTGCATGGTGCTCTCAATTCGCTCGGCGACTGAGAAGAGACGCTGGCCATCGGCGTCCACGGCCAATGAGCGCGCCTGTTCCTTGATGAAGTGGCTCCGCGGATCGCTGACCGTATACACCGGATGCCCGAAGCCGATGATGACTTCGCGGTTAGCGACGCGGCGGCGGATGTCGGCCTCAGCCTCATCGGCTGTTGCGTAGCGCTGTTGAATCTCAAGCGCGACCTCGTTGGCGCCGCCGTGCTTGGGCCCCTTCAGCGCGCCGATGGCGCCGACGATGCAGGAGTAAATGTCGGAGCCGGTTCCGGCGATCACGCGCGCGGTAAATGTAGACGCGTTGAATTCATGCTCCGCATAAAGGATCAGCGAAACCTGCATCGCGTGGACCCATTCTGCGCTGGGCGGTCGGCCGTGCAACAGATGCAGAAAATGCGCCGCCAGCGGTTCGCTGTCGGCGTCCACTGCAATCCTCTTGCCGTTTCGTGCGAAGTGGTGCCAGTAAAGAAGCATCGACGGCAGTGAAGCCAGGAGCGCATCCGCGATGGCGCGCGCGCCAGCCGTGCTATGGTCCTCAGCCTCAGGCCGCACACAACCCAGCACGGAGACGCCAGTGCGCAGCACGTCCATCGGATGCGCGCTCCGGGGCACCAGTTCGAGCGCCTCCTTCACTTCCGCCGGCAAGCTTCGCAAGCCAAGCAGCCGCGTCTTGTATGCGGCCAGCTCAGCGGCATTGGGCAGCTTGCCGTGGATCAGCAAGTGAGCTACTTCAGCAAATTCGCAATGCTCGGCCAGGTCGGCAATGTCATATCCGCGATAGTGCAGGTCGTTGCCGCTTTGGCCGACAGTGCAAACTGCGGTCTCGCCAGCAACGGTGCCGGAAAGCGCCACCGACTTCTTTGGCTTGAAGGCGCTAAGCCCGTGGCTCGCCTCTTGAACGCTCATGGTTCGACCCCCGGAGAGCATTAACCTAACGAATCAATACAGGGAATGTCTACTCTGTCTTTTTGCCCTTCGCAAAAAGCTCATCAAGCTTCTGCTCGTAGGCGTGATAGGCGAGATAGCGGTAGAGCTCGTCACGGCTCTGCATCAGCGGCAACGCATTTTTCTGCGTCCCCTCGGACCGAATCGTCTCGTAGACCTTCAGCGCCGCGGCATTCATCGCCCGATACGCCGCGCAGCAATAAAGAATAATGTCGACCCCCGCCGCTGCCAGCTCTTCGCGCGTGAAAAGCGGCGTCTTTCCGAATTCCGTGATGTTGGCCAAAATCGGAACGCCCACTGCCTTGCGAAAGACGGTGTACATCGAGAGCTCCGTCACCGCCTCTACAAAGATCATGTCGGCCCCAGCGTCTACATACGCTTGCGCGCGTTCAATGGCCCGTGCCACGCCCTCGCCCGCAATCGCGTCTGTCCGCGCCATAACCACGAACTGTGGATCGGTGCGCGCATCCACGGCTGCCTTGACCCGATCAGCCATCTCCTCGGCCGGCACCAGCTCCTTGCCCGGCCGGTGGCCGCAGCGCTTTGCGCTCACCTGGTCCTCAATGTGCACGGCAGCCGCCCCAGCTTTGATCATCTGGCGAATCGTCCGCGCGATGTTGAACACTCCGCCCCAACCGGTGTCGATGTCGACCAGTAGCGGTAGCGGGCAGGCGTCGGTGATGCGCCGGACGTCGGTCAGCACATCTTCCATCGTGCTGATCCCCAGGTCCGGAACGCCAAGCGAGTTTGCCGCCACGCCGCCGCCCGAGAGATAAATCGCGCGGAACCCCGTGGCCTCGGCGAGCCTTGCCGCGTAGGCGTTGATCGTCCCCACCACCTGCAACGGCTTCTCCGCCGCCAGCGCTGCGCGAAAGCGCGCCCCCGCCGAATTGTTGCTCTCACCGCCCGCCATACCTCTTCCTTTGGCGCATCATAACAGGGTTTTCGCACAGGCGGCTTTCGCAACCTAGCCACGCGGTGCGACAATCATCGCGTCGGAGCCACCCCATCAATAACAAGGCTCTGCCCGGAGGAGAAATATCACAATGAAGCGCACTTTGATCTGTACGTGTTTCCTGTTTGCCGCAGCCGCTCTCCTGGCCCAGCAAAAGGCCCCGCCACTGAGCCCGCCGGCGACTGCTTCCGGTACCATCGGCGGCAAGACGATTACCATCATCTATAGCTCGCCCCGCGTAAGAGGCCGCGAGGGCAAAATCTATACCAAGGACGGGCTCATCGCCACGAGTCGGGGGTCGCAGTACCCGATTTGGCGCGGGGGCGCGAATGCCGCCACCACCCTGAAAACCGATGCCGACCTGACCATCGGTGACCTGACCGTTCCCGCCGGCACTTACACGCTGTTCGTCGACATCTCCGACCCCGCGAATTGGGTCTTGATCGTGAACAAGAAGAATGGCGAATGGGGGCTTGCCTATGACGGCACGCAGGACCTTGGAAAAACAAAGATGACGACGTCCGCTCCCCCGTCGCTCGTCGAGGATTTGACATACACAATTACCGACAATGGCGGCGGCAAGGGAACGCTGACGCTCGCCTGGGAGAACGTGAGCGCATCGGTCCCCATTCAGGTGCATTGAGACTCGGTCGGCCTGTTAACTTCGGCATCCGCCAGGGGCGGCGAGCTTCCCTGCGATCGCCGCCCTCCCGCTAGAATCAGAGAAGACGTGAATGATTCCTCGTCGAGGGGATAGAAAACTTTGCCGCTGTATCCATATCGCTGCACACAGTGCGGCCATCGATTTGAGAAAATCCAGCGCTTCAACGCCGAGCCGGAGAAGATCTGTCCCCAATGCGGCGGCGTGCTGGAAAGGACTTTGACCGTGCCTGGGTTCCAATTCAAAGGCACCGGATGGTACGTGAACGACTACGCCGCGAAAAGCGGCGCGCCTAAGCCTGAAAGCAAGCCGGACGCGAAGTTGGAGACAAAATCCGAACCAAAGGCCCCGAGTGGCGGCGAGAGCGGCGCAACCAGCGCCCCTTCCGCTCCTGCTGCCACGCCCAAGCCAACGAAGAGCTGACAATCCGCCGCGCTATCAACGGATTCCGATGACCTTGAACGGCAAGGCTTCTGCGTGAACTCCGATTCAGCGTTATGGATCCCTTCAAATTCCACTTTGCCACCCTAAGCCACGTTCCTCAGAACAGACTCGCCGTGCCGCAATCAAGCCCCGGAACGCTACCATAGTTCCTGACAATGCCGCTTCTCGATCCCATGCCGTCGCCGGTGGAGCACGCCGATCTAATTGCGCTCGAGTGGGACCCGTTGCTCGCGCTGGTCGCGGGCTTCGCCGCGTCGCCGGTCGGTCGCGAAGCGATTCTCGCATTGCGCCCCTCAAGCGATGAAGAGTGGATCGGGCGGCAACACCAATTGGCCGCCGAAATCAAGCTGATGCTCGAAGAACAGGTCTCCATTCCGCTCGGCGGCTTGTTCGACCCCACGCAATTGGCGGCCAAAGCGCAGATTGCCGGCGCAGCGCTGGAGGCGGCCGAACTGCAAAGCATCGCGCGCCTTGCCAACGACGTCGCATCGTGGCAGGCTCTCTTGCACGAGCCGCCGACGCGGCTTGTCGGCAAACTGCCGGGACTGTCGGAACTCTCGGCGGCCCTCACCACGAGCTTGCGGCCGCTCGCCGAATCCATCGAACGCAAGATTCAGCCTGACGGCTCGCTTTCCGGCGACGCATCGCCCGAGCTGAATCGCATTCGCCGCGAACAGGAGCGCCAGCAGAAACTCATTGAAGAAAGCCTTCGCGCCGCGCTGCGCAAGCTGTCCGCCGAGAACGCGGCGCAGGACGATGTCATCACCATTCGCGGCGAGCGCTTTGTAATTCCTGTGCGCGCGGAACTCAAGCGGCGCGTCACGGGTGTCATCCACGGGACGAGCTCCTCAGGCCAAACGGTCTACGTCGAGCCGCTCGAAACCATCGAGCTAAACAACGAGCTCGTGCGGCTCATCGAGGATGAACAAGCGGAGATTCATCGCATCTTCGTCGCGCTCACTCGTCAGGTCGCTGGCTACGCGCATAGCCTTGTTGAGGGCGCGCGGGTTTTGGCATTGGTCGATAGCCTGCTTGCGCGGGCGCGCTTTGCCCGCGAGTTCGATTGCGTTTCTCCTGGCTTTGGACAGGATTTGTTGCAGATTGAGGATGGTCGCCATCCGCTGCTCGAAAAGCGCCTGCGTGCGAATGGCGGGAAAACAATCCCGCTCAATCTGGAGCTGACGGTAAACGAGCGCCAGTTGATTATCAGCGGCCCGAACACCGGCGGAAAAACGGTTGCACTGAAGACCACCGCGCTGCTCGCCATGATGGCGCAGGCGGGAATTCCGGTTCCGGCCGAGCGCGCCAGCTTTCCGGTGTTCACGGCGTTCCTGGCCGACATTGGAGACGCGCAATCGATCGAAGCGGCACTTTCAACCTTTTCCGCACACATCTCCAATCTTGATCGTCTCTCGCGTCTCACCGATGCGCGCTCACTGGTGCTCCTCGACGAGCTTGGCTCGTCGACTGATCCTGAAGAAGGCGCGGCGCTCGCAGTAGCCGTGGCGCGCCATTTTCTCAAGACCGGCGCATGGTCGCTGATCTCGACGCATCACACCTCGCTCAAGGTCTACGCAGCCAATACGCCCGGCGTGCGCAACGCCGCGGCCGGCGTAGATGAGCACACGCTCGTTCCAAACTATCAGTTTCATCTCGGTGTGCCCGGCGCGTCGGCCGGAATTCAGACGGCGGAGCGGCTGGGACTGAACTCTGCGATCATCGCCGCGGCGCGGGAGCGGTTGGGCTCACAGCAGGCCGACATCGCGCGGTTCCTCGACAAATTGCACAGCGAGCTTGCAGAGCTCGAAGTGGAACGCAAGGCGGCGCGCGAGCAACAATACGCGCTCAACCAGGAGAGGAAAAGGCTCGAGCGCGAGGGCGACGTCGAGGTACGCAACCGTGTCCGCGAGTTGGAAACGAAGCTCGCCTCGCTGCTCAAGGACTTCGAGTTCCAGATGCGCGAAAATGTGCGCGCGGTTGAGGACCGGGCAGCGCAACAGAAGCTCTCGAAAGAAGCGGAACGGCGCATCCAGCGCCTGCGGCGCGAATTTCAAGAGAGCTTCAATCAGGCGGTTGTGGCGCACCGCACCGGGGCCGATCAGGGCGACGCCAATGCGCAACCGCATCTGCTGCGTCACATTGCGCCGGGCGACAACGTATTCCTGAAATCGATGGGCAAAATCGCCGTGGTGCAGCGCGAAGTCGACAAAGACCTCTTCGAGGTGGCGCTCGGACCGATCAAGATGCGCGTCAAGAGGGACGATTGCTCCGCACCTCCAGGTTTTGGAGGAGATTCGGGGCAAGGGAAGCCCGGCCAGGAAAAAATTGACCCGCTCGCCGCCGCCAGGAAGCAGAAGGGCGTGCACGTCACGGTGACGAGCGCGAACACCGACGAGCTGCGCACGGAGATCAATCTCATTGGCCGCACGGTGGACGAAGCGACCGATGAACTCGAGAAATATCTCGACCACGCCTTTCTCGCCGGGCTCGAGCGCGTGCGCGTCATTCACGGCCATGGCGCTGGAATTTTACGCCGCGGCGTGCGCGAGTTCCTGAAGAGTCATCCGCACGTGGCGGGAATCGAAGAGGCTCCGCAAAACGAAGGCGGTCAGGGGGCAACGCTCGTGGAACTGAGGCAGTAGCTCGCCGCGGTGTCTCTGCGCGACTCTTGCGAACCCAAAACAAATCAGGCTCCGCATCGCGGAGCCCGTTCGCTGACTTGCCGAATCGCTGTTTTACGCCATCGCTTCCCGCCCCATCGGCTCGAAGACCAACTGGTTCGACTTGCGGTCCACGTCTATGCGAACATGCGAGCCGTGGAGCACTTCGCCGTCGAGAATCTTGATGGCCAGCGGATCCTGAACCATACGCTGCAGCGCACGCTTGAGCGGTCGCGCGCCGTAGGCCGCATCGGAACCGGAAGCCAGGATCAACTGCCGCGCCGGCTCGGTCAACTCGAGCGAGATAGCTCGGTCTTCGAGCAGCTTGCGCACTTCGTTCAAGCGCATATCGAGAATCTTGCTCAACTGCGCGTTGCCCAGCGGCCGGTAGATCACGATGTCGTCCACGCGGTTGAGAAACTCCGGCCTGAAGTGCTCGCGCAGCCCGCGCATCACGCTCTCACGCGCCATGTCGAAGTCGTGCTCGGTCTTCAACTTTTCACCGGCGAGCATCGCCGCGCCCAGATTCGAAGTCATGATTAACACGGTGTTCTTGAAATCAACAGTCCGGCCCTTGGCGTCGGTCAGCCGCCCATCGTCCATCACCTGCAGCAGAATGTTGAAGACGTCCGGGTGCGCCTTTTCGATTTCGTCAAACAGAATCACCGCGTAGGGCCGGCGATGAATCGCCTCAGTCAACTGGCCGCCTTCGTCGTAGCCCACGTAGCCCGGCGGCGCGCCGATCAGGCGAGCCACGGCGTGCTTCTCCATGTACTCGCTCATGTCGATGCGCACCAGCGCCTGTTCGTCATCAAACAGGAATTCCGCCAGAGCGCGCGCCGTCTCCGTCTTGCCCACGCCCGTCGGTCCGAGAAAAATAAACGAGCCGATGGGCCGCTTGGGATCGCTCAGACCCGCCCGGGAACGGCGAATGGCGTTGGCCACGACGCTCAACGCGTCGTCCTGGCCCACCACGCGCTCGCGCAGCCGGTCTTCCATCTGGACGAGCTTCTTCACCTCGCCCTCCAACATGCGCGAGACGGGAATGCCGGTCCACTTACTCACGATCTTGGCGATGTCCTCCTCGTCCACCTCTTCTTTCAACATGCGCGGCGCGCCGGATTTGCCGTCCTGCGCCGCGCCGAGCTTTTTCAAGTCCGCTTCGAGCCTGGGCAGCTCGCCGTATTGAATCTGCGCGGCGCGGTCGAGCTGGCCCTTGCGGGTCTGTTCCTCGGCTTCGAAGCGCAATGCTTCGATCTTCTTCTTCAAATCGCCGATACGATTGATAGCCTCGCGTTCCTTGGTCCAGCGCGCCCGTAACGCCGTAATTTTTTCCTTGATCTCGGATAAGATTCGTTCAACCTCCGACAAACGCTCCTTGCTGGCAGCATCGGTCTCGCGTTTGAGCGCGGCTCGCTCGATCTCGAGCGACGTGGCCTGGCGCTCAAGCTGGTCAATCTCGGTCGGCACGGAGCCAATCTGGATGGCCAGCGACGCAGCCGCCTCGTCGACGAGGTCGATCGCCTTATCAGGCAGGAAGCGGTCGCTGATGTAGCGGTGCGAGAGCGTGGCCGCGGCCACAATCGCCGCGTCCTTGATGCGCACATTGTGGTGCGATTCGTAGCGTTCCTTCAGGCCGCGCAGAATGGCAATCGTGTCCTCGACGTTGGGCTCGCCGACGTAGACGATCTGGAAACGGCGCTCGAGCGCCTTGTCCTTTTCGATGTACTTGCGGTACTCGTTCAGCGTGGTTGCGCCGATGGCCCGCAGTTCGCCGCGCGCCAGCGCCGGCTTCAGCATGTTGCTTGCGTCAATGGCGCCTTCGGCCGCGCCCGCGCCCACAAGCGTATGCAGCTCGTCGATGAACAGCACAATCTGGCCGTTCGATTCCTCGATTTCCTTGAGCACGGCTTTCAGCCGGTCCTCGAACTCGCCGCGGTACTTGGCGCCGGCTAGCATGGAACCGAGATCGAGCGCGATCACGCGCTTGTCACGCAGGCTCTCGGGCACGTCGCCCGAGACAATGCGGCGCGCAAGCCCCTCGACGATCGCGGTTTTGCCTACGCCAGGCTCGCCAATCAGAACGGGATTGTTCTTGGTGCGTCGGCTGAGCACCTGGATGACGCGGCGAATTTCTTCGTCGCGGCCGATCACCGGGTCGAGCTTGCCGCGGCGCGCGAGTTCCGTCAGATCCTTGGCATATTTTTCAAGCGCCTGAAACTTCTCCTCCGGATTCTGGTCGGTCACGCGTTGCGTTCCGCGCACAGCCGTCAGCGCCTGCAGGATAGCCTCGTGCGTGGCGCCGGCGGCAACCAGCGCATCGCGCGCTGCGTCGCCTTTCAGGTGCGCCACGCCCAGCAACAGGTGTTCGGTTGAGACGTACTCGTCCTTGAAGTTCGCCGCCTCGTGAAAGGCCTGTTCGAGCACCTTGTTCATCGCTTGGCTCAGGCTGGGCTGTGCCGCCACCCCGGCCACCCGGGGTAGTTTCTGCTCGATGCCGCGCAGGTCGCTCTCCAAATGTTCCGTGGGCACACCGATCTTTTCCAGCACGGCGGGGATCACACCCTCGCGATCCTCAATGAGCGCGAGCAGCAGGTGCACGGGTTGCAACTCAGGGTTGCTGAGCTCGGCAGCCCGCGACTGCGCCTCCTGGATCGCCTGCTGCGTCTTGACCGTCAATTTGTCCCAACGAATGGCCATGGTTTGATGCCTCAATGAATGATTTTGCGGAACGAGGAGGTCAGGTTTCAGGTGTTAGGGCCCAGAAAAACGGGATCAGCCGGTGTCCCTTGACGAGCGCCGCTGCACCAAACTCGCTCTATGGCAAGCATAGTACGTGGCACGTCGGGAAGGGCGGCTGATCCCTCAAACCTGATCCCTGAAATCTGAGAACCGACCCCTGGCTTTTACGCTGCCAGCGTTCGGCTCACATTCACCTTGATCTGCTTGGGCTGGGCTTCGGGCTTCTTCTTCAGCTCCAGCTTCAGCACGCCGGCATTATAGCTGGCCGCCACACTCTCCGTGTCCACGGTTGTGGGCAGCGTAAACGCGCGGTAGAAGCTCCCGTAGCGCCGCTCGATGCGATGGAAGTTCTCTTCCTTCTCTTCTTTCTCGAACTTGCGCTCGCCCTTGACCGTCAGCGTGTTGTTTTCCACGCTCACGTCCAGGTCCTTCTCTTCGATGCCCGGCACTTCCAGTTTCAGGACGACCTTTTTCTCGTCCTCATAAACATCGACCGCCGGAATAAAGCTGGCCGTGGTCAGCGCGCTATCTCCCGATTCATTGAAATCGCGGAAAAGCGAGTTGACGCGATTCTGCAGAGCCACAACTTCCCGGAACGGATCCCAACGAGTGATTGCCATGATCTTGTCCTCCAGATGCAGTTAAGAATTCGATTGAAGCGGGGTGGAATCCCAGCCGCTCAATCAATCTGATGAAATCATAGCACAAATGATTCATAAAATATGAGCGTACAACGCTAATATATCGAAAAAATACGTAACTTATTATTTTTTCAATAGATTCTCAGAGGCTGTGAAGACTGTTTGGCTCAAGCCTCGGCCGGAAACGGGACTCGTTTCGCCGTTGGGGCGCCATCGGAGGGGACTGGTAACAGCATCAGCGTCAGCACCGTGATGTCATCTTCCTGGCCAAAGGCCTGGGCGGCACGGGCAATTTCCTCGGCGGAGTGGGCGCTGATCTGGCGCGTTCGGTCGAAGCCGAAGAGCTCACCATTCTTGTTGCGGGCTTCGATGACTCCGTCGGAGACGAGCAGCATGGGCTCGCCTTCATTGAGCTGGAAGTGTATGGGAGGAAAGGAGACCCCGGACGGAGCTCCCAGCGGCAAAGCGCCATCCATCGCAAGTTCTTTGCCGTCGATGCAAGGCGGAAGATGTCCGGCGTTTGCGAGCTCAATGCTTCCATCGCGATCGATCCGCATGGCGAGGCAGGTGACCAGGCCGCGCCCTTGCAGGCGCTCGTTCAAGAGAGCCAGGATCGCGCCGGGGTCGGATGTGAATTTGAATGCGGTGCGAATAGCGCCGACGATAAGGGCGGACAGCATACCGGCTTTCAGGCCCTTGCCCGCAACATCTCCCACGACGATCAAAGTGCTCCCGTCGCGGGCGTCGGGAAGGACCTGGAAGAAATCGCCGCCCACTTAGCGGGAGGGAAGATAGACGCTCTGAATGGCGAGGCGGGGCGTGTCCGGCAGCTTTTCCGGGATGAGGTATTGCAGGATCTCGCGCGCGGACGCCATCTCACCGGCCAGCTCCGCACGTTCCAGCGCGGTGCGCCTCTGATCGAAAAGAAGCAGGCCCGTAAGGAGGACGATTACGCAAAGCGAGGCAAACAACTCCGCACTGACCATGAAGGAGGCGAATCTTGAAATGCGCCCGCTGAAGGTGGCTGCGCCGGAGACAAAAAAGACCATCATGAAAGCGCCCCATGCGATGCATACCACAGCGATCGGAATCATCGGGCGCCGGATTCGCGTATACGGCCAGAAAGCTACAAAGGGCGCAAAGGCGCAGGCAAGCCCCGCGTAACCCTCTGCCCGGCCGGTCCATTCAACGCACCCGGCCACGGCAAGCGCCCAACTCAGGGGCGGGAAGGCGCAGCAAACGGTCGCTACGCTGCGTGCGATTAGAAAGCCGACCGGGATCCAAAAGAGCAGGGGCATGCGCCGTCCGGCCAACACAAATACGATCCAGGTTCGCGCAACAAAAACCGTGGCAGCACCCACGGTGTAGATGGCAATGCCCACGGTGACGGGATAGGCTGCGAGCGTGGCGTTAAAAAACCTCGTCAAGTAGATTGCGGCGAGGTCCAGACAGTAAATGCCGAAGAGCAGCAGATCGCGCCGGGTGCGATCGAAAAGGAACAGCCCGAACACGACAAATCCAAGGACTCCGAGAACCCCGAAGGACATGGCGTAGTTGATAGACCTGCGGAGGCGCGCCAGAACCTCCGCAGCGCGCAGTGCGTCCAGAACCTGCTGGTCTCCGGCCTGGATCACAAGGGGCGACGCATCCATGTACCCCGAAAACTCCGGAAACCCATATGTAATTCCGGCTGCGAGCGTTACGGACTGAGGGGTGAGAAGCGATTCTGGCGCGGGGAACGAGCGGATTGTATCCATGCTGAAGTTGCCGCTGCGCAGTTCGCCGGCTGCGCCAATAAGCTGGCCGTTCCCATAGAGTTCATAAGCGGCGGGCACGCTTGCCTGGAGCGCCAGGTGCGCGGTTCCCCGGAGCGCGCTCAGGTCCGCATGGCAGCGCACCCATATGCGCGGCTCGGCGGGGTTGAGTCTCCAATTCGTGTAGGGTTGCCAGCCGGATTCGTCGAGGTTGGGCGCGGCCCATGAAGGGTCGTCGCCCGCGCGCCAGACGCACTGCTGCGGAGAGACGGTGAGGATGGTTTGCGCGGGGACCACGGGCGCGAGAAGCAACGGCAGCAGGGCGAGGAGATTACGCATGAGACACCGCCGCGGGCACAAGGGTGAGTGTGAGGACGGTGATGTCGTCTTCCTGGCCGAAGCGCTGGGCCGCGCTGGCGATGGAGTCGGCGGGCTGAGAGCTGATTTGGCGGGTGCGGTCGAAGCCGAAGAGCTCGCCGGATTTGTTGCGGGCTTCGGCGACGCCGTCGGAGATGAGCGTAAGGCGTGCGCCGGGCGGGAGTTTGGATTCGGCTTCCGGATAGGCGGCGCTGGGGTCTAGGCCGAGCGGGAGGCCATTCTCGATTTTGAGTTCAGAGCCGTCGAGATAGGGCGCCAGGTGGCCGGCGTTGGCGACCGTGAGCGAGCCATCGGGATCGGCGCGCAGAACGAGACAGGTTGTGAAGCCGCCTTGCTGGCGGCCGAGCATGCGCGTGTTCATGGCGGCGAGAATCTCGCCGGGATTTTGCGTGTAGTGGGCCAGGGTCCGGACGGTGCCAACGAGGAGAGAAACGGTCATGGCGGCGGGCATGCCTTTGCCGCTGACGTCGCCAATGACGATGAGAACGCCTCCCGAGGAGGTGGGAAGGATCTGGAAGAAATCGCCGCCGACTTCGCCGGCCGGCTTGTAGACGCTTTCGATGGCGAAGTTCGGCACCGAGGGAAGCGCATCAGGAATGATGACCTGTTGCACGGCGCGGGCGGCGCGCATTTCGCCTTCGAGCATGGCCCGTTCCTGGGTAACCTGCCGTTGCTCGCGGAACAGGAGGCCGAGCAGCGCGGCGAGGACGCCGGCGGTTGTAACGGCGCGCATTTCAATGAGGGTCGGGCCCCAATACGCAAACAAGTTGGGGAGAGGGAGGGTCCCATACTCGGTGGTTTCGACCGAATACCAGACCAGATCGGCGAGGCCCCAGAGCATGCACAAGACAGCGAGAGGGCGCATACGCTTGGCGATTCCGTTGTATGGCCAGAACGCGACGAAGGGCGCGAGCGAAAGCGTCATGTGGGTTATGAGCGCGACGGGGCGGCCGCGGACATTCAACGTGCCGAGCCAAGCCGGCTGGTGCAGAGCGAGCAGGATGTCGGCGAGGGATGGCAGATAGGGCACCGCGACGATGACAAGCACGATGCGAAAGAACATAGGCATGCGGCGCCGCACCAGTAAAAAGAAGAAGGGCGCCTGCGAGTAGGTGAGAGCGATGTTTCCTACAAGCACGAGGGTGAGGCAAAGAGTGAAAGAAAAACCCATCAACGACGCCGCACAAAACTCATTGACCCTCAAAATGGCCAGGCTCAGGCACGAAATGCTCAGCAGGAGCAACTCGCGGCGACTGCGGTCGTAAAGGAACAGCCCGAAGAGCATGATGGCGATGACGCCGACAATGCTGTCGCAAGCCGCGGGCTCCGCGTATCGAAAAGAGCGCGAGAGAACAGCGCGTGCGCGCAGGGCGTCAAGCATCGGGGCGTCTCCGGCGCGGAGCTCCATCCTGGCTTCAAGCAGCGTAAGGATGGGGCTGCTGTTGGAAATGAGGCTGCGGGGTGTGACGCGGAGAGCGATCGTGGACGGGCCGGACGGAGGTTGGGCGCCGGCGACGGGAAACGAGCGGATGGCGTTGAGGCTGAAGTCGCCGCTGCGCAGATTCCCGCTGCCACCGAGCAATTGACCATCGAGATAAACCTGGTAGGCGGAATACATCTGCAATTGCAGCGCGGGCTGCGCGAGGTTCCGCAATGGGCCGAGATCGGCATGGCAGCGAATCCACATGTGCGTCTGGCCCGGCGCGGGCTTCCAATCCGAGTAGGGGAGCCAGGAGGATTCGTCGAGCGAGGGGGCGGCCCAGGCGGGGTCGTCGCCGGCGCGCCAGACGCACTGCTGCGGCGAGACGGTGAGGATGGTCTGCGCGGGGAGCGCGCCGGGAAGCGCAACGAAGAGAACCAGGGGCGCGACAACGAGCAAACCCGCTGCCAGAGTGTGGCGACAGGGAAGAGCGGGCATGAGGAGAGGATACGATGGCGCGATCCGGCACGAAAGTGATTTCTTTGGCTCGTTGAGCGGTCGAGGAGGCACGAATTTTCAATTGCGCTTGGAACCGGGCGGCCGGTCTGCTCGAATACAATCCGCTTCATGCACTTTTTAGGATTGGCGGCGACGATCAACTGGCATTGGGTCTGGCTTGTCATCGCCGCTTTCCTTGCTGGCGTTCTCAACGCGGTCGCCGGCGGCGGCTCATTCCTCTCATTTCCGGCCCTGCTGAGCATGAAGATTCTGCCCGTGCAGGCCAATGCCACAAACACAGTTGCCATCTGGCCGGGGCAGTTGACGTCGGTTGCCGCGTACTGGCCCGATGTACGCAAAAACGTGCCTGCTGCTGTGTTGATGGGACTGGCGGGACTGATTGGCGGCACAGCCGGGGCGGTGGTATTGCTCAACACGCCGCAGACGACATTCCTCCATCTGGTTCCGTGGCCGCTGCTCGGAGCCGCGTCGATCTTCGCCGTCAGCGGCCCCGTTTCACGCTGGCTTGAGCGGTTGAAAATCGCCCGCCACGAGCGCGGCGTGGCCGGCCAGGCTCACGCGCCGCGTCGCATGCCGCTGTTTCTTTCCGTCGTCGTGGTCAGTTTTTACGTTGGCTACTTCGGCGCTGGCGCTGGTTTTCTCTTCATGACGCTGCTGGCGCTCTTCGGCTATGAAGACATCCACGTCATCAACGCGCTGAAGGTCGTGGCCAACCTGCTGGCCAACGGCATCGCCTTTGTCATCTTTATCGTGGATGGCCAGGTCGTCTGGCGCTACTGTCTGGCGGCCATGATCGCCGCCGCGATCGGCGGATACGCTTCGGCGAGCCTGGCGAAGCGCGTTCCGCAGCCGGTGCTGCGCGGGCTCGTGGTCGTGATCGGGCTGGGTATGGCGGCGTGGTTCTTCTGGACAGATCACTGATCAGTGAACCGAGAACAAAAGCCAGATGGCCAGAGCTCGCTGGCTGGCCGCAGACAACTGTCCACAGTTCACTGTGAACTGTAAACTGTTCCTATGAGCCACGAGGGCATTCGCATCGCCACAAAAGACGAGCAGTCGCGTGAGAATCAGGCGAACCGGCCACTCCCACGCATTGCCATCACGCCGGAGAAGGTGCGCGTGCTGATGACCGAGGGCAAAGGCCTGGAGATCGACTGGGCCGACGGTCACAAGAGCGCCTGGAGCTTTGCCTGGCTGCGCGATGCCTGTCCCTGCGCTACCTGCGTGGAAGAGCGCGCGCAGGAGGGCCGCAAACCGGGCCAGCCCAAACCTAGGCCCGCTGCCGTGCTGCCCATGTACACGCCTCCGCCCAAACCGGTTAGCGCGCACGCCGTGGGCCGGTACGCGATCCAATTCAATTGGCTCGACGGACATTCCGGCGGAATCTATTCGTGGGAGTATCTGCGCCGCGTCTGCCAATGCCAGGAGTGCACGTTCGCTGCGGCGGAGACCACGGGCACACCAAATTAGCTGCGACACCAAAAGGCCGTCGTGTCCGACGGTGTATCTCGATCATCTTCAAATTGAAGATTGATCTCCACGCACTTGCCGGGAGGAGGCAACCGACATGAAGATTGGATTTCTTGGCTTGGGCAACATGGGAACACCGATGGCGCGGCGCTTGCTCGCTGCCGGCCACGAATTGCGGGTATGGAACCGCACCGAAAGGCGCACCGAACCGCTGATCCGCGAGGGCGCAATCGCCGCAGCCACTCCAGCGGAGGCGGAATTGGGCGCCGACACTGTCATCACCATGCTTTTTGACGATACAGCGAATGAAGACGTGCTTTTTGGCGCGAACGGGCTGATGGACGCGCTTTCACCGGGCGCGCTGCACATCTCGTGCAGTACCATCAGCGTGGCGTTGAGCGAGCGGCTCACACAGGAACACGCCCGCCGCGGACACGAATTCGTTGCAGCGCCGGTCTTCGGCCGCCCCAACGTGGCCGAAGCGGGCCGCCTATGGATCGTAGTTGCAGGCGCAGAGACAGCCGTCGCCAAAGCGCGTCCGCTGCTCGAACCGCTCTCGCGTGGCATCTCCGTCGTTGGCTCGGAGCCGCGGCAGGCGCACGCCGTCAAACTCGGCGGCAATTTCCTCATCAGCGCCATGATTCACTCGCTCAGCGAAGCGTTTGTCTACGCGGCAGGGCAGGGAATCGATCCCGGAATCTTTCTCGAAACCGTCAACAGCGCGCTCTTCCAGTCGCCGTTTTACGCGGCCTACGGCAACGTGATGCTGCACCCGCCAGAGCATCCGGGCGCGACGATTGAGTTGGGCGAGAAGGACTTGCGCCTGCTGCGCGAGGCCGCGGCCGCGAGCGGCACGCGCCTCGGCCTGGCCGATTCGCTCGCCGCAGTCTTCACCCGCGCCAAAGCCGCCGGCCTTGGCCGCGAAGACTGGGCCGTGGGCATGTACCGTATGTCACAGCAGGGCAATCAAACGCGCTCGTAAGATGTGGGGCAAATGAGGCTCAACGGCAAGATCGTCTTCATCACCGGGGCCAGCGCCGGCATTGGCGCCGCTACCGCCCTGGCCTTTGCGGCCGAGGGTACGCGTCTGCTCCTCGCCGCACGCCGCGCCAGCAAGCTGGCTGAGGTCGCATCGAGGGCGCTGGCTCGCGGCGCCGAGGCCGTGCATTCCATTGACCTTGACGTGCGCAGCCGTCACGCTGTGCAACGTGCCATCGATGATCTTCCGCCCGAGTGGGCGGAGATCGAAGTTCTGGTGAACAATGCCGGCCTGAGCCGTGGCATGGAGAAGCTCTATACGGGCAAGATTGAAGACTGGGAAGAGATGATCGACACCAACATCAAGGGAATGCTCTATGTGGCGCGCGCCGTGGTTCCCGGAATGGTGGTGCGCCGCCGCGGCCACGTGGTCAATCTCGGCTCCATGGCTGGGGAGATTGTCTATCCCAATGGTGCGGTGTATTGCGGAACCAAGGCCGCAGCGCGCGCCATCAACGACGGACTGCGCGAGGACCTGCTGGGCACTCCCGTCCGCGTCACTAGCGTCGATCCTGGCCTGGTCGAAACCGACTTCAGCCTGGTCCGCTTCCATGGCGACGCCAGCCGCGCCGCAAAAGTCTACAAAGGCATCACGCCGCTCAGGGCTGAAGACATTGCCGATGTGATTCTTTGGGTCGTAACGCGGCCCGAGCATGTGAACATCGCGCGCGTCTCGCTCACCTCGGTGCACCAGGCCAACACGCTGCTCATTCACCGTGACCAATAGGGATAACGGCTGCTCTGGCGCCGGTTACAGATGAAGCGGGGGTCGCCTATCAGAGCGCTTGAAGCTGCGCCTCGACTTGAGCCAATGCCGCCTCAAGGGCGGTGCGGCGCCCGGGATTGGATGTTCTTTGCGAGAGAATATTCTCGCGTTGCAAGCTCAGCACCTGGCGTTGCCGTTCTCGCGCGGCGCGGAGCAACTCGTCCGCCCGCCGATTCTCATCGTTCGTCAGGCCGTTGCCGGGCTTCGTACCGGGGTTCTCCAAGGCGTTTGCCATCTGCTCCTCCACCGATTTACTTTCCCATCCACGGGCCATATCTTCATTCTACGGGTGCTGTGAGTCATTGCGTCCCGCAGAATGACGAGGGTGGAACCTAAAAGAGAGAGAGGCTTCCCATGCGCGCCTGGCAAGTTTCCGCGTTTGGCATTGATTCTTTGGAGTTTATAGAGCGCCCCACGCCTGCGCCCGGTCCCGGCGAAGTTTTGGTCGGTGTTCGCGCGGTTTCGCTCAACTATCGCGACCTGATGGTCGTCAAGGGCCTCTACAACCCCCGGATGAAGCTGCCGCGCATCCCTTGCTCCGACGGCGCGGGCGAAGTGGTGGCCGTGGGCGCCGGCGTCTCACTGTGGAAGCCCGGCGACCGCGTGGCCGGCATCTTCATGCAGAACTGGCTCGACGGGCCGCTGACTGCCAACCGGGCCCGTGGTGCTTTGGGCGGCGACGTAGACGGCATGTTGACCGACTTCATCGTCCTCAAAGAGCCGGGACTGGTTGCGCTGCCCGATCATCTCAGCTTTCAGGAGGCCGCCACGCTGCCCTGCGCAGCGGTGACTGCATGGAACGCGCTGGCTACCGGTGAGCTCAAGCCGGGTTCGACGGTCCTCATCCAGGGAACAGGCGGCGTGTCGGTCTTTGCCTTGCAGTTTGCGAGGTTGAAGGGTGCGCGTGTGCTTGGCATCAGCTCCAGCTACGATAAGCTGGAGCGCGCGAGCGCCATGGGCCTGGATGCGGGCCTCAACTATCGCGACAACCCCGATTGGGACCGCTGGGCGCTCGACCAGACCAGTGGCGAAGGTGTGGACCTGGTGGTCGAGGTGGGCGGCGGGGGTACTCTGGCGCGTTCGCTCAGGGCTATTCGGCCGGGCGGGACGATCGCCCAGGTGGGTGTTCTCACCCAGTCTGCTGACCCGTTCCCGATTCCGCTCATCCTCCACAAGACGGCGCGCATTCACGGCATCTACGTCGGCTCTCGCAGGGATTTTCTTGAGATGAACCGCGCCATTGCGCTGGCCGAGCTGCGACCGATTGGTGAGGAATTCGATTGGCACCACACGCGCGAGGCGCTGGAACGCATGCAGGAGGCCAGCCACTTCGGCAAGCTGGTGCTCACCATCAGTTGAGCCGACGACGCGCCGACCCGCTGATTTAGATTGGACTTGTGACCTTGTACGAAAAGATGTTGGCGGTGGCCATCGAAGAAGCGCGCCTGGGCCTCGCCGAAGGCGGCGTTCCTGTAGGCGCGGCGTTGTTTACGCGCGAGGGTGAGTTGCTGAGCCGCGGCCGCAACCGCCGCGTGCAGCAGGGCGACCCCAGCATTCACGGCGAGACCGATGCCTTTCGCCGCGCCGGCCGCCAGCGCAGTTACCGCAACCTGGTGATGGTCACCACGCTCGCCCCTTGCTGGTTCTGCAGCGGGCTGGTGCGCCAATTCCGAATCGGCACGCTCGTGGTCGGCGACAGCCGCACCTTTGCCGGCGGTCTCGACTGGCTGCGTGAGAACGGCGTCGAAGTGATCGACCTCGACAATCGCGAGTGTCGCGAGTTGATGGAAACCTTCATCGCCACGCATCCTGAGATTTGGAACGAGGACATCGGCGAAGAATGAGAAGAGTGTTTTTGATATTTTCCTGGCAACAAGAGGCGCTTCACCTCAGCACGATTGGGGTAGAAGCTAGGAGCTAGAAGCTGCAAAAGAAGGTGAATCATGTTGGACCAGAAAATAGAGATGAATCTGCGTGGTTACTCGATCGTCGATGGCCAAAGCCGCGAAACAGGCGGGGCTGCTTTTCACGGCGTCGATCCTGCCACGGGCGCGCGCCTCGAGCCCGTCTACCATTGCGCTTCGCTTGCCGACCTGAATCACGCTGCCGATCTGGCTGAGGAAGCATTTGTCGCCTACCGCAAGCTTTCCGGACGCGAGCGGGGCCGCTTCCTGCGCCACATCGCCGACGGCATCGAAGCCATCGTGCCGGAGCTCGTGGTCCGCGCCAACCGCGAGACCGCCCTGCCTGAAGCGCGCCTCAAGGGCGAGTCCGTGCGCACCATCAACCAGCTTCGGCTGTTTGCGCAAGTGGTTGAAGAGGGTTCATGGGCAAACGCGCGCATCGACCCCGCACAGCCCGAGCGCAAGCCACTGCCGCGCTCCGACATTCGCTCGATGATGAAGCCACTCGGTCCGGTCGCCGTCTTCGGCGCCAGCAACTTTCCTCTCGCCTTTTCGGTGGCCGGAGGCGACACCGCTGCCGCCTTCGCCGGCGGCAATCCCGTAATCGTGAAAGCGCACCACGCCCATCCGGGGACCAGCGAGATGGTCGGCCGGGTCATCGCCCGCAGCGTGCGCGAGTGCGGCCTTCCGTCCGGCGTCTTTGCGCTTCTCTTCGGCGCAGGTTCTGAGATTGGCGCAGCGCTCGTCGATCACCCCAAGGTGAAAGCCGTCGGATTTACCGGTTCGCTCTCAGCCGGCAAGGCGCTCATGCAGCGTGCGGCTGCGCGCCCCGAGCCCATCCCATGCTTTATGGAGATGAGCAGCGTGAACCCTCTTTTTGTGCTGCCCGAAGCCCTGCGCACGCGCACTACGCAAATTGCCGCCGGGCTCTTCGGCTCGTTCACTCTCGGCGTCGGACAGTTCTGCACCAAGCCGGGCCTCGTCTATCTGCCGCGCAACGCCGACGCCGATGCTCTCGTCGCCGAATTGAAGACGCTCGTTGGAAAAGCCTCTCTATCGCCCATGCTCACCGAAGGAATCTCAAAGAGCTACCACTCAGGCATCGCGGGCCGCCAGGCGCACAGCCACGTGGACACGGTCGCACAGGCTGCGTCCAATGGCGCAGCCAACACCTACGCCGCGCCGGCCCTCATGCAAATTGACGCCAACGACCTGCTGGGCAGTCCCGAATTGGCCACTGAGGTCTTCGGGCCCAGCGCTCTCGTGATCCGTTATGACAGTCGCGAACAGCTGATGGAGCTGGCCGGCTCCATCGAGGGCCAGCTCACCGCAACGCTGCACGGCTCGGAGGCCGATCTTGCCTCCTTCGCCGACCTCATCGCCATTCTCGAGCGCAAAGCGGGCAGGCTCATCGTCAACGGTTTTCCCACTGGTGTCGAAGTCTGCCACGCGATGGTGCATGGGGGTCCGTACCCGGCCACCAGTGACAGCCGCGCCACTTCCGTTGGCACTTACTCGATTTATCGCTTCGTCCGCCCCGTCTGCTACCAGGATTTCCCTCAGGCGGCGCTGCCCGACGAGCTGAAAAACGGCAACCCGCTCGGCATCATGCGGCTCGTCGACGGCCAGCTCACGCGCGATGTGCTTTGAGCCGCGCCCCCTGCGTCCGCAGAGTTAGCGTGATCGCCCCGGCCAGCATCAGCGCCACAGCCATGGAGAAGTATCCGGCTCGCGCGCTTCCCGTGAGCGCTTGCATGGCTCCCACCAGCCACGTGCCCGCAAATCCTCCCAGCGCTCCGCAACTATTCACCAGCGCCACCACTTCGCCGGCCACATTGGCTGGCAGCATCTCCGGCATGATGGCAAAGAACGGACCGTAGGGGGCATACATCGTGCCGCCAGCAACGATCAGACAAAAGTACGCAAGCCAGAAGTTGCTTCCTGCGGTTGCAAAGCTGCAAAACAGGGCCACGCCCGAGAGCATGAGGAACGGCCACACGAACAACTTGCGATTTTGCACGCGATCGGAAAAAGTCGCGACCACGAGCATCAGCACCACGGCGAGAAGGAATGGCGCCGCGCTGAGAAGGCCGATTTGCTCGATGCCGCGCGACGAGCCTGAGCGAATCATCGCTGGAATCCAGAGCACGAGCCCATACACCCCAAAACTCCAGCAGAAGTACTGGAGGCACAACGCGAGGACGCCCGGTACGCGTAGCGACTCGCGGAAATTTGCGTACTGGGGCAGCGAAGCCTGCTCTCGCGCCAGCGCCTCGTCCAAATATTCGCTGCTCTCCCCCGGAAGCCAGCGAGTCTGCCGCGGCTTGTCACGCGCCACCAAAATCCAGACGAAGGCCCACAGTACCGAAGGAATGCCTTCAAGGATAAACGTCATCTGCCAGCCCACTGCCCTGATTAGGTATCCGGTTGCCGCGGCCATCCACGTCACCGTCGCCGGATTTCCCAGAATCAGAATGGCATTGGCTCGCGACCGCTCCGAACGCGTGAACCAATTCGTCAGCAAAATGATCATCGACGGAAAGATCAGGCTCTCCGCCACGCCCAGCAGCAGCCGGTCCAGAACCAGCAGCCAGTAGTTGTGAATGATCCCGGTTAGTCCGGAAAAGATCCCCCAGCTGATCAGCGCCAAGAAGACCAGCCTGGTCGCGCTTCTGCGCACGGCGTAAGCCGCCGCCGGCACCTGGAAGAGAAAATAGCCGAGAAAGAAGACTGACCCGAGAAATGCCGCCCGCGATTCGGTAATGTTGAGCGACTTCGCCAGCCCTGCTGCTGCGCCGAAGCCGAAGTTCGACCGCCCCAGGTAGGCGAGGCTGTACGTCACGAAGACCACCGGCATCAGGTACAGCCAGCGCCGGCGCAGGCCCGCCTGAACCTGCGCCATCTCGATTTGCGCCGCATTGTGCGAATCGTCTTCGGGCACATCACTTTATAGCATCCCGCTCGGCCCGCTCTCCATCCGGAAGCACAGCGTTTTCGATTCAGCTCTTAGCAGGCTCTGGAATGTCGAGTGGCAATTTCCTCAAGAAATTGCCACCTGCACGATCACGGCGATGTTGACAAGTGAATCGAAAACGCTCTGAGCCCGCGCAAACTATACTGATCTGCGGAAAGAGGCTTCCCATCGCAACCATCCCACTCAGTTCCGTGTTGGAGACCGACGATAGCAGCCTTCATCGCGCGAACACGCGCGCGCCCGGCCCTGCAGGAGTGCTTCCGCTCTCGCCCGAGATGCTCCTTACCGAGCCCTCCGGCAATCTCTTCGGCCTCACGCAGAACGCGGGCATGGGTTGGGAACCGAATCGACTGCTCGATCCTGAGTTCCTGATCCTGAGCACACATGGCGGGCTGCGGGGCGAGAACGGCGAGGCCATCGCGCTCGGATTTCACACCGGCCACTGGGAAGTCGGCTTGTTGGTCGCCGAGGCGGCCCGCGAGCTGAAGTCTCTCCGCGCCACCCCGTTCGCGGGAGCCTGCACCGATCCGTGCGACGGCCGCACGCAGGGCACGGTGGGGATGATGGACTCGCTGCCCTATCGGAACGATGCAGCGATCGTCCTGCGGCGCCTGATGCGATCGCTGCCCACGCGCAAGGGTGTGATTGGAGTGGCGACGTGCGACAAGGGGCTGCCCGCGATGATGATGGCGCTGGCATCGTCAGGAAGGAAACCGGCGGTGCTTGTACCGGGGGGCGTGACGCTTCTGCCGGAATCGGGCGAGGATGCGGCGAAGGTACAAACCATTGGCGCGCGTTTCGCGCAGAACCACATCACGCTGCAGTATGCGGCAGAGGTGGGCTGCCGGGCCTGCGCATCGCCTGGCGGAGGCTGCCAGTTTTTGGGCACCGCAGCCACGTCGCAGGTCGTCGGCGAAGCGCTGGGGCTCTCACTGCCGCACACTGCTCTCGCCCCTTCCGGACAGCCCGTCTGGCTTGATGCCGCCTGCCGCTCCGCTCGCGCTATTCTGCGACTCCATCAACTTGACATCGGCGCCAGTGACATCCTCACGTCTGCGGGCGTCTGGAACGCCATGGTGGTGAAGGCCGCTTTCGGCGGATCGACGAACCTTCTCATTCATCTCCCGGCGATTGCACACGCGGCAGGCTTGGCGCGGCCCACGGCGGCCGATTGGGTTGAAGTCAATCGTCTCGTGCCTCGCCTAGTTGACGCCTTGCCCAACGGGCCGCGCAATTTTGCCACGGTGCAGGTATTCCTTGCCGGTGCCGTGCCTGAGGTGATGTTGGAACTGCGAGCGCACGGCCTGCTCGATACAAATGTGAGGACCGTGTCGGGCGAGACGCTGGGCGTGTGCCTCGACTGGTGGCGCCAGAGCCCCCGCCGCACCGCGCTGCGACGCCTCTTGCAAGAGAGGGACGGAATCGATCCCGGGGATGTGATTATGTCGCCCGATCGCGCACGGTCGCGCGGGCTCACATCGGCGGTTTGTTTTCCCATGGGCAATCTGGCGCCGGAAGGATCGGTCGTTAAGAGCACCGCGATCGACCCTTCGTTAGCCGGCGAAGACAATGTTTACCGGCATGTAGGGCCGGCTCGGGTTTTTGTCACCGAAACTGCAGCGATCCAAGCCATCAAATCCGGCGAGATTACTGAGGGCCATGTGATTGTCCTCATTTGTGGAGGGCCTGCGGGCGCGGGCATGCAGGAGATCTACCAGATCACCGCGGCACTTAAGGAATTGCCGCACTGTAAACACGTGGCTGTATTGACCGATGGGCGCTTTAGCGGTGTCTCAACGGGAGCCTGCATCGGCCACATATCTCCCGAGGCGCTCGCCGGCGGGCCCATCGGCAAGGTGCGCGACGGCGATCAGATCGAAATCATCATCGATCGTTCGCGGCTGGAAGGCTCTGTGCAACTGGTTGGAGAATCCGGCGAAATCTTTGACTCCGAAGAAGGCGCTAGGCGGCTAAGCGCTCGTAGCCCCCGCCCCGATCTCGCCCCGCATCCCGAAATGCCAGCGGACACGCGCCTTTGGGCCGCGCTCGTCACCGCCAGCGGCGGCGTCTGGGGCGGATGCGTCTACGATGTCGATCAAATTGTCTCTCGATTGGAGAAAAAAGCGTGAAGCTTTACCGGACCAGCAACGGAAATTACGTGGAAGACGGCGGCAAATACTTTCGCGTTCCCGAGGCCAACTGGGACGCGCTTGTCGCGCACGAAAATCTCGGCGCCTACTTGCACTCCGTCGTCAACGCCGGAAAGCCCGCGTCCGATTTCGCATCTGCGCGGCCAGGAACGCGCCTCGAGGCCCCCATCGGCAGCCAGGAAGTTTGGGCCGCCGGCGTCACCTACTTTCGCAGCCGCAGCGCGCGCATGGCCGAATCGAAAGACGCAGGCGGAGGCGACTTTTACGACCGCGTTTACACCGCGGAGCGCCCCGAGCTGTTCTTTAAAGCCACCGCCAGTCGCGTCGCAGGTCCCGGCGCCAACGTGCGCATTCGCTTGGACGCCAAGTGGTCGGTTCCTGAGCCGGAGCTCACGCTGCTCATCAACCCCCGCGGACAGATAATCGGCTACACCGCGGGCAACGACATGAGCTCACGCGACATCGAGGGCGAAAATCCGCTTTATCTGCCTCAGGCCAAGGTCTACGACCGCAGTTGCGCATTGGGCCCGTGCATTTTCGTCAGCAACGATCCGCTTCCGACCACAACGCCCATTCGCATCGAGATCGTACGCAGCGGCAGTGCAGTGTTCTCCGGCGCCACAACGCTTGCCGAGTTGAAGCGCGCTCCGGCTGATCTGGCCGCCTACCTTTTCCGGGAGAACACCTTCCCCTTCGGAGCATTCCTGATGACCGGGACTGGTATCGTTCCCCCTGACGACTTCACGCTCGCCCCGGGTGACAGAATTCGTATCACCATCGATCCCATCGGCACGCTCGAGAACGACGTGGTGCAGGGAAAACTCGGCCCGGCAGTCTAGCCTAGAAAAAATTACGGCAAGGAAGACGATTGAACGAGCAGGGTTCCTATTCAGCCCGAAATCCACCGCGACACGCGACCCTACCGCGGCGCCGCTGGCGCATCGCCTGGCTGCTCGGCATTGGCGTCCTGGTCAACTTCTTTGACCGCGTCAATCTCTCCGTCTCGCACGATTCTCTGATCGCGGCCTTCGGCATCTCCGATGTCGTCTTCGGCTATCTTTCCAGCGCCTACAACTGGACCTACGGCCTTTGCCAGGTGCCCATCGGTGTGGTGCTCGATAAACTTGGCGTCCGCCGCGTAGGGCGCATTGGCACGTTCATCTGGAGCGCCGCCTCCTTCGCCGCATCCGTCGCGCCCAATCTGAGCGCGTTCTTTGGCGCGCGCCTCCTGCTCGGTGTCGGCGAATCGCCTACCTTCCCCGCCAACGCCAAGGCCATCGGCCTGTGGTTCCCCTCGCGCGAGCGCAGCCTCGCCACCTCGCTCAACGACGCTGCGGCCAAGCTTGCCTCGGCCATCGGAGTTCCCGTTATCGGCATCGTACTCATCCACTCCGGATGGCGCTGGAGCTTCGCCTTCACCGGCGCCATCAGTTTCGCTTACTTCCTTCTCTTCTGGCGCGTCTATCGCGATCCGGCCGAGGATCCGGAGCTGACCGAAAGCGAGCGCCTGTACATCGAAGACCGGGACGGCTCGCTCGCCGCGCCCGCTCGCGTCGAGGAGCACTCATCTTCGCTGGGCCATCTTCTTTCCCAGCGCAAGGTCATTGGCCTCGCCCTTGGCTTCGGGGCATACAACTACGTCTTCTTCCTGTTGCTCTACTGGCTGCCGGCATATCTGTCCTCGGCTCTGCATATCGATCTCCTCCACTCGTTCCTATACACCAGCGTGCCGTGGTTCCTTGCCACCGCGACGGATGTCGCCATTGGTGGATGGCTGGTCGACTTCCTCGTCCAGCGCGGGCGGAGTCAAAGTGCGGTCCGACGCGTCGTCCTCATCGGCGGCACGGCCTTCGGTCTGGGCATTCTGGGCGCGGCTCACGCGCGCAGCGCTTCACAGGCCCTTATTTGGATTACCGTCTCGCTCAGCGGTCTTGCCGCAGCCGCGCCCGTCGCCTGGTCGCTGCCTTCCTTCATTGCCCACCGGCCCGACGTGGGAAAAGTTGGCGGGATCATTAACTTCTCCGGGCAGGTCTCGGGAATTGCGGCTTCCATCCTCACCGGCTATCTGGTCTCGGCGCGGCACTCTTATGCAGCGCCGTTTGCTGTGGCCGCTGCCTACCTGGCCGTCGGAATCGCAGGCTATCTTTTCCTGCTGGGCAGGATCGAGCTGCCGCCACGAGCGCCAGACGCTGCGTGACCGTCCGCCGCGGCCTCATTCGCCCCCGTCGCGAAGCCTTTTCGCCTGCCGGTCGTCAAACACTTGAGCCTTCGGCCCCTTTTGGGAGCATTACCAATGTGTGTAATAGTTTTGGTGCGCACGCGGAAATTTGTTCTCCTGTAACGTCGCTTGGTGCAAAATAGTCGGATGGGAGAACGAACCTAGTGCCGCGTATTCACTTTCATCAGCAACTCGCAGAACTCAAGGACAAGCTTCTCGCGATGGCTGCTCTGGCGCAGTTGGCGGTCGAGTCGGCCGTGGAGGCCTACACTCGGCGCGATAAGGGCCTGTGCAAGTTCGTCAAGCAGAACGAGCGGGCCATCGACACCGCGCAGCGCGAGCTCGACGAGATGGCCTATGAACTGCTGGCCAAGGAGCAGCCCATGGCCATCGATCTGCGCTTCATCCTCGCCGTCATCAAGATCAACGGCGACCTGGAGCGGATCGGCGACCAGTCAATGAGCATCTCGCGGCGCACCAAGGAAATTCTCGCCGTAGATGACGTGGAGCTGCCGGTGGATTTTGCCGCCATGGGCGATTTTGCCACGCAAATGATCCGCAACGCGCTGCAGGCGTTGCTCGACGGCGACGCGCGCCTTGCCGATTCGGTCCGCGAGATGGACGACGAGATCGACCGCATGAACCGCCGCGCCCACAACGATCTGCTCAAGTTGATCGAAGAGAAGCCGCAGTTTACCCAGCAGGCGATGAACGGCATTCTGGTCGCGAAGAACCTCGAGCGGATCGCCGACCACTCCTCCAACATCGCCACTGATGTGATCTTCTGGGTTCGCGGCGCCGACGTTCGCCACCAATTGAGCATGGCGATGGATTGATCAAGGGCAGAGTCGCACCGTACAAGCGAAAGCCCCGGGTGAGCCCCGGGGCTTTTCATTTGGAGGAGATTGCGCGGGCTAGACTACACGCCAATCACCGCGCAAAGCTCCTTCACCGCTTGCGCGCTTTTCTTGAGCGCTTCGTCTTCCTCAGGCGTCAGTTTGATCTCGATGATTTGCTCAAGTCCCGCCGCGCCCAGCTTGCACGGCACACCGATAAAGTAGCCCTCGATGCCGTACTCGCCCTCTAGGTAAGCCGCGCAAGGCAGAATCTTTTTCTTGTCCTTGAGAATCGCCTCTACCATCTCGGTTACGGCTGCCGATGGCGCGTAGTAGGCGCTGCCGGTCTTCAGATACTTCACGATCTCTGCTCCGCCGTCGCGCGTGCGCTGCACAAGCTGCTCCAGACGATCCGGTGCGATGAGCTCCGTGATCGGTATTCCCGCCACCGTCGAGTAGCGCGCCAGCGGCACCATGGTGTCGCCATGCCCGCCCAGCACGAAGGCCGTCACGTTCTCCACGCTCACATTCATCTCAGCGGCGATAAAGCTGCGGAAGCGCGCCGAGTCCAGCACGCCGGCCATGCCAATCACCCGTTGGCGATTGAATCCGGCCTGTCGATAGGCGGCCTGGGCCATCGCGTCCAGCGGATTCGACACGATGATCAGGATGCACTCAGGCGACTGCGCCACCACCTTCTGCACCACGTCCGACATGATTTTGAAGTTGGTGTGCAGCAGATCGTCGCGGCTCATGCCCGGCTTGCGCGGAATGCCCGCCGTGATGACCACGATGTCGGAGTTGGCAGTGGCCGAATAGTCGTTGGCTCCGGTGATGGCCACGTCCCTCTTCTCGATGGGCATGGCCTCGAACAGGTCTAGCGCCTTGCCCTGCGGCACGCCTTCCACCACGTCGACCAGCGCCACATCGGCCAGTTCCTTGGCCGCAATCCAGTGCGCGGTCGTGGCTCCCACGTTCCCCGCGCCCACAATACTCACCTTTTTCCGCATTTTCTTTTACCCCTCCGGGGATTAAAGCCCGCAGGCTCTGCTTTCGTTACATGTTGCCAATGATGCGCGTGGCAAACTCGCTCGTTCCCACCTTCGTCGCGCCGGCAAGCTGGCGTTCAAAGTCGTACGTCACAAACTTCTGCTGAATCGTCTTCTCCATGGCGCTCTCGATCATCTTCGCCGCTTCCTTCCAGCCGATGAACTCGAACAGCATCACGCCCGAGAGAATCACTGATCCCGGATTGATCACGTCCTTATCGGCGTACTTGGGCGCGGTGCCGTGCGTTGCCTCAAACACCGCATAGCCGTCGCCGATGTTGGCACCCGGCGCGATGCCCAACCCGCCAACCTGCGCCGCCGCCGCGTCGGAAATGTAGTCGCCATTCAGATTCGATGTGGCCAGAATGCTGTAGTCCTCCGGCCGAATAATGATCTGCTGGAAGATCGAGTCCGCGATGCGGTCGTTCACCAGCACCTTTCGCTTCCACGCGCCGTTGCCGTGGCTCTTGCCAATCGAGTCCAGCACACCCTTGACCTCGGCGCAAAGCGCCTCGCGGAAGGCGGGTGAGCCAAACTCCATTCCCGGCTCGATCAGCGCGGCATTCTCTTCAATCGAGATGCCCGGCTTCGCTTCCACGTTGCCCAGAATCCAGCTTTCGCGCTCCGTCACAATCTGGTCGCGGAACTCCTGCGTCGCTACCTCGTAGCCCCACTCGCGGAACGCGCCCTCGGTGAACTTCTGGATGTTTCCCTTGTGGACGAGGGTGACCGTCTTGCGGCCCGACTCCAGCGCGTGGCGGATCGCATACCGCACCAGTCTCTTGGTGCCAAAGATGGAGATCGGCTTGATGCCCACTCCCGAGTCCGCGCGCACTCTCTTCTTGCCGCCCTTGAGCAGATCGTCATTGAGAAACGAAATCAGCCGAGCCGCATCCTCTGTGCCCTGCTTGAACTCGATACCCGCGTACACATCCTCGGTGTTCTCGCGGAAGATCACGATGTCAAGGTTCTCCGGGTGCTTTACCGGGCTGGGCACGCCCTGGTAATACTTCACCGGCCGTACGCATGCATAGAGATCGAGAATTTGGCGCAGAGCCACGTTGAGCGAGCGGATGCCCCCGCCGACAGGCGTGGTCAGCGGCCCCTTGATGGAGACGCGCAGGTCGCGCGCCGCGGCCACGGAGTCGTCGGGGAGCCAGTTGTTGAATTGCCGGAACGCCTTCTCGCCGGCGTAGATCTCAAACCACTGAATGCCTCGCTTGCCGCTGTACGCTTTCTCCACGGCCGCATCAAACACCCGTTGCGACGCCTTCCAAATGTCACGCCCCGTGCCATCACCCTCGATAAAAGGAATGATGGGGTGGTCAGACACGGAGAATTGCCCGTTCTTGTAGTCGATTGGCTCGCCCGTTTTGGGCAGTTCCAGCCCGTTATAAGTGCTTTGCATGATTTTGAAGGAAGTCCCTTCCGGAAGAAGTCCAAAATTGACAAGTCCAAAGTTGATTGGTCCAAACTTGAGGCTACCATCCGCAATTCAGCAGTGGCAATGGCAGGCAGCACAGCTTTGCGCCCGGATCGCACTCAATGAGCCGAGCCTTGATGGTTCGTCTCGCCAAACATCACCCGCAGCACATCCTTGTTCTTGGCGTAATCGCCGTGCGCTTTGGTAGGCGATTCAAAAAGCCCGAACCAGTGCCGGGCGTTCTGCACGTAGAGATTCACAACATCCACGTCGCCGATCCGCGGCACGCGGAAGGTGATTACGTCACTTGGGTCGCTCCAGGCCACCACCTGGATCTTCTCCCGAGACGCCTGATCGGAAGGGTGCACTGCCGCCTGGAAGTTGGACTGAATCTGATCCCAGCGATTGACCAGCGATCTGAAATTTGCAGCCGGCGTGGTGGGGGCCGGAGGCGCTTCGAGACCGCGCGACTTCACGGCGCTGGCTACCGCGGCTGGCGCGTTCTCGAGGTTGGTGATTTCGAGCATCTCGAGTTGGTTGGCAAAAAAGTACACAAGCGACATGCGCTCGAAAATGTAGCGCATGGCGTTCTCTTCAGCCGTGAGGCGTTTCGCTTCAGCCGCGGAGAGCTCCTGCGGAACCGCGTTGGTGGATTCCTCAGTGAACGTGTTGAACAGGAGGTAACTTCCCAGGCTGTGCGTCACGCCGATGAACTCCTGGTCCAGCGCGCTTTCCCGGATCAGTTGCGTCTTCCAGTCGTACTTCCCCATACCCCCGTTTCCGCTCGAATCGGCCTCTGCTGTATTGGGATCGAAAGCCGCCGATTTGGCCATCAGTTGCCGCAGGCCGTCGCGAAGAATGCCACCCAATGGTCCCACCGCCATCAGCACGTCCGACAGCCCCCAGTCGATGATTCCGGCCTTCAACTCTCGGTTGATCAGAACCGATCGCGGCCGAATCTTCGCAAGCTTCGCTGCTTGGTCTGCCGTAATCCAGGGATAGAATCGTCCTGCTCCGCCGGGGTCCTGAGCAGAGGCTTCCGAGCAAACCTGCAGCAGAGACTGGTCAGGCCCCGAAAGATGCGCCTCAGCGGCAATCACCCGGCGGCATTTGAGCGCCAGCACCAGCGGCCACCAGTTGATCTCATCCACCACCAAAACGGCAGGATGGTGCCTGAGGTGAACGGTCCAGTGCACGACAAACGGCGCTGCTGCGTGCCACTCCTCCGGGCTGTTCCACACTGGGCTGCCCAGGTACGCGAGCGTAGGTGGCTGCACGGTGCTTGCGAACTCACCCTTGTCCGCATACTCCGTGCCCGCATTCCTCCAGTCGCTCACCTCGCAGAGCTTCAGCTCGGTGCAAATCGATTCGCGCAACAGCGAAGAATCGCCGGCCCCCACCTGGTCGATTCCGTGCACATAGAGAATGTGCACCGGATGCCGGTCGGCAGAGTCGAGCGCATCGGCAATGCTCGTCAGAGTTTTAAGAGATCCGCTTGCATCTTCGACTACCTTGGCGCGCGCATGTGCCCCGCCTCCCGCAGCCGTCAGGATGAGAAAGAAAAGCGTCAACTTGCGATTTTGCATCGATCGATCACTCCGAGAGGAGTGCTAGGCACGAACATAGCATTTTCATCTCGGTAGTCTTGCGCGGTGATCTAGCCGGGACAGCGGACGAAGCCGGGGCAAATCGGATTCCGCGGGCCCAAGTTACCGGCTCCTGTCGCCGGTCAATCCTTCGTCCTCAAAGCGTGGGATGCCAAAGTGACCGCGCAGATGCAGCATGTCCACCGGACTAAGATTCCCGGCCACGGTTGCCAGCGTCAGGCTCTTGGGCGTCTCCACCAGCACGACTCCTCCGCGCACGTTGGCGCCGTCCAGCACCAGCCACACGTCCGTGACATCGCTGTGGTCCGCGCCGCCCAAATTCGTCGAGCTCAGGACATGCTTCCAGCCGCGCAGGTGGTAGGCCGCGCGGATCGCCTCAATCTCTGCCGGGTCGGCTTGGCCATCAGCCGCGAAACGCAATACATGCACGCTCACTCCGTCGAGCTTGGCGACCGTCCGCCTCAGGTCGTCGTCGGAATCCTGCATGAGCCCGGCCGCCGCCGCAAGCATCGTCCGATCAAGCGTGAAGCTCTCTTTGGCCACAGCCTGACTGCCCAACTCCGCGAAAGCCGGTGGCGTCCACTCCAGGATCGCTGAGCCGATGTCAGGGCTGGCCGGCGCGGGTGCGGCGCCAGACGCCCTTCCCGGATTAGTCGCCGCTGCGGGTTCAGGAGCCTGCGCCAGCGCAGTCGCGCAGCCCATGGCCACGCTCAAAACAGGGATTCCCAGCCAAACCATCCGTTGCTTCATGCACTATTAAACGCGCCGCGCTCAGGAAAGTTGCTGCTTCCCCAGCGCTCCACGACGCCTCTTTGCTCCCATCTGGAGCCCCTCCGTCCACCCAGCCGGAGCCGGATTCGCGTCCCACGCGAAGCCCTCGGCCATGAACCCCAAATGAAAATTGGCGAAACTCTGTTCGCGCCCTCCAGGATGCGATAGACTCATGCGGGAACGTCAAAAACGGCCCCACTTCTTTTACTCACGGAGGGCACATAGAAATTGGGAAAAAGAATGGTCCCAAAGAAGCTTTTCTTCACCAAAGGCGTCGGCAAACATAAGGAACGGCTGACCTCCTTCGAGCTTGCCCTTCGCGATGCGGGCATCGCCTCACAGAATCTGGTGCGCGTCTCCTCCATCTTTCCGCCTCAATGCAAGATGATTCCGCGCAAGGAAGGTCTCAAGTACCTCGATGACGGCGAAGTCGTCTTCGCGGTCATCGCGGAGAATTCCACGCGTGAGCCGCACCGCCTCGTCGCCTGCAGCATCGGCGTCGCCATCCCGGCCGACCGCAACACCTACGGCTATCTGAGCGAGCACCACAGCTTTGGCGAGACCGAAGAACAGGCTGGCGAGTACGCCGAGGAACTGGCGGCAGAGATGCTCGCTACCACGCTGGACGTGGAATTCGATCCCGACACGAGCTGGGATGAGAAAAAAGAGATTTACCGCATCTCCAACAAAATCGTCCGCACCAGCAACATTACCCAATCGGCAGTAGGCGACAAGCGCGGCAAGTGGACTACCACCATCGCTGCCGCAGTGTTGATTTTGGAAGAGTAGCGGCCTCACCCCGGCTGCAACGCAGAGGCCAATTCCGCATGCCGGGGTTGGCCTTGTTGTATCGGCCACAATCGTCCGTAACCGAGGCTCGTAAGACCAGGAATGACCAAAGCGCGCAAATTCACGGTTGCCCTTGTGCAGATGCGCATGGGCGCGGATCCCGAGGCGAACTTCTCGGCAGCCCTGCGCTACATTCGCGAGGCCGCGCGCCTCGGAGCGCAAGTCGTCTGCCTTCCTGAGCTCTTCCGCACGCAGTATTTTTGCCAGCGCGAAGATCTGCGCCTCTTCGATCTGGCCGAATCCATTCCCGGCCCCTCCACCGCCAAACTGGCCGAAGTTGCCCGTGAGTCCAGAGTCGCCGTCGTGGCCTCGCTCTTCGAGCGCCGCGCGCCCGGCCTTTACCACAACACCGCCGTCACGCTGAACGCCGACGGGCAGATCGCCGGCGTCTACCGCAAGATGCACATCCCCGACGACCCGCTCTATCACGAAAAGTATTACTTTGCGCCGGGCGATCTCGGCTTTCAGGCCGTCGACACGGCTGCCGGCCGCGTCGGCACGCTCGTCTGCTGGGACCAGTGGTACCCCGAGGGCGCGCGGCTCACTGCGCTGCAGGGCGCGGAGGTGCTGCTTTATCCCACGGCCATCGGCTGGCACCCGGCGGAGAAAGATGAGTTCGGCGCCGCGCAGTTCGATGCCTGGCGAACCATCCAGCGCTCCCACGCCATCGCCAACGGCGTCTATGTTGCCGCAGTCAACCGCGTGGGCCAGGAACACGGCGACGTGCTCGGCAATCGCGCCACGGGTCCGGGCCTCGAGTTCTGGGGCGGCAGCTTTCTCGCCGATCCCTTCGGCCGCATCGTCGCCAAGGCCGGGCACGATGCCGAAGAGATCGTCCTCGGCGAAATCGATCGCGCGCTGATCGAAGAGACGCGCCGCAACTGGCCCTTTCTGCGCGACCGCCGCGTCGATGCGTACGCCCCCATCACACAGCGCTTTCTCGATCCCGCGCACGGCCGCACCGCGCGCAAAGAGCATAAGTAGCCATGCCGGATCGACCTCCCGCGAAGACACCCCGCGCCCTCGGCTACTGCATGCCGGCCGAGTGGGAGCCGCACGAGGCCACTTGGCTCGCTTGGCCGCACAATCCCGAGGATTGGCCCGGCAAGTTCCAATCCATCCCCTGGCTCTACGCGGAAATTGTTCGCCTGCTCGCTGTCCATGAGCGCGTGCATCTGATCGTCGAAAACGCAGCGGCCAAGCAACGCGTCACTTCCATGCTCCACCGCGCCGGCGCGAACCTCGATCAAGTCACCTTCCACGCTTGGCCCACCGACCGTGGCTGGACGCGCGATTCCGGTTCCATCTTCGTCCGCAACGCGGAAGGCCGGGTCGCCCTCACCAATTGGCGCTTCAACGCCTGGGCCAAGTACTCTGACTGGCGCCTCGACGACAAGCTACCCGGCCGCGTGTCGAAGTTGCTGGACCTGCCAGAATGGCAGCCGGAGGTGCGGCTGGCCGGCGGCAGCACGCACCGGATCGTCCTCGAAGGCGGCTCCATTGACGTCAACGGAGCAGGCTCTTTGCTCACCACCGAGGAGTGCCACCTGAGCGAGGTGCAGCAGCGCAATCCGGGCGTCAGCCGCGACCAGCTGGACCGCGTCTTTAACGACTATCTCGGGATCGACCAAACCATCTGGCTCAACCGCGGCATCGTCGGCGACGATACCCACGGCCACATCGACGACATTGCCCGCTTCGCCGCGCCTTCCACTATCGTCGCCGCAGTCGAGCCGGATACGCGCGACCCCAACCACGCCCCGCTCGCTGAAAACCTCTCGCGCCTCAAATCCGCGCGCACTCCCCAGGGTAAGCAGTTCACGGTCGTCGAGCTGCCCATGCCGCGCCCCGTCGTCTTCCGCGGCCAGCGTCTGCCGGCTAGCTACGCCAACTTCTACATCGCCAACGGCCTCGTTCTCGTGCCCACCTTCCACGATCCCAACGACCGCGTCGCGCTCAACACGCTCGCCGAACTCTTCCCCGGCCGCGAGGTCATCGGCGTCCACTGTGTTGATCTGATCTGGGGCCTCGGCGCGCTCCACTGCATGACGCAGCAGCAACCCGCGGCTTTAGCATTGTGACCATGATCGACGATCGCCAAGCCATGCAGGCCGCGCTGGCCGAAGCCCGTCTCGCCGCCGATGCCGGTGAGGTTCCCATCGGCGCAATCGTCGTCCACGAAGGCGCAATCATCGCCCGCGGCCAGAACCGCATCCTGCGCGATGTCGACCCCACCGCCCATGCCGAAATAGTCGCCCTCCGCGCAGCCGCCGTGGCCCTCGCCAACTATCGCCTTTCTGGCTGCATGCTTTACGTCACGCTCGAACCGTGCGCCATGTGTGCTGGAGCCATGATTCACGCGCGCATCGACCGGCTTGTCTTTGGCGCGCCCGATCCCAAAGCAGGAGCGTGCGGCTCGGTCCTCTCCGTCCTCAACCACCCCCAGCTCAACCACCAGATGCAGGTGGAGCAGGGAATTGGCACAGAGGAGTCCGCCGAACTTCTGCGCAATTTCTTCCGCGATCGGCGGTAAGCAAGTGCTAAACTTCAACCCATGTTTCTCCTGAAGCCAAGGAGGTGTGAGAAATGGCATTCCTCGGACGTCTCTTCCGTCGGCAGAAGTCGGCGTCTGGATCGTATATCGCCGCTGGCGATCAGCTGACTCGTCTCCTTGTTGAGAAGCTGCCCCTAGTTGACTGGGAGAACGGGCCTCCTGGATACACGGAAAGAGAGGCTGAAGCAATCGGCTGGTCGATGCACCAATTTCAACATACATCTCGCCAAGTTGCGGAGGAAATGGGCGGCGAAGCACTGGCTGTCCATCCGGATCGCGCCAAAGAGTTGGAACGACTGGTATACGAACAGGGACTGAGGCAGCTAGGGGATTCTGGGTGGAAAATCGTTGGAAAAGTTCCAGCGAATTGGCGGGTGAATATTTCGGCCTATTTGAAGGCTTGGATTTGCGGCCTGAATCCGATGGTTCTTTTGGATATTGCTGAATTGCTGACTCTGACTGGCAGGCTCGACGAGGCAAACGAAGCGATCAGGAGCGTGGGGAAGTTCCCGGCTTACGCGCGCTCGGAGGGCTCCGACGGGGTCTGCGCGCCAGAAATAGTCGAGCAGGTCATGGACCGAATGCGCTCGGCGCAGTTGGAAGTCGACCGTAGCAGGGAAAGAGAGAGAACGAAGTCAGAGGCAGAGTTCGATCGATCCGCCGAAGAGTTCGCACGCCAAATAGGACCGGTTGGCCCCGAGGATATCAGAGTCACTCTAGAGGCGGAAGATAACCCCCGCCTGAAGGCGTTCAACGAGGCAGCTAAGGCAGCTGCGCGACGGAAAATTAACTGACCTGTCTGCCTTCGTCTGTAATGAAGCACACGCGGCCCGGACCGACAACTACCGCAGTTGGATATTTGCGAAACCTGGAGATCGGACAATGCCGCCAAAACTGTTAGTTCCGCCTTCCTTCACTGACCCTGGCGTCATTGAGCGGGTGCGTGTCGACGGTGACAAGTGCATCCGGGAAACCTGGGATCCGCGCTCAAAAGTGTGGATCCCCAGTGATTACCTTACGGACGATTTGCTCCATGGACGCGAACTCTCCGCCGCAGAGCTTGCCGCCGCCGGCGTCCCGCCCGAGGAATGATTCTCAGTCCTGTCATTAGCTTCTCGTCAGCTTCCTGATCCGCTCCGCCTCTGCAGGCCACTTTGCCGCCAGCTCCGCGTAACTCCCGCCGCGGTAATCCGCAAAATCGAACCCCGGCGTCACAGTGCAGCCCAGCAGCGCCACATTGCCGCCGTCAACCAGCCGCGCCCCCTGCCACACCCCCGCCGGAACCACCAGCTGCACATGCTGACCCGCCGACAAATCCGGGCCAAGAGTAAAAACAGAGGAGCGCCCATCTGGATATAACTGCAGCATCTCCACCGGATCGCCAAGATAAAAGTGAAAAATCTCATCCGAAGCCAGAACGTGCATCTCCGAAAATGTTCCCGCCTCGAGCAGGTAGTAGATCGCCGTGCCCTGCGCCCGCCGCCCGCGCGGCAGCTCCACGCTACCCGCTGAGGTGTACGTCCGGCGAAACCATCCGCCCTCCACCGGGTGCGGCTCCAGCTTCAGCAGCGCCTTAATCTCTTCTGCGGTCATCGCCCACTCCGGTGGTCATCATCACAGATCGTAGCATCGCAATTTGAGTAGAATTTGCTTATGAACGTGCAGGTTTACACCACTGCCTGGTGCCGCGATTGCCGCGCCGCCAAGCAGTTCCTCGACCAGCACGGCGTCGCCTACACCGAGGTCAATGTCGACACGAACCCTGCCGCCTCGGCTGAGGTCATCGAGCACGTCGGAAAGCGCGCCGTCCCGCAGTTGGTCATCGACGGCGAGTGGTTCCAGCCTTACAAGCCTGGCCGCGGCCTGCTCATCGACGAACTGCGTCGCCGTCTGCGGATCGCTGGCGCGTGAGTTTGCCAGCGAAGGCGTCGGCAGGGGGAAAAGATCGAGCGGCAATTGCAGGGTTCTCTTGTGGAGGCACCCTCGTGATTGTGAATCAGATAAGGAACTATGTTTACGAGCAATGCAAGAGGGAGAACAATCGTCTCTCCCCGGCCTTTTTTGACCAGCACATTCTTCCGGTGGCCGATTATGGATTACGGATGGCCGGCCTGCTCGGCGCCGATTGCGAGATTGTTGAAATTGCCGCCTACCTGCACGATCTTTCGGCTGTGCAGGACCTTCAGTCGATCCCGGTGCATCACCGCCTGAGCGCTGAGCTCGCAGGCGCGCTGCTCGTCGGATGGGATTACCCCGCGGACTCGACAGAGAGGGTGAAGCAGTGTATCTTAACCCACTCCACGCCCCTGCAAATCGGCGAAGGATCGCTGGAAGATGTTTGTCTTTCGAATGCCGACGCAATGGCGCTGATCGCAGAGCTGCCCTATTGGTTCTTCTTTGCCTTTGTGGTTCGTAAGTTGAGTTTTTCCGAAGGTAGGGAATGGTTGCGTGGCAAGGTTGAGATGAACTGGAATGCCCTGATAGAACCGGCCCGCGCGTTGATTCAAGCCGAATATGCTCTTGCCAGGGACTGCTTGAAATAATGCCGGAACATTTCGGCCAAGCAAAGTGCCAATTGCCAGTCGTATCCCGTAAAGAGGAGAATACGTAGACGGAGACCTAAGTTCAGGGAGTACCTATTGATCGACCGCTATACGCGCCCCGCCATGGGCGCCATTTGGACGGACGAGAACAAATACCGCTGCTGGCTCCAGGTGGAAGCGGCGGCGAGCGCAGTCCTTGCCGAGGACGGCGTCATTCCCGCCGCCGCCGCCAAGGCCATTGCCACCAAAGCCACCGTCTCCGCCGCCCGTGTCGCCGAAATTGAGGCCGAAGTCAAGCACGACGTCATCGCCTTCACAACCGCGGTCGCAGAGTCGCTTAAAGCCCAGGGCCTCGACGCCGAATCACGCTGGCTGCACTACGGCCTCACCTCGAACGACATTGTCGATACCGCCCAGGCCCTCCAGATCAAAGAAGCATCCACGATGCTCCGCGATGGCATCGCCGCTCTGCTCGCCGTGCTCAAGCGCCGCGCCATCGAATTCAAGCACACGCCGACCATCGGCCGCACCCACGGCGTCCACGCCGAGCCCACTACCTTCGGCCTCAAGCTGCTCAACTGGTACGCCGAAATGGAGCGCAATGCCGCCCGCTTCGCCGCCGCAGCCGAGGACATGCGAGTCGGCAAGTTCTCCGGCGCAGTCGGAACCTTCGGCCATCTCAAGCCCGAACACGAGGAGCGCATTTGCGCGCGGCTCGGTCTCAAGCCCGCACCCGTCGCTACCCAGGTCATCCAGCGCGACCGCCACGCCGCCTACATCGCCACTCTCGCCATCATTGGCAGCACCCTCGACAAAATCGCTGTCGAAATCCGCCAACTGCAACGCACCGAGGTCCGCGAGGCGCAGGAGTACTTCAGCGAAAAGCAAAAGGGCTCCTCGGCCATGCCGCACAAGAAGAACCCGATTACTTCGGAGCAAATCAGCGGTCTCGCGCGCGTTCTCCGCGGCAACGCCCAGGCCGCCATGGAAAACATCCCGCTCTGGCACGAGCGCGACATCTCCCATTCTTCGGTCGAGCGCGTCATCTTCCCTGACTCCACGATCCTGGTCGACTATCTGCTGGCCAAAACCACCGACCTCATTGACCGGCTACTCGTCTACCCGGCGCGGATGAAGAAGAATCTCGAATCCACCGGAGGCCTCATCTTCTCGGGCCAGTTGCTTCTCGATCTCGCCGAGGCCGGCATGTTGCGCGAGGACGCGTACCGGGTGGTGCAGTCGCACGCCATGCGCGCCTGGAAAGACGACCTGAGCTTCCGCGACGAAGTCTCTCGCGACCCCAAAATTGCAAAACTGCTCAGCCCTAAGAAGCTTGCCCGCACCTTTGACTACTCGCGCCAGCTTGGCAATGTCGACGCGATCTTCAAGCGCGTGCTCGGAAGCTGACATGGAAGGCGTACATCTCACCCTCGCCATCACCGGCGCCTCCGGCGCAATCCTCGCCCGCGAGGCACTCCGCGCCCTCGAAGCCGACAAGCGCGTCGCCCGAGTCCACTTTGTCGCATCGGAAAACTCCCTCCGCGTCCTCGCCGAAGAACTCGGCGTCTCCGGACGCACCAATCTGCTTAAGAAGCTCCTCGGCGCCACGCCCGCCAAAACCATCCAGCTTTCCGACTCCGACATCGGCACTTCCATCGCCAGCGGCAGCCATCCGTCGGATGGAATGATTATTCTGCCCTGTTCCATGGGCACGCTTGCCTCGATCGCCCTCGGTCTCGCCAACTCCCTCATCGCCCGCGCCGCCGACGTCACGCTCAAGGAACGTCGCCCGCTCATCCTTTGCGTGCGCGAAACGCCCTTCAACCGCATTCACCTGCGCAACATGACACTGGCCGCCGATGCCGGCGCAACCATCTTCCCGTGCATTCCGGCCTTCTACGACCGCCCCGCCGGCTCCGAGGAGATGGCCCGCCAATTCGTCTGTCGCGTGCTTGCCCACATCGGCCTGCCGCAACCCGGCGCCTATGTCTGGAAGCCGGATGAATAGGAATTGGGGCGGAGACCCGATAGCGCTTCAGCGTCAAAGCCCGAACGTATTGGGCTCGATCTTTGCTTGACACCTGCGCCTTCGCCCCCTGATACTGCCTTCATGCCGGTCTCACGGGAACACGGAATTGCAGTCATGGCCATGTGCATGTGTATGGCCTGGGGACCCGTCCGTGCGGCTCTTGAGCAGCGAATGCGCTAAGCGCAACCGATCTTGAAGTCAAGCGGCCCGGGTCCTGAAAACGGATGCGGGCCGTTTTCATTGTGGTTCGACCCGCCACCTGTCCCCGCAGTCCTCAAAACAGTGACCACACGAACTTGAAGGAGATCATCATGTCGGATCCAAAACAGCAGCAGCTTGCCACGCAGGCCGTGCATGCCGGCCAGTCGCCCGACCCCACAACCGGCGCGCGCGCCGTGCCCATCTACCAGACCACCTCCTACCTCTTCCAGGACGCGGACCACGCCGGCCGTCTCTTCGCGCTCCAGGAGTTTGGCAACATTTACACCCGCATCATGAATCCCACCACCGACGTCTTTGAGAAGCGCGTAGCCGCTCTTGAAGGCGGTGCTGCAGCTCTCGCCACGGCCTCTGGCCAGGCGGCTGAAACGCTCACCATCACCACACTCGCTGCCGCCGGCGACGAAATTGTCTCTACCACCTCGCTCTACGGCGGCACCTACAATCTCTTCCACTACACGCTGCCGCGCCTGGGCATCAAGGTCAAGTTTGTCGACGCCGACGATTTCGCCGGCCTGCGCGCCCTCATCAATGACAAAACCCGCGCCGTCTACACCGAGACCCTCGGCAATCCCAAGCTCGACATCGCTGACATCGAGACTCTCGCCGCCATCGCCCACGAGCACAAGCTGCCGCTGGTCATCGACAACACCTCGGCCTCGCCGGCCCTCGTACGGCCCATCGAATGGGGCGCCGACATCGTCGTCAACTCGGCCACCAAATTCCTCGGCGGCCACGGCACGGCCATCGGCGGCGTGATTGTCGACGCGGGCAAGTTCGACTGGGCCGCCTCGGGCCGTTTCAAAGAATTCACCGAGCCTGATCCCTCCTATCACGGCCTCCGCTACACTGAGGCCTTCGGCCCCCTCGCGTTCATCCTCAAGGCGCGTGTGCAGGGCCTGCGCGACACCGGCGCGGCGCTCTCGCCCTTCAACGCTTTCCTGCTGCTGCAAGGGATCGAGACGCTTCACCTCCGCATGGAGCGTCACTCGCAGAACGCTCTTGCCGTGGCAAAGCACCTCGCTGAGCATCCCGGCGTCGAGTGGGTCAACTATCCCGGCCTCCCGTCCAGCCCCTACTACGCGCGGACGAAAAAGTACTTGCCCACCGGCGCCGGGGCGCTCGTCACCTTCGGCATCAAGGGCGGCTACGATGCGGGAAAGAAGCTCATCAACACGCTCGAATTGTTCTCGCTACTGGCCAACATCGGCGACGCCAAGTCGCTCGTGATTCACCCCGCCTCCACCACGCATCAGCAACTTTCGGTTGAGGAGCAGGCAACCACGGGTGTCACGCCGGAGTTGGTGCGGCTTTCCGTCGGCATTGAAGGCATTCGCGACATCCTCGCCGACCTCGATCAGGCAATCGAGGTCGCCAATGGCCACACCTTTGCCGGCTCAACCCGCGCCGTTGCGGCAAAATAGGAAAGGCACCACCCGGCCTTTCGCTTCCACCTTTCTGGTCGCGAGAGGCGGCATCGCAGTGCGATGAGCGAAAATGGTTCGGATCGCTCACTCACGCGCTGCACGACGGAGCTAGAAGCGAAATATGACCGACACTTACAGCCGCAGCGGCGCCTCGCCGCCGCTATCAAAGACCGTGGAGCCCACCTACGAAGGCGACTTCGTACTGGACGGCTCCCTGCCGCTCGAGTGCGGCCGCTCCCTCATCTGTCCCACGCTGCATTACGCCGTCTACGGCCGGCTGAATGCGGCGCGAGACAATGCCGTTCTTGTTTGCCACGCACTGTCGGGCTCGGCTCTCGTCGGCTCCTGGTGGCCCGAAATCTTTGCTCCTGGCGCGGTCCTCTCGCTGGAGCACGACTTCGTCATCTGCATCAACATGTTGGGCTCCTGTTACGGCTCCACGGGGCCTGGTTCCGTCAATCCAGAAACGGGCGAAATCTACGGGCCGGACTTTCCCCTGGTCGGCGTTCGCGACAACATCCGCGCGCAGGCGCGCCTGCTCGATTCGCTCGGCATCCGACGTCTCCGCCTCGTCCTCGGCGGATCCATTGGCGGTATGCAGGCGCTCGACTGGACCATCCTCCAGCCCGATCGCATCCAGCGCGCGCTCATCATCGGCGTCACGCCGCTCTCCGCCATGGGGCTGGCCCTCAACCACCTCCAGCGCCAGGCCATCCAGCACGATCCCGAGTGGGCCGGCGGCCGCTATCTGCCGCAGCGCCCACCCCGCAGCGGGCTGGCGCTGGCCCGCAAGATCGCCATGATCAGCTACAAATCCGCACCTCTCTTCGACGAGCGCTTCGGCCGCAATCCCAACCGCACGGGCGAAGATCCCTGGGCGGCTAACGGCCACGGCAGCGGCCTCATCGGCGAGCGATTCGACATCGCCGGCTACCTCGATCTCCAGGGCGGCCGATTCATCGAGCGCTTCGACGCCAACGCCTATCTCGCCATCCTGCGCGCCATGGACACCTGGGATCCCCTGCGCGGTTACGCCTCGCCCGAGGAGGCCTTCGGCCGCATCAAGGCTCGCCTCAGCTTCATCGGCATCAGCTCCGACTGGCTCTTTCCCGCAGAAGATGTGCGCCGCTTTGCTGAATCCATCCTTGCCGCCGGCGCCCAGGCCGACTACCGCGAGATGACCAGCGCCCACGGTCACGACGCCTTCCTGGCCGAACAGGCCGAGCTAGTGCGCCTGCTGCAATAGGCCGTCTGTCTACCCCCGGAATATCGCATCCCGGCAGACGCGCGCCAAGCCTCCGGCCGCCCTGTTACCTGCGTGCGGCGCGTCCCGCGTTCCCCATCGCGATTTGCTTGTCAGCGGCGTGTTGGCTTCTTATAATCCTCCTACGCTGCTTGGTGGCCGTGGTATCTTTATAACCGTTGCCCCAGCGCTCAACCGCCACCCAGGGTTGTTGCCAATTTGCTGGCGAATGAGTGAATTTTGATCTCCATTTCGGCATTTCCCAGGAGCATTGCATGAAGAAGTTAGTCTTTGCATCTGCGATGGCATTGGCAGGCCTAAGCCTTGTTTCCACGCCAGCACTGCGAGCTCAGGACTCCGGCCAGATCACCATTCAGGATCCCGCCGAGTTCAACGCGTATCAGAACGCGATCACGCAGACCGACCCCGGCCAAAGGGCCGCCGCGCTCGAAGGATTCCTCCAGGCTTATCCACAGAGCGTTGTCAAGAAGGCTGTTCTTGATCAGCTGATCGATTGCTATAACCAGTTGAACCAGCCCGCCAAGGCAATCGATGCCGCCACCCGCCTGCTTCAGGCCGATCCCAACAACATGAAGGCCATCTTCGCCTCTGTCTATTTGAAGAAGCAGCAGTGTAGCTCCTCCCTCGATGCCTCGGGCGTCACCACCGACCCGCAAACCTGTGACGATGCCGCGGTCCTGGCGCAGAAGGGCCTCACCGTCCCCAAGCCGGCTGCCATGTCCGCCGACGACTGGAACAAATTAACCTCGGCCGCCTACCCCGCATTCCACTCCGCCATCGCCTTTGACGATGCCGTCTCGAAGAAGGATTTCGCCGGCGCCATCAAGGAATACACCGCCGAATTGATGCTCTATTCGCCCGCTGCGTGTACCCAGCCGGGTCCCTGCCTTGCCGATACGCTGCAACTTGCCCAGGCCTACGCCAAGCCGGGTCCCGACAAGGATGAAGTCAAGGCCATCTGGTTCTTTGCCCGCGCACTGGACTTCGCTCCTGCCGCCTACAAGGCCCAGATCGAGCCGCAGCTCGACTACTGGTACAAGCGCTATCACGGCACCCTCGACGGCGACGCCGCCATCAAGCAGCAGATCGCAGCTATCGAGGCTCAGGCCCAGGCAACGCTCTTCCCGCCTGCCAGCTTCTCCCCCACGCCCGCTCCAACTCCCGCGGAATTGGCCCATCACGCCTATACCAGCGGCGATCCCAAATCGTTGGGCCTCGAAGACAAGGAGTACATTCTCGCCAACGGCTCTGACGCGGATGCCACGGGTCTCTGGGCTCTCCTCAAGGGCCAGGCCACTCCGGTGCCCGGCATTATCATTACCGATCCTGCAACGGTCTTGAAGATCACCGTCACCACCACCGCCTCGGTCAAGCCTAAGGATTTCGTCGTCAAGCTCACGAATCCCGTCGATTGCAGCGCTGTTCCGCCGCCGCCCACTGAGCTCAAGGTCAAGGACGCGCAGGGCTACATCCTGGCCAACGGCGTCAAGGCCGATACCGACGCCATGGGAGACGTCCTCACCGACACGCCCGCGCACATCCGCAAGATCTTGATCGATCCTTCGATCACGACCGTCAATGTGGCTGTCACGCAGGACGCCAAGGACGCGCACACAGCCGACTTCACCGTCAACCTCAAGGACCCGCTCTCCTGCAAGGATGCTCCGGCATCCGGCACTGCCCTCGGATTCCAGCCGGCCACTGAGCTCGATGGCACCTACGACACGTATACGCACACCAAGGCGGCGGGAACCACTGCCGCGTCGGCGCAAATCGTCTTGGCCGACGGATTCATCCAGCAGGAGAAGAAGGCAGCGCCGGTCCATCACACGAAGCCTTCACCCGCGCACCACGCGCAATAATTGCTGGCCTGCTTCGCCGGTCCCGCATCGGCGATCGCAGGCCTCGCAACAAAATGCTTCTGGGATAAACAAGGGCAGTCCGCTTCGGCGGCCTGCCCTTTCTGTTGTTGCGGTTTGAAGTGTGCGGGCTTCAGGCCGTATATCAACCACAAACCACCGGCTCAAAGCTTCAGCCCCTGCGACAGGCTCACTCTCCCAGCATGACCCTCTGGATCGCCGACGCCCGCCCCGTCGCGGGATCGCTCGTCACCAGCGCCGCACACATCTTCGGATTTCCCTTCGCCGCCTCGAACTTTCCCGGCATGGCCGACAAGAATTTGTGCAGAACCAGTTCTTTTTCCACGCCAATGATGCTGTCGTAGGGCCCGCTCATGCCCACATCGGTCTGATAGGCCGTTCCATGCGGCAGAATGCGCTCGTCGGCCGTCGGCACATGTGTGTGCGTGCCCAGAACCGCCGTCACGCGCCCGTCGAGGTACCACCCCATCGCCGCCTTCTCGCTCGTGGCCTCGGCGTGGAAATCCACCACGATCACTTTGGCCCGCACGCCGGCCAGCAGCCCATCGGCGACGCGGAACGGATCGTCAATCGCCGTCATGAACACGCGCCCTTGCAGTTGCAGCACGGCGTAGTCCACGCCTGCGGTGGTCTTTCCCTCGTAGATCCCGTAGCCCGGCACGCCGGGCGGAAAGTTCGCCGGCCGCAGCACCCGCCGCGCGCGATCGTGCGTGTAAGGCGCGGCGGAGTTCAGATAGTCGATCAGCTCTTTCTTATCCCACACGTGGTTGCCGGTGGTCAGCACGTCCGCACCCAGCTCGAAGATCTCCTCGGCCAGCCCCGGCGTTACGCCGAAACCTCCCGCGGCGTTTTCCACATTTACGATCGTCAGGTCGACCTGGTGCGCCTCGCGCACATGGCCAATGTGTTCGCGCACAATCCTGCGTCCCGCGCTGCCGAAAATGTCGCCGACAAAAAGAATATTCAAAAAACAGCTCCTGGCTTCTAGCTTATAGCTCCTGATCATCTCAGCGGAGCTGGCGATGTTAGCGGACTTCGTGGCGCTAGTCTTGCAACCACCTGCTCCGCTAAAGAGCGCTGTCATCCTGAGCGACCGGACGCGAAGCGGAAGGGAGTCGAAGGATCTGCGGTTGTCTTTCGCCCGATCCGTCCACGAACATGGGTGCCCCACCCTCGCGACGTTTTTGTCGCTAAGGTGGGAAAGCACGAACCTCAACCAACAGGTTCTTCGGTCCCTTGGTCCCTTGGTCCCTGGTTCCCTGTCTTCCGCATCAGCGGAAAGAGAATCACGTCCCGAATCGACTTCGATCCCGTCAGCAGCATCACCAGCCGGTCGATGCCGATCCCCTCGCCGCCCGTCGGAGGCAGGCCATAAGCCAGCGCCCGCACGTAGTCCTCGTCCATCTGGTGCGCTTCCTCGTCGCCCCGCGCGCGCTCCGCGATCTGCTGCTCAAAGCGCTTGTGCTGCTCCACCGGATCGTTCAGCTCGCTGAACGCATTGCCGATTTCAAATCCGCCGATGTAGACCTCGAAACGCTCCACCCAATCCGGCTCGTCCGGCTTCTGCTTCGAAAGCGGCGAAACCGCCGTCGGAAACTCGTAGATGATGGTGGGCTGGATCAAGCCGGGCTCAGCGAAAGTTTCAAACAGTTCAGCAATGGCCCTCCCGAATGAAATCTTCCCCCCCCTTAGTCGCTCATAAATATGGCTAAGTACTCCGTACTGATATAAGAACGGGTTTCTGTACTGTTGCCCCGGAGGTGTTTCGGGTTCGAAAGGAACATTCCCAGCCTCGCGGAGCCAAGCAACCAACCTATCCACGCTCGACATTTCGTTTAGCGTTGGTGCTGCTCCCATCGCAGTGTTCCAAAATTTTAGAATCGCCTCCCGCATCGTCAGCCGCTGCCACTTTGTGAAGTCGATCGGATTTCCCTGCGGATCAAGCCTCGGAATTGGCCTGCCATTTTCGTCTTTTCCTCCGGACGGAAGGGCCGTCGTCCCGTTCACCTCCCGCGCGACAAACGCGATCAGCTCCTCCGTCAAATCCATCAGGTCGTGGTAATTCGCATACGCCTGGTAGAACTCCAGCATTGTGAACTCGGGATTGTGCTGTGTGCTCACTCCCTCGTTGCGGAAGTTGCGGTTGATCTCGTAAACGCGGTCGATGCCGCCCACCACCAGCCGCTTCAGATAAAGCTCCGGCGCAATCCGCAAAAACAAATCCATGTCGAGCGCGTTGTGGTGCGTTTTGAACGGCCGCGCCGCAGCCCCGCCCGCGATGGGCTGCATCATCGGCGTCTCCACTTCAAGATAGCCACGGCTGTCGAAGAACGTGCGCAGCGCCTTCAGCACCTTCGCCCGCTTCACGAACACTTCGCGGGCGTCGAGGTTCGCAAACAGGTCCACGTACCGCTGACGGTAGCGCAGTTCCACGTCGGCCAGCCCGTGATACTTCTCCGGCAGCGTGAGCATCGCCTTGGCGAGAAACGTCAGCGTCTCCACGTGAACCGTCAGCTCGCCGGTCCGCGTCCGGAACAGGTATCCCGTCACGCCGATGTGGTCGCCCAGGTCGAGCAGTTTGTAGAGCGCGAATCCCTGCTCGCCCACCGCGTCGAGCCGCACGTAAATCTGGAGCCGCGCGCCTTCCTGCTGCAGCGTCGCAAATCCGGCCTTCCCCTGCTGGCGAATGGCCATGATCCGCCCCGCAACGGCCACCGATTCGCGCTTGGCTTCGAGCTCCTCGCCCGTTGCCTTGTCCCACTTCGCGCGCACTTCGGCCAGCGGCGTCGCAAATTCGTCCCGCCGCGCCGGAAACCGATTGGGATACGCCGCCTGCCCCAGCTTCTCGATCTCTTTCAGCTTTTCTTTGCGCAGCGCAAAAAGATTCTCTTCAAACTCCGAGTCGAACACGGTTCTTCCTTCCATCGCAAAGAACGGGTGCTTAAAAGGGAAGTATACCGTTCGCGAGTTGGCGCTGCGGGCCTTGCCCTTGCGGCACTGTATCCTTTTGGAAGAGCATCGAGTGCCCTACCATCGCCCCATCCCGGAGCCGAAGCAGCGCGGCAATACCCTGGGCGCGAGCCCGCCTGACCAATCCGGCAGCGGGTTATTCAGCGGCTCCGGCCTCATCGGCGCATGGATTCAGGCCGAAAAAATGATCCAGATCGTCCTCGTCATGCCTTGCGCGGCCTTCATTGGCTGGATCATTGGCGTCGGTCTTGACCGCTGGCTGCACCAGACCTGGATTGCCATGGCCGGCATCGTCCTCGGCATCATCGCCGGCCTCGTCGGCGCAATTGAAATGGCCGTTCTATCCGGTGCAGGTTCAAAAAGGGAAGGCGAGAGCGGAGACGGGACCGATAACGGAAGTTCCGGCCGCCCATCATGAGCCCAATTGTGAACGATGAGAGCCACTCCTTTGCTGACCTCACCGATGCGGGTCTGCAGGCCCTGCTGATTCGGGCCATCCGCATCACCTTGATCATCGGTGCGCTAGCCTCGCTTGTCCTCTGGAAAGCCTCCGGCTGGCGCAACGCAGGCATGATGGCCGCGGGTACCGCGGTCTCGGCAGCCAGCATCTATGAATGGCGTCGCCTCGCCCGCCTGATCAGTGCCAAAATGGACAAACAACAGGCCCCGCGCGGCGCCGGCCTCGCGGTCGTCTTATTTCTGCTCCGCCTCTGCGTCTTTGCTGCGGTCATTTATGTTAGCCTGAAATGTTTCCAGGGTTCTGTGGTGCCCCTTCTTTTTGGCTTGGCCCTCGCGGTCTTGTCACTGGTTTGGGAAGTGCTGCGCCTCCTCAGGGACTGACCGCCGAAGCGATCCGGCCAGTGCCCGTTCCGATGGAAACGGAAAGATGCATCTCCGATGCCGGAGAGCCTCGCTATCACGCGCCTGCTGAACAATCTCTTCGGACCCATGGTGCCTGCCGTCATGCAGCGCCTGGGCCTGCATCCGTCCAGCACCGCGCCCATCGGCAATACTTTCTCGCTCGAGTTCCTTGTCGTCTTCGGCCTCATTGTCTTCTTCCTGGTTGTGCGCCTCACGCTCTCCGTCGAGAATCCCAACCCCGTGCAGCAGCTTGCCGAGATGATCCACGAGTTTGTCGGCAGCCAGGCGGAACAGGTTATCGGCCACGGTTACGAGCGCTTCCAGGCCTTTGTCACCTGCGTGCTTCTGTTTATTCTGCTCAACAACCTGATGGGCTTGTTTGTCGGATTTCCCGGAATGACGACTCCCACCAGCGAGCCGGAAGTGCCTTTGGGAATCGCCGTCCTTACGTTTCTCTATTACAACTACCATGGCGTTCGCGCGCAGGGACCGGTCGGCTATTTGAAGCACTTTGCAGGGCCTGTCTGGTGGATGGCTTGGCTTCTCTTTCCCGTCGAAATCATCTCGCATCTTGCGCGCATGTTGTCGCTCACGGTTCGTCTCTACGCCAACATGTTGGCCAGCGACCTGCTTACGTTGATTTGTTTTTCCATGATCCCGGCGATTGCGCCCACCGCGTTCCTCGGCCTGCACGCCCTCGTCGCGGTCATTCAGGCTTACGTTTTCATGTTGCTCGCCATGATCTATCTGGGCATGGCGGTTTCGCAAGAGCACTAAGGACAGTGAACAGTGGTCAGTGATCAGTTTTTCCCTGCAAGAGCCGAATTCGATTCCTGTGGCGCATGCGAGTTCCGATCGCTGACAGCCGGCCACTGAAAAGTTTCCGCCGGAGCCGCTTCCGCTCCGGGTAAACGGACGGCCGCAAGCGTGAGGGGGCCAGCACGGTGAGCCTCAACCACCCACTGGCGGTCAATCTTAGGGAGCAGGAGAACTATGCGGAAACTTCAATACCTGTTTTTGGCCCTGGCGGTTCTGTGCTTTACCGTTCCGGCCTTCGCGGATGGTGGCTCGGCCACCATCGACATGGTACCCATCGGCGTCGGCCTCGGCATGGGCCTCGCCGCCGGCCTCTGCGGCCTCGGTCAGGGAAGAGCAGTCGGCTCAACCACTGAAGCTCTGGCGCGCAATCCGGGAACCCGTCCGGCCCTGATGACCTTCATGATCATCGGCCTGGCGTTCATCGAGTCGCTCACCCTGTTTACCTTCGCCATGATCATTCTCAAGGTGAAGTAAGCTTTCGAATCGCACCACAGAAAAAGCGGCGCATCCTATCGGGTGGCGCCGCTTTTTTCTCACAGGCTATCCCGCCTGTCCTGCCCTCAAATCTCACGGATCCGCGCGCAGCATTTCGATCGCCTTCTGGTACCCCAGCCCAACCGGCACTGCCTCGTACCCCGTCTCATCCTCTGTGGTGTCGAACACGCGCGTCTTCCACACCACCCGGCCACTCATCGCCATCTGAAAATGGGCAGTCCGCCACTGGCCTTCGCCCACGTCCTCTTGTTCGATCACGATCCACCCGCCCTTGTTCAGCCGCCCCAGAATCCCCCAGCCAAAGTCCACGTCCTGTTGCAGGCGGCCCTCCAGCCTCACTACGCGCAAATGCACGGGATCGATCCAGATCTCTCCCACCATCTGGGTCAAAACCTGCGTCTCCAGGTCCGGCGGAGAAAACCCCGCGTTCGGTTTGAAGGTGAACCTCTCCACCTTCCCTGTCGGGCCGGCGCCCGCGCCAGCGTCCTGGTACAAAAACGCGGTCGGCAGCGCTCGCAGCACCTTCAGCACGCGTCCCGTGTCCTCGCTCTCGGCTTGCTTCCGACGCCGCTGTTTCCCAGGGTCGCTCAGCAGCCCGTTCAGCCGAGCTTCCTCCTTCTGCTCGTCGGCAGGGTTCAACGGCTTGCCGTTCAGCTCCGTCAGCCGAGCTACGTCCCCGTCCTTGGTCTCGCAAATCTTCTTGGTGGTGGTCAGCCGCGGGCTGGTCTTCACCAACTCATAGCGCATGGGGTGGCTCGCATCCTGCGCCGCGTTATATTCATTTGCGAGCGCGCGATCCACCATGGCCTGCCCCTGCACGGGTGGCCGCAGGTTCCCGGCGGCGGAAACGGGCTGTCCTTGCAAATGAGCCGCCCAGGCGAGCACGAGGAGGAGGGAAAAGAGCCGCTGCACATGTTGATTTTAGCTGGAGCGCCCGCCGGCCATGCCGCCGTCCTATGCGGCCAGCCTACCAGTGCCGCCGTCGCGTCGCCGCGTTACTCATGTTGCAGCTATTTACACGCGCGAATTGAAGCCTGCTGGCCGGGTTGATATAGTGCGGGCAGGGACCTTAAGGAATTGGACAAGGATCGTGACCATGGCTCAAGAAAATTCACCCGCGCGCATCGGCAAAACCATCGTCATTTGTGGCGAAGTCAAAGGCAGTGAGGACTTGATTCTGGATGGGCGGGTAGAAGGCACCGTCAACCTGGCGGAGAACCGGCTCACCATCGGCCCCAACGCCAATATTGCCGCCGACCTCACCGCCCGGGATGTGCTCATTCAGGGCCGTGTCCAGGGCAACATCATTGCCAGCGGCCGCGTGGAACTGCGCGCTGGTTGCAATCTCGAGGGCGATATCCGCGCCCTTCGCCTGGCCATCGAAGACAATGCCGTCTTCCACGGCAAGGTGGACCTGACGCAGGCCGTCTCCCGGCCCTCCGATGGCGCCACCGTCCCGCAGGCCGGCAGCAGCTCTTAAGGTCGGATGTTGGCCAATCAACCTTCGCCGGGCAGCTCCCATCCATCCGCCCGGCCGTGAGAGGGATTCAGGGTGCTGCGCAGTTGGTTCGACAGAAAACAGCAGAGCACGGTCGCTCAATCGCTTCCGGGCCTCACCGGCCCTCGCGTCCCTCGTCACTCCGGCGCGTGGGGCTTGCTGCGCAAGCGACTCGAGACCGAGCCCGACCTCCGCATCATCGACACCGGCTACACCTCACCCGCGAACATCAACTTCCTCACCAGCCTCGGTCACAGCGTCTTCCTCGCCGACCTTGAAGTCGACGCTTTCGAGGAAAACTGGATTACCGGCTCCGACGACGATGGCAACCCTGTCTGGAACGTCGAAGGCTACCTAAATCAGACCCTTAACTTCTCCGGTCGCACCTTTGACCTGGTGCTCCTGTGGACCGCGCTCGATTATCTGCCCGAGCCGCTGGTCACCCCGGTCGTCGCCCGCCTCTTCGCCTCCATGAACCCCGGCGGCCAGGTCCTGGCCTTCTTCCACACCAAGATGCAGGGCGAAGAGGCAGTCCGCTGCCGCTTCCATCTCACCCCCGGCGACGAAGTCCAGATGCAGTTGACCCAGCAGTTTCCTATCCAGCGCTGCTTCACCAACCGCAGCATCGAGCGCCTCTTCTCCGCCTGGTCGGGCCACCGCCAGTTCCTCGCCAAAGACAGCGTCTCCGAAGTCATCATCACCCGCTAACGCCCGCTCGTACCGCCGCCTGACCCCCGGACTATGATGGTCTTACAGTAGAAATCCCAACCGGAGGGTCTGATCGCATGATCACTCGGATTTGGCATGGATGGACGACGCCGGCCAACGCGCCGGCCTACGAGCAACTCCTGCTCACGGAGATCTTTCAGGGCATCGCGGCCCGCAATATTCCAGGCTATCGCGGCATCTCGCTGGGCCGGCGACCCGTCGGGGACGAAGTCGAGTTTGTCACCATCATGTGGTTTGATTCGCTGGACTCGGTGCGCACCTTTGCCGGGGAAGCCTACGAATCCGCCGTCGTCCCGCCCAAAGCGCGCGCCGTCCTCCAGCGTTTCGACGCCGCCTCGGAGCACTTCGAGACGGTGGTCGAGCCGCCTTTCGAGAAGTGAAGTGACCAGCGGGCATTTGGGCTATCGCGGATCTCCAATTTGGTGTAGAGCGGAGCCCGGAATCTTAAGTGGCATTTTCCTCAAGAAAATGCCACCTTGCACGCCCCTGAGAACTCCACAGTAATTGGAGAACCGCCGTAAGTCGTAACCGGCCGCTGTCCAAATGGCAGCCAGGGCCGCATCTCCGCCACCGCCCCGCCGCCAGCAGGCGGATCGGCAAAGTCATCAGCCAGCCGCGGGGGCATTCTGGGGAGGTTTTCGCAGTCTGGCGTCTAATTCACTTGAGCCCGAAACCTGGAGACTTGGAGCTAGAATCGAAAAGCAGACACCCAAGAGCTGAGAGGCGAAAGCCGAGGAGGCCCCATGAGCAAATCGCAGGCAACGCGCATCACCTGGCTTGGCCATGCCACCGTGCTGATTCAAACCATCCAGGGAACCAACATCCTCATCGATCCCTTCATCGCGCACAATCCCAAATACCCGCAGAGCTTCGAGCTCCCGGCGAAGATTCACTACATCCTGCTCACGCATGGCCATGGCGACCACATCTCCGACGCGGCGCCCATCGCCAAAAAGCATGGTTCCACCGTGGTCGCAATCTATGAGCTGGCAGACTACATCGCGCGCCAGGGCGTCAGCCAGACGATAGGCATGAATCTCGGTGGCTCGGTCGCTCTGGACGGCGTCACCGCCACGATGGTCGAAGCCAAGCACTCCGCTGCCGCCACTGACGACAAGGGTACGCACTACGTGGGCGTCGCCACTGGCTTCGTGCTCGCCATTACCGGAGGCTCTGTGCTCTACCACGCGGGCGACACTTCAGTTTTCGGCGACATGCAACTCATTCGCGAGCTCTACCAGCCTCGTGTCGTCATGCTGCCCATCGGCGGCCACTACACCATGGGACCCCAGCAGGCCGCGCTCGCCTGCCGCCTCCTCGCTCCGGAGACCGTACTGCCCATTCACTTCGGAACATTTCCGCCGCTCAAAGGCACCCCGGCGGAGCTGGCGGCTCTCGTCGCGCCCGGCGTCAAGGTCGTCAACTGGAAACCTGGGGATGAAATTTTTGTCTAGCGAACGTGTCGGGCTCAGGTCTAGCGACTGAACCCCGCGCAGAGTATTTGTCTCATCGCGCATTCAGCGCCAGCGCTGAACACTGACCACTAACCACCAATCACTGACCACGTTCTTCTCACTGGTCGCGCGTCTGCTTAATCGCGCGGGGCGATTGCACAATTTCGTCCGGCCCGTGCGAATCCTGGGTGCCCAACCGCATGGGGGCGCGGGAATCGGCGGCGCGGCAATTGCGCAGGTCACGCAGGATCTCCTGCTTCTCGCGCGCATAGTGGCTGGCCAGCCGCGTCAAGGCGTAGGTGATGATGTCGCTGTGATGCAGATCCGCCGCTAATGGATCGCGCCGCATGTTCAGCCACAGCCGGTGGACAAGTTCCACGTCCTCGGGCCCAAGCGCGGGCGCGTGCGGACCGATGTAGAACACCTTGGTCTCGCCGGAAACGCCGATGACGTAGAAGTTGAATTGCCGCTTGGGCTCGGGCAGCGCCTCCCAGGCTTGTCCCATGCGGAACGCCTGGTCTTCGGCGGTCATCGAACTGGACTGTCCGGCGACCACCGACTCGACCTCGAGCGAATTCGCGGTCTGCGCCAGCGCAGCGAACACGTCGCCCGCCGGCACCACCAGCAGAGAAACTCTCTTGCCAAAGCTCTCCGCTACCGACACCGCCTTGGTGAAGAGCATTTGCTCGTGCTCGCTGAAACTTTGCTGTTCGGCGCTCAGATACTCCGGGCCGCCGACGCCCATTAGCCGCACGCTCACCACCACCACGTCCCGCTCCACCGTGCTTGTCCGTCCCAGCGTCCACTTCAAGGCCAGCGGATTGGCGGCGTCGCGCATGGTCACGATCACGCCGCCGGGCCGGATGGCAGTCGACTCGCGGCTGATCGTCTCTTGGTGCTCAAGCTGGAAGTGGTCCTTCATCTGCCGCGCCGTCTGCTCGTGCCGGCGCAGGTTTACGCGCTCCGAGACCGTAAACACGATGAAGAACGCCGCGGAAAACACCACGCCGCTGATGGTGGCCACCGACTTGGTAAACAGGTTTACGGTGGCCACCGCCAGCAGCACCATGAAAACCGACATCAGGCCCAGCGGAATCTCAGTCTTGCCGATCCTGATATTGGGCGGAACCTTCCACCCGCGTTCGCCGTGATACTTCCAGCGCAGAACCAGCATCGACAAGCCATTGAACGTGAACGACCAGATCACGCCGAAGGCGTATGCCTCGCCGAGCATGATGATGTTGCCCCGGCTCGCAAGGATGGTGAACATCTGCAGCACGAAGACAAGGTTGACGATTCGGTAGCTGGTGCCAAACTTCGTATGCGGCTTGCGGAACCAGTCCGTCAGCACACCGTCTTCGGCCACCCGCATCAGCACGCCGGTCGAGCCGATGATCGACGTATTGATGGCGCCGGAAAGAATCAGGAATCCCACGACCACCACAAAGATGCGGAAGGCAATGCGCCACGCCAGCGGCCCAGCCATATACATCGCCAGGCCGGCGATCAGGTTGTCCTGGTAAACGTGAATGCGCGGGCCGTTGGGAATCAGCATCGAGGCAAGCAGCGTGCCGCCGCCAGTAAAGATCAGGCTATAGATGGCGATGACGATCGCCGCCCGCTTCAGGTTCTTGAGTTTGGGATGCGCGATCTCGCGGTTGACCTGCGCCAGGCTCTCCTCGCCGCTCATGGCAAGAATGGAGTGGCCGAATGCCATCAGGATGCCGAAGAACCCGAAGATCGGCAGCCCTTTTCCACGCAGGAAGCCAAGCGCATCATCGCTGAAATGGAGGTGAGCCGGGATGGGCGACGGAGGCAGAGACGCACCGCGCAGCCACACCGTATAAGTCCCCCAGAGGAACAGAATCACCACCATCACCGTGGTGATCTGCATGACCCGCAGCGCCTTATCGCTCGACTCCTCGATCCCCTTGATGTTCTGCCACCAGTAGTAGATCGTCACCAGCGCGCCCAGCAGAGCGGAGGTGTAGTCCATGTTGAACTGAATAGGTTGGCCGTGCGCATTCATCATGGCCGGCGGCAGCCAGTGCGCCTGGTTGGCCACATTCAACAGCTCGTTGAGCAGGCCGGTGATGTACTGGCCGGCTGATACACCGGAGATCGGCCCGGTAAGAACGTAATCGAACATCAGCGCCGAAACGCTGAGCTTGGCGAATCCTCCTCCCAGAGCCTCTTTCACCACGCGGTAAACACCGCCGCGGGTGAACATCGAGCAGCTCTCGACGTACACCGCGCGCACCGCGAAGCTGAACAGCATGATGCCGAGGATGAACCACGGTGCAGCTGCTCCCACCGCCTGTTCGGCGATGCCGCCCGCATAGAAAGCCGAGGAGCCCAGGTCATTGAGGACGATGGCCGCCGCGCGCCAGAAGGAGATGAAAGTGAGCATCACCGAAGAGGCGACGATCAGCCGCACGCGGTCATTGGGGGGAGCTACGGTCGTTCGGGTAGAGGCCATCGCGAAGGGTCCGGCGAGGCGCAGCCGGTGGTCAAAATCGTTTGAGCGAAACCACCGCTCTGCGACAAGTCTAATTTTCAATGAATGCAGTGTCAATGAGAAATATAAATTCCTAAATTCATGCCGCTCCTCCAAGCGCACTTCACGTACGCTCGGAAAACACAAGAGCGGAACCAAGTCTATGATTTCAGGCGCTTATGCTGACCCCAGGAGGCCGTGAGCAAGGCCATGGATGGCTTGGCGCCGAGTGGATTCGTTCGCCAGACGAACGTCGGCGTCATCGGCCCTCCGGCTCGAAATCTAATCTTTGCCGAAGAGCTCTTTCCCGTCCTCGAAGAAGCTGATCAGCACCACCACCGCCGACCCGATCATCCCGAGAAAAAACATCGCTTCTAGCAGCCGAATTGCAGCGATAGCCAAGATCATGTTGTCGATTCTAACCCAGTTCAATGTTTTACACTCGCCCCTGTATGCAATCTTCCTGGAAGCCGTGGGCAGCCGCCGGACTCTCCGCGGGCTTGCTCGAGTTGCCGTTCCCGCTCGCCGGGCCACTGCCTCTGTGGCGCTCCGTCTTTGCATGGTTTGCCCTGGTGCCACTCCTTTGGGCTCTGCTCTCCGTTCCTCATTCCTCCCGCACGCATCCTCTCCGCCGCGCGTTCTTCATCTCCTACCTCTGCGGCGTCCTCTGGTACGTGGGCAACTGCTACTGGATTCGCGACACCATGATGCGCTACGGCGACATGCCGCCCCTGGCGCCGGAACTGCTTACATTGGGATTCAGCCTGGTTCTCGGACTCTACTTCGGCCTCTTCGGCCTTGGGGTTCTGCTCGTACGCCGCGCCACCGGATCCACCCGAATTGCCCTGGCCTTTGCTCCCATCCTTTGGACCGGCCTCGACCTCGCCGCCGCGCGCATCACCAGCGTTCCCTGGGATCAGCTCGGCTACTCGCAAATCGACAATGCACTCGTCAGTCAGCTTGCTCCCTTTACTGGCGTCTACGGCATCACCTTCGTTCTTGTCGCTGTGAACTCGCTCCTTGCAGGCGCTTTGCTAGTTAATCGCGGCTCCAAAAGCCGTTTCGCCGGCCGCTGGGCCTGGGCCGCTTGCGGCGCTGTTCTGCTCATCTCCGGTTTTGCCGGTGTCTTTGTTCCGCCTGCCAAGCCCGACCCCACGGCCACCGCCGTTCTCATTCAACCCAATCTCGATGTGGGCGCAGGCAACAACTGGCAGGGCCCCGAGTGGGACCGCCATATCGCCGAGTTCACGCGCCTGGCCGGCGAGCAGTGCAAAACATACATTGCCGGCATCCCGCAGACCGGCGCGCCCCTGGGCGAGATCGTCTGCCCGCCGTACCCCACACATCCCGACCTCGTCGTCTGGCCCGAATCGCCCGCGCCCTTCATCGAAGACGACGTCGGCTTCAAGCAGGCCATGCGCTCCATCGCTCTCGCCACGCAGGCGCCCCTCGTGGTCGGCGGCATCGGCACCGATTTCTCACAGCAGGAGAATGTCTGGCACGACTACAACTCCGCCTTCATCATTGACGCCAGCGGCCAAATCGTCGGCCGCTACGACAAAATCCACCTCGTTCCCTTCGGCGAATACATTCCGTTCCAGAACTTGCTCACCTTCGCCCGCAAGCTCACCGGACGTGTCTCGTCCTTCACGCGCGGCAGCGAGCACAAAGTCTTCGTCCTCGATACGCAAAACGGCGGCCGCCATCGCTACGGCGTTTTCATCTGTTATGAAGCCGTTTTCGCCGACGAGGTCCGCCAGCTCGCGCGCAATGGCGCAGAGGTCCTCGTCAACATCAGCGACGACGGATGGTACGGCGACACCAGCGCACCCTGGCAGCACCTGAACATGGCACGCATGAGGGCGGTCGAGAATCGCCGCTGGCTGCTGCGCGACACCAACACCGGAGTCACCGCTGCCATCGATCCTTACGGCCGCGTCCGCCAGAGCATTCCCCGCCACCAGATGGATGCGCTGCCCGCCGAGTTCGGCTTCCGCGACGGCATCACGTTCTATACCGCCCACGGCGACCTCTTCGCGTGGCTCTGTGCCATACTGTCTTTAGGCATTGTGGGCATGTCGCTCGAACGCGGTTTGCGCCCCAAAACTGAATCCAAAGCCAGGTCTTAAGAGCACAATGTCGTTGAACGATCTCGAATTCGCCTACGCTCCCGTGCGCAACCAGGTGCGCGACCTGCGGGAGTATCTTTGACCCTGCCCGCATCCGCAGGGAACTCTCCGAAATAGAAACTAAGCTTGCCAATCCAGCGTTGTGGTCCGATCCCGCTGCGTCGCAACCTCTCATGCGCGATCGCAAGCGGCTTGAAGCGCTGGTTCGCGACGACGACGAGCTCGTCCGCCGCACCAGCGACGTCGAAGCCTACTTCGAGCTGGCGCGCGAGGGCGAAGATGTTCTCCCGGATTTGGAGAAGAGCATCAAGGAACTGGAAACTTTCGCGGAAGACCTCGAAGCGCGCACCATGCTCTCCGGCGAGGCCGACGCGCTCAACGCCATCGTCACCGTGCATCCCGGAGCCGGCGGTACCGAAAGCCAGGACTGGGCCGAGATGCTGCTGCGCATGTACCTGCGCTGGGCCGAGCAGCAGGGCTTCAAAACCGAAATGAACGACTACCAGGCCGGCGAAGAAGCCGGCATCAAGTCTGCCACCTTCACCATTGTCGGCGAGTACGCATTCGGTCAGCTCGCAGGCGAGAGCGGCGTGCACCGCCTCGTTCGCATCTCTCCGTTCGATTCCGCCAAGCGCCGCCACACATCCTTCGCCTCGGTCTATGTTTCGCCGGAGATCGACGAAACGATTCATGTCGATCTGAAGCTAGAAGACCTGCGCGTCGACACCTATCGTTCCGGCGGCAAGGGCGGCCAGCACGTCAACACCACTGACTCCGCTGTTCGTATTACGCACATCCCCACAGGAATTGTCGTCCAGTGCCAGAACGAGCGCTCGCAGCATAAGAACCGCGATAAGGCTATGAAGATGATGCGCTCGCGCCTCTACGAGTATGAACTGGAAAAGAAGCAGGCGGCGAGCAAGAAACTCGAAGACTCCAAGCTCGACATCAACTTCGGCTCGCAGATTCGCTCCTACGTCCTGCAACCCTACCGCATGGCCAAAGATCACCGCACCAAGGTCGAAGTCGGCGACGTCGACAAGGTGCTCGATGGCTACCTCGAGCCGTTTCTGCGCGGCTACCTGCTCGCCAAGCGTCGCGGCACGGCCGTCTCCACCGGCGCCGGCGACGACGACCTGTTGGAGACATAGCGCAAGCGGAGATCTTGCTGTCTCGCTCTTGAGGACCAGATGGCCGCCGGTGTGTGCTTGTGCAATCAACTCAAACGTGATATTTGAAACGCGAGAGATCATCACGCACAGTGATCGCGGCGGCTGCCGATCGGGATTAGGATCTCGTTCGTCGTCAACCTTGAGACGAGCACGGGTCGTTGAGGCTGCGAAAAGGAGGCCTGCGGAATATGGAAAAAGCGGATTTCAGACTCGTCGAAGTGAGTGTAGTCATGCTCGGGGTCTCCGATCTTTCGCGTTCGCTCGGATTCTATTGTGGCAAATTGGGTTTGAACCTGCAGCGGGAGTTTCCCGGCATCGCCTTTTTGGATGGGGGGAAGGTGGCTCTGTGCCTTAGTGAACCGGCTACGAGGATTCGGGGGCGGCTTCCTGGCTCTGGCGAGATCGGTTTCTCGGTGAAAGACGTCAACGCCGCCTATCGCGGACTCGAAGCAAGAGGAGTCACCTTTACTCACGAACCGCGAAGCCTCACGCCAACCCGTTGGATCGCGAATTTCGACGATCCTGACGGAAACCACCTGTCCATCTCCGGTCCGGCAACGCCAAGCCCGGGATAGGCCTCAGGCCTTGCGACCGCCGGCCGCAGATTCGCCTTCAATTCATAGCGTCCGGTGAATCCCGAGCCTGCCTGTGCACATCCAACGAACAATCTGCGGCGATCTCGGAGGGGCCAAGTGGAGAGTACGGTTGTGATCACCGAAATGCTCTCGAACGCGCGCAACATCGCCGTCCTCGGCATGAGCGACAAACCATTCCGCGCCAGCCACAACATCGGCCGATACCTCGCCGAGCACGGCTATCGCGTGTTCCCGGTCAATCCGGCTCTCGAAGAGATTCTAGGATCGCCCTGTTACGCTGGCCTTGACGCCGCGCAGGCAGCCGCCCACGCCGAAACAGGGCGGGGAATCGATCTGGTCGACGTCTTCCGCGCCCCGGAGCACGTGCCTGCCGTCGTCGACGATGTGATCCGCCTGCGGATTCCCTATCTCTGGCTACAGGACGAGGTCATTCACGACGAGGCCGTGGCCCGCGCTCGCGCAGCCGGAGTGAAATGCGTGCAGGACGACTGCATCTATCGGCAGCACCTTGCCCGCCCAGACCTGCATCGCCCGACTTAACCCGGGCTTTGTCATCCCGAGCGAGCGCAGCAAGTCGAGGGATCTGCGGTTGCTTTTCGCGGCGAGTGCTGACCACCACGCGTCCAAGACTCTGCGACCTCGTCCAGTAAACTGAGTCCAGTCGTCAGGAGCCCCGATTTCCTATTCGCCATGCGCCTTTTTCGGTTGATTCTCGCGTTCATCGCCGTGCTCTGCGCCGCTTTGCCTGTTGCGGCGCAACTTTCCGCGCCTGCCAGTTCACCGAAAGACACAAAAGCCGCATTTGATGCGCCCCACCTTCGCGTCGAATTGCTGGTGCCGGACAACGAGCTACCCCAGGACCAGCCACTGATCGAGGGCGGACTTTATTTCGAGCTCGAGCCAGGATGGCATATCTATTGGCAAAACGCCGGCGATTCCGGCGAGCCGCCGCACATTCACTGGACTCTGCCGAAGGGCATCGATACGACGCCTATGAACTTTCCTGCGCCAAAGCGGCTACCGCTCGGCCCGTTGATGGACTTCGGATATGAGGATCAGGTCGTTTTTCCGTTCGGATTCTTAGTAAGCAAGTCTGTAAAGCCGGGCCCGGTGGTTCTGCAAGCAAGAGTCGACTGGTTGGTTTGCCGCGAAGTGTGCATCCCCGGTAAGGCAGAACTCGACAAGACAGTCGAGGTTGTCCGTTCTCAACCTGCAATGAGCACACCTGCGTCCCCTGATCAAGAGTTGATTCTGCAGTTCATCCGGCAGCTTCCACAAGCGCTGCCCTCGTCCGATACCGCCGTCTTCCAGCCAACGCCCACCGGCTTCCGTCTCGCCGTCTCCACCGGCCAACGCGAGACGCAAGCCGAGTTCTTTCCCGAAGACGAAAACATCCTCGACAATCCCGCACCTCAAAAGCTCACGCCGACGCCTAAGGGTTTATTCCTCGATCTCAAGAAAGACGCCAACCTCACCGCAAATCCAGCGAAGCTAAATGGCGTTATCGAACTTTCCGGTGGGAGAAACTACGAGATCGCCGCATTGCCAAGCACAATTACTCCAGCAATCTCCGGACTCTTGCCCTGCGGAACAAACGCGTTGGCAGGGAGCCAATTAGCGCTGCTGCGCATCGTCGGCCTCGCCTTCCTCGGCGGTCTCCTCCTCAACCTCATGCCCTGTGTCTTTCCCGTGCTTTTCCTGAAAGGCCTGGCGCTCTGCCAGTCCGGGACTGAGGAGCGCCACAAACTCCGCGTCCACGGCTTCGTCTACGCCGTCGGAATTCTCGTCTCCTTCTGGGCGCTCGTCGCCTTACTGCTTGCCCTGCGCGCCGCCGGAGCCACGCTCGGCTGGGGATTCCAGTTTCAGTCGCCCGTATTTCTTTCGCTTATGGCGGGACTGCTCTTCTTTCTCGGCCTCTCGCTCGCCGGCCAGTTTGAAATCGGCCTCACGCTCACCAGCGCGGGAGGCTCACTCGCAGCGAAGCAGGGCTACGCGGGCAGCTTCTTCACCGGCGTGCTCGCCGTCGTCGTCGCCACGCCGTGCACCGCGCCATTCATGGGGGCGGCTATCGGCTATGCACTCGCGCAACCGGCCGGCGTCACCTTCGCCGTCTTCACCGCGCTCGCCCTCGGGCTCGCCGCGCCCTACGTCGCGCTCACGCTTCAACCCGCCTGGACCCGCCTGTTGCCCAGGCCCGGCGCGTGGATGGACATCCTCAAGCAAGCCATCTCGGTTCCCATCTTCGCAACCGCCATCTGGTTGGCGTGGGTGATCGCCACAGCGTATGGATCCGCGCTGTTAGCTGCTCTCCTGGCCAGTTTTCTTCTACTCGCGATTGCAGGATGGTTCCTCGGCCGCTGGCCGGCAAAGCGCTGGGCGACAGCAGTCGCGGCGCTTGTTCTGCTCGTCGTTGTTGCCGCCTGCGTTGTGACACCGAAGGAGTTTGCCCCCGCGCCGACTCAACCGTCGTCTGGAGGCACTGCCGCAGGTAGCGTCTGGCAACCCTGGTCCTCCGATGCAGTCCAGCACTCTCTCGCAGCAGGCCGGCCCGTCTTTGTCGACTTCACTGCGAGCTGGTGCCTCAGTTGCCAGGTCAACGAGCGGGTTGCCCTCGACCGGCCAGAGGTCACGCAAGCATTTTCGGCCGCCAACGTCGCCCTCTTCCGCGCCGACTGGACCCGCCAGGACCCGGCCATCACGCAGGCCCTCACTGAGCTTGGCCGCAGCGGCGTGCCTGTCTACGCGCTCTATGCGCCGGGCCAAAGCACTCCGCAGCTCCTTCCGCAGGTCCTCACTCCCGGCGTCGTCCTTGACGCACTGAGCAAGCTCCCCAAAGCCCCAGCAACTCAAACCTCGTCGGATTCGTCCAGGCAGCCGTAAGTTCGAGATTCGCTGCAGATCCGGCAGATCTCGCTTGAAGCCCCACACGCGCTCCTACGGTTGCTCTGTGAAGTACGCGGACTGAAACTGAGATCAGCGCCCGATTCCCCGTTTGCCGGCCTTGATCTTCCGTATCTCCTCCATCCTCGCAGCGAGCTGTTTCTCACGCCCTTCCTGCGTGGGGTGGTAGTACCTGCGCCCCTTCAGTGACCCTGGCAGGCAATCCATATCGGCAACTTTACCTTCCTCTTCGTGGGCGTAGCGGTAGCCTTCGGCATATCCAAGCTCTTTCATCAGCCGAGTCGGCGCGTTCCTCAAATGAAGCGGCACCGGCTCCTGCCGCGTGTGCTCGATGTCCTCTTGCACCGCGCCGAAAGCCGTGTAGACCGCATTCGACTTCGGCGCCAGCGCCAGATACACCACTGCCTCGGCCAGCGCCAGGTCGCCTTCCGGCGAACCGAGAAAATCGTACGTGTCTTTGGCGGACAGACAAAGGTGCAGCGCCTCCGGCGCGGCCAGCCCAATGTCTTCTACGGCCATGCGCACGATGCGCCGCGCCAGATAGAGCGGATCCTCGCCGCCCAAAAACATGCGTCCCAGCCAGTAGAGCGCCGCGTCGGGATCGGAGTTTCTCACGCTCTTATGCAGCGCGGAGATCAGGTTGTAGTGCTCTTCTCCCGCTTTGTCGTACATCAGCACGCGCTTCTGCGCGGCTTCAGTGGCAACCGCCTTGGTGATGTGTTTGCTGCCGTCCGCGACGACCAACTGCGCTGCCACTTCCAGCGTGTTGTAAGCATTGCGGCAGTCGCCGCTCGAATAGCCGGCGATCAATTCGAGCGCATCGTTGTCCGCCGCCAGCTCCATCGCGCCCAATCCGCGCTCCTTATTGGCCAGTGCGCGCCGCAGCAACGCCACAACTTGCTCTTCCTTCAGCGGCTCCAGCACATAAACGCGGCAGCGCGAGAGCAGCGGAGAGATAATCTCGAACGAAGGATTTTCCGTCGTCGCGCCGATCAGCCGGATCGTGCCGCGCTCCACGTAAGGCAGAAACGCGTCCTGTTGCGCCTTGTTGAAGCGGTGAATCTCGTCGACGAACAGGATGGTGCGCGAGTGCAGTTGGGAAGCCTTGGCCGCCGCAACCATCACCTGCTTGATCTCCTTGATGCCGCTTGTCACAGCGGAGAACTCAATGAAGCTGGCCTTCGTGGTCTCGGCAATGATCTTGGCCAGCGTCGTCTTGCCCACGCCCGGCGGACCCCAGAAGATCATCGAGCTGGCATCGTCGCGCTCAATCTGCACACGCAGCGGCTTTCCGGAACCGACCAGGTGCTCCTGCCCCAGCAATTCGTCGAGACTGCGCGGACGCATTCGCTCCGCGAGCGGAGCGCCCCCAGCCTCGCGAAGCAAACCGCTTGACGCCTGCACCGGCTCTTCGGGCTCAATGTCGAATAAGCTCATCGCCTGGCTCCTCGACGCTGCGACGCGCCGCCGCTACCCGCCGACCGCTGCCGCGAAGCCTCATACAACAACACGCTGGCGGCGACCGCCGCATTCAGGCTCTCCACCGGGCCGGGGCAGGGAACTGTAATCGCGCCATCGGCCTCTCGAGCGATCCCCTCGGGCACGCCATTGCCCTCGTTGCCGATGACGAGAGCAACCGAATCACCCAACTCCGCGAGATTGGCCGGCTGCTTTCCCCTGGCGGTCGTCGCAAGCACCTTCACCCCGGCCTCGCGCAGCCTCGCAAAGCTCTCGACTTCGCTCACTGCCAGCGCCGGCACACGAAAGACGCTTCCAGCCGAGGCGCGCACCGCCTTCGGATTCCACGCGCTGACGGTTCCAGGCAGGCTGACGACGCCCGTCGCGCCGAATGCCTCCGCGGAGCGTAGGATCGTTCCCAGATTTCCCGGATCCTGAATCCCCGCCAGGACAAGAACAAGCGCCGCGCGATTTTGGTGCGTGCCCAGCACGTCCTTCCACGTCCACTCCGGCGGCTCAATGAGCGCTGCAATCGGCTGCGGCGTCTCGGTTGCCAGCGCCTGGTCGAGCAGCTTCTTTGGCAGTTGCAGAACCTCCACGTTCCGCGCCACCTTGAGCTTGTCCAGCAGCCGCTCCGCTCCCTGCGCCACAAAAATCGTCTTCACGCGCAAACCCGCGCGCAGCGCCTCCTCGAGCAGCTTCGGTCCTTCGATGCCCACGAGCGCGCCGGCCCCTCGCCCCGGTGCGGCCAGCGCCTTTCGCATCTCTTTCAAACGCGCATTCTGTTTGCTTTCCACCACGCGGACCGGCATCGATCGAAATCCTCTCGCTGCTGTGCCGATTTTACGGCGTTTTGGCGGTCGCGGACACTCAAGCCCCGAGCTCCAAACTTGCACCACGGCTGGTGCTGTGATAGCTTCCGATTTTGTAGCCTCTTCTTTTATTTGGGGAACCGAGGTAGGCCTCTTTGTCCGCGGAGATCTTGCGCGTCCATCCCGATGAACCCCAACCGGACCGGATCGATTACATCGTCTCCTGCCTGCGCAAAGGGGGTGTCATCGCCCTGCCGACTGACACCTTCTACGGCCTGGCCGTGGACCCGGTGAATCTCGCCGCCGTCGAACAGATTTACCAGATCAAGACTCGCCAGAAGCACAAGCCGCTCTCTCTGCTCATCTCCGGCTTGTCCCAGGCTTACGAATTGGCGCGCGACACCGATCCACAGCTCGACAAACTCGCGGACCGCTTCTGGCCTGGCCCGCTCACCATCATCGTCCGCGCCGGAACCAAGCTGCCGCTGCGCTCCACGGCCAACACCGGCAACGTCGCTCTGCGCGTGCCCGATGCCGCTATTCCTCGTGCTGTGGTGGAGCGTTTCGGCTTGCCCATCACGGCAACCTCGGCCAACCTGCAGGGCGCCTCGGAGTGCACCAACGCCGGCTGTGTCCGCGACCAGATCGGCGATCGCATTCCGCTCATCGTGGACGGCGGGCCGACAGGCCGCGCGCAGCCCACCACCATCGTCGATCTCACTCTCGGGGCAGGGCGCTGGGAAATCCTGCGCGAAGGCGCCATCCCAACCCACGAAATCGTCATGACCTTGCAGCGATAAGATGGTCCACATGGGGCGCGAATCCAAGACGAAGCGCCGTAACTGGGCCCTCCGCGCCGTGCTTGTTTTTGTTCTCTGCCTTCTGGCCGGCGCTACGGCATGGTGCCGCTGGGTCTACGTGCAGATTGAGATCTACGCGCATCAGGATCAGGCCGCACCCGCTGACGCCATCGGCGTTCTTGGCGCGGCCGAGTACGACGGCCGTCCTTCGCCCGTCTACCGCGCGCGGCTCGACCACGCACTCGTCCTCTACCATCGCGGCATCGCCCCGCTCATCATCACCCTCGGCGGTCCGGGCGGCGATCAATACACCGAGGGTTCCGTGGGCGAAGGATATCTGATCAGCAAAGGCATTCCGGAGCAGGCCATCATCGCTGAAACCGAAAGCCGCAACACTGAGGAGTCGGCGCGCCGCATCGCCGTCATCGCCCGCGTCAATGGGCTGCACCGCCTGGTTGTGGTCAGCGACGACACCCACATGTTTCGCATTCATGCCATTTGCGCCGCCGAGGGGCTTGATGTGCTCACTTCCCCGCGCCCCCGCCCGGCCGTCGAAGACAAGACGCTCGAGGCCGAGCGCATCGCTCACGAGATTCTCAGCTACACCTTTTGGCGGCTCCATCTGCATTGATCGCGCAAGACAGCGAGCGGCAGAGGGCCACGCTCCGGCGCAGCCTCATCGCCAAACCGCCATCATCGCCAGCGCAAACCCCGCCGCGCTCGCCGTCGACAGGAAATTTACCGCGTCGTTGTTGAGCCAGCCCTTTCTCTCGAATGTGGCTCCGAGCAGACTGTCGAAAAAGAGCCCGAACACCGCGCCCGCCGAGCTTACCGTGAAGAATGTCCAATCGCCCCGCATCGCCCAGCTTCCTGCCCCCGTCACCATGGCCGCTGCAAACATACCGGCCAGCGTGCCGGCCACGCTCACCGCACCGTCTGTGCCCGGTTCCACCGCGCGCAACGTCGTAATCATCCGCGGCCGTCCACCCAGCACCTGTCCGATCTCCGACGAAACCGTGTCCGCCGCGGCCTCAGCGAGCGCGGCCAGCGCCATGGCCAACAACAGCGTTCCTGTGTGGGCCCGAAGAGGAAGCCAGCGGCTATTCAGCAACCAGATCCTTACCGGCTCGCTCGCAACCATCGCCGCCACGCCCAGATTCGCAGCAACTTGCGAAGCGGACCTTCCCCGCTGTCCCTCCGCCGTGCCGAGCCGCTCCTTCTTTCCCCGTCCAATGCGTGTGGCAGCGAAAGCCAGCAATGAAACCGCCAGAGTGGGAGTCAGCCCCGTATGCCAGGGTTTGTAGGGGAATTCGACGGTCGAAAACATCAGGCTTGCAGTGATTAGTGCTCCCGTCACCGCCGCCGCCGGCGTGGCCGCCCGTAGCTTCCAGGTGATCAGCCCCAGCAGCGCGCTCAGCACCGTGGTCCAAATCACCACGCCAGCGGATTCCGTTGCCCAACCGAAGCACGCAAGCAGCACATCCGTGCCCGCGAATGGGAGCACTGCAAGCAACACCAGCTTCGATTGCCAGGTTAGTTTTTCCTGAGCCACGCCTCATCGTAACCGCTGCCTGCGTCGCGAGAAAGCCCTCGTACCGGCCGTTTTCGATGACCAATTCCCTTGGCCTGCGTCGGACTTCAAGGCGAGCCGTTTGCGCCCGTGCAGGTCCGCCCTCGTGATTTACAATCACCAAGGAAGCAGGAAAGATTCTGAATGAGGCTTTTTCCCATGAAGTTATGCCCGGCGCGTGTACTCCTCGCGCAGGCAGGAGCTGCTCTCGCATTTGCAGCTCTTCTTGGCGGCTGTGGCGATAATTACAGGCCTGTAGTCACGCCGATCCCCACCAATGGTCCGGCGGCGCAGCCCACGTCGTATGCGATTGTGGTTTCGACCACGGGCGCTCTCACGCCGGGGGTGGTCACGATCATCGATTATTCCGGTGACTCGATCCTGACAGAAGCGCCAATCGGCCCAGGGCCGAAGGTCTTTACCTTGGACGAGATTGGCGCCACGGGCTATACCGTCAACAGCGACGGCACCCTGTCCAATTTCGCCATAACCACCAGCCTGCAGGCGAAGAACGTTTCAGAATCCACGCTGCCTCCCACGGCGCAGCCGGTCAACCTGATGGCGCCATCCAGCGGACTTTGGGCCGCGGACCTCAACGGTGATGTGGTCGACCTGTTTTCCGGATCGCCCCAGGCATTCAAGCTCGCCATTCCAGTAGCTACCTCTGCAAGTCCAGCCACGATGCCCGTGTTCATCGCCGGATCGGCGCTGCTCTCCGGCCAGCGCGAATATGTTCTAAGCCAGAACGTCCCCGACACCGCGCCATTGGCCTGCAATCTTTCGCCCACAACGGCTCCAACGGGAGTTGCCACGCCGATTGAGATCTCCAGCAGCACCACCGATCCTGCCATCCCGGTTGGCAAGTGTCCCGTCTACGCGGTACAAACGCCCAACCTTCAGCGGCTCTTTGTCCTCAATCGTGGAGACGATACCGTTTCGGTCATCAACACCAGAAACAATACGCCGGATGCGTGTACGCCATTTCAAAATCAGAATGGGCAATGGATCACCTGCCACCCCACCATTCAGCTTCCCGCCGGCTCCGGACCCGTTTACGCCGAATACAACCAGGCAACCCAACAGCTTGTCGTTGCCAACTACGACGGTGGAACCATCAGCGTCGTCAATGTCCCCCTGGATGAATACGGCAACGACTCCAACACCTACACCAATAGCAATTGCACGACCTACGCGGCTTGCGGGGCCATCACGGGCGGATTCGGCGTTGTGACTACGATTCCGGTGGGGAACACTACCACCCCCAATCCGGCCAGCGTCACTGTTCTTGCAGACGGCAGCAAGGCCTACACGGCCAACCAGAATGACGATAGCGGGACAGGCAACGGTACGGTAACCGTTGTCAACCTCTCCACCTACACCGTCGAAAAGACACTCACCGTCGTCGGCCATCCGCGCACCGTGGTCAACACGCAGAACTCCGAGTACGCGAAGATCTACGTGGCTTCGCCCGACAGCCCTTTTATCACTATTATTGAATCGAGCCCGACGGTTACTGACCTGATCGATACCACGGTTCTTATCGAGGGCAATGTCGTGGATATGCGCACCACCACGCAAACCGGCGCCGGCGGCGGCAATAACGACTACAGCAGCCGTGTTCCTGGCTATGGGCAGCCCTGCAACCTGCCAGGCAGCGCGTCGCTCGCCTCACTCGCCGCGTGCCAGGCAACTCCGTAGCCTGTACGCTCAACGGAGCGGCGCAATCATCTGAAGGGCCATTCCCCGCATGGGAACGGCCCTTCGACACATTGGGGAACTGTTGCGTCGATGGCGATTGGAGCAAAAGTGCTTGTCGAGAAGGAGCGCCCTCGGAAAACGCGCCTCGACCAGTTGCTCGTCGAGCGGGGACTCACCGCCAGCCGCGAGCGCGCACGGTCGCTGATCCTGGCCGGGCGGGTTCTGGTGTGCGAGCAGAAGATCGATAAGCCCGGAGCATCGATCCCAGCCGGCTCTCCTATCCGGCTCCTGGGCGATGACCTTCCCTACGTCAGCCGCGGCGGATTGAAACTCGCGGCCGCCCTGGAGCACTGGCAGATCAACGTGACCGGCCGCGCCTGCCTCGATGTCGGCGCCTCAACCGGCGGATTCACTGACTGCCTTCTGCAGCACGGCGCCGCCCACGTCACCGCCATCGATACCGGCTTTGGCCAAATCCACATGAAGCTCCGTAACGACGCGCGCGTCCGTCTGCTCGAGCGCACGAACGCGCGGCTCCTCGGACCTGGATCGTTGGCGACACTCGACCCAGACCAGGAAAAAACGCTTTTCGTTGTCGATGTCTCCTTCATCTCGGCGACTCTTGTATTTCCCGCCGTGATTGCTGCCGCTCCTACGCTGGTCGAGGCGGTGATTCTGGTCAAGCCTCAGTTCGAGGCCGGCCGCGAGCACGTCGGCAAAGGCGGGATTGTGCGCGATCCCCAGGCGCACGAATTGGCGATCGAAAAGGTTGCTGGCTGTGTCCGCTCCCTTGGCTGGAAAGTCGTCGAGACCATTCCATCGCCCATCACCGGCGCCGAAGGCAACCGGGAGTTCTTGCTCTATGCACGGCGGGGTTCATCCACGGCGTCACAGGATTCCAACTGGCCGAGAACGCTCCCGGCTTGATCCTTTACACTGGGACGCATGGCCTGCGTCGTCATTGTTTGCAAGCCGAACAGGGAAGAGCTTAAGCGGCTTTTGCCGGAGCTGGTAGCGTGGCTGTGCGAGCATGGCTACGCGGTGGTGCTGGACCGGGAAGGCGCTGCTTACACCGATGCTGCGCCGAGCGTGAATCGCGCGGAGTTGCCTGCGCGCTCTCCGGCTCTTGTCATCGTTCTGGGCGGCGACGGCACTTTGCTTGCCGCAGCGCGTATCTTCGCCACCGTCGGCACGCCCATCCTCAGCGTCAATCTCGGATTCCTCGGCTTCCTTACTGAAGTGCGTCTCGCCGACCTCTATGCCACTCTGGAGAACTGGTGCACCAGCTGCCACAGCCTTGATGAGCGCGCTATGCTCCATGCAGTTCTGTGGCGTGCAGGGTCAGAGCACGCGAGCTTCGAAGCGCTGAACGAAATTGTCGTCTCCAAGGGCGACATCGCCCGCATGGGCGAGTTTGCCGTTGAGCTCGACGGCCGCAGCGTGGCCCGCTTCCGCGCCGACGGCGTCATCGTGTCCACTCCCACGGGCTCAACCGCGTATACGCTGGCCGCCAACGGCCCCATCCTCACACCGGATGTGGACGCCATGGTGGTCACGCCCATCTGTCCTCACCTGCTCACGCTCAGGCCTATTGTCGTGCCTGGCAGCGCATCGCTTACCGTGCGCGTCGAGGGCGTTCCCAACGTCGCCCTGCTCACCGTCGACGGCCAGCAGGGCGTCGAGCTTCGCCGCGGCGATGAGGTGCGGTGCTGCCGATCCAGCCACACTGTCAAGCTTGTCCGCCTCGGTGACAGCGGCTTCTTTGATGCGTTGCGCAGCAAGCTCAGTTGGGGTGAATTATAGAAACACCGCGGCAGCGTCCTGACCCTATTTGGTTAGTGCGGCCAAAAGCACTTGCGCCTTGGCCGTCAGCGTGTGCGCGCCGTCCACGTCACCTGAAGCCAGAGCCGTCTTGGCCTGTTTCAGAAATTCCCGGATCTGGTCCGCGGTCTTCTGGTCGGAATCGCTCAGCGTGCGGTTGATGTTGTTGAGCCCGCGCTCAACCGACGCGATGGCGTCTTCTGTTTGCCTCCGATAGGTCGCAGGGTCGCCCGAAGAAAGTTCGCCGATGGCGCTCACCGCGGGGTTCGGATTAGCGGCCGCCTCCGGAACGCTCACGATTTCCGGCGGATTCGCCGGTTTCCTGTGCCTGATCAGCGGTTTGACCGACTCGTCGTGGACCCTCATGTTGTAGAGAGGCTTGCCGTGGATCAACCTCATCGTAGGCGGCAGCTCGACGAAGGCGAGATCGAGTGGCACTGAAGGTTCGAGCAACGGCACCAGCATCGGCGGAGCCGGTTGGCTCTTGTGAAAGGGTAAATGGAAGCAGCCGGCGAGCAAGAACGGCAACAGCCACGCAGCGCACTTGGCAGGTGACTTCATTTCCCCATCCCCTTTTCAGCTTCGACAGCCGCCGGCTGAGGATTCCGGCGTCCCCGTTCCGCGGCGGTGAGTGGAATTCGCAGCCGGAATTCCGTACCGCGGCCTTGCCTCGATTGTACTTCGACACTCCCGTGGTGTAATTGCAGGATCCGGTAAGTCATGGCCAGCCCAATGCCGCTGCCGCCGATTTTGGTTGTAAAGTACAGATCGAAAATCTTGTCCCGGATTTCGTCGGGAATTCCGATGCCCTCATCGGCTACGCGCAGCACCGCCGCATGCGCTGCTGGATGCGCGCCTCCGCCGGCCGGCCCGCTCGCCTTCGTCGGCTGGGCCTGATTCTCGCCGTGATCCCTGTCTTCCTCGAGGATCACTTCCAGCCGCCCGCCATCCGGCATCGCCTGTGCGCCGTTCTGGATCACGTTCAGCACCGCCTGCTTCAGCAGGTCGGCATCCACATTGGCGATCAGCGGCTCTGCGGGTATGCGGCTGATCAACGTGACCCGGCGCATCGTCAGTTCGTCGGCAGCCAATGCCAGCACGTCGCCGATCACCGGGCGAAGGTCCTGCTCTCGCAGTTGCACTTCCACCGGCCGCGCGAAATCCACCAGCGTCTGCACCACGCGGTCCAGCCGCCGTATCTCCGCGTCGATCACGTCCAGGTGCCTGGTTGCCGGTCCGTTCGATTCGCCCAGCTTCGATTTCAGAAGCTCCAGATGCACCACGATCGCATTGATCGGGTTCTTCACCTCGTGACCCACTCCCGAGGTGAGCCGGCCGATCGCCGCCATGCGCCGCGAAAGCTCCAGCTCCGACTCAATCTCCGCAGCCGATTCCAGATCGTGCAGCGTCACCAGCGCGCCCAGCCCTTTCTGCGTTTCGTCGTCGTTGATAAAGTTCACCGAGGCCTGGATGCGCCGCCCTCCCTCAGTGCGAATCTCCTCTTTCTCCATATTCCTGCCGGCTTCGATCGCTTCGCGCAGCGACCGTCCCAGCACCTTCGATTCGTCGAGGATTTCGCGCGCATGCAGTCCAAGAATGTTGTCGCGATCGATCTGCAGGAATCGCCGCGCCGCCTCTGAAACAAGCACCGCGCGCCTGTCCTCGGTAAAGAGCATGATTCCGTCCTGAAGATTGCCCAGAATCTGGTCGAGATTCTCCCGCAACGCCGAATAGACCTCCTCCACATTGCGCATGCGCTGCCCGATCTTCTCGATTTTTGTGGAGACCTGCGCCGCCACGTCCTGTTTCTTGGCTCTTTCATCCTCAACCGGTGCTCCTCCGGCCGCAGTCAGGCGGTCGAGCTGGCGGCTGATCTCTGTCATGGGTCGCAGCGCCAGGTTGCTCAGCGAAAAAGCCGCCAGCAACGCCGCAATCAGGGCAAATCCCATCAGCCAGAATGCCTTTCGCAGCAGCGGCTCGTAGACGGCGCGCAGCAGCGACGTGTGAACCCCCACGTGGACCGAAGCGAAGAGCTTGCCGTTGTTCTCGAGCGTCGCAACAATATCCAGGACCTTGGGCTCGCCGAAGACCTGCATCATCATTCGCACCGGCCCGGCCTTGAGCAACTGGTCAAAGTTAGGGCGCGACGGTAGAGGCTTGCCCTGATTGCCGGGATTCGTGCTCAAGAGCACGGAGCCCTGGCTGTCGGCGATATTCACGTCGTACACCGTAGACGAGTAGCGGATTACCGAAACCAGCGCGGCTTGCAGTGTCGGATCGTTTTGCACGGTCTCGGCCACCAGTGCGCGCAACTCGCCCGGATTGTTCGGATCCACCGTGCGGTCTCTGAGGCCGGCCTCCAGCGCATTCTGCAGCGCATAGCGCACCTGGTTGGCCACCATCTGGTTGGTGTCATAGGTCTCCAGCACTGCCGCTTTCACCAGTTGGTGTACGTACACCAGCGAGACCACCCCGGCGATCAAAAACACCAGGGCCGTAATGGCCAGCACGAGTTTGGTTTTCAGGCCCATGGGTTAAAAGACTCGGCAGCAGGCCGGCTCAAAGAGCCTCGTAAGGCCTTTACAGCGCGGTTTGCTGTAATCACCTGGTTCGACGTTGATTCCTGCGCGATTAGGAGACAAAATGCGCAACGGATGCATCGCATTCACAACCTTCTCAGTTCTTTGCTTCCTGCTGCTCCCGGCCGTACTCCTTGAGCTTGTTGTGCAGGGTCTTCAGGCTCACCCCCAGAATCTCCGCCGCACGGGTCTTGTTTTGCCCGGTGGCCTCGAGGGTGCGCAGGATCAGCAACCGCTCCGCCTCGTCCACCGTCGCTCCCACACGCACTGTGATCGCGCTTGCATCCGCGGCCAGCGCGGCCGTTTCCTGATCCTTGCCGAATCCCGCCGGCAAATGTCCCGCATCGAGCGGCGCGCCATCGGGGCAAAGGATCACCGCCCGCTCGATCGTGTTGCGCAGTTCGCGTGCGTTCCCCGGCCAACTGTAGGCCATCAGCCTGTCCAGCATGGATGGCGCCACTCCTGACACTTTGCGGCCGTGCTTCTGGTTCATCTCGCTCACCATGGTCTCCACCATGGGCGGCAAATCGTCCATATGCTCGCGCAGCGGCGGCATGGCGATGTTGAACACGTTGAGCCGGTAGTAGAGGTCGGCGCGCAAATGACCCTCCGCCACGGCTCGCTGCGGGTCCCGATTCATCGCCGCCAGCACGCGCACGTCCGTATCCATCTCGGTGCGCGCTCCCAAACGCCGGAACTTCCGCTCTTCCAGCACCCGCAGCAGCTTTGCCTGTGTTCCTGACGGCATCTCGCCAATCTCATCCAGCAGCAGCGTTCCGCCCGACGCCAGCTCGAAGCAGCCCGCCCTCCGCTCCACCGCGCCCGTGAAGGAGCCCTTTTCGTGCCCGAAGATTTCGCTCTCGATCAGCGTCTCCGGAATCGCCGCGCAGTTCACCGCCACAAACGGCCGCGCCTTGCGCGGGCTCAGATCGTGCAGCGTCCGCGCCACCAGTTCCTTGCCCGTCCCGCTCTCGCCCGTGATCAGGACCGGCACGTTCGACGGCGCAACCTGCTCGATCAGCGTGAAGATCTCACGCATCGCCCGCGAGCTGCCCACCATCTGGCCCAGCACGCCCGACTCCCGCAGCCGCCGCCGCGCAACCTCCAGCTCAATCGCCGTCTCCCGCTGTCGCGCGGCGTTGCCCAGAATCGTCTTCAACCGCGTGGCGTCCACCGGCTTCTGAAGAAAGTCGTACGCGCCCATCTTCATGGCGTCCACGGCCAACTGAATCGAGCCCATGGCGGTGAGCACCACTACGGCCATGTTGGCGCTCAGGCCCTCGGCGCCCTCGGCCAGCTTGGCCAACAGCCCCATGCCATCCATCCGCGGCATCTTCAGGTCCGTCACCACAATGGCAGGGTCCCATGCCAGCGCCTTTTCCCACGCCTCAACGCCGTCTCGCGCGGTCTCCGTGCGGTATCCCCACCCGGAGATCAGCTCCGCGAGCCCGGCCAGCGCGTTCGGCTCATCCTCGGCGATCAAAACCTTTACGACGTTCTGCATAGGGGCCTACCGTTCACCCCATTAGCTTACCTTTTCGCCGTCCCCTCCGGCCATGAAACCGGCCCCACTCGCATTACTTCGGTTGCCGGCGGCGGATCTCCGCGGCTGGCGTGTCATCTGCACCGTCCCCATTCTCGGCTACGTCGACGCTTGGTCCACCACGGTCGATTCCAAAGCGAGCCGGTACGAGCGCCATTCATCAATGCTTCCCATTGCCTTGGCGGTCTATACTCTCATCTGTCTGTTTTCCTTGAAGGGAGCAATTCCATGTCTTCTTCTGCCGTTGCTTTTGCCCGCCAAAACCACCCTCGTTTTCTCGATGAATTGAAGGCCCTCCTGCGCATTCCCTCCATCTCCACGCTGCCCGAGCACAAAGGCGACTGCCGCAAGGCCGCCGAATCTCTGCTCGCCGAGCTAACGCGCATCGGCATGGAGCACGGCCGCCTGATCGAAGGCGAGGGCCATCCGCTCGTCTATGCCGACTGGCTGCATGCCGCCGGGAAGCCCACCGTGCTGATCTACGGTCACTACGATGTCCAGCCGCCCGATCCGCTCGACGAGTGGATTTCACCGCCCTTCGAGCCCACGGAGCGCAACGGCAGCGTCTACGCCCGCGGCTCGGCTGACGACAAAGGCCAGGTTTGGGCGCAGGTCAAGGCCCTCGAATCGCTGCTGGCTGCCAACGGCAAGCTCCCGCTCAACGTACGTGTCCTTCTGGAAGGGGACGAAGAAGTGGGCGGGGAAGTGATTGCAAACTACGTCGCCTCCAAGCCCGCCGATCTCAAGGCCAACTTCGCGCTGGTTTCCGATACCGAACTCTTCGCCCCCGGCCTGCCCACTCTCTGCGTCGGCCTCCGCGGCATGATCTACACCGAGCTCGAGGTCCGCGGCGCCAAGACCGATCTCCACTCCGGCATGTACGGCGGCGCGGCTCCCAATCCCTTCGTCTCGATCGCGCACATCATCGCCAAACTCAAGGACGAGAACGGCCACATCCTTATCCCCGGTTTCTATGATGATGTTGTCCCGCCCAGTGCCGAGGAACTCGCTGCCTGGCGCAGCCTGCCCTTCAACGAAGAGGAGTACCGCAAAGCGGAGGTCGGCTCAAAACAGTTGGTCGGCGAAGCCGGCTACAGCGTCCTCGAGCGCACCTGGGCGCGGCCAACCGTCGATGTCCACGGAATTCCAGGCGGCTTCATTGGCGCCGGCGCCAAGACCGTCATCCCCGCCAAAGCCGTCGCCAAGGTCTCCATGCGCCTGGTGCCCAACATGACCCCAGCCAAGGCCTTCGCGCTCTACAAGAGCTACGTGGAAAAGATCGCTCCCGCCGGTGTCGACGTCGATGTCCGGCTCATCCACTCCGGCGACGCTTGCCTGATCCCTGTTGACAACCCCTACATTCAGGCCGCTACGCGTGCCCTGCATGAAGTCTGGGGCAAAGACACTGTCTTCATCCGCTCCGGCGGCTCCATTCCCATCGTCGGCGACTTCGACCGCCACCTCGGCCTGCCCAGCGTCATGATGGGCTTCGGCCTGCCCGATGACAATATCCACGCCCCCAACGAAAAGTTCAACCTGAAGAACTTCTCTCTGGGCATTGAATCTCTGATCCGATTCCTGGAGGAGGTTGGTCGTTGAGCATGGCTGGGCCCGGCTGCGGTGCCCAGGAGCCAGAGTCTGCCGCCGGCTTTGTCCTCGCCGGCGGCCATTCCAGCCGTATGGGCCGCGACAAGGCCCTCTTGCCCTTTGCCGGTCAGCCGCTGATCGCGCGCGCGCTCTACACTCTGCGCGAGGCCGGACTTCCGGCCTCGATCGCGGGAGCCGCTCCGCCTGCCCGCACGTCTCTCACCGCGTACGCGCCGGTTGTCGATGATGCTCAGCCAGGCCTTGGCCCGTTGTCCGGCATCTGCGCCGCTTTAAGCGCCACTTCCGCGCACTTTGCTGTCTTTCTGCCCGTCGATCTTCCCCTCCTGCCACCCTCGCTTATCGCAACCTTGCTTCGTCGAGCACGAATCTCCGGCCATGCCGTCACCGTCCCCTCCGTGAACGGTTTCACCCAGACCTTCCCGGCAGTCATTTCCCGCGCTGTTCTTCCCGCGCTCCAAAGCCAATTGCACTCCGCACAACGCGGTTGCTTTTCCGGGTTCCAGGCTGCCGCAGCCAGTCAGGGACAACCCATCGCCAGCGTCGCCGTCGAGCTGCTGGCTCAATCCGGCCAGGTCGAGCATCCTCTCGGCCTGCCTCCCGTTCGCTGGTTCCTCAACGTGAATACTCCTCAGGATCTTCACCGCGCCGAGGCGCTTATCGCGCACGCCATCGCGTAAGCTGATTGCATGGCGTTGTTCCAATCCCCCGCCGAACCCGACCCGTTGGAGCCCCTCGAAGCGGAACTCGACGCGCTCGCCAAGCCTGACGACAGTGCGCCCGAGCCGGTCCCGGCTTCCACTGCCGAGTCTTCGCCGCCTATCATCGTCTTCGACAACGTCTCCATCTCCTTTGATGGCCGTTGCGTGCTGGAGAACATCAGTTTCTTCGTGGGCCGCGGCCAGACTCTCTGCATCCTCGGCCGCAGCGGCGTCGGCAAGTCCGTCGCGTTGCGCATGCTCATGGGCTTTCTCAAACCCGATTCCGGATCGATTCAGGTCGAAGGGCAGGAGATCACCGGCCTCGACGAAGAGGGCCTGCGCGCCATTCGCAAGCGCGTCACCATGGTTTTTCAGAATGGCGCTCTATTTGATTCGATGAGCGTGCGCGAGAATGTCGCCTTCCCCCTGCGCGAGAAAGGCGGTTTGGCCGAGGACCAGGTGGAACTGATCGTCAACCGGCTCATTACCCTGGCGGGCGCGGAAGATGTGGCCGATTCTTTGCCGGCCAGCCTCTCTACGGGGCGCAAGCGTGCTGTGGCCATGGCTCGCGCGCTGGCTGCCCAACCGGAGATCGTCCTGTACGACGAGCCCACCACCATGGTCGATCCCATCACCGCCCGTCGCCTGGGCGGACTCATTCAGCGCCTCAAGCACCAGCTCGGATTCACCAGCATCGTGGTCACGCACGATACGCGCTTTGCCGAGCAGCTTGCCGACACCGTGCTGTTTCTGCACCAGGGCCGGGCGCAATTCTTCGGCCCCCTCAGTGCCTTTCTTGAGTCAGCCGATCCCGACATCCGCCAGTTCCTCTCCCTGGACGCATACATATTGCCATCGGAATAAAAGAGTTATCAATCTTCCGCCGTTCCGCTGTAGAATGGGCTCACCGGTCGGTATCACCCTCTGGTAATCAATTCGTTGCATTCGCCCGTAATCTTTCAGCAGTATGATTTCTCTTGCTAACCGATCCTCTTCTGGGCCAAGCTGGAGTCAAGCGATTGCATTCAACATTGCGTCGAATTCGGCGGGAGAATCAGTGCAAAGAACTCCCCTCGGCTCAGAATAAAGAAAATCGCAATCGTTGCTTTGATCTCATTGCACGCCATTCCTTTAAGAGCGTCCACGCGCTTAATCCGGGCCCAACATTGAAGCCAATGTCTCCTCGGACCATCTTTTCTTCGCATCCGCTTGCCGCCGGACAGAGTGACAGATGCACCTTCCCGGTGGTCAGGCGCAACTCCGTGCCTTCCGCCGTTTCAGTCGATACAGGGTCAAGCCCAGGAACTGAGAGTCGGAATCCGCTCGCACAAAATCGTGCTCTTCTTGAACCTTGCTTCTCTCGCGTTGCACATCAACCCCAGCAGCCCGTAGTCCAGGCACTTCAGAAAGTTTGAGGTCTGCGTAGCTCTTATGGCGAGTTCGGATTTCTGGCAAAAGCTGTCAACGTCCCTGGCCGAGTGGGACGCGGGAGTCGTGGGCAGTTCCGCGAGGGGTTCGCGGGGCACCGCCAAGCTGTGGATGGTGATGGATGCGCTCACCGTCTTCCTGGCCGCCACGGCTGCTACGCTCTACGAGTTCCACGACACTCCCGTTGAAGGCGCACGGAGCTTCTTCCATGGCACTTTGTTCCACGGCCGGTCCATATGGATCCTGCTAGCCCTCGTATGCGGCTTCACCTGTGCGCTCATTATCACCAGCCGGCGCTTGCATCTCTATGCGCCGACGCGCATGACCAACTTCCTCCACGAACAGAGGATGAGCGCCCAGGCCTGCCTTACCTCCGGCCTCCTGCTCACCGGCACGCTCTATCTGGTCAGAGCAGGAGATATTCCCCGTGCCATTGTGCTGGAAACCGTCGGTCTGGTGACCGTTGGGCTGGCCCTGCGCCGGCTCATCTATCGCATTCTGCTCTACCGCCGCTTTGATCGCGGGATCGACACGCGCAACGTGCTCATCGTCGGCACGGGCCTTGAAGCGCACGCTCTCCGTCAACACCTCGAGAAGATTCGCCACTTGGGCTACACGTTCAAGGGCTTTATTGAGCTCCCTGGTTCCGCACCCCACGAGGCGGTGACTGCGGACATCGTCGGCAACCTTGATACTCTCTTCCAGCACACCCGTAGGCAGTTCATCGACGAAATCTTCTTCACCACCCCTTGCGAACGGGGTATCGTCCAGAATGTGCTGGAGCAGGCCCGTGTGCACGGAGTGGATCTGCGCGTCATACCCGATCTTTACAATGGCCTCGCTTGGAACAGCCCTATTGAATACATCGGCCAGTTTCCCACTATCCCCCTGCACCGCGGTGCGGTCCCTGAAATCGGATTCGTTTTCAAGCGCGTCTTCGACACTGTCTTTTCCATCCTGGCCCTGGGACTCCTGTCGCCCCTCCTGCTGGCCATCGCCATTGCCATCAAGTTCGATTCCCACGGCCCGGTCTTCTACACCTCGGAGCGCATCGGCAAGAAGGGCGTCGTATTCCGCTGCATCAAATTTCGCACCATGGTTCGCGACGCCGACAAGCGCCGCGCCGAGATCATGCACATGAACGAGCGCGATGACGTGCTCTTCAAGGTCTCAAACGACCCCCGCGTCACCCGGCTGGGCCGCTTCCTGCGCAAATATTCGTTTGACGAGCTGCCGCAGTTTTTCAATGTCCTGCGCGGCGAAATGAGCATTGTCGGCCCGCGTCCGCCTCTGGCTGGCGAGGTGCGTAAGTACGATCTCGACCACCTGCGACGCCTGGACGTCACTCCCGGCATCACAGGCCTGTGGCAGGTCCAGGGCCGCCAGGACCCGTCATTCGCCAGCTATGTCTCGCTCGATGTCACCTACATCGACAATTGGAGCATTTGGCTCGACTTCAAGATCATCATGCGCACCATCGCCGTGGTCTTTGCCGGCACTGGCACTTAGCGCTTCTCGGGCCGGCAGACCTAGATCAGGCCCTCGCCTCGTTTGATCTCAACATCCCCGTATTCGCGGACGTTTTCTATGGGCTTCCTCGTTCCGGACGGCATTTCCTGAGAGCCGGTTTGTAGCGTGCGCTCCGTTCGCGGTTCGGCATTCCTCCGCACTCGGAGATTGTTGATCGCATACTCTACGTAAGGCGATTTCAGTTCTGGATCCTTACCCAGGAAGCGGCATGTCGCCGCCACCTGGTCAACGATGAAGATGGGTTGGAATCCGGCGAGTTCCAGGCCCTTTTCTTTTGTGATCATGTAAACGATGAAGTTGAATACCTCGTCGCTGAGAGTCAGCCTGTGCCTCTCGCATTCCATATCGAAGATGCGCCGGAATTGCTCCAGATTCGGCGGACCGACCTCGATCTTGTAGGGAATCCGGCGTAGGAATGCCGAATCCATCAGTTCTTCCGGATCCAGATTCGTTGCAAAGATCACGACTTCTTCAAAGGGAATGCCGAAGCTGGCGCCCGCCCGAAGCTTCAGATAGTCGACCCGGCTCTCCATGGGCACGATCCACCGGTTCAAGAGTTCTTTCGGACTGACGAACTGCCGGCCAAAGTCGTCGATGAGGAAACAGCCCCCCAATGCCTTCATGTGCAGCGGCGCTTCATAAAACTGTCCAATTGCGTCGTATCGCAGGTCCAGCATGTCCAGCGTCAATTCGCCGCCGGCTACTACGAAGGGCCGCCGGCACGTGACCCAACGCCGGTCGTGCGTCTCGCGGCGGAAGCTCGAAACCTCGGGGCTCTCCTCTTTTCTCTCCTGAGGAGCGGACTGAAAATGAATCCGCGGATCATAAAAGCGGATGATCTGGCCCTCAACGATGATCGCGTATGGCACATGGATCAACTCGCGGAAAACGCTCGCGAAGCTCATGGCCACTGAGGTTTTGCCGTTTCCAGGCGGTCCGTACAGCAGGATCGCCCGGCCGGAGTTTAACGCCGGCCCCGCCTGTTCCACGATGGTTTCGTCGATGGTCAATTCCTTGACTGCTTCGTGGACCAGGTCCATGGTCACGCGCTCGTTCGTTGGCTTCTGCAGGTTCACCCGGTCGATGAACTCCGCAAGTGTCACCGGCGCGGGGCCAATGTATCCCGACCTCTGCAGCGCATCGAGCGTCCATCGCTTGCCCTCATCGGTCATCGCATAGCGCATGTCCAGCACGCTGTCCGAGCTCATTGCGCCCAGCGTGTAAAGCAGTTGCCGTTCCGTTGCCATCCGGGCCAGGTCCATCACGATGTGCTGAGGCAGCTTGATGCCATCCGCAATCTGCCCGATCTTCTCCAGGCGCCCGGCAAGAATGAGCTTCATGAACAGGGCCAGCAGATCAGTGTCGCTGATGCCCGTGGCGGCTATGTCCTCTGGTTCCTGCGGGACGCGGTGGATGAACCGGTCGATCGTACGCGCGTCGATTGCTCCAATCGCAATGAGGTTTTCGCCCAGGGTTCCGCCGTGCAATAACTGCCGCTCAAGGGCCGCACACACGTCCCGCTCCGTGATGAGGTTGGCACGGATCAGCAGTTCGCCCAATCTGAGTTGCGGTTCGATGGTGTTCCCCCGGCAAAAGATCTGTCTGCTGCAGGTTTCGTCGGCCGCCCCAGGCCGGTCTTTAGGGATGGGTCATTTAGTTACGACTTTGATTCTAGGCAGCGACTTTCGTGCAAATAAATCCCCCGTTTGGGGATGTGTCGTATAAGGGCATAAGTAATCAGCAACTTAGGTTCCTTGGTTTCTCCTCGCCATGGGCGCAATCGTACCCTCCTGTGTTCCGCTAACCCTGCTGGCTCCGCTAACCCCGCCTCAAGCTTCTCCTCCATTTAAACTGGTTCTGTGAAGATCGCTCTCGCCCAGATCGATCCGACGGTCGGGGATTTTGCCGGCAATCTCGAGAAAATTCTGGCCGCCAGCCGTTGCGCCGCCGATTCAGGCGCACGGCTCACCGTCTTCTCTGAGCTTGCCATCTGCGGCTATCCGCCCGCCGACTTCGTCGAAAAACCCAGCTTCCTCGCTCGCTGCCGGACGGCAGTCGACGACCTCGCCGCAGCCACGCGCGATCTGTCCACCGCCGTCCTTGCCGGCGTCGCTCTCCCGGCCTGCGGCCAGGATGGCAAACCGGCCTTCAACGCCGCCGTACTCGTCGATCGCGGCCAATTGCTCCTCGAGCAGCACAAGCGGCTCCTGCCCTTCTATGACGTCTTCGATGAGCAGCGCTACTTCTCCCCATCCGGGCCACAGAAAGTCATCGACTTCGAAGGCCTTCGCCTCGCCGTCACCATCTGCGAGGATGCATGGAACGACAAGAATTTCTGGCGCCGCCGCCTCTACACCATCGATCCCATGGAAGAGCTCATGCGCCAAAGCCCATCGCTGCACATCAACCTCTCTTCTTCGCCCTTCTGGCACAATAAGCGCGCCATCCGCCGCGAGATGCTCGCCGCCATCGCCAGCCGTGACGGCATCCCCGTGCTGATGTGCAACCAGGTCGGCGGCAACGACAGCCTGGTCTTCGACGGTTCCTCGCTGGCCCTGAATGCGCGCGGAGAACTCATCGCGCAGGCCGCCTCGTTCCAGGAGGACCTCGTCGTCGTCGACCCCTTCAACGCTTCGCCGGTGCCTCTGCCCGAAGACGACGAGACTGAGGCCGCCTACCGCGCTCTCGTGCTCGGCAC
>CAWHVN010000021.1:0-163098 GCA_963832805.1 uncultured Acidobacteriaceae bacterium | reverse complement strand
TTCGATTGAAATTCAGCTCTTAGCCGTTAGCTAAAGGCTGTTACTTCGAGTACAGCTCGACGATCAACTGTTCGTTGATCGGCAGGTTGACGTCCGCGCGCTTGGGCAAATGGAGCACACGCCCGGACAGGTTTTCAAAGTTCGCTTCCAGCCATGTGGGAACAGGGTTCTGTGCGGCGTACTGCGCGGCCTGCTCCACAATCAGCAACTTCTTGGCGTTGTCGCGGACAGCGATCTCGTCGCCCGCGTTCACCTGATACGAAGGGATGTTCACCTTGCGGCCATTCACCGTGACATGCCCGTGACGAAGCAACTGCCTGGCCTGGCGGCGCGAGATGGCAAATCCCAGGCGGTACGTCACGTTGTCGAGGCGCCGCTCCAATTGCTGGATGAGCAACTCGCCGGTGACGCCTGCGGAACGGCTGGCCTTTTCGTAGTACTCGCGGAACTGGCTTTCCAGCGTGAAGTACATGCGCTTGGCCTTCTGCTTCTCATGCAGTTGCAGGCCATAGCCCACGATCTTGGCTCTGCGGTCTTTGCCGTGCTGGCCTGGCGGGAAGTTGCGCTTCTCCAGCGGGCAGCGGTCAGAGGTGCACTTGGTGCCCTTCAAAAATAACTTGGTGCCTTCGCGTCGGCAAAGGCGGCAAACTGCTCCGGTATAACGTGCCATTTCTTCTCCTGACTTCGGATGTCGGCCGGTTTACGTCCGTGGCGGACTTCGTCCCGGCCCGGGTTTAGCTTCTAGCTCCTAGCTTCTAGCCTTCAGCTTTTTCGCCCTTGCTGAAAGCCGCAAACGCGTCCGTCGGCATCATGGGGCTAGCAGCTAGAAGCTAGTGGCTAGAGGCTGCTTCTTACACGCGGCGTCTCTTGGGCGGCCGGCAGCCGTTGTGCGGAACCGGCGTCACGTCGCGGATGGTCTTCACCTCAATGCCGGCGGCAGCCAGCGCGCGGATGGCCGACTCGCGGCCCGAACCCGGACCGGCGACCCGAACCTCCACGGCGCGCACGCCGTGATCGCGGGCCATGTTGGCGGCGTTTGAAGCCGCCTGCTGCGCCGCGAAGGGCGTGCCCTTGCGCGATCCCCGGAATCCCAGCGAGCCCGAGCTCTTCCAGCTCAGCGTGTTGCCCATCGGGTCGGTGATGGTGACGATGGTGTTGTTGAACGAGGCCTGAATGTACGCAATGCCAAACGGCACATTCTTGCGCTCGCGCTTCTTGAACTTTTTGGTTTTGCCCTTTTTGCCGGTTTCGGCCTTCTGCTCTGGTTTCGCCATTAGGTCTTCGCCGTCGCTTTCTTCTTGCCGGCAATCGTGCCCTTACGCGGGCCCTTGCGAGTGCGGGCGTTGGTGTGGGTGCGCTGGCCGCGCACCGGCAGCGACTTCCGGTGGCGCAGGCCGCGATAGCTCTGGATGTCGATGAGGCGCTTGATGTGCATCGAAACGTCCTTGCGCAGGTCGCCTTCGACGTCGCCTTGGTCCTCAATGACCTGGCGGATGCGGTTGACCTCTTCCTCGCCCAGATCCTGGATCTTCTTGAAGGCATCGACGTTCGCCTTATCCAGAATCTTGAGGGCGCGGGGCTGCCCGATCCCGAAGATGTAAGTGAGCGCGATCCGTGCCTGCTTGTTGCGGGGCAGATCGACGCCAGCAATACGTGCCATTCTTGGTTTCCTTCTCTCGTTGTGTGCCTCCGGCCTCGACCGGCTCGCACGGGTTACTGGGAACAATCTCCGAGGTTCATCGCAAGCCTTGACTCCGGCTAACTAGCCTCTGATCAGTTGTCAGTGGTCAGTTTTCAGTCATCAGTCTCTTGCTGCAATAGCTGGGGTGCCCTCAACTGACAACTGACTGCTGATAACTGACAACGAACGTGGAAGTCTCCCATCCTTGCCAGGACTTGCTTATCCCTGACGCTGCTTGTGCTTCGGGTTCTCGCAGATCACGCGTACCACGCCGTTGCGAGTAATCACCTTGCACTTGACGCAAATCTTCTTTACCGATGCCCGGACCTTCATTGCTGCTACCCCTCTCCGCGCATCAAACAATGGCGCGGAATCTCAAGTTCACTTGTATCTGTACACAATCCGCCCGCGATTCAGGTCGTAAGGACTCAGCTCCACGGCCACGCGGTCGCCGGGCAAAATCCGGATGAAGTTCTTGCGCATCCTTCCCGAGACGTGGGCCAACACCTCATGATTGTTCTCGAGCTTCACCTTGAACATGGCGTTTGGCAGCGTCTCCAGGACGGTTGCCATAACCTCAATCGCATCTTCCTTCGACAATCAATGTCCACTTCTGGCGCTCACGCGCCTTTGCGTTTTGGACCTGAGTATTGCTACTCGGTCAGAATCCTTGCTCCGGTTGCAGTCACCGCAACCGTGTGCTCAAAATGAGCGCTCATGCTTCCGTCGCTGGCTACGGCGGTCCAGCCGTCGTCCAGCACTTGTACATCCGGCTTGCCGGCATTCACCATGGGCTCGATGGCGATCACCATGCCCACTTTCAGCTTCGTGCCCTGGCCCGCTTCGCCAAAGTTCGGCACCTGCGGATCCTCGTGCATGTGGACGCCGATTCCGTGACCCACAAAGTCCCGCACCACCGAGAATCCTTCGCCCTCGACTACGTTCTGCACCGCCGCTCCCACATCGCCCAGCGTCGCACCCGGCTTCACCGCCGCAATGCCGGCTTTGAGCGAATCTTCCGTGGCCTTCAGCAGCCGCGCGGCTTTGGCGTCGATCGCGCCCACCGGCACGGTGATGGCCGCGTCGCCGTAGTACCCGTCGACGACCACGCCAAAGTCGACCGAGACGATGTCCCCATCTTTTAGAACTCGCTTCGGCGACGGAATGCCGTGCACCACCTCGCTGTTCACTGAGGTGCACAGCACGCAGGGAAACCCGTGATAGCCCTTGAAAGCCGCTTTCACGCCCAGTTCGTTTAACCGCGCTTCGGCGGCTTTTTCCAGATCGTAAGTGGTGGCGCCCGGTTTCACCTTGCTGCGCACCAACTCCAGCACCTCACGAACCACCTGGCCCGCGCGGCGCATCTTTTCGATCTCCTGCGACGACTTGAGTACGATAGCCACAAAAACAGTTCTCAGTTCATCGTTCGCAGTTTACCGTTCCAGGTTCCGGCCCCCAACATCCTATCGCTGAGAACTACGAACTCTGAACTGACGACTGCCTTTTCAACGCACAAACCCACCGCTGCAGTTACGCTGCGTGGCGCAACCGCTCAACGGCGGAAACAATTCCGGCTGCGATCACTGCGATCGGCCGGTCTCCATCCACTTCCGCGAATCGTCCCTGTGCCCGGTAGTGCTCGACAACAGGCGCGGTCAGGGCCTCGTAAGCGCGCATGCGCTCCTTGAAAACCTCTTCCGTGTCGTCGGCTCGCTGGACCAGTTCAGCACCCTCAACGTCACAAAATCCATCCCGCTGCGGCGGGTGCATATAGACGTTGTAGATGGTCTGGCAAACAGGACAATTCCTGCGCCCCGTAATGCGGCGCAATAATTGATTATAGTTCACTTGGATGCTGACCGCAACTACAGGCAATGACTCGATTTGTGCCGCAAGCCGGCCGTCGAGCCAGTGGGCCTGTCCCAGCGTGCGCGGGAAGCCATCCAGAATGTAGCCCCGGGCCGTATCCGGCTCGAGCAGCCTCGCGGCGACCATCTCGTCAACCAGCGAATCGGGAACCAGCTCGCCCCGCGCCATGATCTCTTTGGCCATTTTGCCCAGATTGGTTCCCTGGGCCACATTGGCGCGCAGCAGGTCTCCGGTGGAAATTTGCGGAATATTCCAGATTTTGACGAGCTCCTTGGCCTGGGTTCCCTTGCCCCCGCCCGGCGCGCCCAATAAAAGAATCGGGCCGGGAACGGTGTCAGATTCCGTTGCCCGGCCAGATTCCATTTGAGTCTCAGATGAAACAGATGAAGACATTACCAGGTTTTCCTTCCGCGGATGCGACCGGACCGCGGGGAAAAGCCGTCATAGTGACGCATGATCAGCTGCGATTCGATCTGGTTGACCGTATCCATGGCCACACCCACCACGATAAGCAGAGAGGTGCCGCCAAAGTAGAAGTTCACGTTCATGCCGTGAATCATGAACGTGGGCAGATTTTCAAAAAACCTCCCGATAAGCCAAATCTTGTCGAAGCGGATGCCCGAAATGAGGAAGGTGGGCACCATCTGCACCAGAATCAGGTAAAACGCGCCCACCAGCGTGATGCGCGTCAGAATGTCGTTGATAAAGTCGGAGGTGCGCTTGCCGGGCCGGATTCCGGGGATAAATGAACCCGACTTGCGAAAATTGTCGGCGATATCGTCGGGCCGCATTACGATGGAAACGTAAAAATACGCGAAGAAGATGATGAACAGGATGTTCAGCAGCTCGTACCACGGATAGCCCGGCGCCAGCGCCTGCATGATGGGCTGGAGAAGGCGGTTGTTCTGCACCCACTCCACCTGGCCGAAGAGCAAAGGCGCCGAAAGAATCGAGCTGGCGAAGATGATCGGCATCACGCCGCCGGAGTTCACTTTCAAAGGCAAGTGGCTCGACGCGCCGCCCATCATGCGCCGGCCCACAATGCGCCGCGCGCTCTGGATAGGGATGCGCCGCTCGCTGCGCTCCACAAAAACAATGAAGGCCACCACCGCCGCCATGCCCGCAACCAGCAGCAGGACGACGAGGAAGCTCATCGGTCCCCACGCGTCGGTCTGGACTTTCTGGACCAGATCGCCAATGCCGCGCGGCAGGCCGGCGACAATGCCGGCGAAGATCAGCAGACTCATGCCGTTGCCGATGCCGCGATCGGTAATCTGCTCGCCCAGCCACATGATGAATGCGCTTCCGGTGGTCAGCGTGAGTACGGTCATCAGGATGAAGCCGGGGCCGGGATTCATCACCACGCCCTGCTTGGTGAGAATGGCCGCAATGCCGATCGCCTGCAGCGCGGCGAGAATGACGGTCATATAGCGCGTCCACTGCGTAATCTTGCGCCGGCCCAGTTCGCCTTCCTTCTGGATGCGCGCCAGCGGCTCATAAACCACAGTGAGAAGCTGAAAGATGATGGATGCGGTGATGTAGGGCATGATGCCCAGCGCGAAGATGGTCATGCGGCGCAGCGTGCCGCCGCTGAACAGGTCCATCAGGCCGAGCGCAGATCCGCCCTGAGAGCTGAACAGCAGTTCCAGTTGGCGATAGTTCACGCCCGGCGTGGGAATCCACGCACCGAGCCGGTACACGGCTAGTATGCCCAGCGTGAAAAGCACCCGCTTGCGCAGGTCAGGAATCCGGAAGATGTTGAGAAACTTCTCCAGCATATTGGGTAATCCGCTTCAGGCGCCCGAAGCGCCGGTCGAATCCTGCAATGAACTCATCTTACGGCGCTTCCCGGTTCTCTCAGCCTAGCGAATTCCGGGAAACCCAGACTATGCGTTGCATCACACATCAAAAATGGACATTTAAAGTCCAATTTTGAAGGGGTTACGGCAGAACTTTACGCCGCCGCGGGCGCCGTCTCGCCGCCCACAACCACGGCCTTGCCGCCGGCCTTCGCAATCTTCTCGGCCGCCGACTTGGAAAACTTGTGCGCATGAATGGTCACGGCCGTCTTGAGCTCGCCAGAGCCGAGAACCTTGATCAACGCGTTCCGGCTCGACGCCAGGCCCAGCTTGCGGTAGTCGTCGAGGCCGATCTCCGCCACCTTCAGCTCAGCGATCCGGTCAAGATTCACGACCGTGTACTCGGTGCGGAAGATGTTGGTAAAGCCGCGCTTGGGCAGCCGCCGGTGCAGCGGCATCTGGCCGCCTTCAAAGCCGCGCATCATGCTGGAACCGGTGCGCGAACGCTGGCCCTTATGGCCGCGGGTCGAGGTCTTGCCCATGCCGGATCCCATGCCCCGGCCCACACGCTTGCGCCCGGTGTTGGCTTTCTTCGGCGCGCGCAAATTCGATAGATTTCTCGCCATGTTCTCCTCGCTATAACGCCGGCAGGATTCTTCTTTCGAAAAGCCCCGCCGACTCGCGTTGTTTGAGCTTTCAGCTTTCGTGCCTCTTGCTCAACTACTTCTCCAAAATGCGAACCAGATGCGGCACAGCCTTCACCATACCCCGCACCGAATCCGTGTCCTCGCGCTCCACGATCTGATTGAGGCGCGTAAAGCCCAGCCCCTTGATCACCAGCTTGTGCTTGGTGGGAGTGGCGATCTTGGAGCGGTAGTACTGAATGCGAATCATTTTCGTCTTCGCCATCACAGTTCCCCCACCTGTTTGCCGCGCATGGTTGCCACATCGGCCCTGTCGCGCAACTGCGTGAGCGCGTCGAACGTGGCCTTGATGACGTTGTGCGGGTTGGGCGAGCCCAGGCTCTTGGTGAGCACGTTCTGCACGCCAACCGAGGTCATCACCGCGCGTACCGCGCCGCCTGCAATCACGCCCGTGCCTTCCGGCGCCGGCTTCAGCAGCACCTGGCCTGAGCCGAACCGGCCCAGCACCTGATGCGGAATCGTGGTCTCGGTCAGGTGAACCCTTATCAGGTTCTTCTTGGCCGACTCAATTCCCTTGCGAATCGCCTGGGGAACCTCCTTGGCCTTGCCCGATCCGTAGCCCACCACGCCCGAAGCGGCGTCGCCCACCACCACCAGTGCGGCAAACGACATGTTCTTGCCGCCCTTCACTACCTTGGTCACGCGATTGATGGCCACCACCTGATCCTTCAGGTTGTACTGGTTGGCATCGATCTTCTTCGTCAACATCGTCATTTGCTCTCTCGTTTTCCTGCCAGCTTCTAGCCTCTAGCTCCTAGCCCATCTCGCTTAGGCAAGGCCGTCAACTTAGCACAGTGAGCCAGCAGCTAGAAGCTAGCAGCTAGCGGCTGTTCTCAAAACTTCAGCCCCGCTTCGCGCGCTGCTTCAGCCAACGCCTTCACGCGCCCGTGATACAGGTAGCCGCCGCGATCGAAGACCACCTGCTTGATTCCCTTGGCAACGGCCTTCTCCGCCACTGCCTTGCCAATCTCCTTCGCCGCCGCCACGTTTCCGCCGCTCTTCAGCTTGATGCTCGAGGCTGAAACCAGCGTCTGACCGCTCTGATCGTCGACCACCTGCGCGTAAATGTGGTTGAGCGAGCGATAGACGTTCAACCGCGGCCGCTCTGCCGTCCCGGAAAGCTTCTCGCGAATGCGCGCGTGGATGCGCTGCCGGATCTTGTTTCTCTTGTTCTGCGTAATCATGTCTTCTCTCACCTATCAGCGGAGCCGCCCCGCGACCCCGTTCGGATTCAGATCCTCCACTTCGTTCAGGATGATCGCGCGAGGCTCAAACGCCTCGCATACGCGATCACTTCGCCCCGGTCTTGCCGGCCTTCTTCTTCAGCCGCTCGTCGGAGTAGCGCACACCCTTGTTCTTGTACGGATCCGGCTTGCGCAGCGAGCGCATGTCGGCCGCCACCTGGCCCACCTTCTGCCGGTCGACGCCGGTCACGGTCAGGTGGGTCTGCTTGGGATCGATCGTCACCTCGATGCCCGAAGGCAGCGGAACCTCGATGGGATGCGAGTAGCCCAGCGTGAAGACCACCATGCCTTTGCCCTTCAACTCGGCGCGGTAGCCGATGCCCACGATGTCCAGCTCCCGGGTCCATCCCTTGGTCACGCCATGCACCGCGTTATTCACCAGGGCGCGGGTGAGCCCGTGCAGCGCGGCTTTGTCTTCGCTCGCGCGCTCCAACTGCAAGTTGCCATCGGCGGTCTTCAGCGTGATGCCGTCGGCGATCAGCGCTGAAACCTTGCCCTTGGGGCCCTCCACGAGAACGGTGTTGCCCTCGACCGTGTACTTCACCCCCGCGGGCAGCGGGATCGGTTTCTTTCCAATGCGCGACATTCTCAAATCCTTCTTGGCTTGCGAGTCCCGCAGGAGCGTTGCCGCTTCGCGTTCCACTGCAGCCTGAACAACCGTGGATCGTGGACCGTGGTTCGTGTCCACGGGCTTTCCATTCACGGTTCACGAATCACGATTCACGGACCACGATTTTTACCACACTTCGCACAACAACTCGCCGCCCACGCCCTCGCGGCGCGCCTGGCGGCCCGTCATCACGCCCCTGGGCGTGGTCAAAATCGAAATGCCCAGCCCGCCCTGCACGCGCTTGATTTCGTCGCGGCCCACGTAAACGCGGCAGCCGGGACGCGAAATGCGCGCCAAGTCGCGGATGGCCGCTTCCGTGCCGCCGTACTTCAGATACACGCGCAGCACCAGCTTGCCGTCCTCGTCCTGGACTTTGTAGTTCGAGATGTAGCCCTCCTCCTTGAGGATGCGGGCGATCTCTGTCTTCAGCTTCGAAGCGGGAACATCCATCTTCTGATGACGTGCCCGGATTGCATTCCGGATGCGCGCCAGAAAATCTGCTACTGGATCCGTCAGACTCATTCCTTCTCCTTCATTCCCCGTTCGTCCGCCGTGGCGGAAACCTGCGGGAATGGTTGAAACAGCTCCAAACGCCTAGCCGTTAGCTACCAGCTCGACTTGTTGACCCCGGGAATCTCGCCCTTCAGTGCGAGCGCCCGGAAACACAAGCGGCAGACGCCGAACTTGCGCAGGAAACCCCGCGGCCGCCCGCACAGCTGGCAGCGATTGTGCTTGCGGCTGCTGAACTTCGGCTTCCGCGCGTCCTTGACTCGTTTTGCAGTGGTTGCCATAAAACCTCGTTAACCCCAGCTACTAGCCTCTAGCTACTAGCTACCAGCTTGTTCCTTGGTCTGCGTCATTTCCTACGCGCGGAACCAAGCCAAACTTGCTTTGCCTCCGTTGCCGGTTCTACCTCGATCAAGCTAGAGGCTAGAAGCTAGCAGCTAGAAGCCGTTTTACGCGCCCTGGCGGAAGGGCATCCCGAAATGGCGCAGCAGCGCGCGCGCCTGGTTGTCGTCCCTCGCCGAAGTCACAATCGTGATGTTCATGCCCTTCAGCTTTTCCACCTTCGCGTAGTCAATCTCCGGAAAAATCAACTGGTCGCGCAGCCCCAGCGTGTAGTTGCCGCGGCCGTCGAAGCTCTTGGTCGAAACCCCGCGGAAGTCGCGCACGCGCGGCAGCGCAATGGAGATCAGCCGGTCGAGAAACTCGTACGCCTTGTCGGAGCGCAGCGTGACCATGGCGCCGATGGCATTGCCGGTGCGCACCTTGAAGGCCGCAATCGACTTCTTGGCCTTCGTGGTCACGGGCTTCTGGCCGGCGATCTGCGCCAGATCGGCCACCAGGGGATCCAGCAGCTTGCTGTTCTGCGTCGCTTCGCCCAGACCCATGTTGATCACGATCTTTTGCAGGCGCGGCACAGCCATCGCGTTCTCCAGGCCGAGTTCTTTCTGGAGCGCTTGCTTGATCTCTTTCTGGTACTTCTCTTTCAACCTTGCTGCCATGTTGCTTCACTCACTTTCTTCCGTTGCTCGGATTGGTTCGCCGCGGCCAACCGTTTACCGTTGCGGAAGGGACTGGCCGTCCAGGCATTGGCGCTTCGCGCGTTTCTCTGGATCGGCTCGCAAACCTTGCTACTTCTTCGTGGGCAGCTCCTGCCCGCACTTCTTGCAAATGCGCATGCGCAGGTCGCCTTCGACCTTGTGGCCCACGCGCGCATCGCCGCAGTTGGGGCACACCAGCACCACATTGGAAACGCTGATTGGCGACTCCTGCTCCGCGATGCCGCCCTTGGTCCGCTGACCCTGCTTGCTCGAAACCGTCTTCTTAACCACGCGCACGTGCTCCACCAACAACTTGCCTGTGTCGGGGAACACGCGCAGCACGCGGCCCGTCTTGCCCCGGTCAGTGCCTGTCAGAACCTTGACCGTATCGTTGCGATGAATACTCAAACTCGGCATCGAATTCTCCAAAACCAGTTACTAGCGTCTACACAACTTCCGGCGCCAGCGAAACAATCTTCAAAAACTTCTTCTCGCGCAGCTCGCGGGCCACCGGCCCAAACACGCGCGTGCCGATCGGCTCATGATCGTCGCCGATCACCACAGCGGCATTCTCGTCAAAGCGAATGTAGGTGCCGTCGCGCCGCCTGTGCTCCTTGCGCGTGCGCACAATCACCGCTTTCACGACCTTGCCCTTCTTCACGGTGCCGTCGGGCGAGGCTTCCTTCACCGCGGCCGTCACCACATCGCCCAGTCCGGCCTTCGCGCCCAGCCCGCCGCCCAGCGGCAGAATCACTTGCAGCTTGCGCGCGCCGGAGTTGTCGGCTACCGCGAGCATGGTTCTCATTTGCACAGCCATGGTTTGCCCTCCTTTCGGCAGCCTTACTTCTCAGCGGGAACGGTCTCGCCCGGCAATACAGCGTCTTCAATCTGGCCCAGCGACGAGCGCCGCACAATCTCTTCCAGCGACCACCGCTTCAGTTTGCTCAGCGGCCGCGTCTCGCGGATGCGCACCACGTCGCCCATGCGCGCCGAGCTCTGCTCGTCGTGGGCGTAGAACTTCTTGGTCGAGCGCACAATGCGCTTGTACTTTGCGTGGGCCTTGCGCATCTCCACCGCGACCACGATGGTCTTCTGCATCTTGGTCGAAACCACCTGCCCAACCTTCTCGTTGCGCCGCGCGCCTACCGTGGCGGGCGCCTGTGATGCTTTCCCGGTCGCCGTCATTTGCTCGCTCCCTTTTTCTTCCCTGTCTTCTTCTTCGCGGCCGAATCGGCTTTCGACGCGGCTTTCTTCGTTTTTCCGGTTTTAGCCTTCGCGGCCGGAGCTGCTTTCGACGCGGCTTTCTTCGCCTTCGCGATCTTTGTCTTTGCCGCGGGAGCAGCCGTCTCAGCCTTCTCAGCCCTGGCTTCTGCCGCCGGCGCCGCTTCTCTGGCCTTCGCAGCCTTGGTCTCCGCTACCGGGGCGGCTTGCTGCTCTTCCCCGGTCTCGCCGTGAATGCCCAACTCGCGCTCGCGCGCCACGGTCTTGATCTGCGCAATCTCTTTGCGCAGTTGGCGGAGCTTCTTCACTCCGTCGTTCTGCCCCAGCGCTACCTGGAAGCGGATCCTGAAGAGCTGCTCCGAGGAGGTTTTCTCCTGGTGCTTCAACTCCTCTTCACTCAAATTCCGAATCTTTGCCAGTTCCATCTTCTTATCCTGATTCCAGTTTTCAGCTTTCCTACTCGGCCTTGGCCGCGGTCTTCTCGGCCCCGGGGCGCTGCACAAACTTCGTTCTCAGCGGCAGCTTGTGCGACGCCAGCCGCATCGCCTCAGCCGCAAGCTCCGGCGTCACGCCTTCCATCTCAAACAAAATCTTTCCCGGCCGCACCACTGCGACCCAGTGGTCCAGCGCGCCCTTGCCCGAGCCCATGCGGACTTCGGCCGGCTTCTTGGTGATCGGCTTGTCGGGAAACAGGCGCAGCCAGATCTTGCCCCCGCGCTTGATGAAACGCGTCATGGCGACACGGCTGGCCTCGATCTGCCGGTCGGTGATGTACCCGCACTCCATGACCTTCAAACCGTACTCGCCGAACGACAGCGTGGAGCCGCGCCACGCCTTGCCCCGGCGCTTGCCCTTCTGCTGCTTGCGGAACTTCACCTTCTTTGGCATCAACATAACGAAAACCCTCAAAGATCGTGGACCGTGGTCCGTGAATGGTGATCACGGTTCACGAGCCACCGCTCACGGCTTTTAAAACACCGTCTTCCCTACCGTCGGAGCCTGGCGGCGCTTCTGCTCATAAATGTCGCCGCGATAGATCCAGACCTTCACGCCGATCACGCCATACGTCGTATTCGCTTCGGTAAACCCGTAGTCGATGTCGGCGCGCAGCGTGTGCAGCGGCAAACGCCCCTGCAGGTACCACTCCGAGCGCGCAATCTCGTTGCCGTTCAACCGGCCCGAAACGCGCACCTTGATTCCCTTGCAGCCGAAGCGCAGCGCCGAGTCCACGCTCTTGCGCATGGCGCGCCGGAAACTTACGCGCTTTTCCAGTTGCAGCGCGATGTTCTCGCTCACCAGTTGCGCGTCCAGCTCCGGCTTGTTCACTTCGATAATGTCAATGAACACGTCGCGGTTGGTGCGCTTGCCCAGCTCGGTCTTCAGCTTCTCGATTTCCGCGCCCTTGCGCCCGATCACGATGCCCGGCCGCGCCGTGCGGATGAGGAAGCGCAGCTTGTTGCCCGGCCGTTCGATCTCCACCGAGCTCACGCCCGCCGCCTTCAGCTTCTCGCGCAGCTCCGCCTTCAGCTTCACGTCCTCGACCAGGAGCTTGGCGTAATCGCGCTCGCTAAACCAGCGCGACCGCCACGGTTTGTTGATTCCTAGCCGGAATCCGTAAGGATGGACTTTTTGTCCCATATGCTTCCTCTCAAAAAATCTTCCGGCCTATTTGCCGGACTTCTTCTTGGTTGCCGCAGCCTTCTTCGCTGCCGGCTTGGTTTCCTTCGCCTGGGCCGCGGCTTTCGTCATCTCTGCCTTGGGTGCGGCTTTCTTTGCCTTGGCTGTCTTCGCGGGCTCCGCTGCGGGCGCTGTCTCTTCCACCTTCGTCACCAGGCCCTTTTCGGTCTCGCGCTCCGCAACCGACAGCACGATGTGCGTCAGCCTGCGCTGGTAGCGGTACGCCCGGCCCATTGGCGCCGGCCGGATGCGCTTCATGCGCGGCCCGTCGTTGGCCACGGCCTGCTTCACGTAGAGATTGTCCACGTCCAGATCGATGCCCTCTTCGCCGGCAACATACTTCGCGTTGTCCACCGCCGAAGCCAGCAGCTTGTACACCACCGGGGCGATGCGCTTCTTTGTAAAGGCCGCTGTTTCCAGCGCCTCCTGCACTCCGCGCCCCTTGATCAGTTCCAGCACCAGCCGCGCCTTCTGCGGCGACACGCGCTGGAACCTTGCCTCGGCCTTGTATTCCCTTGTTGCCACTGCCATACTCATGCCTTCCTCAAACTTCAGCTTTCAGCCTTCCGCGCCTACGCAGCCGGCTTGGCTACAGTCTCAGTGGGCGCCTTGGCGCCGCCCGTGTGGCCCTTGAAAACCCGCGTCGGCGCAAACTCGCCCAGCTTGTGTCCCACCATGTTCTCGGTTACGTACACGGGAACAAATTTCTTGCCGTTGTGCACGGCGATGGTGTGGCCCACAAACTCGGGAAAGATCGTCGAGCGCCGCGTCCAGGTCTTCACTACCTTCTTGTCGTTGGCCTTGTTCAGCGCCTCGATCTTCACCATCAGGTGCGCGTCCACAAACGGCCCTTTTTTCGTCGAACGTCCCATAAGAACCAGCTCCTAGCTTCTAGCCTTTAGCTTCCAGCTTTCTCTTTCTCAAGCTATCTGCTCGGCTATTGCCTGAATTCGTCATCTGCCGCGGTGAGCTAGAAGCTAGTAGCTAGTAGCTAGCGGCTGTTCTTCACTTCGACCTGCGGCTGACGATGAACGCGTCCGTCCGCTTGTTGTTGCGTGTCTTGTATCCACGCGTCGGCTGGCCCCACGGCGTCACCGGATGGCGTCCGCCCGAGGTCTTGCCCTCGCCGCCGCCGTGCGGATGGTCCACCGGGTTCATGGACACGCCGCGATTCGTCGGCCGGATGCCCAGCCAGCGATTGCGTCCCGCCTTGCCGATGGCTACGTTTTCGTGATCCGTGTTGCCCACTTGCCCAATGGTCGCCATGCACTCGGCCAGCACCTTGCGCGTCTCGCCAGAGGGCAGCTTGAGCAGAGCGTAATCGCCCTCCTTGGCCACCAACTGCGCCTGTGCGCCGGCTGAACGCGCCATTTGCGCACCCTTGCCCGGCTTGAGCTCGATGGCGTGCACCGTGGTGCCCGCGGGAATGTTCTTGAGCGGCAGCGCGTTGCCCACCAGAATGTCGGCCTCGGGACCCGACGTCACCGTCGCTCCCACCTTCAGCCCCACCGGCTGCAAAATGTAGCGCTTCTCGCCGTCGGCATAGTGCACCAGCGCGATGCGTGACGACCGGTTCGGATCGTACTCGATGGTCGCCACTTTGCCCGGCACGCCATACTTCTCGCGCTTGAAGTCGATCAGCCGCAGCTTCTGCTTGTGCCCGCCGCCGTGATGGCGGATGGTCATGTCGCCCGAGTTGCGGCGTCCGCCGGTGCGCTTGCGCGTGGTCACCAGCGGCTTGTGCGGCGTGTCCACTGTTAGGTCGCCGGTCCCGAGCGACGTCTGGAACCGCAACGTCGGTGTGACCGGCCTATATGTCTTGATTGCCATGATCTCTGTCCTTGAGTGCCGGCCCATTAGTCGATCCGGCTCTCACTTCTTTTCCGGAACCATCATCCTTAGAGGTTCCGATAGTCCTTCTTCACTGAGCGATCCAACACGGACTGTTTACTGTCCGCTACTCACTGCCTTACAGATTGCTCACGTACTCCGGCAGCTTCTCGCCGGCCTTCAACTTCACGTACGCCTTCTTCCAATCCGGCCTGAATCCTGCAAACTTGCCGCGCCGGCGTTCCTTGCCGGCAACGTTCGCGGTGCGAACCGCGGCGACCTTCACTTTGAAGAGCGCTTCCACGGCTTCCTTCACTTCAGTCTTTGTGGCCAAGGGCGCAACCTCAAAGACCAGCGTCCCTTCGGTCTCTTTCACGCCCAATCCCTTTTCGGTGATCAGCGGGCGGCGAATGACGGTGTAGAGTGTCGGCATTACGCAGCCTCCTTTTCGGCGGCGGTTTTGCGCGCAGCAGTCTTGCGTTTGGACGCGCTCTTCACAAGCGCTTCAGCCAACTGCTCAATCGCGGCCTTCGAGAAGATCGCCCTCTCGCAGCGCAGCAGATCGTAGGGGTGAACCTCGTTGTTCAGCACCAGCTCCACGCCCGCGAGATTCCGCGCCCCGCGCACCAGCGACTGCGCCAGCGTCTTGCCGTTCTCGACCAGCAGCACCGTGCGTTTCGCGTCCAGCTTGTCCAGCGCCTCGCGGTAGAGCTTCGTCTTGCCTTCCTTGATCTCCAGCGAATCCACCACGGTCAGCTTGCCGTCGGCCAGCTTTGCGGCCAGCGCCGAGCGCAGCGCGCCCAGCAGCTTCTTGCGCGGGAACGGATACTCGTAGCTGCGCGGCTGCGGTCCGTGGACCGTGTAGCCATGACGCCACAGAGGCGAGCGCACCGAACCGATACGCGCCCGGCCCGTGCCCTTCTGCTTCCACAGCTTCTTGCCGGAACCGGCGACCTCGGTGCGGCTCTTGGTCTTGTGTGTTCCCTGGCGCAGCGAGGCGCGGTAGTGCTTCACCGCCTCCCACAACAGGGCCTCGTTCACCTGCTCCGGCGCAAACACTGCGTCGGCCAGCTCCACGGTGCCTACCTTCTTGCCGCTCAAATTCACTACATCCACTTTTGCCATCGTCTTCTTCTTCCGCCGGAAATCTCTCTCCGGCCTCAATCTCGTGCGCCGCAAGGCGTTCGCCGCGGCGAACCCCACCGCAGGTGGCTACTTCCTCTTCGCCGCCGCCTTCTTCGCCGCCTTCAGCGGATCCACCGTGCCCGATCCGGCAAAGCCGCGGCGCTCGCGCGGCGGAGCCTTGGCCTTCGAAATCAGCACGTAACCCTCGCGCGGTCCCGGCACCGCTCCTTCAACCATCAGCAGATTCTCGTCCACATCGATACCGCGAATGCGCAGGTTGCGCACCGTCACCTGATCAGTTCCGTAATGGCCGGGCATGCGCTGCCCCGGAAAAACACGCGACGGAAAGCTCGATGCGCCGATCGATCCCTGCACCTGGAACATGTGCCCATGCGACTTGGGCCCGCCGGCGAACTTGTGCCTGCGCACCACGCCGGCAAACCCGCGGCCCTTCGAGGTGCCGATCACGTCCACGAACTTCGCATCGGTAAAGATGTCCACCAGAACGCGATCGCCGGCTTTCGTTTCTACTGCGCCGTCGGACGCGGCCTCAACGTCCACTTCCTTGATGACCTTCACCGGCGGCGCCTCGGTCTTCTTGAGGTGGCCATTCTGCGCCTTGGTCATGCGCGAAGCCTTCACGAACTCCACCAGCCCGATCTGCGCGGCGTCGTATCCGTCCCTGGCCGCCGTCTTCAACTGCGTGATCACGCACGGGCCGGCCTGCAGCACCGTAATCGGGTGCACGTCGCCCTTGTCGTCGAAGACCTGCGTCATGCCGATCTTTTTTCCCAGAATCCCTGTGACTGCCATCTTTCCCTCACCTCATCATGCGGGCCTCGATGCCCCGCACTGCCGGGCCCTTCTCGGGCTTCCTGCCACTCTGTGTCGCCGCCGGCAAGCTTTTGCGCCCCAAGGGCGCGTCCGCCTGGACGGCCAGTCCTATTTTTCGAACGCCTTGATCTCCACGTCCACGCCGGCTGGCAGATCGAGCTTCATCAGCGCGTCCACCGTTTGCTGTGTCGGCTCCAGAATGTCGATCAGCCGTTTATGCGTGCGGATCTCGAACTGCTCGCGCGATTTCTTGTCCACGTGGGGCGAGCGCAGCACGCAATACTTGTTCTTCACCGTCGGCAACGGGATCGGCCCTGCCACCGTTGCTCCGGTGCGCTTGGCCGTGTCCACAATCTCGCCGGTCGAGGTGTCCAGCACGCGATAGTCGTATGCCTTCAACCGGATTCGAATTCTCTGTCCTACCATTTGTTCCCCTTCGGGTCACAGTGCACAGTTTTCAGTGAACAGTGATCAGTTTTCTTGCTGCTCAAAACCGCTTCGCTTTCCCAACTGATGCTCTTCCTGTTCCCTTGGTCCCTTGGTCCCTCGGTCCCTGCTACTTGATGATTTCCGAGATCGTTCCCGCGCCCACGGTCCTGCCGCCCTCGCGAATCGCGAACCGCAGCCCCTTCTCCATGGCCACCGGCGTAATCAAATCCACCTCCAGCTCCACGTTGTCGCCCGGCATCACCATCTCCACACCCGCCGGCAACTCCGCCACTCCCGTCACGTCCGTGGTGCGGAAGTAGAACTGCGGCCGGTAGCCCTTGAAGAACGGCGTGTGACGGCCACCCTCTTCCTTCGAGAGCACGTACACCGAGCTCTTGAAGTTCGTGTGTGGCGTAATCGAGCCGGGCTTGGCCAGCACCATCCCCCGCTCCACGTCTTCCTTCGGCGTGCCGCGCAGCAGGATCCCGGCGTTGTCCCCGGCCAGTCCCTCGTCCAGCTGCTTCTTGAACATTTCCACGCCCGTGCACACCGTCTTGCGCGTCTCGCGGAAGCCCACGATCTCCACGTCCTCGCCCACCTTCACCTTGCCGCGCTCGATGCGGCCCGTAACCACGGTGCCGCGCCCCGAGATCGAGAAAATATCCTCAATGGGCATCAGGAACGGCAGATCCACCGAGCGGTTCGGCTGCGGCACATACTTGTCCACCGCCGCCATCAGCTCGTCGATCTTCGCCTCCCACTGCGGCTCGCCGTTCAGCGCGCCCAGCGCCGACCCGCGAATCACCGGCACGTCGTCGCCCGGGAACTGGTACTTGGTCAAGAGCTCGCGCACTTCCATCTCCACCAGGTCGATCAGCTCCGTGTCCTCGACCGCGTCGCACTTGTTCAGGAACACCACGATGTACGGCACGCCCACCTGGCGCGCCAGCAACACGTGCTCCTTGGTCTGCGGCATCGGACCGTCGGTCGCCGCCACCACCAGAATCGCCCCGTCCATCTGCGCCGCGCCGGTGATCATGTTCTTGATGTAGTCGGCGTGCCCAGGGCAGTCCACGTGTGCGTAGTGGCGGTTGGCCGTCTCGTACTCCACGTGCGCCGTGGCGATGGTGATGCCGCGCTCCCGCTCTTCCGGCGCGTTGTCAATCGAGTCGAACGAGCGAAACACAATCTTCGGATTGTGCTTCTGCAATACCCTCGTAATCGCTGCCGTCAACGTCGTCTTGCCGTGATCGATGTGCCCGATCGTCCCCACGTTCACGTGCGGCTTTGAACGATCAAACTTTTCCTTCGCCATAAAAATCCCAAATCCCTTTCATCGCTCTTACTGCCCGTTGCCACTCGGAGCGCCCGCCATTGCGGGCTCCAGCCCCAAAACCTTACTTGCCCTGCGCGCGGCCGATGATTTCGTCGGCAATCATGCGCGGCGCCTCTTCGTAGCGCGCAAACTGCATCGAATACGACGCCCGGCCCTGCGTGGACGAGCGAATTTCGTTCACGTATCCGAACATCTCCTTCAGCGGCACGATCGCCTTGATCACCTGCGAACCGGCGGCATGTTCCATGCCCTCGATCCGCCCGCGGCGCGAGTTGATGTCGCCGATAATCACGCCCATGAACTCCTCGGGCACTGTTACTTCCACCGCCATCACCGGTTCCAGCAGCACCGGCGATGCCTTCCTGGCCGCTTCCTTGAACGCGATCGAGCCGGCAAACTTGAAGGCCATCTCGTTCGAGTCCACTTCGTGATAGCTGCCGTCAAAGAGCGTCACCTTGATGTCGACCATGGGATAGCCGGCCAGAATGCCCAGCTCCAGCGCTCCCTGCACGCCCTGGTCGATGGGCTTGATGTACTCCTTGGGCACTGAGCCGCCCTTGATTTCATTCACGAACGCGTAGCCCGCGCCCGGCTCATTCGGCTCCACGCGCAGCTTGCAGTGGCCGTAGTTGCCCGAGCCGCCGGTCTGCCGGATGTACTTTCCCTCGGCCTCGGCCTTCTTCCGGATGGTTTCGCGGAAAGCCACCTTGGGCTCGCCCACATTGGCTTCCACCTTGTGCTCGCGCTTCATGCGATCCACAAGAATCTCGAGGTGCAGCTCGCCCATGCCGCTAATGATCGTCTGACCCGAATCTTCGTCGGTGCGAACCTTGAAGGTGGGATCCTCGTCGGCCAGCCGCGCCAACGCCACGGCCATCTTTTCCTGATCGGCCTTCGTCTTGGGCTCAATGGCCACCGAAATCACGGTGTCGGGGAAGGTGATGGCGCCGAGCGCAATGGCATGATGCGGATCGCAAAGCGTGTCGCCGGTCTTTAGATCTTTGACTCCGAGGCAGGCGCAGATGTCGCCGGCCAGAATCTCGGTCACGTCCTCGCGCTTGTTGGCGTGCATCTTCACCAGGCGTCCGATGCGGTCGGTCTTGCCGGTACGCGGGTTCAGCACCGTGTCGCCGGTCTTGAGCGAGCCCGAATAAACGCGGACGAAGCACAGCTTGCCGTAAGGATCGTTGATGATCTTGAACGCCAGGGCCGAAAGCGGCTCGTTGTCGTCGGGCTTGCGCTTCTCAATTTTGGAATGATGGTTGGGATCGATGCCCTCAACCGGAGGCTTGTCAAGCGGGCTGGGCAGGTAATCGACGACGGCGTCGAGAAGCGTTTGAATGCCCTTGTTCTTGAAGGCGCTTCCGCAAATCACCGGGAAGACCTTCAGATCGATGGTGGCCTGCCGAATGCCGGCCTTTAGCTCTTCCACCGTTGGCGTTTCGCCTTCCAGGAACTTTTCCAGCAGCACATCATCGGTCTCGGCGATGACTTCGATCAGCTGCAATCTGAAGGCTTCAGCCTTCTTTTGCAGATCGGCGGGAATCGGCTCGACTGAAAACTCTGCGCCCAGCGTCTCGTCGTGCCAGATAATCGCCTTCATCTCGATCAGGTCCACGACGCCCTTGAAGTTCGCCTCGGCGCCGACGGGAATCTGCAGCGCCACGGGTCGCGCGCCCAGCCGCTTGCGAATCGTCTCGAGCACATGCTCGAAGTCCGCGCCGTTCTTGTCCATCTTGTTAACAAAGCAGATCCGGGGAACCTTGTACTTGTCGCCCTGCCGCCAGACGGTCTCGGTCTGCGGCTGCACGCCGCTCACGGAGTCAAACAATGCCACCGCGCCGTCCAGCACGCGCAGACTGCGCTCCACTTCGGCAGTAAAATCCACGTGGCCGGGGGTATCAATAATATTGACGCGAACGTCGCGCCAGGTGCAGGTGGTCGCCGCCGAGGTAATCGTGATGCCGCGCTCCTGCTCCTGCTCCATGTAATCCATGGTCGCCGTGCCTTCATGCACCTCTCCCAGCCGGTGCGTGATGCCGGTGTAGAACAGGATGCGTTCTGTCGCTGTCGTCTTTCCGGCGTCGATGTGCGCCATGATCCCGATGTTCCGGCAGCGATTTAGAGGTACGGTGCGAGCCACGATTTCAATTCCTTGCGGGACGTCTTTCCCCGCGGTTACAACTAGCTGCTAGCCTTTAGCTCCTAGCCTCTAGCCCACTATGTCCGAGACCGCCTTGTGCGGTCCCAATTTCTGCTCCGCCGCCGGCAGCTAAAAGCTAGAAGCTAGTAGCTAGCGGCTGAATTCTCTACCAGCGGTAGTGCGCAAAGGCCTTGTTCGCTTCGGCCATGCGGTGCACGTCTTCCTTCTTCTTCATGGCCGCGCCGCGCCCGTTGGCCGCATCCAGCAGCTCGTTACTCAGCTTGTCGGTCATGCCCTTTTCGCCGCGGCTGCGCCCGTAGGTGATCAGCCAGCGGATCGCCAGTGAGGTTCTGCGGTCGGCATTCACTTCAATGGGCACCTGGTAGTTGGCGCCGCCCACACGCCGCGTCTTCACCTCAAGCAGCGGCTTGCAGTTCTCCACCGCCTTCTTGAAGAGCTTGAGCGCGTCGTCCCCGCCGCCCTTCTCCTCCAGGTTCTTCATCGCCTGGTAGAAGATGGACTGTGCGGTCGACTTCTTGCCGCCCCACATCATCGAGTTCACAAACTTGGTCACCAGCGTCGACCCGTACACCGGATCCGGCGCCACTTCCCGCTTCGCAATGTGCCCTTTTCTCGGCATAATTCCTCAATTTCAGCTACGAGCCCCTAGCCGCTAGCTTCTAGCTCCTCCAAGCGGGAAGCCACAATCCTGACTCCCCGAAAAACAAGCTAGAAGCTAGGAGCTAGCAGCTAGAAGCTGTCTTTCCCTACTTCGCCGCCCCGCCCTTGGCGCGTTTTGCGCCGTACTTCGAGCGGCTCTGCGAGCGGGCGGTCACGCCCACTGAATCCAGAGTTCCCCGCACCACGTGATAGCGGACGCCGGGAAGGTCTTTCACGCGCCCCCCGCGAATGAGCACGATCGAGTGCTCCTGCAGGTTGTGGCCGATGCCGGGAATGTAGGTGGTCACCTCAATCCCGTTGGTCAACCGCACGCGAGCCACTTTGCGCAGCGCCGAGTTCGGCTTCTTGGGCGTTTGTGTATACACGCGCGTGCAAACGCCGCGCCGTTGCGGCGAGGCCTGCAACGCGGGCGACGCCGTCTTGTAACGCGGGGCCGTGCGCCCTTTGCGGACTAGCTGATTAAAAGTTGGCAAACTGCAACTCCTTACCCTTCAAAAACCCTTCGGTACGCGCTCCACAGCCGCACACGCCCTTTGAGCTGTTCTGGTTTTGCATGGCGTTTGAGCCATCCAAACACACAGAGAAGCCCCAGGTAGCTGCTTCGCGTCTGTCTTCGTTCCACTCTCAGACGAGAACCGCGACGGTGATCGGTCGTCCCTCTAATCAGGAGCCAATTCCGTTTCGCCGATTCCGGCCCGCATAGCCCCTCCAAGGTGGGGAACGCGCGGACCGCCGATGCAAGTACTGCTTCGAATGTTCCCTGCCCTCCGCAAGAAGAGAGCCGTTCCGGGAACTTGTCTGGCCGGCCGATTTCACCTGGCCTTGGAAATCTCCCCGTCTGTTCCAGTCTGCTCGGAGAGTTTCCTTACCCTACCTGCGTGCAAACACACGACAAGCAGTGTTCTTGCGAACCTTTCAAAGATACCAAGAAAAACCGGGAGAGTCAACGCTCGAATGTGGCCTATGGGTACGTCGCCGAGACAGCCTGCCGAAACGCCGCCGGCCCCGATCCGGCTGCTTCCTTAACAATTTGGCCGTCGCGCATGTGCAGGATTCGCCCCGCGATCGCCGCCGCCTCCGGATTGTGCGTAATCATCAGCGTGGTCTGGCCCAGCTCCCGGTTCGACCGGAGCAGCATCTGCAACACCGCGTCGGAGTTCTTCGTATCCAGGTTCCCCGTCGGCTCGTCGGCCAGCACAATTGCCGGCCGCGTGATGAGCGCCCGGGCGATGGCCACCCTCTGCTGCTCGCCGCCACTCAGCTCGGCCGGGCGGTGATGCAGCCGTCCCCGGATCGCCAGCATATCGCTCAGGTGGTCCAGATACTGCTGGTCCATCGGCCCCTTGCGCCCGCTCACGGTGTAGGCAATCTCGATATTCCCCATCGCCGAAAGCGTCGGCAGCAAGTTGAACTTCTGGAAAACAAAGCCGATACGGTGTTTCCGCAGCCGCGTGCGCTCGGCATCGCTCAGGGCGGCAAAATCAACGCCGTCGATCACCACGCGCCCCCCGGTGGCCCGCGTCAGACCGCCTAAGAGATAAAAAAGAGTGGACTTGCCAGAACCTGACGGCCCCACAATGGCCACAAACTCGCCCGGCTCAACGGCCAGTGAAACCCCGCGCACCGCGGCTACCTGGATGCGGCCCGCCGCATAAACTTTGGTCAGATTTTCGGCAAGAATAATGTGTTTCGGCGCTTCGGAGGTCACGACTGCCATTGTAAATGCGGCGTTTGGTTGGCTGGTTCGGCAAATCGGCTAATTCACTCCTGCCGGCGCGCTTGCTGCCGCCAGGCTCTAAAATGGTTCTGCATCGATCTCCGACTCAGGATTCCCCGCTCATGACCCCCGATCTCAAGACATCGCTTGTCGCATCGCTCACATCAGCCGCCGAAAAGGCCGGCCTGGTTCTTATCTCCGTCAAACAGGGTGCCGATTTTCATGGCCGGCCCACCGCCGTCTTCGAACTCGGCATCTCCGGCGCGGAGGCGATCGGCCGCTCGCTCAAGCTCGAGTTGAGCGACGCCTTCGACTTCGACAAGCCGAATCTGCTGCCCGAGATGACCGCTCACCTCGCAGGCGAAGCCAAGCGCCTGCGCAATCCACGCCCCGATTGCTACGTCACCCTCGGCGGCCTGCCCCTGGCCTTCGGTCAATTCGAGTGGCCCTTCCACCAATCCACCTCGGGCGCCGACACCCACATCGTCCACGGCGAAGTTCACGTGGCCGACGGCGGAACGCACAACCTGCACGCCAAAATCTCCGCCAGCGTCACGCTCACCTTTGCCGAGATTGTGCCCGCCATGGAGCAGCCCTACGCGGAAACCTTCATCTACAACGCCGTCCGCAAAACAGTGGACACGGGCCAGCTCGAGTTCGTAAAGTCCGGCAACCGCCAGCCCGTTCCCGTCACCACGCGCTACTACAGCCGCTGGCAGAAGAAGTTCATCTTCACCGAGACCGACGACAATGAGCGCCTCCGTTACCTGCTCAGCAAGGTTTACTGGCTCTCCGGCGTACTCGGCGAGGGCAAGCCGGTGTGGATTGCCGACCCGCGCGACGCGCAGTACCTGAATACCACCGAGGCCGACCTGCTACGCATGGCCGGTGATGAAGCGGGCCAGGGACTGATGTTGCTCGCAGGCGAATTTGCCGCTGCTACTCCCGCGCTGATGGAGCGCGCCGCCGACTACGAGGCCATGCTCGAAGCCGCCCTCGACTTCACCAAGCCCAAGTTCAACGAGTCCATGCGCTCGGGCCATGCCAATATGTAGTTCCTCGAATCGGCTTTGCATCGCGGCCATTCGATTCCTTCTGGCATCCGCCGCCGGGGCAGTGGTAGCGTAATACGCAACCCACGGGGGTTGCTTAAACTCTATGACCTGCCGCCGTTCCGCGCTTTTTCCTGCCCTTCTTTGCGTTGGTTTCCTCTGTGGCGCCGCCGCGCTTAACGCCCAAACGAGCACCCAAACAGCTCCGCGGCCAGCCGCCGGCACCGCTGCGCAGCCCTTCGATGCCACCGGCGTGCGGGAACCGGTCGAGATCGGAGTTGCCGGGCTGGTCGAGTCCGGTGACGATCCTGCTTATGTCCGACCCGATTTCGACGACTCCAAATGGCTCCCCGTCGACGCGCAAACCCGGCTCACCGACTACTTCCCTCAAAATCATCCGCCCATCGTCTGGCGGCGTATTCACGTCAAGGTCGACCCGAACCAGAAACAACTGGCGCTGCGGGCGTATTCTATCGCCCGCGCCTTCGAGGTGTTCGTAAATGGCCAGAAGCTCATCCAATCTGGCCAGGTCGAGCCCTACACGCCTGCCATGCGGAGCGCCCGCCTGATCGTGCGCATTCCGGCAGCACAACTCCGCACCGGCTCGCTCGTCATCGCCATCCGAGCGCGCGCCCCGACCACCTGGTGGACCAGCAGCCTGCCCGGATTTAGCGGCGGCATGTTGACGCTGGGCGACCAGATCGCACTGGAAAACCAGAACCTGCTCATTATGATCGCCGAAAACTCAGCTACCTTTCTCGAAGACCTGCTGGCTCTGGGTGTCGGGCTTGTCGCGCTCGCGCTCTTCATCGGCCAAAGGCAGCGCATGGAGTATTTCTGGATCTTCGTCCTCGGTGTTCTCAACGCCGCCTATCTGCCTCTGCTTTTCCTTTCCCTCCGCCGCAACATCCCGGTGAGCCTCTGGATGGTCAACGAGTTCGTCCAGATTGCTAGCTATGTCGCAATCGTGCTCATGGTTCAAGCGTTTCTGCAAAGGCCATTTAAATGGTTCCTCTGGCTGTGTACCGCGCTCGCCTGTCTCATTGCCGCCGTGAGCAATATCGGCTTTGACTACGGCGTCTTTCCTGTTGCCTTCGCGACTCTGTTCACCATTCCAATTGGAATCATCTTTGCCGCCGTCATTCCGATTCTTCTTTTCCGGCAATTGCGGCGCGGCAATCGCGAGGCCGGCATTCTTCTCATCCCTTTCATTCTGTATTCGCTGTGGATCTACGCCAGCATCGCCATAGGCCTGCTTGCTCTCGTTCCCCCACTCCGTCGTGCCTCCGTCCATGCCGCCCAAGTCATCAATGCATTTCCCGTCGGCTTTTTCACCGTTGGCCTCGGCGACCTGGGCACTCTCAGCTTCTATTTTTCGCTCGCCATCATTATGGTTTTGCGCGCCACGCGCACCAGCCGCCAGCAGGCGCTGCTCGAGGGCGAACTGGAGGCCGCGCGCGAAGTCCAGCAGGTCATTCTCCCCGAGCAGGTCGAGTCCGTTCCCGGGTTCACCGTCGAATCCATCTACCAGCCGGCCCAGGAAGTGGGCGGCGACTTCTTCCAGATCATTCCCGACAAGACGGACGGCAGCCTGCTCATCGTCGCGGGAGACGTAGCCGGCAAAGGCTTGCAGGCGGGAATGCTGGTGGCGCTGATGGTAGGTACCATTCGCACTGCGGCCGATAGCGGCGCCGATCCGGTGTCTGTTCTGCATGCGTTAAACAAGCGGATGCTGGGACGCGGCCATGCCCAGGCCACATGCCTCGCGCTGAGAATTGCTCGGGATGGCTCCGTGACGCTGGCCAACGCTGGGCACCTGCCGCCCTATCTCAATGGCGAGGCCGTCGCCATGGAAGGCGCGCTGCCGCTCGGGGTCGTCGAAGACGCGGAAGTTTCCATGACCCGCTTCAATCTAAAGGACGGGGACAAACTCCTGTTTATATCCGACGGAATCGTGGAGGCAACTGATGCCCACGGGCATCTCTTCGGCTTCGACCGCGTTCTCGAGCTTGTCCGATCTGCGGCCAGTCCGTCTGATCTGGCCGGCGCCGCGCAATCCTTCGGCCAGCGCGACGACATCAGCGTCATCTCGGTGACGCGGACCGCAGTCCTCGAGCCGGCTGCATGATCCCGCACAGAGAATCCTGGCGCGGTTTCTGATCCCTATTCCCTCGGTCCCTTGGTGCCCCGGTCCCCTTGCTCGCTCCCTGCCCTTACAGCGCCGCTCCGCAGCCCGAGCAGAACCGTGCGCCCGGCGCATTGGCGCGCTGGCAGCGCGGGCACGCTGCGACTGGAGGGGCAGGCGGCGGGTATGCCGGCGCGGCAGCAGCTGGCATGGGTGGCGGCGGGTATGTCGGCGCGCCGACCACCGGCCCGGGAATCGCGCCCGCCGGCGGCACATTTACCCCCTGGCCCCATCCCGGCACCGCGATTCCCAGCGACGCCGCAATCGCAGCCGCCTGAATGGCGTTGAATTCGCGCACGCGGCCCGGCATGAAGAAGCACTCGAAGAAGCCGAGAATCGCCGGAATGCCGCTCCAGAAGAAGCAGCAATAGAGAATTCCCAGCCCCGTGCGGCGCAGATAGAAGTGATGCAGGCCAAAGCTGCCCAGAAATAGCGCCAGCAGAATGCCCACCACCTCGTCGCGGCGCGCCGCGTTGTATTGCTGGTAAAAAATGGCTTGCGGGTTGGGGTATGCGTAGGTGCTCATCTTACTGGGTCTCCTTGCCTGCCGTGATCTCAGGTACGCAGCCTGCGCCTGTCCGGTTCCGGTCTCCCGAACGCAGGTTCAAACCCACACATTGTCCCACGCCGCCGTGCGAGCATACCATCGAAATCGAATGACCAGTCCAGCCCATCTCTCCGCGTCTCTCAGCGGCACCTTCCTCATCGGCGGCGATCTGCCCGTCCACCGCCTCGGCTACGGAACCATGCGCCTGGTGGGCGACGGAGCGTGGGGCGAGCCGGCCGATGAATCCGAAGCGCGCCGCGTGCTGCGCCGCGCCGTCGAGCTCGACGTCACGCTCATCGATACTGCCGACGCCTATGGCCCCGAGATCGCCGAGCGCCTCATCGGCGAGACGCTCGCGCCCTACCGTTCCGGCGTGGTCATCGCCACCAAGGGCGGCATCACGCGCCAGGGCCCCGCCAAAACCGAGCTTGTCGGCCGCGCCGGATATTTGATCCAGTGCGTGGAAATGAGCCTGCGCCGTCTCAAGCTCGAGCGCATTGACCTCTACCAGTTGCACCGGATCGATCCGCGCACGCCGCTGGAGGAATCCCTCGGCGCGCTCCGCCGCATGAAGGAACAGGGCAAGATTCGCCACATTGGGCTCAGCGAGGTCATCCCTGCCGAAATCGAGGACGCCGAAAAAGTCGTCCCCATCGTCTCCATTCAGAATCGCTACTCGCTCGCCGACCGCCGTCACGAGGAAACGCTCACCTACTGCGAGCGGCGCGGCATCGCCTTCCTGCCCTGGTATCCCTACGCGGGCGGAAAGCTCCTCAAGCCCGACCACCCCGCTGCCGCAGCTCTCGGCCGCATTGCCGCTCGCCACGGTGTCTCGGTCCCGCAGCTCTCCCTCGCCTGGCTTCTGCAACGTTCGCCCGTTCTGCTGCCCATCCCGGGCACATCGAAAGTCGCGCACCTCGAGGAAAACGTCGCCGCGGCGCAGATCAAGCTCTCGCAGGAAGAATGGCGCGAAGTGGAAGCCGCGGCCGGCGCGGCGCGGTAAAGTGGTCGATCGGGCTTTGGCCAGCGTACAGCGGTTCCACAATTGCTATACCCAGGTCCGCAGCCGCCAAGTGGCTTTTTCATCAACCGGGGTCCCCACAGGTAGGTCTTCGTCTGTGGGGTGGAAGTAAATGCCACCCTGCAAGACGCCGGAAAGGGCACGTGAATTGTGGAACCGCTCTAGGGCCTGTTAACACTACCTGGGATGGCGGCGACGGGAGCCGATTTTCCCCAGGTCACGGAGCGCGGAGCGAACTGTAGCCGGCCTACTGGAGCGACAAGCGACAAAGAGATGGGGAAAATCAGCCCCGTCCCTTCGGGTTGCGGCGAAAAACCGCTCGTACTTCGTTGTCGTCCTAGGCGGTGGACCCGCCACAGCCGGTGTCCTCCGCCTCGTCTGAGCGGTTTTTCGCGCGCAACGCCGTCCACCCCAGGTAGTGTTAACAGGCCCTAGCGCCCTGCTCGTCAAAAATGGTGCCGCCCGTGCGGCGTCACGAACACCAGCATCCGCAGCAGCATGATCAGCACGAAGATGACAGCGGCGAATGCCACCAGCAACGTCCCGCTGCTCAACTTCTCCGCATGCGGTTTTGTCTTGCGCCTCATCGCCGCTCCGCTCGGAATCGGACCTCATCCTGCGCCCAATTCCGGCTCCCCGAAAATATACAGGCCCTCCAATACGCATCGGAGGGCCCGCTTCAAGCTGAAAGCTGAGAGCTAAGAGCTGACAGCTGTTTCTCTCGGCTTCGATCCCCACAGCCCGTACCACGCGATGTAGAGATAGCAGCACAGCGGAATCACAAACGCGAGTTGGATGCCATATCTATCTGCAAGCTGCGAGTGGTATGCGATATTGTGCGCGATGGCGTACTGCACACCGGTGGGGTCGTGGGCCTGTCCGTACAAATATGCTGCCTTATCCGCCGCTGCGCCGAGCAGGAACGGAATCACAGCGCCGCCCACAATCGCGGTCATGATCAGCCCCGAACCCTTGCTCGTCATCTGTCCCAACCCGGCGATGCCCAGCGTGAAGATGTTCGGGAACTGAATCGAGTTGAAGAGGCCGCACAACACCAGGGTCCAGATGGCCACCTGCCCGCTCGTCGACATCGAGATGGCCAAGAGCGCGGCCCCGCTAAATGCGAAAATCCCCAGCAGTGTTCCCGACTTCACCTTGGTCAGGATCCAGGAGCCGGCCAAACGGCCCACCAGCGCGCCAAACCAGTAGAGCGACGCGACATCTGACGCCGTCTTGAACGAGCTCATGCCCTGCGATTTGAAGTAGTTCACCGCGATGGACGCCAGGCCTACTTCCACTCCCACATATAGAAAGATGCCCAGCGCGGCCAGCACCGTGTGCCGGTAAGCCCAGACGCTGCGGCTCGCCTGCGCGCCGCCCTCTTTCACCGAGTGGGACGATTGCGGTTGGTCGATGTGAGGCAAATGAGCGAACGCAACGGCGATTCCGAGCAGCAGCAGCGCTCCTGCGATTGCGATGTAGGGCACTCGGACCGTGTTCGCAATGGCCGCCGGCGTGGCAAACTTCGTGGGATCCGTCAGGATGAATGCGCCCGCGAAAATGGGCGCCACAGTTGTGCCAATCGAGTTGAACGCCTGCGCCAGCGTCAGCCGCACCGGAGCGCTCGCCTCCGGACCCAGAATCGCGGTATACGGGTTGGCCGACGTTTGCAGGGCAGTGACGCCCGCTCCAACAATGAACGATGCGGCGAGGAAGAGCGGGAAATTCACCAGCTTGGCCGCGGGAATGAACAACAGGCAGCCCACCACCTGAATGAAGAGCGAAACCACCATCGTCTGCTTGTACCCAATCCACTCGATCAGCTTGGAGGATGGGCCCGAGAAGACGAAGTAGGCGAGGAAAAATGCCGATTCCGCCAGCATCGCCCACTTGTAGCCGAGGTTGAAGATCGACCGCAGATGCGGCACAAGCGCCATGTTCAGCGTGGTGATGAAGCCGAACGTCAGGAACAGCGCCGTGACGGTGATGAACGGAACGAGGTAGCCCGGCGACGTGAGCGGCGCCGAGGGTTTTGAGTTTTCAGCCATAGATGTGCTCCCCCGCTTTCTCGTAATCGATGCTTCTCTGGTTCAAGGGCCGCTCTCAGGTCTGCCACTGCCATCGCGCCGGCCGGCGTCCTCACCAGGCGGTCACTCTGCAAGTCTGGAATCCGTCTTCCCCAGCCCACACAACACTATACGGGAGACGGCAGCCGGCTGGCTTCCCGCATCAGCGTGCCGTGGTACGCTTCTCTACGTCGTCAGCCGCGCGATCCGCTATTCTCATTGCTAAGCGAGGTACAACCGATGCCCATCGCCATTCTGAGCGGCGCCAGAAACAAGAAGATCCTTGCCGCCCTTGAGGGCAACTGGCAAGCCGAGATGGAGGGCTACCACACCTACAACACTCTGGCCGACCGCGACCCCGACCCGGTGCGCGCACAGGTTCTGCGCCATCTGGCTCAGGCAGAGATTGAGCACGCCACGTTGTGGGAGGGCCGCATCAAAGAGCTCGGCGGACCTGAGCCGGTCTACTCCGGTGGCCCCGGCGGTCAGGCCGACTCGCTCGCCAATCGCGCCGGCGGCATGCGCATGGCCCTGCGCCGCCTTGAAATTGAAGAAAGCCGCGACATCGCCCGCTACGGCGAGCAGCTCAAGGCCCTCGGCGACGAGGGATCGGTCGCGATTCTTGAACACGTCGTTCAGGACGAAAAGGACCATTACCGCGAACTCGGCTCGCTCATTCGCGGCCACTACACTGCTCCAGCCGGCACGCCCAAAATTGACGCCAAAGCCGTGCTCGAAGAGATGCTGGCCAAGCGCAACCAGGGGCGCAGGCAGCCCGGCGCGTGGATCGGCGACGCCATCTACGGCGTCAATGATGGCTTGGGCGCCATTTTCGGCATCGTCTCCGGCGTCTCCGGCGCCACCGCCGGCAATCCCAAATACGTCCTTCTCGCCGGCCTCTCCGGCATGATCGCCTCCGCGCTCTCCATGGGCTCCGGCGCGTATCTCGCCGCCAAGAGCGAGCGCGAGATCTACCACGCTGAGATCGCACGCGAGCGCGAGGCCATCCAGATGAACGGCCCCGAAGCCCGCGAGCTGCTTTCGCTTTACTACCAGGTCAAGGGCCTACCCGAGGAAGATGCCCTCCACATGGTCAATCACATCGCCAGCGACTCTGAGCAGTTGCTGCGCGCGCTGTCCGCCGAGCGCCTGGGCTCGTCGGAGGAGGCGCTATCCAACCCCCTCGTCTCAGCCAGCTCCGGCGCGCTGTCCACGGCCGTCGGCGCCATCATCCCCGTCATCCCCTTCTTCTTCATGCAGGGCATCCCGGCGGTCATCGCCGCGGCCATCATCTCTCTCGCCGCGCACTTCGCCGTCGGCGCCGCCAAGTCCCTCATCACCGTCCGCTCCTGGTGGTCCTCGGGCTTCGAAATGACCGTCGTCGGCGCGGTCGAAGGCGCCGTCACCTACGGCATCGGTATTCTCCTGGGCAAAGGCGGGATGTGAGGCGGTCGATTCGGCTCAGTTTCGCGGTAAAATGGAAACTGCAATGACCCTCCGCGAGCCCATCCCGGCCCTCCTCTAGCGGCTCCCGCCGCACACACTCCCGCTGCAACCTTTCACTTGTTCACTCTTTCGCTGATTCACCCCGGAGCCTGGAACCGCGGAGGGACTCATTATGATTGACCGCCTGGAACAAATGGAACAGCGCTACAACGACCTGCAGTCGCAATTCGCGCTGCCCGAGGTCCTGAACGACCACGAAAAATATCAGAAGACCGCGAAAGCGCTGCGCGAAATCGAAGCTCCGGTGGAGAAATTCCGCGAGCTCAAGCAGGTCCGCCAGGGCCTGGCCGGCGCGCGCGCCATGCTGGCCGAGAGCGATGCCGATTTGCGCGCCATGGCGCAGGAAGAGATCGCCGCGCTCGAGCCGCGCGCCCAGGCTCTCGAAGAAGAGCTCAAAGTACTCCTGCTCCCGAAAGATCCCAACGACGAGAAGAACATCATCCTCGAAATCCGCGCCGGAACCGGCGGTGACGAAGCCTCGCTCTTTGCCGCCGAAATCTTCCGCATGTACACGCGCTTTGCCGAGCAGAAGCGCTGGAAGGTCGAAGTCATGTCGATCTCGGAGTCCGGCATCGGCGGCTACAAGGAAGTCATCGCCATCATCGAGGGCGACCGCGTCTACTCGCAGCTCAAGTGGGAGTCGGGCGTGCACCGCGTGCAGCGCGTGCCCGAAACCGAGCAGCAGGGCCGCGTGCACACCTCAGCCGTCACCGTCGCCGTTTTGCCCGAGGCCGAAGAAGTCGACATCAAGATCGAGGCCAAGGACATCCGCATCGACACGTTCTGTTCCTCGGGTCCCGGCGGCCAGTCGGTCAACACGACCTACTCCGCCGTGCGCATCACCCATCTGCCCACCAACACCGTGGTCAGTTGCCAGGACGAAAAGTCGCAGATCAAGAACCGCGAAAAAGGTATGCGCGTGCTCCGTTCGCGCCTCTATGAGATGGAAATGGAGCGCCAGAACGCCGAACTCGCGCAGGCCCGAAAACAGCAGGTCGGCTCCGGTGACCGCAGCGAAAAGATCCGCACCTACAACTTCCCGCAGAACCGCGTCACCGACCACCGCATCGGCCTCACGCTGCACCAGCTCGACATGGTGATGCAGGGCCGGCTACAGCCCATTGTCGACGCGCTCATCGCCCACTACCAGGCCGAGCAGTTGAAGGGCGAAACCCAGGCCGCCTGAGCTACACGAACAGAATCCGCATCGGCGCTTCGGCCTCTACGCTGCTCTTCACCTCATCGTCCAGCTCGCCCGTCACGGGGTCGCGCGCAAACACGCTGATCCCATTTGAATCCTGATTCGCCACCAGCATCCAGCGCTCCGTGGGATCGAGCGTGAAGTTGCGCGGCGTCTTTCCTCCGCAGTTCGAGCGCTTCATCGGCGTCAGCTTGCCCGTCTTTGCGTCTGCACGGAAGGCATACAGAAAGTTGTCGTCGCGGTTGGCGAAGTACACGAACCGCCCATCGCGGCTGATCACCGTGTCGCAGCCGCGCGTCGGGCCACGATAGTCCGAAGGCAGAAGCTCGATCCGATTCACGAGCGTCAGGCTGCCGTCTGTTTTGTGCCACTCCAGCACATCCACCGTCGACACCAGCTCATTCATGCAATAGGCCGTGCGGCCATTGGGATGGAAATGCAGCGTCCGCGCGCCGGAACCTGGCGCTCCGCGATAAGTCCCGGCCGGAGTCATCCGCGCCGTCGCCGGGTCGGGTTTGTAAATATGAATGCAATCTCCGCCCAGGTCATTGATGTAGGCGAACCGGTTGTCCGGCGAAAACGACCCAAAGTGCGCGTGTGCCGTCTGCTGCCGATCCGCATTCGGCCCATGTTCCGTGTAGTGCTCGGTCCACACCGCCTCGCTCAGCTTCCCCTCCTCAATGCGAAAGCTGGCCGCGCTCGCGCCCGTGTAGTCGGCGGCGAGCAGCATGCGCCCCGTCCGGTCCATGGCCACGTGGCAAGTCCCCGTGCCCGCCGAATTGCGCGCCGAGAGCGGCTGCAATTCTCCAGCGACAACGCGAAAGCTCGCCACCTCACCGGTCGGTTTGACGTTAAACGAATCGAGCTCCGAGGCCGAGTAGACGAACTCGTTCCCATTCGACAGCGCCAGCCACGCCACCTTCGGCACGCTCGCCGCCACGCCCGCTGGCGTCAGCGTCACGCTCGCGGGATCCCAGTCGTACGCCAAAATCCCGTCGGGCGCAAGGGACGCAACGAACACGCGCATACGGGGAATTCGCGTGGGTGAAAGCCCGGCTGCCCGGAGGATTCCCGGTGCGGCCCACGTTCCAACTGCGGCGGCGGATGCGCTGCCCAAAAATTCGCGGCGATTTGGCTGTCTCATGGCAGAAACCATTGTCGCCGACGACGCCCGCCACGCGCCAGCCTCCTGCTCTTCAATCCAGCTTGAACTCCACGTTCACCGTCGTCTCCACCTCCACCGGCTGGCCGTTCGGCAGATACGGCCGGTAGCGCCACTGCTTCACGGCATCGAGCGCCGCCTGCCGCAACATCACCGGCCCGCTCACCACGTGCAGATTCTCAATGGTCCCTGTGCGCGAAATGGTCGCCTGCAGAACCACAGTGCCCGACGCGCGTATCGCCTGCGGCACCGCCGGATACGTCGGAATCATCTTGTAGATCAGCATCCCCTGCATCACGCCCGAGGAGACGTGCTGCGTCGTCACAGGCGCCGCCGGGCGCACATCGGGATGAGTCCCGCGTCCGTGGAACGGATTGTCCGGACCGGCCGCGCCGCTTGGGCCACCGCTGAGATCAATCGGCCCGACCGAGCCGGGCGGCTCCTGCGTGGTTGAAATCCAGGGCTTGTCCGGGATTTGCCGCGGCGGCTGTATCGCGCCTCCCAGCATCTCCGTCTGCGCGGCCGGCATCTGCTGCGTTCTAACCACCGGCACGGGCTTCTCGACCGGCGCCGGCGCTTCCATCCGGATCGCGTTCGTAATCTGCGGCAGCATCTCTGGGTGCATGATCGGGATGATCACCAGCGCCAGCAGAATGGACGAGTTGAAGGCAAACGCCGCCATCATCCAGCCCCGGCTGCGGGTGTGGATTCTGCCCATGGTTTCAAACGTAGAGTCTTCAAACATGGCCGCCTCCCGCACTCGAATTCAGCCGCGCCGGCTGGGAGGTGGAAGCTTTCCGCAGAGCGTAGCGGGGCAGCCCGCTCTGCGCGCCCATGCGCGGGGAGCGGGAATTCACGGGCTTCCGATCATCCCATTCGGTACCACTGTGCTCATGTAGACACCACGCCCCGGCAAACTGTTCCCGCATTGCGCGAGAAAAATCTCTGCACACGTTTGCCGATCGATTTCTCTGCGTTTACTCGCTTCGCCGGCCGCTTGTACCCAGATCCAGCCGCGCTTCAACCGGGTGGTTGAAGTGGATCAGCGCAATCCACATCCCATCGTCGTCGCGCTTCCACACCAGATCTCCGCCCAACTGGCGGGCAATGATCTCCGGCGGCAGGTCGTGGTGCAGCCCGAAGTAGCGCTCGTCCAGCGCTTCGCCGCTCAGTCTCTCCAGCGGTGATGCCGGATCGTACTTCGTTGAGAAGACCAGCGCGGCCGAGTACGCTTGCGGCTCCTGGGCGGCGCGCGCAATCTGTCCAGCGGAAAAATCGTCGATTGCCACCACATCCCACGGATGCTTCACGTAGCCGAGCTCGGGGTGCGTCAGCTCATCGGTCGCCGGCCATGCGCTCAGCACAGTGGCGCCGGGATAGAGCTTCGCCAGCTCCGCAATGCCCGATTCGTGCATCCGCACCACACGCGCATAGGCCAAGTTGTCTTCAGGCGCAAATCCATACGGCGGATTGATGAACAAGCCCACCAGAAACGCTGCGCCGGAAATCAGCGCGAGTCCATGCCAATAGGGCACGCGGCGGTAAAAGGTCGTCACCGCCGCCAGCAGCACCAGCGGATACATCGGCAGCAGGTAGCGCGTCAGCAATGCGCCGCCCAGCACGCTGAAAAGCACCGCGTTGGCCAGCAGCAGAAAGAAAATCCGCATCTGCACCGCTGGCGCAAGCGTCGCGCGGTCGTGGCCGTCACCGTCGGGTCGCGGGCTCAACAGCAGCGCGGCAAAGGCCATCCCCACCGGCACAAACAGGTTCATGTGCGCGGTCAGTTGCAGAATGCGATGGCCGAACGCAGCCAGGATGCGCAGCGGCGTCAGCGTCGCCTCGGCGTTGTAGCGCAAGTATTCCGGATTGCCGAACAAAAATCCCGTCTTCGCGTAGTGATACGCATACCACCCGGCCAATGGCAGAACGCAACTCGAGAACCACGCCGCCTCGCGCCACAACTTGCCGCGCGCCCCAGCGCCAAGCTTAAAACCCTCCGCAACGTTCACCGCCGCCAAGGTCAGCGGAATCACGACCGCCGTCTCCTTGCATAGCGCAGCGGCCGCGAACCACAGCGCGGCAGCCCACGGCACGCGGCCGCGAATGGGCAACGCGTACACCAGCCCCCACAGCGAACACGCGGCAGCAAAAATGTCCGCCTGGGCCAGCGAGCTCTGCGCGAACCAGATCGGATAAAGCCCCGTAAGTGCCGCCGTCCAGAACGCGACCGAGCCCACGCCCACCAGGCGCATCGCCAGCCGCCACACGGCCAACAGCCCCAGCGAAGCCACCATCAGCACAGCCTCGCGCGTCACCTCCGGATAGTAGCCGCACGTCTTCCACCACAGCGCCAGGTAAATGCTTGGTAGCGGAGGGTGAGCATTGCTCAGCGTCGTCGTCGGAATCAGTGAGCCGGTGCGGAGAAAATCCCATGCCGCGGGAATGTAGTAGCCCGCCTCGTCCCAGTAGTAAGGAACGCGCAGCAGAGAAAAGTGGCTGGCGTAGAGTGCCATGAAAATTACTGGAAAGATCATCCAGACGGGCAGCGGACGATCCAGCCGCGGGTTCAGAATTCCTTTTAGGCGCAAGGGCTCGCTCCCTGGCCGGCCGCCATCGCTTGGATTGGCCCATTCCCCGGTCTGCTCCGGACAACTCGTTCCCCACTCAGCATCTTTTCCCCACTTTTGTCATTTGACGCCGGACCGCGGCGAACTGTTCCCAGCGCAGTGCACGGCGGGGTAGCCGGGTCCCTTGGTCCCTTGTTCCCTGCTTAGTTCACCGGCCCGCGCGGAAAGTTCTGGGTCTGCGGCTCCAGGTTGAGCGTGCCGAAGGCCTGCTCGTATTGCCCGATGTTCTGCCCCAGCACGTTGCACAGGGCCTTGGCCTGCTGCGGGCTAAGAAAGATGGCCTGGTGGTTGCGGATGGTCACCTGGTCCGGGCTCTCACTCGAGGCAAGGCCGAAAACCAGTTGAAAGTCCCACACGCTCACGCGCACTTGCACGCTGTTGGCATAGGACTCGCGATAATCCGGAGTCTGGGCGAGATTCAGTTGGGGCTGCTGCGGAGTTGGGCTCATGATGACACCAGATTACAGCTTTCAGCCTTCAGCCTGCGTAGCGCAGGTCCCCAGCCAGCGGACAGCCCTCGCACCGCGCTGTCCTTCCACAATGCGCCTTGCCCACCGCTACCGTCAGCGCGTGGAACTCGTTGAAGAGCTGCGCGCGGCCATCCGCCGGATCGCCCGCGAACGCACGCCGCGTGAGGTCCGCGAGCGCATCGTACGGAATTCGTCGACGACCCTCCTTCGGCGCCAGAAGCCCGTGGCGCTCCGCAATGCGCCGCAAATATTCGTCTGCCACAGAAACGGAATGGCCGAGGGCATAGAGCAGAATGGCATCGGCCGTTTCAGGTCCCACGCCGGGCAAATCGAGCAGGCGCTCGCGCAGCGCGGCGGTCGGCATGGCGGCCAGCGTGTCGAGCGAGCCGCCAAACTCCTTTTCGAGCATCGCCACAAACGCTTTGATCGCCGGCGCCTTCCGCGTGATGAATCCCGACGGCCGGATTAGGCGCCGCAATCTGGCCGGCGGAATCGCGCGCAGCCCCTCAGGCGTGAGCGCCCCCGCCGCGCGCAGATTCTCAAGCGACCGCTCCACCGCTTTCCACGCGGTGTTCTGCGTCAGGTACGCGCCCAGGATCGCCTCGAATGCCGTCTTTGCGGGCCACCAGTGCTGCGGTCCATACGCGCGCAGCAACTCATCGTACATGTTGCGCAGGCGCTTCGCGGCATCGGATCGGCGGCGTTGCTTCACGGCTCCTTTAGGATAAAGGCGAGAGGATCGCGAGATTCTCGCGCGGTCCGTTGCATCGAGGGAGTTTTCCATGAAAAGTCACACCGAATATATGGTCTTTGAGACACGCAAGCGCCGCGAGATGGTGCACATCACCGACGAGGTAGAGAAGATTGTCGCGCGCAGCGGCGTCAGGGACGGATTGTGCTTTGTCTCGCCCATGCACATCACCGCGGCCATCTACGTCAACGACCTTGAGAGCGGACTCATCGAGGATATCGGCAAGTGGCTCGAAGAGCTTGCCCCTGCGCGCCCCGACTACAAGCACCACCGCACCGGCGAGGACAACGGCGACGCGCACCTCAAATCATTACTGCTCCACCACGAAACCACATTGCCCGTGACCAATGGCAAGCTTGACCTGGGCACCTGGCAGCGCGTCTTCTACGCCGAATTCGATGGTCAGCGCCGCAAGCGCGTCATCGTGAAAGTGCTCGGCGTCGAGTAACAGCGCTCGCTGACTTGCTGACTCGCTGACTTGTTCACTCCCCATCCGTCACCCTCCGCCATGGACCCGTAGCCCCCGCACTCGCCGGCGCCGCAAAGTTGAACTTCGTCCGCGGCATCACCACCAGATCCACACGGCGGTTTTCCGCGCGGCCTTCTGCGGTGTCGTTCGTGGCCACTGGATGGAACTCGGCATAGCCGGCAGCGGAAAGGCGGTCGGCAGGAATGGCCTTCATTTCCAGAAATAGCCGCGCGATGTGCGTGGCGCGCGCTGTCGAAAGCTCCCAATTCGAATCGAATTGCGCGTTGTGGATGGGCACATTATTGGTGTGGCCCTCGATGCGCAGATTGTAGGGCGTGGGGCCTAGTTTGGCGGCAATCTGGCGCAGCGTGGGCAGCGCCTCCGGCTTGGGCACGGCGGAGCCGGATTCGAAGAACCCCGCCTCGCGCAGGCTGATCACCAGGCCGTCGGGGCCCATCTCGAGAGAAACGGTGTGCGCGGCAATCTGCGTAGAGAGCGTCGCCGCCAGATCGCGCCGTATGCGGTTCAGATCTTCCTTCACTTGCGCGGGAGATACCAGGTTTTCGTCCATCACGGTATTCGCTGCATCGCCCCCGCTGGCCTGCTGGCTTGCGGCATCGGAGAAGATGCCCATTGAGCGGAAGGCGGAGTCGATGGCCTGCGATACCTGCGCCTGCTTCTTCTGGTCGGCTTTCGCGAATGCGTAGAGCACCACGAAGAAACCGAACAACAGCGTGATGAAGTCGGCATAGGAAACCAGCCAGCGGTCGTGAGTCACGCGGCTGCGCGGCACGCGCGGGTTCATGCGGCGCGCTCCTTCTTCTCGCGGTTCGTGTCGTCCAGAAAGCCGGCCAGTTTAATCTCCAGCATGCGCGGGTTCATGCCTTCCAGAATGGAGATGACGCCCTCGAGCATCATCTCGCGCCGGCGGTGGCCGTTGCGGATGCGCAGCCTCATCTTGCCCGCAAAGGGCAGAAAGAAAAGATTCGCGATGCCCACGCCATAGATCGTCGCCACGAAGGCCACGGCGATCCCGCGGCCCACCTCCGTAATGTCGTCCAGATGTTGCATCACCTGGATCAGCCCCAGCACCGCGCCCAGAATGCCGATGGTGGGCGAGAATCCCCCGGCCGATTCGAACACCGCCGGCAGCCGCTCCTCATCTTCGGTCATCGAATCCAGGCTGACGCGCATGATTTTGCGCAGCTCCACCGGTTCCGTGCCGTCAACAGCCAGCATCAGGGTCTGCTTCAAGAATGGATCCTGAATCGTCCCCAGGTCGGCATCGAGCGAAACCACTCCGTTGCGCCGCGCTTTGTTGGCGAACGCCACCAGTTGCCGGATCAACTGAGAATCCTGTTTGCGCGGCGCCGCAAAAACATGCCCAAGGCTCCGGAACGCCCCCACCACCGTGGTCAGAGGAAACTGCAGCAGCACCGCGCCCATCGTCCCTCCAAAAACAATCAGCGCCGCAGTGGGCTGCAGGATCTGGCCCACGTTCCCGCCTTCGATCAGCAATCCGGCGATGATGCCCGCGATAGCTAGGATCGCTCCGCCGATGCTCGCCTTATCCATGTTCAGCTCCTGATTCCTTTGCGGCTGCGGACCTGTCCCTACTGCTCATCGCCGCTTGTCTTCTTCGCCACCGCCTGCGCTGCGGGTCGGCCTTCTGCATCCAGGCTGGCCAGCGCCGCCGCGCGCTCCAGATCGGGGAAGTGGTGCAGCCGCTGCGCCACCACAGCCAGCAGCCGCGCGCGATACACCAGAATCCGCTCCACGACCTCTGGGATCTCTTCGCGCACAATCAGCTTTTCCCCGTTGATCAGGGTCAGCATCGTATCCGGAGAAGCCTCGGCAGTCTTGATCAGATCGCTGTTCACCACCATCGGCCGGCCGTTCAGCCGGGTCAGTTCGATCATTGCCTTATCTCCTTTGCGTCAGTTATCGGCAACAGCCGCCAAACGTTAAAAAATCAAAACAAATGAGCCGGAAGTGTCCCCTGGCGGGACACAAACCGCGCATCCGTAAAGTCCATAGGGGCCACGCCGAAATAGGGACCAGATGCGTCGGCTCCAGACCGCGAGCAGCAACCCAGGGCCGTACACAGGGATGCGCATCCGGAATTGGAACCGCAAATCACCGCATCCAACAAGGAGAACCCCATGTCCCTGGGTGTCTTGAACAACATCTCCGCGGTGTATGCGGAGAACAATCTCAACAACACAAACAACAGCCTGTCGAAGACGCTACAGCAGTTGTCTTCCGGGTCCAAGATCAACTCCGGCGCCGACGATGCCGCCGGTCTTTCGTTGGTCGACGGCCTGCAGGCCAACTCGCAGGCTCTTGCCCAGTCGCAAACCAACGCGTCTGAAGGCGCGGGCCTGCTGCAGGTGGCTGACGGTGCTCTGTCGCAGGTCACAAGCCTGCTCAACCGCGCTGTTACGCTGGCCACCGAGGCCTCCAACGGCACGCTCAACAGCTCGCAGGATTCGGCGGCTAACCAGGAGTACCAGTCGATTCTGTCCGAGATCAACAACATCGGCGCCACGACCACCTACAACCAGCAGCAGGTCTTCGGTGCAGGACAGGTCGGCATCTACACCGGCGATTCCTCCAATGCGGGCGCATCCCTCAACGACGTGAACATCTCCGCGCTTTCCGCCTCCAATCTGGGAGATACGGGAGGCGCCATGTCGTATAGCTCGGGAGAGAATGTGTTCCTGAATCTCTCCAACGGAACCGGCCAGACGACCAATGCGTCGCTCACCGATACTCTGCAATCCACAACGCTGACCATTACCTACAAGAACCCCGACAACTCAACCGGCACTGTCGTGACCAGCGCGGCAACGACCATCGGTGGCTTGATCGACGCCATCAACGCATCCGGTCGCGGACTGACTGCCACGTTTACCAGCGCGGCGGCTGCGGGCGATGCAGGCGGCGGCACCAACATGGGCATCATGATTTCGGGCAACGTAGGCACGGCGGCGCCAACCACTTCAAAGCAGGAGATCGGGATTACGTCCGGCGGCTGGGATACCAGCCAGAGCGCGACCGCGGCCTCCGCTCTTGTGGCCGACAACAACGGCGGCATCGCAACCATCAGCTACGCGGCAACCGGTCACGGTAGCCTGAACGGTACCGATCTCACCGACCAGGGAGACGCGGAAACCGCGTTGACCGCGCTCAACACGGCCATCACCGATGTTGCAGCGCAGGACGGCTACGTCGGCGCGCAGATCAACACGCTGAATGCCGTGAGCCAGGTGCTCTCAACGCAACAGGAAAACGTCACTTCGGCGCAGAACGCGGTCCAGGCCACCGACTATGCGGCGGCCAGCTCCAACATGTCGAAGTACGAAATCCTGAGCCAGACCGGCATCTCCGCCCTGGCCCAGGCCAACAGCGTGCAGCAGGAAGTCACCAAGCTGCTGCAGTAATCAAATTAGGCAGAAATGCCGATAACCAGGGAGGGGCGTCCGGTGGGCGCCCCTCTCTGCTTGAGTCAAATCCACCAGCGTTTATGAGAATTCTCCAATCGGCCCCGCACGGTCGTTGGTTCATCGGCTGCATGTCTTCTTGAAGGAGGGATGTATGGGCTCCGTCGGACTGAGTTTCGGGTCGCCGACCAGCGGCGCTGGATTCGACGTCAGTTCCACCGTCGCCGAGATCGTGAGCAACCTCCAAAACGTCGAGACGCCCTGGAAGAACCAGTTGACGGCGCTCGAAAGCCAGGACACGGCAATCTCGAGCCTGGGAACGCTCTTCTCGAATCTCTCCAACGACATGAGCTCGCTCACCGACTTTCAGGGCATCCTGGCGCAGAAAGAAGGTTCGAGCTCCGACAACAATGTGCTTCAACTTACGGCGGCCTCCTCTTCGGCAACCGCGGGAACGCACTCGGTCGTCGTGAAAAACCTGGCCCAGACCTCCAGCGGCTACCTCGACGAGATCACCAACTCCTCCGATGCTCTCACCGGCTCCATGACCATCCAGTTGGGGAATGGGACCACCGAGAACGTCGTGATCGGCGCGGCGACAAACCCGCCCGTGGCCAACACTATCTATACCGGCAGCGGCAAAAACACCCTGGCCAGCATCGTCTCCGCCATCAACTCCGCCAATCTCGGTCTCACGGCGAACGTGCTCACCGATTCCACCGGTTCCCGGCTCAGCCTCGTCTCCGGCACTTCCGGCGCGGCCGGACAATTGACCGTCACATCGTCGCTGGCCGACGCCAACATGGCCACCTCCTCGAACCCGACCGGAGCGCTCAACTATAACGACGGCGTCGACGGCGAGGATGCATCGTTGGTGATCGACGGTGTTCCTCTCACCAGCACCTCGAACACCGTCGCCAATCTCATCCCCGGCGTCACCTTCCAGTTGCTCGCGCCCAGCGCCGAAGAGTCCGACAGCAGCCTCGAATCGGTCCAGGTGGTCATCGCCAACGACAATACGGATGTCGAGAGCACGGTGAATCAATTCGTCACCGACTACAACTCCCTCATCAGCGCCATCAACGCGCAGGAAGGAAATGACAGCTCCGGCAATCCCGAGCCGCTCTTCGGCTCGCCCACGCTCTCCTTGCTCCAGCAGGAGCTTCTCAGCGGCCTCAACACGATCAGCCCAAACGGATACGTCGATCCCGTCTCTTCCGCCGCGGACGTCACGTTATCCGGTTCCATCACCATCCAGGTGGGCAGCGGCACGGCACAAACCATCAATGTCGGCGACTCCTCCACGCCCGACACTCTCTCCGGCCTCGCGGCTGCCATTAACGCAGCCAATTTCGGCGTCAACGCCGAAATCTCCACCAGCAATGGCCAGTCCACGCTCACGCTCACCTCGCAGACCGCTGGCTCGAGCGGCGACTTGACGGTCACCTCCGCGTTGAGCGCCTCTATCCCCGCGGCGCTCGCTTACGCCGATAGCGGAGGCTATACCAGCTCAACGCCCGACAGCGGCACTCTGGGCGCGGTCGCCGGCTCCGGTGACACGCTCTCCGGCTCCCTCACCATTCAGGTGGGTAACGGAACACAGGAAACTGTGGTCATTGGCGCGGCGCCAAGCTCTCCTGCGGCCAACACCATTTACACCGGCAGCGGGGCCGACACGCTTTCCGACGTCATGAACGCCATCAACCAAGCGGGCATTGGCGTCGAAGCGGCACCGGACGAGGCCGGAACCGGGCTCACCCTGACCTCCGGCACGAACGGCGCGGCCGGCGCGCTCACCGTGACCTCGAACATTGTTGACACCACCAGCCCCACCACCACGGCGCTCAACTACAACACCTCCGGCGACATCAACAGCCTGTCCGCCCTCGGCATCAGCGTGAACAACGACGGCTCGCTCACCTTCGACGCCAGTTCGCTCGATTCCGTGCTCAACACCGACTACTCCAGCGTCGTCGGCTTCTTCCAGAATGCCAACAGTTGGGGCCAGACCTTCAACAACACGCTCACCGGCGCGGGCGCCAGTTCCTCCACGGGGATTCTTTCCCTTGCCAAAAACTCCAACAGCACCATTGAATCCACGCTGAACGCCGAAATCTCCCGGGAACAGAGCATGATCTCGGCTGAACAGTCGAGCTTGACGTTAGAGCTGAACCAGGCCAACGAGATCCTGCAGCAGTTGCCCACTGAGCTGAACGGCATGAACGAGCTTTACTCGGCGATCACCGGCTACAACCAGAACCAATAGTGGATTGGGGAAACGGATCGAAATGGATACCTATCGCGAACACGCGCTGGAAGGAGCTTCGGCCGTCGACCTTGTGGTCGCTCTCTACGACGGCATCATCCGCTTTCTCTACGCCGCCGTCACCGCCGTCGAGCATGGCGACGCCGACGCCCGCCGAGCCGCGGTCAAGCGCGCTCTCGACATCATCATTCACCTGCAGGCGCGCCTGCGCATGGATGTCGGCGGCCGTCCCGCGCAATCGCTCAGTGAGTTCTACGCCGCCATCTTTGCCCAGATCCTGCAGGCATCGCAGTCGGCGTCGAAGGCCAAATTCGAGCACGCCATCGACTGCGTGCGCAATGTGCGCGACGCCTGGCGCGAAGTGGCGAAGGATCCGAATGCCGATCCGGCCTCGTCCAACCTGCTCGCCATGCCGCGGCCTGCGCCGATGGCCGCCGAGCGCGTGCCGCCAGCCACGGATGTGCCTGCGAGCTCAAGCTGGACCGCATAGCTGCGGTGCAGCGCCAACGCCGCTAGCCCCGCCGAATCGCTGCCTTACCCCCGTGCCGGCTCGCTAACTTGCTGACTTGCTGCCTTTATCACCCCGCCACCGTCAGCTCCTCTTCCAGTTGCTGCTTCTGGTAGAGGCTGGCGTAGTAGCCGTCGAACGCGAGCAGTTCGTCGTGCCGTCCCACCTCGACGATTCGCCCCTTGTCGAGCACCGCAATGCGGTCGGCGTTGCGCACCGTCGACACGCGGTGCGAGATCAGGATCGTGGTTGCCGTCTCCGTGTAGCTGCGCAGCCCGCCGAGGATCCTCTCTTCCGTGTATGTGTCCACGCTGGCCAGCGCATCGTCGAGAATCAAAATCGCCGGCCGCCGCAGCAGCGCTCGCGCGATGGCCGAGCGCTGCTTTTGCCCGCCTGACAGCGTCACGCCCCGTTCGCCCACCATGGTTTCAAATCCCTGCGGGAACTCCTCGAACTCCCGCCGGATGTGCGCCGCCTCTGCCGCCTCCAGCATCTCCTCGGCGCTCGCGTGCGGCACGCCGAAGGCCAGGTTCTCGCGGATGGTCTCGCTGAAGAGAAAAGTCTCCTGGGGCACCATGCCGATGTTCCGCCGCAGCACGGCCAGCGGATACTCGCTCACCGGCCGGCCGTCGATCAGAAGCGTCCCCTCCGGCGCGTCGTACAGGCGCGGAATCAGGTTCACGAGCGTGGACTTGCCGCAGCCCGTCGGTCCCACGATGGCCAGGCTCGATCCCGCAGGAATCTGCAATGTAATGTCGCGTAATACCGGCGTCTCGCCATAGCTGAAGGTCAGATGCCGGAATTCGATTTCCCCATTAAGGGTGAAGTCTTGTCCAAAGCCCGAAAGCGCGGAGCGGCCGTCGGCAATGGCCGGCTCGGCTTTGAGTATTTCGTCGATGCGCTTCACTGAAGCCGTTCCGCGCTGGAAGATGTTGATCACCCAGCCCACGGCGATGATCGGCCAGATCAGCATGATCATGTACGTGCTGAACGCTACGAACTGGCCTACGTTGATGCGCCCTGCGAGAACCAGGTGTCCGCCGGCCAGCAGCGTAATCACCATGGAGATGCCGAGAATAAACTCGAGCGTCGGCCACAACATGCCCATCAGTTGCACCAGCCGCAGCGCGCGTCCGATGTACTGCCGGTTCAGCCGCTCGAAGAGCCCCATCTGCGACTCCTCGCGCGCGAAGGCCCGGATCAGCCGCACGCCGGAGTAGTTCTCCTGCGCCTGCGCGGAGATGTCGGAGAAGCTGGCCTGGATGCGCTCGAAGCGCTCGTGAATTCTACGCCCCAGGTATTGCACCAAAATGCTCGCCAGCGGCATGGGCGCCAGCGCCACCAGCGTCAGGTAGGGGCTGATGCGCAGCATGAAGAACAGCGCGAACACGCTCAGGAAGATCGTGTTGGCGCTGTACATCAGCGCCGGTCCCAGCAGCATGCGCACCGCGTTCAGGTCGTTGGTCATGCGCGCCATAATGTCGCCGGTGCGGTAGCGCTGGTAGAACCCCGAGTCCTGGATTTCGAGCTTGCGGAACAGGTCGTTGCGCAGGTCGAACTCGATCTCGCGCGAGATTCCGATCAAAACCCAGCGCTGCGCGTAGAGAAACACGCCCTTCACCAGGCTGATCGCCACAAGAATCAACGCGAAGATCAGAATCAGTTCCCGCGTGGTCCCCTGCTGGATCCTGTTGATGGCCATCCCCAGAACGCGCGGAAACTGCACGGCGACGATATTTGTCGCCACACACGCCAGCGTCCCCTGCACGTACTGCCAGCGGTAGCGGCGCATGTATTTGTAAAGGGGAGCGAGGTCGCCGAGCATAGCTTTATTGTACCGGGCGAGCGAATTTCACAGTCCTCCGGCGGTGCGGGAACTGCCTTGTTCACTGTCCACTGACAACGAATCACTGATCACTGTGCTTCATGTCGGGGTGCGCAGCAGCAGGTAGCCGCCGGCCAGGCCAAATAGAATGTCCGCGGACCACGCGGCCATCGATGCGGGCAGGTAATTCACGTAGCCCATCGCTCCAAACAGACCGTCGACCACCCAATAGGCAAGCGCCACCCCAATCGCCACGGCCACTCCCGTGATCGACCCACGCCGTCCCATCGAAAGCGCGAAGGGAATGGCGAGAACCGCCATCACCACCGCAATCAGCGGGTAGGAGAGCTTGTGCCATAGCTCCACCCTGAGCCGCTTGGTGTCGAAGCCGCTTTGCCGCAGGTCGCGAATGTAACGGTTGAGCTGGCCGAAATTCATCTCCTGCGACTGCCGATCCTCCTTCTTGAAGTAGTCAGGCGCCGCGTGAATCTCGGAAAAGTTCGTCTCGAGAAACGTTCGGTACGCCGTCACATTGGCGCCTTGGATGTCGCGCGCCCATCCGTTCTCGAAGCGCCATGTGCCGGAATCTGCATCCCACGCGGCTCTCTTTGCGAAGATCCGCCGAGTGAGCTGGAACGTGGCCGGATCGAACTCGAAGACCGAAAGATTGGCGAACTGATTTCCGTCCGGATCGAAGAATTGGTAGTAGAAGATGCAGCCGGGTTCGCCGGGAGCGGCCTTCGGGCCGAAGATCCATTGCTGTTCCGGGTGCAGGTAGGTCTGCGGCGGCCGCCCTTTGATCACATTGCGCAGCGCCTCCTGCCGGCGGTTGGCCTGAGGCAGATAGTACTGGGCAAAGAGAAACAGGCTCACCGCCAGGCAAACCGCAATGGTCACAATCGGAATTACCAACCGGTAGAGGCTGATGCCCGTCGCCTTCATCGCGATGATCTCGCTGTTGCGGTTGAGCACGCTGAAAGTCACCAGCACCGCAATCAGCACTGCCAGCGGCGCGATCTGGTAGAGCATGCTCGGCGTCAGGTTCAGCAGGTATTCGCCCACAATGGCCAGCGCGATGTGGTTGCGCAGAATGTCGCCCAACAGATCGAAGAACGTAAACACAATCATCAGCAGAACAAATCCGGCCAGCACCAACGCGAACAGGCCGGCAAACTCGCGCACAATGTACTCGTCGATGATCCGCGGAATGATGCCCCGCGACTTGGGCTTAGCCGCGGCCGCACCCCGCGGTTGCAACTTGTCCAGCAATTCCGTCAGCCCGAACCCGTTGTGCTTCTTTGCGGTCGACGGCTTCGGCGACCGCGCAATCCACGCCGAAATCGCGCTCAGGATTCGGCCTCCCGTCGCCATCTGCCACAGCAGAAAGGTTCCCGCGGCGGCAAACAGCACGTTGGCCGACCACACCGCAACGAACGACGGCAGTTTGTTCTGGTGGCCCAGCGCAATCCCCGTTGAAGACAGAAAGTAGTAGACAAACACCAGCAGAATCGTGAACACGAACCCCGAGCTCTTGCCGCCACGCCGCGACGCCACGCCCAGCGGAACGCCCACCAACATCAGCACCAGGCACGCGGCGGGGAAAGCAAACCGGTTGTGCAGCTCGATCAGGAATCGCTTCCCGTCGGGCCCGTTGATGTGCCGCAGCAACGCATCCAGCGGCATCGCGTAGAGCGCGGTGTCCAGCCGCCCCAGGTGTACGTCGCTCTGCTGCCCCAGCATCAGCGGCAAGTCGGTTGTCGTGAACGTGGAAATGTTCGACTGCTCCGGCTCGTCGGCCACGGTTTCGTCGCGCACGCCGTCGCGCAACCGCATCAGCAGCTCCTGCGTATTGTCTGTTACCACCGTGGCCGACGCAGCCGTCGTAATCAGCGGATTGTTGGGATCCGAAACGTCGGCCATGAACACTTGCCGCCAGTTGGCCGCGCCCGTCCCCGAGCGCACGTCCTGCACATAGAGAACGTAGTTGCGAAAATCCTCGTAAAAAACGCGCGGCTCAATCTCGTAGCTGGCCTGCGACGTCTCCAGCGACTGCTCCATCTCGATAATCGCCTGGTTGGCGCGCGGCGCAAGATACAGCGAGTTGCCCAGTCCCAGCAGCGTGCCCCCGATCGCCACGATTGACGCCACGCGCACGAAGTAGCCGATGCCCAGGCCGGATGCGCGCATCGCAATCACTTCGCTGTCTGCTGCCAGCCGGCTCAGCCCCAGCAGAATTCCCCACAGCACCGCCATGGGAATCGTCACCTTGAACAGGTTAGGCAGCGTAAAAAGAAACACCTCCGCCACATCCGCGAGCGTGGAGCTGTTGCGCACCACCACCTCAAGAATGTGCGGCAGTTGCGGCATAAATAGAATGAAGGTGAAAAGCGCGCAACCGATCAGCGTGAGGGAGAGAATTTCGCCGAGAATGTAGCGTGTAAGGATGCGCACAAACAGAGCCTGCGCCTAGTTTAGCGTGTTCTCGAGCCGCTGGGCGCTGGCTGCCACCCCCGCAGCCGCAGGCTGTTCCCCAGCACGCACACGCTGCTCAGCGCCATCGCTGCCGCCGCCAGCCACGGCGTCAGCAGAATGTGGAATGCGGGATAAAGCAGCCCCGCCGCCAGCGGAATGCCGATCAGGTTGTAGCCTACGGCCCATCCCAGGTTCTGCCGCATAATGCGCACGGTCTCCCGCGCCAGTTCGAGCGCGGCTGGAATTGCCGCCGGCTGCGTCCGCAGCAGCAGCACATCGCCGGCCTCCTGCGCCAGGTCTGCGCCGCTTCCCATCGCGACGCCCGCGTCCGCCTGCGCCAGCGCCGCCGCGTCGTTGATGCCGTCGCCCACCATGGCAATGCGCAAACCCGATTTCTGCAGCTCGCGAATCCGCGCCAGCTTCCCCGCCGGATCGAGCCCGGCTTCCACTTCAGTGATGCCTGCCTGCTGCGCGATTGGCGCCGCCGCGGCAGCCGAGTCGCCGGTCAGCATCAACACGCGAAGCCCCTCGCGGCCGAGCGCCGCAATCGCATCCGCCGCATCCGGCCGCAGCGCATCGCGCGCGTCGAAATATCCGGCCGGCTCGTTGTCCAATGCCATCCACAACCGCGTCACTCCCGGCTCCGGCGCCGCCACTTCGCCCGGCAGTGCGATTCCGAACTCCCGGAACAGCGCCTCATTGCCCAGCAAGCAATCGTGCCCTTCCACGCGCGCCGTCAGCCCGCGCCCAGGCAGAACTTGCGCATTCTCCGCCGCCCGCCACTCCAGCCCCCGCGCTCGTGCAGACTCAATGACCGCGTGAGCCAGCGGATGATTCGATCGCTCCTCAGCCGCCGCAGCCATGCGCAGCAGCTCGTTCTCTTGGTCCCTGCTTGCTTGTTCCCTTGGTCCCTGGCCTTCCGTTCCCTCAGTCCCTATATCCCTGGTCCCTAGTCCCTGTACTTTCTCCAGAACCGGCCGTCCCACCGTAATCGTTCCCGTCTTGTCCAGCACCACTGCGTCCAGGTGCACCAGCCTCTCCAGCGCCTCGCCGCCTTTGAACAACACACCCAGTTGCGCGCCGCGGCCCACAGCCACGGTCAGCGCTGCGGGCACGGCCAGTCCCATCGCGCACGGGCACGCGATCACCAGCACCGCCACCGTGTTCGCCAGCGCCAGTGGCAATGAGCGCGCCGCAATCAGCCACGCCACAAACGTCACCGCTGCGAGTCCCAGCACAACCGGCACAAAGATCGCGCTGGCCCGGTCGGCCAGCCTCTCCATTGGCGCGCGCGAGCTCTGCGCCTGGTCCACCATGCGCGCAATCTGCGCCAGCACCGTGGCCTCGCCCAGCGACTCCGCCCTGCACACCACCGCGCCGTCGTAATTCAGTGAGCCGGCCAGAACGCGCCCGCCCACTTCGCGCCCCAGTGGCGTCGACTCGCCCGTCAGCATCGACTCATCCACCGTCGTGCGTCCCTCAACAATCGTCGCGTCCACCGGAAAGCGTTCCCCCGGCAGAACCACGATGCTGTCGCCCGGCCGCACCTCATCGAGCGGCACCACGCTCTCCACGCCATCCACAATCCTGCGCGCGCTCACCGGCCGCAGCCGCGAAAGCGAATCGAGCGCCGCCAGCGCCCGCCGCTTCGCCCGGCCTTCCAGGCTTTTACCCAACAAGAGAAAGCCAAGAATCAAAAGCACCGCATCGAAATAAACATTGCGTCCCGGCGCCGGCGCGATCGTCGCAAAAGCCGAATACGCAAACGCCACACCCGTTCCCAGGCTCACCAGCGTGTTCATGTTGGTTGCGCCGTGGCCGAGCGCGCGAATGGCGCTCACATAAATCCCGCGCCCGGCCCACGCCACAACCGCCGCCGTCATCGCCAGCAGAAACCACCGCAATCCATCCGCCGGGACTTCGTAGAGCCACGGACACACACGAACCAGGAACAAATCCGCCGCGCCCATTTCCGTTCCCAGCGGCATCGCCAGCAGCATCGCCGCCGCGCCGGCCACCAGAGTCGCCCATGCCTTCAGGTCCGCGCCCGCCGTCGCATCTTCTGCGTGCCCCGCGCCCTCGCCCGCCCTCGGCAGCACCGCATCGTATCCCGCCCCGCGAATCGCTTCCACCAGTTGCTCCGGCGCGGCCAGCGCAGGGTCAAACACCACGCTCGCGCGATGGGCCATCAAATCCACACGCGCCTGTTCCACGCCCGCGGTGCCGCGCAGCGCCTCTTCCACATGGTGCTGGCAGCTCGCGCACGTCATCCCCAGAACGGGCAGCGTCAGCGATTCTCTAGTATGTGCGGCCACAAGTCACTCCCGTTTGGCGTACCGTCCGGATCGAGTCTTGCTTTGAAAGGGCACGACTTCAAAGCCTGCCCTGAGCGCAGCCGAAGGGTGCCGAAAATGCCGCAAAACCCGCGATGGCTTTAGCCCCTGAGGGATGATCTCTGCAGTGGTCATCCACTGGCGCCATAACCTTAGAAATTACGAATCCAGATGCGCCGTGTAGCCGGCCTTCGCAATCGCGGCAATCGCCAATTCCACCGCCGCCGACTCGTCGCCGGTGCTCAGCCTTGCCGCGCCTACACTCACCTCGTTCACCACCACACCCGGTGTCGCCGCCAGCGCCTGGCTCACGCGCCGCACGCAGCCGCCGCAATGCATCCCATCGATCTTCAGTGTGAATTCAGCCATTTCTTCCCCCTTGCGTCTCTATTTGATGATAGCGTCGCGAGAGCGATTCGCCTGCGGCCCGCCTTGCGGTACGGGGTCCCCACGGATAAGTCTTGATCCGTGGGGAATGGGAGCTGCCCCTCGCGGGCCGTGACAGAATTGATTTATCGCATGGACAGCGGAACCGAACGCGAGTTTCCCGCTACGCCCCTTGTCGGCGTGGGCGCCGTCATAGTCCAGAACAGCCGCGTCCTTCTGGTCCGCCGCAGCACTGAGCCCCTCAAGGGCCACTGGACGCTCCCCGGCGGCATGCTCGAACTCGGCGAGGCGCTCACCGCCGGAGTCATTCGCGAAGTCCGCGAGGAAACCAACCTCGAGGTCGAGCCCATCGACCTCATCGAGCTTCTCGACCGCATCCACCGCCAGGCCGGTCGAGTGCGCTATCACTACGTCATCGCCGACTACCTCTGCCGCGTCACCGGCGGCGACCTGCGCGCAGCCTCTGACGCCGACGCCGTCCGCTGGGTCGAGCGCTCCGAATGGAACAGCCATAGCGCCTTGGTCCTCGATCCCATCACCGTGCGCGTGATCGAAAAAGGCTGGCAGAGGGCACAGCAACTGCGCAACGAAAGGCGGTAATTCGATGAAACTGGCGATTCGGGTGCTTCTTGTTCTGCTCGCCCTTGCGGCAATTGCCGGGCTTGGATTTCTGCTGCGCCCCGTCAGCTACTTCAACGCGTGGGTCTATCTGCAGGAGCACTTCAACGGCTTTGAAAACCACTCGGTCAAAGTCGACGGCTTCCGCATGCACTACCTCGCAGTGGGACCTGCAAGCGGCCCTCCGGTCGTTCTCATCCATGGGCTGGGCGGCCGCGCCGAGGATTGGTGGAACGTCGCGCCCGTTCTGGCCAAAGCCGGTTTCCGCGTCTACATGCCTGACCTGATCGGATTCGGCCGCAGCCAGAAGCCCGCCGATTTCTCTTATTCCGTGCGCGACCAGGCCGCGGTCGTGTTGGCCTTCATGGACACCCTCGGCTTGAAGCAGGTCGACCTCGGCGGCTGGTCAATGGGCGGATGGATCGTGCAGTTGATCGCCGTCGAGCATCCTGAAAGAGTCTCCCGCCTCACGCTCATCGATTCCGTGGGCCTCGACATCAAGCCTGCCTGGGACACCGGCCTCTTTACCCCAACCTCGCCCCAGCAGTTAGACCAGCTCGACGCCCTGCTCATGCCCCATCCGCCGCCGGTTCCGGCCTTCATGGCCCGCGATATTCTGCGCATCTCCCGCCGCGACGGCTGGGTCATCAAGCGCGCGCTCGCCGCCATGATGACGGCTCAGGACGTCACCGACAACCTCTTGCCGCGGTTGAAGATGCCGGTGCTCATCGTCTGGGGCTCTCTGGACCAGATTGCTCCCGTCGAGCAGGCCCAGACCATGCACAAACTCGTTCCGCAATCCCACCTCGATGTGATTCCCGGCTGCGGTCACATGGTCCCGCTCCAGTGCGGCGCGGAAATGGACCCCACGGTCCTGCAATTCGTTCAGCAGTGACCCCGCCCAACCCGCCCCCATTCGTGGGTTGACGCCCGCGCCTCTCCTCTGCGAGACTCAGCCAGATGTCTTACAACGGAAGACTTGAATTCGCTGAAGAGCGCAGGTTCCGGGAGCGCAACACTCGTCTCTACCGGCTGGCGCATTGGCCCATCTGGATTTGGGTTTTCTTTACGGCCCCCGGGCCGCTCACCTTCAGCATGTTCTCCCGTGGTTTCCATTGGATTAATTGGACTTGGCTGGCTGCGGTTCTCATCGGCACAGGAATCGCCGGCCTGCGCGGCCGCCTCCCCGGTGTCGAGCCCCGCCCCTACATCCTTCGCTTCGACGAAGACCGGCCCAACCCGCTCTACCGCCGCGTCTGCTACACCTTCGCCTGGAACGCCGTGCTCAACTTCACGCTGCTCAATTTGACCGGCCTCGTGCTGGCCTCAATCACCGGCGTCTGGCACCTCAAGCAGATCTACTACTACACCTACTCGCCGCTCTGCGCCTTCATCCTGTTCCTCGGCATCATGGGCAAGCTGCCCCGCGTGGGGCCGTCCACTAAAGGCGAAGGTGTCGAGCGCCGCTACTTTTACGGTTCGGTCTGGGCCACGACCGCCGCCCATACCGTCCTCCTCCTTCTCTGGAGAGCCCTGCCCGAAGCGCGCTCAGGCAACCTCATCAAGCTGTTCGCCTTCGCCGGCGTGTTGGCCATCTTCGGCATCGCTGCCTCACGCGGGCAGCTCCCTCGCACGCGTCCCATCGTCTCCGGCGAACTCATCGCCTCCGACTAACGCGCAACCCGGTCCCAGCCGCTCGATCACCTGCGCTCAAGCCCGCTTCAGCAGGCCAGAGATCGATCCCCCGCGTTGCCTCGACCTGTCAACACTCCATTGGCCCTCCAATCCTCGCAACCCTTTGAAAACACTCCTCAAAAATCCTTCGCTAAGTTTGCCGGTTAATTCCCCCGTTTAGCGCACAATGGTCCCATGATCGCCAACCAGAATTCGACGGCCAGAAATGAGACGACCGGGCCACAACCATTCTTTCGCCCCTCACTGGCCATTGGCGACCGGGTATTGGTGGGTGGCCACCGGCTCCCGGCGGCTGGCCACCGGCAGCCGGGCTGTTGGCCATTGGCACTCAGCTGTCGGCGAGTGGCTGCCCACGGTCCGCGACCCGAGCTTCAACAGGTCCTTGGGCGGTTGCGCACTGGCCTCCTGCCTCCGCGAACCTGGCTGGTTCCGCTGGTTTTGTTGTTGAAAGGGTGCAATTTGGGGATAAAACGCCAGCTAAACCACTGAACGGAGGGACTTTAGATTGCAACCCCTTTGGAATCAACGGGTTGCGGCGAGTGATCGAGGGTACAAATGACTCAAAACAAACCCCTTAACTGCAAAAAGGGGTGGGGGCCCCCCCTCAAACAGGACCTATAAGTCATACGACCGCCTCTCCGCGTGATTCAAATCACATTTGACCGTCGCCCCACCGAGGTATAAGAAGGTTGCTATGTGCCTCGCCATTCCGGGAAAAGTCGAAGAGATCACCACCGACGGCTTGATCCGCGTCGGCCGCGTCAACTTTGGCGGCGTCGTTAAAAACGTCTGCCTCGACTACGTGCCTGAGGTTGGCGTCGGCGACTACACCATCGTCCACGTCGGCTTCGCCATCTCCAAAATCGACGAGGAGACCGCCGAGCAGACCCTCGCCGACTTCCGCGCCCTCGGCGTCCTCGACGAGGAACTGGCCGGCGAAGAAGAAGCCTTTGCCCGCGCCGCCAAAGCGCCGCAATCCCGCTGCCCCGACGGAAGCTGCAATGGCCAATGAAGTACCTCACTGAATTCCGCAACGGCGAAATCGCTCGAGCGCTCGCCCGTGAGATTACGCAAATCACCACCCGCCCGTGGAAGATCATGGAAGTCTGCGGCGGCCAAACTCACTCGATTATTAAGAATGGAATTGACCAGATGCTTCCCCAGGGCCCCCGGGCAAGCGTCGAAATGATTCACGGTCCCGGCTGTCCCGTCTGCGTCACGCCGCTCGAGCTCATCGACAAAGCCCTCGCCATCGCCGCGCAGCCCGGCGTCATCTTCTGTTCCTTCGGTGACATGCTGCGCGTTCCCGGCACCGGCAGCGACCTCTTCCAGGTCAAAGGCCGCGGCGGCGATGTGCGCGTCGTTTACTCGCCGCTCGACGCCGTCGATCTCGCCGTTAAGAATCCCGACAAACAGGTCGTATTCTTCGGTGTCGGTTTTGAAACCACCGCGCCCGCCAACGCCATGAGCGTCCATCTCGCCAAGCGCCGCGGGCTCAGGAACTTCTCGCTGCTTGTCTCGCACGTGCTCGTCCCGCCCGCCATTACCGCGATCCTCCAGTCGCCCGGCAACCAGGTGCAGGCCTTTCTCGCCGCAGGTCATGTGTGCAGCGTCATGGGCTATTGGCAGTACCCGCCTCTCGCTCAAAAGTTCGCCGTGCCCATTGTCGTCACCGGCTTTGAGCCTCTCGATCTGCTCGAAGGCATTCGCCGCGCCGTTGTGCAACTCGAGGCCGGCCGCCACGAAGTGGAGAACGCCTACAGCCGCGTAGTCACCTTCGAGGGCAACCTCGCCGCGCAAAAGTTGCTCGCCGACGTCTTCGAAGTCACCGATCGCGCCTGGCGAGGCATCGGGGTGATTCCGAACAGCGGCTGGCGCCTCAACGCGGACTACCGCGACTTCGACGCCGAGGAGCGCTTCCACATTACCGGCATTCACACCCAGGAGTCGGCGCTCTGCCGTGCGGGCGACGTTCTCCGCGGAGCCATCAAGCCTGCCGAGTGCGCGGCCTTCGGAAAAGAGTGCACCCCCCGCCACCCGCTCGGCGCAACCATGGTCTCCAGCGAAGGCGCCTGCGCCGCCTACTACAACTACGGCCGCTTCCTCTCCGCCGAAGATCTTGCCAGCGCAGGCTCCGCTCTCACGGGAGCTGCAAATGGCTAACGACGCCAAAGTTGCCGCGCCGCACGCGGAGAAAGCAGCGCCTAACTTTTCCAATTGGTCCTGCCCGCTGCCTCTCGCCGACTACCCCACCATCGTGATGGGCCACGGCGGCGGCGGCAAACTCGGCACGGAGCTGGTCGAGCACCTGTTTCTTCCCGCCTTCCGCAATCCCGCTCTCGAAAATCTTGGCGACGCGGCGGTGCTCGAAGCTGCCGGCGCACGCCTCGCGCTCAGCACGGATTCCTTCGTCGTGCAGCCGCTCTTCTTCCCCGGAGGATCCATCGGCGAGCTTGCCGTAAACGGAACTGTGAACGATCTCGCAGTATCCGGAGCGGAGCCGAAGTTTTTGAGCGCAAGCTTCATCCTCGAAGAAGGCTTCTCACTCGCCCAACTCGCCGCGATTGTCGACGCAATGGCGAAGGCCGCCGCGACAGCCGGCGTGCAGATCGTCACCGGCGACACAAAGGTTGTCGAGCGCGGTCACGGCGACGGTTGCTACATCACGACCGCGGGCGTCGGAGTTCTGCGCGCCGGCATTCAGGTGGGCCCGCATCGCGCCCAGCCCGGAGACGCCGTTATCGTCTCGGGAACCATCGGCGACCACGGCATGGCCATCATGAGCGTGCGCGAAGGTCTCGAATTCGAAAGCCCCATCCGCTCCGACTGTGCCGCGCTCAACGGCATGATCGCCGAAGTGCTCGATGCGGTGGGCACAGCCGTGCACGCCATGCGCGACCCCACGCGCGGCGGCCTCGCTTCTACGCTGAACGAGATCGCCCAGGCCTCCGATGTGGGGATCGTGATCGGCGAGGCCAGCGTTCCCGTCCGCCACGAGGTGCAATCGGCCTGCGAGTTGCTGGGCCTCGACCCGGTCTACGTCGCCAACGAGGGCAAAGCCGTCTTCTTCGTCGCGCCCGACGCCGCCGATCGCGTGCTCTCGGTCCTGCATGCCCACCCCCTCGGAAAAGACGCCGCGCATATCGGCCACGCCACCGCGGAGCACAAGCGCATGTTGGTCGCGCGTACCGCAATGGGCGCCAACCGCGTCATTCCCACCATGATCGGCGAGCAGTTGCCGCGTATCTGCTAGTTCATCCGCTGCTGCGATCAGATTTGTGAGCCAAACGGCGCGCGAATCTAAGTTTTTCCAAATTACATTCGTAAGCCGCGTTTCCTCACACTCCACCGCTTCGACACTCAATTCCCACCCTTCCCCGCCGATAGATGAGAAAAGGCTAAGACCGCAATCGGCTCAGCTTGAGCCGCTCATTGTCTGCGCCTCTGCGAACGACCGCAATGCGCCTACGCATAAGAACCGTCTCATGTCTCGCCTCCGCGCTGCTGATGGCAAGCTGCGGCGCAGATCCTCGCATCGAAACTCCGCCGACGCATTCATCATTCCCCGTCACGAGCGCTGCAAGCTCCATCGACGAATCGCGAATGGTCACGCTCCATGGCAATGTCTATCCGCTCGCGCGACCGGAGTTCGATCAGGGCCTCGTCAATCCCGCAACGCGTCTCGACCGCATGTTGCTCCTGCTGAACTCCTCGCCGGCGCAGCAGGCAGACCTCGATGCGCTCTTCGCCGCACAGCAGGATCCGCAGTCACCGCTCTATCACCAATGGCTCGCGCCCGCTGAGTTTGGCTCACGCTTCGGAGCCAGCGACGCGGATCTTGCGCAGCTGACGGCCTGGCTCGCAGCCCGCGGACTCACCGTCGATGAGATTCTCGCCGGGCGTCGGCTCGTCGTCTTCTCCGGTTCAGCCGCACAAGTCTCCGCCACGTTCCACACCAGCCTGCACGTCTACCGCATTAACGGAACCAACCATCTTGTCAACGCCGAGGACCCGCAGGTTCCCGTCGCGCTCTCCGGCCTGGTCGCCGGCGTCGTTTCTCTCCACGACTTCCGTCGCATATCGGAGATGCGCATGCGAACACCGCTCGCCGCGCAGCCTGACTACTCGGCCGGTGCAACACACTATCTTTTCCCAGCCGACTTCGCCACCATCTACGACCTGAACCCGCTCTTCAGTGCGGGAACCAATGGGTCCGGCAGTTCCATCGCCATCGCGGCCCGCAGCAACATCAATCTCAGCGACGTGGAAGCATTTCGCTCCATGGCCGGCTTAACCGCGAATGATCCTGCAGTGACACTCGACGGCGCTGACCCCGGACTCGTTGCGCACGATCAGGACGAGTCCACTCTGGACGTGGAGTGGAGCGGTGCCGCAGCACCCGCGGCCTCCGTGAACCTCGTCGTCGCTGCTTCCACTGCAACCACCGACGGCATCGACCTCGCTGCTGCCTGGATCGTCAATCACGCCGCCGCGCCCGTGGTGAGCGTGAGCTACGGCAGTTGCGAGCAGGAGATGGGAGCAACGGAGCTGGCCCTCTACAACAGCCTGTGGGAGCAGGCTGCCAGCCAGGGAATGAGCGTCTTTGTGGCCTCGGGCGACGCGGGCGCGGCGGGCTGCTCGGCGCCTACAGACGACGCTGGATCGCAGACCGCCGTCAATGGACTCTGCACCTCACCCTACTCCACCTGCGTTGGCGGAACGGAGTTCAGCGATGGATCGAACGCGGCGCAGTATTGGTCCTCCGCAAACTCAGCTGGTTACGGCTCGGCGCTCGCCTACATCCCCGAAGGAGTTTGGAATGAGAGCGCGTCGAATGGTGGAACAGGATTGTGGGCCTCGGGCGGAGGCGCGAGCGTGGTCTACGCGCAGCCGGCCTGGCAAGTCCACGCGGACGGCGCAGCCACAGCCAACGGTATGCGCGCCGTGCCGGATGTGGCGCTGGCGGCTGCCGATCACGACGGCTACTTCGTCGTCGAGAACGGATCGTTTGGGATCGCTTCGGGAACCTCTGCGGCAGCGCCGTCGTTTGCGGGCATCATGGCGCTGCTCATCGAAAGCCAGCACGGCGCGCCACAAGGCAATGCCAATCCCCGCTTGTACGCACTGGCGAGCGCAGCGGACAATTCGTTTCACCCGACGCCATCCGGGGACAACACTGTTCCCAGCGTCGCGGGCTTCTCCGCCACTGGCTCGACTTACAACCTTGCTACCGGGCTGGGATCAGTCGACGCCGCATTGCTCGTGAACAGCTGGGGAACGAGCGCCCCGAACAATCCTCCAACGCTCACGCTCACCGCAACCGCACAATCCGTAACGGTCTCTCAGGGAGGCTCGGCGGCTCTCGTATTTACTGCCGCGACCGGCGGTTCATTCGCCGGCGCGGTCAGCTTTTTGATCTCCGGCTTGCCTGCTGGCGTCACGGCTGCGTGGTCCGCGAATCCCCTCACACCCACTGCGAGTACGAGTACAAATCGTGTCACCCTGACCCTGACTGCCACTCAGGGATCATCCATCGGTTACTTTCCGCTTGTCGTTTCGGCTGCAGGCGATGGTCTCACGTCCGGGCAAAGCGTTACTGTGCTTGTCCAGCCCCGCCAGAGCACCTGTTCACGCTTTGGTCTCTTGCCCGCAAGATGCGCGCCGCCGCCGCGCGCGCCAATCCGCCTCTTCGATCCGCCAAACAACTCCGCCCTTTAGCGCCCCCGCTAACCGCAACGCTTACGCGAACAGCGCAAAGGCCTGTTCGATTCGCGCGGGTAATGTCGCAGGAGCATCGGGAAGCGTATAGCTGATCTCAAGCACCGTTGCCGGTGGCGAAGCCAGCGCTTTCAGCGCCTTTACCGTTTCCGGCCAGTCGATCGAACCGTCGCCCGGCCAAAGGTGCTCGTCCTTCACGCCGCGGTTGTCGTGGACGTGAACCGAGGCGATGCGCTTGTCGAGAGTGGCGATCGCCGCCGCAGTACCTACGGTGATGTGCGCATGGCCAAGATCGAGGCACACGCCGACGTTTGTCAGATGGCCCATTTCGAGAATCAGAACCAGATGTTCGGGCGTCGTGGCCTCGCTCAGCAGATTCTCCACCAGCAGCCTCACGCCGAGCGGGCGGGCAAACGCGCCCAGGTGCTCGAGGGCGGTGAGCGCAAACTCGATGGTGCGCTGTGACCACGTATCGTCTCGCTCGCCAAGATGGACCACCAAATTGCGCAGCGGAATGTGCTCGGCGGACTCTAGCGCGCGCTTGATCTCGTCCATAGCTTCAATGCGCCGGCCCTTTTCCGGGTGCAGCACATTCACGCCCGGAGCGCCGGCTCGGCCCATCTCGCGGTCGGGATAAAGCGGGGCGTGCATGGAGAACGGTTGCAGCGCGTTCCCTCGGAACCACTCGGCCAGCTCCGCCACATGCTCGCGGCTGGTGTAGTCGAAGTGCTGGCGCGCGGCAAAGATCTCCACTGCCTGCGCACCGGAGCGATCCGCCAGCTCAAGTAGACCTGGGTGCAAACGATGATTCAGGAACAGATGTGTCGATAAGACGCGCAGCATCTTCGAGGGGCCCCTGGCGCCAGACGAATGAACAAAGCAGACCCGGCGCTAGGTTTATTCTCGCATCCTGACAAGGATTTCTCGCATAGGTTCTGTTGCGACAGATGATGCGGGACGCAGACACTCGTTGCGCGGCGTCGATCTCTCGTTGGTGCGCCAATGCTGCTTGCAAGCTGCGGGAATTGTCCCGCGCCGACCGTCTATCATCAATTCGAAGATACCGGCCTCGAACGGCTCGTGGGAGTTGGGACACTTGGACGATGTTTTCTGGATCGAAGCCACTCCGCCGGTCGGCCTGGCGATTGTACTGCGTCCGCGCGGCGACGATTGGCTCAGAGACGAGCTCCTGCGCTATAAACAGAGCGGTGTCGAGGTTCTCGTCTCGCTACTCGACCCGAACGAGGCCATCTGGCTTGGCCTCGGAGAGGAAGGCCCGTTCGCCGAAGCAGCTGGCATGCACTTTCTCTCCTACCCGATTCTCGACGTCCACGTGCCCGCCAACGTCGCCACGTTCCGCACCTTCGTAGCGGGCTTGGCCGACCGTCTCCGCGCCGGCGAGCGCATCGGCGTGCATTGCCGGGGAAGCATTGGCAGGTCGACCGTTACAGCTGCTTGTACGCTCATCCACCTCGGCTGGAACGCGAAGGAAGCTCTTAGAGCTATTCAGGCTGCGCGCGGCTGCGTCGTGCCCGATACCGAGGAGCAACTTCGTTGGATTCTGAACTACAAGGCGCAGCCGTGACTGCACCGCCGTCAAAACCGATCGTCGATCTGAGCTTTCCGCATCGCTGGCACGCGGAAGTCCTTGCCGCGCGGCCGTTGATTCTGCCTCCGCACCACTTCGTTTATCCGCAAGCCGCGGAGGAAGTCGAACGCGGCGCGCTCGAAGTCTTCATCCGCCCCGAAGGAAACGATGCGCAGCCCTTCCTCGCCACCTGCGCGCTGGGTTTTCGCGATCCAGCAGCTCCAACCGGACTTTGGTCCACTCCAAAACCAGAAGAAATCTGCGCCGTTGCAGGAGGCTACGCGTACCTCATAGACACCGCTTCGCCGGAGCGCTTCTCCATAATTCCCTACCGGCCGGTGTTGGAGATTCGGCCCGTTGTGCAGATGGATCTGTTGCTCTTCGTCGGCCATCACTCAATTCTTGCGTGGCGGCGCGACGGCAAAGCGTGGGAGTCGGCCAAGCTCTCGGATGAGGGCGTCACGATCGCCGGAGTGGATGGCGGCATCTTGCGCGGTACGGGATGGGACATGAAAACCGATCGCGAGGAGCCGTTCGCGTTCGACTTGCGAAGCGGAATGCGCTTGCCGGTCGCGTGCTCCGGATGAGCCTTGGTCGCGGCGAATCATGCGGGAACCATCGCACCGCCATTTGCGTAACTAGAATCACTCAAGTAAAGAGCGCGAGCAGCCGCGTATGATCTGGGTCTGAGGAAAACGTGACTACACAAAGACTGTTCGCGGACTTGTTCTGGGTATGGGTTGGGTCTGAAACTCTGCTTCAACTGGTCACGCGCACCAGCCGAAGCACCGCCCAGATCAAAGATCGCGGGTCTCTGCTGCTCATGTTTCCGGTTATCTTCGCCTCGTGCTGGTGGGCCATGTGGTACGGCGACGTGCATCCGCACACCATGTTCGGCGGGGCGCATTGGCTTAGAACGGCTGGGCTGGTGTTTTTAATCCTCGGCCTCGTCATCCGCTGGTTGGCAATCCTCACTCTCGGAACTACCTTCAGCACCAATGTCGCGATTCACGCTGGGCAAACCCTGCGCACCACGGGTCCTTACCGCTGGGTGCGCCATCCTTCATATACCGGCATGCTGATCATCTTCGCCGCAACAGGTCTCTATGAACGCAACTGGATAAGCCTGGCGGTTGTGGTGATCCTGCCTACTGCGGCGCTGTTTTATCGCATTCATGTGGAGGAGATGGCGCTGACAGAGGCATTCGGTCAGCAATATCTTGAGTACAGCAAGGTGACCAAGCGGCTCTTGCCCGGGATCTATTGATGTGGTCTGAGGCCGCAAGGCCGCAGTTGCGGCACGCCTGTGTCCCAAGTCGGCAGTGGGCCGATTGTTGAGACTCTCAGGCACGCCCTTCAGAGACCGGAACGCCCGGACTTAGTTCGCCGCCGACGCGACGCACGGCAGGATCGTTTCATAGGCCGCATAAATGCCCTCAAACACCGAGTCCCAACTTGCGGTCAGGGCGTAGGCGCGCGCGTCCCGTCGCATTTGGTCGAGGCGCCCGGGATCGGCAAGCAGCCCGGCGATTGCCTCGGTGAATTGATCGTCGGGCACAATCCGGCCAGTCTCTCCGTCGCGGACAATGGTGCGCGGCCCGCCGTCGGGAGTGACGATGGCTGCCACACCGCTCGCCAGTGCCTCCAGCACAACGTTGCCGAATGTGTCCGTGTGCGAGGGAAAGACAAATAGGTCCATGTTCGCATAAGCGGCCGAGAGCTTTTCTCCGCGCAGAACTCCTGTGAACTCCGCCTGCGGCAGCCGCTCGCGGAGCCACGCCTCGTCGCCGCCGTGGCCCACGATGAGGAATCGGACATTTGTCACGTCCCTCTGATCCAGCTCCTCCTGAATCCTCACCAGCAGGCCAATATTCTTCTCGATGGAGAGGCGCCCGACGAATCCGAGGATGCGCTCGCGGTCATCGTGTTCGCGCGTGCGCTTTGCGGGATGAAAAAGGTCAGCATCCACGCCCCTGGGCATCAGGTGGCAGGGCCGGCCGGTGGTGCGCTCAAGCAGCGCGCAAAGCTCCGGATTGGGCGCGAAGAGCACCTGCGCCAGTGAGTAGAACCTGCCTGCGGTCGCCATCGCAAGGTCCTCGATCTTCTGCCCGGTGGCAGCGGATTGCCGCTTGGGCAGCAGGCGCAGAAACCAATTCGCGCGGCGCGCCGCATATTCGTGAACATTCGTGTGCCAGCTAGCCGCCAGCGGCAGGTGCAGTTGGTGCGCCAGCCCCGCGCCCAGGATGCCGATCTCGCTGGGCCCGGTGATGTGGATCAGGCCCGGTTGGAAGCGCTCGAGCACTTCGCTGATCAGCGGAATGTGCCGAAAGAAAGCAGGATCGAGGCGCAGGTCCTTTTCAAGTGCGAAGGAAAGAAAGCCGCGAGGCAGTTCCAATGTCCAAACGTTGCCCTCTTCGGTCACGGCCGGGGTGCGGTCACCGGCGCGCACGCAAAGGAAGGGAAGATTGCGCCGCCGCGCGAAAGCCTCAAAATGGCGGCTGGTATGGGCGACTCCGTTCACCTCGTGGAACGAGTCGGGAAAATATGCCACGCGGGGGGTGCGGGCGGTCATATCGGCAGCGAGACCGGCTGCGCAGGCGAGGGCTGTCACGCAAACTCCGCTAACACCGCTGTCTTAATCAGAACTCGTGCTCGCCCAGCGCCAGCCGTAACTGATTGGAGTCGCTCCAGGCCAGGCGCAGCCCGCCGGCTACCAACCCCCGGCCCATCAGCTGCACCAGCGCAATTCCTGCCCCGATGAGCCGCGGCGCCGACCCTTTCGGCCAAAGCTCGCTCAGCGGCCTCACAACGCCATTCGCGTCGGGATGAAACACGCGGTCGTCCCACGAGCGCGAGCCCTGCGGGAACTCGGGATAGTGACGGATCGCATCGACGGTCGATTGCAGAATGCGATGCTTCCACGGCTCGGCGTATTGCGGAAGAAAGAGCACGTTACTCTTCCTCTCGCGGCGCACTTCGTGGACGAACTCGGTAAAGCTCGTGGCGTTGGTCAGGTTCACATTGGCGTTTGGTTCCACGCCATGGCGGTCGCCGCCGGAGATGAGCAGCATATTCCACTTTTCGGCCAGGCGCCGCACCTCCCGGTTCTCGTCCCAGTTGCGCAAGCCGTTCAGCTCCAGCGCGTGGAGAAATGCGCCATTCTTCTGCAGGAACTCACCAACCAGGAATTGATGCTTCTCCTTGCCGATCAGGTACAGGTCCCACATGGGATGGTTGAAGACCACCAGCACATTCGGTTCGCGATGAAGCGCGGCCAGAATCTCGGTGAGGCGCGCATCGCTCGGATGTGCCGTGAACCCCTCGAGCGTCGCCATCCACTCGGCCGCGCGCGCGCTGGGCAGGTTGTGCACGCCAAGATGGAATGCCTGTGAACCGCCGTAGGGCGCGCTCCACTCCACCGACACTGGAATCTGCCTTGCGCTGGGCACCGTGCGCAGAAGCATCGGCGCCTTGATGGTGTCATGGTCGGTGATCGAAACCATCGGCGCCAGGCCAAGCTCTTCGATCTGCCGCATCTCAAGATCGAATGCCAGCTTGGGAGTCATGGGCGGCGTCCAGTAGCTGGCTGCGTAGTCGATGTGAACGCCGTGCATCTGCTCGGCGCGCCGTTCCAGTCGCGACAGCAGCGGGCGCATCACCGGGTATTGATTGCCGAAGTTAGCCAGAAAATCCAGGGTCTCGCGCGACTGGTTCGTGTGGCTGTGCAACGAAACACCAGTCCGAAAGCCCTTGGCAGCGTCCTTGTCGCGCCACAGGTATGAGATCGCTGAACTCGGCATATCCACTCCTCGGTTTTTTGGATTTCCACAGCCAGTATCCGTTCCCTGCCGTGAATCTCCCGTTAAGAGCGTGCGAAATACCCTTCAATTCAGGCCGCAACGGAATCAAATGAGTTACCAAAATACCGAAAATACGGGGCAAAACACGTGTAAATTCCCCACACTTAAATTCTATGACGGGAACGGCGGAAACGTCTGTGACTCCCGCATTTCGGCGCCGGGGGCAAGTAAGAGTCCAGACAACTTCAGCAACCAAGGGATTCGCATGAATTTTCGGTGAAACGTACCACCGAAATTCATGACCCGCAGAGATTCCACAGTTGCGCTACTTCGCGGGCTTGGCGAACTCGGGGCTTAGAAAATCATCCATATTCCAGCCCGCCATCAGATCTTCGTCCTGCAACTGTTTCTTGTTCTCGGCGTGTGCACCCGCAGTCGAGGCTGCTTCGCCGGCGAGGTAGTTCTCCGTCAGACCCTGACGCAGCAACTCAAAGGCTTGTTCGGGTGAATTGGCAAACTGGAACAGATCGAGATCTTTGGGAGAGATCGCCCCCGTGTCTACCAGCACCTCGAGGTTAAAGACCTTCTTCCAGTACTCCGGTCCGTAGATGACCACCGTGACCTTCTTGGTTAGTTTCTGGGTCTGGGTGAGGGTGAGAATCTCGAACATTTCGTCGAGCGTCCCAAAGCCCCCGGGAAAGACAACCAGGGCCTTGGCCAGGTAGGCGAACCAAAGCTTGCGCATGAAGAAGTAGTGGAACTCGAAGTTGAGCGACGGCGTGATGTAGGGGTTTGGCCTCTGCTCGAAGGGCAGCAGGATGTTCATGCCGATGGTCTTGCCGCCGGCCTCGTGCGCGCCGCGATTGGCCGCCTCCATGATTCCCGGGCCGCCGCCCGAGGTGACCACGAAGCGGTGCTTGCGCGAGGGGATGGTCTTGGCCCATTGCGTCAGCAGTTGCGCCAGGCGCCGCGCGTCCTCGTAGTAGCGCGCCATCTCCACTGCGGCCACCGCACGCTTGCGCTGCAACTCCGTGGCTTTACCTGCTGCGATCTCCACGGCTTTGGCGGGCTGCTCTTCGCTGGGAGCGGCTTGGGTGGAACCCGTGTTCTCCAGGAGCTCTAGAGCATGGTCCGCTTCTTCGCGGCCGCGAAAGCGCGCGGAGCCGAAAAAAACCACCGTATCCTGAATCTGCTCGCGCCGAAACCGCGCCAGCGGCTCCAGAAACTCCGACACAATCCGGATGAGGCGTCCGTCGGCGCTGTTCAGGAATCCCGAATTCTCGTAGGCCAGCGGCGCGCGCTCCAGCGGAGGCGGCGCCCCGTTTCCTGGAATCACGGCACGGGGCTTGGCCTCAGAAGCGGCTGTCGATGAAGACTCGGTGCTGCTGCTCCGATTCACTGGATCGTGCGCCCCGATCTTCTTGCTTGTTGCCGCCGCTGCGGGCGGGCCGGCTTGCTTTTCCTTGTCCTTCATCACTCAACCATCCCGGCGGCGGATGGCGTCTTGAAACGCAATCCATAAGTTTAAAAGGCCGAGACCTGACACGATGCCGCGCACAGCGCCAAGCGTGGCGAAATCTTCCAGTGCGCGAGACTGCAGGAAGATTGGATTCTGGTCCCAGAAGTTGTGCGACCATGGCGCGTAGCAGATGGCCAGTCCGATGTACATGCGCAGCATCACGCGCAGGAACAATTCCACGCGCTCGAGCCATCGCGGAACCCGATGCGGCGGGTGAGCCTCGCCTTGGGTTTCGGGTGCCGAAGCCGGTGCAGGATCCGATGCCGCCCCGGCCATTGGAGCCGGACTCACAGTGAGCGTAGATGAGGACGATTCCGGCTGTTGCATTCGTATACTTCTGTCCGCCTGCCCCGATGTCCTTTAAGCGCAAGGCCTTGCGCCCATCGCCATCGCTTAGCGCCGCACCCAACCGGTAAGCCCGGCGTAGGGTCACCGTACTGAAACGGTAACACAGCGCGACCTGCCTCGCTGATGCCCGCGCGCGACCCCTGGTCCCGTCGCGCTTTCGCCGATTGCCGCAATAAGCAGCCTTAGAAGCGGTAAAACACGCCCGCCATCGGTTCGTAGATTTGCGTATAGGCAGTGGTTGAGGTATAGAGAGCCGACAGATTCGGCGCCTTGGTCATGTTGCCGCGCACCTGCAGGCGCAAACCAAAATGCTTCTCAAAGTTCCAATCCACTCCACCGCCATAGATAAAGTCTGGCCTCACCACCGTAACCACCGAGTACGGGCTCGACCCGGGCACGGTGATCATCATGCCGATGCCGCCAAGAGCAAACGGCCTTAGCTTCCCCGCCTTCATTGAAACCACCCAGTTCACGCCGAATTGCGTCGCCTTGCCGGAGACCGAGAGCGCCGGTTCTGCGCAAACCAGACCGCACGCTCCCGTTTTCGGCGCATACGCCTGATTGGCTGGGTTAAATGAGACTTCAAACTCATATCCAACAAGTGGATTCTTGATACGGCGCAATTCGAAAAGCCCGCCTTCGGAGTCTGTTGGCGTCTGCTGCGTGCCGAAGCCGCTACTGCTGCTGGTGATCGTCCTGTAGCCGCTCAACGCCACATCGGTCTGCGCTTGGGCCGTTGCGCCACACAGTGCAGCCGCCACGACCACTACGAACGCGCCTTGCATCCAAATCTTCATCCGAATTTGAGCCTCCTGGGTTAATTGTCTCGTGTTGTACCGCTTGCCTTGAACCCGCCCTCTGCTATCTTCAACGCATTTGGACGCTTACACAAGTCGAACGGATAGCTTGCCACTCCATGTTGTGCCGCTGGCTCTCGCGAAATCCGATCCCGGCAGCTCACGGAACCGCGGGCAGGCCCGCAAGCGCCATCGCGATCTCCTCAGCCGGATACTCGTAATTCTCTAGTTTACCTGCCTGGTAGTCGATATAGGATTGCATGTCGAAGTGACCATGTCCGCTCAAATTGAAGAGAATCGTACGTGCCTTGCCTTGTGCCTTGGCTTCAAGCGCCTGGCGAATGGCTTCGGCAATCGCGTGGTTCGCCTCGGGCGCGGGCACAGTGCCCTCGGCCCGTGCGAACTGGACGCCGGCCGCGAACGCGTCCAACTGCTGCACCGTGGTGGCCTCGGCCAGCCCAAGGTCGATCACGTGCGAAACCAGCGGCGCCATTCCGTGATAGCGCAGCCCGCCTGCATGAATCCCCGGAGGCACGAATGTGCTGCCCAACGTGTGCATCTTCACCAGCGGCGTCAGATGCCCGGTGTCACCAAAGTCGTAGGCGAACCTTCCCTTGGTCAGGCTGGGACAGGCGGCAGGTTCCACGGCGACCACGCGCGCGTTGCACTTTCCCTTCAGCTTCCGTCCCAGGAAGGGCATCACGAGACCGGAAAAATTCGATCCGCCGCCCGTGCATCCGATAATTACATCCGGTTCGTCGCCGGCCAGCGCCATTTGCTCAATTGCTTCCTGGCCGATCACAGTCTGGTGCAGCAGCACGTGATTCAACACGCTTCCCAGCGCATACTTGGTCTGCGGGTCTTTCGCGGCAACCTCCACCGCTTCTGAGATTGCAATGCCCAGCGAGCCGTTCGAATGGGGATGTTCAGCGAGAATGGCGCGGCCTGACTCGGTCTCCGTGCTCGGACTCGCGGTCACCGAGGCGCCGAAGGCCTCCATCAACGCGCGCCGGTAGGGCTTCTGGTCGTAACTCACCCGCACCATGAAGACCTTGCAGTTTAATCCGAGAAACGCGCAGGCCATCGCCAGAGCCGATCCCCACTGTCCGGCGCCGGTCTCCGTAGAAAGGTTCTGAACGCCCTCCCGCTTGTTGTAGTACGCCTGCGGCACAGCGGTATTCAGCTTGTGCGAACCGGCCGGGCTTACGCCTTCGTATTTGTAGTAGATTCGCGCCGGCGTATCCAGCGCTTTTTCCAGCCGCCGCGCCCTCATCAGCGGCGAGGGCCGCCACTGCGCGTAAATCTGCCGTACCTCTTCTGGAATCTCAATCTCGTGCTCGGCGCTCACCTCTTGCAGGATCAGGCCCATGGGAAACAGCGGCGCGAGATCGTCGGGACCGATGGGCTTCAGCGTGCCCGGATGCAACGGTGGCGCCAGCGGCTTGGGCAAGTCGGGAAGGATGTTGTACCAGGATTGCGGAATGTGGCTTTGCGGCAGGATGTATTGGATGGTCTCCATGCGCAACATTCTACAGGGCCGTGCGGGAAGGCGATGGTACTCAAGCGCACCTGCTCTTAGCGCTGGTTCAGTTCTCCCGCGGCCACACTGCGGTTGAACTCGGCCGACTTGTTCCGCGGCACGCTGAGCGAATGCCAATGGTCGCACGCAAAATGCTTCGCCAGCAGCACAATCTGGCCCACATGATGGGCGTAGTGCGCAAGCTGCCGATTGATGGCCTGCATCACGCTGTGCGCTTCACCGCGAATGGTCACCGTACGCCCGAGGTCCGCTTCGGTCAGCGGCTCGATCGCTGAGAAGACGCGGCTCCATCCGTCCTCCCACATCGCCAACAGCTCGTTCCGCGTCGCCGGCGGCTCGATGAATTCGCTGTCGCGGTCGCGGTCGGGCTTCTCCCCGTCCGTCGTCAGAAAATCGGTCCATCGGGAGCGCATATTGCCTGTCATATGCTTCACGATGACCGCGATGGAGTTGGCCTCACGATCGATCACGGCAAAGAGCTGCTCGTCCGTCACCTGCTCCATGGCGCGCTCGGCCAGCCGCTTGTAGTAGCGAAAAAGCGAGACCGCATCTTCGATATACGAGGTTGTAAATTCGAGCGCCATGGGGACACTGTATGCGAGACCCGCACGGTGACGCGCAAGCTGGCCGTGGAATGCGGCCACAGCCCAGCTCACGGCTCATCGTTGTAAATGTGCACCTCAACCTGCCCGCCCTCCACCATCCGCGCGCGGAACATTCCGGGCGTATTGAAGCTCCACGCAAGCTGACCGTCGGGAGCAACCGCGATCACGCCGCCGTCGCCGTGAATGGGCGCGAGTTGCTTGTGGATGACTTCGTCGGCGGCCTGTTGCAACGTGAGGCCTTTGTACTGCACCAGGGCGCAAACCTCCCGCGCTACGGTATAGCGAATAAAGTATTCGCCAACGCCAGTTCCCGACACCGCGCACGATTGATTCGAAGCGTAAGTCCCGGCGCCGATCAGCGGCGAGTCGCCCACGCGCCCCGGCATCTTTCCCTGCAACCCGCCCGTCGATGTTCCGGCAGCAATATTGCCGCTCCGGTCGAGCGCCACTACGCCCACGGTCCCATAGCGGTGCGTGTCCGCCGCCTCTTCCAGTTGTGCCACCGGCATAGCTTGCCCCGCCTGCGGCGCGCCTGCCGGGCGCGGCGGAATCGGCTTGCCCTCCTTTTGCAGTTGCTTCACCAGCGACTGCCAGCGGCTCTCCGTAAAGAAGTAGGCAGCTCCCTCCTGTTCCATGCCGGCCTCGAGTGAAAACGCATCGGCTCCAGGACCCACGAGAAAAACGTACTGCGTCTTCTCCATCACCGACCGCGCCAGAGTGATCGGGTAGCGCGTATGCGTCACATCGGCTACCGCCCCTGCGCGCTGACTCGCGCCATCCATGATGGCCGCGTCGAGCTCCGTCTTTCCGGCTGCGGTAAAGACCGCTCCGCGCGCCGCGTTGAAGTGCGGATCGTCCTCCATCACGCGAATCGCCGCCTCAACGGCATCGAGAGACGACCCTCCGCGATCGAGCACTGCGGCTCCGGCCTTCACCGCTTCGCTGAGCGCCTCGCGATAGGCCTTATCGCGTTCCGGCCCCAGCGCCGCGCGATCAATGTCGCCCGCGCCGCCGTGTACGACGATGGCCCAGTGCCGGGCCTTTGGCTCCTGCACCATTGCCAATGCTCCTGTCAGGGCGGCCCATGCGCCCATCGTGCAGATGATTTTCTTGATCTTCGCTTGCACGCGCCGATCCTCCATCGCCTTTCATCGTACAGCCGGCCGGCGCAGCAGCTTCCTCCACGCCGGGTTAGATTCAGCGGCGCCCAGTCAGAAATGTTCGGTCGGCAAATGCCTCATCCACTCTCTTGTTCCCGCGTACCGGCACGATTCCGATGCAATCTTTGCCGCCTCCGACAGTGATTCAACAAATCCTCGCCCCATCGATGCGAAAAAACAGTAGGCCCCGTGCAGAATGTCCCCCGCTCCCATCGTGTCCACCACTTCGACCAGCGGCACAAGGAAAGTTCCCGACGACTGGCCCGATACGAATTGGATCGCCTCTGCTCCATCCGTAATCGCAATGTTCGCCACTCCGCGGCTCCTCAGGAACTCCATGACCTCCTCGCGGGATTTACAACTGGAAGGCAGAAAGTCGGCCGAGCAGATGGCTGTATCAACGCTTTCGAGAAGCTCTTCCGTCCCCTCCTTCCAGCTTCCGCCGTCGAGCACAACCGGCTTGCCGCGAGCCTTCGCCGCGCTGGCCCACGCCTGGCACGCCTTCATGAAATGGCCATCGACCAGCACGATGCGCGCCTCTTCGCAAAGATTTGTGTCCGCTTTCACGGGCGGAATCGCCACGCGCGTCGCGTTGGCTGAAACTACATTGCGATTCCCATGGCGGTCAACGGAGATCGATGATACAACGGGAACTCCCTCAAACTCGGGATTCAAATCGACGAGTTGAACCTTGTGCTTTTCGAGTTCCTCGCGGACTACGTCAGCCAGAGTGTTGCGCCCCGCCGCCGTCACCAATGCCGCCTTGCCGCCCAGGTGAGCGAATGTGACCGCTGCATTCGTGGCCGGTCCGCCCACGAAGATGTCCTGGCTGCGCGCTGCCACCTTCGTGTTCGCCGCGGGAAACTCGTCGACGCCATACACAATGTCAATGGTCGACAGTCCCACAAAAATGCCGCACGCCATCGCTCAGTTGCTCCGCACAAAGCCCGCTATAGCATTTTCGGAATTGCACTAGACCGAAAGCACACGCTCAAGTGGCTTTTTCCCCAAGAAAAATCCACCTTTCAATGCACTCAAGAAGCCTGCGTGCATTTCGAAAATGCTCTAGCCGTCATTTTAGATGCGTTTGTCGCTTGTTTGCCTGGCCGCCGTTATGCGCCTTGCTTTTCTCTCTTGGCGATCAGACGTGTGGCAGTGGACAATGCTTGGGTTCCTCGAATTGAGTTCCGGATCGCGCGCTGTTCTCTCTCAGGCAATCCCATAGCCGCGCAATCCCAGGCAAGGAAGGGCGAATGCACTCGATCTGGTTTGGCGAATTCATGGGCACGCTGGTTCTGGTGCTTCTAGGCAACGGCGTGGGTGCCGGCGTCACGCTGCGCAAGTCGTACGCGGCAGACTCCGGCTGGATGGTGATCACAACCGGCTGGGCTCTGGGCGTGTTGTGCGGCGTCATGGTGGCACAGGCCTTTGGCAGTCCCAACGCAAACTTGAACCCCGCCATCACTCTTGCCGCCGCGGTCATCACCGGAAACTATGCGCAGCTCCCCGTCTATTGGTCCGCTCAACTGCTGGGCGCGATGTGCGGCGCTGCATTGATGGCCCTCCACTACGCGCCGCACTGGCGCCTCACGCCCGATCCAGCGGCCAAGCTCGGCATCTTCTGTACGAACGCGGCCGTGCGCAGTCCGCTGGCCAATATCTTCAGCGAGATGATGGGCACGGCAGTGCTTGTCGTGGTCGCGGCCGCCATCTTCTCCCACGGCGTCGCGATGAACGGCCCTGCGGCGGGATTGGGCCCGTGGCTCGTCGGCAGTTTAGTTTGGGGCATCGGGCTCTCGCTCGGCGGCACCACCGGCTATGCCATCAACCCGGCGCGCGATCTCGGGCCGCGCATCGTCCACGCGCTGCTGCCCATTCCCGGCAAGGGTGGATCAAACTGGAGCTACGCTCCCATTCCCATCGTTGGCGACCTCGCCGGTGCGGTGCTCGCAGGTCTGCTGCTGCGCTTCGCGCATTTGTGAGAGTCTGCGCGTCTCCTTATAGTTTGTCCCAGCTTTTCCACAGCGAGCCCGAAATTCTTCTCCCTTAGTTCTGTTTGAAGAGTTGCGCGATCACTCCAGGCACGACGCAACCACGGCCAGCGCGGCGATGGCCGCCGTCTCCGCGCGCACAATGCGCGGCCCCAGCGATGCGGCTCGCCAGCCGTTGGCGTCGAAGAGAGCTTCTTCCGTTGCGGCCCATCCGCCTTCGGGACCGATAGCGATCTCCAGCGCGGGCATCTCCTCCCTCGCCGTATCGATGGCTTCGTCAACCGCATGTCGCAGCGTGGTTGTGCGCTCCTGTTCGGCGAGCACGATGCGCGTGGCCGCAGACGCGGCCCGCACGCGTTCTGCAAGATCAACAGGTGTGTGAATCAGCGGCTCATCGGATCGGCGGGCCTGTTGCGCAGCTTCGCGCGCGATGCGCCGCCAGCGCTCCGCGCGCTTCGTCGCAGCCTGGGCAATGTGCTTCTCTGTTCTTCGCGCGATCACTGGCGCAATGGCCGCAACACCAAGTTCGGTCGCCTTTTCGATCGCCCACTCCATGCGATCGAACTTGTAAATGGCGATCACCAAAGTAACGGGCAGCGCAGGGTCGGCTTGGAGCTCTCCGGCAAGATTGAACCGAACTTCGCTCTCTTCGCCCGCCAGCGTCACCGCGGCAACCTCCGCATGAAACACTCGTCCACCCGCCACAACATCCGCCGCCATGCCCGGTTGTGCGCGGAGCACGCGCGCCAAATGCTCGGCCTGTGTCCCCACGATCGTGGCGGTTGCTTCGTCCCATTGCTCGGCGATCCAGCGGCGGCGGGTCATCGTACGTCACTCTCTTCCACTCGAGTTTACGGCGCTGCGCGGGGCTGTGCGCCCAGCTCGCACCTCTGTTGAATAGGCCGAATCGCCGCTCCCTGCGCGGGTTTTCATCAAATTTCCCGCTTGCTGCATCGTTTCTTCGCGGCGCGCTTTTTTCTTTGCGCAAAAACACTAAGGGGAACGCTTTTGAGCGTCCCCCTAGAGTGTTGCCTTTTGGGTTGTGCGTTCCGCTACTTCTTCTTTGCGGCTTTCTTTGCGGTCTTCTTGGCCGCCTTCTTCGCTGGTTTCTTGGCTGCTTTCTTCGTTGCCATTTGCCTATTCTCCCTTTTCGATGGGTTGCATCGATTCTGCAATTAGAAACTGCAGTTGAAGAATGTATAGATTCATGAGAGATCGATGTCAAGAAAAAAACGACGTCCGAGTGAAAAAAAGATCAACACCGATTCCGTCGCGATTCGAGGTTCAAAGAGAATCCGGAGTCGAAATTCGAAATGCGGATTGAAAACTTCGCGCCATCGCATCGCATGCGGCGAACGCGCGAGTGAATTCAGAATCGCGATTCGCGGCGTTGCGGTTGATGCTTCAAATCTTCGCGTGAGCTCCGATGGAGTCACAGGTCGCGCCCAAATCGTGCTCGATGGCAATGGGGAACACGATGCGCCAGCCTGTTCCCCGCTCTACTCCAGAAACTCGCGGACAAACTTGTTGCCGGTGTGGAGAAGCTCGTCGAGGGAACCATCGAGGATCAGCCGTCCCTCTTCGAGCATCAGGAAGGTCGTGTTGGGATTCCTCTCTCCAGCGGGAAGCGGAACCATGCGATCCTGCTCGGCATCGAAGCGGTGATTGCATAGCGTAAAGGCGTCCTGCATGCGGTGTGTCACCAGCAGAGACGGGGTCGCGTGCACATCGCGCTGCTTCACGATGAGCTCGATGATGGTCGTCGACGTGACCGGGTCGAGGCCTCCGGTAGGCGAATCGTACAGGATCAGTTCAGGATGGTGAATGAGTGCGCGGGCGATGGCCACCCGCCGCTTCATGCCTCCCGATAGGCTTGCCGGATACAGGCTGAAAGTTTCTTCCAGGCCGACAAAACTCAGCGCCTCGCGGACGCGGCTGTCGATCTCCTCATCGGGCACTTGTTCCTGAATCAGTTGGTAGGCGACATTGTCGCGCACCGTGAGCGAGTCGAAGAGCGCGCTTTCCTGGAAAACCATCCCGGCCCGTGCGCGCAAAGGAAAGAGCCTTTCCTCCGGCAAGCGTGATATCTCTTCGCCAAAGAGCTGAATGGTTCCCTTTCGCGGACGAATCAGCCCGATGATCAGTTTCAGCAGAACGCTCTTGCCCACGCCGGCGGGCCCCAGCAGAACTCGCGTCTCCCCTGGGGCCACGGAAAAGCTGATGTCCTCAAGCACCGGCGGGCCATCAAAGTCCACTGAAACGCCGCGCAGCGCGACGACGGGCCCGGCGTTCTGCTCAGTAGCCGGAGATTGCGGCGCGGGTGCTGAAGCGTTGCTCATGTGGGGAATATGGTGAGCAGGATGTGGGTGATGACAAAATCGACAGCAATGATCAGTACAGATGAGGTCACCACTGCCGAAATTGTGGAGCGGCCAACGCCCTCGGTGCCCCCGGTTGTTCTCATGCCGTAGAAGCAGCCGATGGAGCCGAGGAGGTAGCCGAAGAAGAGCGGTTTCACCAAGCCCTGGATGATGTCGGGATAGTGAAGACGCTGGTAGGCCATGTTGAAGTACTGCGTGCCGTTCTGATGACTTAGGAAGACCGTCACAGCGGCGCCGCCGAGGATGCCGAATGCGTCAGCCACAATCGTCAACAGCAGGAGCATGGCGATGCTGGCAAAAATGCGCGGCGTAACCAGCTTGCGCATCGGGTCCACGCCTAGGGCGCGCATCGCATCGATCTGCTCGGTCACCACCATGGAGCCGAGTTCGCTGGCCATCGAGGACGCATTCCGCCCCGACACCATAATGCCGGTCAGCACCGCCCCAAGCTCGCGGATCATGGTCAGGCTCACGAACTGGCCCGTGACCGCCGTCGCGCCAAACTCTGCCAGCGTGGCCGCGGACTGAAGAGCAAGCACGCCTCCGGTAAAAAAGCCGGAGAGGATCACGATCGGCAGCGAACCGACGCCGATAATGTCCGATTGCATGAGGAAGTCGGTCCAGTAAATAGGAGGCCGGAAGAGATTGAGCATCGCCCGCCAAGCGAACAGGGAGTATTCCTGCACGGCGAGCACGATTTGTTTGCTGGTGCGGTCGATCGCGGATGTCGCCATGGCGTGCCGGTCTTCGCAAGGAAAACTTTGTGCGCTCCAGAGGACAGGATAGCGCATGGAACATGCAAGTATACAAAAGGTGGTTTCACGCCTGCTCGCATTTACAATCGAATCTGTATGATCCGCTTCTCTACAGCCGGTGAATCTCACGGCGAGGCTCTCATTGCGCTGGTCTCCGGGATTCCTGCCGGCGTCCCCGTCGACCTCGACTTCGTAAACCGCGAGCTCTGGCGCCGCCAGCAGGGCTATGGCCGCGGCGGCCGCATGAAGATCGAGACCGACCAGGCTCACATTCTCTCCGGCGTGCGCCACGGCAAAACCATCGGCTCGCCCATCGCCATTCAACTCGTCAATCGCGACTGGAAAAACTGGCAGGAGAAGCTGCCCGTCGAGACCGGCGATCCCGCCAAGCATCGCGCCGTCGCTTCGCCGCGGCCCGGCCATGCAGATCTTGCAGGCGCTCTCAAATTCAACTTCCCTGATGCTCGCTACGTCCTCGAGCGCGCCTCGGCGCGTGAGTCCGCGGCCCGCGTTGCCGCCGGAGCCTTCGCCAAGCTGCTCCTGCGCAACCTGGGAATCGAAGTCGCGAGCCACGTTGTTCGCGTTGGCCAGGCCGAGCTGGACCGCGACCCGTCGTGGGAAGAAATCGCGGCACTCGCAACAAAGGACGAAGTCGTCCTCGCCTGCGTCGATCTTGCCGCCGAAGCGCGCATGAAAGACGAAGTGGACGCCGCGTCGCGTGCCGGTGACACCGTCAACGGCGTTTTCGAAGTCGTCGCCCACTCGGTTCCCGCAGGCCTCGGCTCCTACGCCAACTGGGATGAGCGCCTCGACGGCCAACTTGCCTGGGCGGTCATGAGTCTCCAGGCCGTCAAGGCCGTCGAAATCGGCCGCGGTGTTGCCGCCGCCGCCACGTTCGGCTCGCGCGTCCACGATCCCATTCACTATGCCAGCGAAAACCCTCCCGGAAGGCCCACGCGCTTCACCCGGCCTCACAACAACGCAGGAGGCATCGAGGGCGGCGTCTCCAACGGCGAGGACATCGTCGTTCGCGGCTACTTGAAGCCCATCTCCACGCTTCGCCAGCCCCTCGAATCGGTGCGTTTTGACACCCGCGAACCCACCAGCGCGAGCTACGAGCGCAGCGACATTTGCGTTGTCCCCGCCGCGGGCGTGGCTGCTGAGGCCATGGTCGCCCTGGTTCTGGCCAATCTGGCCCGCGAAAAATTCGGCGGCGACTCATTGCTGGAGTTGAAGCGAAATTTTGATGGATACATCCAACAGATACGGAGCTTTTAGCGGCGGCAATGATTCTGACGATTGTGAAATATCCTGAGCCGGTGCTTGAGCAGCCCGGCGAGCCGGTCACCGAATTCAACGCCGAGTTGCGCAAGCTCGTGGCCGACATGTTCGAGACCACCTACGCCTCGCAGGGCATCGGCCTGGCCGCGCCGCAGGTCGGCGTCTCCAAACGCATCACGGTCATTGACCTCAGCATGGGCAAGGATCCCGCGCAGAAGCTCGTCCTCATCAATCCCGAAGTCATCTTGAGCGAGGGCAAACAGTACGAGGAGGAAGGCTGCCTCAGCTTTCCCGACATTCGCGAGAAAGTCGTGCGCGCCGCCAAAGTTCGCATCCGCGCTCAGGACGAGAACGGCAAATGGTTCGAGATGGACGGCGAGGAGCTGCTTGCGCGCGCCTTCCAGCATGAGATCGATCACCTCGACGGCATCATCTTTCTCTTTCGCATGAGCGCGCTTAAGCGTAGCCTGAATCTGCGCAAGATTCGCAAGATGCAGAATGAGGGTACCTGGTAACCCTTCCATGACTGACGCTGGGAACGGCCTCAAGCTCGTCTTTTGCGGCACTCCCGAGTTCGCCGTCCCCACCCTTGAGTCTCTGCTCGCCGCCCGCCACCAAATCGCGCTCGTCGTCTCGCAGCCTGACCGGCCCTCGGGGCGCGATCAGCAGCTCACCGCTCCGCCCGTCAAGCAGGCCGCTCTTGCAGCCGGGCTCCTGGTAACCCAGCCCGAAACGATTCGCACCAACGCCGAGTTTCGCTCCCAACTCGAGTCCATCGCGCCCGACGCCATTGTCGTAGTCGCTTACGGCCGCATCATTCCGCCCTGGATGCTCACCCTGCCCCGCCTTGGATGCATCAATCTTCACGCCTCCCTGCTGCCCAAACACCGCGGCGCGGCGCCCATCCAGTGGGCCATCGCCATGGGCGACGCCTACACCGGCAATACCACGATGCTCTTGGAAGAGGAGCTCGACACCGGGCCGATTCTGCTCCAGCAGACCATGGAAATCGGTCCCAACCAAACTGCCGTCGATCTTTTCCCTTTGCTGGCGCGCGCCGGTGCCCCGCTGGTCGTCGAAACCCTCGCCGGTTTGGCCAGCGGCGCCGTCCATCCTCTACCCCAGAGTCACGAGGCCGCGACCTTCGCTCCGCTCCTCGACCGCGAAGACGGCCGCATCGACTTTGCCGCGCGCACCGCGCACGAAATCTACAATCGCTGGCGCGGATTTCAGCCCTGGCCCGGCGCCTTCACTGTTCTCAACGGGAAGAAACTCATCGTCCATCGCATGGCCATTGCGCGCGGCAGCTACGCCGAGGGCCTCGGCTTTGCCGAGCCGGGCTGGGTTGTCGTCGAGAATCATCGCCTTCTTGCCGCATGTGCCGGGAATACCTGGCTTGAATTCCTCGAACTCCAGCTCGAAGGCAAGAAACGCATGACCACCGATGAGTTTCTGCGCGGCAATCCGCTGCCCGCGGACGCGCGCCTCGGTTGAACGCCGTGTCCGCTGTCTCTCCTGCACGAAAGGCCGCATTCGCGGTTTTGATGGCCGTCGAGCGCGGCAAAGCACACTCCGATGACCTTCTGCGGTCGAAAGCGATTGACTCACTCTCGCTCGCCGATCGCCATCTCGCCACAACCTTGGTGCTTGGCGTGCTTCGCTGGCAGATTTGCCTCGACGAGCAATTGAAACTTCTGATCAGGAAGCCGGGGGCCAAGCTCGATCCGGAAGTCTCGCTCGCCCTTCGCATGGGAGCCTTTCAGCTCCAGTTTCTCGATCGCGTTCCCGCCCACGCCGCTATCGATGAAAGCGTGGAGCTGACCAAACAATCCGGCCACCGCTTCGCCTCCGGAATGGTCAACGCCGTCCTCCGCAAACTGGCGTTCGAGCGGGAGACCGCTGTGGACGCCGCAGGTTCGAAGAATACGGGCCCTGGTTTGGAGGATTCGGCCCCCGGATTGAACGGCCCGAACCTTGGATTGAAGGGTACGGGCTTCAGCCCGTACATCAGCCCGCCAAAATCCGACGAGGCTTTAGCCCCTGAGGGAACTTCCGCCACTGAGATCGCGCAAGCTTATGCTCACCCCGCATGGCTCGTCGAGCGCTGGACTCGCTTCTATGGCCTGGACGCAACACGCGCCATCTGCCGCCACGGCCAGGCACAGCCTCCGCGAATCGTGTGGATCCCCCTTGCCGCTGTCGAAGCCGCCGCCGTCGAAGCCGAACTGATCGAAGCCGGCGTTCGCCTGGAACCCGGAACCATCCTCGCCGCCGCGCGCGCAGTCGTCTCGGGCGACGTCACCGCAACGGCGGCCTATTGCAAGGGCCGCGTGCGCGTGCAGGATGAAGGATCGCAGTTGATCGCCGAGCTCGCCGCGTGCGCCCCCGACGATTTCAACCTCAAGGTCGAAACCATCCTCGACGCCTGCGCCGCGCCCGGCGGAAAAACGCTCATCCTCGCCGAGCGCAACCCGCAGGCTCGCATTCTGGCTTGTGAGTCGAGTCAGAGGCGACTAGCCGAGTTGACTGCGCGCCTCGCTGCCTATGCTGGCCGCGTGGAATGCCGTCTCGCCGATGCGACTGCGCTGAAAGGAGAATCAGCCTTCGATCTTGTGCTCGCCGACGTTCCCTGCAGCGGCACCGGCACTTTGGGCCGCAACCCCGAAATCCGCCATCGCCTGCGCGCGGAGGATTTGCCGCGTCACGCCGAACGCCAGCGCGCGATTCTCTCCGCCGCGCTACGCGTTGCACGCCCCGGCGGCCGCGTCGTTTATTCCACCTGTTCCCTCGAGCCTGAAGAAAACGAGCAGGTCGTCGCCGCCGTCCTCGCCGAAAATCGCGGCGTCCGTCAAATCTCCCTCGCATCGCGCATCCAAACCTTGACAAAAACGGGAATCCTCACCCCCGCCGGCGCCGAACGCCTGCGCGCTTGCCTTACCCCCGAAGGCGCACTCCGCCTTCTGCCCGGCGCTCTACCCACCGACGGCTTCTTTGTCGCGCTGATCGAGAAGATGGCTTAAATCCGGTCACACAATTCCGGCTTTGAAAGGGCACGACTTTAGTCGTGCCGTAAATGGCGCAAAATGATAGGGGGCTTTAGAACTTATCCGTAAATAGTGTTGAGTTTGATTCGTCTGATTGATTCTCATCTTCCCCGGGATTGGAGATGGGCGAAGATAGGGCTCAACATGCCTCAGATCAAGTCGTGGACAGTATCGGATGATTTGTGGAACAAGGTTGAGCCGCTGATTCCGATCCGCAAGCGGGACGGGGGCCGGAAGTACCAGCGCAAGGCCGGAGCGGGACGCAAGCCGATCCCTGCGCGGCAGGTTTTCTCGGCTATCGTTTACGTTCTGCGCACCGGCATTCAATGGAAAGGATTGCCCCGACAGTTCGGCTCGGCTAGCGCGGTGCATCAGTATTTTCAGAACTGGCACGGGGCCGGATTTTTCCAGAAGCTCTGGCAGGCCGGGCTGGCCGAGTATGACGGCATGCACGGCATAGCTTGGCAGTGGCAGGCAGCCGACGGGACGATGGGAAAAGCTCCGCTGGCAACCGAGTGTGCAGGCCGGAACCCGACCGACCGGGGGAAAAAAAGGACGCAAACGCAGCCTGTTGGTCGACGGCCATGGACTCCCGCTGTCGATCGTCGTCAGCGGCGCCAACGTGCATGACTCGAAGCTGCTGGATCGGACTCTGGCTGGGGTCGTGGTCCAGCGTCCTGAAGTCACGACCTGGAACAACCAGCAGTATCTCTGTCTGGATGCCGGCTATGTCGGCTACCCAGTCAGCAAGATCGCCCGCAAGCATGGCTACTATCTGCGCGTAAAGTCACGCGCCGAAGAGCGGCTGCTGAAATATCGATACCCGGACTCGAAACCGCGCCGCTGGGTCGTGGAACGGACCCACTCTTGGCTCAACCGCTACCGCAAACTGTTGGTCAGCTTCGAAAAGACCGAGGCCAGCTACACCGCCCTCCTGCAACTGGCCGCTGCCCTGATCTGCTGGAGACAAACCATCTCTATTTACGGATAGGTTCTTAGCCCCTGAGGGCGTAATTCGGCTGATTAACAACGGGTGATACAAACTTCTCTACGCCTGTTCCGGCTCAAGCTTAAGCGCCACAAATTCCCGCCCCAACATTGCGCACAGAGCCTCGACCACCAGGTTGTGATCGTCGCGCTGCGGCAGCCCCGAGACCGTCACGCTGCCCACCACTCCCGCTCCCTCAACGCACAGGGGAAACGAACCGCCATCCGCCGCGTAATCCGCCACCGGGAGACCCAGCCGCTCTTGCAGCGTCGTCCCCTTCATCTTCTGCGTCATTCCCACGCCATACGAGCTGCGATGAAAGCGCGCCACCACGTTGCTCTTGCGGCGCACCCATTCGGGATTGTCCGGAGTCGTCCCGTCAAGCGCTGCATAAAACAGCGGCTGCCCGAAACGCCGCACATCGACCACCAGCGTCAGTCCGCGCTCCAGCGCCATCGTTCGAATCTTCGAACCGAGCTCCCACGCCACGCACGCATCCAGGCGCGGCAACCGCAGTTCGCGCTCCTGCAGGGCGATCCTTTCCAAATCCTCGCTCAATCCCATCGGCGTTCGTCTCCTGTCCCGCCTATCTCACTACGGTCAGCTTCACCACAGTGCTTTGGTCCACGCGAGTGCCTGCACCCGGCGACTGCGTCAACACTGCGCCCGGCCTCACCGGCAGCTTCAGCGGCGCATCGCCGCTGCCCACCGGCGCCACCGGCACATCCACAAAACTCGGCGGCGCCGTTTTGATCCCGACCTTTTTCAGCGCCGCCTGCGCGCTCGCGAACTGCCAGCCGGTCAGGTCAGGCATCACATACCCGTCTGGAGTCTCATCGTCTGCCGCGGCCACCAGCAGGTTCACGCTCGGCTGCTCAATGCCCTGCGCGTGCGGCGGCGGATCCTGCGCCAGCACGGTTCCTTCCGCGGCTGACCCGTAGGGCAGCCGCGCAGTCTCGCCCACCTCAAGGCCTGCGCGCCGCAGCTCTAGTGCGGCCACGCGCTCATTCGCGCCCACCGTGTCCGGCACATCCACCTTCTGCGGCCCAAGGCTCTCCGCCACGCGCACGCGCCACTCGCGCCGCACCACCGTTCCCGCCGCCGGCGACTGCGACAAAATGTGCCCCGCGGCCACATCGCTGGAGTAGTAGCGATTGTCCACGTCCAGGTCCAGCCCCAGGCCGGCTGCCACACTGCGCGCATCGGCAGTCGTCATTCCTTTCAGCGCCGGCACCTGCACCTCCGCGCCGTGGATCGCGAACTGCATCGTGAGAATCGCCGACAGCAGACCCACGGCCACCAGCAGCATCAGCAGCCAGGCAATGCGAAAGATTCTGGCAATCGGGCCAGTGTTCATCAGCGCTGTCCACACTCGAAGATTGCGGTTGTCCCTCTACCGCGTATTATCCGTCACCGGCTCCGGATGGATGGTCACCCGGTACACCTCCGGGCACTCCAGCTTGAACCGGTCTTCGAGCGCGGTGATCACCTCGTGCACCCGATTCATCGGCAGCTCGTCGGGCAGGGTGCAGTGGCAGGTCAGCGAGATGTGTTCTCCCGTCCGGCCCACGGCGACTGCGTGCACGTCGACGATCTCTGGAAGCCCCGCTGCTGCCGCGCGCAGCGCCTGCTCCAGCCTGCGGTCCTCCACAAGTTCTTCTTCGGGCTGCTCGATTGTTGCCGGCTCGCTCTCGATGTGCGTCAGAACCGAGTCGACCTCCGGAACGTTACGCAAAATCTGCGCTTCGAGAGCCGTCACGAAGCCGTGCGCTTCCCTCAGCGCCAGGTGCTCTTCAAGCTCCACGTGCAACTCCACCTGCAGCCGTCCGTGATGCGTCTGGATGCTGAGCTCGTGCACCGAAACGTTGTTGCGAGCGGCCACAGCACGCACCCGGTCGAAGATGCTTTCCGCCTTGGTTTCGCGCGGAATGGTGTGGATGACGACATCGGCTCCGGGCAGCGCGCGCTGCACAGCGGCAGTGGCGTCCCGCACCAGCTCGTCTGTGTGCTCAAACGTGAATCGCCGCGGCAGCGCCAGCGTCAGGTCGGCAAAGTAGCCGGCTCCCGCCCGCCGTACGCGCGCCTGTTCCACGGCCAGCACTCCGTCCACGCGCTCCACCTCGCGCACCAGCCGCCGCCGCGTCTCGGCGGGAATCTCGTCCACCAGCGCGCCCACCGCCTCGTGGCCCACCCGCACCGTCATGCGCAGAATCATCAACGACACCACCACCGCCGCCAGCGGATCGGCATAATGCAGCGCGCCGATCTGTAGCCGCTCGCCCGCCCACGAAGCGCCCAGTCCCGCCAGTACCGCCAGCGTCGCCCAGATGTCCGAAGCAAAATGAAACGCGTCGGTCGCCAGCGCCGGCGATCCCGTGCGCACAGCCACCGCGCGCAGTTGCCGCGATCGCCAGAGGTCCACCGCGATTGAAGTCACCAGCACCAGTACCGGCCACAGCGAGTGGTGCACTTCCACCGGGTGGTAGAAGATCCGCTGCACCGCCTCCCAGATGATCCACGCGCAAGAAACGGCCATCAGCCCCGCCTCGCTGAAGGCGGAGAGATTCTCAATCTTCCCGTGGCCGTACGTGTGATCCTCGTCTGCTGGCTTATCGCTCACATGAACGGAGAAGTACGTCAGCGCCGCGCCCACCAGGTCCAGCCCCGAATGTGCCGCGTCCGAAAGCACTCCCAGCGACCCCGACAGCAGGCCGGCCGCCACCTTCAGCAGCGTCATCACCGCCGCAGCCGCCATCGACCGCCTGGCCACGCGCTGCTTTTCGGCGGAGAAACTCGCCACAGTTGGCTCGGTCGCGCGCGAACTGGAGACGGCGGGGGGCATCAGGCTCTTAGACTACCGTGGGCCGCGTCGCACTGTACAACCCTGCAATTCCAAACGTGTACGGCTGCCACGCGCACTCTTGAAAGCCCGCCGTCCGCATCATCGCGAGCATCGCATCGGGCGGCGGAAAATTGCCCACCGAGTTTGGCAGATAGTTGTAAGCCCCATCCTTCCCGCAGATTGTGCGCCCGATCGCGGGCAGCACGTGCCGGAAGTAGACGCCATACGCCTTCCCCACAAGGCCTCCCGGCTCGCTGAACTCCAAAATCCCCAACTGCCCGCCCGGCTTCAGAGCGCGATAAAACTCCTCGAGGCCCGCCTCGTAGTTCGCCAGATTCCTGAATCCAAACGCGGTCACAATCAGGTCAAGCGACTCCGCGCGCAGCGGTAGATGCAACGCGTCAGCTTCAATCGCCACCGCGTAAGGCGCTTCGTCTACCCGCGCGCCTTCGCCCGATCCGCGTGTCTTCCGCCCAAACTTCTCCGCGCCGCGCCGTAGCATCGCCGGCGCAAAATCACCGGCCAGAATCGGCTTTGCCCCGCGCGGGCGCAGCTTCAGGAGCGCCATCGTCAAATCGCCCGTGCCGCAGCAAATATCCAGGACCGCCGCTTCGGGGTGCGCCAGAACCTCCGCAAACCTGCGCGCAGCCCTCCGCCACCACAGCCGGTCCACGTTGGCTGAGAGCAGATGATTCAGCAGGTCGTATTTTGGCGCAATGGACTCGAACATCTGCCGCACGGCCACTGCCGCGCCTGTTTCGTCCGCCGCGCCCGCGGGTCTGGCTCCCGTTGCGGGCATATTCCTTGTTCCTTCGTCGATCTCAAGTCCTTGTGAGCCGCGCCGAGGCGCGCTCGCTCTATCATGCTATCGCTTCCCTTCCGCCCGTCCCGCCATCGAATCCTCCGGCCTTTCAAGCCCCGGCGAAAAAGGTATACGCTTGAAGTTACCGATGGCTGCCCCTTCCCTCTCAGCATTCCTTGCGCCAGCGCTTCATCCGCCGCTCACGGATAGCCATGGCCGTGTGATTCACGACCTCCGCGTCTCCATCACGGACCGTTGCAACTACAAATGTGTCTACTGCCGCACCGGAGAAATGGGTGCACAGTATCCCGAGCTGGCCATCGAGGAATACCTCCGCCTCATCGGCATCTTTGTCGGTCTCGGCATCACCAAAGTCCGCCTTACCGGCGGTGAGCCGCTGTTGCGCCGAGGTCTCGTCGATCTGATCAAGGAGCTGTCCCGCCTCCGCACCCTCTCGGGCGAGCCGTTGGACCTTGCGCTCACCACCAACGGCCACCTTCTCGAGACGCTTGCCCAGCCGCTCAAGGACGCCGGCCTGAACCGCGTCACCGTCAGCATGGACGCCGTCGATGCCCCAACCTTCGAGCGCATCACGCGTGTCGACGGCAGTTTCTCCGAAGTTCTCGCCGGCATTCGCGCTGCCCGCTCCGCCGGCCTCACGCCCCTCAAAATCAACTGCGTGCTCCTCCGCGGCTTCAACGATGACCAGATCGAAGGCTTTGCTCGCTTCGCCCGCGAAGAACATGTCGTCGTCCGCTTCATCGAGTTCATGCCTCTCGAAGAGGGCCGCCTCTGGACGCCCCAGATCGTCGTCACGCTGCGCGAGATTGTCGAGCGCATCGGCCGCACTCTTCCGCTGGTCGAGCTCCCGCCGCGCGAGGCCGGCGAAACCGCCCGGCGCTATACCTTTATGGACGGCGTGGGTGAAATCGGAATCATTGCCCCGGTCAGCCAGGCCTTTTGCGGCGCCTGCAGCCGCGTGCGCCTCACCTCCGACGGCAAAATTCGCACCTGCCTGTTCTCGCAAGTCGAGCACGACCTCTATGGCCGCCTTCGCGCCGGCGCCGGCGACGAGGAACTGCGCGCCTACATCGTCCGTACTATCCAAGAGAAGGAGGCTCGACACCACATTGGTGAGCCGGGATTCCTCAAACCGTCCCGGTCCATGGTCCACATTGGCGGTTGATCGAGCGTGGCGCGAGCGGGAGTTCAGCTTGTGCGCGACACTTGTTGTGAAAGAATGATTGCAGTACTTCCCCCGCAGGGCCCAAACATGCCAAACAAGACGGAAGGGCGCATCCCGCTCGCCGATCTGCTTGTTTTTCACCAGCTAGCGCGATCGCTCACTTCGAGCTTCGACCTGGACACGATCCTGCGCACTATCCTCGAGCACATGGAGCGCATGGTTGAGGCTGAGTTGTGGGCGCTGCTGATGCTCGACCAGAACACTCAGGATCTCTACTACGCCATCGCCGCTGGCCAGGAACAGGAAGCCTTGCGCGGCCTTCGCGTCAAGCCCGGCGAGGGCGTCGCAGGATGGGTCCTCCAGCACGGGGAGACCCTCATCGTGCCAGAAGTCGCCGGCGATCCCCGCGCCAGCCAATCTCACACACCCGGCCTCAGCAGCGTTAAGTCAGTCATTGCTTTGCCTTTGCGGGGGCGCACCGGCACGCAGGGCGTCATCGAAATCCTCAATCCCCGCGCCGAAATGTCGGACTATTCCATCGCCTTCCTGCACATTCTTGCGGACCATGCGGCCATCGCCATTGAAAACGCGCGCGATGTCGAGCGCATCCAGCAACTCACCATTACTGACGACACCACCGCTCTCTACAACGTGCGTCACCTCTACGATGTCCTCGGCCGCGAGTTGAAGCGCTTGAAAAAGCTCCAGTTGCCCGTGAGCCTGGCCTTCTGGGATTTGGACCGCTTCAAGCTGGTCAACGACGCGCACGGGCACATGATCGGCAGCGAACTGCTTGCCCTTACCGGGCGTAGGCTCCAGGAGCTGAGCCGCAAGCAGGATTTGTGCTTCCGCTACGGCGGCGACGAATTCGTCGTTCTGATGCCGGAAACGTCCGCCAAATCCGCACTCGACGTCACAAAGGTCACCCACTCATCGCTGATGGAGACCGAGTTCCGGATGAAGACCGGTCTCAAGCTCAGCGTCAGCGCCAGTGTGGGCCTGGCCTCTGCGCCCGAAGACGGCAGGCTGGGGCATGAGATCATCGGCACCGCCGACGCGCGCATGTACGCCGTCAAGCGCCACGGCCGCGGCCAGGTCCGCGCCTCCTGAGCCTCTCCGCGCGTGGCCTGCGGGGGTACTCCCCCCCACCCATTTTGAGGTTAAGCGGTTTGTTGCCAGTCACTTGTACCCCCGATCTGTTGCTCCAGCCCATTGATTGCAGATGAGTTAGGAGCCAAATTCGTCCATCTAAAAGGGGTTACGGCCGCGTGAACCGTGAATCGTGAGCCGTGAAACAGTGGTCAGTGAACAGTGAGGAGTGCCCCTCCGGTCGTGGGATTTCGACTTGCTTCCAGTATGCGCCGGAGGGGCGAAATTACCGGCAAACTTGGCAGAGATCAGAGATCAGGGGTCAGAGATCAGAAAAAGAACGGGTTAGGGTGGGGCGGGAGGCTGGAATTTGGGGGCGGGGGACTTGACAGAGGCAGGGACCGAGGGACTAAGGGACTAAGGGACTAAGGGACTAGGGGACTAAGGGACCAAGGGAACAAGGGAACAAGGGAGCGAGGGAGCAGGGGACTGCGGGGCTACGGGACTGCCGGACTGAGGCCGGGTCGCCAATCTCCCGTGGGAAGTCGTCAGTCTGGCGTGGGAAATGGATGGGTCCCGGTAGAACGCCCCTCGACTGCGATCCTCAGGAAAGACACGGACATCGGGACTGAGGGACTAAGGGACCAAGGGACCGAGAGAGCGAGGGACTGAGGGACTGAGGGAACAGGAGTCGGGAGCCGGCAGGGTCGCCAAACTCGTGTGGGAAGCCGCCAATCTCGTGTGGGAAATGGATGGATCCGGGTAGAACGCCCTATTAATAGCATGGTTGCGCGGAATTCGTTGCTAACATTTGCTAAGGCAAAGGAGCTGGTGTATGTCGGAGTCCGCTAGACGCAATCTTCCGAGCAAGTCTCTGGTTCTCATAATGGGGGTTGCCGGGGTAGGCAAGACTACGCTTTCGAAGGGCATCCTCGGGAAGCTGTCGCTAACGTATCTGGACAATAACTTTATCGCTGACCCTTTTTTCTCCGAAACCAGGTCTAGTCAGGATTACATTGCGATACGGAAACACTTCTACGATGTACTCTACAGAATCACATCGGAAAACCTATTGGTGGGGAATTCGGTATTACTGGATGTGCCGCACGTTACCCATGTGCAAGATCCGGCATGGTGTCTTCGAATACGTCAAATGGCTCATGACACGAAAGCAAATCTGATTGTGATTCGTTGTTTCTGTAGCGAGGCAACTTTACGGCGGCGATTGGTTGAACGAGGTGAGGTGCGCGATCAAGATAAGCTCGCGAATTGGGGTGATTTCACAAGGAGTCAGCCAATACGGGTGGCCATCCCCTTCGATCATCTGGATGTCGACACAGAAAGCGATTCGGCACCTGAGCCAGGAGCAAAGGCCGTCAGGTATATCTTGGCGAAGGCAATGACGGGTTCCGAAAGATCGGCCATTCCGCCTGGCGGACTCGAGAATGATCTACGCCCAAATGCTCCTTCCCAAGGGGTTGTTGTCTCCGAAATTGTTAAATCTGCGGACGATGAGCCAGATAAACCGCGGCTCAGCCACTCAACGAAGCCTGCGGCTGACAAAATTGAGAGGGGCGCTCCCCCCAAGCTCGTGATCTCCGGGGCGGTGGGAGATGACGAGGACAAGCCCGCCAATCCGGGGCGTCGTAGGCTTATCGGCCTAGGTGCCCTTGCGGTGGTGGGACAAGGTGTTGCACTCACCGCTGCAGGGATTGACATCTTCGAGCACAAGGGCCTGATCTCTCGATGGCTACAGGAAGGCTATTTAGCTTTCGAGCAGAAAATTGGAATCAATTCGGAACATTACAAATTGATTCAGCACCTTTTCCAGTTACATGAACACAGCGGGATCGCATTTAGTGCGGGGAAAAGTCACCCTGCCCCCGGGCCTCATCCGAAGTTGATAGAAGGATTGGGTTACCCTCACGAGTACAACGCTCTCGCGCCCTACCGAGCTTTCATGGGCAAAGCATCTATTGTGGCGAGTTTTTTTAGGGGCGAGCTCTCTGCAGGTGGCTGTCTTCTAACGGCGGGCAGTCCCGTCAGTAATGCGGATGCCCGAGAATACCTCCCGTACATTGCCGAAAATCCAAAGGATAAAGTGGCCCGTGAAGCAGCCTCAAACTTGATCGTTAAGGCAGAGGATCTGCCTTATCAGTTCTTCGGAGGCGCGGAAGACATGGTGAGAGTGTATTCGGCAATGAGGCAGGAAGAAAAGCGAGCTCGTTTAAATAGGGTTCGGTATCGGAACAGCGAGACCTCTTCACCGGGTTGGGCTACTTGGATGCCGAGCGACCCAACTGACAACGCTGGATGGCTTAAAGAGGACTTCCTTTTACTGAGCAAACTGCCGCGTTATTCGGCGGACGGGACGCTGGCGGGATCTATCATTGTTGTTGCCGGCGGGCATGGCGCGGGAACTGAAGCATTCGGACTCTTGCTCAATCCACACATCTTTTCAGCGAAGGACTTGGTTCGGTTGACGGACGAGCTCTCTGGCGCCTCATATTTTCAGGTGGTCTTTCAGGTTGAGGTTGCTCACGATCATATTGATCGGAGGACCACGCCAACCCAGCTAGCCGTAGTCTGGGATCCGCAGCTAAGGCCGCTTCGGTTCACTCCGAATACAGATTTTTACAGAGGTCGGAAGCACCCGCAACTTCCGCATGGACACGACTAGCCAAGGCCAAGGGTGCTGAGAAAATCGGCGGCTTGACTTCTGGCTCATTAAAGAAGAGACCTCGAGCCATTCACCGATCACAAGGAAGCTTCGTTTAGGCGCGCCGCTTCCGCCTTGCTTTGACCCGCTTTTAACAGCATTTCGATCGTTGCGTGAAACACCGTTCTCTTCAGGCGCCCTCTGTTCGCGATTCAGGCGACGGAATGCGGGTCCTAATCCGGCGAAGGACAAAGGCAACCGCAGGTCCTTCGACTACGTTTGGCTCAGAGTGCGCGCCAAACTCCGCTCAGGATGACAATTCTGTGGCGGCGCGGGCGTTTGAGGTTTCCCAGGTCCCAGGAGCGAGACCTTGGGCACCCCATCATGTGCGGGAGGGTCGCCGAAATCTGGGCCACCCGCCTTAACATGTTCGGCGGGGCCATTTCGTCGGCTCGATCCAAATTTTCTTTCAGAAACCGGTGGGCGGGATCGTATGATCGGGCTATCGCCGAAATCGGTCGAGCTATGAGCGCGACCTGAGAATGGGCGACACTTCCCTTCGTTTGTGAAACAAGAAAAGAGGAGATTGCGGATGAAGCCTAACCGCTTTTTCTACACTGCCGCCGGGGCCGTCTTCCTGATTCTCACCGTCCTCGGCTTCCAGCACTACATCTTTCATGGCAAGCACTTCGACGGCAGCCCGATTGCGCCGGTGATGCTGCCCATCGTGGTGGCGCACTCGAGCGCCATCTTTGCCTGGTTCGTGATGTTCTTCGTGCAGGCGCTGCTCATCTCCACACACAATCGGCGGCTGCACATGACACTCGGCTGGGGCGTGGCGGCGATTGCGGCGACGATCGCGGTGACCGGGCCGCTGGTGGCTTTTCGGTCGATCCGCGTCGCTCCGGAGCAGGTGGTTTTCGACTGGCCGGGCCCGCAGTTTCTGCTGGTGATGGTTACGGAGATTGCGCTGTTCGCGGTGTTCGTGACGATCGGTGTGCTCAACCGCAAGCGGCCGCGCATTCATCGGCCGATGATGATGCTGGCCTGCCTGGCGATCCTGAGCGGAGCCACCGGCCGCATCGCGCTAGTTGGCTCGATCTTCGGGTATCACCATTGGATGGCGATATTCGGGCCGGTTGTGAGCCTGGGATTGCTGCTGCTGGTGGTGCGCGCGGCCATGACGCGCAGCTTCGATCGCCAGTTTGCCATGGGCCTCGCCGTCCTCGCGGTGGTGACTTTGATCGCGGGAAGGCTGGCGGTGACGAACATGTGGGTGGATTGGGCGGGAATGATCCTGAAGCGATGACGGGATATTCCGGCTCCGGCGTTTTTTGACGAAGGTCGAGAGCGGCTGAGGATGGTTGCAGGAAGAGGACAGGCGGCGAAGCTGTGCTTCCCCCAGGGGCTAAAAGCCCATCTACCTATGCGACCTATACGGCACGACTGAAGTCGTGCCCTTTCAAGACAACCGGGCCTGAAGGCCGGATTGTCACAGGGGCCGCATTCAGGGGCCTAAAGGCCCCTGCTCCCTCCGAAGCGCCCGACCCAAGCGGAGCTTGGATGGGGCTCCCGCGGTCAGGAAAACCGACCCGCTGATCAGATGTCGAGGTTCTTGACGTCGAGGGCATTGTCCTCGATGAATTTGCGGCGGGCCTCGACGTCTTCGCCCATCAGCGTGGTGAAGATGGCCTCAGTCTCGGCGATGTCCTCAAGCTTGACGACGAGCAGCGTGCGCCGCTCGGGATCCATCGTCGTCTCCCAGAGCTGCGTGGCCGTCATCTCGCCCAGGCCTTTGTAGCGCTGCACCTGGTAGTCCTTCTTGCCCTGCTCCACGATATACGCGAAGAGATCGCGCGCGGTCTGCTTTTCGACCGGCTCGCGAAGCGCGCGCGCGCCACGGCTTGAAGCTTTGGTCTCTGCCTTGGCTTCGATTTTGGTTTCGGGGCCCTCGGCTTCTTCATCCTCTTCCGCTGCTGCGGCGGCCGCGGCTTTGGGTGCGTACTCGACCAGGAACGGCGGCTCAAGGAACTCCTTGATGAGCGAGTATTTCGACATCATCTGGCGGAACTCGGGGCTCGAAGCCAGCGTCCAGTCGATGCATCGCGTCGCGCCTTGCGCATCGGTGAAGCAGACCGACCAGGTGTGGTGCTCCTCGTCCTCGACCGGCTTGCTGACCTTGAATTGGAACTCGTCAGAGAGATCGAGAAGCTGCGCATGGAGGGCGGCAATCTTTTCCGGAACTTCCTTGCCGTTCTTCGAGGCGAAGTCGGCACGGTGAGTCAGTTCCGCGCGAGCCAGCATCTCGGTGAGCTTCTCGTTGCGGATGCGCTTGTCCACCTTCTCGACAAAACCGAGATACTCGTTGAGCGTGGCCATGAAGCGCGTGAGGTCGGCGCCCTCGATGCGTCCGGCCGTCTCGCCGTGGCGGACAATCATTCCCTCGGCGGCGCGATTGACCATCACCTTCACGAATTCGCGGTCATCTTTGATGTACTGCTCAAAGCGGCCCTTCTTGATCTTATAGAGCGGCGGCTGCGCAATGTACACGTGATCGCGCTTGATCAGTTCCGTCATGTGGCGGAAGAAGAAGGTGAGCAGCAGCGTGCGGATGTGAGAGCCGTCCACGTCGGCATCGGTCATCAGGATGATCTTGCCGTAGCGAATCTTGGTGGCGTCGAAGTCTTCTTTGCCGATGCCGCAGCCGAGCGCCGTAATCATGGCGCGGATCTCCTCGTGGCCGAGCATCTTGTCGTAGCGCGCCTTCTCCACGTTGAGGATCTTGCCCTTGAGCGGAAGAATGGCCTGGAAGCGGCGATCGCGGCCCTGCTTGGCAGTGCCGCCGGCGCTCTCGCCCTCGACCAGATAGAGCTCGCAGCGCTCGGGGTTGCGCTCGCTGCAGTCGGCCAGCTTGCCCGGAAGGCCGCCGCCGTCAAGCGCTCCCTTGCGCCGCGTCAGATCGCGCGCCTTGCGTGCCGCCTCGCGCGCGCGTGCTGCTTCAATGGCCTTGTTGATGATCCGCCGGGCGACCGGGGGATTTTGCTCGAGAAACATTCCGAGGCGCTCATTGACGAAGGCCTGCACCGTACCAGCAATGTCGGAGTTGAGCTTGCCCTTGGTCTGCCCCTCGAACTGCGGCTGCGACAGCTTGACGCTGACCACTGCCACGAGCCCCTCGCGCACATCGTCGCCGCTCAGGCTCTCCTTCATGTCTTTGAACAACCCCATCTGCTGGCCGATGAAATTAATGGTCCGCGTGAGCGCCGCGCGGAAACCGGAGAGATGCGAACCGCCATCGACAGTGTTGATGTTGTTGGCGAAGCTGAACACGGTTTCCGAATACGCGTCGTTGTACTGCAGCGCGATGTCGATTTCAACGCCTTCGCGAAGAGCCTCCATCACGATCGGCTTGTCGTGCAACACACTTTTGCCGCGATTGAGGTGCTTGACGAACTCGGCGATGCCGCCGGCGTAGCGGAACTCGGTGCGCCGCGCTTCCCCGGTCTTGGGGTCTGCGGTCCGCTCGTCCGTGAGCGTGATCTCGAGTCCCTTGTTCAGGAACGCCATCTCGCGCAACCGCTGCGCGAGGGTGTCGTAGTTGAACTCGGTAGTGGTGAAGATGGATCTGTCGGGCAGGAAATGAACCCGCGTGCCGCGGCGCTTGCTCGTGCCAGCCTGCCGCAGCTCACTGGTCGGAATGCCGCAACTGAAATCCATCTCCCAGGTGTGCCCGTCGCGCCAGATTTCAACGTTGAATTCCTGCGAGAGCGCGTTCACACAACTCACGCCCACACCATGAAGACCGCCGGAGACTTTGTAGGTGGAGGCGTCGAACTTGCCACCCGCGTGCAGCTTGGTAAGCACAACTTGCACGGCCGGCATGCGCTGGCCACCCGGCAGATCCATCATGTCCACAGGAATGCCGCGGCCATCGTCGACCACGGTGATGGAGTTATCGACGTGGATGACGACATCGATCTTTTTGCAGTACCCGGCCAGGGCCTCGTCGACGGAATTGTCCACGACTTCGTAGACAAGGTGGTGCAACCCCATCTCACCGGTGGAACCGATGTACATGGCGGGACGGAGGCGAACTGCCTCCAAGCCTTCGAGGACCTTGATGTTTTCGCCGGTGTAGCTGTCGTTGTCGCCGGGGATGGTGGTGGTGCTCAGAACTTCAGTGGCCATTGAATTCCGCTCACATGGTGTTTCTTCATTTCGTGGGTCGCCGGGGATGAATCCGAACCCTGAAGAGGTAGTAAGCGCTTGAAAAGAGGGGCTATCAAGCTGTTCACCTAGAGTTATTTTAACATGCAGGGACGTGCGTCGAAGAAAGGAGACGGCGACATCTCGACGGTTACTAATGGCATCCAGATAGCGCGACATGATGACGTTGGTAATTCACATTCGTTCAAGTTTAACATCTATATGAAATAACTGGACTTATATTCATTCGTCAGCTACAATTGTGATCTGATTGGAGATCAGTTTCCAATCAAATTCGAATCCGAGAGGTTACCAACGATGAAAGCCGTCATTCGCATGTTCGCTCTGTTCGTTGCCTTCGCCGGCCTTGCCTCCGCGTCGCTTTCCCCATCCAACACGCAGATTCGCGCGGCGCACAATTCGGTGACCGCGAGTGATCCTGGCCCGATGATTCTTATTCCGGCTCCTCTTCCGTGCCAATCGGTCGGCGCATGCTTTGCGCCGGCGTCGTCGTCGAACTGACCTTCACGGAGTCGTCTCGTAAAACAAGCGGCGCTCGGATGAGTACTGCATAGCACGAAAGTGCCATCGGTGCGTTACCCTTTTGTGTTTGAGTCGTTAGGCATATTGGCGCTATCCTGAGGACGTTCGAACGATCGCAAAGCTGTCTCTATGCCTTTGAACGTTGCAATGTTAGCGATGAACGCTGCCGAGTTTATTCTTTGGGCAGCGCTCGCCATTCTTTTCCGGAGCAAGGGGCTGCATCGCCGTTTCCCGGCGATGGGCACTTATCTTGGCTTGCGTGCCATCTCTGCTCCCCTTCTGGTGCTCGTTCTCTACGGGGAGTCACTGCCGTGGGGAAGGGTCCACCAAATCGGCGAAATCTACTATTTTGGTTTCTTCGCAACCTATCTCGCGAGCACGGTATTGCTGTTCTTCATTTGCATTGAGGTCTTCCGCTCGGCATTGGCGGCGTTTCCTGGAATCTCGAAGCTGGCAGTCGTGATCTTCCGCTGGGCGGTCGTCGTTTCAATGATTGTGAGCCTGACCTCAATCTCCTACTCGCACAAAGGGCTTTACGTGATCGCCGATGTCTCCTATGGTCTGATGCGCTCGATGAGCGTCCTCGAGCTGTGCTTGCTCGCCTTCCTCTGCCTGAGCATGAATGCGTTACGCCTGACAGTGCGCGACTTGTCCTTTGGTATCGCTTTTGGATTTGGGTTGATGTGTTCCGGCGAGTTCATCGTTGCCGCGTGGAGTTCCCGCCTAACTTCTTGGAACGATCCGCTGCAATTCGTTTATGAGTCGCTGATTCTCGGGACGCTGGCTATCTGGATGGTTTACTGCATCCGTCCAGAGCCGACTCGCAAGCCTGTGTTGATGCCCGCCAGTTCAACCATCTACCGTTGGAACGAAATCGCTTCGGCACTGGGCCACACCGGTACCAAGGTGGCCGTTCAGCAGCCCGCCAACAGTTTCTTCCTTTCGGATGTCGAGCGTGTTGTCGAGAAGGTGCTGGCGCGAAATATGAAGGGGCGGGAATCGGAAACGTAAAGGCCAAATTGAAGATTCAGGCACAGTGATAATAAAGGCCACGGCGCTCGCCGTGGCCTTTTGATTTTGGGCCCGGTTGTGTTGATTGCCGTTGTGGTACGCCTACTCGGAGGCGATCGGCTCAATCGAGGCGAAGCGCCCGCGGCTTCCGCGGTCAGTGAACTTCACACGGCCCGAAACCTTAGCGAAGAGCGTGTCGTCCGAACCGATACCCACATTTGCACCAGGCTTAATGCGCGTGCCGCGTTGGCGCGTGATGATTGTGCCGCCAGTGACCGACTGACCGGCAAAGGCCTTTACCCCGAGTCGCTGTGCGTTTGAGTCGCGTCCGTTTGTGGAACTGCCTCCACCTTTTTTATGTGCCATTGTCGAATCCCCTTCTGAAAGCAGCTTTCAGCTATTAGCTTTCAGCTCTCAGCCTGTTCCTTGCAGGAAGCAGGGTTGGTGCGTTTGCGTAAGAAACCTGCGTTAATCAGCGCGCTATTTCTTGTCCGCGTCGTAGGTGACGCCGTCAGCTTCGATGGCCTTAATGCGCACCTGGGTGAAGTTCTGCCGGTGACCCTGGAGCTTCTTGTACTGCTTCTTCCGCTTGAAGTGGAAGACCAGGATCTTGTCGCCTCGGCCCGCGCCGAGAATTTCGGCAGTGACCTTGGCAGACGCCGGCTTGGCGAGCGTCCCGGGCTCACCGGAAACGGCAAGCACGTCGCTGAATTCGACGCTCGGACCTCCCGACGTAACGCTCTCAATCTTCAATACGTCGCCGGGAGCGACGCGGTACTGCTTGCCTCCGGTGCGAATGACTGCGTACATGACAAATCCTCCAGCGCCATGGGTCCCTGGACCGGGCGCAAAACGCGAATCGTGTGCTCGATGGGGGCGGATACAGATGGGTGACTGCATCGGGAGGCGGGCCGAGCCACATTAGCGCGGAAAACCCGGCGACATCCCGCGCACCCCTTCAACCGGGTGCATCGCCAAACTCTTCGATTTTATCGTTAAACCGACGTTGGGTCAACGCACGGCTCCGTGGGATAAGGAGGTCAAAGCGTGGGCCTTTCATGGTGCCTTCGGCAAGAGCCGCAAGAGCACCGTCAAAGCCGCGTAGGCACAACGTAGTAGTAGACGGCGAAGTAGTGGGCAATGCTGCCGGCGAGAACGAAGATGTGCCATGCAGCGTGGAAATAAGGCAGACGGTCGAGGGCGAAGAAAATGATGCCAAGGGTATACGCCAAGCCGCCGGCGAAGAGCCAGAGGATTCCGTGCCAGCCGATGGCATGGAGAAGCGAGCGCACGACGAAGACCGCGAGCCACCCCTGGAAGAGATAAACCAGGGCCGAGGCAGCGGGGAACCGGCCGATCGCCAGGCTCTTGAAGACCACGCCTGCCACTGCCAGCGACCAGACCACGGTTAGGAGAACCCATCCCAGCGGCCCGCGCAGCGAGACCAGGGTAAAGGGCGTGTAGGTTCCTGCGATGAGCACGTAGATGGCCGAGTGGTCCAGGACATGGAGGACATGGCGAGCGCGGGTACGCACCAGCGAGTGGTAAAGCGTGGAGCAGAGATAAACGAGGACCAGGGCGGCGGAGAATACGGAGCAACTGACGATGAGCAGCACCGGCCCGCGCTCGGAGGCGACGATGAGATAAACAGCTCCCACGACGGCGAAACCGAGACCGATGCCGTGTGTGATGGCGTTGGCGAGGATGTCGCCCAGGTTGGTGTGCTGAGGCACAGATTGATGATAGTGCGAGCCGATGTGATGGAGCGGACATGGGTTTTGCGCGTCCCGAATCAGAACCTGCAATGAGATTGGGAATCCTTGCTGCGGCGGGGTGCGGGTGAAGAAACCAAGCCCTTGAGTGCGCATCTGCGGCGCGCTAAGTTCCAAGACATGCAAGGAGCAATCGAAGGCTTGGCGGCAGCAAGGCGGACAGGACGATTGGCCGAGATTGCGCTCTGCTACCAGCGCGCACTGGAGCGGAACCCGCAACAGCCGGAGGCGCTGGTGGGCATGAGCCTTGTAGCGTTGAGCAGCAGGCAGACCGAAGCCGCGGTGAAGATGGCGGCGGCGGGCGTAGCCGCGGCGCCGAAGATGGGCGCGGCGTGGGTTGCAATGGGGCAGGCGCTGAAGGCTGCGGAGCGGGTGGGTGAGGCGGAGCGAGCATACGCAGAGGCCATCCGGCTGGACGGCATGGATCCGCTGGCGCGGATGGGAATGGGCGAGCTGAAGATTGCGACCGGGCGGCCTCGAGAGGCGATTCAGGAGTTCGAGGTGGCGTTGACACGGCGGCCTACGATGGTCGCGGCGCAACTCGGATTGGGGAATGCGCTCGCGCTGGTGGGCCGGAATGAGGAGGCTCTCGAGCGATATGAGGCGGCGGTGGCGCTGCGGCCGCGACTGCCGGAGGGCGAGTTCGCTGCGGGGTTCGCACTGGCGCGATTGGGACGATCGAAGGAGGCAGAGAGGCGATACCGGCGAGCGCTGGTGATACGGCCGGACTTTGCGGCGGCGTGGATCAACCTGGGGAGCCTGTTGCGGGAGCAAGGCCGGGAGGCAGAGGCCGAGGCTGCGCTGGGGAGAGCGGTGGAGCTGCGGCCGGACCTGATCTCAGGATGGGTGAATCTGGCGCAGCTGGAGCGGGACCGGAGAAGGCCGGAGGCAGCGGAGGCAAATCTGCGGCGGGCGTTCGCGCTGAACCCGAACCAGGTGGAGACGCTCGTGGCTTGGTGCCAGTTCCGTGCTGCGGAGCGGGACGTGGCCGGCGCGCGGGAATGGATGCGTTGGGCGCTCGCGCGGAATCCGGAGTTCGACGAGGCCGTGAACATGCACGGCATCGTGCTGCATCTGGAGGGACGGTTCGCGGAGGCAATTCCCGTGTTCGAGCGGGCTGAGGCGCTGGGCAATCGCGCGGCGGCGTCGAACCGCGGCAACTCGCTGCTCGACCTGGGACGAATGGAGGAGGCGCTGAGTGTGCACGAAACGGCGGTCGAACGCGATCCGGCGAGCGCCGGAGCGAAGTACAACCTGGCGCTGACGCAGTTGAGATTGGGCGAGTGGGAGCGAGGATGGAAAGGATACGAGGCGCGGTGGCGGTTCCGCGAGGTGCATCGCAGGCCGCGCAACTTCAAGCAGCCGAGATGGAATGGCGAGGAGCTGCAGGGAGAGCGCGTGTTGCTGCACGCGGAACAGGGGCTCGGAGACACGATTCAGTTCTGCCGCTATGCGGCACTGGTTGCAGCGCGGGGCGGCGTGCCGGTGCTCGAAGTGCAACCCGCGGCGGAGCGGCTGATGCGGTCGCTCGCGGTAGTGCGCGCGGGATTGGCGGAGACGGCAGTGATGGACGCGAATGCGGCGGAGTTCGACTGCGAGTGTCCGATGATGAGTTTGCCTGCGGTGTTTGGGACAACGGTGGAGACAGTTCCGTGGACGGGAGCGTACTTGGGCGCCGATGAGGAATTGGTGCGGGAGAAACGGGCGCGGTTCGCTTCGGCACGAAGCGGACCGCGCGTGGGATTGGCTTGGGCGGGAAATCCGAAGTACAAGGCGGACGCCGCGCGATCGATACGATTGAAGACGATGGTTCCACTGCTGCGCGCAGTGGATGCGAATTGGATCTCGCTACAGAAGGGCGCGGCGACGGAACAACTGGCGAGTTTGCCGGGAGACGTTCTTGTTTGGGACGGATCCAGCGGCGAGCACGATCTTGCGGAGACAGCGGCGCTGGTGGCGTCGCTCGATCTGGTGATCACGACGGACACGTGCATTGCGCACCTGGCCGGCGCGATGGGCAAACCGGTTTGGATTCTGCTGCCGCACCTGGCGGACTGGCGCTGGATGCAGGAGACGGAGCGAACGCCGTGGTACCCTACGGCGCGGTTGTTCAGGCAGCGTGTGGCCGGCGATTGGGCGGGGGTTATGGTCCGGGTGATTGGCGCGTCGCAGATCTCAAGTGATAGATCGGGGGCCGGTTGAGGTAGCTGGCGGGGTGTTTACTTTCTCGATATCCTGTACGGCCGGGGACATACCTGACATTTCAGACCGGGCACATACCTGACAGTTTTTCCTTCTCAGGAAGGTTTTGGTTTTTGTCTTCCGGGCCAGGGCAAGCTTGCCCTGGCCCGGAGGCGGCGCACTTTTCCCGGCGGCCGTTGGGCAGCGGGGACAGTGTACAAGTTCTGGCGTCGAACCGTGCCAGAGGCAGATGAGCGAAGTAGACGGTATAGGTTTCATCCTCGACGGGCAGCAGGCCGATCGGTTCACCCCACAGCACCTCGGAGAGAAAAACATCATGCTTCTTCCAGCGGAAGTGACCGTGGCTTTTGATGGTGCGCACCAGCATGGTGTCGGGATATTCCACCTCCGGCACGCGCGCCGGGTAGGGCCGCGGCGAAGGCTCGTAGACACTGGCCGGGGTCTGCATGCCCAGCGCTTCGTGAGGCCGCACTGCGTTGTACTCGCGGCGAAAGCGATCCAGCTCCCGTTGCTGCGCGCGCCGGTCCGGAGCGGGGCACAGGTCCTGCTTGAGCGTGCGATGCATGCGTTCGTGACGGCCGTTCTGCTCCGGGTGCCCGGCTTGGATGCGTTCCGGCGCGATGCCCAGCTTGACCCAACCCACGGCCAGACGCGACAGCCCGCCCACCGCCGAAGAGGCAAACGGCGCTCCGTTGTCGGTGCGGATCGCATCCGGCAGTCCATACTCGCGAAACGCCGCCTCAAAGATGGCGCGCACGCGCTCGGTGTCGGTCTTCTCCACCGCTTGCGAGCGCAGCAGATAGCGGCTCCAGGCATCGCTGATGGTCAATGGATCGATGCGTGTTCCATCGCCCGATCGGAACCAGCCCTTGAAGTCGGCGCACCAGACACGGTTCGACTCCACCGCATGCGCCAACGGTTCGGTGTAGGGCTCCGTGCGGCGCCGCTTGCTGCGCGCCACCACCAGTCCGGCTCGCTTGACCATCTCGCCCATCGTGCTGGTCGCCGGCCATGCTCGTCCCGGCTGGTCGCGCTGCAGAACACGCTTCAGCTTCCGCGGTCCCCACGTCATGTGCGCCTGGCGCAGCTCCAGCACCGCTTCTTCGATCGCTGCCGCCGTCTGGTTGGGATGACGGACTGCAGCCCGGTTCAGCTCCAGCAGGCCCTCCGGGCCACTCTGCCGGTAACGCCTGAGCCATACATAGCCGGTCTCCCGGCTCACGCCGAATCGCTGGCAAAGATCCTTCATCGACGCCTCATCGCGCTCATACTCAAACACAAAGCGCAGCTTCTCCTCCATCGCACTGCTCACTCTCCAGCCCATCTCGACGTTGTAAGCAATCGCCTATGGGCTTGTGCAGTGTCAGGTATGCCCCCGGTTCAATCTGTCAGGGATGCGCCCGGTCCGTACCATCCCCCACCCACCCCCCACCACCCCTTTGGGGGGTTAAGAGATTTGTTTTCAGCCACTTGTACCCACGATCAGTCGCTCCAACCCATTGATTCCAAAAGGGTTAGAATCTAAAGTCTCTCCATTCAATGGTTTACGGGGCGTTTTCGGCCCGACTTTTACTCTTTGGTTAACAAAGCCGCTAACGCAGCGGGGTTAGCGGAGTTAGCGGAGCTAGCGGAGTTGGTCGCGAAGAGCCGCAATCGGTCCCTCGCCAGCCCCTGGATACTGGCGGCCGGCCGGTCGCTAGCCACTGGCCACTGACCAATTGCTGCCCGCTGTCCACTAATCTCCGATCTCTGCTTGTCGATCATGGAATGAGTATGCGCTTAAACGGCGAAATTACCGGCAAACTTGGGAAATAGTTTTTAGCGAGTGTTTTCAGTGGGTTGCGGAGGTTGGAGAGCGTGGGGAGGGTTGACAAAAAGGCAGCTTCTAGCTTCTAGCTGCTAGCTTCCCCGGGGCGGGGGCTGCACGGGGGCGAGGCGGCCCCTACACTGGGGGCAAGAAGAAGAAAGACCGGAATACAATCAATGCTACCTGCAGAGTATCAGTCTTGAGGTTCACGCTCGGAAAGGGGCCCGATCCCGCGTGCAAGGGCGCTCGTTTTCGCTGGTCAAATGGTATCTGGATTGCGTCACAGATGAGGGCGACGTAGCGATTATCTATTGCGCGGAACTGGGCTGGCGTGGAGTCCATCTGCATCTCAATAGTGTTCTGTCGAGCTGGGACGGGAAATTCAACACTCATACATCGATTTCAAAGCACCGAGTGGATTCTGACGGAGGGAGAATCTCCGCGAATCTACCGAAGTTGGGGGTAACTGGAACCTGGGAGGGTGATTGTCCGCCCTTCGAACGTCTCGTGTTTGAGCAGGAGGCCGGGAGCGTCATGTGGAACTGTCTTCAGCCCAGATCCATTGCGACACTGCGCGTGGGTGACCGCGAGTTGAGGGGGCTGGGGTATGCGGAGTGCCTGACCTTAACGATTGCGCCGTGGGATTTGCCCCTGAAACAGTTGCGGTGGGGGAGATTTGTTTCACCAAAGGATTCTCTTGCGTGGATAGACTGGCAAGGATCGTATAACACCAGTTTCGCCGTCCGCAGCGGTATGGAGTGTAGACCGATTGCCGTCTCCGATGCCGAGGTCGCGGTTCCTGGAGCAACTCTGCACATCAAGGAAGGCGTAGCGCTGCGGAGCGGGCGGCTGCGGTCTACCATTCTGCCGGATGCTCCGGCGCTGGGAAGGCTATTTCCGCATTCCGTATTCAATGTGGACGAGCGTAAGTGGCGAAGCCGCGGAGTTTTGTCTTCAGAAGACCACGATTCCAGCGGCTGGGTGATTCACGAGGTGGTGCGTTGGCAAGCCTGAGACCCGGTGCGGCGAAGACTCTGTACGGGCTCCTGTTTGCCGCGGCGCTGCCGGCGGCGCTGGTGGCCTGGGCGTTTGCCAGTCGAAACGCGATCCGCATCGCAACGCCTCATTCGGTTCCATGGGGAATTGCGCTTGCCGCGACTGGAGCGGCGATCATGCTGACGGGAATGCTGTCGCTCCGGATTTACGGCGGTGGCTTGCCCATGAATGCATTTCCTCCTCCACGGTTCGTCGGGAAAGGAGTCTACGGACTCATTCCTCACCCCATCTATGGCGGATTCGTGATGATGTGCGGCGGGGTTGCCATCCTTTTCGGTTCTGCCAGTGGACTTTGGCTCGTGACTCCCAGTGTTGCACTGGCATGCGCGGCGCTGGTTCTTGGTTACGAGATGCCGGATTTGCGGCAGCGCTTCGGCGCACAGGCTTCGTCTCCCTGCTGGGCGGGGCGCACATTTGCGAAGCCGTCGATGCTCTGCCGGGTGCGGATTTCGATCACGCTTCTGCTGCCCTGGCTGGCCGCATACGGAATGATCTGGCTGCTGGGAAGGCCCGGCGGCGCGGTTGCAACATATTTTCCCTTGGAGCGGGACTTTCCGGTCATCGAGTGGAGCGAGCTGATTTATGCGAGCACGTACCTGGCTGTCCTGCTGACGCCCTTTCTGGTGCAAACCGAGGATGGGCTGCGCCGGTTCGCGGTACGGGGCCTGACCGCGATGGCGCTCATCTTTCCCCTCTATCTGCTGTTGCCAATCTTCGTTCCGCCGCGCTCGTTCCAGCCGGCAACCGCAATCGGCAGCCTGTTGCTTTGGGAGCGCACTCCTTATTCCGGGGCCGGAGCGTTCCCGTCCTTTCACATTGTGTGGGCGCTTATCGCCGCTTCGGTTTTGGGACGTCAGCGCCTCTGGCAACGGATCTTTTGGTGGACATGGGCCGTTCTGGTGGCGGTCAGCTGCGTCACAACAGGCATGCACTCGGTTCTGGACGTGCTGGCTGGAGTTGCCGCCTTTGTGCTGGTTGTCGAGATGGGCAGGGTCTGGACGGCCATCCTCCGGTGCGCGGAATGGATTGCAAACTCATGGCAGGAGCGGCGTTTCGGGGCAGTAAGAATCATCAACCACGGTGGGTACGCGGCCGTGGCTACGTTTGTTGGACTCGTGCTGATTGACGCGTTGCTCCCGGCTGGATGTGGACCGGTAGTGGCGAGCATCTTTTTTTGCGCGATTGTTGGAGCAGCGCTTTGGGCGCAATGGGTGGAGGGTTCGCCGATTCTGCTGCGGCCGCTGGGATTCTACGGAGGGATGATTCGGGGCCATTCTCGGGGCAATTCCGGCAGCGTTCCTCGGCATCAGCCTGTGGAGGGCTCTTGCGGCGATTTGTGTCGCCGCTCCATGGATTCAAGGGATCGGACGGCTGCGCTGCCTGGTGCAGGGTTGCTGCCACGGCCGGGCCGCCGAAACAGTGGAGGGAATTGTCTATTCCCACCCTCGTTCCCGCGTCTGCCGGCTCGCCCAGCTTAAGGGCGTCAGGGTGCATGCCACGCCGGTGTATTCGATCTTGTGGAATGTGCTGGCTGGCCTCATCGAGCTACGGCTTGTTACGCTGCACTGCTCATCCACAGTGATTGCGGGGGTCTATCTACTGTTGTCGGGCGCCGGCCGGTTTGTTGAAGAAGCTTATCGAGGCGAGCCGCAGACGAAGATTGTATGCGGCCTTCGGTTTTATCAATGGATGGCCATCCTCAGCGTTGTATCCGGCGCAGTGGTGACGACGATCGGCACAGGTCCGTTTGAGCAGGGTTTTCAGTTTCGCTTCTCCGCAGCGATTCTCGCGGCAGGGTGCGGAGCGATTGCGTGGTTTGTTACGGGCGTCGACTTTCCCGAGTCATCGCGACGATTTGCCCGCCTGACGTAAGCGGATCCAATAGACGCGCCTGTGGAATGAGTAAACTCATGCCCTGATACGCGACGAAAGGCTACTGGAGATCCCGGTTCGGCGCGCGACCGCAAGGATTGCGCGCCGGGACGGGATTGGGGCGATGCTGGAAGTGCTTTCTAGATCAATCATTTAGCTCATGGATGGGGAGGGCCTGCGGGAACCCAGAGGAAATTGCTTGACATCGAGTACTCTAAAATGTAGAGTACTCTTCACGCGAAGGCAGGGAGCAAGGGAACAAGAAAGCATTGGACAGTGAACAGAGAGGGACGATGACTGCGAGTGCGCAAAAGATGGGAACGGGGCCGGCGCTGGAAGTCGAACGGCTGGTAAAGCGGTTTGGCGATTTGACGGCGGTGGATGGGGTGAGCCTGGAGGTGCGCGGGGGCGAGTGCCTGGGATTGCTGGGTCCGAACGGAGCGGGAAAGAGCACGCTGATCCGGAGCATGGTGGGTCGCGTGATAGCGGACAGCGGGCGGGTGACGGTGATGGGTCAGGCGGCGGGATCGACGGAGGCGCGGATGGCGCTGGGATGGGTTCCGCAGGAGCTCTCGATTTATCCGCGGATCAGCTGCAAAGAGAATCTGGGATCGTTTGGGCGGTACTACGGGCTGAAGGGGCAGGCGCTGAAGGAGGCGATCGCGTGGTGCCTGCATTGGGCGGCGCTCGAAGAGAAGCAGGGCGATGTGGCGCGAACTCTGTCCGGCGGAATGAAGCGCCGTCTGAACATGGCGGCGGGAATGATGCACCGTCCGAAGGTGGTACTGTTCGACGAGCCGACGGTGGGCGTCGATCCGCAGTCGCGGAATCGGATCTTCGAGATGATTGAGGCGCTGCGCGATGGAGGGACGGCGATTGTGTACACAACGCACTACATGGAAGAGGCGGAGCGGCTGTGCGACCGGATCGCAATACTCGATCACGGACGGATACTTGCCGAGGGCACGAAGGAAGAGCTGGTGGAGGGGACGTTTGGAAGACGCAGCCAGGTGCTGGCGCGGTTTGCGGGAGAGACGGAAGCGATTGAGGCATGGGCCAAGCGGCACGATGGGCGAGTGACGGAGGAGACCGTGGAGTTCACGATTGAGCAGGCGGGGGAGATTGCTCCACTGCTGGACGACGCAACGAAGGCGGGGCTGGAACTGGTGGATGTGTCGCTGAGGCGGCCGAATCTGGAGTCGGTATTTCTGCACCTGACAGGAAGGGAGCTACGAGATTGATCTGGAATGTGGCAAGGACGGCATTGATTGCGCTCAAGCGGGACCGCGGGGCGATGGTGTTGAGCTTCGTGTTGCCGCTGGCGTTTTTCTCGATCTTCGCGGTGATTTTCGGGGGGCAGCACGACACGACGCCGCGCGTCACCTTAATCGTTGTTGACCAGGACAAGAGCGAGGCATCGGAAAACCTGATCAAGGCGCTAGGGCAGGACGGCTCGCTCTGGGTACATCGCAGTCCGGTGACCAGACAAGGGACGCCGTCTGGCCCTGAGTACACGGCGGCGACGGCGGAGGCAGCGGTGAAGGCTGGGGACGCGCCGGTGGCGCTGATTATTCCTGAGGGATTCGGGCAGCACCCGATGGCGTTTGGGCCCGACGAGAGCGGAAGCACGCTCGAGTTGCTGAACGACCAGAGCGACGCGATCGCTCCGCAGATTGTGGTGGGGCTGCTGCAGAAGTCGGCGATGACTTCAATGCCGTCGGCGATGGCGGACGAAGGGATGAAATACGCGGACGAGTACGTGGGTGGATTTACGCCGGCGCAGAAGGCGAAGGTGGACGAGGGGCTGAATGCGCTGCGGAAGGCGGAGGCGGAGGGAAAAACGGGGACGGGGAGCGGGACGAGTTCGGCGGGCGCGGGGATTGTGGCGGTGAAAGAACGCGCGGTGGTGGGAAAGAACAAGAAGAGCCCGATGATTTCGTTTTACGCGGCGGCGATTGGAGTGATGTTTCTGATGTTCACGGCGAGCGGATCGGCGGGGGCGCTGCTGGACGAGGCGGAGAGCGGGACGCTGGAGCGGGTGCTGAGCACGCATGTGACGATGACGAAGCTGCTGGCAGGGAAGCTGGTGTTCAATACGGGGCTCGCGTTTGTGCAACTGGTAGCGATGTTCCTGTGGGGATGGGCGGTGTTCAAGCTGGACTTCTTCAGCCATTTGCCGGGGTTTGCGGTGATGGGGCTATGCACGGCGTTTGCGGTGGCGGCGTTCGGGATGCTGCTGGCGAGCGCGTGCCACACTCGGGCGCAACTGGGCGCGCTATCGACGCTGGTGATTCTGATTATGTCGTCGGTGGGCGGGAGCATGTTTCCGCGGTTCCTGATGCCGGAAGCGATGCAGAAGGCGGGACTGCTGACGATCAACGCGTGGGCGATCGACGGGTTCACGAAGGTGTTCTGGCGGGATTTGCCGGTGACGGAGTTGTGGCCGCAGGTGGCGATGCTCCTGGGAATCGGAGTGGTGCTGTTCGCGATTGCACGGAGAGTGGCGCGGCGGTGGGAGTACGCGTGAAGAGCAGGGACTAAGGGACTGTGGGACTAAGGGACTGAGGGACTGAGGGACTGAGAAAGCGTCGGGCAGGAATCATTGGACAGCCGACAGGGATTAGTCCGGGCCTAAAGGCCGGAGAAATTTTATCCCGGGGAGCATTCAGGGGCCTGAAGGCTGCTCCCTCCGGCGATGCAGTGCGAAGGACAGGAGGAAGGTTATGAGTGCAGAGAATTTGGAACTGACGGAGCGTTTGAAGTTGATTGAAAGCATGCTCGCCGAGGGACGGCGCAGGCAAGAGGGCTGGGGCTGGACCTTTGTCTTGTGGGGCGTGGCGTACTACATTGCCTTCTTCTGGTCATGGCTGGGGCGCTTTGCCTACGCCTGGCCGGTGACGATGTTGGCCGCCGCCGTGCTGACGGGGCTGATTTTTCGGCGCAGGCGTGGTCGCAACCCAGAGACAACGATGGGCCGCGCGATCGGCTCGATTTGGACGGCGATGGGCCTGTCGATGTTCATCGTGCTCTGCGCCATGGGCTACAGCGGCCGCTTCTTCAATGGGCACGCCATGATCGCAGTCTTTGCGGGAATGGTGGGGTTGGCGAATGCGGCTTGCAGCATGACGCTCCGCTGGAAGGCACAATTCTACTGCGCGTTGCTCTGGTGGGCGGCGGCGGTTGCGGCCTGCTACTGCAGCGACGCCGTGCTGCTGCCCGTCTTCCTGGTGGCTGTTTTCTTCGGGCAGATCGTTTTTGGCGGGGGAATGATGATTGCCGAGATGCGCCGGCGCAAGCAGAGCGGGGCGATCCATGCCTGAGCTGCCGGAGCTGAATCCAGTGATTCACGGGAAGCTGCGGCTGGCGCTGCTCTCGCTGCTTTCGGGGGTGAGCGAGGCGGAGTTTACGTGGCTGCGGGAGAAGACAGGCGCGACAGACGGTAACCTGGGCGCGCAGTTGATGAAGCTGGAAGAGGCCGGGTACGTGGCGGTGGAAAAGCGGTTTGTGCTGCGGAAGCCGCAGACGCTCTATCGCATGACGGAGAAGGGGCGCACGGCGCTGGCGGAGTATGTGGGTGCGCTGAAGCAGTTGCTGGGAGCCGGGATCGGATGAGGCGGGGACGTAGGGACCAGAGACTTAGGGACTAGAAGAAACTCTCGATTTAGGTCCTTGCTGTCCCACCCTAACCGCAAAAGACGCGGTTAGGATGGGGCACCCTCATTTTGGTGGGCGGGACGATCTGACAGTGGTCATTGGTCGGAGGCGGGCGCGGGAGAATCGGCATGGAGGGATTCGCGGACGCGGGACATGATGGCAAGGTAGTAGGCGAGATTGTGGATGGAGTTGAGGGTGGCGGAGAGGGGTTCGCCGGCATTCATTAGATGGCGCAGGTAGGCGCGCGAGTAGCGGCGGCAGACGGGGCACTGACAGGCGGGGTCGGGCGGGGACTGGTCTTCTGAATACTGTTTGTTTTTGATGTTGAGGCGGCCCTCGCTGGTGAAGAGCAGAGCGTGGCGGGCGGCGCGGGTGGGCAGGACGCAATCCATCATGTCGACACCCATCCGGGCGTACTGCTCGATTTCGTCGGGGTAGCCGACTCCCATGACGTAGCGGGGCTTGTCTTTGGGCAGGAGCGGCAGGACTTCAGAGATCATCTCGAGGGTGAGTTCGCGGGGCTCGCCGACGCTGAGGCCGCCGATGGCGTAGCCGTCGAAGTCCATTTCAACGAGGCGCTCGGCGCACTGGCGGCGGAGATCGCGGAACATGCCGCCCTGAACGATTGCGAAGAGAGACTGGGTGGGGGGTTCGGCGGCATCCCACCCTAAGCGCGAAGTGTCGCGCTTAGGATGGGGCACCCCATTTTCGTGCTGGGGCTGGTCGCGCCAGGAAACTTCGTGGCGGTGGGCGCGGAAGTGATCGAGAGAGCGGCGCGCCCAGGCCAAGGTGAGGCGGAGGCTTTCTTCGGCGCGAGTTCGCGAGGCGGGGTACTCGGTGCACTCGTCAAAGGCCATGCAGATGTCGGCGCCGAGAGCGATCTGCACGTCGATGGAATGCTCGGGAGTGAAGAAGTGCGAACTCCCGTCGAGATGAGAGCGGAACTGGACGCCATCGTCAGTGACTTTGCGGAGCGAGTTGAGGGAGAAGACCTGAAAACCGCCGGAGTCAGTGAGGATGGCGCGCGGCCAACTGATGAAGCGATGCAGACCGCCCATGCGGCGGATGGCTTCGTGGCCGGGGCGCAGATAGAGATGATAGGTGTTGCCGAGGATGATTTCGACGCCAAGGGATTCGAGCGTGTCCTGGGGGACGGCTTTGACAGAGCCGGCGGTGCCGACAGGCATGAAGACGGGGGTTTCGACGGTTTGATGGGGTAGGAGGAGACGGCCGCGGCGGCCGCCGGCGGCGGTTGCGGCGAGGAGGTGGTAGAGCGGGGGCACGGATTGATTCTAAAGGCATGGACGTAGGGACTGAGGGACGTAGGGATCCTTCGACTTCGCTCAAGGCGGGTTCTGGGACAGCCGGGATCAGGTGAGCCGGCGGGCGGTGCGGAATTTGTTGGGGAACTAGACCTTGGGGCCGGCGTTGCGCTGCTCGGCGATGACCTGGCCGGAGCGGGGGGTGGTATATTCCGTTGCAGCCGAGCGAGGAAATGGAGATTCCGCTTTGGGGGGAAGGGCGATTTCTGCGAGAGGATCAAGGCCGTGCGGTGAGCCGATGCGACCGGGCGCAGGTGGCGCGTTGCGAGCGAGGAGGGATGCGAGATGAGTTCGCGCGGATATCCCCCGAAGGGCGCGGAGGCGCGGCGAAAGGCAGACGGTCTGGCGGGAAAGGTGTTTGTGAGCAGCCCGAGGACGGACCTGGTGGCGGTGCGCTGGCAGGGAGAGGATGGGACGGGGACTCTGCTCTATAGCGGGGAGCAGTTTGCGCACGACTGGGAGCTGACGGGAGCGAGCGACGCGAGGTGGAGGGTGCGCGCGGGAGTAGTTGCTTTGCTGGTGGCCGTCGGGATCGGGGTCTACGGCGGGGTGAGAGCATGGGAATCGATCGCGGCCAGCCGAAGCCAGGCTGCAACCAAGCAACAGGGGAGCGTGGGGGCAGGAGCGGACGCAAAATCGGTGCATGACAACGATGGAGCGCTGGCAGCGCAGGCGTGCTCGAGAGGCGCGGATGCATATGTAAGGTCGATTGCAGGAAATGGGTTCAAATGGGAGGGCGCCGCTACGCCGGATGAAAGGTTCAATAGGGAGATCGCTGTCACCGTGGCCCCGGGCATCACGACGAGCGTGTCGGACAAGCTGCTGCTCGAAGACGGGATGGGCGCGTACAAACGCGTGGAGCTGGTTTGCAGCTACAACAGCGAGGAGAACGAGGTTCTGAAGTATTGGATCGCGGACGGCGGAGAGTAGCGGCGAGGGCGGATCGGGGGCGGGTTTGAGAAGGATCTCCTTCAGGGGCCGAAGCCCGAGATCATTTTGCTGAGTTCATGTACGGGCTGAAGCCCGCGCCCTTCAAATTGGCTCGCCGCTCGATGGCGCAAAGCGCCGAGCGAGAGCGCGAAAATCAGAACACGAAAATCAGGGAGCGACCGGGGGCAGCGCAGGACGCACGCTGGGCGACGCGGACGGCTGCGCGGCTACCGGAGCGTTGGACATGAGCGCAGCGCGGACCTGCTTTGGAGCTGCGGCGGCGGGCGCGGCAGGAGTTGAGCGGTGCTGCGCGGCGACGGGGCCTGCAACTGGAGCGGCGGAAGGCGGCGGGGCGGCTACGGTGACCACAGGTTGCGCAACGGAAGGAATCGGGATGGGAGCATTGCTCTCCATCGGAATGGGAGTTGAAGCGGCGGGCCGAGCGGCGGCGGCAGAGGGCTTGGGGATGGAGGCATTGGCCTGCTGAGGCTTGGCGGCGGGCCTGGAAGAGGGGTTATCAACCGGGGATCCGGGATCAGATGGAGAAGTGGATTCAGTGGCGGCGGGTTCCGCAGTGTCTGGCGCGGGGACTGAGGGCGGGGATGCCAAGACTGTGGACTGGCCGATGCCGGTCGAGTGCGGCTGAGGAGCCCAGAGTTCAGAGAGGCGGAGCACGCCGAAGAAGCTGACGACAAGGATGATCGCGGCTGAAGGAACCCAGAGCATGACGCTGCCGGTGGTGGTTGGAAGCAATTGCAGCAGGCGCAGCTTGGTGCGCACCCAGAATTTGCGTTCTGTGGGCTGTTCAGGCGCTTCGTCGATGGCGGCGGAGACGGGAGCGTCGGCGGTGGCGGCAACCGGCTCGTGTGGTGAAGGAATCAATTGCAGACCGGCAAAAAGCCTACGTTCCCTGGGCCGTTCAGGCGCAGCAATGATGGGAACTTCCACGGGGGCGGCGACGGGCTCGTGCGATGGCAGAATCAGTTGCAGGCCGGCAATGACTTTGGCGACCATGGCAGCGTCAACCTGGCGGAGCTTTATTTTGCAGCACAGAGCCAGCGCGTTATAGCAAAGATTGTTGATGGTGCGGGGAGTTCCGTGGCTGGCCTCGGCGATCAGCATCATTGCGGCGGCGGTGAACAGCGGCTGGCCAAGATAGCCCGCCATTTTGATCCTGTAGTCGACGTAGCCGACGGTCTCTTCGGCGGTAAGCGATTCGATGTGGCAGACGGTGGAGATGCGCTGGCGAAGCTGCACGAGAGAAGCATGGAGCAATTTTTCAGAGAGCTGCGGCTGACCGGAGAGGACGATCTGAATCAGCTTGCCGCGCGAGGTTTCAAAGTTGGTGAGGAGGCGAACGCGCTCGAGCACGGCGTCGGAAAGGTTCTGTGCCTCGTCAATGACGATGACGAATTTGCGGCCGGCGCTGTTTTCTTTGATGACAGCGTTGCTTAACTGATCGTGCATCTCGGCGCTACCATGCGCGGGAACGATGCCGAGGTCGCGGAGGATGTAGGCGACAAATTCGCGCGGCTCGCACTGGGGGTCGAGATCGAAGAGGAAGACGACGCGGGCGGAGTCGCGAATGTCCTCGAGGAAGCGGAAGAGGAGGGTCGTTTTGCCCATTCCGGGGGGCGCGATCATGGCAGTGAAGCCGCGGTTACTGGAGAAGCCGAACTGGAGGGCTTCAAGCGCTTCACTGTGCGTATGACTGAGAAACAAGCAGAGCGGATCGGGGTTGACTCCGAATGGTTCTTCCTTGAAACCGAAGTGCTGCGACAGCATGATGCGAACCTCCAACCTTCGGCGGTGCAGCGAGCACCGGCGGGCGCGAGGAGCCGGGAAGCTCGCGCGGCACGCAGAACGTTGGACCCATCTTATCTGGAATCTCCCATTTACTAATGGGGATCGAACCAATCCGGTTACCTGTGGTGGGGGCTTGGTGCGGTTTATGGGGGAGCTAGTCGGTGGGCCAGTAGGGGCTTTCGATGCGGACAGCCGCGCCGGGATCGGCATGCGGAGGGAGAGCGGCAAGGAGTTGGGCGGCGGTGAGGCCGGAGCGGGGATCGCGGAGAGCGGGAGCAATTTCGGCGAGGGGAACGAGGACGAAGGCGCGTTGGGCGAAGCGGGGATGAGGGATTTCGAGGCCGGGCTCGGAGAGGATGAGATCGTCGTAGAGGAGGAGGTCGAGGTCAAGTGTGCGGGGGCCATTGGGGAGGGCGGCGGCGCGGTCACGGCCGAAGAGGCGCTCGATGGAGAGGAGAGCGGCGAGGAGGGGACGCGGGGCGAGATCGGTGTCAAGGACGACGACGGCGTTGAGGAAGCGGGGCTGATCGACAAAGCCGGGGGGAAGGCCGACGGGGGCGGTGGAGTAGAGCGAGGAGCGGGCGATGATGCGACCGAGAGACGCGAGGCGTTCGGCGGCTGCGGCGAGCGTGGCGTCGGGAGGGCCGGCGGGGCTGGGGAGGTTTGCGCCGAGGGCGATGTAGGCAAGGGGCATGGGACCAGACTAGCGGAGTTAGCGGGGTTAGCGAGTCAGCGAGTTAGCCGCGCTGCGCGCGTGTTCGCGAGTTGGCGTGCGCTTTGCGCACGTTGGCAAGTTGGCAAAGGCCGCTCCGCACCCTAGCCGGAAAACAATGACCTGGCGAGGGTGAGGTACCCCTGTGCTTGGGCGAGGATAGGGCGCTCGCGCGGAATTCCAAGTGGTTGATCTGGTAGCATCGGTTTTCGGAGAATCTGGATATGGACACTCTGAGTGGCGCGGGGCTTGGGGCACGGCGCAACGAAGATATTGCGCTGGACCTGATGAAGTTTGTGGCGGGGACGGCGGGAGTGGGAAAACCGGCGATGCCATCGACTGGGTTTACCGGAGCGGGCGGGGCGAAGCCCGAGGAGCACGTAAACCAACTGCTGGCGCTCTACAGCCGCTGCCTGAAAGCCGTGGAAGGGAAAATGCCCGAGAAAGAGGCGGCGCGATAAGCGGTGAACGACAGTTGCGCGTGGCGGTGGCCGGCGCCGGAGCGTTCGGGCGCAACCACTTGAGGGTGGTGCGCGAGTTGGAGACGGCGGGCGAGGGCGTGACCCTTGTGGCGGCGGTCGATCCGGATGCGGCGCGGGCAGAAGAGGCCAGGAAACAGTACAGGGTTCCGTCGTTTGCGACGATCGGCGAGCTGCTGAAGGCGGACCTGAAGCTGGATGCGGCGTGCGTGGCCGTGCCGACGGTGAAGCATCATGAGGTGGCCTCGGCGCTGCTGGATGCGGGACTGGACCTGCTGGTGGAGAAGCCGCTGGCGGCGAATCTGAAAGAAGCCGATGACCTGATTGCGCGAGCGGAGCGCGGTGGAAGGATTGTGCAGCCGGGGCATCTGGAGCGGTTCAACCCGGCGGTGCTAGCGGTGGAACCGAAGCTGAAGCGGCCGATGTTCTTTGAGGCGCACCGGCTGAGCGTGTTTACCCCTCGGTCGCTGGACGTGGACGTGGTGCTGGATTTGATGATCCACGATTTGGACATCGTACTGACGTTCGCGAAGTCGGCGGTGCGCGAGGTACGGGCGGTGGGGCTGCCGATTCTGTCGCCGAAGGTGGACATTGCAAATGTGCGCGTGGAGTTCGAGAGCGGGTGCGTGGCGAACTTCACGGCTTCGCGCGTTTCGACGGAGCGGGTGAGGAAGCTGAGGTTCTTTGAGCCGCGGCAGTACGTGTCGATTGATTATGCAAGGCGGGACGTGCTGGTGATACGGATTGAGGACAGCGGGGTTGGCGGGGCTAGCGATCAGCATCGTCTCCCACCCTTGCCGCAAAAGTCCGCCACGGCGGACGGCAAGGATGGGGTACCCAGTTCTTCGGCGCAGCTAGCGCAGGCGGCGGCCGAGTTTTTGACGACCGGGAAGCTCGATTCGGCAGTGATCCAAAAGCTGCTTGCTTCGGGCCAGATTCCTGCAACGCTGGCGATGCGGATTGCGGCCGCGAAGAACGATCCGGAGAAGCTGAAGGCGATTGCGAAGAGCCTGACAGAGAGCCACGATGGACCGGCTCCAGGGCTGAGCTTCGTGAAGCCGGAGGTGAAAGAAGGCGAACCGCTGCGGCTGGAGATTCTATCGTTCCTTGAGGCGGTGCGGACGCGGCGCGAGCCAAAGGTGACGGCGCGGCAGGGACGCGCGGCGCTGGAGCTGGCGCTGACGATTCAGGCAACGATGGCGGCCCATGCGGAGCGGGCGGGGCTGGGGGACTTCTTCAAGGGCAGCTCCTAGCTTCTAGCTCCTAGCTTCTAGCTTTCCATGATCAGCAAACAGTGATTGGTTCGCGGTGCGTACGGGGCGCTCAAGAGTCAGCGGAGAGCGTGCGCGGAGGGGCGCCAACGGTGGACGCGGTTGCAGTACGCCTGGTACTCGGGGCCGAAGAGACGGCGGAGGGTTGGCTCCTCGTAGATGACGACGAACAGGTGCGTCACCAGCAGGAAGCCTGCGACGAACGCGGCGAGCGCGACGGATCTGTAGAAGAGCGCGGCTCCTGCAACTGCGAGCGCTGCACCGATGTACATGGGGTTGCGGACAAAGCGATAGGGACCGCGGACGACGAGGCGGCGGGGCGGATCGAAGGGCGCGGGGGTGCCTTTGCCGATGAAAGCGAAGGTGAAGACGCAGGAGAGAGCGATGACAGCGCCCACGGTGCCAAGGAGGAGGCCCGCGATCTGCGGCCATTCCATGACAGTTGGGCGGACAATGCCGCTCCACGCCAGGAGTCGCGCGGGGAGGTAGACGAGCACGAACGCGATAAAGAGGGTGGCATAGGTGATGGTGCGAACGAGCACGAACATGATCGACTCCTTTCAGCTTTCAGCGATCAGCCTTCAGCTTTCAGCTCCTTGCTCTTGGCTCCTGTCTCCAAGCTTTCATCTGTCAGCGCCAATTTGCTGGCTTCCGATGGTCGCCGATCTACCTGGCGGCATGCCGTTCTGCCTTTTGGGCCTTCTTGGGAACAACATCGGGGTTCTGGATTTATAGTCCAGGTACGACGCTCCGAATCGGATCTCCAGTTCCCGCTCTTCATACACTTTCACGAAGACAAGCAGCGCCGGGGCGAAGAAGACGAGCGCCCAGAGCACAAAGAGCCATGACTGAAACCAGATTCCTAAGGATATGGTGAGAGCAAGGACCGCAAGCACCATGGGATTGCGCGTCCAAGCATACAGCCAATCTGCCGCCAACTTCCGGCTGAGCGCAATGAAGAACGGTGCACCGATTCCTCTCAGCGCGAGGTTGACCACTGTCAGCAAACTCGCCGCTCCAGTAATCAAAACAAGCGCCAAGCCGATTTCCGGTGGCACCGGGAGTATCCAAACGGACCAATCTTGATGAGTGACGATTGCCCGAACGATCGGGACGCCAAGTGAAAACATCATAGAGACATGGACAAACGTCGTTGTCCAGACGGCCCAGCTCGTTGTCCGATGCCGGTCCAAGATCGTCCTCCCGAGCCAGACAAAGGGAAATACCAACAATGGGCCGACCACAAGGATCATCAGGTTCGCCGTATTGGAAAGGGGTGCGTTGAGCATCCACAGCAACACACACAACATGAATGCCAAAAGGGCAAGTCGGGCAAGAAACTCGGTGACCTGTCTCATAACAGCCTCCTCTCCTAGTGAATCCTCCCGAGGGCTCGATACGATAAGCCGGCGTTAAGAGGCGATACCGAGGGTACGGTTGAGGAAGCCGACGATGTACTTCCAGACGAGGTAGTAAACGGCGAGCGCGCCCAGGAAGCAGGGGACGATGAGGGTATAGGGCACCAAGAGGGCATGGAACCAGGTGGCGCCGGTCGCGCCGAGTGAGAGCACGCCGAGGCAACCCGCGGTTGTGGCGCCTGCCGGAAGCAGAAGGAAGGGCAAAAGGGCGCCATGCAGGCCGATGGAAACGTGCGCGCGCTTCGACACGCCAAGCCAGAGCATGTTCCAGAGGCCCCAGAGGATGGGGACCAGCGCCATCGGAAAGACGATTCCGCGCTCAATGGGAACCGGTACCTGGAGCACGAGGCGCAGCACGATGAACGCGGCGAGGAAGAAGGGCAAGATGAGCGTGGGGATGAAGATGCCGGCGAGATAAGCGCGGAGGGTCGGGTGGGTGGTCATGGCGAAGCTCCTTTCAGTCGCTTCAAGTTCACAGTTCATCGTTCACAGTTCGCAATCCGAAGTTCCTCGAATCAGGAAGGTAAGCAGCCGCGGAGACTGAGAACTGCGAACTGTGCACTGAGAACTCCTTTCACAAGTAGTAGAGGAACACTGGGATCGTGGCCGGGAACGAGATGGCGAAGACGATGAGGCCGGCGAGCAGGGCCCAGTCGAACCAATTCTGGCGGGCCAGGCCGGGCGGCGAAGAACTCAGAGTGCGAGGCTGCGGGGCGGGCTCGGCGTCGAGGCGGCGCAGGATGGCGGGCCAAAGGTCGCGGGAGGGCTCGGCCGCAGGATCAACGGGCGGCAGCGACTGCTGCAAGAGTTGTTTGATGCGATCCTCATCGTGTGCATTCATGGCGTAATTCCCTGCTCGAGCAGGTCCTTTCTCAACAATCGAATGGCGCGAAAGACGCGCAGTTTGACGGCGCCGACGGAGATGCCAAGTGCGGCAGCGACGTCTTTGTGCGGCTGCTCCTCGACGAGGGCGAGCAGGGCCGCGACGCGCAGGCCGGACGGAAGCCGGGCAAAAGCCTGCGCGGCTTTCAAGCGAATCTCGGCAGCGATGCCAGGATCGGGGGCCGACTTCGAGGGCAGATCGGCGACGTCCTGATCGGTCAGCTCGGATTCGGGCCGGCGGGCGCGGAGCCAATCGAGCGCGGCGCGAGTGGCGATGCGGCGGGCCCAGGGCTCGAAGGGGCGCGCGGGATCGAAATCGCCATGGGCGCGATGGATGCGCCAGAAGGTCTCGACCGTGAGGTCTTCAGCGGCGGCGGGATCGCGGACGATGCGCAGAATCCAGCCGTAGACGGAACGCTGATGCTCGCGGAAGAGAGATTCGAATGCATCGAGATCGCCAAGCCGGAACCGATCTAATTCATTGTCCGATCGCTCCGGCATCTTTCTTCCCTTTCTAAACAGGTTTACGGGGGTGACGGCAGAAAGGTTACACGAAACGGACAACCGGCGCAGTGCGAGCCAGGATAAGGCTGTACGCGCGGCAAGGGTTGAGTAAGAAAATGACTTTGTGAAACGCTTTTCAAGCGGTGCAGGGGCGTTGACAGTGGTTTCTGCGCTGATTAGAGTGGTCCGCTGCGGGCGAGGAAGTTCGAGCCTTGAAGAATTGCCGCGGAGCTGTGGGGAAAGGTTTACCAAGGAGATGATTTCGATGCGTGGAATGCGGATCGTGGCGGGAGCATTGCTGGGAGTTGCGGCGATTGGGTCGATATGGGCGCAGGATACCGAGAAACCGGCGTACCTGAATCCGAATTTGCCGGCCGAGCAGCGCGCGGCGGACCTGGTGCACCGGATGACGCTCGAGGAGAAGGCGAGCCAACTGGTGAACCAGGCGCGCCCGATTCCGCGGCTGGGCGTGAAGGCGTACGACTGGTGGAGCGAGGCGCTGCACGGCGTGGCAAACACGGAGGGCGTGACGTCGTTTCCCGAGCCGATCGGGCTGGCGGCGACCTTCGACACGGCGAAGGTTCATGAGATGGCGATCGACACCGGCACCGAAGCACGCGTTGTTTATGCGCAATCGGCGGCAGCGAACGACGGAAACATCCTGATCTTTCGCGGGCTGGATTTCTGGGCGCCAAACCTGAACATTTTTCGCGATCCGCGATGGGGACGCGGGCAGGAGACGTACGGCGAGGACCCGTTTTTGACCGCTCGGATGGGCGTGGCCTATGTGACGGGGATGCAGGGCGACGATCCCCACTATTACCGCGTGATTTCGACGCCGAAGCATTTTGACGTGCACTCGGGGCCGGAACCGACACGTCACTTTGCCGACGTGGACGTGAGCAGGCACGACGAGCTGGACACGTACCTGCCGGCGTTTCGCGCGGCGGTGACGGAGGGCAAGGCGGGCAGCGTAATGTGCTCGTACAACGGCGTCAATGGCCAGCCGGCGTGCGCCAATGAGTTTCTGCTGCAGGACCAACTCCGCGGCAAGTGGGGATTCCAGGGGTACGTGGTGTCGGACTGTGGGGCGGTGCGCGACATTTTTGAAGGCCACCACTTCGAGCCGACGCAGGCGCAGGCCTCGGCGATCAGCCTGGAGCGGGGCATGGACAATGAGTGCGTGGACTTCAGGGCCAAGGTGACCGACGACCACGATTACAAGCCGTATGTCGACGCGGTGAAGGCGGGCTACCTGAAGGAGAGCGACATTGACACGGCGGTGACGAGGCTGTTTACGGCGCGGATGAAGCTGGGCATGTTCGATCCGCCGGAGATGGTGCCGTACGCGAGGATCGACGCGAGCGAGCTGGACAGCGCGGCGCACCGGGCGCTGGCGCTGACGCTGGCAAACGAATCGATGGTGCTGCTGAAGAACGACGGCACGCTGCCGCTGAAGACTACGGGGCAGAAGATGCTGGTGGTTGGGCCGCTGGCGGAGCAGACACGGGTGCTGCTGGGGAACTATAACGGGATTCCGACACACACGGTTTCGATTCTGGAGGGGCTGAAAAAGGAGTTCGCAGGCGACACGATCACCTACATGAAAGGGACGGGATTCCTGAGCACGGAAGCCGCACCGGTGCCGGATGTTTTTTTGACGGTGGATGGAAAGCCGGGAGTGAAGGCGACGTATCTGAACGAGAACATCGTAAGCTTTGCGAGTGCGCAGTCGTACGTGACACAAGGGCTGGCGACGCGCATTGAGCCGGGAATCGACATTGGGGCGCAACCGGTGCCCGATGTGGCGGCTCATGTGGAGCCATTGACCGTGAAGTGGGAGGCGACGCTGACGCCGAAGGAGACTGGCGATTACAACCTCGGGGTCGAGACGGACGGGTTCTTCCGCGTGTTTCTGGATGACAAGCCGGTGGTGATGGCGAATTATCCGCACGGCGTGGAGACGATCACGGGAAAGGTGCACCTGGAAGCGGACAGGCCGTACCCACTGCGGGTGGAGTACCAGAGGACGGGCAAAACGGCGCTGCACCTGAAGCTGATGTGGGGCAAGATCGACCAGAGCATGGACCCGGCGGTGGCGGCCGCGGCGAAGGACGCGGATGTGGTGGTGGCCGTGGTGGGCATTACGAGCCAACTTGAAGGCGAAGAGCTCAATGTGAGTCAGCCGGGGTTTTTCGGTGGCGACCGGACGAGCCTGGATTTGCCGCAGCCGGAAGAGGATCTGCTGAAAGGCGTGGCGACGGCGGGCAAGCCGCTGGTGGTGGTGCTGACGAACGGGAGTGCGCTGGCGGTGAACTGGGCCAACGAGCACGCAAATGCGATTGTGGATGCGTGGTACCCCGGCGAAGAGGGCGGGACCGCGGTAGCGGAGACGCTCTCGGGCGCTAACAACCCGGCGGGACGGCTGCCGGTGACGTTCTACATAAGCATCGATCAACTGCCGAATTTCGAGGACTACGCGATGAAGGCTCGGACCTACCGGTACTTCACGGGGACGCCGTTGTATCCGTTCGGGTATGGGCTGAGCTACACCAAGTTCGCGTACAGCGGGCTGACGGTTCCGACGGAGGCTGTGGAGGCAGGAAGCCCGGCGATCGTGGAAGCGACGGTGACGAACGCCGGAACGCGCGCAGGCGACGAAGTGGCGGAGCTTTACCTAAAGTTTCCCGACGTGGCGGGCGCGCCGCGGCTCGCGCTGCGCGGTTTTGAGCGAGTGCATCTGGAGCCGGGGGCGTCGACGAAGGTGCACTTTGAGTTGAAGCCGCGTGACTTGAGCATGGTGACGGATTTGGGCAAATTGATTGTGGCTGAGGGCGCGTACACGGTGAGCGTTGGCGGAGGGCAGCCGGAGACCGGAGCGCCCGTGGTGACGGGAACGCTCAACGTGAAGGGAACGGTGGCGATTCCGGAATAAACTATTGAAAAACAGCGCGATGGGGCGATCCGAGGGGTGAAGGCAGCAAGATCGGGCCAGCGGCTGTCAAGGACCTTCTCCCTTACCGGCCTAGGGCGAGGGACCTCGGGCCGTCGTTCGGTAACCTGCTGCAACAATTAGAGATATTGCCGTGCATCGCGCGCCACAAAGCCACAGGCGAGGGGAGACAGGGGTGGAATCTTCCACACCCAATGTGAATGCTTTGTGAATGCCGGGTGTAGACTTTTCTGTAGCCCGGTTAAGACTCCCTCATCGCCGGGTAAACAACCGCGAAAGGCTGTGGTTGTTGAGGTTTTATGCAAGCCATCCTCTCCGGATCGTTTCTTTCCAGCCGCAAAAGCTCCCTATTTCCATTGAAAAGCAGCACTGACGTTGAGGTTTCCCACAGGAGGCCCAGGCGGAGCCGGAATTTCTCCGGCCCCCGTGGTGATTTCTGATGGCCGATCTCGCGACGGCAGTTCATGTTCTTCCCGCGTCACCGAGCCGGTTCGAGCGCAGACGCAGGGGCGCCTCAAGCCGTGCAGGCGGGTGGGTGTTTGCGCTGGCACTGCTGAGCGGCCTTGGCTATATCGGCGTGCATGTGGCCCGGGACCTGGATCATGCGACGGTCACCGGCATTTGGCCCTATATGTTGCTGGGGCTGGCGCTGACGATCGCGCTGGGATTCGAATTTGTGAACGGATTCCACGACACAGCGAATGCAGTGGCGACGGTGATCTACACCAACTCGCTGACGCCGAACATTGCGGTGGTGTTGTCGGGCGTGTGCAATCTGGCCGGCGTGCTTTTGTCGAGCGGGACTGTGGCCTTCGCGGTGATCACGCTGCTGCCGGTAGAGCTGATTCTGAAGGTGAGCTCGGGCGCTGGATTCGCGATGGTGTTCGCGCTGCTGATCGCGGCGATCCTGTGGAACCTGGGCACATGGTGGTTGGGGCTGCCGGCGTCAAGCTCGCACACGATGGTGGGGTCGATCATCGGCGTGGGACTGGCGAGCCAACTGACGAACGTACACAGCGGCGCCTCAGGGCTGGACTGGGGACAGGTAATCAAGGTTCTCGAGGCTCTGCTGATCTCGCCGCTGATTGGGTTTGCTTTGGCCGGGCTTGTGATCCTCGCGGCGAAGCGGCTGATCAAGTTTCCGGCGCTGTATGAAACTCCCAAGGACAAGGAGCCTCCCCCGTGGCCGATTCGCGCGCTGATGGTGCTGACCTGCACGGGCGTGAGCTTCTTCCATGGATCGAACGACGGGCAGAAGGGCATGGGGCTGATCATGCTGATCCTGATCGGCACGGTGCCGACGGCATATGCGCTGAACCACGCGGTGAGCCCCGCGGAGGTGCAGAGCTTCATTGCCGCGTCAGAACAGGCGGGACAGATTCTGGACCGGCATGTGAGCGAGGGCACGGTGCTCGATCCGGATGCGCGCGAAGAGGTGACGAAGTACATCGCGACCAAGGAATTGCGGCCGGACACGCTGCTGGCAATGAGCCAACTGGTGAATGAGCTGAACGGGGAAGTGGCGGGGTACAAGACGTTCCAGGCAGTTCCGGCGCGGGATCAAGCGAACGTTCGCAACGACATGTATTTGACGGCCGCGGCGCTGCGACAGATGGAAAAGACACACAATCCGGCGTTCACAAGCGCGGAAAGCGCGGCGCTCGAGAACTACGAGGGCAAGCTGGACAAGAGCACGAAATTCATTCCCGACTGGGTGAAGGTGGCCGTGGCGCTGGCGCTTGGTTTGGGCACGATGGTGGGGTGGAAGAGAATCGTGGTGACGGTGGGCGAGAGGATCGGCAAGGAACACATGACCTACGCGCAGGGCGCAAGCGCGGCGCTGGTGACGATGGCGACGATCTACGCCGCGGACACGTGGGGATTGCCGGTTTCAACCACGCACATTTTGAGCTCGGGCGTGGCCGGCACCATGGCGGCGAACGGCAGCGGATTGCGCTGGATGACGGTGCGCAATATCGCGGCGGGCTGGGTGTTTACGCTGCCCGCGGCGGCGCTGCTGTCGGGCTCACTTTATTTCCTGTTCCATATGTTTTTCTGAGATGCGGGGCTTGATAGCGAAAGGCGTCCGCCACGGCGGACGCCTTTTTTGTGCGCCGAGAGAGGCGGTGAGGGCGAACGGGCGAAGAAAGAGGCGCATCCGGTACCATACAGAATGGTGCGTCGAGAGGAATGAGCCTGAAAGCCAAGCTGGAAGCTGTGATTTATGCCGCCGAGGAGCCGGTGACACTGGCGCAACTGGCCGGGTTGTTTGCCGCTGAGGCGCTGGAATGGAAGACGGAGCAGGCGGCCGCGGCTGCGGCGGAGAGCGCAGGTGTGCCGCAGCTGAACGAGGCATTTCCGTACCTGGAGCTGGAGCCGGTGGAGGCTGTTGAAGGCGCGCCGGCAGTTGAGGGCGGCGCGAAGCCAGCGGCGGAGGCAACGCCCGAGAGCGGTGTCAAAGCCGACGAGGTCACGGCGACGAGCGGCGAGGCAGCGGAGGAAGCTGGTGCTGGCGACGAGGCCGCGGCCGAAGCGGAAGCAAAGCGCGCAGCGAAGTTGCGCGAGCGCGAGGCGCGCGGAGCGATCAAGCAGTTACTTGACGAGCTGATTGCGGAGTATGCGGCCGACGGGCGGGGCATCGAGATTCGGGAGATCGCGGGCGGGTACAGGATGGCGACCAAGCCGCAGTGCCACGACGCAGTACGGTCGTTTGTGAAAAGCCTGAAGCCGCCGCTGAAGCTGTCGTTGCCGGCGCTCGAGACTCTGGCCGTGATTGCGTACAAACAGCCGGTGACCGCGCCGGAGGTGAATGAGATTCGCGGCGTTGATTCGTCGGCGGTGTTCGGGTCGTTGCTGGCGCGGAAGCTGATCACTACGGCGGGGCGCAAGCCCGTGGTTGGGCGGCCGATTCTCTACAAGACAACGCGAGAGTTTCTGCTGCGCTTTGGGCTGAAGGATGTGACGGAGCTGCCGTCAATGGAGGAATTCGAGAAGATGGCGGCGAGCGAGTTCGAGGAGGCGGCGCTCGAGACTGGAGATGAGACGGCAGCGGAAGCCGCGGCGGAGTTCAACGCGGACATGAGCGCGGAGATGGAAGAGGCGGCGAACGAAGCGGCCGCGGAAGCAAACACCCCAGAGGCCGCGCCAAGCGGCGCAGAGTAAGAAGAAACAGAGGCAGTTCCCCATGAAAAAGGATTCGAAGTCCAAGGCGAAATCGCCGACGGTCAAGCGCGCGCAAAAAAGCGCGTCGAAGAGCACGAAGGCAACGGACAAGAGCAAGACCGTGGGCGCGAGCAAAGTGACGAGCGCGAAGGTCAAGACGGGGGCAGTGAAGGCGAAGACGCCGGCCACGAAGACGAAGGCGACAAAGGCCGCGCCGGCGGAAAAGCGCGCGACGAAAAGCGAGAAGCCGAAGGCGGCGGCCGCGAAGCCCAAAACGCAGGCGCGTGTAACGGGCGCGAAGGCTCGGAAGGCGAAGGATGCGGCGAGCTACCGGATCGATGAGCCGGTGCTCGATCCGATTGGGGATGTGATCAGCGGAGAGGCGCGGACGTATCTGGGTGAAGTCGAATCGCAGGGCCAAGTGGAGATGGACGCGTACCAGGCGGAGGCGGAGACGGCGGCGGAAGCAGCTTTTGAAGCCGGTCCGGGGATGGCGGCGGCGAGCGGAGATGGCGTGGAGGAAGAAGAGGCTGAGGGAGCGACGGGCGCAGTGGAACGGGCGCCGGCCAAGCTGGAGCGCTTACAAAAGATTCTTTCTCAGGCAGGGATTGCAAGCAGGCGGCACGCCGAAGAGATGATTGTCGCGGGCCGGGTGATGGTGAATGGGCAGGTGGTGACACAACTGGGAAGCAAGGCCGATGCGAGGCGCGACCACATCCGCGTGGACGGCAAGCTGCTGCAGGGCGCCGAGCGGCACCGGTACTTTGTGCTGAACAAGCCGAAGGGCTACATGACGACGGTGAGCGATCCCGAGGGACGACCGACGGTGATGGAATTCTTCGCGAAGATGAATGAGCGGCTGTACCCGGTGGGGCGGCTGGACTACCAGAGCGAAGGCCTGCTGCTGATGACGAACGACGGCGAGCTGGCGAACCTGGTGACGAAGGCCGGATCTGGCGTGGAGAAGACGTACCTGGTGAAGGTGGCCGGACAGCCGAGCGAGGAGGAACTGGAGCGGCTGCGCCGTGGCGTTGCGATTGAGCGCGGCGAGGCAGGGTCGGAGCGCGTGCGGACTGCGCCGGCGCGGATCAGGCAAGTGCGGTTGGGAGAGAATCCGTGGTACGAGGTGGTGCTGACGGAGGGACGGAATCGCGAACTGAGAAAGATGTTCGCGGCGATCGGGCACTTTGCGGAGAAGATTCGGCGCGTGGGGTACGGGCCGCTGGTGCTCGACGTGGAGCCGGGCAAGCTGCGCGAGCTGACGGTGGACGAAGTGAATGCGCTGCGGCTGACTGCCGAGGGAAAGATAAAGCCGCGACGCATGAGAGTGGACCTGACGCTGCCGAAGGAAGCGGGGCGTGCGCCGGCAAAGCGGGGCGAGAGGCCGGCGAGACCGTGGCGAGACAAGCCGACTGGAAAGCGATTCGATGGAGCGCAAGGGCGTAGCGGAAAACCGTTCGGGCAGCGGGAAGAGCGCGGACTGAGAACGGATTGGAAGCCGCGCGAGCGGACGTTTGGCGGCGGGCGCGAGGGCGGCGCAGTGCGGAGCGGGGAGCGGGCGGGGTTCGATAAGCGGGTAGGTGGGCCGCCGAGAGCGAGCTCGGGGTTCGATAAGCGAGGCGGCAAACCGTTTGGCGCGAGGCCGAGGTTTGAGAGGCCGGAACGCGAGCGGAGCGTCGGCAAGCCCGGAGGATTCTCGGAGCGGCCGAAGTTCGGCGAGCGGCGACCGTTTTCCGGCGGCCAGCGCCCGTTCGGTGGAGGACGGCCTTCGACCGGGCCAAAGCCGAGGTTCGAGAGGCCAGGGTTTAAGCGGCCGGAATTTGGCGGTAAGCCGCAAGGACAAGCGGAGGGCCGGTCGGAAGGTACGACGCGTAGGCCTTTCCGTGAGCAGGCGGCGGGGCGATTTGAGAATGCGCCGCGCAAGCCTTTTCGCCCGCATGGCGAGAGGCCGTTTTCGAAGCCGGGCGAGGGACCAAAGAAGCGATTCGGAGGCGAGCGAGGCAAGGGGTTTGGCGGGGGCGCGGGAAGCAAGAGGAATTGGACGCCGAGGCCGGATCGTGCGCGGAATGACGAACGTGGCGATCAGGCTGGGAATGGGGAGAGGCCAGCTCCGGCGTTTCACGAAAAGCGTTGGGAAGGAAAAGGCGCGACGGCTGGAGCGGGGAGGCCCAAGCCTGCGTTCGGTGCGCGGCCAGAGGCAGGGAGACCGAGACCTCCTTTCGGCGCAAGGCCGGGTGGTTTCAAGAGGCCGGGCAAACCGGGCGGGTTTGCGAAGCCGGGCAGGCCAAGCGGAGGCGGAAATCGAGGTGGCGCACGCCCTGGCGGCAGACCGCACGGTGGCCAGAAATGGGGCTAGCGGTTGGTGGTTAAGATCAATCGGCCCTGCACGAGCCAGCAAAAGAACAACCGCAGATCCTTCGACTCCCTTCGTCCGCCGCGGCGGACTCCGGTGGCTCAGGATGACAATTGAAAGAGACTGTCGTTGAGGAGGATTTTGCGTTGGCAAACAAATTCGGCACGGACATTCTGATCCAGGCGCCGGACCCGAAGGCTGCGGCGGCGTTTTACGTAAAGCAACTGGGATTCAAGATTAGCGGCGAAGATGCTCACATGGTCAGCCTGCACGGAAAGCACATCAACCTCTTTATCGAGGAGGGACCGGCGCTGGGGCCGGTTCTGGAAGTGACGGTTGAGGACGCGGAAGAGGCGAAGAAACGGCTGGTGGCCAACGGGTGCGAGATCGTGAAAGACGAGCCCGAGTTTCCGCGTTGCTACGTCAAGGATCCGTTTGGACTGATTTACAACCTGATGGCGTAGGCACTCGAGGATGCGGATCGATCAACTTTCACGTTGACGGAAGTGGCGCATCCGGCCGACGAGCGAGGCGGGGCCGCTGACGGTGAGGCGGACGAGATTGCCCTCGTAGTCGCGGCTGTGGACGATCATTCCGGCTTCAATGGCGGCGAGCGCGGCACCCTCGTGCTGAGGAACGCGGAGTTCGGCTTCGACGATGGGGTCGGAGTGGAGCGCGGCGTCGATAGCGTCCAGCAGAGCCGGAATGCCTTCGCCGGTGAGCGCTGACGCGGGGACTTCCCCGCTCACTCGAGCGCGCTCGATGAGCCGGCGGCGTTCGTCTTCCGGGAGCAGATCAATTTTGTTCAGGACTTCAATGCGGGGCTTGGAGAGGCTCTCAAGTTCGCCGAGGACTTTTTCGACCTGCGCTTTTTGCTCCGCGCCGTAGGTGGAGGAGGCGTCGCGAACGTGGAGGAGCACCTCAGCCTGCTCGACCTCTTCGAGCGTGGCGCGGAAGCTGGTGACGAGCGTGTGGGGCAGGTTGCGGATGAAGCCGACGGTGTCGGACAGCAGGACGCGGCGGCGGCTGGGCAGCTCGATGGCGCGGAGCTTGGGATCGAGCGTGGCGAACATGCGCGCGGAGGAGAGAACCTGCGCGCCGGTAATACAGTTGAAGAGCGTGCTTTTGCCAGCGTTGGTGTAGCCGACGAATGCAACGGTGGGGACGGGGACGGCTTCGCGGCGCTGACGCTGCTGGCGGCGGACGCGGCGAACGGATTCGAGATCGCGCTTGAGCTGATCGATGCGGCGCTGAATGCGGCGGCGGTCGGTTTCAAGCTGGGTTTCGCCGGGGCCGCGGGTGCCGATGCCACCGCCGAGTTGCGACATGGCCTTGCCGCGGCCAGTGAGGCGGGGCAGCATGTATTCGAGCTGAGCGAGCTCGACCTGGAGCTGGCCCTCGCGGGTGCGGGCGTGGCGGGCAAAGATGTCGAGGATGAGTTGCGTGCGGTCGAGGACGCGGCAGGGCAAAGCAGCTTCGAGGTTGCGCAGTTGCGTGGGCGAAAGGTCGCAATCGAAGAGAACGAGATCGGCGTTCGTGGAGGCGGCGACTCCGGCGATCTCTTCGACTTTGCCGGAACCGATGAGCGTGGCGGGATCGGGTCGAGGGCGGCGCTGGACGAGCTCGGCAGCGACCTGACCACCGGCGCTCAAGAGCAGCTCGCGAAATTCGGCGAGAGATTCTTCGGCATCGAGGCCGGGCGAGACCGACGCAGCCGGTGAGCGGCCAGAAGGCGGGGATGTAACCGTTTGCGGCGCAGAACCACCCGGCGGGCCAGCAGCGAAGCGCTCACCCGGTGTCGCCATGCCCTTGCCGCGCGAGCGGACTTCGAGATCCACGGCGACGAGGACGGCGCGCTCAGGTCCGCCACCCCACCGGCCGGGATCTGCCGATGAGGGTTGCAACCTGCCAACTGCGCTGCCCGACCTATACGCCTCGCGTGCCAATCGAGGGCGCTCCCGCGCTAACCTTGCTCCGCGGCCGCCTGGGCTATCGATTGCACCGGCGCCGGAACCGCCGACGGACCGATGCCCGACGATACGGTAGACGGACGATGCTCGCTGTGCATTACGCTCCGATTGCTTACCACGGTTGAGATCGCGTGTTTGAAAATCAACTGTTCCTGGCTGTTGTTCTCGAGGAGCACGGAGTATTTATCAAACGATCGGATCTTCCCTGTCAGCTTGACGCCGCTGACCAGATAAATCGTAATCGGGGATTTGTCTTTCCGAACTGTGTTCAGAAAGGTGTCCTGAATATTTTGTGCCGGCTTGTTCTCCATGTGCCGATCTCCTGCTTTCTTTGTGAAGTTGTGTGTTACCTCTGTTGCACCGCAATTCAGATACGCGGGACGGCCCCGGAACGCCCGACGCCGGCAAACCCCGCAATGTGACAACATTATAGAGATTTTCGGCCTATTTCAACTCCGCGGGTGGTTACTTGCGGTGCGGAGCCGTCTTTGGCGGCGGGCCGGGAGGGGGTTTAGAGCGGTTCTCCAGTTAGTATGTGGCATTTCAGGTGTCGTGCAAGGTGGCTTTTTCTTGAGGAAAAAGCCACTTAGCAGTCGAGGTTCCGCCTTACAGCAACTGGAGAACCGCTGTAGGCGGCAAAGCTGTGTGTTTGCCGTGGAATAGGCGAAGGAATAGGAAAGGCCGAAGGGCTGGGACGCCGCGGATTCGGCGGCTGATAGCATCGATTTGTGGAAGAGGGGTGTGAAAGAGGGCGGTATGCAGAAGACTGCCATTCCGGAGCGGGTTGCGGCCGAAAGCGGCGGGCCGACACGCACGCCGGTTCCAATGCTGGACCTGAGACGCCAGTACAAGGCGATTCATGGGGAGTTGCTTGAGGCGCTGGGGCAGGTGCTCGAGACGCAACAGTTTATTCTCGGCGAGCACGTGGCGGCGTTCGAGCGCGAGGCAGCGGAACAGTTGGGAGTAAAACACGCATTGGGCTGCTCGTCGGGGACGGACGCGCTGTGGCTGGCGCTGGCGGGGGCTGGGGTGGGTCGCGGTGCGGCGGTGGTGACGACGCCGTTCAGCTTCTTTGCATCAGTGAGCGCAATTCTGCGCGCGGGCGCGACGCCGGTGCTGGCGGACATCGAGCCATTCACATTTAATTTGTCGCCGGCGGCGGTGGAGAAGGTTCTGGGTGGGAAGCGCGGGGCGGGCGTGAAGGCGATTCTGCCGGTGCATCTGTACGGCCAGTGCGTTGCCTGGGGTGAATTCGCGCGGATCGGACGCGGGCACGGTTTGACGCTGATTGAAGACGCGGCGCAGGCGTGGGGCGCGGAGTGGAATGGAGTGAAAGCGGGCGGGCTGGGCGATGCGGCGGCGTTCAGCTTTTATCCGACGAAGAACCTGAGCGCGGCGGGCGATGCGGGGATGGTGACGACGAATCGCGATGGTGTAGCGGAGCGGGTGAAGATGCTGCGCAACCAGGGGATGCGGCGGCGATACCACCACGATGAGCTGGGCTGGAACGCGCGGATGGACGGATTCCAGGGCGCGGTGTTGAGCGTGAAGCTGAAGTACATCGGCGTGTGGAACGAGAAACGGAAAGCGCTGGCGGCGCGGTACAGCGCACTGTTTGCAAAGGCCGGGATTGCAGAGGCAGGGCCGTATCCGTCGCATGGGGTGGTGACGCCGCGCGAGGCACCGGGCGCAAAGCACGTGTGGCACCAATATGTGATTCGCGTGGTGCGGCGCGATGCGCTGCGGGAGTTTCTGACGGCGCGAGGGATTGGGTCGGAGATTTATTATCCGGTTCCGCTCCACCGGCAAGAGGCGCTGAAGGGGCTGGGTTACGGCGAGGGAGATTTCCCCGAAGCGGAGCGTGCCGCGGGCGAGGTGCTGGCGCTGCCGATTTTTCCCGAGCTGCGCGAGGATGAACAGGAGACGGTGGTCGAGACGATTGCGGAATTCCTGAGCTAAAGTTGTCTGCGCTGAAAAGCCTTTGTTTCTTATTAGTCCGAACGATCTCAGGTCTCAGAATGAGACCTGGGACACCCAGGTCTAGGCCGAGGGCGCTGTGACATCGACGTGGGAGGCGCTCTCAACGAACGTGGCGATGGTGGAGTGATCGAGGTCGCCTTTGCCATCGGCGATAAGTGAGGAGAGCATCTGCTGCACTTGCGCGGTGAGCGGAAGGAAGACGTGGTTTGCTTCCGCGGTCTGCAGGGCGTTGCGCAGGTCCTTCTGGTGAAGGCTGATTCTGAAGCCGGGCTTGAAGTTGCGCGCGATGAGCATGGGGCCCTTGGCGTTGAGGACTGCGCTTCCCGCGAGGCCGGATTTGACGGCGTTGACGACCACTTCAGGATTGAGGCCGCAGCTCGCGGCGAGGGTGAGCGCCTCGCCCATGGCGGCGATGTTGCAGGCGACCATGATTTGATTGGCGAGCTTGGTGGTGTTGCCTGCGCCGACGGGGCCGGTGAGGGTGACGCTGGAGCCGAGGCACTTGAGGATGGGTTCGGCCTTCTGGAATGCGGTCTGGCTGCCTCCGACCATGATGGCGAGTGTGGCGTCGATGGCTTTGGGCTCGCCGCCACTGACGGGAGCGTCGATAAAATCGACGCCTTTCTGCGCGCAGGCCGCGGCGATCTTCTGCGAGACGAGCGGGCTGATGGAACTCATGTCGATGATGAGCGAGCCGGGCTTTGCGCCGGAGAGGATTCCGTTGGCGTCGAGAACGACCTCTTCGACTTCGGGGCCGTCGGGGAGCATGGTGATGACGATGGGGGAGCGCGCGCCGACGTCGGCGTTGGATGAGGCACGCTGAGCGCCGTCGGCCACGCAGGAGTCGAGTTTTGCGGGAGTGCGGCCGTAGGCGACGACGGTGTGGCCGGCCTTGAGAAGGTTCCTGAGCATGGGACGGCCCATGATGCCGAGGCCGACAAATCCAACGGTTGCCATCGTTCGTCTCCTTTGCACGTGCGGAAAAGGTGAAATGAAGGAACAACTGCTCCAGAAAGCCGCGCGCAGGGGCTAAAACCCCTTTATTCATTGTGCGGCGTTTGCGGCACGACTAAAGTCATGCCCTGACACTTTGCGGCTTTCCGATACAACCTTTCCACAATCAGTTACACGGAATCTATGATGAAGGGGTGCGCAACTACTTCAACTATTTTACTGAGATCGAGGAGCGCTTCCAGCAGAGGCGGGGAACGATTCTGCTGCTCTCGACGCTGGATTGGGCGCTGATCGAGATGTGGCGCGAGGCGGGGATTCCGCTGGAGGCGGTGTTGCGGGGGATCGATGCGGCGTTTGACAAGTACGAGGCGCGGCAGAAGCGCGTCCGGCGCGGCGGACAGCACGTGAACGGGTTGGCGTGGTGCGCGCAGGCGGTGATGCAGGCGGCCGTGGAGATGAACGAGGCAGCGACGGGATCGGCTGCGGCGACGGAGACGGCGAAGGAGTCGGGGTTTGAGCATGAGCGTGTGGCGGCGCATTTGACGGCGGCGGCGGAGGCGCTGGATCGGGCGATGGTGGCCGAGGAAGCTTGCCGGGCAACGGCAGTGCGGCTGCGCGAGTTGGCCGCGGAGGCGGGTGGCGGTGAAGAGACAGCGGCGGTGAATCTTGAAGGGCTGGAGCAATCGCTGATGGTGCTCGAAGACAAGCTGTATGGCGCGCTGAACGTTGCCGCGCCCGAGGAGCTGCTTGTGGGGTTGAACGAGCATGCGGCGCGCGAGCTGGCACCTTATCGCAGCCGCATGGGCGCGGTGCAACTGCGCCAAGTGAAAGAACAGTTTGTAAGAAAGCAACTGCTGGTGCACTACAACCTGCCACGATTGAGCCTGTTCTACATGAGCCAGCAATGAAGAAGCGGGCGGGTCCGTTCAAACGGCGCAGGCTGGCGACGCAGATGAGTTCCGCGCGAATTGCTGCGGCGCCGCAGCTCGTTCAAATTGAAAAGCCGGTTTATGGCGGGGCGTTTCTGGCGCGGCTGGAAGGCAAAGCCGTGTTTGTGCCGCTCGCGCTCAAAGGCGAGCAGGCGCGCGTACGCGTGGTTGAGGAGAAGCGCGGGTATGCGACGGCCGAGGTAGAGGAGATTGTTGCGGCCGCCGGGGAGCGGGTTGCGCCGGCTTGCAGGCACTTTGGGACTTGCGGCGGCTGCCAGTATCAGCACGCGGACTACAAAGCGCAGATCGGCTACAAGCAGGAGGTTTTGCGCGAGACGCTGGAACGGGGCGGCGTTCGCGCGCCGGAAGAGATAGCCGTGCTGGCGGGCGAGCCGTGGGCGTACCGGAATCGGATCCGGCTGGCGTTCGATGCGGAGGGACGGGCGGGATACCGCGGGCGGCGGTCCCATGCGGTGATCAGGATTGAGGAGTGTCCGATTGCAGCGCCTCTGCTGGTGCGGGCTGCGATGGCGGCTGGAGAGATTGCGCGAGAACTGCCGGTGCGGCTACGGCCGACAGAGATTGCGCTGTTTTGCGATGCGGAAGAGGCGGCGCTGCTGGCGAGCGTGACGGTTGAGGGCAGCGGCAAGGACTGGTTTGAGGATTTTGCGCGAGGACTTCAAGAGCGTGTTCCCGAAACGAAGGGCGTGGAGCTTGTGGTCGAAGTCGGGAAGGGGCAGGCGGCGCGCAGCGTGGCGCGGTGGGGCGCGAGTTCCCTGCTCTATACCGTGAAGGGGCGCGCGGCGGACTTTGCGTATCGCGTGGATCAAGGCGCGTTTTTCCAGGTGAACCGCTGGCTGGTGGACGAGCTCGTGGAATGCGTGACGAGCGGGCTGGACGGCGGGCTGGCCCACCACGGCGGGCAGGCGTGGGATTTGTTTGCGGGAGTGGGGTTGTTCGCGCGGAAGCTTGCGGAACGGTCTGAGCGCGTGGTTGCGGTGGAATCGGCGCCGGCAGCGATGGCGGCACTGAAGGAGAACTTGAAGGGGACGAGTGCGACGGCGGTGAAAGCAACGACGCTTGAGTTTTTGCGTGGAGCAGCGAGGGGCGAGCGGCCGGATGCGATCGTCGTGGATCCGCCGCGAACGGGATTGGGCGAAGATACGACGGAACTCCTGGCGCAGATTGACGCGCCCGAGATGGTGTACATTTCGTGCGACCCAGCGACGCTGGCACGCGACCTGCGAGGGCTTTTGAGTGCAGGCTATGCGATCGAGCGCATCACGCTTGCAGACCTGTTTCCGCAGACGTTTCACCTGGAGACGGTTGTGCGGTTACGGCGATAACAGATCAAGGCCTTCCGTAACATGCCTGGAGATTCAATTCCTGATAGGCTTGATGCCAAATTGACTTTTCAACTCTGGGCCCCATGGCATTGGACTCCCCCAACCCCGCGCAGCCGGCGCCCGGCCTGATAGCCGTGCCGTTGTTTCATGCGGCGTGGTTGTTCGCCGGAGGGATTGTGGTTGCGAGCCGGGTATGGCTGCAGCCCTCACTGGTACTGATCCTGCTGGTGATTGTTGCTGCCTTGTGCTGCGCGGCGGTCGCCCGCGGCGGACGCACACAGCGAATTGCGTGGCTGCCGCTGGCGGTCTTGTGGTTGATGCTGGGTGCGTGGTGCGGGGAGATGGAGCCGCAGCCGGCACCCGCACCGGAACTGGCCGCGCTTTCTGACGGGTTGTTGCGCACTGTGGAAGGGACCGTGGTGGATGCGGGGCCCGTGCGCACCGAGCTCGAGCAAAATGTGGACGAGCCGATGGCGACTGCGCCGTCGCAGCGGATCGATGTGCGCGTGGCGACGGTTGAGGTGGTGACCGACGAGAGCGATGCGCAGACGCCCGTAGCGGGCGGTTTGCGACTGACAGTGCGCTGGCCGTTGGAGGCGCAGGGTGGCGTGCAGGCTTTTCGGTGCGGCGAGCGAGTGCGGGCTGTGGTTCGGCTGCTGCGGCCAGAGACGTATCACGATCCGGGCGTATGGAGCCGCGCGGATTATCTGCTGAACCAGGGAATTACCTCGACGGCAACGGTTGCGACGGATCGCGTGGAGCGCCTGGGGCGGTCGCCCGGCGCTTTTTTGGCGTGCAGAGTGAGCGGTTGGCAGCACGCTTCGACGACGCGGCTGCTGGCGCTGCCCGCGGCGATGCGCTGGCTGCCCGCGCCGCTGCGGCTGAGCGAAGACGACGCCGCGATGCTGGCAGCGATGGTAGCCGGCGACCGCACGTATCTGACCCATGCGCTGCGCGTGGGGTTCGAGCGCACGGGTTCTTTTCACATGCTGGTGGTTTCAGGATTTCACCTGGCGATTGTGGCCGCATGCATCTTCTGGATCACGCGGCGGCTGCACATGCCGCGCGTGCCGGCAACGATCCTGACCATCGTGGCGTCGTTCGCATATGCGCTCTTCACCGGATTTGCAACACCGGTGCAGCGCTCGTTGTGGATGGTGACACTTTACCTGCTGGGCCGGCTGGTTTATCGCGAACGCAGCCCGCTGAACACCATTGGATTTGCCGCACTGTGTTTGCTGGTAGTGAGCCCGCGCAGTTTGTTCGACTCGAGCCTGCAGATGACGCTGCTGGCGGTGATTGCGATTGCCGGGGTCGCGGTTCCGCTGCTGCAGGGGACGATCCACCCCTATGCGGCCGCGATGCGCGACCTGCAGTTGGTTGCGATGGACATCAAGCTGGCGCCAAAACTGGCAGAGTTCCGATTGATGATGCGGACGGTGGCGGAACGGCTGGAGCGTGCCGGGAATAACCTGATCGCCTGGCGCGTGTTTCCGTGGTGTGTGAGATTCGCGATCCGGGTTGTGGAGCTGGTAGTGGTTTCGTGCGTGGTGGAGCTGGCGATGACGCTACCGATGGCGGTGTACTTCCATCGAATTACAATTTTTGCGCTGCCGGTGAATCTGCTGATCCTGCCGCTGCTTGCAGTTCTCATGCCGGCAGCGCTGATCACGCTGCTGTTGCTGGTTGTTTGGCCGGCGGCGGCAGTGGTTCCGGCGATGGTGGTTGCGCTGGTGATGCACGTTGGAGTGGGGTTGGTGCATCTGTTCGGTTCGATGGCGCTCGGAGATTTCAGAATTCCCGATCCGCTTCTGTGGCAATCGGCGGCGTTCTGCGCGCTGCTGGGCGCGGCCATCGTTCTGGCGCACGAGAGCCTGGGCCGCGGGGAACGCTGGCTGAGGCGCGGAGCGTGGGCAGCGCTGGCGCTGGCGGCGCTGGCGGCGGTGATGCCGCGGCCGGTGGATCGGCCAAAGGGCGCAATGCTGATGGAAGCGATCGACGTGGGTCAGGGCGACTCGCTGCTGGTGATTACACCGGACGGAAAAACGCTGCTGGTGGATGGAGGAGGATTCGGCGGTGGGCCGAGGCAGGCACCACAGGATTTCGATATCGGCGAGGAGGTGGTGTCGCCGGCGCTGTGGGCACGCGGCATCCGGCACCTGGACGCGGTGGCGCTGAGCCATGCGCACTCCGATCACATCAGTGGATTGTTCGCCGTGCTTCGCAATTTCCATCCCGATGAGCTGTGGGTGGGCAACAATCCGCGGTTCGGAGTGTATAACGCGCTGCTGGATGAGGCTGCGGCGTTGCACGTGCGGGTGAAGAGCTTTCGTGCCGGCGACGCGTTCACATTCGGAAGCACGCAGGTAAACGTGCTGGCGCCGTTCCGCGATTATCAGCCGGGGCCGGAGCCGACGAACAACGACTCGCTGGTGCTGCACGTGGGCTACGGCGCGACCTCAGTGATGCTGGAGGGCGACGCCGAGGCGCCGATCGAGCAGGCGATGCTGGCCGAGCCGGGGCTCGGAAGCACGCTGCTGAAGGTGGGACATCACGGCAGCATCACGTCGACGCGGCCGGAGTTTTTCGCGCGCGTTGCACCGCAATGGGCGGTGATCTCGTGCGGATTACACAATCGTTACGGGCATCCGCGCGAGGAAGTGCTTGAAGAGCTCGAGGAGGCGCATGTGCGGACTTTACGGACGGACATCAATGGGATCTCGTGCTTTGTGCTGGATGGAAAAACGGTCGAGGGGAAGGCGGGGTGCGGGGGGCGGTGAATCTTTAAAGCGCGGCGGCGTGGATAGCCAGCAGCGTCTTGAGCAGCGGCTTGAGGAGCTTGAGGTCGAGGGCGTTGGCGCCGTCGGATTTGGCGTTGGACGGATCGTCGTGGACTTCGACGAAGAGGCCATCGATGCCGGCGGCCACTGCGGCGCGAGCGAGCAACGGAATGAACTCGGGCTGGCCACCGCTGACGCCGTTGGCTGCTGAGGGCTGCTGTACGGAGTGAGTGGCATCGAATACAACGGGCGCGAGGCTGCGGATGATGGCGAGGGAGCGGAAATCGACGACCAGGTTGTTGTAGCCGAACGATGAGCCGCGTTCAGTGACGAAGACGCGCTCGTTGCCCGTGGAGCGGACCTTCTCGACGCCATGGGCTCATGTCCCAGGGCGCCACGAACTGGCCTTTCTTGATGTTGACGGCGCGGCCGGTGCGGCCAGCGGCGACGAGCAGATCGGTCTGGCGGCAGAGGAACGCGGGAATCTGCAGGACGTCGACGGCCTCAGCGGCGACCTCGCAGTGGGCGGGCTCGTGAACGTCAGTGAGGACGGGAAGGCCGGTGTCTTTGGCGATCTTGCCGAGGATGCGCGTGCCTTCCTTGAGGCCGGGGCCGCGAAAGCTCTTGACGCTGGTGCGATTGGCCTTGTCGTAGCTGGCTTTAAAGATGTAGGGAATGCCGAGGTCGGCGGCGATGCGCTGGACAGCTTCAGCGATGGAGCGGGCGTGGGATTCGGACTCGATGACGCAGGGACCGGCGATCAAGAAGAGCCGGCCCGCTCCCACTTCGACCGGCCCGATTTCGAACGAATGGCTCACGAGGGGAATTGTACAGGGGTCAGGGATCAGGGGTTAGGAGTCAGTAAAACCTTGATCTGTGATTGGACACCTGAGGGAAGGTACACGCGTACTCTCCGCGTATCCGAAGACGGGAGGGGAGAGCACGCGGCAATGATCCGGAATGCAGGCCCGGTTACTCGGTGTGGCTGCGCGACCACTCCCAGAGGGCGCGGTCGAGCGTGCGCAGAGGCGTGGGAGCGGGGAGTTCGTTTTGCGGCTTGACGATGTTGCTTTCGGCGAGGCGGTTGCAGAAGGCCAGATACTCCTCGTAGAAATGGACGTCGTGACGCGCGTGGCCCAGCGCTTCGAGGGTGCGATAGTCCAGCACCGTGTAGCGCTCCGGGAAGATCGCGGCCAGAACGGCCGAGGCCAGGGCGATGTCGATGCCGTGCAGCTCAAGCAGCGCCTTGACGGCAGCTTCAGTAGAAGACTCGGGCGAAGCGGCAACGGCCAGCGCGCGCCGGATCTTCTCATTGCTGTTTCCGATCAGAACCTGCACCGCGCGCTCGGACTTCCAGCGCACGATCGCTTCCAGATTGGCAAGCGAATAATCTCCATTGCGAATGGCTTCTCCGGCGTCGAAGGCAGCTTTTTCGAGCTCATGCTCCTTCTCGCCGGCGGTTTGCCAGTACTGCTCTGCCAACTCTTGCAGTTCCGCTTCAGCGGGCTGTAGCTGGAAGTAGGCGACCATCTCGATTTCCTTTCTTCTTGACCCAAAAACTTAGACACGATAGGCCCGGTGCGAAATCATTGTCAATAACCCGGAGAGTGGATTTTGCACCGCCGTACCGGACTGGTCCATGAGACGCGGGTGGCCAGGGAAACGGTTCTCCGCGAGGCTGTGGAAGACGTGTTTATTCATCGAATTTTGGCTCGAAAAAGGGCGCTCCGTTGGATGTAGACGAGATTGCGGGGAGAATCGCTTGAAGGGGCCTGGATGGGGGAAGAATCTTTCAAGAAAATCTGCTGAAGAGGACTGGATAGAAGTCGAATGGTCCAAGGCGAATCGTGATTAGACGCTGTAATAAGCTAATATTCAAAGAGATAGCATCATTACCATATTGTATGGTAAAATGCCATTATGAATGCCATTGTGGAGATCGACCGAGCAGGCCGGATTGTAGTGCCGAAGAAGTTTCGCGACGCCCTGCGCCTGGCGCCGGGTACGCGACTGAAGGTGGAGTGCACCGGGGACAGGATCGTGCTTGAGCAGGATTTCCCGGAGCCGAGGCTGGAGATGCGAGACGGACTGCTGGTGATGGTAGGCGGGCCGCCGATTTCGCCCGAGGATGTGAACGAAGTAATCGAGCAGGGATATGAAGACCGCCACAAGAGGATTATGGAAGGAAGCGGATTGGAGTGACCGTCTTCCTCGATACGTCGGTTCTGGTTGCCGCGGTGCGCACAGCAGACCTGCGTCATGCAGCCAGTGACGATCTGGTACGGAAATGCCGCCCCGAGAACGCCACTTGCGCGGCGCACACCTTGGCCGAGGTTTACGCCAGCCTGACGGGTATGCGCCCGCCGAACCGTTTCCGCCCGGACCAAGCCATGCTGGTGGTCGATGAATTCCGCGCGAAGTTCCGCTGCGTGGACCTAACCGCTGACGAGGTCCGGGACACGGCGCGCGGAATCGCAGGCCTGGGATTGCTGGGCGGGATTATTTACGATGCTCTGCTGCTGACCTGCGCCCGAAAGGTGAACGCGGATCGGATTTACACTTGGAATGCGCGGCATTTTCAAATGGTGGCGCCGGACCTGGCAGACCGGATTGTGGAGCCATGAGGATTGGAAGGGCGGCGAGGGGCGTTCGAAAGGTTCCTTCAGGCGAAAACGTTATTAATTTAAGGGAATTTGCAACCATGTGCATAAATCAATAAATATGCTAATATGTATTTATGCGTACGACTGTCGACATACCGAATGAGGTCTATCGGTCGGTTAAGGTGATGGCTGCCGAGCGCGGGGGTACGGTGAGGGAGCTGATTCTTGAGGGGCTGGAGACGGTCCTGCTGACCAAGCAGACGGCTCGCAAGGGATCGGAGTCGCCGAAGGTTCCATCCGCCGAGCCCGAGTCGATTGGAATCGATCACGAGACGAACGACGAGCTCATCGGGTTTCCCTGAGGTCAGGGTGTGGCTGGCGCTGCATCACCGAGTTCACTCGCCTGATGCGCCCGCGAGGGTAAAGGAGGCGGTGCTGCTCACTTAGCTGTACGTGCATCATCTCGTTGGACCGCAGCGATCTGCGCGTGGCTATCTTCCGGGCCGGAGCGTGACCGAATGTATCGCCGTTCGACCATTTCGAGAAGAACCAGCAACTTTATCCGCAGTTTTACTGAACGACCTGGCTCGCTATCGACTCGATTTGCGAGCGATGCAGGCGGTGTTTGTAGCTGGCGGTGATGAACTCGCGGAAGAGCGGGTGGGGCTCGAGGGGCTTGGATTTGAATTCGGGGTGGAACTGGCAGCCGAGGAAGTAGGGGTGGCCGGGGATTTCGACGATCTCGACGTAGGTTTGGTCGGGAGTGGCGCCCGAGATGCGCAGGCCGGCGCCGATGAGCAGGGCTTCGTACTCGCGGTTGAACTCGTAGCGGTGGCGGTGGCGCTCGCTGATCTCAGTGACGCCGTAGGCGCGGGAGGCAAGCGAGTCGGGCTGGAGCTGGCAGGCCCAGGCGCCGAGGCGCATGGTGCCGCCCATCTCCTCGACGCCGAGCAGCTCGCGCAGCTTGTAGATGATGCGGTGCTCGGTGGCGGGATCGAACTCGCTGGAGTTGGCGTCTTTGAGGCCGCAGACGTTGCGCGCGAACTCGATGCAGGCGGTTTGCATGCCGAGGCAGATGCCGAAAAAGGGCACGTTTTTCTCGCGCGCGTAGCGGATGGCATTCAACATCCCTTCGATGCCGCGCTTGCCGAAGCCGCCGGGAACGAGGATGCCGTCGTAGCCCTCGAGCTGCGATTCGTAGCTGCGGTCGTCAGGGCCGGAGGACTCCAGGCCTTCGGCCTCGATCCAGTGAACTTTCAGTTTCAGATTCTGCGAGATGGCGCCGTGAGTGAGCGCTTCCTTGAGGGACTTGTAGCTGTCTTCGTACTCGACGTATTTGCCCACGATGGCGATAGAGACTTCGTCCTTGGGGTGGTAGCAGCGCTCGACCAGCTCGCGCCAACGGGTGATGTCGGCCTCTGGCGTTTCCTTGTGGAGGTATTTCAGGATGAGCGAGTCGACGCCCTCGTCAGCAAAGCCGATCGGGACTTCGTAGATGAAGGGCACGGTCTTGGCGCCGATGACGGCCTTTTCTTCGACGTTGCAGAAGGCGGCGATCTTCTGCTTGATGTCGCGGCTCAGGGCGCGATCAGAGCGGCAGAGGAGAATGTCAGCCTGAATTCCGATGGAGAGCAGCTCCTTGACGGAGTGCTGTGTGGGCTTGGTTTTGAGCTCCTGCGCGGCGGCGATCCAGGGAACGAGCGTGAGGTGGACAAAGACGGTGTTCTCGCGGCCGAGCTCCTGGCGCATTTGGCGAATGGCTTCAAGGAACGGGAGGGATTCGATGTCGCCGACGGTGCCTCCGATTTCGACGATGGTAACGTCGGCGCCGTTGGCGGCGACTTTGCGCATGGCGTTCTTGATTTCGTTGGTGACATGGGGAATGACCTGAACTGTCTTGCCGAGGTAGTCGCCGCGGCGCTCCTTGAGGATGATTTGCTCGTAGATGCGGCCGGTGGTGTAGTTGTTGTCGCGGGAGAGGGGCGCGTGGGTAAAGCGCTCGTAATGGCCGAGATCGAGGTCGGTTTCAGCGCCGTCGTCGGTGACAAAGACCTCGCCGTGCTGGAAGGGCGACATGGTGCCGGGATCGACATTAAGGTAGGGGTCAAACTTCATCAGGTTGACGCGGAGGCCGCGGCTCTCAAGCAGGCAGCCGATGGAGGCCGCCGCGAGACCTTTGCCTAAACTGGACACAACTCCACCCGTCACAAAGACATACTTTGCCGACATCGATGCAACCTCATGATTGGTTTTTTGCGATTGGCCGTACCTGGTGGGCACATACAAGTATGGCAGACATTCGGGGTGCGGCGAAAGGGGAAATTTGACGGGGTTGATGATAAACAGGGTAACGTCTTGAGTAACGACACTGGAATGAGGGTGTTGCGGTTGGTAGTTGGGGCGAGGGGCCGACGGGTTTACGATGCTCTCGGGAACAGGCTGCGATGACGAGGAAGATCGAGGTGGTGAAGACCGACATTACGACGCTGGCGGTGGACGCGATTGTGAACGCCGCCAACGAGTCTTTGCTCGGCGGAGGCGGAGTGGATGGGGCAATACATCGCGCGGCGGGGCCGGAGCTGTTTGACGAGTGCTATCAGATTGGCGGTTGCCCGACGGGTGAGGCCAGGCTGACGAAGGGCTACAGGCTGCCAGCGAAGTTCGTGATTCACACCGTGGGGCCAGTGTGGAGCGGGGGAGAGCGCGGCGAGCCGGAGCTGCTGAGGAACTGCTACCAGTCGGTGTTCAGGATTGCGCGGGAGAATGGAATCCGCTCGCTGGCGTTTCCCGCGATCAGCTGCGGGGTGTACCGGTTCCCGGTGGAGCGCGCAGTGAAGATCGCGGTGAGTGAGACAGTGGCGGAGCTGATTTCGAGCGATGCGATTCAGAGGGTCGTGTTTGCGTGTTTTGGGGATGAGATTTATCAGGCGTATTTGAGGGCGGTTGACAGCGTGTCGTAGCTGGATCGTTGGCGTTCCACGCCTTCAGGGGATTGCGATCAGAAGCCCGCCGGTTATTCCCAACGACTGGTCGTGCGCGTACACGAAGCCGTGATCGTAGGCGGGCTCGAGATACCAGCCGAATTTGTGTCTTCGCGCCGGCCAGAACATAAAGTCCAACGCCGCTTCCCCGGCCAGCGCATTCACACCTGCTCCGGCCTTCCTTGTGTGCACCCACTCCGGACCGATGCCGGCCATAAACTCTGCCTTGCGTGAGAGTGTCCACGGCTTTTTGAAAAGCAAATCGGTGTCCCACTCCGTCGCTTGCGCGCTCAAGAGCGGAGTGACGCCGGCTTCAAGCTCAAGCCATTCTTTGATCGGCGTGACTTCAACGGCGAGCGATGGCCCTCCTGCCGATCCGCCACCGTTCAGGCCGTGGCTTGCCTCTGCGCCCAGCTCCAGAATGGCGGTAGGTTCCTTCTCTGCCGATTGCGCGAAGGCCTGCCCCGAGAGAAGAAGCAGCACAGGAACGGCCAAGGCAGCGTTTCTGGAACTTGCGAGCATTTCGAGAAATGTGCCTCCATTGTCGGGTTTTCAGGAATCCGAAAACCTATCGAGGACGCGACGTGCGCCCTCGATCATGCCTTCGGTCATCCGTATTAGAAGTTGAACGTGAGTTTCGCCGTCATGGCGCGCGGAGTGACGTAGTGCGTGCCGCTGAAGGTGGAGAGGAAGTTGTAGAGCGCGTACTTGTTGGTTACGTTGATCGCCGTCAGGTCGAGATCGGTCTTGAAGCGCTCCTTGTTGAAGATGTTGTTCTTGCCAAGCGTGACATCAAACAGGCTGCGCGGCGCGATGCGAGGAGGATTGTGATCGTCGTTCTCCGTGCCGGGGGCCGGAATCTGCACCAGCTTGGAGGTGTATCCCGCCGCGTCGCACGAAGTGAAGCCTCCATTGGCAATGGTGGCCGCAACGCCGTCGCAGGTAAGGCCAGCTTCGAATTGCTGGTCCGCGGTGAGGCCGCTGAGATCGACCCCCGGTACGCCTCCGGGCAGCGTGATGGAAGCTCCGCCATTGATCAGGTTGCACAAGCTGTTTGGGTCGGTGACGTTGTAGCAAGGCACCGAACCGGCAACGAGGCCGGAATCGTAGCGCCAGTTGAAGCCACCCCAGAGGCCACTCACCCAATGCCCATCGCGGGAGACGGTGTACTGCAGGTGCGTGGTTTGGTTGTACTTCTCATCGTGATCGATGCGGAAGGGAAATCCGCCCTGGCCAGGGGCGGCTCCAGCACCGGCCGACTGCGGGGGAAAGAAGCGGGCGGCCACCGACGACATGACGGTGTAAGCGCTGATGCCATGGATTTGGGGAACTTCCACATGCAGCGCATAGCCGGGAATCTTGGAGTTGTGCCAGTCGATGGGGAACGTGATGGGCGTGTTGCCGAGCACGCTGAAGTCGAAGGCGTTGTGGGTGTACTTCCAGATGTACTCGCCGCCGAAGACAGCGTATTTGCCCAGTGCCTGCTGCAAGCTGGCGTGAAACTCGTTGCGGAAGCCTGGATCAAGGGTTCCGGATACGCCGGGATTGCAGAGGAGCAGCGGTGAAAGAACTGGATTGGAACATCCGCTGCTGGACAGAACAAGGTTTTCGTTGAAGGGCGTCTCCAGCGTACGCGCGTAAGAGACGGCCATCACCGTGCCGGTTGGCTTGATGTTGTATGCAACGCCCACGCGAGGCTCGGTCTGGTTGGCTTTGGTGAGGCCGTTGTAGAGGTCTTCGCGGAGACCCAGGTTGAAGTCCCAGTTTCCGGCTTTGATCTCGTCTTCAATGTAAACGGCCAGTTCCTTCACGTCGGTGTGGCCAAAGTAGGGGTACTCGCTGCCGCCGCGGGTGAGGTCGTAGGGCGCCAGAACCGGGAGATAATTGCCATTTGGGAACGACGTTTCGCCGTCGCAATCTTCCTGAATGGCGTACCCCGGCAGGGGGTTTCCATCAGCATCGGCGCAGGGCGAATTATAGGTGTTGTCTACAATTCCCAGGTTGTCGTGCTCGCGCAGGAAGGTCTGCTCGTATTGCGCGCCAATCTTAAGGTTGTTGACTCCTTTGACGTAGGAATAGTCCGCGTGAAGACCTGTATTGGTGAGCGTGCGGTACTGGGAGATGGATGAGGTTTGCAGGTTCGAGGGCCCCAGGTCGGCGAGAGGATTGAAGCTGGGGTAGTAGCCGTAGAGGTCTTTCCGCGCAAATGCGCCCAGGTTGAAGACCGAATTGCTGTTGATGATGCGCGTGTAGGTGGGCGAGATGTTAAAGGTGTTGATCTTGGAGCCCTGGTTGGTGTCGCCTACGTTGACGAAGTTGGGGTTCGCGCTCGTGCCGCTGTTTGGGCCGGTGATTTGCACGTTTTGCACGTTGAGGTTGTCGTAAGAATTCGGCGTCTGAAACCAGGAACGGCTGTAGTTCAGGTCGAGGTGAACCGAATCGGCCTGCGAAAAGCTGTAATCGATGCGATCGAAGACATTCTCCTCGTTGCCCTTGTCGTGGAAGACAGTGAATTCCGGGGGATCGAGGAAGCGGCCAGTATTGAGGCCGTCAGCCTCAACAAAGTTGCCCCAGCTCTTTCCGCCATAAGAGAGATCGAAGCCCCCGGTCGCCGACCCGAAGCTCCCGTAGGAAGCATAGGCAGCACCCGTGGGCTTGGTGACTCCCTGGCCAGATCGAGTGGTGGCCACGATGACCAGGCTGGTTTTGCCGCCGTATTCGGCCGGGGGCGCGCCGCTGATGACCTCGATGGATTGAATGGAATTCGCGGGAAGCTGATTGGAAAAGACTTTGCTTTGCTGGTCGGTGATGGGCTGGCCGTCAACAGAGAAGGAGTTGGAGGCATGGTCGCCGAGGCCGTGAAAGAGGCCGTTGGAGTCCGCCGCGACTCCGGGCGTGGTGAGCGTTACGAGCGAGCTAAGCGTGGAGGATGCGCTTTCGAGAGGCACCTGGTTGAAAAGGTCGCGGTCGACGTCGACGTGAAAAGTGGGGTCGTCTTCGATCAGGTCGCCGGAGGACTCGACCGTCACCGTCTGGCTACCCCCGGAAATCTGCAAAACCAGCTTGACCGAGACTCCCACCGAGGAGCGGATCTCAACGCCTTGGACTAGAGTGGCGAATCCTTTGGCAGAGACTTCGATCTTGTAAGGGTTAAAGGGGACATTGGGAAACACAAACTGGCCCTCTGAGTCGGTGGAGGTGGTCTCGTCGAATTCGCTCACCACATTGGTGAGGCGGACGGCCGCATTCGGAACAACGGCGCCGGATGGGTCGGTCACGGTGCCGCGCACGGCGCCGGCGTTGCCGCTTTGCGCGGGCGCTGAGAGCGCCGCGAAGGCGAGGGCGAGGAGGGGAAGAAGGCGGGCAATCGAGCCGCGTTGTAACGTCATGGCAAAATCTCCTGAACAATGGCTGAAAGATGAAAAACGCGAGCCGCGGGTCATACCGCCGCGGCGTCCTCAGTGCATTGGAGGAGCATCAGTCCGCTTCAAGATCAGTTTGTGCGGATGCGGCCAAGCATCGCCCTATCAGTAAAGCAATGGGTCGATGCGAGGGCCTCAAACGAAAACGGAAAGATGCTCTAGCTGGAGACTGGAGGGGGGCGAATGAAGAGGCGAATTTGCCGCTGGCGGGCAATGACGATGGGTTCGGCCTGGGGAGTGGTAGCTCCCAACTGCACGATGATAATGACGGCCGCAGCAGCGGCAACGGGCACTACCGTGTGCATGACGATGCAGAGCTGGCAGTGATCCGCGTCGGTCTCGTTCGAGTGAAGGTGCGTCGCCTGAGCGACGGCCAGCATCGCCAGCAGGACCAGACAGACGATCGCCACGGCCGGCAAAAAGCCGGGCACAAAGCCGCTCTGGGCTCCGCGCTTGCCGCGGAGAATTGTCTTAAGTCCCGTCAATCGATGAAACCTTCAGGTTCTATTCTACAGAAAGCACGCTTCAATTTGGACGCTTTGGGCCTGGAGAGGTTGCAATTAAGTTACGATTTCGGTGCGACGAGCGGGCCAACGCCGACTGGGCGCGAGCGTCTAAACTGAGTTGCCATGGTTTGTTTTCTGCTAGTTCGGCGAATAGGGCGCGTGCCGGCGCTTTCGCTGGCTATTCTCCTGCTGGCGTTGATGGCTCACGCTGCGCAAAGTGACCCGCAGAGCGTAACGATCCAATCTGCGCCGAGCCAGCCCGCGCAGAACGCGGGCGGCCAAAGCTCCAAGCCGATGCCACTGAAGCCTGCCATTCCAGGCACAGGGAGAAACCTGCGGCTGATCCTGAAGGACGGCTCCTATCAATTGGTGCGCGATTATCAGATTGTGGGCGACCGGGTGCGCTATCTGTCGCAGGAGCGCGGAGAGTGGGAGGAACTGCCTAAGGACCTGGTGGACTGGGACGCGACGAACAAGTGGGCGAAGGAACATGCCGAGCTGGTGGAAGAGGATTCTTCGCCAGCGATGAAAGAGGCAGCCGATATCGACAAGGAGGAGTCCGAGGAGCGCGACGACGAAAAGGCGCGCATGCCGATGGTGGCCTCGGGACTGGAGCTGCCCGACGAGGAGGGCGTGTTTGTGCTGGACACGTTTCAGGGAACTCCCGAATTGGTGGAGCTGACTCCGACCGATCTGACACTGAACACGAAGAACCGAAAGGGAATCGCCGTGCTGAATCCGCTGGCGACGCAGCGAGCGAATCTGGAGCTGGAGGGCGCGCACGCGAAGGTGCACCTGCATGTGAACGATCCGGCGATTTATCTTTCGCTCGGGGTGGAAGAGGGAAACGAGCCGGTGCTGTCGCACCCGCTGACTATTGATACGAGCGGAGTCAAAGCGGTGAACGGCGGAAAGCACGGTGCACATTCAGCGCAGTCGGGGTTCGCGATTGTGCGCGTGGACGAGCGGCAGGCGGTGCGCATCGTGGGCGCCATCCACGTTGGCCCTACCGGGACAGTGACACAGGACGAGGACACGATTCCCACCAGGGCGGAGGTGCTGCCGGGCAAGCACTGGATGAAGCTCGAACCGTTGCAGACGTTGACGATCGGCGAATATGCGCTGGTGGAGATTCTCTCTCCGTCGGACATCAGCGAATCGGTGTGGGATTTTCGCGTGGACCCACGGCTGGGAGACAATCCCGGGTCGATCGGGCCGATCCTGAAGCAACCGCGCGACCAGTAAGCGCGGGCCGGAGCGCATCTCACGGCAAAGGTCTATTCAGCAGCAAGCCCAGACTATCTGCGACGGCGGCTGACGACGAAGTGCGCGAGCAGGAGCAGGCATCCGGCAGCGGTGATGATGGCGTCGGCGCCGGGCATGGCGCGGGGGCCCCAAAGCGCGTAGCCGCGACCGTCGAGATACGTCATGTAAGCGACGGGAAGATTTCCGATGGAGTTGATGATGGCATAGCGCGAGCTGCCGCTCTTGCCTGAACCGCCGAGGAATTCAAGAGCGACACCGGTGAAGAGGGCGTAGCCGGCGCCGATGGTGAAGAGAAAAAGAACGGTGCCCGTGAAATAGACAGCGGGGCGCAGAGGGCCGAGAGCAAAGATGGCGAGTGTGGCAGAGTTGACCAGGCCTGCGAGTGGGAATGCAATGGAAGCCCGAACGCGAATAGGAATAAGTGACGCGGCGAGCGCGCCCGCTGAAGTGAGAAGAGCGCCGGCCGCGCCGTTGATCCACGCGACCTGATGGCCGGTGACGTGGTAATCGCGGGCCAACTGCGTGAGCAGACCGATCATTGCGCCGCTGCAGCATGGAGAAGCGATGAGCAATGTGTAGGGGATGGCTTCCCAACGAAGAAAAGTGGATTTGAACTCATGCCAGATGCGAACGACAGTGTGTCGCGCGGTCTGCTCGCTGATTAATGGCTGGGCGGGCGCGGCCAGCGCGGCGAGCGAGGGCAACACGATCATCGCGGCGACGATCCAGCCGAGGAAGCTCAGCGAGAGCCGGCCGGAGAAGGTGACCAGCACAAAGACTGCGACGGCGCCGAAAGCGAGCGAGCCGGATTGGTAGAAGCTGCCGGCGCGGCGGCGGTTCAACTCACTGTGCAGCGTGCCGAGGATTCCGCCGCAAGCGGCGACGACGAAGACGCCAAAGCAGGCGCTCAAAAACAAGAGGCCGACTGCCCACGGGGACGAAAGCTGGGGCTGATGGAACGCGGCGACCAAGGCGATAGCGGAGGCGGCGGCCGCAAGCAGGAGCCAGGTGCGGCGGCGCATCCAGAAGTCGGTGAGCGGGCCCCAAAGGAAGTAGATGGCATGAGGGAGAGAGAGCAGCGCGGCGATGCTTGCGGCGCGCGCGGGGTCAACGCCTTCATCGCGCAGGAGATAAGTGATGGCGCCGCTCACGAGGCCGAGGGAGATGACCGCGTCGGGCGCGATGAGGAAGGCGAATAGCCAGGGACGATCGCGCGGAGGCGGTGCGGATTGGGTCTCTAAGTCCGGCCTTAGCGCTGGTGGCATGAGGGTTAGCGTACCATGCAGCAGCTTTTGGACTTGGTTGTTCGATCGTGTCAGCGGCGCGAGTTGGGGTGAGCGCTTTTTATCCTCTTTGCCCGGCACGGCTCAAAGGATGGGAGACGAGCCCGAGCCTTGGCATCCTTCCAAGTGGATCGTCAAGAAGGCCTTAGCGGCGATCGGGCGGCGCCTGGAACGTGTACGCCGTTGAAGCTGATGGGTATGCCGCTGGAACAGACTCCCACCAATGCGGGATAGCAAGCTGATTCTGGCGCGGGTTAGACTCTGGACGAACGATACGGGAGAATCATGGGCACGCCGACCGTTGATTACTATGAGTTTCTCCAAATAAGCCCCAACGCCGATGCCGAGACGGTCCACCGTGTCTATCGATTCCTGGCGGCGCGGCTGCACCCGGACAACAACGAGACAGGCCATGAAGAGAACTTCCGCCTGCTCAAGGCTGCCTATGACGTATTGGCGGATCCGCGGCGGCGCGCGGAATACGATGCGGCGCGGACCCGGACCAAGGCACCACCGCAACCGCTTGCCACGACCATCGATTTCATGGATGCCCTCGAGGGCGAGTTGAACCGGCGGCTGGCGGTATTGGCGGTTCTTTACTACCGGCGGCGCACCAATCCAAACTTCCCCGAGGTTCCGCTTGGCGAGATCGAAGAGCGGATGGGTTTTCCGCGCGACTATCTAGACTTTACCTTGTGGTATCTGCAGAAGAAGGGATACGTCACCAAGGCGGATAACGCGCAGTACACGCTCTCAGTGGATGGCGTGGACTTTGTGGAGACGCAGCGAGCGAATATTCCGACCCTGCACAAATTGCTGACCAGCGGTTCGGGATCGAGCGTGGAAGATTTGGCACGAGCGCAACACAGAGAGGCGCCTGTTGCCGAACCCGAACCAACCAATGTGCCCCCGAAGATGAACTTTGCCCGAGCTGAACAAAAATACGCCGGGAGACCGCAACCATTGCACGCTCCCGGACGAATGGTTCCGCCTTCATCGCTGAGTCAACCGGTGGACCGGCGCCTGGGCAGGCCAGACCGCCGCGTGGGCAAACCCGATCTCCGCGACAAGAAAGTGGAGAGACGCTTTCACTTGAGGGACCGGCGAGAGAATCCGGTAGTCCAGCCAGCATCCGGCACGCCGCTACTCGCGAGCGGCGATTCCTAACGCCTTCATCTTGCGGTAGAGGTGGCTGCGCTCGAGGCCCAGCAACTCGGCTGCGTGACTGATGTTGTTGTGGGCCTCTTCAATCTTCTTGAGAATATAGTCGCGCTCGTACGCGTCGCGCGCCTGCTGCAGGCTAGAGAACTCCTCAGTGGAGCGTGCGCCCGCCTTGTGCGTGAGCGGCGGCAGATGCTTGCGCTCGATGCGCAGGACGCGCGGATTGAGAATGAGAACGCGCTCGATGACGTTCTTGAGCTCACGCACGTTTCCGGGCCAGTGATATTGCGCCAGGGCGTCCAGAGCCTCTTCGCCGATCTCGACGCGCGGGCGGCCGTACTGACGGCCGAATTCGAGAAGGAATTCGCGGGCCAAGAGCGGAATATCCTGCTTGCGCTCGCGGAGCGGCGGCACGAAGAACGGCACTACGTTGAGGCGGTAGAAGAGATCCTCGCGGAAGTTGCCTTTGGCGATCTCATCCTCGAGATCCTTGTTGGTGGAAGCGATGAGGCGCACATCCACGCGCAGCGGCTGCGTGCCGCCCACCGGAGTGAACATCTGATCGTCGAGGGCGCTGAGGACTTTGGCCTGTGTTTTGAGGCTCATGTCGCCAACTTCGTCGAGGTAGAGCGTTCCGCCGTCGGCGCGTTCGAGGGTGCCGCGCTGCTCTGGCGGTCCACCGGGCTGAGCGCCGTGGCGATAGCCGAAGAGCTCGGCCTCGATGTGCGCCTCAGGAATGGCGGCACAGTTGAGCTCGACAAAGACACCGTCGCGGCGCAGGCTTTCAGCGTGGATGGAGCGCGCGATGAGCTCCTTGCCGGTGCCTGACTCTCCGTAGATGAGCACGCGGCCGTTGGTAGGGGCCATGAGCTTGATCTGCTGCCGTAGGGCCTTGAGCGGCACGCTTTCGCCGGTGAGCACGGCGGTGGCGCTGAACTGGCGTTTGAATTCTTCATTCTCAGTACGCAGGCGGCGAGCATCGACGGCATTTTTGAGGACGATGAGGGTGCGTTCCAGCGAGAGCGGCTTCTCCAAAAAGTCGTAGGCGCCAAGCTTGGTAGCCTTGACGGCGGCTTCGATGGTTCCGTGGCCGCTGATGATGACGACTTCAGGCCGCATCTCGGGCGTCAACTCGCGGATCTCGGCGAGCAGATCGAGGCCGTCGCGGCCAGGGAGCCAGATGTCGAGCAGAACCACGTCGTAGGGCGTGTCCCGCAGCAATACCATAGCTTCGCCGGCATCGGCCGCGGTGGCAACGCCGTAGCCTTCCTCACGCAGAATCTCTTCCAAAGAACTCCGTATTTCCGCTTCGTCGTCTACTACCAGGATGTGATTCATGAGGCGACGCCCTTCACTGGCTCCGCGCCGGCCACGGCGGGCGCGTTCGATGCGGCCGGTTCGACCAGGGGCAGGCGCAGCAGAAAGCGTGCGCCCTTGGGAATGTTGGCTTCGGCGCTGATGGAGCCGCCGTGTTCCTGGACGATTTTGGCGGCGATGGAGAGGCCCAGGCCCGTGCCGCGGCGCTTGGTCGAGTAGTAGGGCAGGAACAGGCGTTCGCGAATTTCGTCGCTCAACCCGGATCCGGTGTCGGAGACGGTGACTTCAGCGGCTGCGCCGTCTTCACTGAGAGCGGTGCGCAGGCCGAGAACGCGCAGCAGGCTGCCCTGCATGGCTTCAGCGGCGTTGTCGATGAGGTTAGCGAGAGCGCGGCGGATAGCCTCAGGATCGGCAAGGACCGGAGGCAGGCCGGACTCGAGATTGCGCTGCACCGTAATGCCTTCGAGCCTTCCGCCGAAGAGCGCGAGGGCTTCTTCGACGATCTGATTCATGTCGCAAGGTCGGGGCTGCGGCGCGGGGAACTGCGCCAGTGCGGAGAACTGGTCCACCAACATGCGCAGGGTAGCGACGCAGCCGAGAATGACCTCAGTGCACTTGCGGATGATGCTGGGCGACTCGGGTTGGCCGCGATCGAGATGCCTGCCGATACGTTCGGCGCTGAGGGCAATGGGAGTGAGCGGGTTCTTGATCTCATGCGCGACCTGCTGGGCGACTTCCTTCCACGCAAGCTGCCGCTGAGCGCGGAGGAGTTCGGTGGTGTCTTCGACAACGAGGACCGACCCCGCTTGGCCGCGACCGAGTTCGAGGCGGGCGCTGGTGACGGAAAGGTGGAGGGTGCGCCTGCGGGCCTGGAACTCCAACTCGGTGGAGGCAGCACCCATGCGATTGGCGCGGCGGATGACTCCGGCCAGGTCTTCGGCGCACTCAGGCGGCAGAAACGATTCGATCCGCTTCCCGGCCAAAGAGGAATCCGCATTGAGTCCCAGGAGTGCTGCGAAGGCGCGGTTTGACTGAAGAACAACGCCGGCTCCATCGAGCGTGACGACGCCGGAAGGGATCGTATCGACGATTGTTTCCAACTCGCGGCGGCGCTCCTCGACAGCGAGATTGGCTGCGGTGAGTTGCGCTTGAGCAGTCTGAGCCAATTGGCGGCTCGTCTCCAGGTCCGAAGCCATGTGATTGAAGGAGAGCACCAGATCGCCCATCTCACCCGTGGCAACGTCGCCAACGCGCTGCTCATACTTGCCCGCGGAGATGGCGTCCATTGCGTCGGCCAGTGCTTCAACCGGGCGTGTGATCTGTTTGGACAGGAAGACCGCGAGCCAGACGCTGGAAAAGAAGACGAAGACAGTGACCAGCAAGAGTGTGAGGGACAAGGTGGTGCGAATGACGCGGCGAGAGCGGTAGAGCTGCAAATACTCGTCCGCGCCGGAACGGATGCGGGCGGTGGTTTCGTTAAGGCCTTTGGGCATAGGCAGGGCCGCGATCACGATCTTGCCGGAAGGGGTGACGGCCATGCCGACCGCGTTTTCCTGTCCCGCGACATCAACCACCGGATTGTCATTACGTTGCGCGGCGATGAGGAGGCCAGTCGAGAGCGGCCCGCGAAGCGGAGTTTCCTTCCAGTCGGACACGGGCGTGGACGTGCGTAGGGAGATGGAACTCGATTCGGGCGGCGCCTGGAAGCTGGCAAACATCCGCTTGTTGTTGTCGTAGACCAGCAGGAAACCGCCCTGCAGGGTGAGGCGGCGCGAATTCAGCATCTGCTGGAGCGTTTGCGAGTCACGGTCGAGCGCGCCGCTTTCCGCCACCGACTCCGCCTCGCTGCGGGCATTGCTGGCCACGTATTCCACGAGCTCTTGCACGACGCTGGTGGAGTCATTGCGCAATTGCGAGGCGTCCGGCGAGAACCACCGCTCCAGCGAACGGTTCAGCAGGAAATAACTAAACAGGAACATGAGAGCGGCGGGCATGAGGGTGATGATGACGGCGCCAATCACCATGCGAGAGCGCAGCCGCGCGCCTACGCCGCTGCTGCCCTGCCCCACATAGACCTTGAGGACGGTGCGAAAGAGCAGGACGAGCAACAGGAGCAATAGCAGGAAGAGCAGAACCTCAAGGGCAGTGAGGGCGATGGTCTGCGCGTACGTTTCCGGGTTGAGGAAATCTACGTTGGAGGTATTGAACCATTGCAGCGTTCCCAACAAGACAAAGACGAAGAGCGCGCCGGCTGCGAGCGTGGCGATGGATCGATGCCGCGAATCGGCGAGGAAACGCATGGGGCGATTATAGAGAAGACAGGGACCAGGGGACCAAGGGAACGAGGGAACCGTGATGCATCGTCACGCTCAGGGCAGGCCCGGAACGTGGGGACGAGGGACGGCGGGAAGGTTGGGGCAGCGATGGACTGGGGTGTTGGACGGGAAACGGCATGTGAGGCGCAACTTTTGCCTAACAGCGGTGTTGGCTATACCAGGAGCCCTGTGGGGCAACCGCGATTTTTCGGCGACTCCCGCCGAAACCTGTGCCGCCGTTCCGAAAGGACGGCGGCATTTTTTGTTTTTTCCCTGGTTTTGGACTGGAAAACCGGGCGAAGCCTACCGGGCGATAAGGAACATGACCCAACTGAAGACGATGACCGATCCGACGAAGAGGACGAAGCAGTAGGCGCCGTAGCGGAACATCTTGCGCGGGGTGTCGCGCATGGTGATGCCGAAGACGGTCGAGGCGAAGAGGGCGAAGAGCAGCACCGCGGCGAAGTGGGAGGGATGAAGCACTACGACTTTCTCCCGGTGCGCAGGTTGTGCGCGTCGACGGCGGCGATGATGTTGAGGAGGCCGGCGACGACAATGAATTTGGTGCCGTAGTCGGCGACGGTGGTCTGCACCGGCTGGCCGCCCAAGCCGAGCGTGCGGCTCAAAAAGTAGAGGAGGCCGGCTCCGAGGTCGCCAGCGACGCCGAGAATATCGAGAATGTCCTGCGCGCTGGTGTAGAGCTTGCCCTGCATGGCAAGGCCCAGCGCGAACATGGCGATGATGGAGACGGCGAGAAGCGTGCCGCGAATCCATTTGCCGAGCAGGAAATGGCCGGCGCCGGGGACGAGCCATCCGGCGATGAGGGGAAGGTAGACGAATCCTTGGCTTGAAGTTTTTGCCGCGGCGGGCTTGGTTGGGGTGGTGGCCATTCCTTTTTGACTATACAAGATGGAGGTTGGGATGACCGGCGTTAGCGAAGCTAGGGCCTGTTAACACTACCTGGAGTGGACGGCGTTGCGAGTGAAAAACCGCTCAGACGAGGCGGAGGACGACGGCTGTGGCGGGTCCACCGCCTAGGACGACAACGAAGTATGAGCGGTTTTTCGCCGCAACCCGAAGGGACGGGGCCGATTTCCCCCATCTCTTTGTCGCTTGTCGCTCCAGTAGGCCGGCTACAGTTCGCTCCGCGCTCCGCGACCTGGGGAAAATCGGCTCCCGTCGCCGCCATCCCAGGTAGTGTTAACAGGCCCTAGAACGAAGCCGTACTCGCATTACGACCAGGGTTTTCCGGTGTACCAAGCAGGCCTTTCTTTGGAGCGCCCAAACCATTGCCAGTCGTTAAGAGTGTCGATGAATCGCTCTCGGGCATAAGACCGATACGGCGGAAATAGAATCGAAGCGAAGTATCCCATGCTCGCCAATACTTTTCTGTGATGCGCTGTCTCGTTGGTCAGCGCGAGAGCTCCATTGGGTCCTCCGAAATCGGGGATGAACGCCTCGACAACAGCTTTGCGGCCTTCGATGTTGATTTCGAATGGCGCCACTGCTCGGATTCCGAGATCGATCTGCGCCTTCTGCCAAGCTTGTGAAATCGCTTCGTCAAATCGACTAGGCTCGCTCATATCCATCACTCAAAGTTTGCACTGGATTAAATACGCACGAGCTCCTGCTGGATGCGGCCGGTGACCCAGGCTTTGCCGGGGGCGGTGAGCATGTTGATCTCGCTGCGCACGCCGAACTCGGGCAGGTAGATGCCTGGCTCGACGGAGAAACAGGTGTGGGGCAGGATGAGGCGCACGTCGTGCGTTTCGAGGTTATCCAGATGTGCTCCTGACCCGTGAATTTCGTGCGTGATGTTGTGGCCGGTGCGGTGGGTGAAGAACTCGGCGAAGCCCGCGTCGCGGATGACGGAGCGGGCGGCATCGTCGGCTTCGAACCCGCGAATGGGCCGGTTCTGGGCGAAAGCCTGCTCGACAGCAGCGATGGCGGCATCGCGAGCGCGGCGGACGGTATCGAAAACGAGCTGCTCTTTCTTTGAAGGCTCGCGGCCCACAACGCCCGTCCATGTGACGTCGTAGAAGATGCTTGAGGGCGAGTCGAGTCGGCCCCAGATATCGATGAGAAGGAAGTCGCCTTCGCGGATGGGCGCGGCGTGATCGGCGGTGGGCTCGTAGTGCGAGTCGGAGGTGTTCGCGTTGACGCTGACGTCGGGACCGTTTTCCCAGACGAGGCCTTCGCGGCGCATCGCTTCCTGAAGCCAAACGACGAGATCGTATTCCGAAAGATCGCCCGTGCGGCCAGCACCACCTGAGGGCGGGCGCAGACAGCGGGCGATCTCAGCCCATGCTCCGACGAGGATGAGGTCGATGGCGCGCTGCGCGGCGGAGTGGCTCGAAGATCTGATCCGCGGTGAGGACGGCTTCAAACTGGCTGACCAGATCGGCGGAGGTCACGATTTCCTTGCCCAGGCCGCGGAGGAATTCGACGGTGCCGGCATCGACCATGGAGACGTACATGATGTCGTTGTTGGGCGAGTACTGCATGGCGATTCTTTTCTGGTTTTGGAGGAGATTCTCCAGCCCCAAGTGCAATTCCTGCCAGCTTGAGTACTGAGTTTTAGCGCCGGGCAGCGCGTCGAGGCGGCCCTGCTCGATGCGGTGGACGAGCTTGCGTGGCTCGCCCGCGGCGGGAATGAAGTAGTACCAGCGGCGCGTGATGTGGGCGTTGGGGTCGAGCGAGAGGATGTGCGCGGCGATGGGGTCGCGGTGGTGGTGGTCGTAAAAGAGCCAGCCGTCAAGCGCGGCTTCGCGGAGAGCTGATTGAATGGCGTCGAGATTCATCACGGAATAGGATACGCGCGCGGGGCGGCAGCGAGTCAGAGAATCGGCGAGTCAGCGGGCGCATTGCGCTCGGCGTCCTGGCGCTTGCTTTGTAGTTTGCCCTGCAACTTAATTGACACGTGGACCAGCGTGAGGGCGGCAGGGGTGACGCCGGGAATGCGGCTGGCCTGGCCGATGGTCATAGGGCGGATGCGCTCAAGTGTTTCGCACATCTCGCGGGAGAGACCGCTGATGGCGCCGTACTCGAGCCAGCCGGGGATCGAGACGGACTCGGCGGCCTTGAGGCGGGCGATGGACTTCTTCTGCTGCTTGAGGTAGCCGGCGAACTTGATTTCGGTTTCGACGGCGCGGGCTTCGTTGCGGTGCATGGCGCGGGCGATGGCGGGGTCAACTTCCTGCTTTCCCACCCTATGCGGAGTCTGTCCTTCGGAAGACTCCGCATAGGATGGGGCACCCAGTTCTTTGGGATTTTGCACGGGATCGGCGATGAATTCGGCGAGGAGCGGATTGCAAGCGAGGTCGTCGCGCAGGGCGGAAAGAAGCGGCTCGATGGTGACTTCGGGGCGCTTGAGGAGCTGGGCCCAGGTGAGGCCGGCCGTGGCTGGGAGTTCTGCAAAGCCGGCGCGCTGGAGCTTTTCAGGATCGACCTTGCCGGTCGTGAGAAGGCGATCGAGGGCGGACATGCGCGCCTGCTTCTGCTCGTATTCGGCCCAGGCCTCATCGTCGATGAGGCCGAGGCGGCGGCCGTATGGAGTGAGGCGGCGGTCGGCGTTATCGATGCGCAGGTGAAGGCGGAACTCGGCGCGCGAGGTGAACATGCGGTAGGGTTCGTTCGTTCCTTTTGAGATGAGATCGTCGATAAGGATTCCCGTATATCCCTCAGTCCGGTCCATGGTGAAGGGCGGCTCACCCTTGAGCCAGAGCGCGGCGTTGATGCCGGCCATGATGCCCTGGCAGGCAGCTTCTTCATAGCCGCTGGTTCCGTTGATCTGGCCGGCGAGGTAAAGGCCCGTCATGCACTTGACGCGGAGGGTGCGGTCGAGCTCGGTGGCGTCGACGGAGTCGTACTCGATGGCGTAGCCAGGACGCAGCATCTCGGCCTGATCGAGGCCGGGGATGGAGTGGACCATCTGCCACTGGACTTCCATAGGCAGCGAGGTGGCCATGCCGTTGATGTAGACCTCGTGGGTATTGAGGCCCTCGGGCTCGAGGAAGAATTGGTGCTGGGTCTTGTCGGGGAATTTGACGATTTTGTCCTCGATGGAGGGGCAGTAGCGCGGACCGATGCCCTGAATGCGGCCGGAGTACATGGCCGAGCGATGGACGTTCTCGCGGATGAGGCGGAGGGTCTCCGGCGTGGTGAAGGCGATGTGGCAGGAGACCTGCGGCTGAACGATTTTCTTCGTCCGGAAGCTGAAAGGCGTGGGATCGGCGTCGCCGGGCTGTTCCTCGAAGGCGTCCCAGCGGATGGTGCGACCGTCGAGGCGCGGCGGCGTGCCAGTCTTGAGGCGGCAGGTGCGGAGGCCGAGGTTGCGGAGGGCTTCGCCGAGCAAGACGCTGGCGGGCTCACCGCTGCGGCCGGCAGGGTAGCGTTCTTCGCCGCAATGGATGAGGCCGTTGAGGAAGGTTCCAGTGGTGATGATCGTGGCTCCGGCGAGGAGCTGGCGGCCGTCGCGAAGCTTGAGGCCGAGAACGCGACGATGGGGGCGCGCGGGGCGGGGCAGTTCTGCGATTTGGTCGGTCGAGTTCCCTTCCCATGTCCCAGAATAGGGACATGGGGCACCCGGTTCTGCAGGGTAGGCAGATTCCTCGATGACGAAGTCGACGACTTCAGCCTGGCGGATGTGAAGGCCGGGTTGGGATTCGAGGACCTCGCGCATTTTGACGCGGTAGAGCTGCTTGTCGCACTGGGCGCGCGGGCTCCAGACGGCGGGGCCGCGGGAGGCGTTGAGGAGGCGGAACTGGATGCCGACAGCGTCGGCAACTTCTCCCATAATGCCGCCGAGAGCATCAACTTCGCGAACGAGATGGCCCTTGGCGACGCCGCCGATGGCGGGGTTGCAGCTCATCTGGGCGATGAGGTCGAGGTTCATGGTGATGAGCGCGGTCTTGAGGCCCATGCGCGCGGCAGCCATGGCGGCCTCGCAACCGGCGTGACCGGCGCCGACGACAACGACATCGTATTGCTCAGTGAAAGCCATCCAATTCCATTTTACGGGGTAGTGAAGTATCGGCGAAGAGGTCGCGGGGACTCGGTCAGTAGACGACCCGGTAGGCGCGAGCTTCGAAATCGGGTGGATCAAAATTCGACGAGGCTGGGAGATTGGAGTGAACGCAGACGCGAACCGGCACGCCCGGCGTGAGGTCGTTGACGTCAATATCGGCGACAAGCAAAGAGGGCCGGCCTCCGAACAGATTATGACGGCCGCTCTGGCTGACAAGCCGGAAGGGAACGGGCCGGTCCCATTGAGTGACTTCGAGGATAAAAGACTGGCGCTCGCTTTGGGGCGGGCGGGCGCCAGCGGAGCCACCTTGCTGAGGCCGGCCTGCGGATGCCCTGGCCCGTACGATGATGCGCAGGACGCCCTGGATGGGCGGATCGAGGCTCGCCTCGATGGTGCCGGAAGCCCCAATGTGGAAGAAGGCGTCAAGGGGCTCGACGGAGCGAGCCTTTGGGTGGGCGGCAGAAGCGATGGCCGCGCCGCCGGCCAGCAAAGCCAGGAATAGAATCCGCGAGGCTGAGGAGCCCATTACGCCGCCTGCAACTCCAGGATGATGGCCGCGCCGCGTGGCTGAAGATTCACGGCAGATGCGCGGCCGTTCTGGTCGCGCAGAATGGTGGCGCAGAGGCTGAGGCCCATTCCGGCTATTTCGCCGCCGGCCCGGGCGGGAACAAAAGGATCGAAAGCGCGCTCAGGGTTGAGGAAGCCCGGCCCGGAGTGAGTGACGGAGATGTGCACGAGGCTGCCCTCGCGGGCAGCTTCAAGGCGAATAGTTTTTGCCTCCCTGAGGGCCCGAGCGGGGTTTTCGCGCTCCACTGCACCGATGGCGTATTGCAGGCAATGCAGGAGGGCTTGACGCAACTGCTGCGCACCACAGAGGATCCTGGGCATCCCGGGCGCGACGTTGACCTGGAACTCGATGGAGCGCTGCAGGAATTCGGGACGATAGAGCTGCTCCATGTCGGCCAGCAGCTCAGAGACAGAGATGGCGGCAGGCTGGTCAGAGTGAGCGTGCGAGACGCGGGAGAGGCTTTCGAGCGTGGAACGGATGCTGCGTGCTTCGTTCACGATGGACTCGATGGCCTTGCGATCCTGAGCATCAAGCGATTCCGATTCCTGAAGCAGAGAGGCAAAGCCGAGGATGACCGTGAGCGGACTGTTTAACTGCTGGGTGACGTTGCCGGCTAACTGGCCGAGACCGGCGAATCTTTCCGAGTCGATGAGCTTTTCAAAGAGCATGGTTTGGCTGCGCGTGGCCTGCAGGCGGGCAGCGAGCATCTCGATGGGGAGCAAGTCGTCGAGACTGGGCGCATCGGCGGCAGGGTCAAGGATGCGCCCGTCTTCGGCTCGCATTCCTTTAAGCAAGAGAACTCCATCGACGGCGGAGCGGCCCATCATGGGAACGGCCAATACGGAGGTGAAGCGGAGGCGCTTGAGGTCGTCGCCGGGGATGAGCCAGGGCGTGAGATCGAGGCGGACCGTTTGGCTGTTTGTGACGGCGACCGGAGCCGAACCGGGCACGAGAAAACCTTCAACAGGAATTCGACTTGCCAGTTGACCGAGCGGCCTGGCGATGGCAAGCTCCAACCCCGCGCATCCCGCCAACCGGTACCGCCCGCCGCTTTCAAGCAGCAACGCGGCCTGGGTGAAGCAACTGTTCCTGACGACCGTGTCACAGATATCAGCGCCCTGGCGGTCGAAGTCTTCGACCCTGCGGCGGGTAAGCATAAGATTGGCGTACGCCTCAAGCTGGCGGCGGGCGCTGCGCTCGCGTTGCTGCGCTGCTTTGTTGCTTCTCAACTCGTCCTCAAGGGCGAGCACGATCATGCCGACCGCGGCGACTACCTTGGCCATGACAATCACGCGCGTGAGGTTGAGGTCGAACGGCGCATGGTGGCCAATCACAGGAAGAAGCCGCACGCTGGAGAGCGACCAGGCAAGGAAGCCGAGCACGCTGAGGAAGACGCCGGGAGAGAAGCGGCGAAAGACGAAGACGAGCAACACGGCCGCCAACTGGAGGTTGGCGCACTCGACAAAGGTGAGGCCTGAGCCAGCTCCGAGCAGGCAACAGACCCAGATGGCAAAGGTGCCGAGGACGGCGCTGAACGAAACCCCAAGCCAGATGGGCACTGTGCCCTTCGTCATTCCCCAGAAGACTCCAACACCGAAGCTCATGCCGAGTAGAGCCGGGAAGAGCAGAGAAGCTGGGCCGCGAGGCTGGATTCCGCCGAAGACGCCGTAAAGAAGAATGGAATAGAGGACAAGAAAAGCGGCATACGGGACGACAAAGAGCACGTGAAAGCGTCCGATGCGGAAGCGCAGCGGAGACAGCGAGCCCAGAAACATGGCCGCGCTCAACTGAATGAAGGTTTGACCGGAAGCCACCAGCCACGGGGAACCAGCGCCCGGGTAGCCATTCATGGTGTAGAGCAAGACCATGGCAACGAGGGAGAATAAGAAGCCCAGGAACCAGAGAAGGGAGCGAGCATCGCGAAAGCGGAGATAGAGGTAGCCGAAGGCGGGGAGGAGCAACGCCGTCAGGATGAGGGCCGGGGAGTGATAAGAATTGGGCATGGAAGCCGCGAATCTCCTTCCCTATCGCCGGAAAGCGCAGAGCCTTCGATGCTTGCGGATCCAGACCCCGTTCTCGCCTGCAAACCCCGAGAATGCCGAGAATGCACGTCCGCCCAGCGCGCCATGACAGGGCGTTCCGTGGCTAGATTGAGGCTTTCCCAGGGCAATGTACATGCGTCTAAAGTTGCAAAGGGGTGCGAGTATTGAGCAAGAGATTCCCGGTCTCCAAGAGCGCTTGCGGGAATCGGGCGAGGAGGCGAGCTGAATTGGCAGTGCAACATTGGATTGCGGCGATCGCAATGGCGGGCTGCGCCCTGATGGTTGCGGCGCAGGACAAGGACACGTTTACACCGATGCCGCTCGACTCAGGCTTCGGACGCATGGACATCTCCGATCCAACGGTTCCCCCGGAGCAGATCATCAAGGAGTTTTCGGCGAAGGAGACTCAGTTCCAGGAGGCGCTGAACCACTACACCTACCGCCGCACGGCAAAGGTTGACGAGATTGACGACGACAACAAGGTGAGCGGTGAGTGGTATGAAGTGGACGATGTGATTTTCGACCCGACGGGGAGGCGTACTGAACGGGTGGACTTTGCGCCAGCAAGCACGCTGAAGCAGATTATGATTTCGCCGTCCGATCTCCAGGACCTGGAGCACGGCTATCCGTTTGTGCTGACGACCGCGGACGTTCCCGAGTACGACATCAAGTATGTGGGGCGACAGAAAGTGGATGAATTGGAGTGCTACGTCTTCGATGTGAGCCCGAAAACGATTGAGAAGGGCAAGCGGTATCTGGATGGGCGAATCTGGGTGGGCGCGACCGACCTGCAGATCGTGGTAACCAACGGCCGCATGGTGCCGGACGACACGCGCAAGAACTCCGAAGATCTGCACGCGCCGTTCATGACGTGGCGGCAGCAGATTGACGGCCACTACTGGTTCCCTGTGTACACAAAAGGCGAGGGGATTCTGCACTTCAGCGGCGGCTACGGCTATATGGCGCAGGACGTGCACATCCGTGAAGTGATCAAATACACCGACTACAAGCGCTTTGGATCAACGAGCAAGGTGTTTTACAACGGGCAGGAGGTTACGAACGACGGGCAGCCGCCGACTCCCGCGCCCAATAGCCCGCCCGAATAACGGCACGCTGCAGGCTGAACGGCGTTGGCGGAATGTACGCCAAAGCTTGAATTGAACGATCCGCAATGCACGAGATGCGGCGGCCGGACGACCTACTGGTTCGTGACGTGTAGCTCGAAAAGATGCGCTGCTCGGGAAGCGATTGAGACAGGCAGCAGGTTCTAAGCGGATTGGCGGGGTGTGCCGCCCGCGCCCATGAGGACGAGAGAGCGCTGCGCGAAAGGCGAGTAAACGAGAAGCGTGGTGCAGGCAAGAGCCAGCCCGAAGTTGATGTGGTGCAGAAGAAGGAATGGCGAGAGGGACCATAGTTCGTCGAAGACGAGCAGAAACGGCCAGAGCTTAAGGAATTTGTCGCGGAATCCCGGCGCGTGGAAGAGGGCGGCGCAAAGGACGAAGGCGCGAACAGGAATGAGGACGGCGGCCGTGACGAAGAGGACGCGAAAGATCAGAGTCGCCGCCGGCAGCAGCGAGAGGAGATCGTCGATCTCCGCAAGGTTCGCGAGCGCGCCCACATAAAAACCGAGATACATGAGCTGAAAGAGGACGAAGAGCGTTTGCACCACCGGGAAGGATGTTCTGGGAAAATCCTCAGGAGTGGCGAGAATACGGGTGCGGGGTTGGGCTGGCGGCGCTTCTTGGTCGCTCGATGCTGACGCCGGGGACTCGCTGAGCGCGGGCTGCGGGGCGTCGCCGGAATCGATGCGATCAGAGATTCGATCGGGGATGCGTTCGACGGGAGCGAGGAAGCGATAGCCGCGACGGGCGAGGGTTTCGATGAATCGGGGACTGCCGGCCGTATCGCCGAGAGCCTCGCGAATGCGATTGACCGCGGAGTTGACGCCGTGCTCGTAGTCGACGAAGGTTCCTTCAGGCCATAGCACGCGAGAGATTTCATCGCGGGTGACGAGCTGACCGGGCCGATCGAGAAGCATGAGAAGAATCTGGAAGGGCTGGGCATTCAGCTTGACGCGCAATCCCTGCCTGCGCAACTCACCTGTGGCGGCGTCCGCTTCAAAGACTCCAAAGCGATAGCGCTGTGCCGGCCGAAGGTCGCTCCTCAAATCCGCCATGGCTTTCGAACAGTGTAGTCGATGGAGAGTTGAGTCGAAGCCGGGTTGGGACAAATGACAAATCGGCGGAAGATCAACGGTTGGAAGGCCTTGCACGGTGAGAAACATTCACCCGCAGGTGATGCAACGTGCATTGCCCCGCAGGCGTCGAAAAGGTAAGTTGCAGAACATGACGCAGGACCAATTCTCCAGATCGTTGGTTGCAGGGGCGGTAATGCTCCTTTTGGCGTCGGCGGTATTGGCGGCGGAAGAGCCGACGCCCGCTGCGGTTGCCGGGTTCAACAACTATGTTGGGCGCGTGGAGTCGCGGCTGGCCGAGCGGCACCGGTCGGCAGATGGCTTTTTGGCGGCAGTGGACAGGGCGCGCCTGCAGCGGGGCGACCTGGTGATTGAACAACTGACGCCAGCGACAGGCATGGAGCTGCCGGGAGCAATGATGCACGACTGGCGCGGGACGGCATTTGTTGCCGGAACCAGGAGCGAGGATTTCGAGCGAGTGATGCGGGACTTCGAGGCATATCCGCGGTTTTATTCGCCGCAAGTGGTGAGGACCAGCGTGCTCGCGCGGCAGGGCGATCACTATGTGGCGACGATGCGCGTGCGGCAGCAGCACGTTCTGACCGTAGTGATGGACACGACGTACGACATCACCTTTGGACGACTGGATGCGCAGCATGGGTTCAGCGCGTCGCGCAGCACTAAGATCTCCGAGATTGACTCGCCGGGCACAACGAAGGAGCGCGCGCTGAGCGCGAGCAAAGAGCACGGATTCCTGTGGCGGCTGAACACCTATTGGAGTTACGAGGAGCGGGACGGCGGGTTGTACATCCAGATCGAGTCGGTCTCGCTGACTCGCTCCATTCCGACGGGGCTGGGGTGGGCGATCGGGCCGTTTGTGGAGAGCGTGCCGAGGGAATCGCTGGAGTTTACGCTGCGGGCGACACGGGACGCGCTGAAGAAGTAGCTCCTGAGCGATGGCCCGCGCAGGAGACAAAGCGGAAAGGAGACGAAGATGAGTGTACAGACACTTGCAGCTAAGAGTGAAGCGGCGTTTGAGAGCGCGCGGCGAGTGAACGAGGCGTTGACGGCGCGGTTGGAGAAGCGCGTATTGCAGTGGATGGCCGAACGCGCGCCGATGTGGGTGAGCTCGGATCAGCTCACCGTGCTGGGCCTGAGCGCGCAGATTGGAGCGGGCATCTGTTTCGCGCTGTCGCGATACGACCGCCGGGCCTTGCTTGCGGTGATTGTGTGCCTGGCGCTGAACTGGCTGGGCGACAGCCTGGACGGGACTCTGGCGCGCGTGCGCCGGCAGGAGCGGCCGCGGTACGGATTCTATGTGGATCACATCGTGGACATATTGGGAGCAGTGGCGCTGATGTGCGGGCTTGGCTTCAGTGGGCTGCTGCACCAAGCGATG
>CAWHVN010000020.1:0-56749 GCA_963832805.1 uncultured Acidobacteriaceae bacterium | reverse complement strand
GGATTTCTCTTGGTCTTTTTCCGCGCAAGGAAGCTAACAAATGCGCAACAAATGTGTCAAGAAGAATCTGTCGCAGGCGGGCAGCGAGGCGGAACGGCGGCTACGAGCGCGCGATCAGGCAATCACGCTTGATGCGGCTTTCCATGTCCGGTGCTGGCTTTCGGCCACGCCGCGATACGTAAGTGTTCCCAGCCAGGTGTTCAGCCCTTCAGCCAATCCTGCATCCTGACGCAACGCCTCGCGCGCATCAAGATTGGCCAGCCGCAGCAGGTAGGGGAAGGTTGAGTTGGTGAGCGCCAGCGTGGAAGTGTGCGGCACAGCGCCCGGCATGTTGGTGACGCAGTAGTGCACCACGCCATCGACAACAAAACTGGGATTCGAGTGCGAGGTGGGCCGCGCCGTCTAACGCAGCCGCCCTGGTCGATGGCCACATCCACAATGACGGCGCCCTTCTTCATTTGGGAAACCATCGCGCGCGTGACGATTTTCGGAGCCGTGGCTCCGGGAATCAGGACTCCGCCAATGACCAGGTCCGCCTCGCGCGTGGCCTGCGCAATGTTGTAGCTATTTGAGGCGAGCGTATAGAGCCGCCCGCCGAAGATGTCGTCGAGCTCACGCAGCCGGTTTAGGTTCACATCGATAAGAGTGACCTTGGCGCCGAATCCAAGGGCGACGCGGGCTGCATTGGTGCCCACGATGCCTCCGCCGAGGATCGTGACATGCGCCGGCGGCACGCCGGGCACACCGCCCAGCAGAATGCCGCGGCCTCCGCGTTCCTTTTCGAGATAGCTCGCGCCGACCTGCACGCTCATGCGGCCTGCGACCTCGCTCATAGGCGTGAGCAGGGGCAAAGTTCCTTGCCGGTCGCGCACGGTTTCATAAGCGATGCCGATGACCTTGGATTCGAGGAGTTTGTCAGTGAGCGCAGGCAGCGGCGCCAGATGCAGATAGGTGAACAGAACCAAGCCTTCTCGGAAATAGACATACTCCGGCTCAATGGGCTCCTTCACTTTGACAACCATCTCGGACTTGCCCCACACGAAGCCTGGGTCACCGACGATCTCTGCACCGGCATTCTGGTACTCCGCATCGGGAAAACCGGACTGCGCGCCTGCAAGTGTTTCGACGAGAACGGTGTGACCGGCCTCAGTAAGCGCCTTGACGCCTGCCGGGGTCGCACCAACGCGGGCTTCGTTGTCCTTGATCTCTTTGGGAACGCCGACGATCATGGCTGCTTCTCCTCAAGCGGAGTGGCCTCCCCATTTGTTTGACGCGCCCTTGGGGGAGGGCCGCAGTACGGGAGCTGGCGCGCCGAATGGGGGAGGGCGGGATCGCGGCGTGCGGTCGCCAAGCTTCCAACTGTAGGCAATTCTACGGCGCAAATGGCTTCCAATGTGTGCAAAGTTTGTGGTATATAAGCCCTATGGGAACGAAACGTGATGTGAATGATATTATTGCGCAACAATCACCCGATACTCCGGCAAACGCGGGAATCCCGGTGGGCGCGGGGACAGGATTGGACGAGCTTGATGCCGCCATCCTGCGCTATCTGTCGCGCAGCGGCCGGGCAACGAACTATGAGGTGGGTGAAGCAGTAGGCCTATCGGCGTCGGCGGCTTCGCGGCGCATTCTGGCGCTGGAATCTTCGGGAGCGATCCGCGGCTATCGCACAATCATCGATGACAGGTTGCTCGGCAAACAGATGACGGTCTACATTCGCGTCACCCTCGAGCGCCAGTCTGCCGCGGTGCTGAGCGCCTTCGAGGATGCAGTACGCCACTGCCACGACATCGTGAGCTGCCACCTGCTGGCCGGCCAATACGACTACATCCTGGTGGCTCGCGTGGCGGGAATTGACGATTACAATCGCCTGCACCAGAACGAACTCTCGCGGCTGCCGGGCGTGATCCGGCTGGAGACGAGCTTCGCGCTGAGGGATGTGTTGGAGACTGGCAGGGCCTAACCGAGGGAGCTACGCCATCGTCTCGCGCGCATCGCGCCAGAGGTCGAGATCGCCTTCCTGTGCGTAGCGGTCGATCTCTTTGAGTTCCGCAGCGGTGAACTTGAGCTTCTTCAACGCGTCGAGCGAGTCGTCGAGCTGCTCCACGTTGCGCGCGCCGATGAGGGCCGAAGTGACACGCCTGTCGCGCAGCACCCAGGCGATGGCCATTTGCGCGAGAGTCTGGCCCCGGGATTGCGCAATCTCGTTGAGCGCGCGAGCGCGTTTCAGATTTTTCTCGCTCAAAAACTCTTTCAGTAGCGAGGAGCCTTCACTCTTGGCGCGCGAGTCTTTGGGCACGCCTTTGAGGTATTTGCTGGTAAGCAGGCCCTGCGCGAGAGGCGAGAAGGCGATGCAGCCTGCGCCAATTTCATCGAGCGCGGCGAGAAGACCTTTCTCGATCCAGCGGTTGAACATTGAATAAGACGGCTGATGAATGAGCAGCGGGACGCCCATCTGCTTGAGGATCTTCGCGGCCTGGCGCGTGCGGTCGGGCTGATAAGAGGAGATGCCGACATAGAGAGCCTTACCCTGATGCACAGCTGCGACGAGGGCACCCATCGTTTCTTCAAGGGGGCAATTTTTCCAGGGTCGATGAGCGTAGAAGATGTCAACGTAGTCGAGGCCCATGCGTTTCAGGCTGTCGTCGAGCGAAGCGAGCAGGTATTTACGCGAGGCGCCAATGCCGTAGGGACCAGGCCACATGTCCCAGCCGGCCTTCGTTGAGATGATGAGCTCGTTGCGCAGGCCGCGAAAGTCCTTGCGCAGAATGGTGCCGAAGTTTTCTTCGGCAGAGCCGTAAGGAGGACCGTAGTTATTGGCGAGATCGAAGTGGGTGACGCCGCGATCGAAGGCCCTGCGGACCATGGCGCGGCCGGTTTCAAAAACGTCGGCGCCTCCAAAGTTCTGCCAAAGGCCGAGGGTGATGGCGGGCAGGACAAGGCCGGATTTACCGCAGCGGCGGAAGGTGGCGTGGTCGTAGCGAGTAGGGGCGGGGATGTAGGCGGTTTCCATGGCAATCCTTTTTACTGCTTCACTCTCTTCGCCCAGTATCCTGGGCGGCGCTTTGCGTGGGCAACGGCGATGATCTGGATGTCGTGTAGGCGTTCGCGGAAGACCACAGAAAAAGGATAGCGGTTGAGGACTACGCGGCGAGTTCCATGCAGGTATGGAGGGCAAATCAGTGGGTGGAGTTGCAGGATTCGATAGGCATCACGAAGTTCTTCATCTAAACCGAATGCGGCAACTGGACCTTTGATCCAATAATACTCAAATGCTGAGTCAGCTTCTGCTTCAGCCTGCGGATGAAACGAATAGGGTTTCATCCCCGCTTAGCGGCTTGCCGTCCTCTTGCCTTGAGGCGGGCATCCATGCGCGCAAGAACCTCATCGCCCGGAATCATCTTTACTGCGCCGGAGTCAATCTCGTCGAGGCGGCGCTTGATCTCGTCGCCCCATGCGGATTCGACTTCGGCGGCGACCTGCTCATCTTTGATGAGGAGGCATTCCGCCAGCCACTCCTGCTCGTCTGGTGGGAGTTGCCGAGCTTCTTCGAGGAGTCTTTGGGCGTTTGGACTCATGGGGAGATTGTAGCGCGGATCCGGTGCATCGGGGTAAAGCCCGACTTCTCAATTACTGCTCGGCTCTAGGAGGATGGCCTTGAGCTGATCGATGGACAGTGCCGGTTTTCGGCGGTGAATCATTCGGTGACAGTTCGCACACAAGACGGCCACGTCGGCTACGCTTGAAAGGATTTCTTGTGTCCACTCCTCAGATGGGCGCTCCGAGAGCGGGTTCAGATGATGCACTTCTGCGAAATTTTCTCCAGGGTCGCCGTAAGCGGAGACGAAGTCAAATCCGCACGCTTGGCATTTACAGCCGTTCTGTCTCTTCGCTTCCTCGGCAAGGTGAGGATTTCTATGAAAGAAGCTCCGTTCGGCTTGATACCGAACGCCCTCTTCGAATTCGGTAGTTTCGCGGGCGATTGCGGTCGGTGCGTTCTCTACGGAAGCGGAGTACTCTTCTCCCGAAGGCTCCCCCGCCTCCGCGCGGTTCCCTAGCGGGGCGACACCAGACCGGAGGAGGCGGAAATCACCCAGAATTGGACCATTTGCGCGCCCAAGTTTTTCTTCAAAATCGGTCCGCCACCGCGAATCGGCAACTCCATATCGGGTCGTGGCTGCGCCGTTCACTGGCGGCAGGAGGGCGTCGTCAGGTTCGATCGCTTCCTCAGTGGGCAACACAACAAGGTAGTCCGTCACAAGGGATTCGACCTTGCGCTTCCCTTTGCGCGTGAACTCTGCAAAGACTCGTTCATGATATTGGGCGTACGGCGCGATCCACACCTTCGCCCTAGTTACGTCGATTCGGACAATATTCGGGCCACACCACGTTGCCGGGTGTGTACAGGGTGACATTCACAAATTCTTGCGGTTCTGCGGCCACATTATCAGCCTAGCAGTCGAGGCCGCTCACTCCGCGTTATCGATCTGCGCGCGCTGGAGCTTGTCGGAGTAATCGACGTAGACTGACTTCCACGTTGTGAAGAAGTCGAGGGCGCCGAGGCCCTCGCGATGGCCGTTGCCGGTGTGCTTGACGCCGCCGAAGGGCAGATGCACCTCGGCGCCGATGGTGGGCGCATTGATGTAGGTGATGCCGGCTTCGAGGTCGCGGACGGCGGCGAAGGCTCGGTTCACGTCGCGGGTGTAGAGCGCGGTCGATAGGCCGTAGTCGACGGAGTTGGCGATTTCGACGGCCTCGTCGAAGGTCGAGAATTCGATGAGCACGACCACCGGGCCGAAGACTTCTTCGCGGGCAATGCGCATTGAGGGCGTTACGCCGGCGAAGACCGTGGGTTCGAAGAAGGTGCCATGGGCATAGGGGCCATGAGTGAGCGTGTGGCCGCCGCAGAGAAGTTGGGCACCCTCGCGTTGAGCGAGCTCGACGTACTTCTCTGAGGTTTCAATTTGAGCGGCGTTCACCTGCGGGCCGACTTCGACCGACTCATCGAGGCCGTTGCCAACCTTGAGCTTTTTGGCGCGGGCGACGAATTTGGCCGTGAACTCGGCGGCGATTCCCTTCTGCAGAAGGATGCGGCTGGTGGCCGTGCAGCGCTGGCCGGTGGTGCCGAAGGCGCCCCAGAGCGCGCCGTCGAGGGCGAGGTCGAGGTTGGCGTCATCGAGAACGATCTGCGCATTCTTGCCGCCCATCTCGAGCGAGACCTGCTTGAAGGTGGCGGCAGCGCGCTGCGCGACGAGTGAGCCGACGGCGCTGGAGCCGGTGAAGCTGATAGCGCGGACATCGGGGTGTTCGACCAGCGCCGCGCCCGCGGTCGATCCAGTTCCGCAGACAATATTGACGACTCCCGGCGGCAGGCCGGCGTCGATGAGTGCCTGCACGAGGTTGTAGGTAGAAAGCGGTGTATCGGTCGCGGGCTTGATGACGCAGGTGTTGCCGGCAACGAGGGCGGGAAAGAGCTTCCAACTCGGAATGGCCATGGGAAAGTTCCACGGCGTGATGAGGCCGACAACTCCGACTGGCATGCGAACGGACATGGCGAACTTGTTCTGGAGCTCGGAGGGGGTGGTGACGCCGAATAGTCTTCTTCCCTCACCAGCCACATAGAATGCCTCGTCAACGGCTTCCTGCACGTCGCCGCGGGTTTCGGCCAGCACCTTGCCCATCTCGCGGGTCATGTCGCGCGCATATTTTTCCTTGTTTTGGATGAGATTGCTGCCGGCACGAATGAGGATCTCAGCCCGCTTGGGAGCGGGGACGAGTCGCCATGTGGCGAAGGCCTTCTTCGCAGCGGCCACGGCCAGGGTCACGTCCTCGGCGTGCGAAGAGGGGAACGCTCCGATGACGTCGGAGTGGTCAGCGGGGTTCAGATTGAGGATGGTTTTGCTGCTTGCGGCCGGGACCCACTGGCCGCCAATCAGGTTGTGGTAGGTGGGATAAGTCATGAGAGCCTCGAAAAACTGTAAGCGGTGGCCGGCAGCGCGACGCGGCGCCGGGCGCCGCTTTCTCGACCGTAACTGAATCCGTCCAACAGCGTACGCCCGAAGAGAGGGTTCCGGCCAGCCCGGGGACCTTCGGGGGCTGTCGCGGACTCCCGTTTACTAGGGCCTGTTAACACTACCTGGGATGGCGGCGACGGGAGCCGATTTTCCCCAGGTCGCGGAGCGCGGAGCGAACTGTAGCCGGCCTACTGGAGCGACAAGCGACAAAGAGATGGGGAGAATCGGCCCCGTCCCTTCGGGTTGCGGCGAAAAACCGCTCATACTTCGTTGTCGTCCTAGGCGGTGGACCCGCCACAGCCGTCGTCCTCCGCCTCGTCTGAGCGGTTTTTCACTCGCAACGCCGTCCACCCCAGGTAGTGTTAACAGGCCCTAAGGCGGCACGCCTGAAGCTCGGTTCCGCCCCGCTGTTATGGGCTGATCGCAGCAGCCAAGGGCAAGTGGCCGTACAATAGGCTTTGAGGTTGATTCAATTTCTCCATGTCTTTGAATGGATATCGCTCCCGTTCCTCGCGGTCCCATGGGTTTCGCTCGCTTTTCAGCATGTTTTCGAGCGATCTGGCCATTGATCTGGGCACCGCCAATACTCTCGTGTATGCGGCCGGCAAGGGCATCGTCGTCAATGAGCCGTCGATTGTGGCCATTAACAAAACCACTGGCGAAGTGGAGGCGGTGGGCAAAGAGGCCAAGGAGATGCTGGGGCGGACGCCCGGCAACATCGTGGCCATCAAGCCCATGAAGGACGGCGTGATCGCCGACTTCAAAGTCACCGAGAAGATGCTCAACTACTTCATCCAGAAGGCGCACAACCGGAAGATGCTGGTGCATCCGCGCATCGTGATCGGCGTGCCGTCGGAGATTACGCAGGTGGAAAAGCGCGCCGTCGAAGATTCCGCCTATCGCGCCAAGGCAAGCGAAGTGTATCTGGTGGAGCAGGCGATGGTCGCGGCCATCGGCGCCGGCCTTCCGATCACCGAGCCTTCGGGCAACATGGTGGTGGACATTGGCGGCGGAACGACCGACATCGCGGTGATTTCGCTGAGTGGCATTGTCTATTCTCGCTCCGTGCGCATGGCCGGCAACCAGATGGACGAGGCCATCATCAACTACCTGAAGCGGAAGTACAACCTTCTGATCGGCGAGCGCACCGCCGAACAAATCAAGATCGACATCGGATCGGCCTTCCCCCTGGATAAGCCGCTGACCATGGAGATCAAGGGGCGCAACCTGATCGAGGGTGTGCCCAAAACCATCGTCATCGACGACAGCGAGATCCGCGAGGCGCTGAGCGAGTGCATCGCCGTGATCATGAACGCCATCCGCGTGGCGCTGGAGCGCACGCCGCCCGAGTTGTCTGCCGATATTTCCGATCGCGGCATCGTCCTCACCGGCGGCTGCGCCCTGCTTAGGAATCTTGACAAGCGCATCCGCGAGGAGACCGGGCTGCCCGTCTCCGTCGCTGACGACCCCCTGGCTTCCGTGGTCATCGGCACGGGCAAGATGCTCTCGGACTTCCGCCTCCTGCGCAAAATCAAGATCGACTGAGAAGCAACACCCGGCTTTTGTGGCGCTGAAGCGGCCCTTTCCGGCCTGCCCGAGCCTTTGGGGCGGAAGCGGATGAAAAAGCGGACCCGGCGAGGGCAACTGGAGGTAAACTGGCTGAATGCCGGGAAAACAAAACGGGAGTCCCGGCTGCAATGCTCGCGAGTGCTAGCGAGGGGGAAGCCATGAAATTCAACGTCTACGCTTTGGCTGTGACATCGGCAATCCTGTGCGGGCTGGTTATGCTGCTGGTGACTCTGGCCAACTTTGTCTGTGGGGGCTACGGCCAGCAATTCCTTCAGACAATGTCGTCTGTTTACCCCGGATACCATGCAACTCACAGCGTTGTGCAAATCATCGTCGGGACCCTCTACGGTGTCGTAGATGGTCTCATCGGCGGCGCTGTCTTTGCTTGTCTTTACAATTGGCTCCATAACCGGTTTGCTAAGCCCGGTGCCTGAGCAACGAAGGGCCCGCCGATCCGCATGACAGATTCGGCAACGATGCGGACCATTCAGATGCGCAAAACTGGCGGCGCGGACGTTCTTGCTTAACTGCTCTTGGCTATGAATCAATCGTCGGCGCTGTCTAGAGGGGAGTGCTGTCACCGCCCTGATAAAACCGGTTTCACAATACCCTTGTTTGACGAGTTCTTTCGCAGACAGATGGGAAAATCTCTCTTACACTGAATTTGGCCCTGGTATATCGGGGATGCTCTCCCGCAGCCCGAGCTCTGGTCATGGAATCGTTCATCATTCGCTATCGGAATCTCGTGGTGCTGCTGGCACTGCTGATGGCGCAGCTCGTCGGTCTTGCGGTGCAGGTGCGCCGGACCACAGGCGGCACGAGCACCCTCGGCGACACCGACCCAAGCGGCGTGCGGCTGATCCGGCTTTGGGCCAATGCGGTGATTTCGCCGCCGGAGCGGCTGATTCACGCGGGCAAAATCGTGATGGCGGCAATGTGGTCCAACTACATCGATCTGGTCCACGTCCGCCAGCAAAACAAGGATCTGGAAAACACCGTCGACCGCTTACGGCTCGAGGAGGCCGCATTGCTCGAGGATGCGCGCCAGGGCCAGCGGCTGCAGGCGTTGCTCGGGTTCCAGCAAAGGTACATTTATTCCACGCTGGCCGCGCAGGTCTATGGGTCGAGCGGCAGCGACCGCTCGCACGTTTTCTATATCGACAAGGGCTGGCGCGACGGCCTGAAGCCGGATATGGCGGTAATTACAGCAGAAGGCATCGTGGGCAAGGTGCGCGATGTTTTTCCGCACACTGCGCAGGTGCTGGCCGTGAATGACACCACCAGCGGCGCGGGCGTGATTCTGGAGACGACGCGCATCCGCGGCGTTCTTCGCGGCGATGCCTCGGGACAACTTGAAGTGGTGGGCGTCGCTGCCGATCAGCGCATTCAGCCGGGTGAGCACGTGCTCACCGCCGGGGGCGACCTGATCTTTCCGCGCGGGTTGCCCGTGGGCGCGGTGAAAAAGGTGAACCGCGATCCCGATCGCGATGGTCTTGTCGACATTATCCTTACACCCGCCGCGCCACTGGATCGCCTCGACGAGGTGCTGGTGATTACGTCTACTGAGCCGCGCTTCCCGCCCCAGGATGAGACAGACCTTACAGCGAGCGCGACAGAAGAAAGTACGGTGCCCGCCGCGATCAAGGATCAGATGAAGGCGTCAGAGATCATGGCGGAGAAGTTGCCGGGATTGATCGACCCCAACCTGCCTCCGGATCAACAGCCGCTGAACGACAACAGCAACCCGAATCCCGCCGCGCAGCCGCCTCAGCCGCTGCATCCAGACGAGTTCTCACCAAGTGCAAATGACGATTCCGGTGCGACACCGGAGGCGGACTCCACGCCGAAGCCGAAGAGTTCTTCGGCCGCTCCGGCCAACTCAGGTGGCGGGGCGACGCCGGCCCCGAAGTCCAAACCGCAAACGACGCCGCGGAGGAATCCGTAGCCATGTCCGTGCTCGGCGCCGAATCGCGGCGCGATATGGAGATTCACCGCTACCCACTGCTGGTCTACACGCTGGTTTTGCTGGGTTCGCTGGTGTTGCAGGCTTGGCTGCTGCGCGTCGTCGGCCGCTACGACTGGTTCGATCTGCCGCTCGTGGTGATCGTCTACTTTGCATTGGGCAGGCGCAATCCCTTGCAGGGCACGTTGATGGGAGCGGCGATGGGCCTGTTTGAAGATGCGCTCTCGCATAACGCCATCGGCATCAACGGCATCGCCAAGACAGCGGTCGGCTTTCTGGCCGGCTCCGTGGGAATCCGCATCGACGTTGACAATCACACCATCCGCGTGTTGCTCAACTTCGTGCTGTCTTTGGTCTCCAGCGCCCTCTACCTATTCGTCGCCCGTTTCCTGCTCGGTTTGGCTGTGGACTGGAATGGGCTGACGGAGTTGCTGCGGGCCGTAGGAAATGGCGTGATTGCGCTTGTGCTGTTTCCGTTGCTCGACCGTCTGCAAATCAGGGATTAGAGCGGTTCCGCAGTTGTTGTAGCCGTTTCCAGCCTTGGTTGGGGTGGATTTTTCTTAAGGAAAAATCCACTCGACGACCATGGCTTCAGGACACAGTAACTACGGAACCGCTGTCAGGACGAATGCATACCGTAGTGCGATCAGGTGAAAAACCGGATTCGCTGTATTCTGAAGAGTAGGACCATGGTTTCAAGCATCAGCCGCGGCGAAAAGCTTTCCGCAGTCAAACTGGCCTTTGTGCAGTACGGCATCCTATTGATGATGCTCGGCCTGGCTGCGGGTTTGTGGCGGCTGCAGGTGCTGAACGTGGAGAGCTACCGCGTACTGGCTGAGCAGAACCGCATTCGCAAGGAGCCGATCCTGGCGCCACGCGGCAAGCTATTCGACCGCGAGAATCGGCTTGTGGTGGACAACTACCCGTCCGTCACCTGCTTCCTGGTGCGCGAGCAGAGCAGCAATGTGGACGCGGATCTGCCGTTGATCGCGCACGGGCTGGATCTGGACCTAGATCAATTGCGGGCTACCCTGCACCGCTTCCGCTCACAGCCCGGCTACCAGCCCATACCCATCAAACAGGACGTGACTGCCGACGAGCAGGCCTTTATCGCGGCCCATCGCAATGAGCTGCCGGAGCTGGAGACGATCGACGAGGAGCGCAGGCTGTACCCGCGCGACGGTTTCGCGGCTCACCTGATCGGCTACGTGGGCGAGGTGAGCGAGGACGATTTGAACAATTCGCGCTTCGCTTACTATGAGCCGGGCGACGTGGTGGGCAAAGCGGGCGTGGAAGAGACCTATGACGAGTTGCTGCGCGGCCAGGACGGTTCGCGCGAGGTAGTCGTGGATAGTCGCGGACGCGAAGTGGGCTATTTCGGCATCCAGCACGCCGTGCCCGGCCAGGACCTGAAGCTCACAATTGATAACGACCTTCAGCGCGCGGCAGAACTCGCGATGGGCGACCGCAACGGCGCCATTGTTGCAATGGACCCGCGCAACGGCGAGATTCTGGCGATGGTCTCACGCCCCAGCTTCGACCCGAATGAATTCGCAGTAAAGATTGACCGCACGGCCTGGAACAAGCTCATCACCGATCCCGACCATCCGTTGATGAACAAGGCCATCCAGGCGCAGCTCGCTCCCGGCTCAACCTTCAAAATTCTCATGTCGGTGGCCGGGCTTCAGGAAGGTATTGCGCAGAACATGCACATCGTCTGCACCGGCGGATGGGGTCCTTACGGCTATTACCATCACTGCGACGAACACCACGGCCCGGTCGACATTTACAACGCGATTCCTTATTCCTGCGACACGTTCTTCTATATGCTGGGCGATAAGCTGGGCATCGATCGCATTGTGAAGTACGCGACGGAGTTCGGGTACGGCCAAAAGACGGGGATCGATCTGCCGGGAGAGCAGGCCGGACTGATGCCCTCACCGGATTGGCTGATCAAGAACTTCCATCATCGCTGGTACCCCGACGAGACACTCGACGTGGCTATCGGTCAGGGCGCGGTCGAGGCAACGCCGATGCAACTGGCGCGCATCATCGGCGGCATCGCATCGGGCGGGCATCTGGTTCGGCCGCATGTGGTCTTTCCCAACGAGCTTTCCAACGACTTTTATAAGTCGCTTGTGGATAGCTTTCCGGGAGCGGGGGAAGCGTACGTTCCCATCGATCCGGCGAATTGGGACATTATCACCAACGGCATGGCCGAGGTGACGGAGCCGGGACTTTTCCATACCGCGGGCTCGGCGCATTTGGCGGGCATCGACTTTGCCGGCAAGACCGGCACCGCGCAACAGATGAGTCACGCGGCGCTGGAAAAGACCAACAAGGGCCGGGCCACCTACCCCAATGTCTGGTTTGTGGGCGTGACACCGCGGCGTAATCCTGAGCTTGTGGTGGCGGTTCTTTGGGAAAACGGCGAGTTCAGCTACTATCCTGCGCGTATCGGCGCCCAAGTGGTGGCGGCTTTTGTGAATAAGAAGCGCCGTGAAGCGCACAACCTGCCGCCCACGAAGGCTTCGGCGCCAGTCGAGGTGGGAGCGGTGTGGTCTGTGCCCGATTCCCATCCGGGTGCAAGGAACTCCACGGCTGCTCGGATCCACAGCGGGCATTTCTTCGTCGATGGCAATGGGATTGTGGCGGGAGACGCCGAGGTCGCGCCGAAACACCAGACCCGCCGTGCGACCGCACAAGTGGCCGCGCTGGCGCCAGCACGGCAGAAAGAACCGCAGCCCTGATGCCCTTACGCCGTTTCCTCAGTTTTCGTGACTTCGACTGGACGCTGCTGGGTCTGGTGCTCTTGCTCTGCACGATGTCGGTTCTCGAGGTTCACTCGGCCACAGTGCATACAAAGTTTGCCAGCTTCGGAACCAAGCAGATCTTCTGGGTTGTGGCCGGCGTGGCGGCCATGTTCATCTTTGCCAAAATCGACTACCATCGCGTGATCGACTGGGCTCCATGGGCCTATGGGATTGGAATTCTGACTCTGGTTGCAGTGCTCTCGCCGCTTGGCCACAAGGCCCTGGGCGGGCGCCGCTGGATCAAGCTCGGCCCGATGCTGGTTCAGCCTTCCGAGTACGTCAAGCTAATCCTGATTCTTGCCGTGGCGCGGTACTTCGCCAATCTGGGCGGGCGGAGCGTGACGTGGAGGGAGATCCTCAAGGCCTTCGCGCTGGTTGGAGTTCCCATGCTGCTCGTTCTCAAACAGCCCGATCTGGGAACGACGCTCACCTATACGCCGATCCTGGTCGCCGGTCTGTTCCTGGGCGGGATCAATCTCCGTCAGAGCCTGGTCCTGCTTGCCATGGGCACCGTACTGGTCGGCGGCGTGTGGACGAGCGGCAAATTCCTTAAGCCGTACCAAAAGGCCCGGCTCACTGCTTTTGTCAATCCGCAAAACGACCCCCGCGGCTCCGGCTACCAGGTGCTGCAATCGGAGATCGCCGTCGGATCGGGCGGTATCTGGGGCAAAGGCCTAGAAAAGGGAACCCAAACCCAGGGCTATTTCCTTCCCATTCCGTATACGGACTTTATCTTCGCCGCCTTCAGCGAGGAGCACGGCTTTGTGGGCGCTTTTTTCATCCTGCTGCTATACTTCCTAATATTGATGCGTTTGATTCAGAACGCACAAACAGCAGCCGACCTGCCCGGTTCACTCATTATCATGGGAATCGTGGCTGTGTTGACCTTTCAGATCGCGGTCAACGTAGGCATGGTCATCGGGCTGATGCCCGTCACCGGAATCCCTTTACCTTTAATGAGTTACGGAGGATCTTCGGTGCTGTTTACGTTCCTGGCGCTGGGCGTGGCGATGAATGTCCGCATGCGCCGGTTCGTCAACTGACGCATCTCGATCCGCTCGGCCGGGGTGTCGTCTCAAAGGATTGACTCTTGGTAATCCCGGAAACGGTCCAGACATTGTTTCTGGGGATTGTTTCTGGCAGCAAGAGAGGTATTTTCAAGCATTTCGCCGGCATGGTCATGATGGATCGCGCCAGGCAGGATTGGGTTAATGAGTACGCAGAGACGGGAAGACCACTTGCGGCTCGCACATTGCATGGATCGCGTAGGCAATTCGGGAAATTGCATTCCCGGTACCCGTGCGCGGAACCTCCCTGCAATAGCCGCTGGTCGAACGGCCCCGCCGGAAAGTCCGGCCCGGACGGCCACAAACTCTCTGTCATCGGATCACCGCAACCAGCAGCCCGTTCGGCTTGTTTTCATCGACATCCGCATTGGTTCGCCGCCCTTGGGGAAGCCCTCCAGACAGAAGCCATCCCATGGGCATCAACGGGGTTATCCGTCTATCCATTCCTTCGCCGATCGTGTGCGCCCCATCCGACCTTGCCGCTTGTACCGGCTGCCATAAGCTGCCGGACGGAAAGGTACGATGGCAAAAGAAATTTGCATTTCCAGCACGCCGCATGAGACGCGGCTTGCGATTCTGGAAGACGATCAACTCGCGGAAATCTACTACGAGCGCGAAAACGAGTACACCCTCGCGGGTTCCATTTACAACGGACGCGTCACGCGCGTTTTACCCGGCATGCAGTCGGCGTTTGTCGATCTCGGCCTGGAGCGGGACGCGTTTCTCTACGTAACCGACTTCATCGAGCTCGAGGATCAGGAAGAGACCGACGAGCTGGAGAAGGCCGCGGCGAGCGGTGCGGGACAGCCCCCTCGAGAGGTCCGGCATCCCCACGGCATCGACCGAAACGGAAGCGGGGCCTCCGACGATGCCCCGACCTTGAAGGGTACCCCGGCGCCCACTTCGTCGGCGGGGTGGAAGGGCGGCCGCCAGGAAGAACGCGGCCCGCGTCAAGGCCAACAGAGACAAGGGGCACGCCAGGAGCATCGGCCAGCTGAAGAATCTCAAACGGGATTCGCCGACTCATCGGCTCCGGAAGCATCGGATGCTCCAGGGCGAACAGAGACCGCTCAGGAATCAGATGAGGCTGGCGCACGCCGCTGGCGTGGGCGGCGTCGCCGGCGTGGAGGCCGCGGCCCGGGTGGTCAGTTTGAAGCGCCGATTGAATCCGAGCCGGTTTCAAGAAGCGCCACAGAAGAGATCCACGCTGCCGAGCAGGCCCCGGCGATTCAGGCATCCGAAGCTCCGCCGGTGCGCGGGCATCATGCTCCCCCACCTTTTGTGCTGCCGGGTGAGTCCCTTTCGAAATACGGCGCCACGCCCGCCGCTGAAGCTCCCAGATCCACGCCGGAGCCAGCTGCGCCTTCGCGCCCGGCAAGCACATTCAAACCTTCAACGCTCGTCGAAGCTCCTCTCCAGTGGGATGGAAGCGGCTTGCTTCCGGGCGAGTCGCTTTCTCTGCGTCGCCGTGAGGCCGAACCACCGGTGGAGACCAGCCGCGCAGCGCAAGAAGACTTGACTGCTGTGCCCGATGCAGAATTCGAACATGAAGAAACAAATGAGGAGTTCGAGGAATCTTCTGCGTCGGCGTTTCATGAAGCCGAATTGAAAGCTCCCGCGGAAGCTACTTTCGAGTTCGAGGAAGATGAACTTGCTCCGGACGCTTTCGAATCGCTCGCCGAAGAAGAGAATTCCGCGCCCGGTGAGATTTCGTCGGAGCCTGAGGAAGATGCAGACGCTTCCCATCGTATCGATCCATCTGCGCCGACGGGATTCCGGCTCTTTGGATTCGGCGGCAAGAAGAAGAAGGATGGCGATAGCGCCGGCAGCAAAACAACTGCGACTGCTGCCCCGGTTTCGACGTATGCGCCCGGCAAGGGGCTGGTCGAAGAGGAACTGATCGAAGGCGAGGAGTTTGAGGCCACGCCCCATGCGCGCCGGCACAAGCCGGAGGTGCACGACACAGACGACTACGAAGAGCAGACGCTTCCCAGCCACCTCCGCACCGGCGACCTAGGCGAGATGTTTCAGGAAGCGCACCTCGATCACCGCATCCAGAGAAGCTTCGACGAAAAGAGCGCCGAGGAAGAGGATGCCGACGCTGGCGAGGAAGAAGCAGCCTCGGCGGGAACTCAGGCTGCGCCTGGCCGCGACCGCGGAGGCCGCGGACAGCGTGGCCGCGGGGTTCCGGGCAATCGACGCGGACCATCGCGGCGCTCGGCTCAGACCTCAGACTTGCCGATCATCTCCGATCTGCTGAAGTCGGGCCAGGAGATCCTGGTCCAAATCGCGAAGGAACCGATCGCCAAGAAAGGCGCGCGCATCACGAGCCACATCGCGCTGCCCGGCCGCTTCTTGGTCTTCATGCCGACCGTCACTCATGTTGGGGTGAGCCGCAAAATCGCCTCCGACGAGGAGCGCCATCGCCTCAAGCGGATTCTGGTGCATGAGCGCGGTGAGGCTCCCGGCGGCTTTATTGTGCGAACCGCCGCCGAAGGCGCCTCGGAAGATGAGTTGCGCGCCGACTTGCGCTTCCTGATGAATCTCTGGAACGAGATCAAGCAGCGTTCGGAGTCCTCCAAGTCGCCGGCTCTCATTTACCACGACCTGTCGCTGATTGAGCGCATCCTGCGCGACCAGGTGAGCTCGAACTTCGCCAACATCTGGGTCGACACCGAGGCCGACTACGAGCGCATCGTGCGATTCCTCAATCGTTTCTCGCCGTCGCTGGTGCGGCGCGTGAAGCTTTACACCAAGGAAACGCCGCTTTTCGAGCACTTCGGCATTCAGGAAGAGATCTCGAAGGCGTTGCGCTCGAAGGTATGGCTGAAGTCGGGCGGGTCAATCGTGATCAACCAGACTGAGGCTCTGGTCGCCATTGACATCAACACGGGAAAGTACGTGGGCAAATCGGCTCGGCTTGAGGACACGATTCTCAAGACCAACCTCGATGCTGTGCCGGAGATCGTACGCCAGATCCGCCTGCGCGACTTGGGCGGAATCATCGTGATCGACTTCATCGACATGGATGAGCGCAAGAACCGCTTCAAGGTGATGGCCGCACTCGAAGAGGCGCTAAAGAACGACCGTGCTCCGACGAAGGTGCTGCAGTTTAACGATTTCGGTCTGGTGGCCATCACGCGTAAGCGCGTGAAGCAGTCACTGGAACGGACCCTCAGCGTGCCCTGCCCCATCTGCCAGGCTACCGGCATGGTGAAGAGCCCGTCCACCGTATGCAACGAAATCTACATCGAGATGCGGAAGATGCGGAAGCACTTCGAGAATGCCGACGTGATGCTGCGCGTGAATCCCGAGACAGTGAAGGTTCTGAAGGCGAACGGCAATCGCTGGCTGACCGACTTCGAGGAGCTGGTCGGCAAGAACGTGCTGGTCAAGAGCGATCCAACCCTGCATCCGGAGCAGTTCGACATCCAGGGTTAAGAGGGCCACAAGTCAGAAGGAGGGCTGGAGCAGGTGCTTCGGCCCTTTCTTGATGGATGGCCACAAGCTGACAGGACTAGTGGCTCGTGGGAATAAGGTCTTCCTTGTTCCGTTGTCCGTGAGGCTGTTTTTCGGAACATTGCCCGTCCCATCCAAAGGGAATCTATCGTCCCGCACAGGCAACCTCTGACGACATTCGGTGTCTAATTCATTCAGAGGCATTCCTTTCCTGGAAGTTGCACAAAATTCAGTGCTTGAGGTGGTTGCAATGTTATTCCCCCTTTTGATCCCGCCCATTCGGCGCGCCAGCTTGATTGCGGTTGCGCTTTTTCTCGCAGCCGGTCTTGCCAGCGCTCAGTCCGCTCCGTCCCAAGACCAGTCCAGTGCTACCGGCTACTCTTCCAGCCAGGCTGGGCTCAGTGCATCGGGTTTGCAACTGGCCGAGTTTGCGCTGCCCGATAACCCTGCTCCCGGCACCTCCGCGTCCGGCGGCGGGTCAGGCCAATACGGGAATGGCGGAGGGTACGGAGGCGGTGGAAAGCATGCGTTCCTCCACAACTGGGCTTTCGAGGCCGGTGCCGGCTTCAATGGCCCCGTCGGCAACGACACAGGCAACGGCGGAGGCATCAGCACACCCGTCATCACCTGGGGCGGCAATTTCACCGTCGGCGGGGGTCTCCGCTTCTCCAACCGGATCTCTGTGCTCGCGGAGTATCAGTTTATGGGCGACAAGTTGCCTGGCGCCATGCTTTCCGAGTGGGGGGTCCCAGCGGGTAACTCCCACATCAACTCGATCACCGGTTCTCCCGTCATCCACCTCTTTCCTAAATGGACGAACGGCGTCTACCTGGTGGGCGGCTGGGGGTGGTACCACAAGTCGACAAACTTCCAGGAGTACGCAGAAGAGGAAAGCTATTACGGGATCTACGACGTGCCGGTCACCGTTTACTCGATCGCCTCCAGTCAGTGGGGCGGCAATCTCGGTTTAGGCCTTTACCATCGCCTGGGCGGCGGAATGTATGGCAACGACGCCGGCCATACCGAGCTTTTTGCTGAGGCGCGCTATACGTTCCTGCACTCACCTCCCAACACCTCGCCTGCCACCGCCCTGCCCAACGGTTTCGGCACCACCGAGCTGATTCCAGTCACGCTGGGCATACGCTTCTAGCCCGGTTTCCGTGTAAGGTTTTCGGCCGATCCCTCCGCGAAGCTCGCCGCGGAGGGATCGGCCATCCAGTCTCACCACGGCTTGCGTTCTTGTTCCGTCGGCTTGGCCACTTCGCCGCGCTCGATCCGCTCAAGAAACGATCGCGCCAGCCTGCGCTCACCGGGATGGCTCTCGCCGTGAATGGTGCACAGGTCAAGGAACTCGTCGCAGAGCGCGTTTCGCTCCTCGTTTTGCGAAAGAACGCTCTGCAGGGCAACCGCCAGCTCGCGAAGGCGTGCTGCCTCAGGCCAGCTGCCTTCTTCGCCGTCCTCGCTTACATACTCTGAGAACAGCCCCCGGCGCCCGCGGGCGCACTCGTCAAGGCAGGCCAGCAGTTGTTCGCTGAAGACGCGGCTGAGCGCCTCAAGCTGCTCGGGAGGCATAGCGTCGCGCGGATCGATATTCATGTTGCCTGCATCGCAATTTATTTTGCCCGCATCGCGGCTTCGATCTCGTCCGGAGTGTGCGGCAGATTTGCGTCCAAATCTACGAGCTTGCCGTCCGCGCCCACCAGGAAATCGCACTCGATGCGGACGCCGAGCTTCTCCTCGGGAATGTAGATGCCCGGCTCGATGGTGAAGACCATCCCCGGCTTGAGCACCGCGGGGTAGATGGCGGGATCGTGCACATCGATGCCCATCATGTGGCCGAGACCGTGCAGCCAATACTGGCCGAGGGGCTGGCCGTGCAGGTCTTTTCCGTGGGTGTTGATGTAGTTGTAGGCCACGGTGTCGAGCGAGTTCGGGTCCTTCCGGTCGCGGTCGTTGATGGTCGATTTGCCGGCGACAAAAGCATCGATGGCCGCTTGCTGCGCACCCAGCACAATGTTGTAAATCTCGCGCTGCCGGGGAGTGAAATGCCCGTTTACGGGAACGGTGCGGGTGATGTCGGCGGCGTACATGGAGTACTCGCAGGCCGCGTCGACGAGGAGGATGTCGCCGTCCTGCATGGTACGGTCGTTGGCCGAGTAGTGCAAGACTGTCGAGTTGATTCCCGAGCCCACGATCGGTGCATAGCTGGGCCGCTCGCAGCCGTTCTCCATCCACACAGCGGTCATGGCCCCAGCGATGGCGCGCTCCGTCATGCCCGGCTTGACCCACCACTGCATCATCACGCGCTGCGCAAGGACCGACGCAGCCGACGCTTTCTTGATGAGCTCGATTTCGCCCTCGTCCTTGATCTGGCGCAGCGGCATGATCAGGCTGGTCACGTCGTGCAGCTGAGGAACGGCTGACGTTCCCAGCGCGACACCGGTAAAGCCGAGCAGTGCCTTAGCCGCATCTGAATCCGGCTGCGTCCACAGATTATTAAAGAGCGAGTGATCTGCGGCCAGAAGCTGGTTCAGCTCCGCGGGGAGCTCGGCCATCGGCTCGACATGGTCCACGCCCGCAGCCTGCTCCACTCCCGGAGTCCCCGCATCCATCTTGATGCCGGTATATTTCTCCATGCGCAGATTGCGCGTGGGCAGGAACAGAATCTCCTTGTAGGCGCGCGGCGAGGCTGCCTGCGGCGCGTCGGCCACAATCATGAGGGCTGCCCCGGGCTCGTTCCAGCCGGTCAGGTAGTAGAAATTCGAGTCCTGGCGGTAGGGGCCCACATCGAGTTGAGCTTCTTCCGCCGCGAAGAGCACGGCCACGCCGCCCTCGAGCCTGGCCGCCAGCGCCACGCGCCGGCCGTGGAACACGTCGGGAGATTGCTTATCAAGTGCGTAAAGGCTGGGTAGCGCCGTGCAAAGAACAAGCAGAGCCAAGGCAGAAAGACGAAGCCACTTCATTCCGCTATTGTCGCGCGTGGCTGCCAGCCGCGCAAAGGAAATCCAAGGGACCCAACGGCAGCAGTGGCCATCCAAGCTAGCAGAGGATCAGTGTGAAGAAGATTTGAAGGGTGTTGCTGAAGCGCTTGATCGGCCGGTCTAAGACTTCGAGAGCGCTCGGCAAGCGGAGCCTTCACCCACGGGTATGCCAATTTAAGAGCGCGCCTTTAGTTAATCTTCCATCGCAAAGCGGCGGGACCGAAGATGCCTGCCACTGCATTCGAGACGTTTGCCGGGATTCCGACCGCCAAGGTGTCGCTGCCGCTCTGTGGGACAGTTGCAGCGGAGTCTGGCCGAAGCGAAACGCCATCCACTATCAACCTACTCCCGAAATCGCGTCGACCATTGAATTTTGACGCAATTCGCGGTATTCTGGCCATGCAGACGAATTTGTCCGCCAGGTTCTTCCGTGTGCGCACCGGCTGGCGGAGAGAGGAGTGGGCTCATTGCCCACTTTTTATTTGCGGCAAATCGGACCCGGAAGTCACCGGAAATCAAGGTGATACGAGGGGAAAACGGCTGCCGTGGGGCAGCGGGGATCGATGGCGGTCAGTTTGGACGAAATCCGGAGGGCGGCGGAGCGGGTGGCCGCCTCACACGGGCTCGACGTGGTTGACATCGAGCTGACCGGTTCAACGAAGGAACGCACTTTGCGCGTGAGCCTCGAGAAGAACGCCGAGGGCCGGGCGCAACTAAAGGCTGCGGCGGAGGCCGGCGCGGAGGGGTTGCCCGAGAAGCTCTTGGAAGGTTCGCTCACCGTCGAGCAGCTTTCCGGGGTGACGCACGAGGATTGCGCAGCGTTTAGCCGCGATTTTGGGGTTTTGCTCGACGTGGAGGACCTGGTTCCCGGCGCAGAGTACACGCTGGAGGCCAGTTCTCCCGGCCTGGATCGCAAGCTGAGCCGGTCGGAGGAGTTCGAACGGTTTGTGGGCTGCCTGGTAAAGGTGCGAACCTTTGAGCCGATCCGAAACAACCGGCACTGGCAGGGAAGATTGATGGCGGGACCGCAGGCTGCGCCAGGTACAGGAACGATCACGATTGACCTGGCAGCCGTAAAGCAGAACAGCAAGAGCCGCAAGGCGGGAGTGAACATGGTGGAGATCGCTCTCAACAATATTGAGAAGGCGAATCTGGTGCCGGAAATCTGAAAAACAAGCTATTAGCTTTTAGCTCTTAGCTTGAAGGTGGATGAACTGACGGTTGTGCTCTTCCGCCATCAATGCAAATCAACAGTGCCGTTAGAGGGCAGCTTTTAGGCCAGACGGCGCGGAACGAAGAAGAGAGTTCAAAACGAGTATGGCCACCAGCGCTTTGTATCAAAGTATCGAGCTCCTAAGCCAGGAGAAGGGCATCGATCCGGCTATCGTTGTCGGCGCGGTCGAGGAAGCGATCGCCCTGGCCACACGCAAGTTCTACAAGACCCAGGAAAACATGCGCGGGGAACTGAACAAGGATACCGGTGAGATTACGGCCTACATCTATAAGACGGTCGTTTCCGATGAGGATCAGATCGAGGATCCGGTGAACCAGATCACGCTTGCGGAGGCCAATGAAATGGCCCCCGGCGTGGAAGTGGGCAGCGAAATTCGCATCTATCGCGACACCAGCGCGCTGGGCCGCATCGCCGCGCAACTGGCCAAGCAGATCATCTTCCAGAAGGTGCGCGAGGCAGAGCGCGACACTGTCTTCCAGGAGTACGCGCACCGCGAGAAGGAAGTGCTGAACGCGACGGTGAAGCGCCTGGAGGGCCAGGACATCATTTTCGACCTGGGCAAGGCAGAGGCACGCTGCCCCAAGCGCGAACAATCGCGTCTGGAGCAGTTCAGTGTGGGTGAGCGCGTGCGCGTGGTGCTGATCAAGGTGGACCGCGCGGCCAAAGGGCCGCAGGTGATTGTGAGCCGCGCGGCGCCGGAGCTGGTGTCGAACCTGTTCCAATCAGAGGTTCCCGAGATCTACGACAATACCGTGGTGATCCGCGCCATAGCGCGCGAGGCCGGCGAGCGCACAAAGATTGCGGTGCAGAGCCGCGACAAGGACGTGGACCCCGTAGGCGCATGCGTGGGCATGAAGGGCATGCGCGTGCAGTCGATTATCCGCGAGCTGCGCGGCGAGAAGATCGACATCATCGAATTCAGCGATGAAATCACCACTTTCGCGGAGAAGGCTCTGCAGCCGGCGAAGGTGAGCCGCGTCTCGATCACGGACCTGACTGAAAAGCAGCTCGAAGTGATCGTCGACGATACGCAACTTTCGCTGGCCATCGGCAAGAAGGGCCAGAACGTGCGCCTGGCGGCGAAGCTGCTGGGCTGGAAGATCGACATCAAGAGCGAAGAGGAGAAGCGCCAGGAGGTCGAGCAGCAGATGCAGGCCCTGGCAGGCGCTCCCACCACGCCTATCGAGCAGGTGACCGAGCTGGGCGACGGCATCATCCAAAAGCTGGTTACGGCGGGAATCACGACAGTCGAAGGCCTTGCCGACATGACTCCCGAACAGCTCGAAGAGATTCCGGGAATCGGCGAAAAGACGTTGGAGAAAATCAGCATTGCCGTCCGAAACTACTTTAGCCGCTTTGAAGAGGCTGAAGCAGCGCAAGCGGCTGAGGCCGGGGAAGCCGAAGCCGCGGCGGAACTGGAAGCGGGCGAAACGGCCGCGGCAGAGGTCTCGCCGGCTGAAGGGACGTTGGAAGCTGCTGAAACCTCCGAGGCCACCGAAGCTACGGAAGAATCCGAGGCGGAAAACTCCGCCGAAGTGATTGAAGAAGCCGAAAGCGTAGCGAACGTGAAGGCGGAAGCTGAATCCGAGGAAGCCGATCAAGACGAAATCGATGCTGTCGGCGCCGAAGTGGTCCAAGAGCCTGACGCCATTGAAACCGAAGGCGCAATAGAAGAAGAGAAGCCGGCCAAAGAGGACGGCGCGTAAGATGCGCCCCGTTCTCCAAGGCCAAGCGTACATGACGGGAATTCTTAGAGCGGCCAGTGCCATGAGGCAGCTATGAGCGACTAAGGGCTTTTTGGCGGCAAACATTGAAAAGAGGCGGATGAGTAAGGTTCGTATTAACGATCTCGCGAAAGAGCTGGAAGTAAAGTCTCGCGCGATTCTCGACGTTCTTCCGGAACTCGGCGTTACTGGAGGCAAGACGCACTCCAGTTCGCTGGAGATGGACGAGGCAGAGAAGGTTCGCGCGCACTTTGCTCGGGAAGCGCGGCACACCACGCATGCAGGCACGGCATCCGGCCGCCATGGCGCGGAAGCCATCGTCCCCAAGATTGATCTTTCGCACATCTCCAAGCCCGGCGATGTGATGAAGGCCCTCCTGGCCAAGAAGAAGGAAGAGGAAGAACAAGCGCGCCACCCGCGGGGCCCGGCGAAGCCGGTAACAGCTTCGACAGCAAAGCCTGTCGTACCCGCCCCGCAGCCCACCGTGGCGGCTCCTGTTGCAGCGAAGCCCGCTGTCGCCGCACCAACCCGGCCGGAACCGCGCAAGATCGTTCCGCAGCCGCGCTCAGCGCCTCCGATCGTTGCTCCTCCGCCAGTTACTCCTGCCATCGCTTCGCGCCCTCCCGCAGGAGCGGTTGTCGCCAAAGCTCCAGCGGGAGCAGCGGCCACCGTGCGCCCGGTTGTTGTTGTGGCACCACTTCCAGCCGGGGTAGCCGTAAAACCGCCCGCAGCTCCAGTTGCGCGCGAAGAGAAGATTGCCGTCAAGGCGCCACCCGTTGCGGCACCTGCCTCCTCAGAAGCAGTGACCCCCTCCGCCGTAGCCGTTGAACCAGCCGCGGCAGGGCCGCGTGTCCCTGAAAGCACTGTTGCGATGGGCGAGGCACCAGGCGAGGTTCCCTCAATTGCCGCCAAGTCCACATCTGCCGCGAAGACCGCCAAGAGCAGCGCGCCCGCTCCGCGCCGTATGGTGATGCCGCAAACCGGGCCCCGGCCTGTCTATAAGGCGTCCATCGTTCCTCAAACTCCTCCAGCGGCCGGCGCCGGCCTGCAGCGCGGCAAACCGATCTTCGATCGCAGGCCAGCAACCGGACAGACCGGTGCGGGGCAGCGCTTCCCTGGCGGAACAGCTGCTCCCGGCCAATACGCAGGAGGCCCGCGCCCCAAGCATCCCACACGCGCAGGGTCGGGCGGATTCGCGGGGCCCGGCGGCCCCTCAGCTCCGGGCGCACGGCCCGGTTTTGGCGCACGCCCCGGATTCGGAGCGCGCCCAGGCTTTGGCGGAGCACGTCCGGGCCCAGGCGGCGCACCGCCGGCCGGCGAAGCCCCGCGCCCACAGCGCGCCAGTTCCCGCGGCCGCGGACGAGGCAAGCAACAGTACCCCAAGATCAAAGAAGGCCCGATGAAGGGCTTTGTGCCGCCGCCGCGCTATGGCGGCGCGCAATACAGCACCGAGCCCGTTCCCATCACCCGCGACATCACGGTCACGGAGGGCATCAGCGTGAAGGACCTGGCGGAGAAGCTCGACGTCCGCGCCAAGGACCTGATCGCGACGCTGCTGATGGGTGGCGTCTTTGTCACGGTGAATCAGTCTCTCGACGCCGAGATGGTAAAAGACGTAGCGGCCAAGTTCGGCGCCGCGGCCACCGTCATCAGCTACGAAGAAGAGATCGCCAACCAGGCCATTGAAGAGGTGCTCGAAGCCGAAAACTCCGACGAGCTCGAGGTGCCGCGCTCGCCGGTGGTCACGGTCATGGGCCACGTCGATCACGGAAAGACTTCGCTTCTCGACGCCATCCGCGAGACGCACGTTGCGGCTGGAGAAGCGGGCGGCATTACGCAGCACATTGGCGCGTACAAGGTGAAGTTTGCCAAGGAAGGCTCTCCCGCTTCAGGGCGCGAGATCGTCTTCCTCGACACGCCGGGTCACGAAGCTTTCACCCGCATGCGCGCTCGTGGAGCCAAGGTGACGGACATCGTGGTCATCGTGGTTGCCGCCGACGACGGTGTGATGCCGCAGACGCTTGAGGCCATCGATCACGCCAAAGCCGCAGAAGTTCCCATCATCGTGGCCGTGAACAAGATCGACAAGCCCGAGGCCAATCCCGATCGCGTGAAGAAGCAGTTGGCGGATCGCGGGCTGATTCCGGAAGAATGGGCGGGCGCGGGCCAGCAGGGCACAGTGTTTGTCGAGGTTTCCGCAAAGAAGCGCATGAATCTGGATTTGCTGCTTGAAATGATCTGCCTCGTCAGTGACATCAAGGCACCGAAGGCCACGCCAGGGCGCAAGGCCCTCGGCAGCGTTCTCGAGGCAAAGCTGGATCGTGGCCGCGGTGCTGTGGCCACAGTTCTGGTGCAAGACGGAACGCTGCACCTGAATGACAGTTACATTGTGGGCAATACTTTCGGCAAGGTTCGCGCCATGTTCGACGATCGCGGCCGCACACTCGAAGAGGCCGGCCCCTCGACTCCGGTTGAAGTGCTGGGCCTTGAGAGTATGCCCGACGCCGGCGACACTTTCCTGGTCGTTGCCGACCGCGACAAGGCCAAGGGTATCGCCCAGTACCGAAAGATGAAGGAGCGCGACGCACAACTGGCCAAGAGCTCGCGTGTGTCGCTGGAAGGATTGGCGGAGCAGGTTCGCCAATCGGGCGTGAAGGATCTGCCGCTGATCATCAAGGGCGACGTGACCGGCTCCGTGGAGGTGCTCGCAGACTCGCTGGTGCGCATGTCGACAGAGAAGGTCCGCGTCAAGGTTCTGCACTCCGGCGTCGGATCGATTACCGAGAGCGACGTGCTGCTGGCCACGGCCTCCAACGCCATCATCATCGGCTTCAACGTGCGCCCCGAGCGCAAGGCGGCCGAGTTGGCGCAGCAAGAGAACGTGGAGATTCGCCTGCACTCCATCATTTATGAGCTGCAGGACGAGATTCGCCTGGCCATGTTGGGGTTGCTCGAACCTGCCTTCAAGGAAAACTACGTGGGCCGCGCCGAAGTCATTAATGTTTTCCGCATTCCCAAGGTGGGCACCATCGCCGGCTGCCGCGTGCTGGATGGCGTGATCCGCCGCGACGCGGAACTGAAGGTGATGCGCGACGGGGCACAGGTGTTCAAGGGGAAGATCGGCTCGCTCAAACGCTTCAAGGACGATGCCCGCGAAGTGACCAACGGAATGGAGTGCGGCATTGGCATCGCCAACTTCACCGACGTGAAGGAAGGCGACATCGTGGAGGCGTTCAGCACGGAAAAACTGGCCGCCGATTTGGGCGCGCTGACGAGCGCCAAAGCGTAACTTCAGTCCAAAACCAAGAAGAATCCGGCCCGCCCCTCGCCACGAGAAGCGGGCCGTTGCTTTGTTTGCCGGCAATGTTGGCGGGCGTGGCTGCTATCGTGGCGGCATTTAATGCCGACTATTGGAGAGGGACCGAATCCTGCCTGCGAGATGGTAGTCAGGCTGTCGCTTCGCGCAGCCAAACAGCGGCGTCGAAGGTGTGCGCACAGATGTAGCCTTCATCCTCATAGAGGTTGATGGCCCCGGCATTGGCCTCGGTCACGGTGAGAGAGATTTCCGATGCGCCAAGACGCATGAAGCTGTAGGCGGCCTGCGCCAGCAGCATCCGGGCAAGTCCCCGGCGCCTGAAGGCGGGATGAACGCAGACCTGGGTGAGGTGTCCGCTCTGCCCGCTGACGCGCGATCCAAGCACGAGGGCGGCCAGTTCGCGGCTCGCACGCTCCACCACTACGTAAGAAGCCTGCTGGGAAAAACTGCCGCAGCCGGCATAATGCACGATGTTGTTCAGGAAGCGCATGGAGCCGTGAACGGAGCGGTATTGGTCGTTAATCAAGCTGTCGGGATGGTCGCGGTAGGCTTCGCAGATGAGGCGCGCGGCCGAAGCCAGGTCCGCTTCGCGCCACGGGCGAAGTTCCAGGTTGGCAGGCAGATCTGCCTGAGGCGGTTTGCTATACCCCTGCAAGGGATGCACCAGAAAGAGCCGGCGGAAGATCTCGAACCCGGCGCCGCCGAAGATGGCGCTGTATGTGCCGGACGGATGCAGAAGCAGTTGTGATTCGATGCGCTCGACGTGCGGAGAGTTTAGAAGCAACTCAAGGAGATGCCGGAGCAGTGTTTCTTCGGTGGCAGGGGCCGCTCCGGGCGCTCCACCTGCTCCATTCAGCTCGCCTGGAAGAGCGAAGACATCACCGATGACGGCCTTGGTCTCCTCGTAGACACAAAAGACATAGCCCACTACGCGGCCGGATGCAAGCGCCGCGTAGCCGGGAAGCATGCGGTTATCGAGATACTGCATGAGCAGACGTGCAGAAGCATGATAGTCCCAATGGAGGCGCCGCTCCCATAACTCACCCTCCGCCTCCAGCAAAGGCCGCAGGATCGGAGCCGCGAAGTGCCGCAGGTCGAGGATTTCGATGGAACTGCCCGGTGTCTGCATTCGTCCTTAACTTGGTGTGCGGTTGCGTTGACGCATGACCGATGCGTGAGTGAGTCGCTCGATCGCGGCCATCGATTTGCTCGCCAAGAGCCGAGTCGCGTGAGGCCCGCTGTTTCCTGCTGAATCAACTCGAATCAAGAAGACGTTGGACAAATCCTAACTCAGCGGGCTACGCGCGCGAAAACACCCTTCCGGCCACTTTGCCACGAGTTCGCGCTCCGCCGCAAGTCGATAGGCTAACGGGAGCCCACGAGGTAAACTTCCAACCCCTGCTCCGGCCAGGCAAAGAGCTGCTCATACTGCCGGCCCTCAAGAAGCTCGCTCAGCGCGAGTTGGGTGTCGAGATCGATGCCGCGGCGACCCTGGATGCGCGCGACAAGAACATGCTGGTCATTCGGCACACCGCCCTCGTCGTAATTCACTACTTCCCGGTTGCGATAGAACGAGAGCCCGAACTCCACGTCGCGGCGAACCCGGAACACTGCGACGGTCTCGTCTGCAGGAACCTGCTCGCTGATTCGCTCGGCGAGCGGCCGCGCGGAGTATGAGCGGTCGAGCAAATGAATGACGCGCTTGGTGGATCGGAAGCCCGGGATGCCGAAAAGCGGGCCGACGCCGTAGACGAACAGAACAAGCACAACTAAGATCCAGCACGTTGCAGGCCGGAGCCGGGCGACGCCAAAGCCTTTGGTCACAACCAAAATCAGGAGCGCTGCCCCAATGGCAGCAAGAGCGGCCGCAGCAAGTGCGTGAGCGGGCGGCATGATTGCACCATGAGCGACAAACCATGGCAGAAGCAAAGCAGCCATGGTCATAGCGCCACACACCACAGCATGACCAAGGAGAACCCAACGGTTCAATCCCGGCTGCCTGCGTCGATACAGGTAGTCACCGGTGAGAATGGTGATGGGCGGAAGAGCGGGAAGGATGTAGCCGGGCAGCTTGGATTGCGATAAGGAGAAGAAAACGACGGGAATGAGCGACCATAGCACCAAGAACTCGGGGAATGCGTCACCGGGGCGCGTGGGCAAAGGCTTTCCCGCCCGGGAATGGCGCAGGCGCCACTCAGCCACCGACGTGAGGATGCCATCAATGAGAGCGCGTACTGCGACGACCGTCCACGGCATGAGGGCCAGCAGCACGACCACAAAGTAGTACCAGAATGGTTGGTTGTGCTGGTAGCGGTCGGTGGCGAAGCGCTCCAGGTTGTGTTCGAGAAAGAATTCCCGGAAGAAGGTTGGATTTTGATGCTGCACCGCAATGAACCAGGGCAGCACCATGGCAAAGTAGAGAACCACCCCCGGCCACCAAAACGAGCGGCGAAGGATGTGCCACTCGCGGCGCAAAAAAGCAAACGCGGCGATGATGAGAAAGGCGAGGAAAGGCGCCACCGGCCCCTTGGCCAGCGTCGCCAGTCCGGTAAAAAAATAGATGTCGTAGAGCCAGAACTTGGAATTAGTTTCGTACCAGGCATACCAGCCGAGCAACCCGATCGCCAGCGGCGCGGCCATCTGCATGTCGGTGGAGGCTCCGCGCGCGAAGGCCATTATGCCGGCGCAGGCCGCCGTGATAAGCGCCGCATCAAGATGGCCTCCGGGCCGGAATCGCTTCATGTGAAGGAAGATGAGCGCCACCATAATAAAGGCGAATGTGAACGAGGGCAGGCGTGCGGCCCAATCGTGAACGCCAAAGTCATGGAAGATGAACATCGCGCGCCAGTAATAGAGAGCTGGTTTCTCGAGCCATGGGCGCCCATAGAGGTAAGGTGTTACACAGGCGCTGAGCCGCTCTTTGAGCGTGTGCGCGGCGTCAAAGCGTACCAGCATCTCGTGCGCGATCTGCGCATAGCGCGGTTCGTCGGCGCCCACCAGACCCAGGCCGTCACCGCCCAGGAGGGGCGTAACCCCATACACCAAGAAAAAGATGCTGAATGCGAGAAAGACGGCCGCCTCATAGATGGTGGCCAAGCAGGGCATACGCCACGACCGGCGCACAGCTTTATCCGGAACCGGCGGCTCCACGGAATTCTCCATATCCGGCAATACTCCAAAAGCGTGCAACAGCCTGCTTCGCGCAGGACGAATGTCTTCATTTCTTGCAGGGCGGATGGGGGGACCAGGCCTGGCCTGCTCGTCCTCCGGACCGCGAACCGGCGCGGAGGTTCTTCACTGGCGCGACAGGGTCAAGGCTAACAGATTCGCGCGGAATCTCAAGGTGTTTCAGGCGAATGCGGCGGTGAGGCCGGCCAGGGCGCCGCGTACCTCGCTCAGAATCTCCTGAATGGCCGCATCGTAAGGACCCTGCACGCGTAGCGCCGTGCGAATGGAGTCAGTGCCGGGAAGCCGCCGGTAGAGGTTGCGGATGCGGTCGGCGGAGACCAGTTCGGCTCACTTGCCCATCTGCTGAAGCAACATGCCCAGCGCCAGCGTGGACCCCACGGCATCGCCGTCGGAACGCGCGTGAGAGCAGACCAAGAAACGCTAACCTTCTCGCAAAACCCGAAGAATTTCAGCAATCGGTTCGGCAACCGCAGAGGCGAGGATATCGCCACGATTTCCCACAGGCACATTGGCCGTTGTGTAGACCCCGAAGATTCGGGATTCACGATACATGAGATCAGTGAAGCGTTACTTCCTGCTCCGGCGATGAACTTGCGTCCACGGGGCCCGCCTTCGGTGAGCCGCGATCTGGCCCGGCAGACCTGGACGAACCCCCGGATTTGCGCCCCCTGCTCATCAATTCTTCTATGCGCGCCTGGAAGCGGCCCGACCTGTCAGCGAGGAAACTCAACTCGGGCACGTGGCGCACGCCCATCCGCTCCTTCAACTCGCGTCGAATATAACCCTTGGCCGCCTCAAGACCGGCGATGGTCTCCGCTTCGGACTTGGCGATATCCTTCACCGTGCTATCAACGGCAACGTACACGCGCGCCGACTTTCCACCTGGATTCAACGCAACTTCGCTCACATGGCAGAAGTCGATGCGCGGGTCGGAAAGCTCGCCTTCAATCATGGCGCCTATCTCCACCCTCAGCGTCTCCGCCACCCGGTCCTGATGATGTTTCCGTGCTCTGTGCTCCGGCATGGCCCCTCCTCGCCTAGTTAGACCACTCAGGATAACAGAGGCGAAAGTTGCGCGGGTTAGATTGCCCGTTGATTTGGCGTTGCCTTGAAAGATTCCCGCTGGCACAGTTGGGGTGATTGGCGGCTAAGCTTGAAAATCCACGGCGACCACTTCATGGAGCCCGATCGGCGGCGTTTCGAGGAAGATGGTGTCGCGCTCAGTGCGATACGGAACGTCTCTGGCGGCGACAAGCAGACGAGCGCGGCTGACGCGCTTGCCTGCTGGAATCCGTAACGAAATCCTTTGTCCCGCGACGGGAATGATCTCCCGCACCGGACCCTTCATCATCATGGGATTCGTGAGGTTGACGATGTGCAGAGTCATCGAGTCTTTCTGCTCCCAGACGGCCACATCCAGAATGCCTTTGCCCTCCACCGTGATTGGGGGAGCTTCGTTTGTCGCCCACTCGACTGCGTTGCGCAGCAGCTTGCCGTGATCGGTGCTGAGCACCTGCCAGAAGGTGCGATCGATATCGCCGGGGAAATAAACGACGCGGCCGCTCCGAATCTGCTGCAAGTAGACGCCGGGGCGATACGCGACGCCGGGCCGCGTGAAAACCGATTCCATCGGTAAATCGGGGTATGACGGAACGATCCGCAGGGGTGTGAATAAACTGGCGTCGGCGGGCACTACATCCAGCTGGTTCACGGCATTGATGATGCGCCCCGAGTCAGCAAATCCACGAAGCAGTGGATGTGTTGAATTGGTTGACGGATCCTTTTCCAGCCTCAGATAGGAATTGAGCATGTTGTCCTCGACCTTGCCGGCGTATGACGCGCCAAAAAGCGAGGCTAGGCCGAAGTCCTTTCGCTTCACACCCCACTCGCCGTAGAGCGATGTCTCGTAGGTGGCAACCAGGCCGCCTCCGCGCTCAACGAATCCGCGCAGGCTGGCGCACTGATCGTCGGACAATGCTGCGATGTTGGGAAGAATGAGCGTGCGGAACGGCGCAAGATGCTCGGCATCGAGACAGCGATCGTGAACCATCTCAAACGGAATGCGAGCCTCAACGAGCGCCTCGTAGAACCCTAACCCTGGCTCTTCGATCTTTTCGCGGGACTGTTCTCCGCCGTAGAACCACGCGCTCTGTTGCGAATAAACGAGACCTACCCGTGCAAGGGGGCGAAGGTTTTTCAGGTATTTCTCGTTGGCAAAGTGCCACTCGAAGATCTCCTGCACGACTGGAAGCCAGCGCTTATCGATTGGCTTCGCGTTGAATTTGACGAACCACGGCCGAAGTCCCTGGGCCATGCCGTCCGCAACCCACATGCGAATCTCGTCGCCGCTCTGCACCGAATCCTTCCAACGATGCTCGTCGTCGATACCCACGCTGAATATGCCCACGATGGCTTTGTTTCCCATCGTCGCGCGATACTCCTTGCCGTTTTTACCGTTGGCCCACGGAGCCATGAGGCCGCGGCGGCTCTGGCGGTCAGCAAACAGCGTGGGCGCAAGCTCGCCGATGGTCTTCATATCCAGCTCGCTGAGCGCGCCTCCGCCGGCGTTCGCAATGTAGCTCGCGCCCGGATTGATCGCCCTGATCTTTTCGTTCCACAAGCGCCAGAGATCGAAGAGCCGCTGCTGCCGCCAGACGACGTATTGCTTTCGCGCCGCGTTCTGCGGGTCGCTGGTGCGCGGCAGGTCTAACCCTGAGGCGGCGCGTAAATTCTTCCGGCAGTGCTCGCAGTAGCACATGCCGCTGCCCGCCCAGCGATTGGTGAAGATGCCATCCGGCTTGTACATCCGCATGATCTCTTCATGCACAGCGGTCATGAACTCGAAGTTGTAGGGACCGAGAGCGCAAGTCTCCCAATAGCGCGGATCGGAGGGGTGACGAACGGGCTGGCCGCTTGCGTCCACCCTGATCCAATCAGGATGCGCGTCATAAACCTTCTGCCAGCACGCATGCGAGTCGGTCCGTGCCACCACGTTCATGCCCATCGCCCGGCAGCCGGTCAGCAGATCACCAAACGTGTCGCGATCACCAAGCCACGCGCTGCGCTGCTGCAGAGGGATCTCTGTGGGATAGAACGCCACCACGCCGCCGGCGCTCAGGCAAGCGGCGTCGGCATGGACGCTGCGAAAGTAGTCGAGCCAGAACTGCTGGTCGTAGTTGCCCGGATCGTCCTCAACAAACGCGAGCTGCGCCCAGCGCATGGGCCGGTTGTACCAGTCGCCCGTTCCGGTTTGGGGCGGTGCAGCCTCGCCCGCGGCGTAACGATCCGTAGCTACACCTGCCGGCAAGAGACATCCTGTTGCTGCAAGTGCCGATCCCTTCACGAATTCTCGACGGCTACTCATTTGACGGCCTCCAGTGACTCTGTCATTTCAACACGTGAAACCGGTTCTGGAAAGATCGCTGAAAGCGCTAGCGCAGTGAAGCCGTGAGCCGTAGGCACGTGCCGGACATCGTTAGATTGCAATATGCAAGTGACCTTCGTACGATGCGATTGTGGCCAAAATCTCCCAGGAAAAACACTCCTCATTTCCCCGCTTACGTCAATCTCGAAATCAAAATCCATTTTCCCGAAAGGAAAGCCAAGACGATGAAAATGACGGCGTATGTGAACTTCCCCGGCAAATGCAAAGAAGCTCTTGAGTTCTACGAAGAACATCTCGGCGCGAAGATTGTGACGATGGCGACCTTCGATTCGATTCCCGATCCGAATATGATTCCGCCAGGAATGGAGAAAGGTGTTCTTCACGCCCGCATTGTGATTGGAGACACGCTGCTAATGGCGAGCGACAGCCCGAAAGTGGAACCAATGCGCAGCGCGTATCTGACGCTTTCAGTGGACAGCGATGCCGAGGCAGAGCGCATCTATGCCGTGCTCACCGAAAGCGGCGAGGTCTTCATGAAGATGGGTGAGACGTTTTTCGCGCACCGGTTTGGCCAATTCCGTGACAAATTTGGCGTGAATTGGATGGTCATTCACGAAAAGCCGATGCAGCGCCCGGCATGAAGCCCATCTCGACGCGCATTGAAAACAACGCCATGGACTGGTACTCTCAACTGTCCCGGTGAACCGCCGAGACGACAGGTACGACCATGGCCTTTAGATTTCAGGGTTTCGATTTTCTCAATCTCGATGCGAGTCTGACGGAAGAGGAACTTCTCGTCCGCCGCACGGCGCGGGAATTCGTCGACGCGAACTTGACGCCGATTATCGAGGGCTGCTTCCGCGAGGGGCGATTCCCGCGGGAGCTCGTTCCGTTGATGGGTGAGCTGGGCTTCTACGGCGCCAACCTCGAAGGCTACGGTTGCCCCGGCATGTCGAATGTCGAATACGGCCTTGTGATGCAGGAACTGGAGCGCGGCGACTCCGGACTGCGCAGCTTTGTCAGCGTGCAGTCGGCGCTGGTAATGTATCCCATCTTTACGTTCGGGTCAGAGGAACAAAAGAACAGATGGCTGCCGGCTCTGGCTACAGGCGACAAACTAGGCTGCTTCGGCTTGACCGAGCCTGGCTTCGGATCGAACCCAGCCGGCATGACCACTCGCGCGCGCAAGTCGGGCGATGAGTACATCCTCAACGGCGAAAAGATGTGGATTACGTCGGGATCGATCGCCGACGTGGCTATCGTGTGGGCGAAGCTCGAGAGCGCGGCTGGCGAAGACGATAGCGGGGCTGGCAGCGTGCGCGGATTTCTCGTCGAAACCGACAGGCCCGGTTTCACGTCCAGCGACATTCACGGCAAATGGTCGCTGCGCGCTTCGGTCACCAGCAGTCTTTCGCTTGAGGACGTGCGCGTGCCCGCGGCCAATCTGCTTCCGGGCGCGGATAGCCTAAAAGCCGCACTGATGTGCCTGAACCAGGCCCGCTACGGCATAAGTTGGGGCGCGATTGGCGCAGCGATGGACTGCTACAACACCGCGTTGAATTACGCCAAGACGAGGAAACAGTTCCGCGATCAGCCGATCGCCAGCCACCAGCTTGTACAGGAGAAGCTGGTGTGGATGGCGAGCGAAATCTCCAAAGCGCAGTTGCTTTCGCTCCACGTTGGCCGGCTGAAGGACGCTGGGAAGGCAGCCCATCAGCACATCTCAATGGCGAAGCGAAACAATGTTTGGATGGCGCTTGAGTGCGCGCGGCTGGCCCGCGACATTCTCGGCGCGAACGGCGTCACGGAGGACTATCCGATCATGCGGCACAGCATGAACCTAGAATCGGTGAAGACGTACGAGGGCACGCACGACATTCACACGCTGATCCTGGGACAGAAGCTGACAGGGATCGGGGCGTATTGAGGTGAGCCGGGCCTGCTGAAGTTCTTCATCGACAAGCCGGGGCCGACAGGGGCATAGTTTTATCCATGCGGAACTTTCTTGCGCAATCTCGCTGGCCCGTCACATTCACGGCGATCGTTCTTGCCATCGCTGCCGCTGGCTCTCACGCCCAGCAATCGGCAACCGCGCCCATCGTGCTTCACGCGGCGCGGCTACTCGAGGTCGACACCGGAAACATTCTCCAGCCCGGCGAACTACTGGTCGAGGGTGAACGCATCAAGGCCGTCGGTACGGCGGTCGAGCATCCGCAGGGCGCGAAGGTCATCGACCTGGGCGATACAACGCTGCTGCCAGGCTTGATTGACGCGCACGTTCATTTGTTTCTGCACCCCGGCGCGGAAGACCTGCAGACCGTCGAGGAGTCCGTTCCGTGGCGCACGATTCTCGCGGAACAGGCCGCGAAGGCCGACCTGATGGCCGGATTCACTGCCGAGCGCGATATGGGCACCGAAGGCGCCGGATCGGCCGACACTGCGGTGCGCAACGCGATCAACGCGGGGATCATTCCCGGGCCGCGGCTGCGAATTAGCGGGAACGCGATCGACATTCTGGGCGGGCACGAGGACGCAAACAGCTTCAATCCCGCACAGCACGTGCTGTCGAATGCAGACTACGCCAACGATGCCGAACAGCTTGTCGAGGTGATCCGGGAGCAGCACAAAGAAGGCTCGGACTTCGTGAAGATCTACGAGACCGGCCCGGACAAGATGATCGACGGCATGCTGCACACGCCTTACCAGTACACCGAGGCGCAACTGGCGGCGGCGGTGGAAGAGGCGCAGCGATTGGGCGCGTTTGTCGGTGTCCACGCCATGGGCGAGCCGGGCGCGCTCTACGCTGCCGAGGCCGGAGTGGCGTCGATTGACCACGGCACCCAACTGAGCGACGAGACCATGCGGATCATGAAGGAGAAGGGCATTTTCGCTGTGCCTACGTTCACTATCTTCGACTACTTCGCGACTCACGGTGGTTCGCAGGACCAGGCCGCGAGAGAAGCCGCGATGCTTGACTACAAGATCGCGGAGTTCAAAAAGCAGATTGCCGCCGGCATTCCTTTCGCCGTGGGCTCCGACGTGGGCCCATTCCCGCATGGCACGCAGGCGCGCGAGCTGACGCTCATGGTGCGATACGGCATGAAGCCACTGGCCGTTCTGCAAGCCGATATGATCAACGGCGCAAAGCTGCTGCGCTGGGACGGCCAAATTGGCGAGCTGAAGCCCGGATACTTCGCGGACATTATTGCCGCGCCGGGCAATCCGCTCGACGACATCTCGGTGGTGGAGCACGTGAGCTTCGTGATGAAGAACGGCGTGGTCGTGCGGCAGTAGCTACACCGCAACCGTAAAGCTTTCTTCGTTGCGAGTAACAGCCCGGTAGAGCGTGTCGCGCTCGATGGGGATGCGGCCTGCTTCCGTGATCAGGCGGCAGAGTTCCTTGCGCGTAAGGCCTTGGGGGGTGGTGGCCCCGGCGTCGTGGTAGATCTTCTCTTCGATCACGGTCCCGTCGAGGTCGTCGGCGCCGAAGCGGAGCGCGATCTGGGCGATCTTCGGCGTCATCATCTGCCAATAGGCCTTGATGTGCGGAAAGTTGTCTAGCAGCAGCCGGCTGACGGCGATCTGGCGAATGTCGGTGAGCCCGGTAGTCACCGGCAGGTGGTCGAGAGGCGTGTTCTCAGGATGAAATGCGAGCGGAATGAAGGTCTGGAAGCCGCCGGTCTCGTCCTGCAGTGCGCGCAGCTTGAGCAGGTGATCGACGCGATCGGCGTCGTTTTCAATGTGGCCGTAAAGCATCGTGGCATTGGACTTGAAACCCAGCTTGTGCGCAGTCCGCGCCGTTTCGAGCCATTCTTCGCCGTCGATCTTGTGGTCGCAGATGATGGAGCGGACGCGGGATGCAAAGATCTCCGCCCCGCCGCCGGGCATGGAATCCACGCCAGCCTCACGCAGCTTCACGAGGGTCTCTTCCACGCTGAGCTTCGCGCGGCGAGCCAGAAACGCGATCTCCACCATGGTGAAGGCTTTGATGTGGACTTTAGGGAAGCGCTCTTTGAGGCCGCGGATGAGGTCGAGGAAGAACTCGAGCGGCAGGTCGGGGTGGAGGCCGCCAACGATATGGAACTCAGTCACTGCCTCCGAGTAGCCCGAGGCGGCGGTTTCCCAGGCCTCCTCAAGGGCCATGGTGTAGCCGGCAGGGTCGCCCTTCTTGCGGCCGAAGGCACAAAGCTTGCAGGCAGCCACGCAGACGTTGGTGGGGTTGATGTGGCGATTGACGTTGAAGTAGGTCAGGTCCCGGTGCAGGCGTTCGCGGACATGGTTGGCTAGCCAACCAACGGCCAGCACGTCCGGTGAGGCGTAAAGCGCGAGCCCGTCGTCGGCCCTGAGCCGTTGCTGCGCCATCACCTTGGCTGCGATGGGGTCGAGGCGCGGGTCATGGGTTCGAAACGCGTGGGTCCGAAAGGCATGGGCCGGACTGGCTGATTGATCCCGGGTTTTCATGGTCTCGACGGCCATGCATTGATGATACCGAAGTCCGCTTCGTCGAGGAGTTCCCGGCCACGCTCTCGGGGAGATCCAGAAGTACAAGATACGCGAGTTTGAGATTGAAGCGCGCGGCCTGCAGGACGTGGCGAAGACGGCAACGGCGTAGGCTGATTCGACGGAGAATTCCCGGCACTGATCCTTCGATTTGCGCTTGACAGGCGTGGAACGATTTCGTTTCATAGTGCGTATCCGTTGTGTCCCCCGAAGCGTTGTCCCCCCGAGAAAACCTGGAGGTTGAATATGGAACGACGGGCCTTTCTGCGCACCGCGTTGGCCGGAGCGGGGTTTATCGCTGCGTCGCGCACGCTGTTTGGGGCGAAGCAATGCGGAACGCCAGTCGCTACGATGACGCCGATGGGCGTTCATCCCGTCGAGTTGTGCACGACCGGCATCTCCTCGATCACATTCAAACAGGCGTTCCAACAGCAGAACGAATGGTGCTGGGCGGCGTGCATCAGCATAGTCTTCGAGTACTACAAGCACGCGGTCGATCAGCAGCGGATCGTGAAGGAAACCTGGGGAACCATTGCAGATATGCCCGGCCAACCCGGCGACATCCTTCGCGACCTCAACAAGAGATGGCGAGACGACGCTGGACACGAATTCCAGTGCCAAGGCGACATGCGCTCAGTGAACGTGAACACCGCCGTTCAGGACCTGATCGACGATCACCCGCTCATCATTGGCGCACTCGGTCACGCGACGGTTCTGACAGCCATCACTTCCGCGGTGGACACGGTCACGACGCAATTCGTGATCCAGCAAGTGATTGTCCGCGACCCCTGGCCCGGCAACGGCGGCAGGCGGCTTCTGTCACCGATGGAATGGGCGAGCATCAACTTCGCCGCTCGAATCCGAGTAACCGACGCGTAACTGCGCTACCGCGGTCGTTCGGAAGCCGAGGCGAGTCTCATTGCTTGGCGTTTCGTGACAAAAACCTCGAACATGGAGAGGATCCCTCTCTCGTGCGCCCGGCAGGGGCGACGGGGCGACATTCGATGCTTTTCTGGGCGAGTTGAAGGCCGTAGAGGAGGGTACCGGCGCGTTTGGGAGTGATGCGCGAGGAGGCGAGCGCGTTGAGGATCTCGCTGAGCGCGGCTCGGAAGGCGTCGGGATTTTCCGGTGGAGTGAGCTCAAACGGCTTCTCGGCGAGTCCTTTTCCTCGCGGGGCGACGACGCGGGTGCGGCCGTGGAAGTAGCAAAAGGGCCATCCACGCAGTGCAGGGGACTGGCACTTGAGTCCGTTGGCCTTGATAAAGCGACATTCCTTGTACATATCGATCCTTCCTCCTACCCCCCTTCCCTCCCCACGGTTTTGGCACAAGATCGTGTTCTCGCTTGAGTTGCGCGAGGCAACCGGGCGAGATCGATCAAACCGTTGAGGTTAGCGGCAAAATCCTGGTTGAAAAGGGGCTTTGCTCGGTTTCCCCGGGCCTTCCGGCATTCCGGGTTCTTTTGGAGCCCAGAAATGCCAACGCGGCGAATTGAATCCGCCGCAAAGAAAGTCTGGTTGAACGCTTATACGAGGAGTATGCGCTCAAAGCCGGAAATGATCGGCAAACTTCGCGAAATCTTTTGCGGAATGATTTCAGCAGGTTAGGGTGCTCTGGCGAGGGCGGGACGCTTGACAGGAAAGCAGGGACTAAGGGACCAAGGGACCGAGGGAAACGAAGGCGGGGCAGTGGGGTTGGCGCAGCTTTCGTTTTGGGGTGGCCTGTTTCGAGTTGTTGCCCAAGTAGTAACTGCCGGGTGGGCGGTTATACAATCGGAACCAAGAAGTGGTATCGATTCTCAATCCTGCCCCGACGTATTTTGGCTCACTGCACGCTCGCAGTGCAGCCCAAGAACTGCAACGAAGAAGGTCAAGAAGTAATCCGCTTGGCACAAAAACTCCGATTTCTTCAAATCAGCGCGACATTCACACTCACGCCGGCACAAAATATCGGCCAGACCGTCGTCAGTCGCCCTCAATCAACCGTATTGCTCTGAACGTTCCCACGTCGGCGGCTGGATCCCGCATCATGCCCAGGATTTCCCGCCCGCTGCGAGCGATAACGATGCTTTGTGTGACCACATCGTTGCTTCCGACATCGTGAAAGCGAAAAATGCCGGTACAATCCGGATTCACGCTCACTGTTCCCTCATACGCGGTGCCGGGATAGAACCCGTTTAGCCCCTGCCAGTCATACTTGCCCTTTAGCTTGCCGTCGGGAAAGACTTCGAAAATCCCCAAGGCGTTGCCGTCCAACAACCCTGACTGCATGTAAAACCCATCCGTTTTGAATGCCCACGACCCAGTAACCTTCGCAACGGAGCAAACATGCCCGTTGTTGGCGGCGACTTGCGACGTCGTGGTGGCGGGACTAAACGCTAAGACCACTATCATGCCGAGGGCGAGCAATCCCAGGGCGAGAATGCGATGTTTGATCATGACGAAACTCCTTGAAATTGGATCTGTTCTTGACATACGAACAACACGCACATGCGATTAGGCGGCAGACACGGGCGCGATCACAGGCACCCAATCGCCGCTTCCGCATTTCTTTTCAGGCTCTGAAACTGAGCCGGATTGCCCTCAAAGTCAATGCACGCGCGCCGCAAGGCAGGTGAAATGTTTGTATAGAGGTAAGTTACTGAAGGAATGGGAGCTTCGCCTCCAAATACACGGCTGCATCCCATGCCATTGTGAGACGGTGGTAAACTCTTCGCAAAATGAGGTGAAGTCCTCAAATGCACGACAAGGACTCTCAACCCTCACGAGTTCGTTTCAGTGTCTTCGAAGCAGACCTCCGACGGGGGGAACTGCGGAAACATGGCTTGAGGCTTAAGCTTCATGGTCAACCCTTCCAAATCCTCGCCATGCTGCTTCAACACTCCGGCGAGTTGGTGACCCGCGAAGAAATACGAGAGAAGCTTTGGCCGCAAAATACCTTCGTCGACTTCGAACACGGTGTCAACACTTCTATAAAGCGGCTGCGAGAGGTCCTCGGCGACAGCGCAACTCTGCCCCGTTTCATTGAGACTCTGCCCCGGCAGGGATATCGGTTCATCGCCCCGGTGGAGATTCTCGCCTCGGAACCGCATTCCGATGCGAACGGCGAAACGCTCCTTTCGCCGGCCGCGGAAAACCCTTTAGTAGAAGCAGGCCTAGCCTCGGCTCTAAGTAACGGAGAGAACGGGTTGTCGGGACTGCGTGGAAATGCTCGCGGCCATACGGTCCCCGAAACAGCGGAAAGCCGGCAACGGAGACGAAACAGAGTATGGGTTCCGCTATTGGCCGCTGTCGCGGTTGCAGGGTTGCTCGCAGTCCTTTTCGCAGGGAGTCTCCGCGATTATCTGTCTTCGCGGCTTGCGCCGCCGCCCAAGATCGAGTCCATCGCCGTTCTGCCGCTTGAGAATCTGTCGCACGATCCGGAGCAGGACTACTTTGCCGATGGAATGACGGAGGAGCTGATTACCGATCTGGGCAAGATTGGAGCGTTGCGAGTGGTTTCGCGGACCTCCGTGATGCATTACAAGGGCACGAATGAATCCATACCAGAGATCGCGAAAGAGCTGAACGTCGATGCAGTGGTTGAGGGGACGGTATTGCGGAGCGGCGACCGGATTCGCATCACGGCAAACCTGCTGAACGCGAAAACGGATCGCCATATTTGGGCCGAAAGTTACGAGCGCGACCTTCGAGATGTGCTTCCGTTGCAGGATGAGCTGGCGCGGACGATCGCTGAGGAAATCAGGATCAAGCTCACGGCGCAGGAAATGGCGCATCTGTCCGGTGCACCCGCTGTCAGTCCGGAGGCTTATCGGCTCTATTTGCAAGCTCGATTCTACTGTTACAAGAGAACGTTGCCGGGACTCGAAAAGAGTGTTCAGCTCTTCCAGCAGGCGCTCGCAGAGGATCCTGGGTACGCATCAGCATATGCAGGACTCGCCGAGTGCTACGGCTTGTTGCCCTTTTACGGTGGCGGCTCATCGCGCGACGTGTTTCCAAAGGCTAAGGCTGCTGCTCTGAAGGCCGTCGAGCTGAATGATTCCCTCGCTGAAGCCCATGCAGCACTCGGTTTTGTCCTTCTTTATGGCGATTGGGATTGGACAGGAGCGGAGAGAGAGCTGCGGCGAGCAATTGAATTGAATCCTAGCTACCCCACTTCCCACCATTGGTACGCCGAGTACCTGAGTGCGATGGGCCGGCACGACGAAGCTGTCGCCGAGGTCAGACGTGCCCAGGAACTGGATCCCCTCTCGGCTCTTCTGCTTGCAATCGGAGCGGAGATCTACACGAACGCACGCCGCTACGACGAGTGTATTGATGATAGTAAGAAGGCACTTGAGCTTGATCCCAATTTCGCGCTTGCACATGAGCATCTCGGGGGGTGCCTGTTGCAGAAGAAGCTCAATAAAGAAGCAGGGGCCGAATATCTGGAAGCCGCGCAGACTTTCGGGGTCGCCGATCCGGACGTAATGGTGCTTGGATATGCCCTCACGGGCAGAAGGGCCGACGCCGTGAAAACGCTGGAGCGGTCAAAAGCAGACCCGCATCTCCCCGCGCGTAATTCGATCATGGAAGCACGCATTTGTCTTGACGCGAATCTTTGCACCAAAGAGGAGGCCTTGGATTGGCTCGAAAAAGCCTACCGCGAGCACGAAGCCTACATGCCATTCTTGAATGTGCATCCTGCATTCGACCCGCTTCGCTCTGATCCTCGCTTCGAGGATTTGATTCGGCGTATGCGCTTCCCACGCGATGATCGCTAGAACCTCTGGACAGAGTGGCAGACCACAGGTGGCAACGCAAAAGCGCCCCGAGACGCATTAGGCTTTGTGCCACAACCCACGCATTTTGAAACGGTGCCACACATCATTTTGATCATCTTTTTTCAGCAGGCTGCGTAGACCCCAGCAGTCGGCCTTTTGGAACAGATCTTGCGCAGATCTGGTCCCCGGTCGCGGAGGCGGAGTGTCGGTTGGCGTGAATAGCTCAATGGACTCATCCAGTTGAATTACGACGCCCAGACGAGTTTCGATCAGATTGTCGCCAATTGAGAAGTAACCCGATTTTTCGGGTAATGTTCGGGTTGGCGGTTATTCGGGGCAAACTGACCTGGCCGCGAGGGTCAGTCCATTGTCGATGGGGTGGAGCACGCAAAAGTGTGGGTCTGTCCAGTAGAATCGAGCAGCTTGAGTTCAAACCGGGCTGTGTTCAAACCGGAAACTGCGAATTAAGTCAAGAGGAGAAGGAGCTGCCATGACTGGCGAGAAGATCTACGAGTACGACCTGGATATTACCGGGGTGACAGATTATGGCGTGAGCATGGAGTCCATCCTTGCGGGCAATGAAAAGATTCCACCGCAAGGGGCGCGCTTCGATGTGGCTTTTGCGGGAAATGCGAGCGGCCGCCTATCGGGTGGAGTGCGTGGCGTCGATTATCTCCGGATGCGCGCCGACGGACGCATAGACCTTGATATCCGCGCCACCATCGAGACGGCCGACGGCGATCGCATTGGACTCTGTGCGGACGGCGTGTCCGTTTTGCGCCCTGGTGAGCCGGTGGCCGAATTGTTTGAAAACATAACCCTGACCACCGCCGCCGCAGGCTATGCGTGGGCGAACACGCGCCAGATATGGGGAGTGGGGACCGTAAATCTGGCTACGGGCAAGATTCACATTGACGGATACATGCAATGACGGCGCTTGCGCGTTGCCGGCGCGCGCGCTACCTGTAAGCCTGCTGATCGGACCAGTCCCCAATGACCGGGAGCTTGATGCGCTTGCCATTCCAGGCGCCGATGACACACCAAAGCCAAACGAGGAAAACAAGCACCGCGACGAGGCACATTATTCCCAGCAAAACGCGAGGCCCAAGGAACCTGGTGAACCGCAGGACAAAGAACAGGACGTAGGCAAAGAAGATTGCATAAATGTTGAATACGAGCGACTGCCACGCGTGGAAACGCACAAAGGGCCGCTTGTTATAGCGCCTGATGGCGAGGAAAAAGACCGCCAGGACGGGAGTGAAGTAGGCGAGTGCCGCAATCGAATTGTCAGAGAGACCGGTTTGGGGCGAATTGGATGTCATCTCTCTCTTCCATTCGGGACCCGGAAAGAGTTATCGGCATGAAGCCGGATACGGCAACAAATACTAGCGATCAAAATTCTAGCGATCAATCCGAGTTCCGTGAAGAGTGACAACCTTGCTAAAGGGGCCGCCGACCGGACCGGATTCACCGACTTGCAGAAACGATGTGGGCGTGATGTGGGAGTAAGTTTCATGCCACTGGGTCTTCTTGCCGGCGGGCGAAGTTTGAATTTCATCGATTGTCAGTTGCTTCCCATCCCATGTGATGGTGACGTCGTTGAGCGCGGCTTGAGGATCGCAAGCATGGGGATTCTGATTGACGCACTCCATGCCGTGAAACTTTTTCTCCGCGCTGTCCCACCACAACATTCCGAGAAGATGAATATCCTGGGGCGGAACACGGATGTTCTCTTCGTCGATCAACGTCAAACCCTGCGCGGCTGGGCGCCAGAACTCTTCCCCTTTTCCCTGCGCACCTTTGGGAAAATCCGGACTCGGCTCAAAGGCCACGTCCACAGCCCATCGGCCTGAGAGTGCTTGAATCACGCTCAGCATCTCGGTGGAAGCAGCGCCTAAATCATTGCTCGAGGAACCGGCAGGGGGTGCGGAAGCCTGGGGCTCAGGCGCGGACCAAGCCAGGCACGGAAGCGGGATCAGCATGAGAGGGAGCAAAAACCTTTTCATCTTTCCTCCTCGGGGCGGACTCTCGAAAACGGCGACGGATCGAGCCTGGGCCTATGCCGAGCAGCGCAAAACACCGGACGACGGTGTTGGGGAACAACACAAATCTGCAGCGACCATTGTCGCAGAAGAATTGGGGGACAGGACGATTTTATCGGAGAAACCAGGTACGGGTCGATACGACGGCGAAGCTGGTGAAGGGTTGGCGCAAGGGGAGTGGTGCTGGGAGGCCGGGCGGGCTACTTGACGAGATCGGCTCGGTGGATGCGCTCGACGGGTTTCGAGTAGCGGCCCATTAGAGCGTTCCAGCGGACGATGGCGATGTCCTGAAGCATTCTGGTTCCGTCGCGGAGGTAGCTGATGCGGGTGCGCTCGTCGTGGGCCCAGCTTACGGGGACTTCATCGACGCGGTAGCCGCGCTTGCGGGCGATGAAGAGAATCTCGGGATCGAAGCCCCAGCGCTCAATGGTCTGGAGCTGGAAAACAGTTTGGGCGGCGGTGCGCGTGAAGGCCTTGAAGCCGCATTGCGTGTCAGCGTAAGGCAGACCCATGACGGCGCGGGTAACGGCGTTGAAGCAGCGGCCGAAGAACTGGCGGTAGAGAGGCTGGCGAATGGTTTGGCGGGTGCGCTCGAGCCAGCGCGAGCCGATGGCGATGTCGGCGCCGGCGGCGATGGCGGCAAAGAGGCCGTCGGCTTCCTCAATGGGCGCGGAGAGATCAGCGTCGGTAAACATGACCACTTCGCCGAAGGAGTGGAGGAGGCCGTTGCGCACGCTGTAACCTTTTCCGCGATTGCCGGGATTCCGGAGCATACGGACCTCAGGGGATTTGGCGGCAAAGGCGCGGACGAGATCGGCAGTGCTGTCGCGGGAGCCGTCGTCAACGACAACGATCTCAGCGTTCCATCCGCGCTGGCGGACGCAGGCGACGACCGCCTCAAGCGCGCCCACGATGCGCGCGGCCTCGTTATAGGCGGGTATGACGATGCTGTATTGCGGGTAGCTCATTTGCCTGTTGGGGGTCCAACGAACAATGTATCCTATCGCGACCGCAGGAGGTGAGCCCGTCTGCCGGGAAGGCGGATTTGCCGCTCCCGGAGTAGGCCGATGGAGCCGGCAAGCCTCGGGGTAAGGAGAGCCTCCGGTCGCCCAAATTGCTGATGCGCAAAGGATAATTTGGAAAAAGGGGCTTGCATTTTCGTGCTTGACTCGGCACAATCCGGTTATGCTGGAAGCGGAGGTTCGAGGGACATGACAAAAGCGGACTTGGTGGAGAAGGTGACCGGCCTGGGCGATTTGACCCGGCGTGACGGCGAAGTGATTGTTGAGACCATCTTCGGATCCGTGATTGGCGCCCTGCAGAGCGGAGATAAGATCGAGATTCGCGGCTTCGGCTCATTTCGCATCCGCCAGCGCAAACCCCGCATCGGGCGCAACCCCAAGACCGGCGCGCGCGTGGACGTTCCCGCCAAGAAAGTTCCCTACTTCAAACCATCAAAGGAACTGCGCGACCTGGTGAATCCGGGCGAGGCGGCGAAGGCTTCGTAGAGCCAGCTTCAAATTCCAATCCAAATTCCCTTCTCATCGAGTGGAGCGGTGTTTCCGCGCCTCACGAATACCGATGACTGCCATCATGCGGCCGGCGTGGCCGTGCGAGGCGCGATGGGAGAAGAAAAGATCCGTGTGGCATTCGGTGCAGCCGCCGATGACTTGAATCGACCGGGGGCTGAGGCCGGCCGCGAGAAGCTGGCGACGATTGGCTTCGACGAGATCGACGTGAAGGCTGGGCCCGAATGGCGAGTGGCCGGGAGCGCGTTGCGTGAGAAAGAGCATGGGGTACTTTCTGCGTACGGGGTCGGAATCGTAGACCTCGCGAAAGAGGTCATGTGCGTATGAAAACTGCGATTCGAATTCCGTGAGGACCTCTTCACCGACGGCGTAACAGCAGAGGCCGATGCCAGGACCGATGGCGGCGACCAGGTCTTCAGGTTGGGAGCCGAAGGCCAACCTCATGCGGCCGACACCAGATTCAACAATGCGCTGGGCGGTTCCGCGCCAGCCGACGTGGAAGGCGGCCACGGCGCGCCGCTTGCGGTCGGCGACCAGAACGGGGATGCAATCGGCGGTCTGAATAGCGAGGAGCAGGCCGGGCTCATCGGTAATTTGCCCGTCAGCCTTGCGCGGATGCATGCGAGAGGCGTCGGCGCTGACGGCATGAACGATGCGGTTAGAATGGAACTGGCGGAGAGGGATCAGCGGAGTTGAGGCGTCGGAGGTGACGGCCTCGGCGAGGAGACGGCGGTTGCGATTGACGGTTTCGCGATCATCGGCAGCGGTGAAGCCGAGGTTCAGTTCGCCCGCCACGGCGGGCAGGCCTGGGGCTTCGTCAGGGCAGTAGGCGCGGCTGAGGCCGCCCTTGCGGGTCGAGAATCCTGCCCAGAGCCAGGGAAGATCCCAGCCGGGAACGGGGAGCCATTCGACACCGTTGGCGGCGCGGCGGGGAACGGGCGCGGGAGCAGTAAGTTCCTCCGGTGTGGCGCGTTCAAATCGGGGGACGAGGGTGGGCTGGGCTTTCCCGCTGCGCTGGCTGCGCGCAAGTCCAGCCCCGGAGAGACGGAGGTCAATTGACTTGAGGGCGGCAGCGGATGTGGGTTTCTTGCCGGAAGAAGGCCTCATGCAACCTTGATTCTAACGGCGTGCTGTTGAATCAGGCAGGGCCGCGCCCGAATCGGGCTCGGAAGAGCATGTGGGCCTACCTTCCGGTAGGCCCGCTCGAGAGGCATTTTTTGGGAGGGTAACCAGGGGGGAATTTTGGGAAGAGGTTCCGAAGAACCCTCAAGTGAGAGTTGTAGCCTTTCTTTGGCGGGACATTTGGGGAAGCCTCTGCTAATTACTTACATTGATGCACGATTTGAGAAAAGGTTGCAAGCCCCTTTTTGTGGAGGGGGCTGACAGCACTGTGGAAATGGCGTTTTTTTACCTGTGTGGCACCCTATTCGGCCCAAAATGGGCAATCTTCTTGAAACAGCAGGGTCAAATTGGGCACTCTTGGAGGTGTGAAACGGCTGTTCACCCTCGTTTTCTGGATCGTCCTGATTGGAGTGATCGCGTACCTGGTGTACGAGTATCGCGGGGACTTTGGGCTGGGCGGCCAGGGAAACGGGGGGAGCCCAGGCGCGCACGGCGGCCAGGTAGCGTGGCAAACCATTGACCGGAGCGCGGATGGGTTCAAAGTGCAGATGCCTGCTGCAGCCAGCGAGACGCAGATTCCGGCGTATACCGGCAGCGGCGTGGTGGAACAGGCAGAGATGATCGAGGCGACGGTGGACCCTGAAACCACTTACGCAGTGGCCTGGGCGGACAACCCGCCGGTTGTGCAGGCGGCCAGCCAGAACGCTGAAAGAACACTGGATATGGCGCGAGACGGAGCGCTGGGGCGCACCCAGACCAGCCTGATCAGCGAATCGCGCGGCGAACGCAATGGGCACCGAAGCCGCGACTTTGTGGCGCGCAACGCGGGCGGCGGCATTCTGAATGGGCGCCTGATTCTGGCGGGAACCCACCTGTACATGCTGATTGCGACGTTCCCCGGCACAAGCGTGCGACGCGACGAGGACGTGAAAGCCTTCTTCGACTCGTTCAGCCTGGTGACAGCGACGCAGCAATAAGAGGGCCGACATCCGGGTCAGGACGGGTTACGTTTTTGGCCGCGCGGCTTTCTCGACAAACCGCGTGATGAGGCTGACGGGCAGGAAGCGCACGAGAAACGCTGTAATCTTGCCGCTCCATTTGGGAACGATGGTGCGCTGGCCGCGCGCGAGCGCATCGATGGCGAGGCGCGCGACAGTTTCCGCAGACTGCAGGTTGCGGCCGCGAAAGACGCCGGCGCGGGCGACTTCAAAGAATTCACTTTCAGTGGTTCCGGGGCAGAGCGCGGTGACTTTGACGCCGAACTGCGCGACTTCAGCGGCGACGCCGAGCGCGAAGAAGCGGTCGAAGGCTTTGGTGGCCGCGTAGGTGGAGAGGTAAGGAACCGGCTGAAAGCTGGCAGTGGATGCGAGGACAAGCATCCAGCCGCGACGCCGTTCGACCATGCGCGGGATGAAAAGGCGCGAGAGCCGAACGACGGCTTCGCAATTGACGCGGACCTGACTGAATTCCTGCTCGGCGTTGCCGGTGCAGAAGGCGCCGTACTGGCCGAGGCCTGCATTGTTGACGAGGATGTCGACGGCGAGGCCAGCACCCTCAGTGGCGTCGAAGATCTGTTGCGGCGCGGCGGGATCGTTGAGGTCAGCGACGACGACGCGCGTCTCGGTTCCTTTGGCGGCGAGCTCTGCGGCGAGGGCCTGGAGGCGATCGCGGCGGCGCGCGGTGAGGATGAGCTTTGCGCCGTGGCCGGCCAGCTCACGCGCGAGGGCCGCACCGATGCCGGCGCTGGCTCCCGTAATTAACGCCCATTTGTTTTGAAAGTTAGTTGTCCTCGCCATCGCTCCATACGATGATAGAGGACGGAGACATCACAAGAGAATGCGGCAGACCTAATTGGTTGGAGCAGCCGGTGCCGGGGGTTGCGATTTGGAGAAGGTGCGAATGTAGATGATGAGGTTCCAGACCTCAGTGTCGGTGGCGCGGCCGTCAGCCTCTGGGGGCATCTTGTCTTTGCCGTTGCGGATGACGTTGAACAGTGCCCAGTCTTCCTTGTTGGCGAGAGTCTTGGGATCGGTCCAGTCGTCCATGGTGAGCTCCATGCTGGTGGCTATATCGCTCTTGCCGTTTCCATTGTCTCCGTGGCACATGGCGCAGTCCATTCGATACAGGGTCTTGGCCTTGGCCTGCGATTCGGCCGTAGGCTTGACGGGATTCTTCACCGCCGCAGCCGGCGCGGGCGTGACGGCCGGCGTGGGAGCAAGAGCGGGAACAGGCGCAGGGGCAGGAGCAGGCGCTGGCGCCGGCGCCGGCGCGGTTTGCTGCGGACTGCGGCCTTGCAGGGGTAAGCACGCTATGGCCAGCAGGACTACCGCAAAAAAGAGCAGAAACGACTTCGACATGAAAACCTCCTCGACGGATGTCCCCGGGCGGGCATCTTCTTGACTCGAATGAAATTCTGCGACGAATTATAGGCTGTTTGAACACAAACGGCTATGGGAACGAGCACAGCGACGGAAAGCGATGCGGACTTAGTGCACGCCACCGCCGCCTGCGCCTTCGCCGGGGCGGTTCTTGCTGAGTAGAAAAGCGAGCACGATGAGAACGATCGATGCCCAGGAGAGCTCCATGTAGACGTCCTGGTAGCCCTGCATGCGCGCCTGATCCTTCAGCTGGTTGTAAATCTGGGCCAGCGCCATGCGCGCTGCCGTTGGCCGCGCCAAATGCATGGCTGAAGGCGGCGGTGAGCGCCTGCTTGTGCTGGTCGAAGCCGATGTAGCCGGGCTGCATAGCCTGCTGCAGGTGCTGCTCGTGCCACATGGAGCGGCTGGTGACCTGGGCGTTGGTGATGGCGATGAGGATGGAGCCGCCAATGTTGCGGACGAAGTTGATGAGTCCTGCAACCTGGTTGCTCTGCTCCTTGGGCATGCCCACGTAAGCCGCAGTGGTGATGGAGATGAAGCAGAACGGCAGCGGAAACATTTGCACGACGCGCAGCCACGACGCCTCGGCGAAGCTCATCTGCAGATTGGTGACGTCGGCCGCGTAACGGAAGGTGATGACGAGCATGGTGAAGCCGAAGGCGGCGAGCCAGCGCGCGGCGATTCTGCCGGTGGCAATGCCGGCCAGCGGCATCATGAAGACGAGCGTGACCCCGCCGGCGGTGAGGGCGAGGCCGGCAGTGGTTGCGGTGTAGCCCAGCAACTGCTGCGTGAACTGCGGCTGCAGAACTGTGTTGGCATTGAGCACGCCGCCCACCAGCATCATGAGGAAGCAGCAGATGGCGAAGTTCCTGTAGCGGAAGAGGCGCAGGTTGATGAGCGGCTCTTTCTGCCGCCACTCCCAGACGAAGAGGCCGATGATGCCGACGATGAAGAGAATCGCGAAGACGCAGATGAAGGGCGAGGAGAACCAGTCATTCTCTTCACCCTTATCGAGCATGATCTGCAGGCCGCCCATGGCCAGGGTGAGAAAGCCGAGCCCAAGATAGTCCATCTTGCGCAGGCGCGAAGGATCGGCTTTGATCCAGGGCGGATCTTCGACGAGGCGCGTGACCAAGATGAAGGCGAGAATGCCGACGGGAATGTTGATGAAGAAGATCCAGCGCCAGGAGAAGTTGTCGGTGATCCAGCCGCCGAGCGTGGGGCCGATGGAAGGCGCGAGCACGGCGACGAGGCCGTAGAGCGCAAAGGCCTGGCCGCGCTTGTGCGGCTCGAATGAGTCGGCCATGATGGCCTGCGCCATGGGCTGCATGCCGCCTCCGCCTGCGCCTTGAAGGACGCGGCACAGCAGAAGAATGGGCAGAGAAGGAGCGGCGCCGCAGAGAAAGCTGGCGATGGTGAAGACGGTGATGCAGAAGACGAAGAAGTTGCGGCGGCCCATGAGCGAAGAGGCCCAGCCGCCCAGCGGGAGCACGATGGCGTTCGAGACGAGGTAGCTGGTGAGCACCCACGTGGCCTCATCGGTGCTTGCGCCCAAAGAGCCTCCAATATGCGGCAGGGCGACGTTGGCGATGGAGGTGTCGAGCACCTCCATAAACGCGGCAAGCGCCACCGTCATTGCGATCAGCCACGGATTCACCCTCGGCTTCCAGCGCACAGGCAACGCAAGATTGGGGTTCTGAATCTGCGGCGGCCTAGCCCCGGCTCCATTACCGTTGCGCTTGCCGGCGGCGGGAGCGGAGGGCGGGGCGGGCAATGTGGAGTCGATCACGGACAACAGTGTTCTCCTCTGCAGCTTGGAGCTTTGTTTTTGTGTTAGGGCCAGGGAGGTGCGGCATACATGAACGCCGGATGCAGGCTGCAAGCGAGGCATCCGGCGTCCTTCGAACCGTGTGCACTTCTATCTAGATTCGCATAGGTGCGTTCAGGGTGCACGGAAATGTCGAGGAGGAGCCTCGCGCCGGTTAAATGAACGGTGTTCGGCGCTACGAGGGCATCGAGTTCCGCACGCAGGGAGCGGATCGCGTGTACGCGGCGGGCAGCGAGATGCGGGCCGACGCGGTGGCGCTGGCGTACCGAACGCGCCCGACGCGGCTCCGCACGAAAGTTCTTCAGCGCTTTTCTCAGCGGTTATTCCGCGACTGCGTGCACATAGACCTGCTGCGGCGCATCGACCTTGGCTCGTGCGGCCACCGTCAGCTTCAGGGTCGCCATCCGCGGCTTGCCGCCAACCGGGGCCATGAATTCCAGCTCGTACTGGTTGTCGAGGCGCCAGTCAATATCGGCCAGGTACGGCTCAATGGTGACCGGGTCTCCGTATCCCAACCAATAGCTGTTGCCGCCCGTGGCTTCGGTGACTTCAGCCAGCAGGCTCTGCCCGGAAAAGGCTGCGTAGTCGGTGCGATCGAAGAGACCCGAGCTGCCCCAGTAGATCGAATAGACGATGAGATGCGCCCGAACTGCATCGTGGATGGCCGCCTGCAAATACGGATCCTCCGGATCGTATCGCATGTTGTAGTAGTCCACGCCATCGGTCACCATGACCACCTCGCGCCGCGCATGGGCGTTGGCGGAGGGCCAATGCTTCGCCAGATCGGAGAGGCAGAAGTACGGGCTGGCGCTCACGCCGGCCATTCCCGCCATGGGCAGATGCATCTCACGGACCGCTGCTGCGCGATCCGCGCTCAAGGGACCGGCAAATGCGGCGCGGCCGTTCTCCATGTACGCAACCGCGACCTTCGCATCCGGCGGCAACCCTTGTATGAACTTCGCAATGTCGTTGAACTGCGATCCGAGGCTTTGGCGCGCGCCATCGTCGATCAGCACAACCATCTCAAGTGCGCTTTGCGGGCCGCGCAGCGGCGTCCAGCCGGTAACGGTCGATGCCTTGCCGTCCACCTTGACGTGCAAGGCTTGCTGGGGAATGCCGCCGGGGACTTCACTTCCAGGCAGAACCGTGACGACTGCCTGTCCCTCTTGATTGCTGCTGTCTGCCGCCAGCGCGGGAATGGCCGCGAACAGCGACGCGGCCGCCACCAAGGCGGCGAGTTGAAGTTTGTGAGTGTGCATCGAGATTGCTCCTTTGGGGGCGGTAGCCGCGCAACATTCAGCGGCGACTCCACACGCCTCCTTGTCCATTTCATTAGATGAGCGCGGCAGAGAAAGAGTCTCGCGGCTGGAAGAGGGATTGCGGCCGCGACGGGCCGAGCGAATGGGCAAAACCTCCTTAGACCTCAATGATTTGCGGCGGGGCAAAACTTGCACACCCGAGGGCACAATTCAGTTGCGGCCCCATCGAAATGCCGCTGCGGAATGATCGCCTGAGCGCGGGGAGCAGGCTGCGGAAAGATGATCGCTTAGTAGAACAGGTACTTTCGCCAGCGGTCGTCGCTGCGGCCCAACATGCGCATGATCTGGCGGCTGGTGTGCAGCGAAAAGGGGCGCGGCTCGCGGAGCAGGATCATGTCGTCGATCTCGCTCATGAGGCGGTTGCCCTTGTGACGGTTGCACTCGTGGCAGCAGGCGACGAGGTTCTCCCAGGTGGAGCTGCCGCCGCGCGAGCGCGGGACAACGTGGTCGAGCGTGAGCTCGCTGGGTGGATAGGCCTCGCCGCAGTACTGGCAGGTATTCCGGTCGCGCAGAAGGATGTTCTTGCGCGAGAGGGCGCGTGTCTGGTGGGGGATGCGGCGGTACTCGAGCAGGCGGATGACCGACGGCATGGCGATGATGGTGCGCTGCGCGTGCAACGAGAGGCCGTGCTCCTCCTCAGTGCGCGCGATGCCCTTGAGAACCAGAACGAGAGCGCGGCGCGCGCCGCAGATATTGATGGGCTCGTAGGAGGCGTTCAGCACCAGGACCGGCATCTGCAAAATGTGCGCGTGGAAGTGCGGCGCGGCACCGTGGTCCGCGGCCAACACGACGGCCTTCGCGATCGCCTTCTGCTTGCGCGCGTGAATCATGGCTTTTCCCAACGACATCTCTTTTCCCCCGGCTAAAAAGATGGTTGTTTCCGCAAGGTCGGTGAATCCGATGATGCTGCTTGCGTGGCTGCGCCGGCGAAGGTTTCGCCGCCCTCGTCGTTGTCCTCGTCGCGGGCAAAGTCGATGTGGCGTTCAAATCCCGTTGTGCGCTGCGCGCGCGCCAGCGTGGCTACCCAGACGGAGGCAGCCCCGGCATTGAGCAGCGCCTGCGCGGCGGCTCGCGCGGTGGCGCCGGTGGTGAGAATGTCGTCCACCAGCAAGATGTGCTGCGCCGTTACCTGGGACGGATCGGAGACTGAGAACGCGCCGCGGACATTGATCCGCCTTTCGCGCGGAGTGAGGCCAGCCTGGCTTTCAGTGGCGCGCAGCCGCATGAGCGTGCTGGGAGCAAGCGTGAGCCGCCACCGCGGGTGAGTCGCGCGCAGGAATCGAAGGGCCTCGACGGCAAGCGAGCGCGACTGATTGAACCCGCGTTGCGCGTACTTGGAGCGGTGCAGTGGCACCGGAACTACGAGCATTTCGGCCGGAGCCTCGCCGGCGAGTTGCCCGATCGCCTTGGCCAACATGCCTCCCAGGCCTTGCGCGGCCGGGTGGAGGCGGTCGTACTTGAGAGCGTGGATGGCCTCTCGCATCCGGCCCTGGTAGACACCGTAGGAGACGGCGCGGACGAATGGCGGCTGACGCCAGGCGGCAGGGGCGGCATAGTGTTGAATCCGTGGATCTTGCAGGAGCGCTGAGTGCGTCACCACAACGGGCGCAGACGAGTCCGCTTTGGACGGGGAACTCCGACCAGCAAACAGGGCAGATTGGAACCGAAGAGAGCCGCGGCAAGGGGGAGCCGCAAAGAGCGCAGGAGGAGGGGAGCAGGGCGCAACTTAAACTATCGATTGGACTTCGGAGCACGCGAACCACGGCGCGCCAGCGCGTTGTTTGCGCTAGTGGAACGTCGGTCATGCGAATGGCGGAGTCTGTGTGGAAGACGCACCTCGCTTCGGGGCGAAACCGAACCGATGCCGCCCGATGCGCCCAGTATAGCGCATCGTTCAGTCGGAGTTCCACGGCGAGCAGGCGAAGCCGAAAGTGGGCGCGGCGCGGGCACAGCCATCCCGCGAGTAGGTGGATGGGGTTCGATCGGCGTTAAAAGACGCCGGCCATGTAGGCTTCCGCCGGACGCAGGTTCTCAGTCTTCGAGCCACACTCGACGAGCACGACCGGCGACATGGTGATGACCGGGCAGTGCGTGTGGGCCAGGATTTTGTACACCACCCCGTGACGGGTGATGGCCGCGAAGGCCGAAGCTCCCTGCGCGCCGAGGACGATGAGGTCCGTTTGCTGCGCACGGCTCTGATAGAGCAGCTCTTCGGTCGGGTCGCCGGGCACCACGATGGTCTGGATGGCGATTTGACCCTGGAGTTGCCTGGGAACCAGCGCGATCATGCCAGCTTCCACCTCGTCGAGCGAGCGGCCGGCAAGAAACTCGGCTCGGTCCTGGGGCTTGATGACATGCTGCAGAATCAGGCGCGCTCCGTGTTGCGCGGCCAGCTCCGCGGCAAATGCCGCGACAACCTTGCTGGCCTCGTGCAGGCTGACGGCGCAGAGAATGCAGCGCGTGGCAAAGTTGCGATAGCTGCCGTCCACGACCTCGGGGCCGACGATGAAGACCGGCGAAGTAGCGGTGCGCAGGACCGCCTCAGCCACCGAACCGACCAATAGCTTGCCGATGGGGCCGGGAGAGTGCGTGCCCATGACAATGCGGTCGATCTGGCGCTCGCGGGTAAAAGCGAGAATCTCGTCGGCGGGCAGGCCTGGCCGGACAACAACTTCACAGTGGAGGCCCGCTTCGCGGACGCGTAGCGCGAGCGGCTCAAGGTGGCTCTTTTCCGAGCGCGCGGCGGCGGCGTAGTCGTAATAGCGAATGCCCGAGGACTCCGACGCGGCCACCACGAGCGTGTCATAGGCGTGAAAGAGGATGAGATCCGAACCGAACTCCCTGGCTTCCGCGAGTGCGAACGAAAAGGCTTTCTCGTTGGGCGGTATCTCGGAGGCGAAGAGGATGGTGGAGGGTTTTGTCCAACCTGGCTTCAAGAGAGCGGCCATGGGGAACCTCCTTCAGGAGCGTTCAAATATTCTCAGAGGCAATGCCTGTTTTGCGGTGCTTTGCCGCACATAAAAAGGTGATCCGCCTCACCTTAACTCGAATTGCCAGCTCCGTTTGCCGGCCGCTGCACTCCCGCACTGCCACTATAGACGCGGGAGCCGGCAAGTGGTTTTGCAGGTGAATGAATTGTGTTCCCGATTCCCAGTTTTGTCCAGAGGCTGTCTTCAGCCCTCCCGAATGGGGCTTATAAAGTGATCCCAATCACAGCCTGACCCACCCAAAAGCTGTTCTTCTGGACAGGAATCGTGGCCCTCGGGAGCGGTTTTCCTGTTTGTGGCGCGGCCGTCAAGTAAGCCGCGAAGTTTTTAGCAGGAAGCTGTTCCATCCCCAGGCACCGAATAGGTTGGCGCCGTTGCCGCGATTCGAGCAATTTTTGTCGGCGCATTCGCGCCGAGGAGGCCCCATGCCGGTAGAGCCGATGCACAACATTCCCGCCCGCGGCGGGATCGACTACGACGAATCGCCATTCCTCGCCATTTGGGAAATTACGCAGTCTTGCGACCTGGCTTGCAAACACTGCCGTGCAGCCGCGCAGCCCATTCCGCATCCGGACGAGCTGACCCATGAGGAAGGCAAGGCGCTGATCGACCAGATCGCGGACATGCACATTCCGATCTTCGTCTTTACCGGCGGCGATCCGCTGAAGCGTAAAGACCTTTTCGAGTTGATCCGTTACGCCGCTAGCAAAGATGTGCACGTTGCTGTGACTCCCAGCGCCACGCCACTGCTGACCCGCGAGGCGATCTTCAAGATGAAGGAGGCTGGGCTGGTGCGGCTGGGCATTTCGCTCGACGGCTCAACGCCCGAGATTCACGACGCCTTCCGCGGGCTGTCCGGAGCATGGGCGCGGACGATTCAGGCCATCGAGTGGGCCAATGAGGCCGGCATCCCCATCCAGGTGCACACCACAGTCAGCCGCCACAACGTGAATGACCTCGACAACCTCTGCGATCTGTTCGAGAAGCTGGCAATCGTGATGTGGAATGTGTTCTTCCTGGTTCCCGTGGGGCGCGGCCAGTTGGACGATCTGTTGAGCGGCGAGGAGTTTGAGCAGGTCTTCGGCAAGATTTACGAGCTTTCAAGGCGGGCGAATTTCCAGATCAAGACGACGGAGGCGATGCACTACCGGCGCTACCTGCTGCAGCACAATCTGGAAGAGCGCAGGATGGGACACGGAGCGGGCCATCCACATGGAGCCGCATACGAGCCCGGCGCGCCCACGGCCGACGCCAAGACGCGCAACATGGGCTGGGCCACGCGCCGCGTGAACGACGGCAAAGGATTTGTTTTCATCTCACACATGGGCAACGTGTATCCGAGCGGATTTCTGCCGATCCATGCAGGCAATGTGCGCGAGACGCCGCTGGCCGAGATCTACCGCAATGCGCCGATCTTCAAGGCGCTACGCGACACAAGCCGGCTGGAGGGAAAGTGCGGCGCCTGCGAGTTCAAGGAGATTTGCGGCGGGTCGCGGGCGCGGGCCTACGCGCTCACCGGCGATCCGCTGGCCCAGGAACCCTGCTGCATCTACCAGCCGAAGAACTGGG
>CAWHVN010000019.1:0-8505 GCA_963832805.1 uncultured Acidobacteriaceae bacterium | reverse complement strand
TCCGCACGATAGCTCTCCGCCGTGTCGCCGGCCAGCTCCGGCTCGGCGCCGAAGACCTTCGCTTTGGGACTGATCCCCTTTACTGCCGTGGCCACTCCGCTCAACAACCCGCCGCCTGAGACCGGCGAGACTACAAGGTCAACGTCTGGCAGCTCTTCCACAATCTCGAGACCGCACGTCCCCTGCCCGGCAATGATCTGCTCGTCGTCATACGGCGGAATTACGACATAGCCGTGCTTTTGAACGAGTTCCTCGGCCACCGCCAGCCGCTCACTCGAAGCCAACCCAACATCGACGATTTCGGCGCCGAGGGCCAATGTCGCTGCGCGTTTGATAGCAGGCGCATTCGACGGCATGACGATGACTGCCTTGGCGCCGACCTCGCGCGCCGCATAGGCCACGCCCTGAGCATGATTGCCGCTCGAATAAGTGATGACCCCACGGGCGATTTCGCCAGCCGTAAGCTGGAGAATTCTGTTGGAGGCGCCGCGGATCTTGAAGGCTCCAATCGGCTGCAGACTCTCTGCCTTCAGCCAGATTTCTCTGCCCGTTCCATAGCCGGAGACGCCCGGAAACACCGCGCGCACCAGCGGCGTCTTCATGGCAATCGGCGCAATGCGCGCGGCGGCTGCGCGGATGGCATCGATCGACACCAGGTTTTGCGTTTGAGTCAGCACAAAGCTCTCAGTGGTTCCCTGCTGCGCGAAGCAGCGTGGAACTACGCCTTTAAGTATCGCCTATTGCCGCGGGAGAAATACCGGCCGCGAAGCGCCGCGCGCTACTCGTAGGCGAGCGCATCAATGGGATCCTTGCGGGCAGCCATCCAGGCGGGATATAACGCGCCGCAGATCGATCCCACAAAGGCGATCACCGCACCCTGACCGAGCCATTGGAGCGTGATCTCAAAATGCTGCGTCGGGAAGACATGAACCATAAGGAGCTGCACACCGTATGTACCCGCGATCCCCACCACAACACCGGCGGCGGCCAGCACGGCGCACTCGCGCAGCACCACGCTCACGATGGCTGCTTTGGACGCGCCCATCGATTTAAGGATGCCGATCTCGCGTGTGCGCTCAAGAACCGCGGTGTACATGGACTGGAAGATGACCAGGAAGCCAATGATCACCGCTATGCCGGTAATCACCTCCAGCGAAAGGTTGAATCCCGGAATCTTGTCCGGCGTCATCTGGTCGAGCCATTCATCGACCGTCGTCAAAGTGTTGTTTCCGAAGCCGCGGGTATCGTGAATCTCCTGCATGACCAGATTGTCGTTGGCCGGATTGTCACACTTGATGTAGAAGAGCGAAGCCTTACCGTCGGCTCCCATTAGCTGTCCCATGGTTTCAATCGGGATCAGCTTTCGGCCTCCCTTGCCCTGCTCGACAATACCCGAGACGCGAAAGGGCTGGTCCATGATCATGACCGTGTCGCCGACAGCGTAGGGCTTTCCCGTAGCAGGATTCCGGCGGCTGGCAAAGACGTCGTCAATGATGGCGTCATTGGGTCCCGCAAACGGACCGCCAGCGAGAAAAACGAAGGGTTTGAGCGCATTGAAGCTCGCATAATCGATGCCGTAAAGAATCTCCACGCTGCCGCTGGTCGAGATTTTCTGGATGGCCGGCGAGACCACCGTCACATGAGGCATCTTCAGCAGCACTTCTTCGTCTTTGATCGGCATGGACGCGCCGCCAACTCCGTTGAACAAGCTGGCGTTGGAGGGCAAGAGCATGAGATCAGCGCCAATGCCGTTGGTGCGCTGTTTCTGGTCATTCAACATGCCCATGAAGACACCCACGATGGACAGGATCATGATGACTTCAATGGCCACAGCCAGCACGCTGATGACCGAGCGCATGGGGCGATGCAGAAGGTTGGCAAAGATGAGCTTATTCATGTTCGACCGTGAATCGTGGCATATTGCGGCGTCGCGAAGCCCTATCACAAGGGTAACAGCCTGAAACAGGCTGCTCACGCGGGGGGCGCAGTGTCGAAACCGGCTTAGATGCTGTTTCGAAACTGGGTTCAAAGCGGCAAAATCGGCCCAAAACCATGGGAATCCTTTTGACCCCAAGTGAAACCCGGTTTATTGTGAAGGTGAAAATCCCGCATGGGTCTTTGACCCGCGTCCGGTCGCCGATGGGAAGTTTTGGAGAAGATCTGCGCAAGGAGCGTTTAGCACGCGGCTTTGCGCTGGAAGACATTTCGGCGGTCACAAAAATCAGCCAACGCCACCTGATTGCGCTGGAGCAGGAGAGGTTTCGCTTGCTTCCGGGCGGCATTTTGAGCAAGGGTATCGTGCGCGGATACGCAAGCGCCATCGGACTTGATCCGCAGGACTGGACCGAGCGTTTTCTTGTGGCTTTTGACGCCTCAGGTCAGATTGGGGATGAAGACAGTGGATGGACCACCTTCGCCTCGAATGTGGGAAAGGCGCGGATCCTGCGCCGCGAAGCCATCGAGGTTCGCTTGCGCTGGATTGGCGCTGTCCTGTTGCTGTTGGCGGTGGCCGCAGCCGCTTTCCTGACCGTGCGCTACTTTGGCGTGCGCGAGGGGTGGTGGCGAACGGTCCTCCTTATGCACAGAGTTTCCATGGCGTTCCGCGGCGCCTGGTCTTCGACGCGCGGTTTGGTTGCGTACCTCGTTTCCAGAATTTGAGGCGAAACCAGAGTTGCTGTGCCTTCTCGGGCCTTGTCTACGGCGGTTCTCCGATTACTGTGGAGTTTTGAGGGGTGTGCAAGGTGGCATTTTCTTGAGGAAAATGCCACTTAAGATTCCAGACTCCGCGCTACACCAATTGGAGAACCGCTATAGGGTCGCCGCTCCCTGATGGTCGCGTCGACTTTAGCGCTGCAGTCTTGGACTATATTCACTCTGGTTTCGCGGTGGGCCGCTTCCGGCTATCCCGCTCAGGGGCTCCAAGCCGCCGTTGGAAGGTCATTGCTTGCCATACGCTGCATGTCTTTGCCCCCGGCCCCCGGCCACAATTAACATAGAAGGATGTAGCATTGAGCTGGACCCTGCATGTGCAGGTATGCCGAAGCGAGGGGCTGCGCATTGGGCTCTGGGGAAATGAGGGACTTGGCAGCCACTTGAGCGCCTCATCCCGAGTTGCCCCCCGTCAGCCACCAAGTTGAATCCCGCCATGGGAAGGAGTTTGAAGTTGAGCGACCGATTTTTGTTTACCTCTGAATCCGTGACCGAGGGCCACCCGGACAAGATGGCCGACCAGATTTCCGACGCGATTCTCGATGCGTGCATCGAACAGGATCCCTACAGCCGCGTCGCGGCAGAAACGCTCACAGCCACCGGCCTTGTGGTGATCGCGGGCGAGATTACGACCAAGGCCTATGTCGATTTCCAGAGTCTTGTCCGCGGCGTGATTGCCTCTATCGGTTACGACAACGCGCTCTACGGCTTCGACTCCAACACCTGCGCGGTGATCTCGAGCATCAATAAGCAATCAGGCGACATCGCTCAGGGCGTTGACACAGGCGGCGCCGGCGACCAGGGCATGATGTTTGGCTACGCCTCCAACGAGACACCTGAACTGATGCCCGCGCCCATCTCGCTGGCCCACAAGCTGTGCCGCCAGTTGACCGCGGTGCGCAAGAGCGGCCGGCTGCCTTACCTCCGCCCCGACGGCAAGAGCCAGGTAACGGTCGAGTATGGAGAAAACGGCAAGCCTGCGCGCATTGACGCCGTCGTCATTTCGAGCCAGCACTCTGAGGCCATCAGCAATGAGGAGCTGCACGCCGACATTCTCAAGTACGTTATCCAAGCGGTTCTGCCCGCCCAGTGGCTCGACGAGCACACTAAGTACCACATCAATCCCACAGGCAGATTCGTCATCGGCGGACCGATGGGCGACACTGGGCTGACCGGCCGCAAGATCATTGTGGATACTTATGGCGGCATGGGCCGCCACGGCGGCGGCGCCTTCAGCGGCAAAGACCCAACCAAGGTGGACCGCTCGGCTGCCTACATGGCCCGCCATATTGCCAAGAACATCGTCGCCGCGGGTCTGGCGGAAAAGGCCGAGGTGCAGCTTGCCTACGCCATCGGCGTAGCCGAGCCGGTGAGCGTGCTGGTTGAAACCTTCGGCACGGGAAAGCTGAGCGAGGTGAAAATCACGAATCTCATCCGCAAGAACTTTCCGCTCACACCCAAGGCCATCATCGAGTACCTCAACCTGCGCCGTCCGATCTACCAGAAGACTGCGGCGTACGGCCACTTTGGCAGAACCGAGCCGGAGTTCACCTGGGAAGCCACCGGCAAAGCCGCCAAGCTGGCCGAGCAGGCTGGACTGGCTGCCACGGCGAAGGCAAAGTGAGAACGCTTCGGTAACTAGCCAATTCGATCTGCTTAACCATGGGACCCGCTGCTCGCGGGTCCCATCGCTTTTTCCCTTGCCGCATCGATGCCTTAGAATTCTCCGGGGCGCGTATGCCCCAGTTCTTTGAGCAGATTCAGGGTTTCCGTGCCAGGACAGAAATCGTGCAAGTTGGCTTTTACTTCCACCCCAGCGGTAAAGACCTACCGCTGGGGACCCCGGGGTTGAGTAAAAGGCCACTCAGCCGCATCAAGTTCCCTCACAGCGACTCTGAATCTGCTGCAGTGGAGGTAGCCGTGCGTCTTTCTGTCATCGTTGCTCTCGTGATAGGCTTTGCAACCCTCTCCGCCGCGCAAGGCGGAGCCAATTGGACCTACGAAGGAAAAACCGGTCCGCTGGTCTGGGGCAAACTCGACCCAGCGTACGAGACTTGCTCCAAGGGGCACGAGCAATCGCCCATCGACATTCGCAGCGCGCATCTGAACAAGGCGCTCGAACCGCTCGAATTCCATTTCATCGCTGGACCCATGACGCTGGAAAATACCGGACGCGGCATCGCCGCACATGTTGATCCCGGCAGCGTCCTGGTGGCCGGCGGGGTGCGCTACAACCTCATCGAGCTCGACTTTCATCACCCCAGCGAGCACCCGGTGAAGGGCAAGCTCAGCGATATGGAGGTGGACTTGGTGTACCGCAGCGAGGAGGGCAAGACAGCCATTGTGGCGGTGCGGCTAAACCAGGATCGGGGTGTTCCCAATGCACTGCTGGCGACGCTTTGGGCGCACTTGCCCACGAAGCCGGGCACGACCGAGAAGATCACCGATATGGTCAGCCCCGGCGGCCTGTTGCCCGCTGACCGCGGCTATTGGACCTATCTCGGCTCCGAGGTCACGCCTCCCTGCACCGAGGGAGTGCGCTGGTTCGTGTTCGAGGAAGACTTGAGCATGAGCCGTACGCAGATGCGCGCCTTTGCCGATCTATTCAGGATGAATACGCGCCCCGTTCAGGACCCACACGGACGGAAGATTGAGGCGAACGAATGACCCCGTCACACGCGATTGTGAGGCTAGACTTTTCTTTGCCGAATCTTGAAGACAGTTAGGGGCCTCTCCCGCCCAGATCGGCCAAGTGTAACAAGCAGTATGCAGAAGATCGCTGTCAGTGTAATCAGCCCGAAGTAAAGCAAACTGATCGAATGACTTCGTTCAATTGGTACCGCATGAATTAGCAGTGTTACCCAAACCAAGAACACAAAGAGGCTCACAAGTTGGTTAATTCTCGTAACAGACAGGCGAGCCCCCTCAATGAGGAATGACTTGAGTGAGGTCAGAGCGCGCTTCGGCCCCGTTTCGGCCTGACTCGGCAGCCAATTGATCTTGTACAGGGGACCGATCATCTGATTCTCGAGCATGTCAACGTGCTTTTCCCAATTCGTTTGCCAGTACTTGCTTCCCCTGTTAATACAGAACCATGCGAACGAGAAAAGCGTTCCAAGGCAAGACACAACGACAGACAAGTCTGTCCTGATTGTTGTGTCTTTCAACTGCTGAGCTGCACCGAAGCCGATAAACGCAGCAGCGATGATTGTCCAGAAGTATGTTGCCCGTTTCCAGTAAAGCTCTATTTCGAACTTTCGCACATCAAGTGCTACCTGTAGCGCCTCTTTCCGCGCATTCTCAGAGAAAAGGGCCAAGTACTCTTGTTCACTATGAAGTGTGGATTCTAGCTTCCGTCCCACGGCAGGGTCCTCCGGGCGTGACAGCTTATGACAGAAATAAGCACCGAACAATGCAGATTGAAGTTGCCTTTTCTCGACTGAGCGCGTCACCCCGAAGCTAGTAAAACCAGGGTCGAGAAGGTGCTCTCCGCTCAATGGGAATCAATTATAGGCTTTCTCGACGCTTCCACCCCCCAACGGCGTCAGCTCTAAAGCCAGCCCGTCCTCCCCGCTCTCAGCGCGAATGCCCGTGAGGTCACGCAGCAAGTAGCGCGCTGAATCCAGCGACTCCGCAGGATGCGAAAACGTCGTCGCCACTACGGTGCAGCCCGCGGCGCGGCCAGCCTTCGCCCCAGACGACGAGTCCTCGAACACCACGCATTCTGCTGGCGCAACGCCAAGTAAAGCAGCTCCGGTCAAAAATGGCTCGGGATGCGGCTTGCCCCGCACCACGTGGTCCGCCGTTACCAATCGCTTCGGCACCGGAATCCCTCCGGCGGTTAAGCGAATCCGCGCCAGCCTTTCCGTGGCGCTTGTGACCACGGTCCATCGTTCAGCAGGCAGCGATGTGAGCAGATCCAGTACGCCGGGCAGGACAGTGAGCCCCTCATTGTCCTCGATCTCGATGTCTTCGATGACCCTGAGTTCCTTCTCGCTGTCGAGGTCGGGCCGAAGCTTGGCGATCGTCTCGATGGCGCGACGGCCGTGCGCGGTTTCACGCGCCTGCGCGGGATCGACGCCGCGGAGATGAGCCCATTTGGTCCAACTGCGCTCGACCGAACCGATGGACGAAATCAGAATCCCGTCCATATCGAATAGGATGCCTTTGCAGCGGATCAGGACCGGGGAAGGGTAGACGGATGAGGCCATTCATCCATCTTAGATTGGAGCGGATTCACTTGCGTTTCTCCGCTCGCGTGTCCTTTGGACCGGGGAAGCTCACTTCCGGCGGGTCGCCGAATTTGATTGTGGCTTCAACGGAGCGCTTGCGGGCACCCGAGATGACCTGATTCGTGCCGAGCTCGACAGCGTTGTTGGCGATGGAAGCGTCTGCGGTCCAGCGGTCAAAGCGGGCGAGGGCAGCGGGAACTGGCACGGGCTTGGAAGCGCCGGGAGCACTCGCGGTTTTTGCATTCGCGATGCTTCCCTGGCGGCACTCAAAGTGCAGAGTTCCTTTGGCCGACGCAGCCAAATCCTCGCCGCTGTAGCCAGTGAGCTCCACGTTGCCGTTGCCGGTCAATTCTCCGCCCGTCCATCGCAGACCAAGCAACTTGCCTACGTCGGCAGCGTTGAGCTTTTCGAAATCGCCGCCGAGGGAGTAATCCGGCTTGTCGAGGCCGTTGGCAGGCTTGCTGAGGGTTCCGGCAAGATGCACTGTGCCGCTAAACAGGCCGGCATCGAGGCTCGTGATCTCGGCGCCAGTGGGCACAATTCGCAGGGATGCCGACACCCCCTGGAGCGTGACGGGGCCAAGAACGAGCGAATCGGCGGTCACAGTGCCCTGAAGCTGCGGCCAAGGCGGAGATGAGGAGGGATGGAGACGATTGATGAGGTTGGAGAGCAGAGTACCTTTTTCGCGCGCGCCAAGCAGCGCGCTCTCAAATGCCGCAGCGTCAAGATCGGCAAAGTGCATTTGGAACTGGGCCTGGCAAGGTTGCTGCGGAGTCTCAACCGAAGCACAGCCGGCTGGGAGGGTCAGGTTCCCGGTTCCCTTCAGCGGGCCATAGGTGAAGTCCACGGGGTCCCAGCGAAGATCGCCATTCTCGATATGAAGTGTGGCGTCATCCACGACAACATGGCTAGCCAGATAACCGGCCTTCCAGTTGGCGTTGCGGACGATGACGGTTCCGGCCAGGGTATCGCGATCGGGAGGTTCGGGCGCGGCGCCAGCGGACGGCGCCGAAGCTGAAGACTCCGGGCTGCTGGTTGGCGCAATTGCGGCGGGAGAAATGTCGCTGAGCGGGATCACCTCAACCAGCATCCAGGGCCCTTCAGCAGTCAGGTCCACCGTGATGGGTTCGCCGGCAAGGGCCTCAAGCGCCTCCGTCACCGGAATGCCGGAGGCGCGGGCGAGTTCTCTGGCGCGCGCGAAACTTGCCTGGCCACGCACACCGACCTGATAGCCGGAGCGCGAGAAGCGCAGGTTGAAGGCGAGCGGAGCCGCTCCGCCTGCGGGGACCGCCACGGAGCCAGCGAGCGCTTGTTCAAGGCTCCCCGCTCCTGTCTGGCCCGCCTCAGCCGGTATGTGAGACGTCGCGGAAACGATTGGCATCGGCGCCAGCGTGAACTTCGGCGCCTGAATCGGCCGGCCGAGACTGGCACCGCTCAGAATGAGGTCTTCGACTGTCAAGCTGCCGGTGAGCGGGCCGGTTTCTTCCGCGACGGCCTTCGCCGGATGGTTCGGTCCGGGCTTCGCGGCCAGCGCAGACTTGCCGGTTTCCGCATTCGCTCGATC
>CAWHVN010000018.1:0-160590 GCA_963832805.1 uncultured Acidobacteriaceae bacterium | reverse complement strand
GGCAAGAGTAAAGAGACGGCATTGCCCAGAATCGAAGAGGCCTCGGAACACCGCTAGGTTTCTGAGTCCGCAGTTCGGAACATAACGATCGATGTTGCCCTGAATCAAAGGATCTGTCCTGAAAATACCGCAGCAAACGCAACGCCGGTCTCCCACCCCGGTTTACGGCGGTTCTCCAATTACCGTGGAGTTTTGAGGGGCGTGCAAGGTGGCATTTTCTTGAGGAAAATGCCACTTAGGATTCCAGGCTCCGCGCTACGCCAATTGGAGAACCGCTATAGAGACCTGCGCTCGTTGATCTTGCCCTTTCAGGATTCCGCATTACCTGGGGGATCGGCTTCTTTGGCCGGGACGGTTTCGGGTGCAGCTTCAGGCGCGGGCAACTTCGCGGGATCGATGGCGTCGAGTCCTTCGGCTTTGGCAGCATCCTGCAACGCCGGCGAGGCGGTGACGAAAATGATCCCGGTGCCGGGAAACATGTCGCGGGCAGTAAGCGCGGAGCCGAGTTGCAGGGCCTCAGGCCAACGCAGCGAAGTGCGGTCAAGGAGCTGCCGCGCGGTTTCCAAAACACCTGGATTCAGCGGCTGCTGCACCATGCGACCGGACTCGACGCGCAGCAGCTCGAGCGCGGCGGAGGCGGCTTCTGGCGCGATCTGTCCCGACCGTTCGCGCCGCCTGATGGCCGCATACAACTCAAGGGGCGTCGCCGCGGAGATCAGCTTACGGTTGTCCTCCACGGTTTCCATCAGGCGGATCAACGCATCGGTTCCCGGCTCGCGCACAAACAACCTGGCGAACGCCGTAGCTTCAAGAAAGTAGAAGCTCACTGGCTCCCCCGATCCTCATCGATCGCGGCCGCCACCGGCTCGCCCTGCACTTCAACCGGATGGAAGCGCTGCGCCTCCTCGGGAATGCCAGCCTCGGCGCGGTTGAGGCGGATGGTAGTGGTTGGATAGGCCGGGGTTTTGGGGTTGGCGATTTTGCTGGTGAGCACGACACCGCGCTGAATGGCTTCAGCCAGCACCGCCTGGCGCGTTTCCGGGTGCTGGTTCCAGCGGAATGCCTTACGCGGCAGGAAGGAATCGCGGAACCACTTGAGCGCGATGAAGGCGTGGCCACCGCGCTCGGCCTCAGCCAGCGCCGCGCACAGCTCCTTGACGCGGGCGTCCAGATCGGCGGGCGACGCTGGCTCCTCCTCGTCCTCTTCTTCGGCAGCGCGACTCGAAACGGCACGGTGCATATGGGTCAGGCGCGGAGCCAGCTCCTCGCCGTCCATGCGCTCGAAGTAGATGCGTACCTCGTCGTCCTCAGGCGACCAGCTGTCGGCCAGAGCGTTACGGCGTTTGCTACGGCCGCTTTCGCTGCACAGCTCGACAATTGCCTGATAACCAGGAGGCGCCAGGAAGCGCAATGCCCGCACCAGACCGGGATCCTGAGAATAGGCCAGCTCATTTAATGCTTCTTCGATAATCTCTTCAGCGGCAGGGATGGTGAGGACGCCGTTTTCCATAGAGTTCTGCGCAGCTCTCGTCGATTTCATTCATTTCTCCCTATCTGCCGCTTGCGATTACGAAGCCAGCAAGTTCACCGGCCCGTTGGCTCTCCGGGCTCAGAGCTGCGCCGCACGCATCCAACAGCAGCATTCGAATTAAGAGTCCCAAGGCGCTCTTCGGAACGAGGAAGACGGACTTCAATCCCTCTATTCAGAGCAATAAGAGTGCGATATGTGCGATGCGGCGACTGGTTCTGTTTATACTTGCACGCTTCCAGCCGGCAGGTAAAAGGCCCACAAAAACACTTGAAGCTACAATTAATGATTCATCATAGGCACGGTCTCCCTGCGTGACAACAGTTATTTGACGTGGATATCGTGGGAGGAATCTAGGAGGAAACAGGCTCCGTTGCGCCCCGCGTGGCGTGGAATTCAACGGCGTGAAGTGCACCTTCGCCGCCAAAACGCCGCGCACCCGCTTCGCTACCATCAGACGCCGAGGTTCGTAGAATAGAGTACATGCGCCGTTGTCTGCAGTTGCTTCTTTGTTTTTGCCTTGCAATGCCCCTACTGCATGCCAACGGCCAGCCCTTCGATCTCTCCGGTCCCAAGGTGGATGTCCACGTCAAGCGGGGAGACGTTACGCTCCCGATTTCAGAGGCGCCTAACCTGCGGCCCGGTGACCGGCTGTGGATTCATCCCGACCTGCCGGAGAGCCAGGCCACCCATTTTGTGCTGGTGGTGGCCTTTCTGCGCGGTTCCACCAACCCTCCGCCTCCGGAGTGGTTTACGCGCGTGGAAACCTGGACCCGCGATGCGCGCGACGAGGGGGTCTTTGTCACCGTCCCCGACGGGGCAGAACAGGCGCTCTTGTTTCTCGCGCCGGAGACGGGCGGCGACTTTAACACCTTGCGCAGCGCGGTGCGGGGCCGGCCCGGCTCGTTTGTGCGCGCCGCGCAGGATCTGCAGGCGGCCAGTTGGGAGCGGATGCGGCTGGAGGCCTATCTAGCCGACGTGAAGGTGAGCAGCCAGTTCGATCCCCAGGCGCTGAAGACGCGCACGGAGATGGCGGCGCGCAGTTTGGGAATCAAGATCAACGAGGGCTGCTTTGAGAAACCGGCCGAAGAACAGGCTTCGTGCCTGTCGCAGAACTCCGAGGGCATGGTGCTCGACGACGCCAACGCGCAATCGCTGGTGGATCAACTGGCCAACGGGAACACTCTGAACCTGATGAATGCAATCAGTTCAACTTCCATGGCCGGAGGCGGCGCGTATAGCCCCTACGTGGGCGCGGTGGTGGATATGGCGAAGATTCTTTCGTCGTTGCACACGGCGCACTTCCAGTACATTCCGGCACTGGCCTTGCCCAAAGCCGACAGCCTGAACCTGCGGCTGAACATGCCGCCCTCGTTCCGCAATCCGATGTCGGTGGTTGTGGTGGCGCTGCCTCCTATCGGAGCAGCGAAGCCGGAGCCGCTCCATCCCGTGGACCCTGAGGAGAACTTCTGCGCGCTCAAGCCGGGGTTGGTGCTCCCGGCCGAGGGAGCGCCTCTCGTTTTCGCGACGGAGTTGGCTCACGATTTAGTGCTGCATGTGGCGCCGGTTGACGCGAAGGGCCAGGCGGCCGAAATTCCCCTGGCCGTCGACGCGGACAAGGGAGGATTGGTTCCGAGCGGAAAAATTCCTTCGCTGCCCGGCGGCGAGCTGAAGGCCGTTGTCCGCGGCAAGTGGGGCTTTGACGACTGGGAGGGACCGCAATATCAACTGGTAACCGCGCAGCCCGGCAAGTGGAGCGTGAACGCGGCCGATCGATCTGCGCTGGTGGTGGGCCGCGACGACACCATCGAACTCGACGGCGGAACCTCCGATTGCGTGGAGAAGGTGGCGGCACAGATCGATAAGGACCCGACAGTCACCCTGGCTTGGAAGTCGCCCAAGCCCAGCAAACTCGAAGTCACAATCCCTCTGAAAGATGCCGGGCCGGGGCCGGTGAACGTGGAGGTGAGCGAGTTTGGGCTGGCCAAGCCGGATCGCGTGAAGATGGTGGCTTACGCCGCTGCCGCGTCGCTGTACGGATTGACCCTGAACTCCGGGGATAAGACGGCGCTGCTAAGGGGCACGCGGCTGGATGAGGTGGCAAAGGCGCAGGCCGGCGGCATCACCTTCACGCCCTCCACTTTGAACCGCGTCGAGAATCTCGATCAGTTGCAGATGAACACCGCGGAATCGACGGCCAGCCTGGAAGCGGGCAAACCATATGTCGCGCTGGTGGATCTGAAGGACGGGCGCACACTGAAGGCACCGGTCACCGTCGATCCGCCGCGCCCGCAGGTGTCGCTGCTGAGCGAAGGCGTTCAGGAGGATGCTGCCGCGCCTGCGCCCGTCGAGATGAGCAGGCCTGACGACCTGCCGGTGAATGGCCGCCTGGTCTTCTTCCTCAAGTCCGATGTCCCGGCAGACTTTCCACGCGACGAAAAAGTGGAGGTGGCGGCAGCCGACTCAAGCTTTCACACCACGCTCGCATTGAGCGACGGCAGCCTGATGCTGGAGGACGCGCACACAGCGGTGGCCAATCTGGACCCGCTCGCGCGCTTCGGCTCTTCCGCCTTCGGACCGGTGCGCGTGCGCGCCATCTCAGCCGACGGCGCGGCCGGCGACTGGGTTCCGCTGGGAACTCTAGTGCGCATTCCCGGGTTCAAGGAGCTGCGCTGCCCGCGCTCGGCAGCCAAGCCGTGCGTGCTGAGCGGGACCGACCTCTTTCTGGCCGCGTCGTTTTCGAACACTGCAACGTTCGACAACCCGGTGAACGTGCCTGCTGAGTTTACCGGGACGGAGCTGGTTGTTCCTCACCCTGTGAAAGGCATCCTTTATCTGAAGCTGCGCGACGACCCAGCCAGCCAGGAGACGCTTACGCTTCCTGTGACGCTGATCGCAGCACAAGCCCCGGCAGCAGCGGCAGCGAAACCGCTGACGCAGGCTCCCGGTGCGACTCCTGTTGCACCAGTGGCGCCGGTCGTGCCGGTTGCGCCGCCCGCACAAACCCAAGCGCCCGCGCCAGCGCAGAACTAGCCGAGCGCCGGGGAAGCGGTGCGGATTCCGATTTGCCCAGAAAGGCAATCTCGTCTAGTTGAAATAGTTCCGGTTCTTCCCGGCGAATTGCGCTTTCTCCGCCGGAAGCTCATCGAGCGAGAAGATAGCGTTTTGCGCGCAGATGGAGGCGCAGTTGCCGCAGTTGATGCACTCATCGGGATTGATATAAACCTGAGAGACGGCGGCTGCCGCGGCATCGCTCTGAGCGGGCGCAATAGCAGCGGTGGCACACTCGGCCACGCAAACAAAATCCTTGATGCAGGCATCGGTCACGACATAAGCCATGGGAATCTTCCCCTCGATCGCGGGCGCGCTCTGGGTCGCACCCTACGCTTGAGGCTAGCCGGACCTCGCCGGTTGAGGCCGTGATCTGAATCACGATCCCGCCACTGCCGGACCGGAATCTACCTGATTACGGTACGCTGACGATCTCAATGCCTCTGTAACCCTGCCTTGACGCCGGGTTCGCATGAACCGGTCAGTATGAAGTCATGCCCGCAAGCCTCACCCTTCGCGCGCAGGTGTTCTCCTGCTGGAATTGGAAGTGCGCGCTACTGAGCGCAACTGCGCGCTCGCTGGTTTACGTTGCGGCGCTGAGGCGTTCCGGCCCGCACGGGCGCCTGTCGATTGTGCTGGTTGAGATTGCCTACGTTGCGTTGACAGCCGGGATCTATGCGGGATTGCAGCAACGAGCGCTCGGGCTTCGTTCGCGGCTGCTCGGCAATATGTTTGTAGCCTTCGGCGTTCCCGCGCTCGCACAGGCGCTCGACTGGCTTGCGCATCGCGCTGTAGGAGCTGCAGTCCCCGCGCGAGCCATGATCGCCGTCAGCATCTTCACCGGGATCTCGGCTCTCTTCCATCTGTTCGTGATGCGGCGTGGAGTGTTTCTGACTGGCCGCGGCTGCTCGCTCGGCGACGACTTTCGAAGGATTCCGAGGCTCATCGCGGCCTTTGTGGCCGCTCCCGTCGCGATCCTCGCCTCGTTTGCGGCGCGGGCTGAGCGCGCAGCCGAGCCGGAAGTTTCGCTCTAGAAGATCCGCACGCGAAGGCCCGCACTGACACCGAAGGAATTCATATGCTTCATCGTTCTCCCGTGCCCGCTCGGCGCCGTCTCGGCAAAACCAGAGTTACTGAGTCCTGCTTCATGGTCTTCAGGGTCGACGCTCCTTTTTTGTCGCGTCGACTTGAGTGTTGTGGCTCTGGATGCGCCAACTCTGGTTTTGCGATTCGCCTCCGGATCTATTTGGTGATAGTGAGCGAAAGGCTCTGGTACTGCTGCGCGTTGGTGCTTGCGCCGGTGCCGGTTACCTGGATGACGTAATTGCCGGGCGCGGCCGTGTTCACCGTGAAACTGCTGCATCCGGTGGCCAGCAGCGCGGCGGATGAAAGCACCAGAGCCATGGCCATGGTGAGCATGCGGGCATTGCGCCGGCGCAGGCGCCAGAAGACGAATCCGAAGAACACGCTGATGGGCAGGAACAGGCCAGCCAATGAGAACTTCGGGCCCCCTGCCGGGCGGTTCATGGCAGAGGAGCCTCCGCTCAACGGATTGTTGGTGTCGATGGTGAGCTGAACGCTCGCGGAGCCGTCAGCTGTCAGCTTGACGCTGGGACTGGAGAAGTGGCAGAAGACTCCCGCAGGCAGCGAAGCGCAGCCTAATCCAATGGTGTCGGCAAAGGTCCCGTTGGAATTCAGATTCACGCTCACGGTGGCGTTTTGCGAGGTCGCCATGGTCACGCTGGAAGGATTCACTCCCAGGCTGAACAGGGCCGGCGTGCCCGAAACGGGGATCGCAGGCGAGGAGGAAGGGCTATGATCCGCGTCTCCGGTATACATGGCGACAATGTTGTAATTCGCGCCGGCGGTAAGGTTGGGGGTGATTGTCGCCACGCCGCTGGCGTTCAATGTGGCCGACCCGACCTCAGCGGTGTTGCTCATGAAGGAGACGGTACCGGTGGGCAGGATTCCTGTGCCGTTATTCAAAACTGTAGCCACCAGGACGACCTGCGGAGGCGTGCCGGGGGTTACCGAAGAGCCCAGGCTGGTGGAGGTGGGAATCAGGCCGACTCCTTCGCTGATTGAAGTCGAGGTGCTGGGCGAGTCGGCCGCATCGCCAAGGTAGCTCGCCGTGATGGCGTAGGTTCCGGGAGCCAGCGCGGAGGTGGTGAAGCTGGCGGTTCCCCCGGTGAGAGTTGCGGTATTGAGGGTGATTCCATTGGCGATGAAGTTCACGCTGCCGGTGGGCGTTCCGCCATTGCCGGTGACCTTCGCGGTGATGGTGATGGCCGCCCCGACCAGCGCGGGATCGGGAGTGACGGTGATCGCGGTGGTGGTTGTGGCCAGTGAGACGGTGAGCGATGTTGGCGACGATGTGCTGCTGCCATCGTTGGCGTCACCGGTATAGGTTGCCGTGATCGAGTATGTGCCCGCAGCCAGCGTTGAGGTGGTGAAGGTCGCCGCTCCTGACGCGTTCACAGTTCCGGCGCCAATCACGTTTCCATTGGCCAGGAAGTTGACGCTGCCCGCGAGTGTTCCGCCATTGCCCGTCTCCTGGGCGGTGAAGGTGATGGGCGCCAGCACCAGGGCCGGGTTGGGCGAGACGTTGAGCGCGGTCTGCGTGGTGGCCTGCACCACGGTGAGCGCGAGCGGCGTTGACGCGCTGCCCAAATTGTTGGAGTCGCCGCTGTAGGTGGCCACGATCTGGTAGCTTCCCTGCGCCAGCGCCGGGGTAATCGTCGCGGTTCCTCCATTGTTGAGAGGCGCGCTGCCCAGTTGCGTGGTTCCCGATGTGAATGTGACTGTGCCCGTCGGCGTTCCCGAGCCCGAGGTCACCTTCACGGTTGCCGTGATCGTCTCCGGCGCGCCGGCGATTCCCTGGGAGGGCGCGGCCGTGACAGTGGTTGCGGTCGCGGCCTGGTTGACGACCTGGCTCACAGGCAGCGAGCTGCTGGGGCCGTTCGTCGAGTCACCCGCATAGTTCGCCGTAATGCTGTGCGTGCCTACATTGAGCGTCGCGGTGGTGAAGTTGGCGGTGCCTGGATTGCCCTTGAGCGTTCCCGCGCCGATCTGCGTGGCGCCATCGAGAAAACTCACCGTGCCGGTTGGCGCCGCAGAGCCGCTGGGCGGTACGGTCGCGGTGAAGGTTACAGAGTTGCCGTAATTCGACGGGTTGAGGCTTGAGGTCAACGTCGCGGTGGTCGGCGCCTGCACGTCCTGGTCGAGGACAGCCGAGGTGCTGCCCTGAATCTGCCTGGCGGCGTCGCCGTTATAGACTGCCGTGATCTGGTGCGCGCCGGCTGTCAAGGTCGAAGTGGCGTACATCGCGACTCCGCCGGCATTGATCGTCTGGGTGCTCAGGACCGTGGTTCCGTCCATGAAGCTGACTGTGCCGTCCGGTGTGACGCCCCCACCGCCGGCGATGGACACGGTGGCTGTGAAGGTGACGCTCTGGCCCACCGCGGAGGGATTTGCGGTTGAGGTCAAGCTAGTCGCCGTACCTTCAAGAGCGGTTTGGATGAGCGCCGGGGCCGACGAGCTGGCGAAGTGCATCGTGTCGCCGTTGTAGGACGCTACGACGGAGTGCAGGCCGACTGCCAGCGTGGAAGCGGAGAAGGTGGCGACGCCCGACGCGTTGAGCGCAAGTCCAGAGGTAAGGGCCGTCATGTTGCCGCCAAAGGTGTCGGCGATGCTGATGGTTCCGGCGAGGTTTCCGGTCCCCGCTCCCGTCATCACAGTGACCGTGAAGGTGACGCTCTGTCCGAATCCCGAGGGATCGGGATTGGAAGCAAGGGTGGTGGTGGTCGAATTCACTGGTTCAGCGGTCCCGATGAGCTCAATGTCGAGGGGCGAGCTGGCCGCGGCAACGCTCGGCTGCGCATCTTCGGTCACGTCGATGTTCGGCGTCTCGGTTTGATTGCCCGGCAGCGTGGGAGTGGCGGCGGGCGCAAAGACCGCGCCCATCGTGCAATCCGCGTTGACGGCCAGCGACTCTCCGTTGGTGCAGGAATTGGCGACGGTTGCATTGATCGAGGCATCGGTTGCCGGCGTGATCGCGGTCAGGTCGAGCGCGGCATTGCCGTCGTTTTCAACCGTCTCGTCCTGAGTTGCGGAGGTGTTGCCCTGGCGGATGGGCGTGGTGTAATCGAGCGCGGCGAAGTTGCCCTGAATCTCGCGCACGACCATGTCCAGCGTGTCGGCAACGTAGAGGTCGCCGCTGCCGTCGAGGTAGAGACCGACCGGGCCGTAAAGCTGCACTGGCTGGAATTGACCACCGGCGTAGAAATCGCCGCAACCGTTTTCGGCCAGCGTGGAGATGAGGCCCGTGGCCGCGCTCACCTTGCGGATAGCGGCATTCTGCGTCTCGGCGATGTAGACGTTGCCCGCCGCATCGACCGCGACTCCGGATGGGGACCACACGTCCGCCTGATTGGCGGCAAGCGGCGCCGCCGTGCAGGGAGTGGCGCCCGCATTTCCGGTACCGGCAAAGGTGGAGATGGTGCTGGCCGGCGTTATGGCGCCGCCGACCGCCATCACTTCGCGGATGCGCTGGTTCGCCGAGTCGGGGATGTACATGTTGCCGGAGGGATCGAAGGCCACAGCATAAGGAAAGTTGAGCTTCGCGCTGGTGGCCGCGATTCCGTCGCCGTTATAGCCGCCCGTGCCGTTGCCGTTGGTGAGGCCGTTGCCCGCGATGGTCGCAATGACGCCGGTGGCCGAGCTCACTTCGCGAATGCGATGGTTGTTGGTGTCGGCGATGTAAAGGTTCGCGTTGGCGTCGAGGGTGACGCCTTCAGGCTGGTTGAGCGTCGCCTGCGTGGCGGGGCAGCCGTCGCCGACTGCGTCGCTGCTCGAGCCGCAAACCGTGTCCCCGTTCTGTCCGGCGATAGTGGCGATGACGCCCGTGGCTGCCGTGATCATGCGGATGACGTTGTTGCCGCTGTCCGCGATGTAGAGATTTCCTGCGCCGTCGAAAGCTACGTCACTGGGACCGTTCAGAGTCGCGCTGGCCGCAGTGCCGCCGTCGCCCGTGTAGGAGGGATTGCCGCTGCCGGCGATGGTCGAGATGATGCCGGCGCCGGCGCAACTGGTTCCCTGAATCGTGGCGCTGGTTGCGCTGGCGCACACCATGCGGATGCGGTTGTGCAGGCTGTCAGCGATGTACAGGTTGCCAGCCCCGTCGAGAGCGATGCCACTGGGCAGGTACAGCTCGGCCTGCGTGGCCGGCTGGCCGTCACCCACGGAGGTATAGAGACCGAGTTGCCCGGCGACGGGCAATAGATTGCCCGCCACCAGCACACCCAGCCCGCCGATTCCCGTGCCGGAAAGGTAGGCGGCGCCCAGAACGGATTGGCCTGAGCCGCCGGACGGCGTGCCCACCAGCACCACCGCGCCCAGCCGGAGGCCGGGTTTGGCGGGTGTGAATGTGATCGATTCAGTGCAGGTGGCGCTCTGCGCCAGCGTAGCCGATGCGCAGTTAGACGCGCCTGTGCCCGCCGCGAAGTCTCCCGTGGGTGAGCCGAGCGTAAGGATTTCAACGCCGCTGACCGTGCCCGCTACCGACGCCGTGACCGTGACGCCTTGATTGCCCGTTGTAGTTCCCACGGGCTGGGAGCCGAATTGCGCCTGCGCGCCAGCCGCCGCCAGCAGCAGCGCTGCGCCAGCCAGCAGGCTGCGAATGCGTCCCGGCGTGGTACGGGAGATCGAATCTTTAGAAGGAAGAGGCCGGATCTTTGGATCGATAGACGATGCTGTTCGATGAAAAAGAGTGCGGACAATTGTTTCAGTCTTGCATGGCATATACGGCTCCGTTCACGGCCTCTCTGTGCGGCTTTCTCTCAGCCGGATTGCTGAACCCGGCGCACCAAAAGCGGTCGGAACGAACCTGACCGGCAGTGGGGGCGCTGCCGACTTGAGGCGCAGGGGCAAGAGTGCCGATGCAGCCCCCGGGCCCAATTCGGGGGTGGCGACTCATCGTTTTATAATTACCTTTGTGCATGTATGAAGAGTCGATGGTAATACAATCATAGTCGCGTTAATCTCTTTAGTACTACGATATGAATTACTTTTGTACCACTATCGGGCAATTTCGAAGGCCAAGCTGGCTATTTCCCGCACACAGGAGCACTTGAAGCGCCTGTTCCTCAAAGGCGAACCAGGTGGCGAATTCACAGGCCGGCAGCGACATTGAAGGCCGCCGGCGCGCACAGTTTTGCGTTGAGCCACCAATCTCCTCTGTGCTAGCCTTGCACTACTTCCCCGCTGGCGCGGCCAGCATCCCCTCGCGCTTCCCCAAAGAGAGCGAGACTGAGGTTCTCCCGATGGCTTCTGTATCGCAAACCGCCGTTGCGCGCCCCTACGCGCGCATCACCGGACGCAATGGGCTCGTGGACAAGTACTTCTACTTCACGATGGCTCTGCTCACAGCAGCGATCGTGGTTTGGGGATTCAGCCACACGGTCGAGCAGAACCTGTTCCATCCCGCCGTGCCGCGGCCACTGATCCTTTGGTTTCACGGCGCAGCGTTCTCCGGCTGGATCGCCTTCTTCATCTTCCAGTCAACGCTGGTGCGCACGCACAACGTGAAGTGGCACCGCTTTTTCGGATGGTTTGGCGCGGGGCTGGGCACGGCGATGGTGCCGCTGGGCATCACCACGTCGATCGTGATGGGACGATTCGATATCCATACGCTTCGCGAGCCGGGCGTGGACTCGTTTCTGATTGTTCCCTGGTACGACATGGTTGCGTTTGCGACGCTCTTCAGCCTGGCGGTTCTGTGGCGGAAGAAACCCGAGTTTCATCGCCGGCTGATCTTCGTCGCCACCTGCTGCCTGCTCGACGCCGCGTTTGGCCGGCAAGACTACATCTTCAACCACAACCTCTATTTCTGGTGCCTCGACGGAGTGATTCTGCTCGGAGTTGTGCGCGATCTTGTAGTGAGCCGGAGCGTTCATAAGGTGTATCTGGTGACGCTGCCGGTGCTGATCGTGTGCCAGATGTTTGTGGTTCACACGTACGCCAGCGCTTCGGCCTGGTGGCTGAGGATTGCGGACGGGATCCTGGGTTGATTCGCCGCGTGCAGATTTTGGAAAAAACTGCCATAATATGGCATGGCGATGACCTCCATGAACATTTCGCTGCCTGACCCGCTGAAGGCTTATGTAGAAGATCGTGTGGCCTCGGGCGACTTCGGCACGCCGAGCGAATTCGTTCGCAGCCTGATCCGGCAGGATAAAGAGCAGAGGCGTGCACGGATCGAGGACTATCTGCTCGACGCCCTCCAGACTAAGGAAATCACCGTTGCCCCCGAGGAGTTGAATGGGCGCACGCTGGTGTCGGTTCTGCGGGAGAAGCTCGCGCGTTCGTGACCCAATTGCAGGTTTACGAAGCTGCTGCTCGCTCTATCGTCGAGCAAGCGGACTATTACCAGGAAAAAGCCGGCTCGGAGCTCGCCCTCAGATGGGAAGCTGCCATTGACGAAGCGATACACTCGCTTCTGCGATGGCCTGAGATCGGCTCGCCTTGCCGTTTTCGATCGCCTTCCCTTGCCGGATTGCGTTGGATTTCTGTGCACGGTTTTCCAAAACACATGGTTTTCTATCGATATGTCCAGGCCGAGCAAACCATCTTCGTTGTCCAGGTACTCCACGGCGCACGGGACATTGAATCCATTGTTAGCGGTGAAGAAGACACAAAGTAAAACCGACTGGAATCGAGTGCTGGCGTTGAAAGAGGGCGACCGCATCCCTTATGAGCGCGAGGACGGCCCTTACGACCCAAACGATGCCGGAGCGGCGCGCGCATTCCTTGAGCAGGCCGACCTGATTCGCCACGGCAGAGTGGTGAGGCGCGGCGAGCGAGGGCCGCAAAAGGCTCCAACGAAAAGGCTGGTTTCGCTGCGATTATCGCCTGAGGTGGTCGATCACTTCAAAGCCGGAGGGCGTGGCCGGCAGACGCGGATCGATGGCGTGTTGCGGGAGGCGATCAGGAAGAGGGCGTAGTCCCGTTCATTTATCCCGTCCGTTCAACTCGTCCATTTAAACTGAACAGTTATGGCCACCGTGAAAGCCGTGCGCGGGACGCGCGATCTGCTGCCGCCGGAGATAGAGCTGTGGAACCGCATCGAGACGACGGCGCGCCGGGTCTTTGCCCGGTACAACTTTGGGGAGATTCGCACGCCGATCTTTGAGGACACGGCCCTGTTTGCACGCAGCGTGGGCGAAGAGACGGACATTGTTTCGAAAGAAATGTATACATGGTCAGATGGCGAGCGATTCGACGAAAAGAGAATGATCGCCGAATGGATTGAAAAAAATCAGTCCCACGAGCCGCACCGGGTCCAGCCTGATCGCATCAATGTGCAAGGTAATCCGCCATTTATCGCGAAGTTGAACGCGCTTGGCGTCCAGCGTCAGGTCTACCGCGGCATTATGCAAGGTCTGCACTTAACCGGGGTAACCGAGCTTGTTTCCTTTCGGCCCGCTCTATCGGCGGAGGCCATTTCTGCTCTGATGAAGGCTCGCGAGATGGCGAGATCCGATCCATTGAGTCAACTCCAACAGGGTCGAATCGAGATGCGGCTTGTCATTCCTACGTCTGCGCCGCTGAATCCATGGGTTGATCACGGCGATGTGATTGTCGAGCAGTTCGAGGGCGATTTCTTTGCTTCATCGCAGTCGTTGACGCTGAGGCCTGAGAACACGGCCGGAGTGGTGCGCGCGTACATCGAGCACAGGCTGGGCGAGAGCGGGCAGTTGCAGAAGCTCTACTACATTGGGCCGCAGTTCCGCAGAGAGCGCCCGCAGAAGGGCCGCTACCGGCAGTTCTGGCAGATCGGCGCGGAGGTGATCGGGCCTCCGTCGTCGGGCAGCGAATCGCCGCTGCGCGACGCAGAGGTTCTGGAGATGCTGGCCACGCTGCTCGACGAGCTGGGCATCACGGGCTGGACGCTGGAGCTGAATTCGGTAGGTTCGGCCGCGGACCGCGCACGCTACAACGAGGTGCTGCGCACGGCGCTCGCCGATGTCGCGCCGAAGATGTGCGGAGATTGCCAGCGGCGCGCCGTGACCAACCCTTTGCGCGTGCTCGACTGCAAGGTGCCGGAGGACCAGCCGGTCATCGAGAAGCTGCCGAAGATTGGCGACACACTGGGCGAAGATTCGAAGACACATTTTGCGGCCGTGCTTGCTGCACTCGATGCCGTCGGCGTGCCCTACAAGCTGAACCACAGGCTGGTGCGCGGTCTGGACTACTACACGCGGACGACGTTTGAGTTCACGCACGGAGGACTTGGCGCGCAGAACGCTCTGCTCGGCGGCGGACGCTACGACGGATTGAGCGAGGCCATCGGCGGACCGAAGGCGCCGGGCATTGGCTTCGCCATCGGTCTCGACCGGTTGGTGCTGACGCTGCAAGGTCAGGAGCAGACCGTTCTGGAGACGATTTACGTGAACACCCCGAGTGCCGCGTACATTGCGCCGCTCGGCGAGGCACAAAATGCAACGGCTTTGGCCCTAGCGGGCGAGCTTCGGAAATCCGGACTGCGAGTCGAACTCGGTGACGGAACGTTCCGTCTCAAGAAGTCGCTTGAGACTGCGAACAAGCTTGCCTGGCAAATCGTAATCCTCGGAGAGGATGAGGTGAAGTCCGGTATTCTGACGGTGAAGAACTTTGTGACCGGAGTCCAGAGTAAGATTCCTCGTGAAGAATTAACCACACATCTGAAGAAGCCGGCTGGCGAGTTAAGGGAATAGATGGAGGGTCAGTTGGAGAGAGCATCCCTCAGGGGCTGAAGCCCACATTCTTTTAGGAAACATCTACGGCACGACTGAAGTCGTGCCCTTTCAAGGCAACGAAGGAATAGGCATCGTGCTCGACTTTTTAGGGAATCTCGAACGAACCCACATGTGCGGCACGTTGCGCGCTGCCGACGCGGGCAAGCAAGTGGTGCTGATGGGTTGGGTGAACCGGCGCCGCGACCACGGCAACCTGATCTTCCTCGACCTCCGCGACCGCACAGGAATTGCGCAGATCGTCCTCGACCACGACCTGATTCCTGAGGGTCACGCGAAGGGTGAACTGGTGCGCCCGGAGTACGTGGTGGCTGCCGTGGGCAAGGTGCGGCTGCGCGACCCGGACGCTATCAACCCTAAAATGCCGACCGGCGAGATCGAGATTGAGGCTACGGAGCTGCGCGTGCTGAACGACACGCGGCTGGCGCCGTTTTCGCCGTCGGAAGAAGCAATCCAGAACGAGGAAGTACGGCTCAAATACCGTTACATCGATCTGCGGCGGCCCGAGATGCAGCACAACTTCAAGCTGCGGCATGAGATCACGCTGGCCATTCGCGAGAGCCTGAGCAAGCAGGGTTTTCTGGAGATCGAAACGCCGATCCTGACCAAGTCGACGCCCGAGGGGGCGCGCGATTTCCTGGTGCCTAGCCGCGTGCATCCCGGCGAGTTCTATGCGCTGCCGCAATCACCGCAGATCTTCAAGCAGATCCTCATGATTTCGGGCTTCGACCGCTATTTCCAGATCGCACGTTGCTTCCGCGACGAAGATTTGCGCGCCGACCGACAGCTCGAGTTCACGCAAGTGGATCTGGAGATGAGTTTTCCGCAGCAGGAGACGGTCTTCGGCGTGGTGGAGCAGTTTATGAAAGCGGGTTTTGCGGCGGCGGGAATTGATTTGCCGATTCCCTTCCCACGCATTTCCTACGATGAGTCCATGCGCCAGTACGGAACCGACAAGCCTGACCTGCGGCTGCCCGGACTCACCGATGTGCGTTCGGCGTTTAGCGACGACGCGCTGGCCACGCTGCAGATCGATCCTGCACTGCCAGTAGTGGCGTTGCGCATTCCCAATATGGGCGAACTGAGCCGCAAGGAGCGCGAGGACAATCACCCGCTCTTCGACCAGAAAAAGGGCGCAAAGTTTATCGACGATTTCAAGCGGCTGGCAAAGAGCTTCCCTGAAGCTGCCACGAAGGTGCGCGAGCTGGCAGGCGCGGCGGACGCGGACTTCGTGATTGTTGTTGCCGGCGATCCGGCTCATCACATTAAGGCCAGCGACACGAAGTTTCCGGGAAGGCTGAGCGAGCGCGAGATCAACGTTTATGCCGCCGCCGGCAACTTCCGCGCGGAGCTGGCGAAAAAATACGCCGACCGTCACGGAGCGTTTCGCGTCACCGACGATGTGGTACAAAATGCGGCAGCGCGAAGCGCGGCGAGTGAACTGGTGGACGGCAGCCAAGCCTTCCATCCGATGTGGCTCACCGACTTCCCGATGTTCGAGTACGACCTGGCTTCGGCGAAGTGGATGCCCGCGCATCATCCGTTCACCTCGCCTATCGAGGCCGACATGGCGAATCTGGTCAGCGATCCGGCCAGCGTGCGCGCCAACTGCTATGACCTGGCGATGAACGGCCTCGAGCTTGGGTCGGGATCGATTCGTATTCACCGCAAGGATGTGCAGCAGCAGATTTTTTCCTCGCTTGGGATTAGCGAGGCGGAGGCGAAAGCCAGATTCGGTTTCTTTCTGGACGCGCTGGAATACGGCACGCCGCCGCATGGCGGCATCGCGCTGGGCCTTGATCGCATTGTGATGCTGCTGGCCGGCGCGAGCAATTTGCGCGAGGTGATTACATTCCCCAAGACGGCGAAGGCCATTGATTTGATGGCCGAAGCTCCGACTGCTGTGACAGAACAGCAGTTGAGGGAACTGCACATCCGCGTGGCGCTGAAGAGCTAGCGTTTTGAAGACTGCGCCGCGCTTGGGTGGGAGCCGCGTCTGTGGTATATTTTTTGAGGTGCGGAAGCGATTTTCACCTCCGCCGAAGTCGCGCAAGATTGTCTCTGGCGCGGCTTTTTCAACCCCAAGGACGCGTAGCTCAACTGGCAGAGCATTCGGCTCTTAACCGACAGGTTGAAGGTTCGATTCCTTCCGCGTCCACCATTGCATGGAGCAGCCGCTCGCTCATCGCTCGCAGAACTTTCTTGCAGACTGAGACTCTCAGGTCCTTCAACCGCCAAGGCGGACTCAGGATTTCGTCTGCGGGCTCAGACGGCGAGCAAAACGGCTCAAGTTCGATTCCTTCCGCGTCCACCAGCCGCTGAATAACCTGAGACCCTCGCATCGCCCTCCGTGCTACCCGTCACTGCAATGCCCTGCCGATGGCGTTCAGCATAAGGACTGGTGGTGTGTCCACGGTCGCTGAGGATCCGCCCTGGAGCTAACTTCAGTCGTTTGAGCCGCTTTGCCGCGACCTGCCGAAGTCTTCCCCCTCCCCGGATCGATCCTCGCTTGAGGAACCCATGCGCCCGAGCCTTTTTATGACGGAGATTCGCGGCCAGAGCCGGCGGGACTCTTTCAAAGAGCGCTGCTCCAGCTCCCTGGCTCCCGGCACAGGCGAAACTGCCGCGCCTGCCGTGACTGTTCCGGCCGCCTTTGGAGCGGAAGCGCAGAACGACAATCAGTTCACCTGTGAGGCGCGCTTCTACGAGAAGATGCCGAATCGGAAGATCCGCTGCAGGCTGTGCCCGAGGAAGTGCATAGTGGGCGACAACGATCGCGGGCACTGCGGCGTGCGCGAGAATCGCGACGGGGTCTTCTACACGCTTGTCCACTCGCGCGTCTGCGCCGCGCATATCGATCCGATCGAAAAGAAGCCTCTCTTCCATTACCTGCCCGGCACAGCCGCCTTCTCCATCGCCACCGCCGGCTGCAACGTGAACTGCAAGTTCTGCCAGAACTGGGAGATCTCGCAATCGCGGCCCGAGGAGATTCCTTCCGAATATCTCCCTCCGCATCAGGTGGCCGAGACGGCGCGCCAGTACAACTGCCCAACGATTGCCTACACCTACGGCGAGCCGGTGGTCTTCGCCGAGTATGTGATGGACACGGCCGACGCCGGTCACGCGGCGGGGGTGCGCAGCATCGTCGTTTCCAACGGCTATATGCAGCACGACGCGCTGGTGGAGGCCTATGGCAGGATGGACGCGGTCAAGATCGACCTGAAGGCTTTCAGCGAGTCCTACTACGCGAAGGTCGTCACCGGGCAACTGAAGCCCGTGCTGGAGACGCTCGTGACGTTGCGCAAGATGGGCAAGTGGATTGAGATCGTCTACCTGGTGACGCCGACGCTTAATGACGATGACGAGGAGTTTCGCGATCTGGCGCAGTGGGTCAAGGGCAATCTCGGCCGCGATGTTCCCCTCCACTTCACGCAGTTTCATCCCGAGTACCGGATGAAGAATCTGCCCATCACGCCGGTGGCGACCCTGGAGCGGGCGAAAGCCATTGCCGACGCTGAGGGGCTGCACTACGTCTACATCGGCAACGTGCCCGGACACCTCGCGCAGAACACTTACTGCCCGCAGTGCCGCAAGATGCTCGTTGAGCGCGCCGGCTTCACGGCGAGCCAGGTGCTCATCCGCAAGGACTCGACTTGCCCGTTCTGCCGGCACAACATTCCCGGAATCTGGCACGCTTGACGATGGCCGGGAGGTCCTGACCCATGAAGGTCGCAAGGAGTTATTCGATGGCTTGGATGATGACACAATGCATCGCACTCCTGGTCACCGCACCCTTCCTGCGTGTTCGCGCATCGGGAGGTGCAGACGGACAGCAAAAGGTCCGGCCCGCGGCGGTTGCCGGGGCGTTCTATCCCGCCGATCCGCAGGAGCTCGCGAAGATGATCGACGACATGCTGGCCAAGGCCGCGCCGCCGCCGGTGGATGGAGAGATTCTGGCTGCGGTGGCGCCACATGCGGGCTATCCATATTCGGGGCCGGTGGCCGCATGGACCTACGCGGCGCTCAAGGGCCACAAGTATTCGCGCGTGGTGGTCATCGCGCCCTCGCACTACGTAGGCTTCGACTTCACCTCGGTCTACGATGGCGACGCCTACACGACGCCGCTCGGCCTTGTTCCCGTCGACAAGGAGTTCGCGCGGCGGCTGGTAAAGATGAGCTCGACCATCGAGCTCTCGGACAAGGGTCACCACGCAACCGCCGGTGCGCCGGAGCATTCGGTCGAGGTGGAGCTGCCGTGGCTGCAGAGAGTGCTGGGCAAATTCGAGCTGGTGCCAATCGTAATGGGCGACCAGAGCTACGCAAGCAGCCGCGCGCTGGGTGTGGCCCTGGCCAGGATGCTCCAAAACGATCACGACACGCTGGTTCTGGCCAGCAGCGACCTTTCCCACTTCCACCGCTACGATGAAGCCGAGAGCATCGACCACAAGACTCTGCACGCGCTCGAGGCGTGGGACTACTTGAGCATGTCGCGCAACTTCGAGTCGCGCGTGTGGGAGGCGTGTGGCGGCGGACCCATCGTGGCGGCGATGATTTACGCCGAGCGCATGGGCGCGAACAAGGCTGAGGTGCTCAGGTACGCGAATTCAGGCGACGTTATCGCTGACCACTCGCGCGTGGTGGGATACAGCGCCGATCTCTTCGTCAAGACGGCGCACGCGGCGGACGCGGCGACGCCGTTTTCGCTGACGGATCAGGAGAAGGCCGAACTGTTGGCCGTGGCGCGGAAGTCCGTCGAGTCCATGATCCAGAAGAGGGAGCTTTACGCGCCTGAGCCGAGCGGGAGCGAAACGAGCGAGACTCTCAGCCGCGAGTATGGCGCCTTTGTCACGCTGACCGAGGGCGGCGCGCTGCGCGGCTGCATTGGCTACACCTCGCCCGTGAAGCCGCTTTCGATCACGGTCCGCGATACAGCCGCGCTGGCCGCGACGCGCGATCCGCGCTTCCCGCCGGTCACGGCCGAAGAGCTGCCGAAGCTCGAATACGAGATCTCGGTGCTGTCGCCGCTGCGGCGCGTCACGGAGATCGAACAGATCAAGGTCGGCCGCGACGGCCTGCTGATGAAGAATGGCGACTCAGAAGGGCTTCTGCTGCCGCAGGTTCCCGTGGAGCAGAAGTGGGACCGACAAACGTTCCTGGAGCAGACGTGCGTGAAAGCCGGCATGGAGCGGAGTTGCTGGAAGGACGAGAACACCGACATCTTCCGCTTCACGGCCGTTGTTTTCGGCGAGCATAGGAAGTAGGAACAGCGGGAAGCGGGCGCACCGCACTTTTTGCCGCTGGTCATGATGTGCCGACATTCCGGGTCCATTGCTGTTTACTTTTCGGTAACCCCACGCCCCCTCACCCCGGTATGCCATACCTCCATATTTGATAACAAAGGACTTATGGGACGACCCATACCTTGGCCATACTTCACTCATACCTGGCATACCCATTTCAATGAGCGGGGTGTGCGGCGTTGGCGGAGTTAGCCGTGAAATTTCCTGCCGCTCGGCATGACGCGCCGGCAATTCGAAGCCATGGCCCCGGTCCGCACCTGTCGGAGACATACCTACCCCCCACCCCTTTTTGGTGTTAAGGGGTTTGTTTTCAGTTACTTGTACCCTCAATCACTCGCCGCAACCCATTGATTCCAAAGGGTTTATCTCGTAAAATCCCCATCCAAAGGAGTTACGACTGCTTTTCCCGGCCTTCCGGCCGTTTCGGCGATTGTTCCGATGAAAAACTGGCGAAGAGACGCCGCGGCGACAAAGAATATCCGCCGCAAAGAAGGCCTGGATTTGGATTCATGCAGCGATTATGCGGGAAAAGGGCAAAATGATCGGCAAACTTGGTCGGGGATCTTTTGCGAGTGTTTTCAGCGGGTTATGGCGATTTCGGCGTGGTCAGGCTCTTGACATCTAAAGGCAGGGAGCGAGGGAACAAGGGAACGAGAAGACTGGGGGGGAGGGACAGCGTCCTACGAGTATGTTGCTCGATCAGTTCACGCGAATCCGATCCAGGATGCACCTTTGCGCGGCCCCTTCAAACGTGACATTGAAGTGCTGGAAGAACCCGTTCATTCCGAGGAGGGCTGCTACCGGCAGGCCCTCTTTGAATCCCGCCGTAATCTTGATTGGGCCGCCAAGCGTGTACAGGGTGATCTCATGGAGCCAGCTCGTATCCGGCCCTGCAATTCCATTCAGGATTTCGGCTTCTCCTGCCTTCAGATCGAGGCCGATTGCCGCCGCCAGATTGGCATGAAAAAGGCATCGTGTCGCGCCGGAATCGAGGAGCGCCTCGAAGCGCTTTGTACGCGGCGCATTTGGCTCTACCAACGCGATTTGCACCGGCAACATCGCTGAATAGAGATAGCCGCCACGCTTATCCGGGAATATTCGATATGGGATGGTCAGGGACAACGTCAAACCGAAAGCGGCGACCATGAGGCAGGTGTCTTCAGGATGAGCACATCGGCCTCCCCGGCAGCGTCCGCTTTATCGGAAACTTCCTTATAGTCGCGTCCAATTGCAACGACGCGCGACTCATCCTGCGAGAGCGCAATCCAACTGTCGAGGGGGGCAGATTGGAGCGCCTTGAGCCGGATGGCCGCTTCGGGAGACATAAAAACACCTCTAAGCCTTTGACGCTTAGGTATACCTGAAGGATTCTTCGGCGTCAATTGCGGTGAGGATCAGGGAGCGAACCCACAGAGGTTGTAAGACCTGCATTTATTGGGCCATCCACATTTCTAGGCGGGCTTCACGCGACGGCGGATAAGAAATGGTGCGCCCGGAGAGATTCGAACTCCCGACCTAACGCTCCGGAGGCGTTCGCTCTATCCAGCTGAGCTACGGGCGCGCTTCAACAGGATACCGCAAATTGCGGATTCTTCGATCCGGCGACTAGGCTTTGGCGCTCAATTCACGCTGGACGACGGCGCGGCCGATCCAGGCAAAAACAAGCAGCGTGAGGCCGCCAACCCAGGCGCCGAGGCAGAAGGTCTGGGGAAGGTAAAGTGCGATGGCTACGCCGCTCGAAGCGAGGATCGCGCACAGGGGAATGAACATGCGCATGCCGTAGAGAAAGACAAAAGGAAGATAGTGCGCGCCCAGCAGGATCAGGAACGCTGGATAAAACAAGTTCAAACGAAACTCGGTGACGGGAACAAGCAAAAGCATCGTCATGGGCAGCGTGAACGCGATCTGCATTCCGAGTTTGGTCAAGGGGTTGCTTTGGGGGTTGCCTTTTGTGGGCGATGCCGGGCCGCCGGTTAAACGCAGAAGCAGCAGGGTAGCGGGGAAGATGAAGAAGCCGCCGACTACAAGGGTGATTATCGCCGCGCGTGGAGTGCTCCACGTTGCGAGAGCCGCCGACGCGAGCCAGATTGCCGACGAGACCAGTTGACCCCAAAAGCCGCCAACGAAAACTGTACGTACTTGGCGTTGAGCGTCCTCGACGAGCATATTCTGAACCCTCCGAAAATGAGGATGAAAGAAGCTTAGGTAGTCTAACTTCCGGGATCAGCGAATTGAATAAAGATTTACGCAGGGATTGGGTTGGGAGTTCCCGGCGGCAGCGTGCCTGAAGAGCACCCGATAAACGCTTTTTCCGCTTACGAATGATTCAAGCTAATTGAAAAAGGCAAAGCGGTCTTCCCGCGACCTAGAGGCGAGCCACTGTTTTACCGGATCACGGCTCCAGCCCCTTAACGGTCAGCCGAACCGGGTGGCACGGCTGAGGCATAGTAGCCTCTTCGCGCGAATACGTGGAGATTGCGGCCGTCTTTTTGGGCCTCGATGTCGATGGTTCGGTACCGTCCGTCGCGTTCGAAATAGGCAGGCTTGTAAGAAACGAGATAGCGGCCACGAATGACCTGCTGAAGATCGGCGAGGCTGGCGTCGAGATGACGGACGGAGCCGGGCGTATAAGCGGCGCCGCCCGTGAGTTCCGAGAGGGTTCGCAACGCATGGTCGCCGAGCAGGGCGCCGGGTTCTTCCGAAGAGCCATCGCTGGTGCTGACGGTGTAAACCGCGACTTCGCCATTTTGGGCCTTCTCGATGGCTTGCTTGAGAGTGATGCTGCTCGAGTTGTCTTCACCATCGCTGAATACGACCAGAATCCGGGCGACGGGCTGGACTTCGGGATGCGCGGCCAGCTTGTCGGCGGCAAAAGCAACCGCGTCCCACAAAGCAGTTCCACCACCAGGTGCAAGCTGGTTCAAGGCGTGGGGGCCCAGCGTTTGGTCGGCAGTAAAATCCTGGACGAGAAGGACAGAGTTGTTGACGCCAACGACGAAGGTGAGATCGTCCTTACCGACGGCCACCTCTTGCAGAAATTTAGTCGCCGCCGCTTGTTCAAAGGAGAGACGATCAGTGACGGATTCGCTGGCATCGACGACGAGACCGAGGCGCAAAGGAAGCTGGGACTCATTGCGAAATCCGAGGATGGCGCTCGGAGCTTGATTTTCGTCGCGAATCTCGACGTCTGAGGATGCCAGGTTCGTCACGGATTTCCCGTGATCCGTCGCGGCGAAAAAAACCGCGACCTCGTCCACCGAAACTCGGAAAATGGGGCCAGGAGATTTGTTGGCGGATTGCTTCAAGCGAGCATCGGAGTTGGACACCCCGGGTAGTTCGACAGCGCCCGCCGTGCTGCAATCCCCGCAGGGGGGATCCGGCGCCGCTTCCGCATCAGCGATCTGGTCTTCTTCCTTCTTCTCCTGCAACTTTTGCTGAGCATGGCGCGCGACTTCTTCCGGAGTTGGTTCTAACCTGGGGCTGGAAGCGGGTATCACGTTCTGGGGCGGGTTCAGCTTGGCCTCTGCCTGGCGCTCTTGTTCTGCCTTGATCTGTTCCAGGACTTTGCGAAATTCGGCGGCAGACGCAGACTTTGGGTCTTCCTGCAGCAACGTTTCCATCTCACGTTGCGCTTTGCTGAGATTGCCAAGCGCCTCCCAAGCCCCGGCGGCAAAGAAATGAACGACGGCAGCCCCTTCGTGCTTACGCTCGTGCACTTGGTGAGCGGTCTCGATCACGGCGGAATAATCATGGTTCACAAACTCTGCGTAGGACAATGCCAGTTGCAGCTGGACGTCAAGTGGAGCAATTGAGGATGCCTTGCGCATCGATTCTTCCGCCGCAGGATACTGCTTGAGCGCCAATTCAGCGCACCCAAGGTTCAGATAGGAGTTCGGCATGTGGTCATCAAGCGCAACGGCCTTGGTGAACTCGCCTTGCGCCTGTTCGTTCTGACCCAGACTAAGATACGCGGATCCCAGCGCGTTATGGGCAGCAACAAACTTCGGATAGATGGCGATGGATTTGGTTAAGTGCTCCACGGCACCCCGCGGATCCTTGCGCATGAGCAGCCGATAGCCCTGGTCATATTCGCGCAGCGCCTTCCCGGGGGCCTTGAGGTCTAACCGGGAAACGGAATCGCTGGGATTCTGTACTTCAGTACGGTGTGGGTCCCGGCTATTGACAAGGAATATATTGAACTGCAATTGCGACGTCTGAATCACATCGAGGGATGTCATGTTGCCATAACTGTCGGTCTGCTCCGGGAGAGAAATCACCTGAGCAGCCGCCGCGCAGGAAAGAAGGAAGAGGAAGAGCGGTGCCCGACGGAGTGGCAGATTGAACATGGACTGAGCCTCAAGCAAGAAAGTACAGAAGAATTTCGGCGCCAGCCGGACCCTTGTTTTTGGGAGAAGCATAGCACGATTCTGAGCCCTTCCGGCGCTGGCAGAGACACAATTCCTTCCGGTCTAAGTGATTGAGAATTGAACGGGGTTCCGCGCACAACGGGCTTGCGTGACGCAAGAATTCGGTGAGTGAGTTCAAGCTGGCGGCACTCGGGCGCGTCGGTTTTCGACGGCGCAGACGATAGCTCAGGATCTCTCCGCCGCGGCAGGTCTCCGGGGGCGCCATCATATCCATCAATCCACAGGGTCAACTGGCGCGTCTTTCGTTGACTTGGGGCCTAATTTCCAGTATTCTAAGAACCTTGCGCGGTGTTGCGCCTGGGGTCCAGGTGTGCTCGCCCGGACCTTCTCTGATAGGGGTTCTGGCGGGCTCCAGTGGAGCAGGCAACCGGCTGCGGGACCAGGTTCGGGAACAGGGAGAACGTGGTCCGGCGTAACCAGGGTTCCGATTGGAACCCAACTCCCGCAGCTTCTCACCCGAACAGATTTGTTTGGCAGTGGGTAGATTTTGAAGGCCCGTGCGTAACGCATGGGCGATAGCGGTTTGCGCGGGTTGGTGCGATCCCACCCTAAACGCAAAATGCGCGTTTAGGATGGGGCACCTGGCACCTGGGGAAGTTTGTGTGGGTTGGTGGTTTCCCAGGTCCCAAAAGCGGGACCTGGGGCACCCGCTGATTCAAGGGTCGGGCGCATATCCCACCCTAAACACAGAGTGCGCGTTTAGGATGGGGCACCCGCAGTTTTTTCGAGGCGCTGGGCAATTTTTATCGAGGGCAGGAGAGAGATGTCGACCTTTGTTCCGAGCGGCAAGGATATCAGCCGCAAATGGTATGTGGTGGACGCGAGCGGGCAGACGCTGGGGCGGCTGGCGACCAAGGCCGCGATGGTGCTGAGCGGCAAAACGAATCCGAAGTATGTGCCGTACATCGACATGGGCGACCACGTGATTGTGATCAACGCGGAGAAGGTGCGCCTGACGGGTTTGAAGGACCAGACCAAGCTTTACCGGCGCTACACGGGCTTTCCGGGCGGGCTGCGCGAGGAGTCGTTTACGCGGCTGATCAATCGCCGGCCGGAGAAGGTTCTGGAAGAGGCGATCAAGGGCATGCTGCCGAAGACGAAGCTCGGCCGCGCGATGGGATCGAAGCTGAAGGTGTACCGCGGCGACAAGCATCCGCACACGGCGCAGAAGCCGGTGGCGTTGTAAGGCAGGGACCGAGGGACCAAGGCGCCGAGGGAGCAGGGGACCGAGGGAACAGGGGACCAAGGGACCAAGGGACCGAGAAGCTTAGGGACTAAGGGACTAGGAAAGATAAGACAGACGGCTGAGAGCTAAGAGGAAACGAATGGCAGAGGATCTGGTTCAGTATTACGGGACGGGGCGGCGCAAGTCGGCGATCGCGAGAGTTTTTCTGCGTCCCGGCACGGGCGAGTGGAAGGTGAACGGCAAGAAGTTCGACGAGCACTTTGTGACCGAGCAGCAGCGGGTTTCGGCCAAGCGCACGCTGGTGGTGGCCGAGCTCGGGGCGAGCTTCGATGTCGTGACCACGGTGAGCGGCGGCGGAGTTTCCGCACAGGCCGACGCGGTGAAGATGGGCATAGCCCGTGCCCTGGTTGAGTTCAACCCTGAGCTGCGCAAGCTGCTCAAGGCAGAAGGGCTGATGACTCGCGATGCGCGCCAGAAGGAACGCAAGAAGTACGGGCAGAAGGGCGCGAGAAAGCGGTTCCAGTTCAGCAAGCGCTAACGCGTTTGCGCAGAGATCAGGGTTCAGAGATCAGAGATCAGTTGGCGCACTGGTGCTCGGATCTCTGACCACTGATCACTGACAACTCGCAACACAAATCTCCCCGCGAGGGGAATGAATCCGGGCGCAGGCATCGACCACCCGGATGCAGTTCACGAAGGAGGACCATTGGCAACTATCACCATGAAGGAACTGCTCGAAGCGGGTGTTCACTTCGGGCATCAGACGAAGCGCTGGAATCCCAAGATGAAGGAATACATCTTCGGGGAGCGCAACGGAATTTATATCATCGACCTGCAAAAAACGCTGAAGCTGTTCAAGGAGGCGTCGAAGTTTGTGGTCGAGCTGTGCGCAAGCGGCAAGACGATTCTGTTTGTCGGCACCAAGCGCCAGGCGCAGGATGCGATTGCCGAAGAGGCCACGCGGGCGGGAATGCCGTACATCAACCAGCGCTGGCTGGGGGGCCTCTTGACCAACTGGGTGACGGTGCAGAAGTCGGTGAAGCGCCTGCAGGAACTGGATGAGATGGCCACGGACGGCCGCTACGACCTGCTGACCAAGAAAGAAGTGATCAAGCTGGAGCGCGAGCGCAAGCATTTGCAGGCGAACCTGGCCGGCATCAAGAGCATGAAGCGGCTGCCTGACGCGCTGTTTATCGTGGACTCGAACAACGAAACGATTGCGGTGAAGGAAGCGCGCAAGCTGGGCATCCCGGTGGTTGCGGTGGTGGACACGAACTGCGACCCGACGGTGGTGGATTTCGTGATTCCGGGCAACGACGATGCGCTGCGCGCGATCCGGCTGTTTACCTCGAAGGTTGCCGACTCGGCGGCCGAGGGCGTGAACCTGCTGAGCGACAAGGCCTTCACGGAAGAGGCTGCGGAGGCTGCGGCCGCGGAAGAGAGCGAAGGCGGCGTAGAGGGCGTGGAGATTTCGGCCGAAGCGCCGGCGAGCGAGGAAGTGGACCTGGAAGCGGCGCTGGGCGGAGGCATTCGCAAGGCGCCCGCGGCAGTGGCGGCGCTGCTGGAAGAGGACGAAGTGGCGGAGAGCGCCAAGTAAGCACGCGGCGCGGCAGGCAGCGGTTCAGTTTGACTGCATGCGTCCTTCAGGGGCTAAAGCCCACCTTCATTTTGCAACGTTTACGGCACGACTAAAGTCGTGCCCTGACACTTCGGGGTTCTCCCAGGCAGTTTTTCGCAAGCCGTGGGATCGTGCTCTTTCAAAACGATCTCAAGCCGAGATGCTAGCGCTTTCCTTTTGCCGGAAATTCTTTGGCGCGCAACACGATTGTGAAATCTTAAACGCAACGCATAAACAAGGCCGGCTGCGGCCAGGGAAAAAGAGAGATGACAACGGTGACTGAGAAGATTGATGCGAAGTTGGTGAAAGAGCTGCGGGAGAAGTCGGGCGCGCCGATGGGCGACTGCCTGAAGGCTCTGCAGGAGACCAAGGGGAATATGGAAGAGGCGTTCGTGGTGCTGCGCAAGCGGGGCATGGCGTCGGCGCAGAAGAAGGCCGCGCGCGTGACCAACGAGGGCGCGGTGGGCAGCTATATTCACGCCGGCGGCAAGATCGCCGTGCTGGTGGAGCTGAACTGCGAGAGCGATTTTGTGGCCAGGACCGAGGACTTTCAGGAGCTGCTGAAGGATGTGGCGATGCACATCGCGGCCAGCGATCCGCGCTATGTGAAGCCGGAGGACGTGACCACGGAGGACCTGGAGCGCGAGAAGGAGATCTATCGCGCGCAGGCTGCGGCCACGGGCAAGCCGGCGCCGGTGATCGAGAAGATTGTGGACGGGAAGATGGCGAAGTTCTACGAAGAGGTTTGCCTGCTGGAGCAGCCGTTTATCAAGGACCAGGCCATCAGCGTGAAGGAACTGATCGCGCAGAAGGTGGGCAAGCTGGGCGAGAACATTACGGTGCGGCGGTTCGCGCGCTTCAAGGTGGGGGCGGCGGACTGGACCGTGGCGCAGACTAAGCCGGTGGAAGCGGCGGCGGAGTAAGCGCGTAGCGGCCGGCGGATCAAGAACCAAGTTCAGAGTCGAAAGCAAATAGAAGGGGCAGCCCATTGCGGACTGCCCCTTTTGCTTTGGGCTGGAAGCCGGTTGCTTACGGCAGGTAGTAGCGGAGCGAGGTGAAGATCATGTTGTCGTCGCCATGCGCGCCGTTGCCGGTGTTGGTGGTACCGCCCGCGCCGGACCAGATATCACGGCGGATCAGGCTGTACTGGATGCCCTGCCGGAGCCGGCCCTTGGCGCTGTTGTGGATGTTCCACCAGTAGCCGGCCGTGAACTCCTGCACGTCTTTGTTGCTGCCGCCGCAGTTGGACGGGGCAGTGGCTGCGCCGCCCGTGGCACCCGCCGTTGGGGTGGTGGGCTCGGCGAGGCAGCCCGACATGTTCGCGCTCCGCGTTCCGTAGCCAACCTGGGTTGTGCCGCTGAGCACGTAGTCGCGATCAAGATAGTCGCCACCGTAGTTGAAGTAGAGATTGAAGTTTGGGGTGGGATTCATCTCGAGCGTGCTGAGCGCGGAGAAGCCGTGGATGGGAGAGATGGTTGCATCCGGGCGCAACGTTACGTCGGCGATGGTCGAAGAGCCGTAGCGGCCGACGCCCTGGCCCCACAGTCCCTTCAGGCCGATGGTGATTGCTTTGGTCCCGAGCGGTGCGCGGAATCCGCCGCCAAGTCCGGCGCCGGTGGCCGTGCTGTTGGTAGGCGTGGCCGTCGTCGGCACCGTGCAGGTGGCCGTTACGGCGGCGCAGGGATAGATGCGGTCGCGGAAGTTGCGGTCGATGCCGAAGATTTCCCAGTGGCCCCAGCCGGGCTCGAAGGCCATCTTGACCACGAAGTCAGGAGTGAGGTTGAACGAGTAATTGGAGTTCAGGTTGTAGAGACCGCCGCCGGTTCCAGTAGAACCAAACAGATAATTGGTTGGCGTGTTCTGTCCGGACGGGTTCAGCATCTCGGCGTTTTCAACTGAAGCGCCGAGGAAGAAGGTCTTTCCGAAATCCTTTGAGACACGGAAGCTGTACTGCCGCGACCAGACAAAGCCAGCTTCGTACTGTGCATCGATGGTAGCGGGCAGAATCTCAGTTCCGCGGGTGAGCCCCTTCGTGGTCTCAGCCGCCAGCGACCATCCCTGGCCGCCTGAGAAGTCCCAGCCGCTATTCGTCTTGGCGTCGGCCCACAACTGGCGCTGGCGCAAGGTGTAGCTGTTCGACTGATTGTTGTTGGAGGTGACGCCGGCGCTCAGCCAGTCCATCTCGTAGTAGCCGGTCAAGGTGAATGTCGGCAGCTTGCCAATGGCTTTGAGGGCAATGCGCGACTGACGGCCTGAACCCTGGAACTCGCTCAATTGAGCCGCCTGGGAGTTGGCCAGCGGGACACCGGTAAACGGCGTGTTGATATCGCCTCCAGTGGCGCCGGTGCGGTTCACAGTTTCAGCCGCCAAAAAGCTGCCCGTGGGCGATATCGTGATCCCCTTGAAGTGAAGGGCGTCAGGACTATTGATTGCTTTCTTGATGCTCGTTGTCTCGTCGGAGACCGTTGTGGCCAGCGAAACCGCGTTGGTTTTCAGATCGCTGACCGTGCTCTGCAGGGTGGATACCGCCGCCGCATTGTCAGTGAACGCCTGCTGCTGCGCGGTGGCATCGGCTTCCGCCTTGGCTGCTGCCGCCTGCGCGTCGGCCGCCGCCTGTTGCGCCTGCTTCAACTGCTCATCCTTGGTGGCGAGATCGGCCTTCAGGCCGTCGATCTCGCCCTGAAATTGCTGTTTCATTTGGTCGATCTGCTCCTGCACCGTGGGACCGGCCTGAGCAGCGGGCTTCTTGCTTGCGACGTGATTCTTGGCCGGCGGCGTAGTGCCGCTGGTTTGTGCGTAAGAAACAACAAGACCGGCTGCGAGAAATACCGCGGCAGCCGCTTTCACTGTCAATTTCATTTGGGCCTCTCTTTTCTTCATGGAATCGTGTTGGAAGGTGGCAGCGCCCTCGTGCACAACGGACGCATTCGACTTTTGCATCCCGGACGCATAGATGAATTGAAAAATCTGCGGCATTCCCATCGGCACGAAGAATTAGGGGAGTGGTTGAGAAGGAAGTCTCGCGCCGGCAAAACTCCTTCTGTCGTTCCGCATCCAAGACTCGCAGAGCAAGATTAAGATTTGACGAATTCACGCAGAATTCACAGTGGCGGGCTGGCGCAAATTTTCCGTGAAGAAAGAGGGCGAGAAATTCAAATTCTATTTACAGACGCTTCGCTATTTTGCCGCACTTTTGTGGAAGATTCCGGCGGGGAGATTGCAGCGGTGTGCTAGAGCGGTTCCACAATTCACGTGCCGTTTCCGGCGTCTTGCACGGTGGCTTTTTCTTAATGAAAAAGCCACTTGGCGGTTGCGGACCTGGGTATAGCAATTGTGGAACCGCTGTAGGGATGCGCGGCGGGCGATGGGGCTGATGCGCTCGCGCCCTCGGCACCGGCGCTGAGGAGATTCGCGAGCAGGCGATACGCTCCTGGCACTAACTCAGGGAACTGCCGGTAGAGCGCGTAGGCAACATATATATAGGTTCCCTTTCCGCGATGCACAACGAGCAGCCCGCCTTGCTGCGGATCCTGACCTGGATCGGCGGTCTCGGTGAGCGCCGTGTATCCGGGGTCCCAGTGGTCGAGGAAGCCGTGGCCGCGCTCTTCGAACCATCCGTCGAAGTCGGCGGAAGTGATTTGATTGGGCCAGGAAAGGAGCGAGTTGGTGGGATCGAGCAGCTTGACCGGCGCCTGCTCATCGACGACGCGCTCAGGAAACCTGCCTATGGAAAGCGGGAGCGGCGCGGTGAATGTTGCACTTTGATACTGCACGACGAGCGTCCCGCCCTGGTCGACGAATTGCTCGAGGCGCGGTTCGGCGGCGGCGAGCGACGGCCGCGTGGAGTAGGCACGAATGCCGATGACCAGAACGTTCCACTGAGAGAGGTCAGCGGTGGCGAGCTCGTCGTCGGTGACGAGATGCGGCGTGATGCCTAGCGCCTCGATGGCGTCAGGAACGAAATCGCCAGTTCCCATCACGTAGCCCACGCGGAGACCGGGTGCGACTTTCACGTCCACCTTGCGCGTGCGGAGCTCCGCCGGCTTGTACTGGTTGTAGGGACGGAGACCGGGATAGCCGATGCTCAGCCAGCCGATGGAGTAGCTTTGATCGCCGACGTGCGCGATCGCTTTGATCGCGTAGGCGCGCGCGGCCACATCGCCGGCCGGAGAAACCAAAAACACGAGCGGCTCCGTGTCGCCGGCGCTACGCAGGTGGAATTTGCGTTGCGCGGGATCGGCGCGCCAACCCTCGGGAAGTTTCAGGTCGACGACTCCATCGGCGGCGTGCTCGGCGTGAACCGTGACATGGACCGGAAGCGGCGAGCCATCGAGCGGGAGAATGCGCGCCTCCGGCTCGACGCGCACGCCGATGGCCGGCGTGACGACGAGCGGCTGATAGACGCCGCCGACACCGGTGACGCGGGCGAGGGTCTGCACCACCTGGCCGAGGCGGATGGGAACGCCGCCGAAGGAAAACTCAGCCCACGCGGCGAGCGGATAGGGCGCGAAGGAGCGCTCGCGCCAGGCTTCGTTCGAAATGTCGTAGTAGGGCTGCTCAGTGGTGGGACGCGTGAAGTAGGGTTCCGTGGGCGCAGCATCGCCGGGAACGCGCACGTGAAAGGTGCGGTCGCCTACTGGCGCACCGGCAGCCGGGTCGATTGCACCGTTGGCGTCCTCGATCTTCCATGAAGAGCCGTCGTTGCTTTCCAGCCAAACGCGGCTCAGGTGCACATCGCCCAGAGCGTTGGATAGGTGCACGCGCACGTTAAAGTCCTGATCGGGCGTGATGCTGCGGGCCGTTTCATCGGCAGACGCGCCGCGCCCGCCGAAGCCCGGCCCGCCTCCAGAGCCGCTGACAAACGCAATCAAGTCGAGGCCAAGCAGATCCTTGAGCGCCGTCTGAAACTCGGTGATCTTCTCGCCCAGCTCAAGTTCGAGGCCCGCCTTGGCCTCGGCGTCAAGATCGCTCGCCTTCACGCGAGCAAAGAGGTCTAGCGTCTGGCGGTAGAGGGGCACGAGTTTGTGCGCAGCGCCAATGCCGCTTTGGCTTTTGCAATCGCTTGTGAATGCCTTCAGGCCGCTCTCGATTTTGCCGAGGTCATTCGCGAGCCACAGGTGCGGCGCGTTCCCGGCCAGCGGCGCCAGGCCCGCGATGCCGGTATCAATGCGGACTCTTGGATTCTGAAAGAGGCTCGCGTCGTTTTTCGCGCCTCCCGCTGCGGCGGTCGGCTTCTCTTCGCTCGATTTAGCGGCGGCTGGCGCAACGGCCCACAAGTGGTAGCTGGAAAAGTCCGGGCCGCTCAGCGCCGGATCGGAACCGCCATACTGCGACTTCTGCTCGCCCCAGCCTTCGCGGGCAATCTGCACATAGGTGCGGCCGAGCGCCGCGTCCCAGGCGCCCACGGGAAGCGTCACGTCGGCCGGCAACGCGCCTTCGATCCACTCGCCGGTGAGGTAATTGTGAAATCTTGCCGGCGCCCATTTGCCTGTGGCGTAGTCGAACATCCGACCGTTGGTGATGGGCGCAAATGGCGTGCGCGAATAGACGGCGAGCGGCTGCCAGGGCTGCAAGCCGGCGCCCCCTTCCTTGGCCGGGCGCAATTGCTCGGGAAAGATGTTTGGATCCGCGGCGGCCTTGAAGGCTTCCTGCGCGATTTCGCCGGCAACCTGGTGCTGGCCGTGGCCATCCGTCAATCCGCCGACGAAGGTGGACAAGATGACCTGCGGACGAACCACGCGGATGGCCAGGACTGCGTCGTAGAGCACGCGATCGTGGCCCCACTTCTGAAATGATTCTTCCTGCGTTTTGGAAAAGCCGAAGTCGGCCTCAGTGCCCCAAAGCTGCCGCACGCCGTAGTATTCGTCAGCCTTGAGCAGCTCGCTGGTGCGGATGAGCCCGAGCGCATCGTAGCTCTCGGCGCCTAGCGCGTTCTGGCCGCCCTCGCCGCGGGTAAGTGTGAGCAGAGTGACCCGCACGCCCAGTCCGCGCGACAGATAAGTCATCAGCGCGCCGTCCTCGTCGTCAGGATGGGGCACGATGACAAGCACACTGGCCGTGGTGCCCAGCCGCTTGAGCGTCTGTTCGAGATCGGCAGCGCCGCGATCCTCAGGCAATGGAAGAGCGTTCGATGAGGGCTCAGGCAGCGGAACCTGGGCGAGCTCGGATGCGGCGGAAGGAAACGCGGCATCCTGCGCGCGGAGCGAGACGCCTCCGGCAATTGACAAGAGCGCAACCAACGCGGCGCAGCGCGCGATGCCATGCAGCTTTCGGGGAAAGAGATTCATCACGGTCAGTTTACAAGGCGGCAGGCGCGATCAGCGCCAGTCGTCGCGAGCGCCGGCCAGGCCTTCATTCAACACGGCGTCGAATCCCGAGTTCTTCTTGACGAAGATCTCGCTGAACTGGCGGTCCTGACGGAGAAGGATGGCCTGCAGGCGCACCAGCTCGAGCAGCGCGAGGAACATGGCGATGAGCGCGCGCTCGGAATGCGTGTGGCTGAGCAGACGGCGCAGCGCCACGGGCTTGTCTTCCATGGTGAGGCGGCGGGTGAGGAACTGGATCATCTGGCCAACGGTAATGGAGTCTTCCTCGACATCGAGAATGGGGCGGTTGCGCGCGCGCTCCAGAATGTCGCGGAAGATGCGGACGAGGTCCGTTGTATCGGCCGCAATCTCGGGCTCGGCGCCGGCGTCCTCGCGAAACTCGCGCACGCCGGGATTGGTCCATGTGTTGGCTTCGAGCATCTGCTTGTCATGCAGCATCTGCGCGGCGTTGCGGAAGCGCTCGTGCTCGAGCAGGCGATCCACAAGCTCGCGGCGCGGATCCTCGGTCGACTCTTCCGGACCAACCGGAGCGCGCGGAAGAAGCATCTTGCTCTTGATGTGGATGAGCAGCGCCGCGGTGTAAATGAATTCGCCCGCCACGTCCATGTCGCTGGCGCGCAGGTGGTCGACGTAGGCGAGGAATTGGGCCGTGATTTTGGCGATGGGAATGTCGTAGATGTCGATGTCCTGCTTGCGAATGAGGTCGAGCAGCAGGTCGAGCGGGCCGTCGTAGACCTGGCCAACGAAGACCGAGAAGGGCGACTGCTCGGCATCCACGCCGCGGGCCTTGAGCGCGGCCGCGACTTTTTCGGCGGTTGTCGGCCCGGCGGCGGGCTTTGAGTCGAACGGCAATGTGGGAGCCGGGTCTTGTGACGAGGCCGCGTGGGCTGCGGGGGGCAGATCAGGAGGGGGCGCGGGAGATGGTGCGGACGCCGTGACGGGTTCAGGCGCGAGTTCGGCTTCCGTGGCCGGAGTTCGTTCTTCGGCCGGCTGAGGATCGGCAGCGGGAGCCGCGACATTGGCCGCGGTCGTCTCTTCAGGGCTTGAAACGGATTCCGCTTGCGCCACGTCGTCCGGAGTTTGTTCGGATTGTGGGGAAGTATTCGTCAACGCGATCTCTTCTTCCGGTGCTTCCAACTTTGCCGGTTCTTCGGGCTCACTCAACGCAATCTCCGGCTCGGCGACTTCATCGGCAGTGCTGGCTACGGCGCTCGATTCAACGTTCTCAAATTCGGCTTCAGCGGGCTTCTCGTCGATCGATTCGGCCTCGCCCTCTTGATTCTCGGGCTCAAGGCTGCTTTCGGCCTCAGCGGGCTTCTCGTCGATCGATTCGGCCTCTATGCTCTCGGGCTCATGGCTGTTTTCGTGCTCAGTGCTGCTTTCAGGCTCAGGGCTGCTTTCTGCGCTGATTTCCAATCTTTCGTTCTCAGACTCGGGGCTGCTCTGAGGCTCGGCGACGAAGGCTTCCGCGGTTGTCTCCGGGCTGACTTCAGCTTTTCCGTTGCGGCGGAAGAACCCGAAGCCGGAGCGGATTCCGCCCAGCGCAAAACCGAGCGCCCAACGCCACCACGGGAGTTTCTCTTCCATCGCTTGCACTTTCCTACGGCATTTCTCCTTCAGTTATAGCCGTTTCTTGTTCTTGTGCGGGGTGGCGATTTCTTGAGGAAATCGCCACTTGATGGCATCGGCTTCAGCGTACAGCAGAAGGAGAAATGCGCCTGACCCGACCAACTGGTCTGCTTCCCGTGGTTAATTCGAGCCGATCCATCCGGCGCATTTCCGCGTTTGTCTCACGCGGGCGCAACCGTCGTCAACGTCATTTGCATGGCCTCGCGCACCTCGATCATGGTCTGCTCGGCGCGGGCTGCGGCGCGGCGGGAACCCTCGTTCAGAATCTCGATGGCCTGTTTCTCCGTTGTGGCGGCGCGGCGCTGCTGGATGGGATTGAGCACCTGTACCAGCGCATCGGCGGCCCAGCTTTTACATTCAATGCAGCCGATCCCCGCCGACCGGCAGCCTTCGTAGACCTTGGCCATCGTTTCCGGAGTCGAGAAGACCTTGTGCAGGTCGCCCACCGGGCACTTGTCGGGATCGCCCTTGTCGGTGCGGCGAATGCGTGCGGGGTCTGTGACCATCGTCTTCAGCTTCTGGCGGACGACAGGTTCGGGGTCGCTCAGGAGGATAGTGTTGCCGTAGCTCTTCGACATCTTGCGGCCATCGGTGCCGGGAAGCTTGGGCGAGGGCGTGAGGAGCACTTTGGGCTCGGGGAGAACCTCGCGCTCACCGAGCTTGTAGAACTGGTTGAAGCGGCGCGCGAGCTCACGCGTGAGCTCTACGTGCGCCTGTTGGTCCTGACCGACGGGAACAAAGTCGGGCTGGTAGAGGAGAATGTCGGCGGCCATCAGGACGGGGTAGCCGAGGAATCCGTAGGTGGTGAGGTCTTTGCCGGCGAGGTTCTCCTGCATCTCCTTGTAGCTGGGCACGCGCTCGAGCCAGCCGAGCGGAGTGCTCATGCCAAGGAGCAGCGAAAGCTCGGCGTGCTGCAGCACGCGGCTCTGCAAAAAGAGGACGCTGCGCTCCGGGTCGAGGCCGGCGGCGAGGTAGTCGAGCATCACTTCGACGGTGTTGGGCGCGATCTGGCTGGGGTCGGCGTAGTCGGTGGTGAGGGCGTGCCAGTCGGCGATGAAGAAGTAGCAATCGTACCGGTCCTGCAGCTTAACCCAGTTGGCCAGAGCGCCCATATAGTTGCCCAGATGCAGCTTTCCCGTGGGGCGCATGCCGCTGAGGACGCGCGGGCGGGACGATGGAGTGGCGGGTTCAGGCATGGGGTGTATGAATTCCTCGGCGGCCAAAAAATCAAGGCCGCCCTCACTCAAAAAAGCGTTAAAAAGCCTCATTCCATTGTAGCGGGAGGGCGGGCAACGGGCGGCGGGGAATCAGAGACGCAAAAGGAAGGAAAACACGAGGACCAGAGCGGGGGTGAGCAGCAGGCGCAGAACGAAGCCACCCACAAAGATCATGAGCAGGTAGCTGATCCAGCCGCCGATGCGATCGTATTGCTGCACCGCGTTATAGGGCAGCATATTGCGCACCACGCGGCTGCCATCGAGCGGCGGAATGGGCAGCAGGTTGAAGAAGAAGAGCGAGAGGTTGATGAGAATGGCCAGACTGAGAAGCAGCGCGATGGGCTGCGCGCCGGTGGCCTCAGCAAAGCCCAATGCGACAGCGAACGACACCCGCACCATCGCCCCACCGTTGGGCATGGCGATGGCAATGACGGTGAGACCTGCCAGGGCCAGCACTACGAGAATCAGGTTCGAAACCGGCCCGGCGAGGGTGGTCAGGTTGTCGTCACGCACGATTTTCTTGAAGTTGCGCGTGATGACCGGCGTGGGCTTGGCCCAGCCGACAAGCATGAACGGAATACTGAAGCCGATGAGCGGCCCAAAGATCACCATGGCGGGAAACAGAAGGGTTCCGACGGGATCGATGTGGACCAACGGATTGAGCGTGATGCGCCCCTGCAACCGCGCCGTCTGATCGCCGAGGCGCGAAGCCATCCAGGCGTGCGCGCACTCATGAAAACTGAGCGAGAAAAGCAGCAAAACAAACTCGAAAACGGCAATGACGAAGCGTTCGGACTGCAAACGATTTCTCCCGGGGGCAAGACCCAGCGTAGCACGATGGCGCCGCGGTGCTTGCGGCCGATCGGCGCGTTCTCAGCTCTCGATGTACTCCCAGAACGAATCGGCGAGATCGGCGCCGAGCTCGGTGGTCATGCGGCGGGCGGCGCGCTCGACCTCTTCCATGAGGCCGTGCAGGTAGTCGCGCGAGCGGGAGATGGCCGCCACGCCAAGCGTCGCCGACTGCCAGGTAACGGCTTCGTCCAGCTCCGCAACCGAGACATTGAAGCTCTGCCGCAACTGGTCCTTGAGCGAGCGGACCACCTGCCGCCTGTCCTTGAGCGACTGGGCGTGCTCGATGCGAATCTCGAGAGTCAGTTGCGCCACCGGCATAGGGGTAAGGAATTGACACGGACAGTGTAAGGCCGGCTTGCGCGGGCGGAAAGGATTTTTTCTGGGGCGGAGTGGGCAGGCGAGCTGTCAGTCCGCGAATTGCGCCAACTGCTCGGGCTTGGGCTTTGGCGTGAACGCGCTGACCACCACCAGCGCGGCGACCGCGGCAAACAGCGCGGGAAAGATCGCGTCGCGTTGCGCAAGGATGGGTGGGAACAGCTCTCTCACGCCGGGCGCGTCCCAGACGAGCGTGACAACTGTCCCGGTGGCAATGGCGGCTACCGCGCCCCAGGCAGTGGCGCGCCTGGAGTAGAAGGCCGCCAGTACCACCGGCGTGACCGCGGCGGAATAGATGGTGTAGGCGTAGAGCATTTTTTCGAGGATGCTGGGCGCGTAGATGGCCTGATAGAGCGCCCAGCAGCCCAGCAGCACCACGGCGAGCCGCGAAACGATGAGCACGCGCTTGTTTGACGCGCCGGGAGAGATGTAGCGCACGAAAACGTCCTCGATGAGGTTCGAGGCCGGGGAAAAGAGGTAATTCGAGGCCGTCGAAATCACCTTGGCGAAGACCGCGCCCAAAAGCAGCGCACCCATCAGCGCCGGCAGGCCGTGCCGCGCCGTGTAGGGAATGATCTCGTAAGGCTGGCGCGCGACCTCACCCGTTTTGTAGAGCGCCGAACCGAAGACCGCGATGGCAACGATCAGCGTCTCCAGCACCACGGTGCCCACAATCCACCCCACCACCGAGACGCGCGCGTCCCGCTCCGTCTTGGCCGAAAAAAACTTCTGATACATCACCTGATTGCCGAGCATGAGCAGCATCGTCGGCACCAGGAACTCCATCGTCTGCGTGACGGTCAGGTTGCCGAGCACCTCGAAGTGCGTCTCGGGCAGCGCGGCGTGCAGGCCGGCCCACCCGCCGGCCTTGAGGAAGAGCATGGGCGTGGCGACGATGCAAATGACCGTGACCAGTGAGCCGATGGCCACATCCATATACGCAACCGACGACATTCCGGCCATGGCCGTGGTGACGATGACGAAAGCGGCGATGATCCAGGTGCCCATCTCCGGCGTGACTGAGCCTGGGAAGATGAGATGGAGCACGTTGCCGCCGCCCTTGAACTGATAGCTGGTGATGGCCACGTAGGCGAAGAGGATGGCGATGGTGCCCAGAACGCGCGCCGCCTGGTTGTAGCGCGCCTCGAGGAGATCGGGCAGCGTGAACTGGGCGAACTTCCGCGCCCGCGGCGCAATAAAGTAGATGAGCAGAAGGCCGAGCCAGCCGCCGGCAGGGAGCCATAGGGCGGCAAATCCGTTGCGGTAGGCGTTCTCAGCGCCGGCAAAGAGCGAGCCCGCGCCGATCCAAGAGGTGAGCAGCGTGAGCACGAGGACAATGGCCGGAAGCGAGCGTCCGGCGACGAGGTAGTCGGCCTTGGTCTTGACGCGCAGGGTGCGGTAGACGGCCACGGCCAGCAGCGCGGCGGCGATCGCGACCAGGACAACGATATAGAGTGCGGACGGCAACATGCTTCCTCGGCGGGCTTCCTCGGGGGCGGCTTGAGATTGAATGCAGTGTACCGGATTGCAGAGAGGTATCTCCCAAGACAACCAATGCCGCAAAAGTAACCAAGCGCCGGTTGACGCGCCGCCCGACTGGCGCTACTCTCGCAATACCGGATTTGGTACGCGACCCCAACTCGCGGATGCGCAAGGCGGCCAGGAAGCTGGACCGGGGTTTGCCTTGTACTCTCGAACTCCCTACACAATCAGCCGTTTGCCTTGAAGCGCCCTGCCGGGGCGCGCGCCGGCGTGGACCGCGGCCTGACCGCCTGCGGCTCGCGTTGGCCGCATTCCCGGCCGATGAAGCTCTTACAAACTCTCCGGCGGCAGCCCTGCGGGACCGCTGCCGGACAAATTTAACCCGTCCCGGAGGACGCTGAAACCTTTGAAGATCGCCCTGGAGATTACGCCCAATCTTGAGCCCCTGTTCGGGACCCGCGATGAAAACCTGAGGCTGATGGAAGACTCGCTCGGCGTGCGCATCGATTTGCGCTCCGACGCCGTGCACGTGGAAGGTCCCGAAGAGAACGTGGCCCGCGTGCAGCGTATCTTTGAGGACTTTGAGACGCTGCGCCGCCAGGGCATCCACCCGCACAACGGCGAGCTGAACGGAATGCTGCGGTTGGTCGTGGCCGATCCCGCGGCCACGCTGCGCTCAGTGGCCGAAGCCGGCAAGCAGCGGTCAGTCGGGATTAAGCGCATTGTGCAGCCGCGCTCGCTCAACCAGCGGCGCTACGTTGAGGCCATTGAGCAAAACGACATGGTGTTCAGCGTGGGCCCGGCGGGGACGGGAAAAACGTATCTAGCCGTGGCCATGGCCGTGGCCGCATTCAACGCCAAGCGCATCGGCCGCATCGTGCTGGTGCGTCCGGCGGTGGAGGCCGGCGAGCGGCTGGGCTTTTTGCCCGGCACGCTGCAGGAAAAGGTGGATCCCTACCTGCGCCCACTGTACGACGCGCTCTACGACCTGCTCGATCCGGATCGCGTGGACAAGATGCTCGAAGAAGAACATGATCGAGGTTGCGCCGCTGGCCTTTATGCGCGGGCGCACGCTCAATGACGCCTTCATCATCATGGACGAGGCGCAGAACACGACCGTCGAGCAGATGAAGATGTTCCTGACGCGCATGGGCAACAACTCGAAGGCCGTGATCACCGGCGACATTACGCAGATCGATTTGCCGAATCCGCGCAAGTCGGGGCTTTTGGACGCAATTAACGTGCTGAACGGCGTGGAAGGCATTGCCTTTTGCCACTTCGACGATGGTGACGTGGTGCGCCATCCGCTGGTGCAGCGCGTGGTGCGCGCATATGAGAGCGCCAAGCCGCGGCAGCAGGAGCTACCGCTCACGATGGGCGACGCGATCGAGGCTGGGGTGACGCAGGGCGAAGAGCGCGCGGAGGGACAGGCGCTGAAACCGGCGAAGCCGCAATAGGCGGACTTCTCACGTAGAATCGAAGTCACCGCGGAGGCGCGTCCGCCGCGGCGGACCCCGCCCACGATGATTCTCCTCGAACCAGATTTGGAGCCCGACCCTCCACCCCACGGACCAAGACCTGTCCGCGGGGACCCTGACTCGGCGCTGGCGTTGACCGCAGCGAGGCAAACGGCTGCGTCCGGACCTCTGAAGAATCTCCGCATTCCCTCAACGCGCACGCTGGGCCGGTTTCTCAGCGAAGCACAAGCTGCTGTCGGCCTAGTCGGGCAGGTCACCGTGCTCCTCGCCACCGACGCAACTCTCCGCGATTTGAATCGCCGCTTTCGCGGAAAGGACACGGCGACCGACGTGCTTTCGTTTCCCTCGACGAGCCCCGCGCCGGGTCCCGAGAAGATCGCCGGCGATCTGGCGATCAGCGTGGAGACGGCGCGGAGGCAGGCTTCCGAGCAAGGGCACACGCTTGCCTGCGAGCTGAAGGTGCTGATGCTTCATGGACTGCTGCACCTGGCTGGCTACGACCATGAAACGGACACGGGCAAAATGCTCCGGCGCGAACGCCAAATGCGCGCGAGGCTGGGGCTGCCACAGGGGCTGATCGACCGTGCAAGCGCCAAGTCCACCAAGACGCGGAGGCGTTCGCCATGACTCCGCTCGAGATTGCTGCTCTCGTTGCGCTCATTGGGGTGGCCGCGCTGGCCTCGTACATCCAGCGCGTCTACTCCGAGTACGGCAAAATCCTGAGCAGCAAGGTGCAGGAAAATCTGGACGCGTGGGAGGTGCGTGTCGAGCCGCATCTGGGCCTGAGCCGCGAGCACGCGGCGTTGTGCGCCTCGGTGCTCAAGCAGCTCGCGCTCGGCATCATCGCGCTCGGGTTCGGCACGCTGCTTTTCATTCGCCCCACGCACCCCGGCCCGCCTACGACGCTTGAGATCGCGCAGGCTGTTCTCGCCGTGGCCCTGGTGGTCGCATTCGCGTACCAGCTCATTCCGTCTCTGCTCTTCAACCGCACGCGCGGGCTGTGGGTAGCGCGCCTGCTGTGGCTCATTCGCCTGCTGCTGTGGCTGGTCACGCCGGTCACGGTCTTTATCCGATTCTTCTTTTCCATTGCCGCGCTGGCCGAGGCGCCTGCCGGTCCCGAAGAAGAGGCTCCCGCGCCCGGCGTCGAAGCGCTGATCGAGGCCGGCGAGGAGGAAGGAATCCTGGAGCAGAGCGACCGTGAGCTGGTGCGCTCCGCGGTCGAATTCGGCGACATGCTGGTGCGCGAAGTGATGACGCCGCGGCCCGAGGTCTTCGCCGTTCCCGAAACGACCACGATCGAGCACTTTCTTGAAATGCTGCGCAAGGAGAATTACTCGCGCGTGCCTGTTTACTCTGGCTCGCTCGACAACATCAAGGGGCTGGCGTTTGCCCACGACCTGCTGCAGATCACCGACGTAGAAGCCCGCACGCGGACGGTTGCAACAATTCTGCACCCCGCGGCCTTCGTGCCCGAGACCAAGCGCGGCTACGAGCTGCTGCGCGAGATGCAGCGCGAGAAGCAACACATGCGCATCGTGATCGACGAGTACGGCGCGGTTGCCGGCCTCGTGACCATCGAGGATCTTTTGGAGCAGATTGTCGGGAACATTCGCGACGAGCACGAGACGGACACGCAGATCGAGGAGCCGCAACGCGAACCTTCGGGCGCGTGGCTGATTCCGGGCAGCTTTCCCGCCGATCAACTTGGCGACGTTCTTGGCGAGCCGGTGGAGCTGGGCGAGGACCATGAGGCGACGACGCTCGGCGGCCTGGTGAGCGAGATTGCGGGGCGGATTCCCAAGGCGGGCGAAGTCGTGACACTCGATCCGCTCGACCTGCGCGTGGAAATCGTCGCTTCGACGGGGAGGCGAGTGGAGCGTGTGCGGCTCTTTCCGCCGACAGCGCGGCTACCGTTTCCGAAGGACGCGTAAGCCCGATCAAGCCCTGCCGATGTTGCCGCGCGATGCGGCAGCTACGCGGACTGTTTAGAATCCAAATGACAATTGAACCGGCGGAGGCGCGTGTGGCCAACAGTTTTCTTACTCGTCGTGAGTTTGTGCGAACCGCTGCAGGAGTTGCTGCAATCGGCGCTGCGCCGAGCACGATTCTGGCGGGCGTGGCGGAGACTACCGCCCGGCGTGTTCACGTGTGGGAGAAGCAAGAGATCGTGCTCACATCCGAACACAGTTTTCCGAATCCCTATACAGACGTGACAGTCTGGGTCGAGCTGAGCGGGCCCGGCTTCAACAAGCGCGTTTATGGCTTTTGGAACGGCGGGAATGAATTCTGCGTGCGCCTGGCGGCAACCGCGCCCGGGACGTGGCGCTGGCGCAGCGGGTCGCAGCCGGCTGTTGCGGGACTCGCGGGAAAATCGGGAACATTCGAGGCGGTCGAGTGGACGACGGCCGAAAAGCAGGAGAACCCGCTGCGCAGAGGATTTCTACGAGCGACTGCGAACAACCACGCGCTCGAATCCGCCGACGGCACGCCGTTCCTGGTGCTCGGCGATACGTGGTATTCGGTGGGCACCAATCGTTTTCGCTGGTACGACGACGACCAGGAGCGGTCAATCGGGCCGGGCGCGGGCTTCAAGGATTACGTTCGCTTCCGGAAGGCTCAGGGCTACAACTGGGTCAACGTGATTGCCGCGTTTCCCAACTGGATGACCGACGGGCTGCCCTGGCACATTGTGATGAACGACGCCGATCACACCACGGTGCGCTCGGCATGGCTCGAGTTCGGCACCGGCAGCGCCAAGAACATGGACAACGAAGGCGGCCGGCCATTTCTGTTCCCGGGGAGGGTGCCGGGCTACGAGAATGTCTTTCCCGATGTGGACCGCGTCAATCCCGAATACTTCAAGGCCATCGACCGCAAGATTGATTATTTGAATGCGAACGGGTTTGTTGCCTTCATCGAGGTGGCCCGCCGCGATGCGAGCGAGTTGTGGAAGAAGTACTACTCGTGGCCCGAATCGTACGCGCGCTTTATTCAATATGTGTGGGCGCGCTACCAAGCCAACAACACCGTGCTCAGCCCCATCCATCTCGACATCATCCAGGAGAGCATCTCGGTTCCGGATTTCATGAAGGCCATCAATCTCGTATTCGAGCGCTACGGCCCGCCGCCATTCGGGACGCTGCTTTCGGCGAACGCGAACCCTTCCACGCTGGTGAACTGGGGGGAGAATTCATGGGTCACCCTGCACCAGGTGGGCAACAAGCGCGAGCATGAGTATTACTGGTACATGACCGACATTTTCCGTGATGCGCATCCTCGTCCCGCGCTGAACGGCGAGCCGTACTATGCCGGGCTCGTGGATGCGCGCGGACTGAATGGCGGCTACAAGTATGGCGCCAAGGGCGGAACCGAGCGGGACGACCAGTTCGTGCGCTCGTCAATGTATGGCAACTTTCTTTCGGGCGGCTTCGCAGGCCACGTGTATGGCGCCGAAGGCATTTGGGGCGCGGACATTGAGCCTTCCGCTCCCACGAAAATGTGGGATGCGTTTCAGTGGAACTCTGGCGGGCAGATGAAGCACTTGCGCACTTTCGCCTTCTCCATTGGAAAGCGCTACCAGGAGCTGGTGCCCGACGTGGGGTACGTGGTTCCCAACGCAACGCCGATTCTCAAAGGCTATGAAGGCTGGGCCTATGCCGCGAGAACGCCGGACCAGAACATTTTCCTGGTCTACTTCGAGAAGGGATGCCCGAAGAGCCTGGTGCGCGGGGCGCGCATGATGAGCCTCTACCGCGCGCAATGGTTCGATCCGCGTGAGGGGGCGTGGCTGGACGTTGGCAACGGAGTGATTGCGGCGAATACGATTGGCGAAATCGAGCTGCCCGATTTTCCGTCGGATATGGATTGGGGATTGAGCCTCGTTTATCAGGGGCCGGCGCCGATGCCGGGGCATTTTTGAAGCGAAGCTTAATGATCGGGATTTGAGGCTCGCCATTCTCGCCAATCGTCTGCCGTAATTTCCCAGATTTCGGCGGGCAGGCGGCCGGAGACGTAGTCTTTTTCGGCCGTGCCGACGAGCCTCATGCCTTGTTTCTCTGAGATGCGGCGCGAGGTGGTGTTTTCTGCGGCTTTGGCAACACGAAGCACGGGGAAGCCGAGCTGCTCGAACCAGAAGTCGTTGGCCCACTCGCAGGCTTCGCTCATCAGCCCCTGGCCCTGCCACTTGAGCCCAAGCCAGAATCCGCGATTGTCTTCGTCGCCCTTGCGCAGGTCGAGGCAGCCGATGATCTGGTCGGGCGCGGACTTGAGGCGCAGAGTCCAGTGCCACGCCTCGCCGCGCTCGATTGCCGGCAAAGCAACGTCGCGGATGAAATGCAGCGCGCCGTCTGAGGGGTATGGCCAGGGAACGCGATTCTGCAGGTAGCGCACGATCTCCCAATGCGGAAAGAGCTCCTGGATCCGAGGCGCGTCTGCCAGCGCGAGCGGGCGCAGGATCAGCCGTTTTGTTTCGCCCTGCGGAACCATGCGCCGATGATACCAATCCCTGACTGGTGCGGCGCGCTATCCCCAAAAAGGAGCGGGGACATGCAATCCCCACCCCCTCCACCGCGGACACACACCGCATCCTCATTGCAGTTGAACTCACGGCGTCAGAACCCTTTGCGGCTCTGATCGCGAATGGTTTTGATCTCCGCCGGCGGGATGTGCAGGAATTCCAGGAATTCCTGGTGTTCCTGCGGCGCCGAGCGCTCGAACTCCGTGTGCCAGCGATGCATCTGCTCGTCGCTTAGACCGCAAGCGGTCATGATGGAAACCCATTTCTGCTTCGTAATCATTTTTCCTCTCCTTAGACTTCCGTGGCTCAGCAGTTTGAGGATCGCCGCCTGGTGCTCGCGGAGGGTCCTGATCTCGCCGTCAAGCTCCATCAGCCGCCTTTGCAGCACGCCAGCCGCATCGCCGGCTGGGCGATCGAGGATGGCGCGAATGTCGGCCAGCCTGAGGCCCGCGTCGCGATAGGCGCGGATCTCGAGCAGGCGCTTGAGGTCGCGCTCACCGTAGCAGCGGTAGTTCCCGTTGCTGCGTTCCGGCGCGCGCATCAGTCCGATGGATTCGTAGTACAAGAGCGCGGTTCGGCTGAGGCCGGCCCGCCGGGCGAGTTTGGTTACTGTCCACATGGCCTACTCCAAGGGTCAACCCTATAGTTATAGACAGGTCAAGCAGTTTTTCAAAGGGACTGAAATAGAATTCACTTCTATATCGTCATTTCAATCTGCCAACGGAGTTGGAGCTTTGGCTTTAAAAAGTGGGAGAGTGCGAAGACGCGGAGAACGGCGGGACCGGCGCGAGGGCTTCGGATTGTCGCCGGGGAGCCTGCGCACGCTGCGCGCGCTGAAGACGCCGGCGCAAATCCAGAAGTTCGTCGACGCGCTTGAGTACCAGTACGCCGACACGGCGTGGTCTCCCGAGCGCGTGCTGCGGGAGCGCAAAGGGCATTGCCTGGAGGGGGCGCTCGTGGCCGCTGCCGCCCTGCGCGTCAATGGGCATCCGCCGCTGCTGATGGATCTGGAGGCGGTGCGCGACGACGATCACGTGGTGGCTCTTTACCGCGAGCGCGGCCTGTGGGGAGGCATTGCCAAGTCAAACTTCGCGGGGCTGCGTTTCCGCGCGCCTATCTACAGCACGCTACGCGAGCTGGCGCTCAGCTACTTTGAGCAGTACTACAACCTGCGCGGCGAACGCACCTTGCGTGCCTACTCGAGGCCGGTGAACCTGGCGCGCCTGGATAGCGAGCACTGGATGACCGCGGAGGATGACATTTGGTGCGTGCCGGAGCTGCTGATCTCGGCAAGGCACTACCCGTTGTTTCCCGACAAGGTGGCGCGAGCGCTGCCGCGGCTGGATCGCCGCAGCTTTGAAGCAGGAATGCACGGAAGAGTGAAGCACTGAGGCGGAGTGCGTGCCGCGCGATGCCGTACACTCAGCTAATGTGGTGTCTCGGAAGTTCGTGGCATACGTCGTGAAAAGCAACCGCAGATCCTTCGACTCCGGTCGCCGCGGCGACCGTCGCTCAGGATGACAGCGGCATTTATGTTGCAAACTTCGGAGACAGGGCACTAGGAGCCTCACAAAGAGTGAAATCAGGATTCGTTGCCATTCTCGGCCGGCCCAACGTGGGCAAAAGCACGCTGCTCAACGCGCTCACGGGCGAGAAGGTGGCCATCGTCACGGCCAAGCCGCAGACTACGCGCAATCGCATCGTTGGCGTGGTTGAGGTGCCCGCGAAAAAGGGAACGCATCCGGCCGCGCAGATCGTCTTTGTGGACACTCCCGGCGTGCACAAGCCCGGCTCGCAGCTCGACCGGCGGATGCTACAGGAGGTCCACGAGGCGCTAGAGTCGCGCGACCTTGTGCTGGTGCTCGTTGATGCGACGCGGAGAATACAGGTTGGGTCAGAGCCCTCTCACGATTCAAAATCGGAACATCGGAAACCCATTTGGGCGAGCGAAGACGAATTTCTTTTCTCGTTGGTGCGCAAGCTCGACTGCCCGGTCTTTCTCGTGCTGACGAAGATCGACCTGGTGCGCAAGGACCAGCTTCTACCGCTGATTGAGTCGCTCACGCACCAGTACAACTTTGCGCAGGTGATCCCGGTGAGCGCGCGCAAGCGCGACGGCCTGGATGTGCTGGTGCGCAAGATTGTCGACGTTCTGCCCAAGGGCGAGCGTTTTTATCCAAAAGACCAGTACACCGACCAGCCGATGCGCTTCATGGTGGCCGAGCTGATTCGGGAAAGCATATTGATCGAGACCGGCGAAGAAGTGCCGTACGCGTCGGCGGTGGTCATCGAGCAGTTTGAAGAGCCTGAGGCGCCGGCGAGGCCCGGCAAAAGGCCGTTGGCCAGGATTGCGGCGGCCATCTACTGCGAGCGCGACGGGCAGAAGGCGATCCTGATCGGCAAGGGCGGGACGAAATTGAAAGCTATTGGCACCGGAGCGCGCAGAAAGATCGAGTCGCTACTGGGCACGCAGGTCTATCTTGAGCTGCACATCATCGTCGAGCCCGGCTGGCGCAACTCAAGCGGCTTCGTCGATTTTCTTGACTGGCGCAGGCAATTGGAGAAGTTGGGCGGCGAGCAGGGCAATTAGAGCATTTTCGGAATACACCTAGACTTCTTGAGTGCATTGAAAGGTGGCTTTTTCTTGAGGAAAAAGCCACTTGAGTGTGTGCTTTCGGTCTACAGCAATTCCGAAAATGCCGTAAGACCGCTCACCGGAAGAGGACGGCTGACGGTCAGCGAAGAACCTTGAACGGCCCGGAGCTGGCCGGACCCTGGCTCGCGGACGCTGCGCCGTAGTCGGAATCGAAGCCGAGATGGAGCCTGGCGCCCTCGGACATCATGCCGGGATTCCAGGGCGGATCGAAGACGATTTCGACGCGCACCTCGCGCACCTCAGGCAAAGCGGCGAGCTTTTGTTCCACTTCAGCCTTGATGACGTCGGACATCGTGCAGCCGGGCGCGGTGAGCGACATGCGCACGTCAATGCGGTTGCCGCCGCCTTCGAGCGGAACCGCGGATGCCGCATAGACGAGGCCCAGGTTGACGATGTCGACCGGGATTTCGGGGTCGCGCACGGTCTTCAACTGCTGCCAGATCATTTCGTCGCGGAAGGGACCGGCGACGGGCACGGTGTTCTGGCTGGATTGAATGGGAGCCGGCATCGCATCGCTCTCGCTATTCGGTGGAAGTGGGTTTGTCCTTGTTTTCGAGGGCCGATTGCAGCGTGTGCCAGGCAAGCGTAGCGCATTTGACGCGCGCGGGAAACTTGGAGACTCCGGAGAATACCTTCAGCTTGCCAAGATCCGGTGTTTCCGGCGCGGCTTCTTTACCGGTGACCAGGCCGTGGAACTCTTCGAAAAGCTTGGCGGCCTCGGCCTTCGTTTTTCCCTTGAGGATCTGCGTCATCATGGACGCGGAAGCGCGGGAGATGGCGCAGCCGGAGCCCTGGAAGGCGATGTCGCGAATGGCGTCGCCATCCATGTTGATGTAGACGGTGCAGCGGTCGCCGCAGAGAGGGTTGTAGCCCTCGGCGTGCTGATTGGCCTCAGCCGGCTTGCGAAAATTGCGCGGAGCCTTGCTGTGCTCCAGGATCACTTCCTGGTACAGATCGCCGAGTTCGCCGTTTTCCGCGCTCATGCAAACACCTCACGCGCCGCGCGAATTCCCGTGACCAGCGCGTCGACTTCTTCTTTCGTGTTGTAGACGGCGAAGGATGCCCGCGCCGTACCGGAAACGCCGAAGCGCTCCATGACCGGCTGAGCGCAGTGGTGGCCGCTGCGGATGGCAACGCCTTCGCGGTCGAGAATCGTTCCCAGGTCGTGGGGATGAACGTGATCGAGCACGAAGGAGAGCACGCCGGCGCGATCGGAGGCGGTTCCAATGAGGCGAACGCCGGGGATCGCGCCGACTGCATCGGTGGCGTAGGCCAGCAACTCGCTTTCGTGCGCGGCAATCTTGTCCATGCCCAGGCCGGTGATGTATTCGAGCGCGGCGCCGAGCGCGATGGCTCCGGCGATGTCGGGCGTGCCCGCCTCGAATTTGAACGGCAGAACGTTGTAGGTGGTCTTGGCGAAGGTGACGGAGCTAATCATGTCTCCGCCGCCCTGGTAGGGAGGCATGGCGTTGAGCAGCGCGACCTTGCCGTAGAGCACGCCGATGCCTGTGGGCCCGTAGACCTTGTGGCCGCTGAAGGTGTAGAAGTCGCAGTCGAGCGCCTGCACGTCAACGGCGAAGTGCGGTACGGCCTGCGCTCCATCGACCAGCACGGGCACGCCGCTGCGGTGGGCTAGCTCGATCATCTCGCGGAGAGGATTCACTGTTCCCAGCGCGTTGGAAACGTGCGTGACGGCGACGATCTTGGTGCGCGGCCCAATGAGCCGTGCAAATTCGTCGAGCAGAAGCTCGCCGCGGTCATCGATGGGCGCAACCTTCAGGTGCGCGCCCTTTTCTTCGCACAACATCTGCCAGGGCACGATGTTCGAGTGATGCTCCATGGCTGTGATGAGGACTTCGTCGCCTGCGCCCACGTGCTTGCGGCCGTAGGTCTGCGCAACGAGGTTGATGGCCTCGGTGGCGCCGCGCACAAAGATGATCTCGCGCGTGTCGGCGGCGTTGAGGAACTTCCGCACCGTTTGCCGCGCTGCGTCGTGCGCCTCGGTGGCGCGCACGCTGAGCGTGTGGACGCCGCGATGAATGTTGGCGTTCATATGGGTGTAGTAGTCGGAGATGGCGTCGAGCACGACGCGCGGCTTTTGCGAAGTGGCTCCGTTGTCGAGATAGACCAGCGGCTTGCCGTTGGTGCGCTCGGCGAGGATGGGGAAGTCGGCGCGAATCTTCGCGAGATCGAGGCCCGAGGCGGTCTTCGGCGTAACTCCGCGCGGCTTCGGCTCACGGGCTGCAGGCGGGGCTACTGCGGGCTGGGCGATTGTGGTCATCCCACTTCCTCCCAGTTCTGCGTTTCTTCTTCCACCGGCGCCGCCGAAGCGGCGGGCTGGTGGTTCCGTGCCAGATCCGTCAGCCGCTCGCGAATGAGTTCTGCAACGAACTCGCGGGCCGGCGAATCGCTCATGCGGTCGAGGCACTCCGCCGCGAAGGCGTAGAGCAGCAGGTTCCGCGCCGAGGTCTCTTCGATTCCGCGGGAGCGCAGGTAGAAGAGCTGCTCTTCTTCGATTTGGCCGATGGTGGCGCCGTGCGTGCACTTCACATCGTCGGCGTAGATTTCGAGCTGCGGCTTGGTGTCGATGCGCGCATTGTCCGAGAGCAACAGATTGCGGTTGGTCTGCTTGGCGTCGGTCTTCTGCGCGTCCTTGTGCACCACGATGCGGCCGTGGAAGACGCCGCGCGCGTGGTCATCGAGAATGCCGTTGTAAAACTGGCGGCTCGAGCACTGCGGCTGCGCATGCTCCACCAGCATGTAGTTGTCGAGGTGCTGGCGTCCCGCGCCGACGAAGAGGCCGTTGATGAGGCACTCAGCGCCTTCGCCGGCGAGGACGGGATGGACGTTGTTACGCACCAGGCCGCCGCCGAGCAAAATGGAGTGCGACGAAACGTTTGCGCCGCGCGCCTGCTCGAGGCGCAGCGTGGAGACGTTGAACGCCGCCAGATTTTCGCGCTCAACGAGGAAGTGCGAGACCACGGCGTCCTGCCCGGCCACAAGCTCGGTGACCGAATTCGAGAATGCGGCCTCGTTGCCAATGGAGACGTAATCCTCGATCACCGCCGCGCGGCTGGTTGGCTCGGCGACGATGAGTGTGCGCGGGTGCGTCATGATCTGAGCGCCTGCGCCGGCGGAAACGTAGAGAAGATGGATGGGCCGCTCGATGACGGCTCCGCGGTGGATGCGCAGGTACGCGCCATCTTCCCACAGCGCCGTATTCAGAGCGGCAAAGACGTCGCGGCGCAGGTCGGCATAGCGGCCCAGGTGCTGCTCGATGCCCTCGGGAGCGCAACCATCTGGCGCGCCGCCTTCCATGCCCTTGGCGATCGCCAGCTCAAGTGGGCAGATTTCGACAGTGTCGGGCAGGCTGCTGACCTCGGAAAGCTCCGGCGCAAAGTGCCCGTTCACGAAGACAAGCTGGCAGCCTGCGCCCGGAACACGAAATTTTTCGATCTGCTCGGCGCTTACGGCAACACTGCCCTTCACCGGGCGCTGGAATGGAGTCTTCGCCATCGGCGCCAGATTCGTGAAGCGCCAGTCCTCGTCATGCGTGGTGGGGAATCCCTTGGCATAAAAGCGCTGCCACGCATCTTCGCGGAGTTGGCGCAGCCACACCGGGTCGCGCTCCTGCCGCTGCGCGATCAGCTCGCCATATGCTTCAAGATATGTACCGGGCTTTCCCGTCGCAGTCGCCATCGCGTTGTCATTTCCCGTGTTGTTCGCCGTTGTGCTCATGCGGGCAAAGCCTGCGGCGGGTCAGCCTCGGTCCAGCCGTATCCCTTGTCTTCGAGCTCCAGCGCCAGCTCCGGCCCGCCGGACATCACGATCTTGCCGTCGACCAGCACGTGCACGAAGTCCGGAGTGATGTAATCCAGCAGTCTTTGATAGTGCGTGATCACGAGGAAGGCGCGATCGGGGCTGCGCATGGCGTTCACGCCCTTCGCCACGATGCGCAAGGCATCAATGTCGAGGCCGGAGTCGGTCTCGTCCAGAATGGCGAGCCTGGGTTGAAGCACGGCCATCTGCAGAATCTCGTTGCGCTTCTTTTCGCCGCCTGAGAAGCCCTCGTTCACTGAGCGGTTCATCAGCTTCTCGTCCATCTCCAGGAGCTTCAGGCGCTCTTTGTAGAGGGGAAGAAAATCCATGGCGTCGAGCTCGTCGAGGCCGCGGTACTTGCGGATCGCGTTCATCGCGGAGCGCAGAAAGTACGCGTTGCCGATGCCCGGAATCTCCACCGGATACTGGAAGGCGAGAAAAACGCCCTCGCAGGCCGCGTCCTCCGGCTTCATCTCGAGCAGATCCTTGCCGTCAAACAAAACTCTGCCGCGCGTCACCTCGTAGGTCTCGCGCCGCGCCAGCACGGCCGCCAGCGTGCTCTTGCCCGAGCCGTTGGGGCCCATGATGGAATGCACTTCGCCCGCATTCACCGTCAAAGTCAGGCCCTTCAGAATCTCGTGGCCTTCGACTGAGGCGTGCAAATCTTGAATTTCTAACAAAGCCATTGGTTCGTCTCTCTCCGTTCGTTTCCTTCTTTGAAGCTCAAATCCCTCAGGGGCTAAAGCCCCGTCGATTTTGTTTCGCTTGCGGCATGCGACCCACCCACTGGGTGGGCGCCCCGGTCGTGCCCTGATACAAGGCCCTAAATACTCAACCGACGCTGCCTTCAAGGCTCACGCCCAAAAGTTTCTGCGCTTCAACCGCGAACTCCATGGGCAGCTCCTTGAAGACGGTCTTGCAGAATCCGTTCACGATCATCGAGACCGCGTCCTCAGCCTTGAGCCCGCGTTGGCGCAGGTAAAAGAGCTGGTTCTCGCCAATCTTCGAGGTTGAGGCCTCGTGCTCCATGCGCGCCGTCGCGTTGCGCACCTCGATGTACGGGAACGTGTGCGCGCCGCACTTGTCGCCGATGAGCAGCGAGTCGCACTGCGTGTAGTTGCGCGCGCCAACGGCACTCTTGAGAATCTTCACCTGGCCGCGGTAGGTGTTCTGCCCGAAGCCGGCGGATATGCCTTTGGACACGATGGTCGAGCGCGTGTTCTTGCCGATGTGGATCATCTTGGTGCCGGTGTCGGCCTGCTGGCGGTTGTTGGTGAGCGCGACCGAGTAAAACTCGCCCACGGAGTTGTCGCCCTGCAGGATGCAGCTGGGATACTTCCAGGTGATCGCCGAGCCCGTTTCGACTTGCGTCCACGAGATTTTGGAGTTCACGCCGAGACATTTGCCGCGCTTGGTGACGAAGTTGTAGATGCCGCCGCGGCCTTCCTTGTCGCCGGGATACCAGTTCTGCACGGTGGAGTACTTGATCTGAGCGTTGTCGAGCGCGACCAGCTCGACCACCGCCGCGTGCAACTGGTTCTCGTCGCGAATGGGCGCGGTGCAGCCCTCGAGGTAGCTCACGTAGGCGCCTTCGTCGGCGACGATCAGCGTGCGCTCGAACTGGCCGGTCTCCGCGGCGTTGATGCGGAAGTAGGTGGAGAGCTCCATGGGGCAGCGGACGCCCTTGGGCACGTAGACAAACGATCCGTCGGTGAATACCGCGGCGTTGAGCGCGGCGTAGAAGTTGTCGGTATGCGGAACCACTGAGCCGAGATATTTCTTGATCAGCTCGGGATGCTTTTGGACGGCCTCAGAGAACGAGCAGAAGATGACGCCCATCTCGGCCAGCTTGCCCTTGAATGTAGTAGCGACGGAAACCGAGTCAAAGACCGCGTCGACGGCCACGCCCGAGAGCAGTTTCTGCTCGTTGAGGGGAATGCCGAGCTTTTCGTAGGTGCGCAGAATCTCGGGGTCCACCTGGTCGAGGTTTTCGAGCTGCGGCTTTCTCTTTGGCGCCGAGTAGTAGGAGATGTTCTGGTAGTCGATGGGAGCGATGGTCAGGTTGGCCCACTTCGGCGCTCCTTCTTCCTTCGCCATGCGGAACCAGTGGCGCAGCGCGCTCAGGCGCCACTCAAGCATGAACTCGGGCTCGCCCTTGCGCGCCGAGATCAGGCGAACGATGTCTTCGCTCAGCCCCTTGGGGACGCGGTCCTCGGCAATGTCGGTGACAAAGCCCCACTTGTACTCCTGTTCGGCAAGACCGCGAATGGTATCGACAGTTGAACTCATTCACCCTCCAAGGGATTGGGCACGAAATGCGGCTGCGAGGACCGCGCGGGCGTACTCGTTTTGCCATCCCGCAATATAGGACTTTTTTAGTCCTATATTAACTTAAGTGTACCCCGAGATCGCGTCGTTTTCAAGGGTGGCAGGACGCAATTGCGACCGCTGAGCCCTGGGACGAGAACGCAGGGGCTTGGAAAGCCATTCGCAACTGATTCTATTGGAGATATGTGGCCGGATCGGCCTTAGTGCAGTTCGGTTCTCTTGTGCGGCCCGGGCTCTCGGACCCGGCTGGCCTCAAAGCTGACGATCTTCCACTCTCCCCGGGCATCGCGCACGTAGACCCGCGTGTAGCGATAGCTGCCGCTCACCTTCCCGTCAGGGGTTGTGGCCTGAATATTGGCCAGCGACGTGACCACCGCCGTGGTTCCATAGAAGCGCACTTTGCGGTCGGAAACGTCGATGAGAGTGAAATGAATGCGGCCGCTGCGCAGGCTTTGCAGAGTTTCGTCCCGCGATTGCAGCGTGCCCGACGGCGTGATGGCCATGTAATCATCCGCCAGCAACGAGTCCAACGCCTTGGTGTTAGAGGTCAGGACGGCATCGCGCCATTCATCCTCAAGCTGATCGATATCGTGGCGGCTCTCGTGCTTTTGCGCCAGGGGCTTTGCGGCGACGGACGAGATGGCGCACACCGCCAACGCCAGTGCCGAGCAGATCGCCCAGCCGGAAAGCAAGCGGCTGTAAGCGCGGCTCGAGGAGACGTTTACAGATCCCAGCATACGCGTCCACGGTAGTCTGGAAACGGTGCGCCGGTCAAATGGAAATCTCACAAGGGCGCATCGGCTGCCGATCAGCGCCGGGTTTGGTGCACGACTCACGCTTGAATTGGACGGAAGATGCCGGATTAGGATGTGATGGCGTTGAGCGCCTTGGCAAACTCCGGCAGCACGATGGTCTGGCCACGATCGGGGCCCGTAGAAACCATTCCGATCTTTGCCCCGCTCTCGCGCTCCTGGAAGGCGAGGTACTCCTGGGCGGCTTTCGGCAGCTTGTCAAATTCAGTGATGCCCTCGGTCGGCTGGCTCCAACCCTTCAGCGTGGTGTAGCGGGGCTTAATCGCCTCCAGCCCGCGCACATCCGCGGGGATTTCGTCGGTGACCTTACCGTCGATCTCGTATCCGATGCAGATGGGAATCTCGTCGAGTTGGTCGAGGACGTCGAGCTTGGTGACCACCAGCCACTCCGCGCCGTTGACCTGGTTGGAGTAGCGCAGCAGCGGAATGTCGAGCCAGCCGCATCGCCGCGGACGCCCCGTGACGGCGCCGTACTCGTTGCCGCGCGCGCGCAGCAGATCGCCCGCAGCGTCGTGAATCTCGGTGGGGAACGGTCCGCCGCCGACTCGCGTAACGTACGCCTTGGTGACGGAGATGACGGTCCCTATGGCCGTGGGTCCCACGCCGGTTCCCGTGGCCGCGCCGCCCGCCGTAGCCGACGACGAGGTGACGAACGGGTAGGTGCCGTGGTCGATGTCGAGCATCGTGCCCTGCGCGCCCTCGAACATCACCGAGCCGCCTTTGGCCAGAATGCCGTTAAGCAGGCGGCCGGTATCGGCGACAAAGGGCCGCACCTGCTCAGCCGCAGCTGCGTACTCGTCATACATCTTTGCCGGGTCAAGCGGGTCAGTGCCAAACAGCGCATGGGCGATCGCGTTCTTTTCCGCGCAGGCCGCATCAATGTGCGTTTTGAGCAGCGCCGGATGCAGCAGATCGACAATGCGCAGACCGCTGCGGGCCATCTTGTCCTCGTAGGCCGGCCCGATGCCGCGGCTGGTGGTGCCGATCTTCTTGCGTCCCGGCGCGCTTTCCGCAGCCAGCTCGATCATGCGGTGGTAGGGCAGAATCACCTGCGCGCGGTTGGAGACGAAGAGATTGCCGTCGACCTGGACGCCGAGCTCGCGAATGCGGCCGACTTCGCTGAGGAGGGCGATGGGATCGAGCACGACTCCGTTGCCGATGACGCCCTTGCAGCCCGGCCGGAGCACGCCGCAGGGAATGAGCTGCAACACGAACTTGTGCTCGCCGATGATGACCGTGTGCCCGGCGTTGTGTCCGCCGGCATAGCGCGCCACGGCGGAAAACCGCTCGCTGAGCACGTCTACGATTTTTCCTTTGCCCTCGTCACCCCACTGGGCGCCCAGCACCACAGCCGTTTTCGCTCGCATCGCCATCCCGATTCCACACGACTACCGGCCGCAGCAGGCACTTGGCGAGCCGCTGCACGCGCAGATTTAGTTACGGTCTGCTTCTCCGCAACCAACTCGATTCTAAACCCGAGGTTCCTGAGGGGAGGTTTCGAGTTCCGGCACTCCTGCGACCGCGGCACATTCCGCGCGTCTGACTTGGCCCGCGCCGCCCTGCTATATTTCCTTACGCGAAGACCGGCGCGTTGCGGACACTGCGACAGCGGGAAGGAGACAGCGATGGATTGGAGCGAGAGGACGAGACGGTCGTTTCTGAAGCAGTTTGGCGCGGCAGGCGCCGCAGCATTGGCGGCCGCGAAGGCCGACGGATTGGGACTAGCGCAGGCCGCCAGCCCACAGCCCGCGCCCACACCTGCCGACCTGAAGCAAGCCGCCACGCGCGACGCGCGCATGGCCTGGTGGCACGAAGCCAGGTTTGGCATGTTCATTCACTGGGGCCTCTACAGCCTGATCGGCCAGCATGAGTGGGCAAAGGAGAACGAGGGAGTTCCTCTGCTCGAGTACGAGCGGCTGGCCAAGCATTTTCATCCCAAGCCCAACGCCGCACGCGAGTGGGCTCGGCTCGCGAAACGCGCCGGACAGAAGTACATGGTGATGACCACCAAGCACCACGAGGGCTTTTGCAACTGGGACACGCAACTGACCGACTACAACGCCATGGACCAGGGGCCGGGGCGCGACCTGGTGCGCGAATTTGTTGAGGCGGCGCGCGCCGAGGGGCTGCGCGTGGGCTTCTACTACTCGCTGATGGATTGGCACCACCCTGACGGCGCCATCTGCAAGACCAACGAGGCGGCGCGCCGGCGGTTGGTCGACTACACGCACGGGCTGATCCGCGAACTGATGAGCAGCTACGGCAAGATCGACATTCTCTGGTACGACGTGGCCTGGCCGCTGACAGCCGAGCAGTGGGAGTCGGAGCGGATGAACGAGATGGTCTTCTCGCTTCAGCCCGAGATCATCGTGAACAACCGCAATTTGCTGCCGGGCGACTTCACCACGCCCGAACAGCGCATCCAGGCCGCCGAGGCAGGCCGCGCCTGGGAAACCTGCATGACGCTGAACGATAGTTGGGGTTTCAACCGCGCCGACGATGCTTGGAAGACGCCAAAAACCGTCGTCAACAACCTGATCACATGCGCGAGTGGCGGTGGAAATTATCTGTTGAACATCGGCCCGGAGCCGGATGGGGCCGTGCCGCCGGAGTCGGTGGAGATTCTGGAGACAGTGGGCAGGTGGCTCGACACCAATGGCAAAGCGATCTACGGCGCCGAGCGCATCCAGGCCGAGTGGGCTGCGAACCTGAACTTCACGCGGCGCGGCAACACGCTTTACGTGCATGTGTACTTCTGGCCCGGCCACACTCCGGCGGCGGAGTGGCTGGACTTCTATAAGCCCGAGGTTGTGGTGGCCTTCGCCGGGCTGAAGGCAAAGGCGCTCTCGGCGCGCCTGCTCAAGACACGGCAAAAGGTCGAGTTCACACAGGATGAATTCACCTTGAGATTGACGGGCCTGCCGCTGATTGCGCCTGACCAGCCTGCCACGGTGATCGAGTTGGAGTGCGATGGCGAGCCGGCAATCGACCACAACGCCCTGCGCCCGCTGTGGCCGCGGCACAAGGTGGGTATCAGCGTGTAGCGGATCATCCGCCCCCACCCAACCGTCGCGATGATTGATTACGCAAATACGCGTAACGCATAAACGCATATTACCCCCTTGCCTGATTATGCATTTGTGCGTTACCCTTATTAGCGTAATGGAGAACCAAGAAAACCCGTTCGTCTTCGGCGAAGTCGTCAGCGAGCCCAATTTTGTCGATCGGACCAAGGAACTGGACCAGCTTGTCCGCGACCTGGCGGATGGTCAGAAGATGTTCCTGCTGTCTCCCCGCCGCTTTGGAAAGAGCTCTCTCGTCGCAATGGCGTTTCTCAAGCTGAGGAAGAGGCACATCCGCACTGTCAGCTTGACGGTGAGCAACTATTCCAGTTACGCCCAATTCCTGGAGAGGTTTGCAGAGAAGGCTCTGCGCGCCGCCGGTCCCTGGAATCGAGTCAAGGATTGGGTGACGCGATTTGCGCGGAGCGTCAAGCCCGAAATCAACTACATCATGATGACCGGCGAGGTGAGCCTCTCGTTCGGCACCAAACCGGGATTCGACCCCGCACCCATCGCCCCGGAGGTCTTCGCCCTGCCGGGGGAATTAGCCAGGAACGCGGGCTTTCGGATGGCAATCTGTCTCGACGAGTTTCAGCAGATCTCCGAGTTTAACGGCGGATCGGTCGAAAACGTCCTGCGGAACCAGGCTCAGGAACAGCGCGAAGTGGGTTACGTCTTCGCCGGCTCACAGCCCTCTCTCATGAAAGAAATGCTGTCGGCCAAGCGCCCCTTCTACAAGGCCGGGCCGCACATGTTTCTGGACAAGATTCCGGAGGACGCCTGGAAGGAGTTCATCGCGCGGCAATTTGCGAGGAAACGGAGGAAGCTCGACGATAGCGCGTTCGATGCTCTGTTCTCCATCGCGGACCTGATCCCGTATGACGTGCAGCGCATTGCTCATGAGCTTTGGGATTACGCGGAGATCGCGCAAAAGCGCACGCTTGGTGCATCCGATGTCCAATGGGTTGCCGACGATCTCGTGGCCGGGCAGTCCACTTACTACGAACAACTCTGGCAGCAGTTGTCCTCGGCGCAACGGGCTGCTCTGCAGGCACTGGCACAGCTCGGCTCCTCGAAGATCTATTCCCAGGCCGTCAGGACCGAGTTCCGGCTGGGGCCAGCATCCACCGTTCAAAGAGCGATTGAGGCCCTCGATTCAAAAGACATTCTGGATCGTTACAAAGGCCGTCATTTCTTCCTGGATCCCCTCTTTCCGCAATGGATACGAAAGACGATTGCATGAATCTCTAAGTGTTCCATGCAGTCTCCAGGCGGATTGCGAGAAGAACCGCGCTGCCGCGCATGTATCGGCCGCGCTGCTGTGGATTGATGAATGAATTATTTCGTGGTCCTGGACTGCTCGAGAATAGCGTCGGCGATGCGCGCGGCTTCGACTGCCGACCGCACAGCGTGCACGCGGACGATTGACGCTCCGTGGAGAATCGCGATGGTCATCGCGGCCAGGCTTGCGTTCTCGCGCGCGGCCATCGGCGCAGCCTGGCCGCCGAAGAGCGGCGCCAGTGTGTGACCGAGGAACGACTTGCGACTGAGCCCGGCGAGCAACGGACGTCCCAGCGTTAGCAGCTCAGTCTGCCGAGCCAGCAACGTGTAGTTCTCGCCGAAGCGCTTGCCGAATCCGTAGCCGGGGTCGAGCACAATGGAATCGGGCTGGATTCCAGCGCTTTGCGCTAACGAAAGACTTGTGGCCAGCCCTTCGCGCACCGTGGCCAAGAGCGCATCGGGCTCAAGCTGCGGTTGCGCGCGCCACTCCTCGGGCCGCCCGCGTGTGTGTGAGAGCACTACTCCTGCGCCGAACTTCGCACAGACTTCGGCGATTGACGGGTCCCACGTAAATCCGCTCACGTCGTTCACGATCTCCGCGCCCGCAGCGAGCGCCGCGCGCGCTGTTTCTGCTTTGTAGGTGTCGACCGAGAGCACTGCGTCTGGTCGAGCACGCAGAATTCCTTCGAGCACAGGGAGCAGCCGCGCCTGTTCTTCCTCTGCGCTGACTGCCGCGTCCGCACCGCCGGCGCGCGAGCCGGGCCGCGTGCTCTCCGCACCTAAGTCGAGCAGGTCCGCGCCTTCCTCGATGCATTGCATGCAGCGGGCCACCGCTGCTTCAGGTTCCAGGAAAGAACCGCCATCGCTGAACGAGTCCGGAGTGATATTTACGACACCCATCACAAGCGTGCGCTTGCCGAGATCGAGTGTTCGCGTGCGCAACCGCCATTTTGCTGTGCTTCTCATACGCGCTCAATCCCGATGGTACGCCGCGGTGTTGCGGGTTTTTGCTACACTTCGGGGCATGGCCTCCGTTTGGCGAACCATTGCATTGAGCAGCCTTATGGTTTGCTCTTTAGGTCTGCAAGTGCAGGCTCCTGCTCAGGCCGGCAGCAATTCACATCACGCCGCGCCCCGCGTGCCCACGACAGGTCCACTCGCCGACCGCATCCAGGCCATTCTCGCCGATCCCGCGCTGAGCCATGCGGATTTCGGCATTAGCGTAACCACTCTCGACGGGCAGACGCTCTACGGCCTCAACGACGCGCGCCTGTTCACGCCGGCCTCTGCCGCCAAGCTGACAACGACCGCCGCGGCTTTTGCTCTTCTGCCGGTGGACACGCTGACCTGGACCACCTTCGTGGCCGCCGATGGCGACATCGATGCGAGCGGCACTTTGCACGGCAACCTGGTGCTGCTCGGCGTGGGAGATCCGACGATCAGCGGGCGCCACTACCCGTATGTCGAGCCAGGAACCGCCCCTCCGGCCGCCCAGGAAAGTTTGCCGAGCTCCACGCCGAAGACGGCGATGGACGTCCTCGGCCTGCTTGCCGAGCAGATTGAGCAAACGGGCGTACGCACGGTGGACGGCAACGTGATCGGCGACGATACGTTCTTTGTAAGCGAGCCCTACGCGCTGGGCTGGAGCTGGGACGCGCTGCAGTGGAGCTACGGCGCGCCCGTCTCCGCACTGACCTTCAACGACAACGTAGATGAGCTCTCGATTACTGCCGACCCCGGCGTGCCCGGCGCAACGCAAGCCGAGTGGACGCCCGATGTGGATTACTACACGACGGACAACCGCATGACTCCCGTCGAGCCGGGACACGAGGCCTACCCCGGCCTCGAGCGGCGTCCCGGATCCCTGCTGGTGCGCGCGTGGGGCACGGCTCCGGCGGGCGGAATGCGCGTTGCGATGGCCGTCGAAGATCCGGCGCAGTTCACTGCGGCTGCATTCAAGCAGGCGCTCATGCTGCGCGGCATCAAGGTGACCGGCGGGGCCGAGTCGCGCCACAAATATCAGACCGGCACGGGCGACTTCGCCGGCGAGCGCGAGCAGCCGCTGAAGTTGACGCCCGGCAACTTTACTTCAATCGCCGCGCCGGCGGAGGGCCGCCGCATTCTGGGCGCGCACATGTCCGTACCGATTGTTGAAGACATCACCGTGACCAACAAGACGAGCCAGAATCTCCACGCCGAACTTCTTCTTCGCCTGCTCGGCAAGCTCTACGGAACCGACGGCAGCTTTGAGGAGGGCGCGCGCGTGGTGCGCCAGTTCATGGTCAACGCAGGTGTGGACGATGGCGATTTTTTTCTCTATGACGGCTGCGGCCTGAGCACCAACGACAGAATTACCCCGCGAGCCTCCACGCGGCTCTTGGCGTATGCGTCAAAGCAGCCGTGGGGCGAGGAATGGCGGGAGACGCTACCCGTGGCCGGCATCGACGGCACGCTTGACCACCGCTTCACGAGTTCGACGCTGAAAGGGCGAATGTGGGCCAAAACGGGGACGCTTGACGAGGCGAACACCCTCTCCGGCTACGTGAATGCAGCGAGCGGCCGCACGCTGGCGTTCTCCATTCTCGTCAACAGCCGCTATCCCGGCAGTAACGCTGAGGATGAGGCCATTGACCGCATCGCCGAAGCCATCGCCGCGGCAGAGTGAAGGCCGGGCGCGACAGAGAATTCCGGTCCGCAGCCACGATTCCCTTTGAGGAACGGAGTTGCAAAACGGGTAACACTCCTTCATTGCACGTGCTAAACACGGCTTGAGCGGCTGTATCATGAGAGGCGATGAGCACGTGGAATCTTCTTATGGCCTCTGCTTTGACCACATTCGCCTTCGGTTTGGCCGGCTGCCGCACGCTGCCGCCGTCGAAGCCATCGTCAGAGTGGACGCCGCAGGAAGCTCGCGGAGCGGCGGTGTACGAGGCAAAGTGCGCGCGCTGCCACTATCCCACTTCGACGAAGCCACTGCACGGGCCCGGCTTGCAGGCAATCACCAAAGTAAAGGCTATGCCCTCGGGCGCGCCGCCCACTGACGAGCGGCTGACGGCAGTGATTCTCGACGGGCGGGGGATGATGCCCGCAACGCCGCTGAACGACGAACAGCTTGCTGACTTGCTCGCCTACTTGCACACGCTATGAGTAGCAACGCCAACACGAACACCCCCAGACCCGGTACGGCGCCGCTGCCCGCAAGGCGCAAGTCGCGGCGGCCGTTGTTGCTCAAGCTCCCGGGCCTGATCGCGATCAGCCTTTACATGCTACTGCTCTCCGGCGTCACCGTTGTGTCCGTGGTGAACCACCGCGCCGGTCCGCTTTATCTTGTGTTCTCGGTCTTCTTCATCGCCGGAGCGCTGGGCTTGCTGCTGCTGTTGCGCTGGGCTTGGGCGCTCACGCTCGCCGCTGTGGCGCTCCTGGCTGGATCGTTCCTCTGGGGATTCTCGCTGCAGCACTCGTACCCATCCCTGGTGCAGGGCCTGCTGAATCTTCTCTTCTTCCTCTATCTCGTCCGCACCGACGTGCGGGAAAAACTGAAGTAAGCGCAAGAGAAGCCGCAGCGAGCCAGCCGCCGCGGGCCAATTCTGATCAGCGCAAATCTTCCTGTCTGCCTCTAAAACCAGTAGTTCGGCGCGATGACGCGCAAAAGTGCGCGCATCCCTCGCGAGATAGCAGTGCGCGGCGAGTCGTAACGCCGGTCTTTGAAGCCGAAGTGGCCCACGGGGTCGATGTTGCACGGGAAACGCAGATAGCAGCCCGGCTGGCCTTTGAAGGGAATCACTTTGCGGTAGATCAAGTGCTCGAGCAATCGAACATCTGTCGAATTCATCTCGCGATTCGAATTGCGCAGCACGCGATCGTAGAAGGCGTGGGAGCATGCGAAGAGCTGAACCCGGGCGTCGTAGCCGCGACGGAAAAGGCCGAGCCTGCGGCAATCGAACATCAGTTCGAGTGGAACAGAACGCGAGCTGGCAACGCGGTCGAGCGCCTTGCCCAGCGCAGGGAAGGTCAGCCGGCCCGTCACCTTGATCATGTGTGTCGTGGCTTGGCGGAGTTTGCTCAAGGCCAGGCCCTCGTCGAGCGTTTGCATCTCGGTGTAGCCGTAGTTTGTACCGGGAGGAATCTCTTGAACCGGCAAGGAGAGAAACTCGACCTCGCGGCGCAACGGGTTTTCGGTTTCCGCCAGATCGCGCAGTTCGCTCAAGTTCGCACCGGAGTTTTCCAGGAACAGAATTCGCTCCGCGGCGGCGTGAGGATAGCTGAGCCAGAATCGCAGTGCGCGTTTGTAATCCTCAAGACGGACGCTCGGCGAGGAGCGCTTGACCTGCGCGTTTGCCGGCGGCGCGACGGTGGCAGTCATGACCAGCAGATAACGAGGCGCTGCAGGAGAGGGCGGCGAATCCATTAGAGAGCTCATCACGCGCCGGAATCACCCGCCGGATCGGCGGGTTCGATGAGCTGGACACTCTCCGCTGCGGCCTTGCGATGAGCCTCCCATGCTTTTGCGAACTTCCAGTTGACGTAGGCGGAGTGATTCAGATGGAAGATCAGGCCCTCCCTGCCGTCGAGAAAGCCGAGGCGAAAGATGTAGTTCTTGATGAATGTGAGCGCCGGGTTGAGAACCGTGTTCAGCACAAAGGCGAAAATCGAAGCGCTTGTCCTGCCCTTGCGCAGAAACAGCGGAATGGTCGCGGTGCTGTAGCGCTGCATGTGTTCGAGGTAATACTCGAACGCCGGATATTGCCGGTGAAGCATATGGTTTTTGAGCTTGCCGGTTGGCTCCTGCGTCTTGGGCGTGGCGTGCGGCTCGGTATCCTCACGGAGCCGCGCGCTGCCGCGGCGAAAGAGCCGCAATTTGTGGTCGGGGTAGAGCCCGCCATGGCGCATCCACCGGCCAAAGATCAGGTTGAGCCTGGGGATCATGTAGGCGTTGTAGCGGGGTTGACCGCCGAGCAGCGTTTGAATCTCCAGCGCGAGTTCCGGCGTCAACCACTCGTCCGCATCGAGATTCAGGATCCAGTCGCAGGTGCACTTATCAAGAGCTGAGTTGACCTGCGGGCCGTAGCCCTTCCAACTCTCGTAGAAAATCCTTGCGCCAAAGCTCTTTGCGATTTCGACAGTCTTGTCGGTTGAACCCGAATCGACGAGGTTGATTTCGCTGGCCCAGGCGACGCTGGCCAGTGTGCGGGAAATGCTCTCTGCTTCATTGCATGCGACGATGGCCACTGAGAGGCTTTGCATGATTCTTTGCGCTTGCTAACTAACGATTGAGCCCAGAGTAGCACGCCGCGAGGCCGCGCAACTGGCTACAATAAGCAGGATGGAGCTGGTGCAGATTGAACCCGCACGCCGGGCGCCCGCGCCCAAGCCGGAGTGGCTGAAGGCCCGCGCGCCCGTGGGCGAAAACTACCACAGCCTCAAGCGGCTGGCGCGCTCGCTCGGCCTGCACACGGTGTGCGAGAGCGCCCAATGCCCGAACATCGGGGAGTGCTGGCACCACAAGACCGCGACCTTCATGATGCTGGGCAATCTGTGCACGCGCCGCTGCGGATTCTGCGCCGTGCCCAAAGGCCGCCCCGAGCCCATCGACTTCGACGAGCCGCGCCGCGTGGCTGAGGCGATCGCCGCGCTCGGACTGGAGCACGCCGTCATCACCAGCGTGAATCGCGACGACAACAACCTGGGCGGCGCGCGCGCCTTCGCTCTCGTGATCGAGGAGATTCGCCGCGAGGCGCCGGGCTGCCGCGTTGAGGTCCTTATTCCCGACTTTCAGGGCGACAAGGAATCCATTCGCACTGTGGTCGAAGCTCGGCCCGAAGTGCTCAATCACAACATTGAAACCGTGCCCCGCCTTTATCGCGTTGTCCGTTCCGGCGCGCGCTACGAACGCTCTTTGGAATTGCTGCGCTACTCCAAAGAGTTAAGGCCCGGAGGGCTGACCAAATCCGGCGTCATGGTGGGCCTCGGCGAAGAGACCCGCGAACTGCTCGATGTCTTCCGCGATCTGGCCAGTGTGGGCTGCGACATTCTGACCATCGGCCAGTACCTGCGCCCCTCGCGCGACCACCTGCCGATGGCGCGCCTTTACACGCCGCACGAGTTCGCCGAGCTCAAGACCGAAGCGGTTCGCATGGGTTTCCGGCACGTCCAGTCCGGCCCGCTGGTGCGGTCGAGCTATCACGCGCACGAGCAGGCGGCGGTTACAGGCCTGGCAGTCGTTGCATAAGGCATTGCAAACGCTCGCGTCTCACCGCGGGAGTTGTAGAATAGAGCGGTTCCGCAGTTTTTCGAGCCGTTTCCAGCTGCGGTGCAGGGTGGATTTTTCTTAAGGAGAAATCCACTTGGATTCAATGGCTTCAGGACACGGTAACTGCGGAGCCGCTGTAGCCGTTGACATTTCGCGCAGTGAGGACGATCTTCTATGACAGCCTTTATGGCCGGCAGTCCGGCGCTCAAAGACCTCTACAACGACCTCAAACGACGCATGGATCAGTCGGTGTCCGATTTCCAGGCCAATCTGGCCGCCACGCGCACCGGCCGCGCCAGCGTGCACATGCTCGATCAGGTGAAGGTGGACTACTACGGCACGCCTACGCCGATCAATCAACTGGCGCAGCTCTCGGCGCCCGAGCCGCAGCTCATCGTTATCTCGCCGTGGGACCCAACCATCCTGAAGGAAGTGGAGAAGGCCATCCAGACCGCCGACCTCGGCTTCAATCCTCTCTCCGATGGCAAGATCATCCGCGTTCCCGTTCCGCCCATGACCGAGGAGCGCCGCCGCGAAGTCTGCAAGCACATCAACAAAGTGCTCGAGGAGCACCGCACCGCGGTCCGCAATGTTCGCCGCGACGGCAACGAAGCCCTCAAGAAGCTGGCCAAGGATAAAAAGATCAGCGAAGACGACGAAAAACGCGCCCTCGAAGAAGTCCAAAAAATGACCGACGCCGAAATCCACCGAATGGAAGAGCTTTCGCAGAAGAAAGAAGCCGAAGTGATGCAGGTGTGACACGGCGGGTGCGGTGTGCGCCGCACGCGGAGCCGAGCCGTCGCCCGGCTCCGGCAACTAGACTCAAAGCAGAGCCCAGCGCGCTATGAGCCTTCCTTCGACTTCATCCCGCACGGCAGGCGCAGCGGAGACCGGCGCGCCCGAACCGCGCTGGCCATGGGCGGCACTCGGCCTCGGCTCCGCGCTCTTTTTCTGTCTCCATCTCTTCCGCTTTCCTTTTACGCTCATCTGGCACGACGGCGACCAGGCCATCTATCTGGAACACGCCGAACGCATGCTGCGCGGCGAGATCCTCTATCGCGACATCTTCCAGTTCAACCTGCCCGGCACCGAGTACCTCTACGAACTGCTCTTCCGCTGCTTCGGCGTGCATCTGTGGATCGGCCCGCTCACGCTGCTCTTCGCGTCTATCGCCGTGACGCTGATGGTGTATGCGCTGGCGCGCCTGGTTCTGCCCGGCGCGGCGGCCATGCTTCCGCCGGTCGCGTATCTCGTGTTTTGTCAGCGCACCGCTATGGACGGTTCGCACCACTGGTACAGCACCCTGCTGGTTCTGCTTGCGGTTTATCTCGTCGCCAAGGCGCGCGGCCTTTTGGCTCTGAGCGCCGCCGGCGCGCTGCTGGCGCTGGCTACGCTCTTCACCAGCAGTCGCGGAGCCTTTGTCGCGGCGGGCGTGTCGCTGTTTCTTGTCTGGAGCCTGCGCGAGCTGCGCAGCTCCGCCAAAGCTCTGGCCGCGCTGCTTGCCCCGTTCGCAGCGGTGCTGGCTGCGGCGTTCCTCTATCTGGCGAGCGTGGCCGGGCCCAAAGCGCTCTTCGATTCGGTGATTATCTTTCCGCTGCGCTATTACCCGGCCGGCCTGGCCAACAACCCCGCCGTCTATCTGGAAGAGCTGCAGGACGCCTTCCCGTTCCGCGCGGTATCGCTTCTGCTCGTCGGCCTGTGGTTGGCAGTCAACGTTGCAGCGCCGCTCCTGTTTGTCATCTTTGCCGCGATCTGCTTGCGGCGCGGCGCGGCACAGCTTCGTGCTTCCGCGTGCAGCCGCAGCCTCGTGCTCTACGCCTTCGCCGGAGGATTTGCGCTGCTGGCTGTGGTGAGCGCGCCCTCGAGCCCGCGCATCAATTGCTCCGCCGCCTTCGCTTACATTCTGGCTGCCGCCATGCTCCACGCGCTGGGCAAGCGCCGCGTGATCGCCGGAGCGCTTGCAGCCGTTACCGCCATCAGTCTGGTGGATATGGCCGACGCGGTCATCCGGCCCGTTTATGCGCTGGACGGCCCGCGCGGCCGCGTCGCGTTTCTGTATCGCGAGCGCTACGAGCAGTTCGCATGGGTCGAAGCCACGGCGCGCCCCGGCGACCGGCTCTTCGGCGACATCGATCTGAACTTCGTTCTCGGTCTGCCGAATCCTGCCGGCATGCCGTGGGTGGAGAATGAGGCGTACACACGGCCGGAACAGGTGACGGCGCTCGTCACCGCGCTCGAACAGAAACCCGCCCGGTTCATCTCCTGGCACGACGAGCCGCCGGGACCGCCCGCTCCCGGCGACAGTCTTGGCCCCTTCCGCGCCTACCTCGCAGCGCACTATCGCATTGCGCAGCACTACCCGGACGGTAGCGAAATCCTCACCAGCGACGCCGATTCGGGAGATTCACTCCCCTAACCCGCGTGCTTGCGATAGGCATCCAGGCTTGCCCGCACAATTCCCCACGCAAGTTGCAGCACCACGATCGCAAACGCGATCGACACTGCCTCAAAAACCCCTTTGTTCGCCGACGCCAATGCTGCGCCAAGCGTAGTCGCGTCCGCGGGATTCTTGAGCAGAAACAGCTTGTGCTCCGGAGCCATGAGCAACACGCACAACGGAGTGAGCGAAAGCGCATGCATCGCCAGGCGCCGCACGCGATTCTTCGGCTTCTGCCATGCGCCCCGCGCAAGGTCCACAAGCTTCCACGCAAGCTCGAATATGTTGAGGCCGACGAGGCACCAGTAGAACGGAATCCACACTGGGGCCAGTTGGTAGGGCAACCTGAGATACCACGCACCGGGCCCGAAGAACAGCAATGGATAGTGGGGGACAAGCAGAAGCCAGGCCAGAAACAGAAACCCCAAAAACACCTCGGCCAGCGCCTTTGCCAGGCTCTTCGGCTTGGCCCAATCGCCGGAGTGCGCGCCGGCCGACGGCAAATCCATCGGCGACCATGGCGCGGTCATGGGTCCGGCCATCGATCCGGCTATGGGCCCAAACGCGCGGAACTTTCCAGGAAAACGCGCGCCGGTCATCTCAATCGCTGCGAAGATCAGCGTTGTGATCCCTGCATTGATGAGCCAAATCCACGGCAGGCTCAGCCCCACGCCCACGTATGCTTCCACGCCCAACCCCTGCGCCGCAATCGTGACCACCTTGGCGATCACATAAATCACCGTCGTCCACGTCAACACCAGCCTTAGGGTGTAGGAATACGCTGGAAACAGCGCCGGCCCGATCAGATACTGCTGGCGCTGGTAGCGCGCGGCCACCTGGATTGGCGAGCCGATCTGCTTGAGCCACTCCCCGGCTTCTTCTTGGGTCAGCGGCCTGCCAAGCGCGGCCTCCTTGTCTTCGAGTTGCGCTTCGAGATTCGCGCGCAACTCGGCGACGATGTCGTCCTGCCGCTGCCAGGGCAGGTGCCGTTTTACGGCTTGAAGGTAACGATCGAGAAGTTCCATGGCATTCCCTCAGTTTCTTGCAGATTTCGTCAGTCCCTTACAAAAGGTTGTTGATGGCTGTGTTGATCGCGTTCCACTCTTCGAGCAAGCGCACAAAGATCTGCTCGCCGTCGCTGGAGAGCCGGTAGAAGCGCTTGTTGCGCTTCTCTTCCTCGCGCCATTCGCTGGTGAGCAGTCCCTGCGCCTCCAGGCGCCGCAGCAACGGATAGAGCGTGCTTTCGTCGATCTCCATGCCGCGACCGGCCAGCGCCTTGCGAAGCGTGTATCCGTAGTGCTCCTGCTTGAGTTGCGCCAGAACCGCCAGCGTCAGGCAGCCCCGCCGCAGCTCCAGGCGAAGGTTTTCGAAGAGGTTTTCGGTCAAAGTCATGCTGTACTCCATACACTGTACAAAACACACTGTATGACACACAGTGTATGCTGTCAAGTACTTTTTCAGGGTTTTTTTCGGACCGACCCTTCCGGCTGCCGGCCTAGCCGCAAAGCTGCGGTATAAATAGCTATCCGGTTCCCCGTTCCCAGACCCCTATCTCCAGAAAGGTAAACAAGATGAGCCTCACCCGACGCGAGTTCCTGATGCGAGCCGGCCATGTGGGCGGATACGGCGCTGCCTTCATCCTCATGCAATCTCTTGGGCTCCTTGCCATCCCTGAAGCGGCCACCGAAACCGGTCCGCTGCGTCTTGTCGACGGCAAAGGCACCCGCGTGGTGATTCTCGGAGGGGGTATCTCCGGCCTCGTCGCGGCTTACGAGCTGGGCAAGGCGGGGTGGTCCTGCACGATTCTCGAAGCGCGCCAGCGTCCCGGCGGCCGCAATTGGAGCATCCGCAACGGCACCGAGGTGGATTTCACCGATGGCACGCGCCAGACCTGCGCCTTCGAGGAGGGGCACTACTTCAATGCCGGACCGGCACGTCTGCCCTCGACACACAACACCATGCTCGGCTATTGCCACGAACTGGGCGTGCCGCTTGAGGTCGAGGTCAATTCTTCGCGTAGCGCGCTGATGCAGAGCGACAAGCTGAACGGCGGCGTTGCTGTGCCGGAGCGCCGCGTGGTGAACGACACGCGCGGCCATGTGAGCGAGCTGTTGGCCAAGTGCATTCGCAAGGGCGCTCTCGATCAGGAGATCGACGCCGACGATCGCGATCGCATGATTGAGTTCCTGCGCCAGTACGGCGATCTCAATCCCGATCTGCTCTTCCGCGGCACCGATCGCTCTGGCTACAAGGTTCCGCCCGGCGCCACGCAGCAAAAGCCGGTCATCAACGATCCGCTTGCCATGCACGAGCTGCTCGACGCCGATCTGTGGCAGGGCATGCTGGTGGAAGATGTGATCGAGTGGCAGCCCACGATGTTCCAGCCCGTCGGCGGCATGGATCGCATCCCCTTCGCCTTCGCTGCGCGGCTCGAATCCGTGATTCGCTACGGCGCAGCGGTCAGCCGCATTCGCCAGTCGGACTTCGGCGTCACCGTCACCTACAGCGATGGCTCAGGCGCGGACCAGACCGCCAGCCAGACAATTGAGGCCGACTACTGCATCTGTGCTATACCGCTTACCATCGCGCGCACGCTCGATGCCGACTTCAGCGCGCCCATTCGCGCGATCCTCGATTCGGTCCAGTACGACTCGGCCTACAAAATTGCGTGGGAGGCGCCGCGCTTCTGGGAGAAGGAAGCGAACATCTTCGGCGGCATCTCCTATCTGCAGCAGGACGTCGACCTCGTCTGGTATCCCAGCGCGCGGTTCTTTTCAGAGAAAGGCATCGTCATCGGGGGCTACTCAGTGGAGCTGGGTCCGAGCTTCGGCCCGCTCCCCGCCGTGCTCGCCAAGTCTGACCGCCCATTCCGTTCGATGGTGGTGGACGGATACGCCTTCGGCCATCTGCCCTCGATGCAGGCCAAGCTCGACGCCTCGCGACGCTCCATCGAGCTACTGCATCCCGGTCACGGCAAGGATCTTGCGAACCCGGTCTACGTCAGTTGGGGGCACATCCCGCATAACCTCGGCTCCTGGATCAGCCTGGAATGGAACAACGAGAAAGCGCTCCAAACCCTGCAAACGCCCGACCGGAGGGTCTACTTTGCCGGCGACCACACCAGCCGCCTCGTTGGCTGGCAGGAAGGCGCGGCGCTCTCGGCTTATCGCGTGATCAACCAGCTTGGGGAGCGCATTCAGACGGCGACGGCGTGAGAAAAGCGCCGCCGCGAATCAAAGATGCCGCGGTTTTCTGTGCGCTCTCACGCTCCCGTTTTTATGACCTATAGGTAGAGGGAATCGCCCCACTTTTTCGCGCGCTTGTAGAACGGCAACGGAACCTGCTTCGCGCGGACGCGGTTGGCGCGGCACTCGACGATCACGTCTGCGCCGCTGGCAGCGACGGAGGCCGGCACAAGCGCCATGGCGATGTTGGTCTTCAGGAACGGTGCGGGAGAGCCGGAGGTCACCGTGCCAATGCGGTTGCCGTCGAGATCGCAAACGGAGTACCCGTCGCGGGCGATGCCGCGCTCGACCATTTCGAGGCCGACGATTCTGCGCTTGGGTCCGCCTTCGGCTTGAACCGCCACTAATGCTTCACGTCCAATAAAAGAACCCTTGTCGAGCTTGAGCCAGCGATCGAGCCCGGCTTCGAACACGTTGATTTCTTCGGAGATCTCGTGGCCGTAGAGGCTCATGCCCGCCTCGAGGCGCAGCGTGTTGCGCGCGCCCAGCCCGCACGGCCGAATGCCGAACTCCGCGCCGGCTTCGAGCAGCGCATTCCACATCTTCACGGTGGTTGCTTCGTCCGACGGGATGTAGACCTCGAAACCGTCCTCGCCCGAGTAGCCGGTGCGCGCGATGAGCGTGTTCGCGATTCCGGCCACCGTTCCCCACGTGAACCAGTAATTCTTGATTGCGGCGAGATCGACTTTCGTCAATTTCTTGAGCGTGTCCAGCGCGTGCGGCCCCTGCACCGCGAGCTGCGAGTAGTAGGGCGAGTAGTTGCTCAGGTGAATCCCCGGCCAACCGCCGACCTGTTGGCGAATCCAGGCGAAGTCCTTTTCCGCGGTGCCCGCGTTGACGACCAGCAGGTAGTCGTTTTCGCTCAGCCGGTGCACCAGAATGTCGTCGACGAAGGTGCCTTGCGGCGTGAGCAGAGCGGAGTAGTGCGCCTGCCCGTCCTGCAGGCGCGACGCGTCGTTCATGGTGATGTGCTGCACGGCGGCCAGCGCGCCGGGGCCGCGAAACTGAAGCTCGCCCATGTGGCTGACGTCGAAGAGGCCGACGCCCGTGCGCACCGCCATGTGTTCGGCGATGAGGCCACCACCGGGACATGGATATTCGACCGGCATTTCCCAGCCGCCAAAGTCGACCATCTTCGCTTTCAGCGCGCGGTGCGTGGCGTTCAGGGCCGTCTTCTTGAGCGGTGCAGCGGTAGCAGGTGCAGCGGGGTCGGGCATGCTAGTTCCTTTCCAGGGCCTTTAGTCAACTCTCACATGATAGGGCTGCTGGGCCGGGGCCGATCCGGCTCCGATTGAGATTGACGACGCGTCAGCAATCGAGTGGCGCCTGCGGCAGTTTAGTGGCGCCTGCGGCAGTTTAGTATTGTTGCGGCCTTCGCTCGGTTCGGGAGTGGGGCTGAAAGGATGCGCGCGTGAACCGAATTCGGGGCATCGTGATGTTGTTGGCAGGCGCTCTGGCCATGTGGAAGGGCTGGCAGATTCATCGCGGGGAAACGGCTGTGCTGGCTTACGGGCTTGGCGCGCTGGCTTTGGCGATGGGGGTGTGGCACCTGACGAGGGAGGCCCCGCACACGAGGACGAAGGTTTGAGAGTGCACGGCCACCGACGGCATTCTCCGTTTTGCTTCGACCTATCCTCTTTCGCAAGAGCAGTCTGGCGGCGCAGCGGCTTGTATAGTTCGCGTCTCGAATAAATTCGTGATACCCTTCTTTTTGGGACCTCTTTGGGCAGATGCTAACACTGCGCGAAAAACTCGCCGATCCTGCGCGATTCCTTGTCGCTACGGAGCTGGTGTCGGTTCGTGGATCGATGGCCGGGGTGAACGCCATCAAGGCGCGCGACTTCGCCAACGACCTGGTCGCCTGCGCCGACATCGACTGGATCTCGATCACCGACAACGCCGGAGGCAATCCGCAGCTTGCGCCGCTGGTTCTTGGCCGCCCCATTCTCTATGCCGGCAAGGAAGTCGTCATCCACTTAACCTGCAAGGATCTGAACCGGAATGGCCTGGAGAGCGAGGCCTGGATGCTGAACAGCGAAGGCTTCCACAACATTCTGGCCATGACCGGCGACTACCCGGTGGCAGGCAACGACGGGCTGGCGCGGCCGGTCTTCGACATCGATTCCATTGGATTGATCAGCCTGCTGCGAAAGATGAACCAGGGGCTTCGCGGCGCGGTGACGAACGGCAAGCGCGAGCAACTGGAAAAGACGCAGTTCTCGATCGGAGCAGTGACCACCAACTTCAAGCTGCGCGAGGGCGAGGTCATTCCGCAGTACTTCAAGCTCAGGAAGAAGGTGGAGTGCGGGGCGCAGTTCATCATCAACCAGATCGGATTCGACTCGCGGAAGATCTCGGAGTTGCGCTGCTACATGAACGCGCACGGAATGAAGGAGACGCCGCTGATTGGCAACGTGTATCTGCTGAGCCCGCGCGTGGCCGATCTTTTCCATGAGGGCAGGATTCCCGGCGTGGTGGTGAGCGAGGCGCTGTGGGAGCTTTGCCGGAAGCAGGGCGAATCGGCCGACCGCGGAAAGTCCTTCTTCCTTCAGCTCGCTGCAAAGCAGATCGCGATCTATCGCGGCCTCGGATTCCGCGGCGTTTATCTCGGCGGAGTGCACAGCCTTCCGGCGATTGAACGGATCCTTGAGATTGAGCGGGCCTTTGCGCCGGACGACTGGAAGCAGTTCGCGCGCGACATCCGATTCTCGCGGCCGGGAGAGTTTTTCTTTTACTCGGAAGATCCGGCGACGGGACTCGCCAATCCGCTTGCGGAGACTCCACGGCCGCGGGCTGCATCGAAGCACGTGACAGCGGTCTATCAAATCTCCAAACTGTCGCACGCGGCGATGTTTGCTCCCGGCACAACGTTTGCCCGCTGGGGCGCGAAGGCCTGCGCGCGCGCGCGGAACCCGATGCAGGGCCCTGCGCCGCTGCGAGCTCTTGAAGAAATGAGCAAGGCCATCCTCTACCGCTGCAAGGATTGCGGCGACTGCTCGCTGCCCGACACCGCGTATCTTTGCCCCGAATCGCAGTGCGCGAAAAACCAGCGTAACGGCCCGTGCGGCGGAACGCGCGAAGGCCGCTGCGAGGTAGACGGATATGGCGATTGCATCTGGCTGCGCGCTTACGAACGCCTGAAACACGATGGCCGCGACCAAAAGCTGCTCGACCACGTGCCTGTGGTCCAAAACCAGGGCCTGCGCGGAACTTCGGCGTGGGCGAACCTATGGCTGGGCCGCGATCACAATTCCAAACGGGAGGCCAGTAAGACGGAGTCCGCCCCTCCCACACCGGAGCCTAGAAAACTATGAATAGAAGGTTGCACATTGTCGGCGAATTGATGAACAACTCCTATGCCCGCGCGCGCAAGGCGTTCAACGCGCGCGATCCGAAGGGCTACGGGGCACTGGCTAAGCTGCAGTCCGATCTGGGCGCGGAGTATTTGACGCTGAATATCGACGGCACGCAACGGATTCAGGTGCGCCGGCAGGAGATGCTCGACTTTCTGCCGGACGTGATTCCGGCGATTCAGGAAGCTACGTCCACGCCGATCGCATTCGACAATCCGTCGGTCGACTACCACAAGGTTGCGTTGGCCCACTACAACCGGAAGAAGAGTGGCCCGCCGATTCTGAATTCGTTGGCTGCCTCGCGCGAGCGCCTTGACGAGATGGTGGAACTGGTGAAGCACTACGACACACTCGCCGTGGTGATGGCCTCGGAGACGTTTGCGCCGGGTGGGACCTCGCAATGCCTGAATCCGCAAGACTCCTATCGCGCAGCCAAGCATTTCGTTGAACTGCTGGTGACCAAGGCGGGCCGGCGAAACGATCAGATCATCATCGATACCGGCCTGGCGCCGGTGGGTGCGGACACATACGGTTTGGTGAACATTGGCCTCGACGCGATGCGATTGATCAGCGCCGACTCGGATTTGAAGGGCGTGCACATGATTGTCGGCCTTTCGAATTTTGCGTGGGGCACGCCGCGTGAGGTCCGCGACGATCTGGAGAAGGCATACCTGACGCTGGGGATGGAAGCGGGCCTGGATTTTGCGCTGGCGAATCCGGAGAAGACTCCCGCGCCGTTGCCGCCCGGTCATCCCATGGTGGCCAAGCTGCGCGAGGCGCTGGAGCAGGGCCGCCCAGGCGAGGGCGAGACAAGTGAGATCTCCGGCTTCCGGCAGGCCGAAGCCATCATGATGATTTGCAGGGAGGGCGAGCCCGTCGATTATCTGAGTACGGCCTTGAAACATGCCTGAAATTGATCTCATTTCCCCTGAGACCGATGACCGCCGCGTCTGGCTGCGCGTGGGAACGCTGCTGGACGGCGAGAGCGCCGCACCCCTGCGCAACGCGCACGTGGTCTACGACAGGAAATCGATTCTCTTTGCCGGTGCGGATTCGCCGCCGAGGGAATTGCTGAACGCCGGCCATGTGGAGCCTGACCACGACCTGCCCCAGTACACGCTGCTGCCAGGATTGACGGACGCGCACACGCATTTCTTCCTCGAAGGCGGCGAACTGGATCCGAACAAGCGCTCCGCCTTTCTGAAGCAGAGCCCCGCGGAGCTGTTGGACCATGCGCAGCAGCGGCTCGAGAGGCTGGTGCGGCTGGGCATCGCAGCCGCGCGCGATGCCGGCGACAAGGATGGCGTGGGCCTGGCGCTGAGCAGGCTTTATTCAAGCGGTGGCCGGCCGCTGATGCCGTATGTCGACAGCCCCGGCGCAGCGATTCATCATCGCGGCCGCTACGGCACCTTCATGGCCGAACCGCTTGAGGAATGTTTGACGCCGAGGCAGTGCGTGGAGGCGCGCGTGAAGGCGGGGGCCGACCGCATCAAACTGATTCCGACCGGGATTATCAACTTCAAGAAGGGTGCGGTGACGGCCGCGCCGCAAATGTCAACAGAGCGGATTGCGGAGTTCGTCGCGGCGGCAAAGCTCTTTGGCAAGCAAACCCTGGCGCACGCATCTGGAGCTGCCGGAATCGATCATGTGATCGACGGCGGCGTGGACTCAGTCGAGCACGGGTTCTTTGTCCGCGACGATCAGCTCGCGAGGATGCGCGACCGGGAGATCGCGTGGGTGCCGACCTTTGCGCCCGTGCAAAAACAGGTTGACCACGCGGGCAGCATGGGCTGGAACGCGGAGGTGGTTGCGAATCTCAAGAGGATTCTCGACGCGCACGCCAGGAGCCTGGTGAAGGCTCATGCCATGGGAGTGCAGGTCATCGCGGGCAGCGACTCCGGCTCCTACGGCGTGGCCCATGGACTGGGTTTGCTCTACGAGCTGGAATTGATGCAGCGAGCAGGGCTTTCGCCGCTGGCGGTAATCAACTCCGCCACGGGAGCTGGGTCAAAAAGGCTGGCGTTCAAGGAGAATTTCGGGCGGATCAAGCCGGGCTTTCTTAGCCGCTTTATTCTCACGCGGCACTCCCCGCTCAAAGACGTAGCCAATCTTCGCAAAGAACGGATCGTCGTGTTTGATGGCGCGGTGTTCGCGACCGGCGAGGACGTGGATCCCGGCGGCCTTTAGAAGAGGTTAGCCCGCTCAGTCGCCCGCTGGGGCGGCAATTCTGCCGATGCGAAAGACTCCACTTGTGGGTCGTCCTTATCGGTGCCGCGCCCGCCAGAAAGAACTGACTCCCAGGTAGAGAAAAACCACCGCCGCGCCAATCGCAAAATCCCTCGAAACTCTTCCTGTTCCGGACCAGTTCTGCCAGAGGCGCAGGGCGAAAACGGCTGCGAACAAGAGGAAGAATGTGCCGGTGACCTCGAGCCAGACGATACCACCGACGCGGCGAAATGGGCGCAGGAAGCCGCCGATTCCCTTGCTGACGTTGCGACTGGTTTGAGCTGCGATGTTGCCGGCGGCTTGCCCTCGCGACTGGGCCTGGATGATGGGGCCGGAGGCGGCTGCGACGGATTGAGCGTTGACCTGAGGAGCGCTTGCGGCGGATTCCGCGGGGCCGGCAATCCACTGGCCAACAATGCGCCCAGCAATGCGAACGCCGACGCCCAGTGCGCGGCCGATGTTTCGCGGTCTCATTCCGTTTATGATGTTAGCAGCGGCTCACGGTACTTTTCGCGGACAGGCGCGGGTCCCGGGTTGCTCTCGAACCTGAATGGAAGTAAGGTAAAGAGATTCCGCGCTGCGACCCGCAATCCGATCCCGCGGGAGCGCCGCTCATGGAGGTAGCTGTGACATCCCGTCTGCGTGAACTGATTCAGCAACTGGGCGAGGCCATCCATGAGTCGGTGATTGAGAGCGAGCAGATCGCCGGCGTGGTGCAGGACATCCGCAAGCACGGATTCGATGTGCTGCTGATGCTCGAAGCTACGATCGGTTTGAACGAGGTCTCAGGAAAAGGGACTGACGCCGCCGGGGCGGAGGAATTAAGTGAAGGCGAGTTGGGGAAATTCACCCCCAACGACCTGCACTTTCTGCGCTCGCTGCGCATCTCGGTGGAAGGTGAGCCCGACGAGTCCGCAACGGATGTGAACATGTAGGCGACCCAGGCAAACGAGGCTGAAGTCTCAGGCCGACCGCTGACTTTCACACCATGTCTATTATGAGATCCTTCAAGAATCACATTTGATTGCAACTCTATGTGTGCTGCCGTTCTGCTGACCCATGATTGACCCACGTTCATCAGCTTGATAAGATGAAGGTGCGGGGTGGAGCAGCCCGGTAGCTCGTTGGGCTCATAACCCAAAGGTCGCTGGTTCAAATCCAGCCCCCGCAACCATTTAAGCTGCGCGAATGAAGAGGCTCGGGAGTTCATCGCTCCCGGGCCTCTTCGTTTGAGAGGGAATGCACGGAGCGTAAAGGTCCGGATCGTTTGCCAAACTGTCGCTTTGGATTTGGTGGACCTGGTCGGGATCGAACCGACGACCTCTTCCATGCCATGGAAGCGCGCTCCCAGCTGCGCCACAGGCCCACGTTTGGCGGGACAACTCTTCTATTGTCGTAGCTTGCGGCTGGTTCGTCAAACGCAGGGCGGACCGCTGAGGCGGAGATCGGGAACGGCGCGCGCGAGCGCAATTGCACCCGCGCGCCAAGCCCAAGTTCTTACTCCACCGGCGCAGCGAGAAAGTACACGTACACCAGGAAACCGACGCCAATGAGGCCGGGAATGAGTCCGCAGAGGTAGATCTCGGTCCCGGCAAGCAAAGCCCGCAGGAAGATCAGCAGGGCCACTCCTACGCCAATGTTGACCAGGCCGGCGATCTTCATACCCTCGCGGGTTTTGATCTGCTTGAGCCGCTCATCCTCGCGCATCAATTCGAGGGCTGCTTTGGCCCCTTCGCCCGAGGCTTCAGTTACCCGGCGGAGGGTTTCCGTTTTGTAATAGGCCTCGCGCTCCTTCCGCTGGCTATCGACCCAATGGACCACGATGACGAATGTGAACACCGACACGATGGCCACGATCGGAACTAGAAACGCAAACATCTGTGAATCGTTGCCTGAGAACATCCTTTCCTCCTCGCCGGGGATTTCCCCCTTGCGATTGGTGCGACATGAGGAGGCGGCGTCCGGTTGCATAATCTCTACAGGAAGATTTTCAAGAGAAAATGCAACCGGGGCCGGCTAGAAACTGTCTCACAGGTTCGAGAGGAGCGCTTTTCGAGATGCACGCCGCGATCAGCGCCGAAGAAGACCTGGCCGATGTGGGGCGCGTCCTGGCCGGCGATGTGCAGGCCTTCGAGGGAATTGTTCGCCGTTGGCAGGGGCCGCTGGTCAATATGGCCTGGCGCTACTGCCGCGACCGGGGCCGCGCCGAAGAGATGGCCCAGGAGGCCTTTCTGCGGGCCTGGCGCGGTCTTGCCGGATGGCGGCGCGAGTCAAGCTTTTCAACTTGGCTGTTCGCGCTTGCGGCGAATGTGTTTCGCTCCGAGCTGCAGCGGTTTCCAGCAGTTAATGTGCCTCTGGAAGAAGTGGCCGAGCCGGCCGGCCCTGCCACGCAGCACGATGGCCTGGCCGAGAAGCAAAGCCACGAAGCTGTGAGGAGAGCAGTGCTGGCCTTGCCCATGCGCTATCGCGAGCCGGTGGTCCTCTACTACTTTCACGAGATGGATGTGGCTGCCGCGTCGCGCACCATGGGGCTGCCCGAGGGAACACTGAAGGCGCGCCTGGCGCGAGGCCGCGAACTGTTGAGAAAACGGTTCCCGCAACTTAACGAACAAAGCACGCCACTACTAAGCTCGACGCTTCGGCCGAAGAAAGAGGTCCTGCAATGAAAGCCAATGTGAACCGCGAGACTGATCACGACGCGATTGACCGGATCCTAGCGGTCGAGGAGGAGTTGATTCCCTCGTCGGGTTTTCTGGGGGCGACGATGGAGCGCGTGCGCGATGAGGCTGCAATGCCCAAGCCAATTCCTTTCCCGTGGCTGCGCGCGCTGCCCGGAATCGTGCTGGCGGCCGCAGTTCTTGGCTGGTGTGGGTTTGAGCTGGCGCGCGTGGTTTTGGCCAACGCGAGAGAGATTTCGTTTGCGCAGGTGCATCTTACCGCCGCTGCTGGGCGCGCGCTGGAACCGGCCGGATGGGTGGCAGTAGCGCTTGCTGCTTCAATGCTCTCCTGGCTTTTTGCGCGGCAAATGGCAGGCCGGTCGGGGCTGCTGTAGGAGGCGCTTGAAAGAAAAAGCTGCTAATTGGTTTTGGGACTTACTGGAGCCTCGCTTGCTTCGAGCCGAACTGTTGAAGCTTCGCGAGAGTGGCGGCGGTTTGGCCGGAGTCGATGGCCTCGGCGCCCATGGCGACGCCTTGTTTCAGATCGCCGGCGAGGCCTGCGGCGACTAATACAGCCGCAGCGTTGAGCAAAACCACGTCGCGGCGCGCGCCGGAAATGCCTGTGAGCACGTCATAAAGCAGCGCTTTGTTGTTGGCCACGTCGCCGCCGGTGAACTGATCGATTGTGGCGCGCGGCAGCCCGGCCATCTCCGGCGTGATGCGCGCGGCCTTGAGTTGCGGCTCGCCGGTCTCGGACTCCTCGATGCGGGCCACGACAGATTCACCAGTGGTGGTGAGCTCGTCGATGCCGTCCGTGCCGTGGACGACGAAGGCACGTCTGGCTCCGAGCGCGGCGAGCGTGCGGCCGACGAGCAAAACGCGGCTTGGGGCGAGGACTCCGACGACCTGCGTGCGCGCGTGGGCGGGATTGGTGAGCGGACCGACGAGATTGAAGATAGTGCGGAAGCCCAACGCGCGGCGAAGCGGTCCGAGGGCTTTCATGGCCGGATGATAAAGCGGCGCGAACAGGAAGACGAAGCCCGTTTCGCGGAGACATTCGACGGCCAGCTCAGGCGAGAGGTTGATGGGCACGCCGAGAGCTTCGAGGACATCGGCAGCGCCGCAGCGCGAAGTGACGGCGCGGTTGCCATGCTTGGCGACGCGAGCTCCGGCGGCTGAGGCAACGAGCGCGGCCCCGCACGAGATGTTGAAGGTCTGCGGCCCGCCGCCTCCAGTGCCGACGCAGTCGACGAGCTCCGCTCTTTCCGTTTCGGAAAAGGGCAGTGGGACTGCGTGCAGGCGCATGACGTCAACAAAGCCCGCCAGTTCGGGAGACTGCTCGCCGCGCGTGGCGAGGACTGCCAGCAGAGCCGCGGTCTCCACCTCCGGCACGCCGCCAGCGAGGATCTCCTCAAGCACTTGGGCAGCCTGCTCGCGGGTGAGCGCGGCGCCATCCTCGGCCAGTGGGCGAAGCAGGTCCTTCACCAGAGACATGAAAGAAGTATTGCAGAGCCGGGCCGGAGAGACGAATCGGAGGCTGGGATGCGAAAGCAGCGTTCGTCTGGAGCAAAGCGTGGAGTTTTGTCGAATCGCGATTCCGCTCACGCCGCGCGTTGTAATCCCTCGCGACTTCTCGAGCAATTGTCTCCGCCGAGGTTGAAATGCGTCTGGGATCATTCTGATTCCGCAGGAATTCTGCGTGGTAATCTGAGAATCGGTCGAGGTCATTTATCCGTTGAAAATCCACGAATATCAAGCAAAGGGAATCCTGGCGAAGTATGGCGTCGCCGTGCCCAAAGGCGAGGTGGCCGCCACCGTTGAGGAAGCCGCCGCAGTGGCGCGCAAGCTGTTCGCGGAGGGCGCTCCGGGAGTGGTGGTAAAGGCGCAGATTCACGCGGGAGGCCGCGGCAAAGGCGGCGGCGTGAAAGTGGCCAGGTCGCGCGAGGACGCCGAACTGCACAGCAAGAACATCCTGGGCATGACGCTGGTGACCCATCAGACCGGGCCGCAGGGACAAAAAGTGCAGCGGCTGCTGATCGAAGAGACCGCGGCCATCGAGCGCGAGCTCTATCTTGGCATCGTGCTTGACCGGAACGAGGGCAAGCTGGTGTTCATGGCGTCGCAGGCCGGCGGGATGGAAGTTGAGGAAGTGGCGGCGAAGACTCCAGAAGCGATCTTTAAGGAGACGATTGATCCGGCAGTCGGTTTCGGCGCGTGGCAAGCGCGCAAGCTGGCCTTCGCGCTGGGGCTCAAGGCCACGCAGATCAACCAGGCGGTCAACTTTTTCCAAAGCCTGTACAAAGCTTTCATTGAAGCGGATGCGTCGCTGGTTGAGATCAATCCTTTCATCACGACGACCGATGGCGGGCTTTTCGCGCTCGACGCCAAGATTACCTTCGACGACAACGCGCTCTTCCGCCACCCCGACATCAAGGCGTTGCGCGACGTGGCCGAAGAGGATCCGCTGGAGGTGGAGGCGAGCAAGTACGCGCTGAACTACATCAGGCTGGACGGCACCATCGCCTGCATGGTAAACGGCGCGGGCCTGGCGATGGCGACGATGGACATTATTCAGTATGCCGGCGGCAGCCCAGCGAATTTTCTGGATGTGGGCGGCGGCGCGACGCAGGAACAGATCGAGCACGCCTTCGAGATCCTGCTTTCCGACAAGAACTTGAAGGCCATCTTCATCAATATCTTTGGCGGTATTCTGCGCGTGGACCGGCTGGCGACGGGCGTGGTGGCGGCGGCGCGAAATCTGCACGTGAAAGTGCCGATAGTGCTGCGGCTCGAGGGCACGAACGTGGAAGAAGGACGAAAGATTCTGAAAGAGTCGGGATTGAACTTCCAGGTGGGTGCAACGATGAAAGAGGCAGCGGAGATGGTTGTGGCCGCGGCGGCGGGAGCATAGATATGGCGGTTTTAGTCGACAACAATACACGGCTGATCGTGCAGGGAATTACCGGCAAGGAAGGCACGTTCCACGCCAAGGGCTGCGCAGAGTACGGCACGAAGGTGGTTGGCGGCGTAACGCCGGGCAAGGGCGGAACGACGCATGAGGGCTGGCCGGTGTTTAATACCGTGGCGGAGGCTGTGGCGAAGACGGGCGCCAACGCGACGATGATCTTTGTGCCGCCGCCGTTTGCCGCTGACGCGATTCTCGAAGCTGAGGACGCAGGGGTTCCGCTGATTGTCTGCATCACCGAGGGGATTCCGACGCTGGACATGGTGAAGGTGTGGGCCAAGTTGAAGACGTCGAAGTCGAGGCTGGTCGGGCCCAATTGCCCGGGAGTGATTTCGCCGGGAAAGGCGAAGATCGGCATTATGCCGGGGCGGATTCACAAGGAAGGATCGATCGGGATTGTTTCGCGATCGGGCACGCTGACGTATGAGGCTGTGCATCAGCTCACGCAGAGAGGGATTGGGCAGTCGACGGCCATCGGCATCGGCGGCGATCCGATCATCGGCACGACGCACATCGATGCGCTGCGGTTGCTCAACGACGATCCGGAGACCGAAGCCATCATCATGATTGGCGAGATTGGCGGCTCGGCGGAGGAAGCGGCGGCGGAGTTTGTGAAGAAGCACGTGAGGAAGCCGGTGGTGGGATTCATTGCTGGACAGACTGCGCCTCCGGGGCGCCGTATGGGGCACGCCGGAGCAATCATCAGCGGCGGGCAAGGGACGGCGGCCGACAAGATGACGGCCATGACCGCGGCAGGGATTCATGTGGTGATTTCGCCGGCCGAAATTGGCGCAACGCTGGCCAAGGTGATCGGCAAAGCGTGAAGACAGCTGATAGTTGTTTGCGATTAGCACGGCGTGCGGAGTCGGAGATCGTCGACTGCGGGGTAACTTGCAGCGGATTACCTTCAGCGCTAAAAAGCCCGTCAAGCTCCGGTCTCGCGCCTCAGGCGAGGTGGATAATCGATGCATCGACATGCTTGTTGGGAAGACCGATCGCTACCACGTTTGAGTCCCAGATTCATGCTGTGTGAAAGCCTCCTTTTGTTGTCATGGTTTTGCCTTCCCCGGATGATTGAAGTGTGAACCCTCGTTGCTGATGCCGGCGATGGATCGAGAGGGTTGATCTCGATTCCGGCTGGCCTTGAGAGGATTCCACGGAACTGCGTTGGTTTCTATGAACCATTCATCGCCGGCGCCTGCGGATGCGCCGCCGCTTCGCTTCTGGTTTGCCGGCTTCAGGCTCGAGGCCGATGGGACGTTCCTGCGCGGGGAGACGCCGGTGCACCTGTCGGCGGAGGAAGCGACGGTTCTGCGGCTGCTGCTCGCGCGAGCAGGCGGGATCGTGAGCCCTTCGGAGCTGAAGCGGGCAATTTGGGGCGAAGAGCACGCTTCGAGCGAGGTCGTCGCGAAGTGCATTGCGTCGCTCCGGGAGCGGCTGCAACCCGCGGATTGCATTGAGGGCGTCTATAAACGCGGATACCGAATCTCCGCTGCTATCCAGACGAATGACGCGCGGCCAGCGGGCGCGTTGCCGCGGCTGGCCATTCTGCCGTTTGGCGGCGGGTACGGCGTTCCCGAATATCTTGGTTCGGCGATCGCCGAGGCAGCAATGGAGCGGTTGAGCGACGCCGAATACGCAGTGGCGTCGGTGGTGGCGCGGGACTCAGTGTTCACGCTGGCGCGGCGGGGACTAACCGCGCATGAGATTGGCAAGGCGCTCGAGGCGGATCTTGTTCTCAACGGCGTTCTACTCGCGACGCCGGAGCGCGTGCGGCTGCGGGCCGAGATGATCCGGGTTGCGGATGGCGCACAGCTCTGGATCGAAGATCTGATGGTCGAGCGCGGCCGGATCATCGTGCTCGAGCGGAAGCTGGTGAGCCGCGTGACCAGCCGGATCCAATCCGGCGGCGTTTCCATCGCAGCCGTTGCGGCGGCCGAAGTTGCGCACGAGGCATCGCCGCATCAGGGCGAAGCATACGAGCTCTATTTGCGCGCGCATCATGAGTGGCAGTCGCTGGAACGGCACCGGATGCAGGATGCGATGGGCCGGTTGCAACGGGCGATCGAACTGGATCCATCGTTCATCGCCGCCCGCGCGGACCTTGCGCATCTTTGCGTAATGCAGGCGCTTTACGGGTTTATGCCAGCGACGGCCGTGGCGAGCGTGTTGCGGAAAGCGGCGGGGCAAATTCCGGAGTCGGCGGGGAACGCGGATGCTTTGCTGCCGGCGTTGGGATGGGTCCGGTTTCATATGGACAGGAATCTGCGCGCGGCTCTCGACGCGTTCGCGCGATCCGCGCATCTGCCGCACGATCCGTGGATCACGCGGGTGCGCACGATGTTCCTGCTCAGCAGGCACCGGTTCGACGAGGCTCTGGATGCGTTGCGCGCGGCGATTCAGGCCGATCCGTATTCGCCGTGGCTGCAGGCGGAGCTGGCGTGGGCGCTGCACCTGGCCGGGGAAGCCGAAGCGAGCGTGGAGCAGATTCGCAAGGCGATCTCGCAGTTCACCGAGCACGACGGCGCTCATCTGTATGGCGCGATCATTCTCGCCTTCAACGGCGAGTCTGCGCGAGCCGTGGAGTTGGCGCGCGCGCTGGAATCGCGATCGGCACACTTCGACCTGGCAACGTCGGTGCACGCGTACGCGCTGGCGTGCGCGGGGCGCAAAGAAGAGGCGCGAACGCTGCTGGAGCGGCTGCAATGGCTGAGCCGGGAGCGCTTCGTGATGAACACCTTCGATGCCGCAACGCATGTGGCGATGGACGAGGACGAAGCCGCGCTTGAAGTGCTGCGCATTGCGAACGAAAATCGCTGCCCGTGGTTTTTCCAAACGCTTGGTGACCCGCGGCTGCTGCCGCTCAGGGGGCGAACGGAGTTTGAACGGATGCGGAGCTTGCTGCGGGCAATAGAGGCCGACGCGGAGAAAGGCGAGGAGCCGGGATGGGCCGCCGCGTGCGCGGGGTGAGGGTGGCCGGTGCGGTGGAATGTGACTTTCAAGGCCTATTTGAGGGGGGCCCCCCTCCTCCGGTATGCCATACCTCCATATTTGATAACAAAGAACTTACGAGACCGTCCATACCTCCATACGTACCTCCGCATACCTCCATATTTGATAACAAAGGGCTTACCGGTGATCAGTGGTCAGTGGTCGGTGGTTAGTGGTCAGTTCCCTTCCGGCCCTGGAGTTTCGATTTGCTTCGAGTATGCGCCGAAGGGGCGAAATTACCGGCAAACTTCGGAAGAAAAAGATCTGGCGTGGAATCAAGGGGATGCGGAGGGGTGAGAGCGGCGGAGGGCTTGACACGACAGGGATCAGGGATCAGAAAAGCAGGGAACAAGGGAACGAGAAAACAGGGGCTGAGGGGAGAAGGCGTGGGCGTCGCGAAAGGTGAGGGGCCTCCTTGCGACGTGGGCGTTCATCAGGACTAATCACGCTTCAAGGAGCGCTTAGACCTTTTGGCGACGGGTAAATTCCGGTCTCTGGCTAAGAGGGCATTCCACCACCGCCAAAACCCCGGGCAACAGCCGAGGACGGCGGCGCCGGGAGAGGCTATAGGCCGGAGGGAGTGGCGGTCGCGTCCAGCTCAACTTGCGCCTTCAGCTTAGCAGCCTTCAGCATTTCTCCTGTTGCCCTATATGCGTCCAATAGAAGGGGAGCGGCCTTCTGTCGTGTGGTACGGCTGGTGTGGGTTGCCAACGGTTCGAGCAACTCGATAACGCGTTGATGTGCTCCTTTTCGGCTGAACATATGGGCAAGGGCATGTTTTGCAAGCACGTCGTTCGGCGTTTCCGACAGAGCGGTTTCAAAATTTCTGATCGCGAGGTCAGTAGCTTCGGGGTCACCTGAATCCCTCAGCAACATGCCCCATTCGCGGAATATCAGGGCGCGGTCCGGTCCTCGGCGCGGTGCATTGCCAGCCGCCTTCTCGTAGAGTCTAAGCGCCTCAGTTGTGTTCTGCATCTTGTGACGATAGAACTCGGCGGATGCCCGTGCCGCCCTCCAGCTGCTTGGGTTTCGGTGGAGCGCTTGCTGGTACATGGTCTCAGCGCTTCCAATTTCTCCCCGGCGCTCTGCCGCCTGCGCAAGATCGATGAGCGCCGTTTCCGATCCTCCCTTTCCTTGGCGGACTTCTCGGACTACTAGCCTTTCTGCGGGGTCAGATACGTCCTTGGCCTCAAACCACGCGGCCATTCTCTCGCGCATGTTGTCGGCGAGGCCTTGCTGACGATTCATGTGCGCAGCGATGAATGCGCGCGTGACGGGGAACAACGTGTAGCAGTAGTCATTCCTGTCTGGGTCGAACAGGCGCTTGATCATTGAGTCCGCAAACAGATCGTCGATCGCGTCAGTGACCTTTTGGGCAGGTACCCCGGATCCTACGATAATGGCCTCGGCCGGGAGGGGTCTCTGGAATAGCGCCAGGACCTGCAGCACGCCCTGCTCAGGGCCGATCATCGCATCGAATACACGGCGGAAGCAGAATTCGAGAAGTTCTTCGCCCTTCCTGTTCGTTGCCGTGATTGCTTCCGACGTCGCCAGCGCTTCTGCGGCAGATTTAGACCTCACAAGGCTCCACCTGACCGCAAGCGGTAGCCCGTCGCACGCGTGGCCGATGCGGATGCGTTCAGCGCTGCTGAGTTCGGCTGCGTAGTTAAGGCCGGGGCTTGAGGCCAACGATCCGATATAGGCAATTAGCTCCTCGTCAGTGAGCGCCCCAAGTGAGACTGGGTATACCGAGACGCGGACTGAACTGCGCCGCGATGTGGTCAGAGCCCGAACCCCTACTGGCAATGTGTCTAGAAACTGGATGATTCGCGCGTCGTCCACGGTTTCCAGGTTGTCTACAAAAAGGAGTCCATTGCTTTTCTCCAACAGGGCCCGCACTTCTTGCTCCTTACTAGCGGGCGGTTCATTCTTTATCTCTGGGAAGCCAAGAACATCCAAGATTGCGTCCAGCAACGCTTCAAAGCTTGTAAGGCTTGGCTCCAAGGCGCGAATCCCAGTTGATGTTAGTTCGCGATCCTTCGCCGTAATTGAAGCGATGAAGGCGTAATCCTTTCTTTCGTAGGCGCGAATTGTTGCCCATGTGGCAAGGGCAGTCTTGCCAGTGCCGCCGATGCCGACCAATGCAGCAACCGCCGAGCGCGGATCCTTCAGCGCCGTTTCAATTTCCCGGCACGGGGCAGGTCTCTCGACGAACTGCGTGTATTCGGGGCTGAGTATACGAAAGTACGGTTCGTTCACCGTGTACGTCTGGTTTAGGAATGGAACGGCAATCTGTCGGGTCAACGCATCTGCGGCGTCCTGCTGCAGTATCCTACTCGAGTCTCCCTCGCGAATTGCTGACTCGCCTCTGCGAAATCGAGGGCCAGTTTGGGCAGGAGCATCCGACCGAAATCGCTCCAAGGCGGGGCCGCGCGGCGATACCACAGCGATACCCAAGTAAGCTTGATCTGGTTGAATGAATAATCTATAAAACTCAACCCAGATGCGGTCGCTCAAGAACTTGCGTAGCTGGTCGTTGAAAGCTTTGCTGTCAAGCCGGTGCTTCACGCCGCAGAACTTCAAATCGTGGTCGCGAATACCGAAGACGATCAGACCGCCTCTCTTGTTGTGAAAGGCAAGCACGTCTACGGCAAGATTGCTCCAGCCCGCCAGGTCGTCTGGTTCCTTGCCGGGACGCGGACAGCCACTTTTGAAGTCCCAAAGCTCGGTTTCTGTGCTGAAGCCGGGCCGGACGCGCGGCCCTTCACTGTCAAATATGAGCGCAACGATGGAGTCGATGTCTCGCTGCCGAATGGCCCGTTCAATTTCTTCGTTCCGATCCATCGCTGGCCTCAGAAGTATGTGGGAAAGTCTAGCACCACGTCCCCAAGCGCTTAATGGGTTGCTGGTAGCGCAGGCCGGCAAATAGAGCTCCGTGCCGAATCCCCGGTTGTTGCGCGGTGGTCGGTGGGGTTGGCTCGGAGTGATGGTGTAGCTAAACGGCGAATCCTTGAAGCCAGGTCGCGGCTATTCGGCGTGGAAGACGATGTCGAAGAGCAGCAGGCTGGCGGTGGTGAAGATGATGTCGTAGCCGAGGAGCATCTTGATCCATAGGGTGGGGTCGCTGTCGCCGGTGAGGATGGCGGTGACGGCCTGGACCATGGCGAGCAGAGCGGGAATGAAGATGGGAAAGAGGATGAGCGAGAGGAGGAACTCGCGATTGCGGCTGCCGATGGAGAGGGCGGCGAAAAAGACTCCGTTGACGACCAGAGCCCAGGTGCCGAGGGGGAGAACAAGGGCCAACTGCCAGGCCTGGCCAGCGATGTGAAGGTTATAGAAGACGAAGAAGAAGGGCGCGAGGATGATCTGGACGATGGAGACGAAGAGGAAGTTGGCGATGGTCTTGGCGAGGAAGAGCTCAGCGCCCGGCGAGGGGACCATGCGCTGCGCGTCCATGACCTGGTGGCGGATTTCGCGGGCCCAGGCCTGATTGAGAGCGCTGACCGAGGCGAACATGGTGGCCACGCAGAGGACTCCGCCGGCGATTTGCTGCGAGAATGCGCCGCGGGGATCAAAGGCGATGGAGAAGAGCACGACCACGAGGCCGGAGAAGAAAATCATGGAGATCATGGCGTCGAGGGTGCGCCACTCGATGCGGAGATCTTTGGCGAGATGCGTGAAGAGGGCGCGGGTCATTGGGAGCCCTCGCGGGAGGGGTTTCTGGAAGGGTCGGCGGTGCTTCTCGCCGGAGCGTCGTGGGTCCGAAGTTGGCCGAAGAACAACCGCAGATCCTTCGACTCCGGTCGCTCAGGCGACCTCCGCTCAGGATGACAATTCAGTTTTGATGTGTGGTCAAGAGCCAAGAATGAAGAGGGATGTCCCAAACTTTTGCAAGAAACGCGAAAGGACGGGGCAACCTCAGTTGTGAGATGAGTGAAGAGGGCGCGGGTCATTCGCTGTGGCCCTCCGGGGAAGACGGTTTGGTGTCTTTGGTGAGGTCGGCGGTTTGGACGGGTTGGCCGATTGCGGCGGCGGCGCGGAGATAGTCGCCGGGCGCGAGAATCAACTGCGTACCGCGGGTTCCGGCAGAGACGCTGATGTGATCGAAGAGGATGGCGGTTTCGTCGACGAAGACGGGGTAGGGCTTTTTGACGCCGAAGACGGTAACGCCGCCGCGGATGTAGCCGGTGAGCGGCTGCACGTCTTTGAGGGGAGCCATTTCGGCTTTGCGCCACCCGGCGAGGCGCGCGAGCTTCTTGAAGTCGAGAGCAGCGTCGCCGGGGATGACGGCGAAGACGTAGGCATGTGAGCCGTCAGTCGCCCACCCCAGCGACGATGACCTGTCGCTGGGGACCCCGGTGGTCAAAAGCGTTTTGAACACCTGCTCGGCGGGCATGCCGATTTTTTTGGCGACGGCGATGGCGGTGAGATCGTCGGGATTATGGGGATCGACCTCGTACTCGCGGAGCTCGAAAGGAATGCCGAGGGATTCAAGGAAGCGCGCGCCGTTGGTCTTCATGACGCTGCCCTTTCCGCACAGCCGCTGCGGTGAGCATAGCTTGAGGCCGCTGTTCGGACCGTAAATGTGCCGGCCGCTTTCGCTGTGGTTCCGCAGGGGCTAAAGCCCATCATTTTTTCGAAGTCTTTCGGCACGCGACCCACCCACTGGGTGGGTGCCCCGGTCGTGCCCTGATACAAACATCGCTCCCGATACGAGCTTTGCCCCTGGCATGAACCTCGTTTACGAATCACGTTGAGTCGCCCCCCGATCGACTGAGGCCACGCGGCCAGCGTGGAGGGTGATGACGAAGTCGGCGATGGGGGCGGCGAGCTCGCGTTGGTGCGTGGTGAGGACGATGGTGCGGTCGGAGTGACGGAAGCTGGCGAGGAGCGCGACCATCTGACGGACGCTTTCGACATCCATGTTGGAGAAGGGCTCGTCGAGGAGGAGCAGCTCGGGAACGGAGAGGAGAACGCGGGCGAGCGAGGTGCGCTGGCGCATGCCCTGCGAGTACTGGCCGAAGAGGCGGTTGAGATCGGGGTCGAGGCCGACCTGGCGGAGAGCTTCGGCGGGCGTGAGACAGGGGCGACCGGGATACAGACTGCTGAAATAGCGGAGATTTTCCTGGGCGGTGAGCTCGTCGTAGAGCATGGGCGCGTGGCTCATGTAGCCGATGCGGGCGCGGACCTGGTGGGGCTGGGAGTTGCCGAAGACCTGGACCGTGCCGTGCGTGGGACGGAGAAGGCCGGCGAGAATGCGCAGGAGCGTGGACTTGCCGGCGCCGTTTTCGCCGAGGAGGACATAGCAGCGGCCGGATTCGAGCGAGAGCGAAACCTGGCGGAGAGCGGCAAAGCTGCCGAAAAGCTTGGATACCTGGACGAGTCGCGCGTTATCGGGCCGAGCGCAGAGGGTTGAGCGGCCGGCTTCGGTGGCGTTCGCGTTCATTCGGTCAATTTGCGGCGGTTTGGGTGGCGGCGTTTTGGGCGGAGGCGGGAGGCGCGGACGCCGGAGCCGATGCAGTGGCCGGTTTGGATGTGGACGGAGCGGCCGGGGTGGAGGGCGTTGCGCCGGGCTGCTGCGGAGCGTATTTGCTGGCGCACTTAGCCTGAAGAACCGTGGCGTGGAAGACGCCGTCGCGGCCATAGGTGCCTTCAGCAAGAGCCTGCGCGTCGTCTTTGAAGGTGTCGGGGGGCGGCTCGGTTCCCTTGTAGGCGACCTTGAGGAGATGGCCGCTGGCGGCTTTGGGCGAATGGCTCTCGTACTCGTTGAGGACGAAGTCGACGTGGGTGCCGTTCTGCTCGATGGAGCCGGGCTGAACGAAGCCCTCAACGCGGAGATTGCTGTGATAGGCCTTGTCGCCCATGCCGCCGAGCTCGGCGATGGTGACGTAATAGCTCTTATTGGAGCTGTAGCCGGAGTAGGCCAGCCAGCCAATGGTGCCGAGGATGACGGCGACGGCAGTGCCGATGCGGAGGGTGTTCGGGGAAAGCTTCATGGTGCTCCATCCTTAACGATACGAGGCGCAAGGCGCGGGGTCAAATGAGGCAGGGACCAAGGGAACAAGGGACCGAGGGAACGAGAGGCGCACGCGGAGAGGGAGTGGGAGTGGGAGGGCGAGGCGGGCGCGTCAGTTGGCGCGGCGGCGCGTTGAGAGCGATCCCGAGCCGTTGCGCTGGACGGCGCGGGCCGGTTGCAGCGAAGTAGCGATGAGCGGCAGAAGGACCATCGCGATGAGAGCGAGTTCGATGACCAGGTCAACCATTGGAACCCCCCAAGGAGTTCCTTCTTCAGTTGTCGCGCTCGTGCGTTCGGCCCCGACGGACTGTCGCCACAATTGGGGGCGAAAGAATCATCGCAACAAAGGCCAAGGCAAGAAGCAAGTCAACCATGAAGGAAACACTCCATACACGTTGCTACTGCGGGCAGGCTGCTGCGCCGTTTTTCAACACAATCAGCTTGCGAAAGGACCATAGCGCCGCAACGCAACGAAGGGGAATGACTCCTCGGTGGGAGGGCATGGCCTGTTGGCGGGAGAGCGCTTGCAACTGGTTGATAAAAAGGAGATTAACGGGGCTCATTTCCGGCGCGCAGGCGGGATCAGCGGGCGGTTGAGAGGGCATTTGCGGCGCGGTCGAGGGCCTGCGCCAGAACGGCCGACTGCTGCGCGGCAAGGGTTGGGTTGCGGGCGTCGATGGCCTCGTTAACGCCGGGGATGACGACGGCGGAGTAGCCGGTGAATTCGCCGGGCGCGTAGATGGTGTGGCGATACCACGGGCGGCCGGGGAGGCCGGCGGGCGAGAGCAGCGCTGTTTCAGTTTGGCGAAGGGCGAGATTCAACTGGACGAGATCGCCGGATGGGGCGGATTGAAGGGCATGGGCGCGCCCGGCGGCAGCGGCGAGACGCGATGCGGCGGATTCAGCGGGAGCGAAGTCGAGAGAGCCGAGGCCGTCGTCGGCGGCCTTGCGCTTTGCCGCCTGGATGTACGCGGAGATTTCGCGCGCATAGGTGACATAGTCGTAGGGCAGCACGTCGGCGTCGGCCATGCGCAGGGCTTCAAGGCCGAGGACGCGCGCCATCTCCTGCAGATAGACGAAGTCAGGATCGGCGTTCGCGGTGTACCAGGCCATGTCGTCGAATGCGGAGTGATAAACACCGTAGGGGCCGCTGGAGCCGATGTCTGTCGAAGGGACACCGGCGTGTTGCAGGAAGGGCGTGAAGTCCGATCCCGAGCCAAGATCGCCCACGTGGACTTCTTCGCCCTCGATGGGCGGCGCGTTCGATTCGCGATGCTCTTCGGGGCCGGATGGCCTGAGATGCCACTGAAGAAAAACAGAGCCGGCCACCGGGCTGGGAACCGAGCGGGCTACGTCGCGGATAAAATCTTTGAGCGAGGGCACGGCCGAGGCGGAGAACTTCGGGCCGGAGACGGCAACATCGACGTTGAAGTAGGCGACGGCGCGGTCGAGGGTGCGGCCCTGCTGCTCGACCCATTCGGTAGAGCCGATGAGGCCCTCCTCCTCGGCGTCCCAACTGCAGAAGAGGATGGTGCGGCGAGGGCGCCAGCCCTGACGAAGCAGCGCGCCGAGGCCGTGAACCGCCTCGAGCATGGCGGCGGTGCCACTGGAAGGATCGACCGCGCCATAGACCCATGCATCACGGTGATTGCCGACGATGACCCATGCGTCAGGATCCTCGGAGCCTTTGATCTTTCCGATGACGTCCCAGATGATGCGGCGCTGGTAGTCCTGCTGGGAGACGAGGTGAACTTTCACGCCATCGGGACCGAGGTGATAGCGGAAAGGCAGCGCTCCTTGCCAGCCTTGCGGCGCGCCCGGCCCTTTGAGCGCCTGCAGGATCGGCGCCGCGTCGTGAGAACTGAGAGGAATGGAAATAATGCGCGGCTGATTGCCGTCGGGCCCTGTGATGTTCTTGATGCGGGCGGAATCGGGCAGTTCGAGCGTGGAGGCGACGCCGGGAGTTTCGGGATCGCCCGCGTACCGGAAGAGATACTGCACCGAACCGCGTTGCACGCTGGTGTCGGGACGCCAGGGACCGATGGGATAAGGGTCGCCTTTGTAGTAGCCGTCGTCCTGGGGATCGGAGTAAAGCAGAACGCCGATGGCGCCGCGCTGCTCGGCCAGGTAGACCTTTACGCCGCGAAAGTTGATGCCGTAGCGGCAGATCACAATTTTGCCGTGGAGATCGATGTGCTGCGCGGCGAGCTCATTGAAATCTTCAAGCCGCCCATAATTGGCGTAGACGACCTCGCCCGTTACATCGCCGGAGCCTGAAGAACTATTGAAGGGCATTACGATGCGCGGGTCGTCCTGCTGAGGATCGCCGTTCACGTGCTCCCGCGTGAGGCCGGTCATGAGCGGATGGCCGACCTCGTCCCAGGCCTCGACGTGGATGACTTTCGGCTGGTTGAGGAGCACGCGATAGGGAACGATCTGCGTTTCGAGCCCGGCGGCGCGGAATTTGCGCGCCACATATTCGGCGGTTTTGTAGTCCTCGGGCGTTGCGGCCAGATGCGGCTCAGCGGTGAGGGTCTTGAGTTCCTCGCCAGCCAGTTTGGCGTCGGGCACGGCGAGAAACTTTTCTTCAAGCTTTGCTTCCGCGCTGAAATTAGTAAAGCCAAAGCCTCCTTGCCGGGCGGCCTGCGCCGGTGTTGGGCGGGAAGACGATCCCAGAACCAAGAACCAGGCAAGGAGAACAAACGCAGATGAAGCGCGGAGGTTCATCGAGCGGGCCCTTCGAGCGAAGTGAATCCGTGCTCAGCCGACGGGCTGTGCACAGTGCGCACAGCGGCGCGCGGCTAACGGAATCTCGCTCAGACATTCCGGGCAGGATTTTGTGGTGGGAGCGGCTGCTTCTTCGGGCTTCTTCGCCCGCGCCTGCAGTGCGTTCATGGGCACAACGACAGCGAAATACACCACCACGGCCACGATGAGGAACGAAACGGCCGCGTTGAGGAAGTTACCCACCTTGATTTGCCCGCCGCCGACTTGCAGAATGACGCTGCTGAAATCGGGCTTGCCGATGGTGGCGGCAATTAACGGGTTCAACACATCGGCTACCAGGGAAGCTATGATCGCGTTGAAGGCCGCGCCCAGGATCACGGCCACTGCCAAGTCGACTACGTTACCGCGAAAAATAAAATCTCGAAATCCCTTGAGCATGGATTCCTCCGGTGAATCTTGCGTTCAACCGGCGCGTGTGGCAGGGGCCAGAATTGGCCGCAGCGAGGGCTGCCGATTGAGCACTCTGCCAATGCTACACGCCGACGCGGTACAGGCGCAGCATGGGGTAGTGGGTCAGTTTGAAAGAACTTTCCCCGGGGGGCTAAGAACTTATCCGTAAATAATCAGGGTCTTTCTCCAGCAGATCAGGGCGGCCGCCAATTGCAATAAGGCTATGTAGCTGGCTTCTGTCTTTTCGAAGCTGACCAGCAGTTTGCGGTAGCGGTTGAGCCAGGAGTGGGTCCGTTCCACCACCCAGCGGCGGGGTTTGGAGTCCGGGTACCGGTACTTGAGCAGCCGCTCTTCCGCGCGCGATTTCACGCGCAGGTAATAACCGTGTTTGCGGGCGATTTTGCTCACCGGATAGCCCACATAACCGGCGTCCAGGCAGAGATACTGCTGACTACTCCACGTGGCCTGAGGACGCGGGACCGCGATCTGAGCCAGGGTTCGATCCAGAAGCTTCGAGTCGTGCACGTTGGCGCCGCTGACGGCGATCGACAGCGGGACTCCACGCCCGTCGACGAGCAGACTGCGCTTGCGCCCCTTTTTTTCCCTGTCGGTCGGGTTCCGACCTACGCACTCGGTTGCCAGCGGAGCTTTCCCCATCGCCCCATCGGCTGCCTGCCACTGCCAGGCAATGCCATGCATGCCGTCATACTCGGCCAGCCCGGCCTCCCAGAGCTTCTGAAAAAATCCCGCCCTGTGCCACGTCTGAAAGTACTTATGCACCGCACTCGCAGAACCGTACTGGCGCGGAAGCGCCTTCCACTGGCAGCCCGTGCGAAGAACATACACAATCGCGGCAAATACCTGTCGCGGCGGTATCGGTTTGCGTCCCCCTCCGGGTTTGCGCTGGTACTTGCAGCCACCTAGCCGCTTTCGCGCCGGGACCAGCAGCTCGATCCTCCTCCACAACGCGTCCGACACTGTCCAGGACTTGATCTGTGCCATCTTGAACTGTATCGTCGCGCAAATCCAATCCCCGCCCGCAAGATTATCTGACGCGAGAATCAAGCTCGGCACTATTTACGGATAAGCTCTAAAGCCCGCATCTCTCTTGCTCGACTTACGTACGGGCTGAAGCCCGTACCCTTCAAACTGACCCGCTGCCCAGCAAGGTTTTTCGCCGGGCGAGCTGTCATGGCACGGCAAGCATGACCACGATCGCCGCAAGGATCATCAGGTCGGTATACAGGAGGATGAGCACGCCGGCGTGGTAGAGGCTCCACTGGCGCCGCAGGCAGCGAGCAGTCTCCGCCATGCCCCACGCAGCAACCAAGAGAGCAAGAATCTGCCAGTGCGAGCCGTGAAGGTTCTCGATGTGCGGAAAGCCGGCAAGGCGCAGGCTGGCTACAAATGCGCCCACTGAGAGGAGAATGGCGCGCACCAGCGATTTTTGCCGCAAGCGGAGGATCGAAAAGCGGAGACGCACAACCCTTCAATGTATCGTGGCGGCGCAGGGCTGGCCGGAGCGCGGAAATGGGTCAGTTTGAAAGATCCTTCCCTCGGGGGCTAAAGCCCACATTTCATTTGCTGCACTTACGGCACGGCTGAAGCCGTGCCCTTTCAAGGCACATTCAATCCGATCCACTGCCCGGTGCGAGGCGGGCGCAGCGGGTGATAGACTTTGTGAGCCCGGCCTAAGGGTTCCCCAAAAATCCATCTATCTCGCTGGGCTCACGAGGAGGTCAACCATGCAAGCAGGCAATTCCGCGGAAGCTCCGCTCAACCCTGGCATTGTTTTCGAGATGGTCCAGGCCCATCAACGCACGGCGGCACTGAAGGCGGCTATCGATCTCGACATCTTCAGCGCGGTCGGCAAAGGGCCCGGAGATGTTGCATCCATCGCGCGCCACGCGAAGGCATCGGAGCGCGGCATCCGCATACTGTGCGATTTTCTGGTAATCAACGCAGTGCTCGCCAAAGAGAACGGCCGCTATAAGCACACGCCGTCGAGCGCAGCGTTTCTCGATCCGGCCTCGCCCGCCTGCATGGCATCGGTGGCGCATTTTCTGAGTGAGTCGGCGCTCATGCAGGCCGATGCGCAACTGGCTGAGATTGTTCGCTCGGGCCGCACGAATCTTCCCGGCCAGGGCACGGTGGAACCGGAGAATCCCCTTTGGGTCGAGTTCGCCGAGAAGATGGCGCCGATGATGGGGCCGCTGGCGGGGCCGCTGGGCGCGGTGGTGCTCGAGGGACACAACGGGCCCATGCGCGTGCTCGATATTGCTGCAGGTCACGGGCTGTTCGGAATCGAGATTGCGAAGCAGAACCCGCAGGCGCGCGTGACGGGATTGGATTGGGCGCCGGTGCTGCGCGTGGCACTGAAGAACGCGGAGAAGGCCGGCGTGAAGGACCGCTACAACATGCTGCCGGGCAGCGCGTTTGAAGTGGAGTTCGGTGGGCCGTACGACGCGGTGCTGCTGACGAATTTCCTGCACCACTTTGACAAGCCCACGAATGTCGGCCTGCTGAAGAAAGTTCGTGCAGCTCTCAAGCCGGGCGGACGCGCGGCGACGCTCGAGTTCGTACCCAATGAGGATCGCGTCTCGCCGCCAATGCCCGCGGCCTTCGCCATGACGATGCTCACCACGACTGCTGAAGGGGATGCGTATACGTTCGCGGAGCTTTCGGCCATGTATACCGAGGCCGGGTTCAAGGGCGTGACCGCGCATCCGATCCCGAGGAGCCCGCATACGGTGGTGATGGGGACGGCGTGAACGCATAAGTGAAGAAATGAAAGAGTGAGTGAGTGAAGGGCCGGTGCGGACGAGCGCCGGCCTTATTGCGTCAGACTATTTCGCGCTGCGGCGTGCGCGAACGGCGGCAGCGAGTTCGGCGAGCAGCGTGCGGGTTTCGGTCCAGTCGATGCAGGCGTCGGTGATGCTTTGGCCGTAGACCAGAGGCTGGCCGGGAACGAGCTTCTGCGCGCCGGCGACAAGATTGCTTTCGATCATGGTGCCGATGATGTTGCGGTTGCCCTGGGCGACTTGCGCGGCGACGTCGTGGCAGACGACGGCCTGGCGGCGGTAATCCTTGCCGCTGTTGGCGTGGCTGAAGTCGATCATGATGCGGGGCGCGACGCCGGCCTGCTTCATGAGCGCGGCGGTTTCTGCAACGCAATTGGCCGTGTAGTTCACGGTTTTGCGGCCGCCGCGCAGGATGATGTGACAGTCGGGGTTGCCTGTGGTGACGAAGATGGCCGACTGGCCGTGATGCGTGTGGCCGAGAAAGGTGTGCGAGCAGGCGGCGGAGAGCACCGCGTCAACGGCCACCTGAATGTCGCCCGAAGTTGCGTTTTTGAATCCGACAGGGCAGGAGACGCCGGAGACGAGCTGGCGATGCACCTGGCTCTCGGAGGTACGGGCGCCGATGGCTCCCCAGCAGACAAGGCCGGCGATGTACTGCGGCGAGATCATGTCGAGGAATTCGGTTCCCGTGGGCACGCCCATCTCGGCAAGGTCGAGCAGGAGATGCCGCGCGAGGCGCAGGCCGTCGTTGATCTTGTACGTGCCGTCGAGATGCGGATCGTTGATGAGGCCCTTCCAGCCGATGGTGGTGCGGGGCTTTTCAAAGTAGACGCGCATAACGATGCGCAGGTCGGCGGCAAACTCGGCCATGGCGCCCTTGAGCAGGCCGGCGTATTCGCGGGCGGCTTTGGTGTCGTGAATGGAGCAAGGGCCGGCGAGGACGAGGAGGCGGTCGTCCTCGCCCTTGAGGATGGAGATGATCTCGTTGCGCGCGTCGTAGATGGTAGACGACGCGGCTTCGGTAACGGGAAGCTCTTCCTCAAGAAAGACCGGAGGGAGAACGACCTTGGTCCATTGGATGCGAAGATCTTCAGTGGGATGGAACATGGGTTCTCTTGGGGCGCGGCCTAGCGGTTGAAGGCCAGTGCGGCCCTCTAATGAATCTAACAGCCGGAGAGAAGAAAAGAGAACGCGGCGAGCGTGGGCGCTCGCGCGCTTTCGTGTGCCGTGCAGCGCCGTTCAGCAGCTGGATCAGCGCACGGCTTCGTAGGTCGCGATGCCGGCGGCCGCGGCTGCGGCGCCAATCAGGACTGGCACCAGGAGCCGAACGTGATGCCTGGACTCTGATCCCTCGCCAATGTACTCCTTGGCCTTCTTCACCTCAGAGACTTCGGCGTACAGGTGCGTCTGGGTTTTGTTGCTATCCGCATCGGTGAACTGGAACGACGCAGCGGACAGCGGGCCCAGTGAGCCAAAGGCCTGAGAGCTGTCGCGGAATTCGAAGTCCAGAAAGGCGCCTTGCCGAAACTTGGCGAGGCGCTTTTCGATCTTTCGCGCGTGCTTGTCGAGCGGCGCGGAGGTCTGCGCCTGGACGAGCGTGGCCGCCGCGATCAACGAAAAAGCGGCAATGGCCAGGGCGGCAAGGATGTGGATGGCTGACTTGCTGCGAAAAATGCCGAGAAACCTTTTCATTGGGGCCCCCTCCAGGAAGAAACCAACGACCGAGAAGCCGTGTCGCCTGTCGAGTTGCGTCCACGACAAGTGCCGGTGCGTTACACGTTAGCACCAAATTGGGTTCTTGAGTCACCATCTGCGGTGTCTTTGGTAATGTGGAAAGATCGTAAGGCGTGGAGAATCAAAGATTTAAGAACGGACGGAAGATTCGCATTTTTCGGGGGGGCCGGGTTGAAGCGGGGGATCCGGTGTGGGCAGCCCCAAGGGAAACCACGGCTTGGGCACCGTTGGGTAACCCGCCGGTGTCTTGACAGTAAATGCTTGCGCTCCGTAAGATCAAGGGGAAGGGGTGTGCGGATTTTCCTTTGCAAGTGCAAGAAATATAAGCACTTACTGGGAGGCACCCCGATCCGCCGCGTGGCTCGTGCCGCGTGCCGGAAAGGACGGAGAGCAGCCAAGATGCCTGAAGCGCGCCTGAGCCCGCGCGAGCGGCTGGTTTTGACGGCCATCATCGAGTTGTATATCGCGACCGGTGAACCGGTGGCATCGCAGGCGGTTGCGCACTTCTTCGCCGATCGGGAAGGGCTGAGCTCAGCGACGCTGCGCAACGTGATGGCAGCACTGGGCGAGGCAGGACTGCTGGAGCAGCCTCATACATCTGCCGGGCGCGTTCCGACGGCGGTGGCGTTCCGCTATTACGTGGAGCAGATCACACAGCCGGGGCGGGCAGTCGCGGGCCTTGGCGGCGGAGCCGTGGGGGGACGCGTGGAAACGCCAATGAGCGAAGCGCGCCGCGGGCAAATTGAGGAAAGCTATACCGGAGTGGCCAGCAGCCACGATTACCTGGAGCGCACTTCGCACGTACTGGCGCTGATTTCGAGCGGGCTGGGCGTGGCGCTGGCGAGCTCGACCTCGGGACAGGTGCTGGAGCACATTCATTTTTCGCGGCTGTCGACAGGACGCGTGCTGGCAGTGCTGGTGACGCAGGCGGGCGCGGTTCAGGATCGCGTGCTGGCGGTGGATCATCAGATGACGCCAGTGGAACTGGAGACGGCGGGCACCTATTTGAACGAGAATTTCCGCGGCTGGCCGATCGAGCGGATCCGTGCCGAGGTGGCTCGCCGAGTGGAGATGGAGCGAGAGGCTTACAAGCAGTTGCTGACGTCAGTGGAAGAACTGTGCCGCAAGGGCGCGCTGGCGGGCGACGAGGGCGGCCCGACGATTTTTGTGGACGGAATTGCGAACCTGATCAGCGCCGAGCAGGACCGCGAGCGACTGCGGCAGATGCTGCTGGCCGTGGAGGCCAAGCAGCGGCTGGTGGAGCTGCTGAATGCGTATGTGGACGGCCGCCAGCAGGAGGTGCGCGTGGTGGTGGGCCTGGACGAGGCATCGCCTGCCATGCAGGACCTGGTGCTGATCGGCGCGCCGGCGCGGCTGGGCGGGGGCAGCCTGGGAACGGTAGCCGTGATCGCGCCCACGCGGATTCAATATCAGGAGATGATCCAGGCGGTGAGCTACATCGCGCGGCTTTCCGAGCGTATCTTAGACGTACCTACGACGTAGGCGCGGGTGTTCTGACAGCGACCGGGCAACCGACGTCAAGTTGGCGTGGGATTCGGGCCGGCACAGAAGGCTTGCAGCCGACCGAGCGTGGGATCATCCAATAAGAAGACAATTGTGGTTTTGGAGAATGGGCTGAATCATGTGGAAGCAGAAGACTGAACTGACAGAGGTGGACGCTCCGGAGATTCAAGAGCAGGAGGTAAGGCTCGATCCTGCGACGGAGCTGCCGGCGCCGACGGCCGAGGAGGAGCTTGCCTCCGAGCCGGCAGCACAGCCGGAAGTTGGAGGCGCGGCCGAGCCGCCGGTGAAGACGGAGTTGGAGCAATTGAAGGCGGAGCGCGATCGGCTGCTGGATCGGCTGGTGCGGCTGCAAGCGGAGTTTGAGAATGCGCGCAAGCGCGCGGAGCGGGAGCGGGCTGAGTATCGCGACTTTGTGACGAGCAGCGTGGTGGAGCAGTTTCTTCCGGTGGTGGACAACTTTGAGCTGGCGCTGAAGTCGACGGGATCGGCGCACCAGTTGCGCGACGGCGTCAAGCTGATCGTGAAGCAGATGGAAGAGATTCTGGAAAAGATGCAGGTGAAGGCCGTGCCCACGGTGGGCGAGGCCTTTGATCCACGCATTCACGAGGCTCTGGGAACGGTGGAGCGCGACGATGTGCCCGATCATCACGTGGCCGAAGAAGTCCGCCGCGGCTACCGGATCCGCGAGCGGCTGGTGCGGCCGGCGCTGGTGCGCGTGGCGCACAATCCAAAGCAAGTGGATGAATGAAGCAGGTTTCAGGTGTCAGGGGTCAGGGATCAGAAAACGGCGCCATTGCGGGTCAGCGGGCGGCTGAGGCGGCGCGAAGAACCAGGCAATGAAGATTGCCGGTAAGAAAAAGGACAGCAAGGCGCAAGTAATGAGGATGGGGAGCTGAAGGCTTAGAGCTAGAAGCTGAATCGGGGATCATGGGTTCTAATACAAGAGTGAGCAAAGCGGATTATTACGAGGTTCTCGGCGTTTCGCGCAACGCCAGCGATCAGGAATTGAAGAGCGCATACCGGAAACAGGCGCTGAAGTACCATCCTGACCGCAATCCCAGCGACCATACAGCCGAGGAAAAGTTCAAAGAGGCCAGCGAAGCGTACCAAGTGCTGAGCGATGCGGATAAGCGCGCGGCCTACGACCGCTATGGTCATGCCGGGCTGGGCGCGCAGGGATTTGGCGCCGGTCCGTTTGCGGGCGGCGTGGACCTGGGCGACATCTTCGGCGATCTGTTCGGCGAAATGTTCTCAATGGGCGGCGCGCCGGGCGGAGCATCACGCGGCCCGCGCCAGCAGCGGGGTGACGATCTGCGCTTCGATCTAACGATTGATTTCGAAGATGCGGTGTTTGGCACCGAGAAAGAAGTGAAGATCAGGCGCCTGGAAGTATGCAGCGTGTGCAATGGGCGAGGCAGCGCGTCGGGGCGCGGTCCGAGCGTCTGCAGCCAGTGCCAGGGGCGCGGGCAGCTGCGCTATCAGCAGGGATTTTTCTCCGTGGCCAGGACGTGCGGGGCTTGCGGGGGAACCGGCACGGTGATCAGCGATCCGTGCCCGGCGTGCCGCGGCGAGGGCCGAAAAGCGGCTGAGAACAAGCTGAACGTGAAGGTTCCGCCGGGCGTGGAGGAGGGAACGCGCATTCGTTACGCCGGGGAGGGCGACGTGGGGCGCGTGGGCGGTCCGAGGGGCGACCTCTATGTGATTCTTTCCATCCGGCCGCACGATTACTTTGAGCGGCACGGCCAGGATCTGCACTGCGTGTTGCCGATCAGCTTTCCGCAGGCAGCGATGGGCGCGGAGTTCGAGATTCCGGGCATCGACGGGCCGGTGAAGATCAAGATTCCCGAGGGCACGCAAAGCGGCAAAGAGCTGCGCGTGCGCGGACGCGGCGTTCCCTACCTGAACGAAAGAGGAACCGGTGACCTGATTGTGAAGGTCGTGGTGCAGATTCCGCGCAAGCTGAACCGCGCGCAGCGCGAACTGGTTTCGAAGCTGGCCGAGACCATGAGCGTGGATAACAAGCCGACGTCGCCGGGGCTGATGGAGAAGATGAAGGATTTGTTTAGCTAGAACCGCCAGCTTTCATCTATCAGCTTTCAGCAATCCCTCGCGAAAGCCGAATGCGAGAGGTCTGCCGAAGCGCACACTCATCTGGGTGCGGAGGGATGTGTGATTTGTCACACATCTACTTCTCTGAATCGTTCCACTCATCGTTTCAGGCCATCGCTGCAGCTTGCCCACGTTCCGCCGCCGGCAAAAGCCAACAGCAAGGTCCAATGCGATTGCATTCCCCCGAAGAATTGGGCCATCCAATATGGGCATAGCTCGTGGGCTCCTGAAGGGAACGCGCTCCGGGTGCTGTCCCAAGCCGACCCCGTGTTGTGGAAAAGCTTGCCCAAACTGGTCGGGGGTGATATCTTTGGACACCAATGTCCTTAGAGTATCAATTAGATGGGGCCGGAGAGGCTCTGGTGGAGCTGCCGCTTCCGATCGGCTTACGCATTTGGGGAATGGCAGTTCACGCGATTCTTGCAACCTTCTATTTTCTTTTGATTAGTTGCGTTGCGATCGCGATTGATCTGGGACTGCGCTGGCTGACAAACCGGGCGTTTGTCGAGAAGTACGGTCTGAGCCCAATCATCAAGTGGGAAGTAGAGTTGGTAGCGTTCACTCTCGTCACCGTCGGCACTTTCCTCTTTTTCCGCATGCTCATCCAACGGGTTACACAATTCGCATGGACGGTGAGTAAAAGACGATGAACGTCCAACCCCGGTTAAGCTTCTGGGAATACACGAAGAAGAGTGCGCAGGACGCGACCCTGGAGTTTTTCAGGCCGCTCATTCGATTGGCGTCCATGCAGGAATGGAGTTTAGAGCGCCGATCAGATAGAGAGGCAGTGCGCCCCAAGGGCATTGCAGCGGAGGTGAGAAAGACTCCACGTCTTGTGCACGATCAGGATCCACCGCGGGGGTCTGGTGCGATTCCTGAACGATTGCAAGATGACATTCGCGCTCAGGAAGGAAGGTCGCCTTCTCAAGCCCTGTCAATTTTTGAGGCGCTTCCCTCCAAAAGGCGGAATGTGGATGGTGAAGATCTTGACGATCCGCGCTGGCTGATTGAAGCACTCGATGAGGTGAACAGGGTTCATTCTGGCGTGTCGGATTTCCCGAAGAGGGTGGCGACCGCTGTTGGAGATCCGAGTGGGGAGGAAGAAAAGGTCGAGCCTGCCCGACAGCAAGAGGAGTTCGTCGAGCGTGGCAATCAACCAGCAGGAGTCCTCCATACTGAAACGGAGACCCCAGACGAGCGTGATTCTCGCGGCGGTCAGTGGGGCGAACCCTTCTCGCGTCGCAAGCCGCCGATGAGGGAACCGGGTTCCGTTGTCTCTAAGGCGAAGATTCAGCGGGCGTAGTCAGACAAAGAATCACCCGACAATACCAAGCTGGGTTAAGGGCGTTTCCCCTCGAAAATGTCCTTGTCCTTCAATTGCGGAGCGACTCGGACCGATACCGGGGAATACCGCGAGCGACGACGCAGTTGCGACACAAAAATGCGGCACGAGAGGGAGGGCGTGCCGCGAGTCGTTGACTCTTTGGTGGAGCTGAGCGGGATCGAACCGCTGGCCTCCTCGTTGCGAACGAGGCGCTCTCCCAGCTGAGCTACAGCCCCACGACTTCTCTAGTTTACCAGCGTCCCGGAATTACTGAAAGGGATCTCGCGCTGCAGCGGTGTGCCGGTTTGACCCCCCTCAGGGGCTAAAGCCCTTTCCCATTTTCGGGCCGCTTGCGGCACGACTGAAGTCGTGCCCTTTCAAAACCGGATTTATCCAACCACTTCTTACAACTGATTCATGTTGGCCAGGAATTCGGCGTTATTGCGCACCTTTTCGAGGCGGCTAATCAAAAGCTCCATGGCCTCGACGGGCGAGAGCGGGTTGAGCACGCGGCGCAGGATGAAGACACGCTGCAGGTCTTCCTTGGGAATGAGCAGCTCTTCCTTGCGGGTGCCGGAGCGCTGGATGTCGATGGCCGGGAAGACGCGCTTGTCGACCAGCTTGCGATCGAGAATGATTTCCATGTTGCCGGTGCCCTTGAACTCCTCGAAGATGACTTCGTCCATGCGGGAGCCGGTGTCAACGAGGGCGGTGGCGATGATGGTGAGCGAGCCGCCTTCCTCAATGTTGCGGGCCGCGCCGAAGAAGCGCTTGGGCCGCTGGAGGGCGTTGGAGTCGACGCCACCGGAGAGGACTTTGCCCGAGGGCGGAACGATGGTGTTGTAGGCGCGGGCGAGACGGGTGATGGAGTCGAGAAGAATGACGACGTCGCGCTTGTGCTCGACGAGGCGCTTGGCCTTCTCGATGACCATTTCGGCCACCTGCACGTGGCGCGCGGCGGGCTCGTCGAAGGTAGAGCTGATGACCTCGCCCTTGACCGAGCGCTGCATGTCGGTGACTTCCTCGGGGCGCTCGTCGATGAGCAGCACGATGAGAACGACCTCAGGGTGGTTGGTGGTGACGGAGTTGGCGATGGACTGCAGCAGCATGGTTTTGCCGGTGCGGGGCGGAGCGACGATCAAGCCGCGCTGGCCCCTGCCCACAGGCGTCAACAGATCCATGACGCGGCCGCTGACGCCTTCGCGCACCGTCTCCATCTTGATGCGCTCCTGCGGATAGAGGGGCGTGAGATTGTCAAAGAGAATCTTGTTGCGCGTCTCTTCGGGCGACTCGAAGTTGATGGCCTCGATCTTGACCAGGGCAAAGTACTTCTCGCCCTCGTGGGGCGGGCGCACGTTGCCGCTGATGGAGTCGCCGGTTTTGAGATCGAACTTGCGTATTTGGGAAGGAGACACGTAGATGTCGTCCGGTCCAGGCAGATAGTTGTAATCGGGAGAGCGGAGGAAGCCGTAGCCGTCAGGGAGAATCTCGAGGACTCCCTCGGCGAAGATGTGGCCTTCCTTTTCGCTCTGCGCCTGAAGGATCTTGAAAATGAGATCCTGCTTGCGAAGGCCGCTGGTCCCAGGAATCTCAAGGGTACGGGCGATGCGGCTCAGTTCAGTGATGTTCTTTTCTTTCAGTTCTGCGATGGTCATGTTTACCTGCAAATGAACGGGATGTGTTGGAGGGAATGCGGAGCGGGAAGTGCTCCAGAGATTACAACCAGGCGGGTCACAAGAAATTCAGCCGGCGCTAACCAGCTTTGAATCGTCCTCCAAACTCAATTTGGAGTCGCGGAGCGCCGGGAAAGAGATAGCCTCGTTTCGACGGCGAGCTACCTTGAAACGCTTGCTCGACTGAATGCACGGTACGGCGAGAGACGCCGTTAGGCCGCACGGCGCCTTTCAACCGGATGAACCGCGGGCGCCTCTTCGGGCGTCTCAGCTTCAGGATTGGCCACTTCAAAACGGCACAAAACTTCGTTCGTCGTGTCCTGCAGCCGTGTGTTCGGCTTGTGAAGCTTACGGGTTGCCTTGCTTGCCAGCGTACAGAGCTGGTAGCGATTGGACACATGAGAAAGTGCCTTAAAAACGAGATCGGAACGCATTGCTTATCTCCTTATTCTTCAAGTAGTTGCACTGGAATTGGCTGTTGAGCCGCCCGTGCAGCAGAGGGGAGCCAATACAATCGAGGGCTACCCCAAATTGCAACTTCCACATCTTAGACGCACATTGGATGCCCACAGTTCAAAAACATTTGGGGGCGTTGCACGCTATGAAATGGATGCCATACCGTATCGGATCTGCAGCTTGCGCGCCGGAAATCCGGGTACCTGTCTCGCCTTTTCCAACGCTGCTTAAGAAACGCAGCCATGTCATCAACGGAGCGTCTGCTCTAAGTTGGATGCTGGAAGTGGCTGACGGGCACACCCGGCCGCAATACGCAACCTGCCCTCAATGGATGGCTATGTTGAGAGTAAATCCAAGACACCCCAAGGTCAATAGTTATTTCGGGTCAACTCGGGTGGTTTGGCCAACGTTTGCCCGGCTGGCGCGGGGCTTGGGTTCGGCCTGCGGAGTGACACCCTAAGTGATTTGTTATCAGTCACAATCAGGAGCTGTGTGGCCTGAGGGGCGGCGCAAACGGGAGGGCGTGGGGAACGACAGGCGCTGGGCGGCGGCCGGAGCGAACCCTTTCAGTCAATTGTGGTAGTGTGCGCCGGGCCGCGCGGGTCGGTCCAAGGCTGTCCGTCGGGGTCGGTTAAAAGCATTCGGCCATTCTCGTCGTTGCCGGTTAGCCGGGGACGCTGGCCGTGCTTGCGCTTCGGGTTGGCAGCGATTTCATCGAGGCGGAAGACACCGACAAGCACCATGCCCACAAAGGGGGCGGCAAGAAGGAAGGTTTCCCAACCGGATTGAAGGGCGATGTCCTGCAAGAGCGCCTCCCCGCGAATCGACCGCCGACGTGAGATGTATCTTACCCGGAATATCGGCTACGAGGTTCGAGATTAGAGCCGATTCAGAATCGAAGGTAATCCCCCGTATTGGTGAGCAAGTAAACAGTTTACGGACACCTACGGCTCACAAGTGGCGCGGGTTAGAACGATTGAGAATGGCGAGAGCGCATTACGCCCAGTAGCTGCGGTCGAGGGTGCGGTATTGGATGGCTTCGGCCAGGTGGGCGACGGAGAGGCTTTCAGCGCCTTCAAGGTCTGCGATGGTGCGGGCGACTTTGAGGATGCGGTCGTGGGCGCGGGCGGTGAGGCCCTGCTGCTGCATGGCGCGCTCGAGAAGGCGCTCGGCGTCGGCGCTCAACTCGCAGTAGGCACGAATCTGGCGCGTGGTCATCTGCGCATTGGCATAGATTTTTTCGCCGTGCGCTTTGAAGCGCTGGCGCTGGCGCTCGCGGGCGGTCATGACGCGGGCGCGAATCTGGGCCGAGCCTTCGGCTGCCGCGCCGCCGCGGAGTTCCTTGTATTGAACGGCGGGAACCTCGATGTGGATGTCAATGCGGTCGAGCAGGGGGCCGGAGATCTTGGCTACGTAGCGCTGAATCATGGGTGGACTGCACATGCACTCGCGCGACTTGTCGTTGAAGTAGCCGCAGGGGCAGGGGTTCATGGCCGCGGCGAGCATGAAGCGCGCAGGAAAAGTGAGCGACATGGATGCGCGCGCGATGGTGACGGTGTGATCCTCGAGCGGCTGGCGCATGACTTCAAGCACGTTGCGGGGAAACTCGGGGAGCTCATCGAGAAAGAGGAGGCCGTTGTGCGCGAGCGAGACCTCGCCGGGGCGTGGCACCATTCCGCCGCCGATGAGGCCCGCGTCGGAGATGGTGTGGTGGGGCGAGCGAAAGGGCCTCTGCGTGACGAGTCCGGCGCCGGATTCAAGGACGCCGGCGACGGAGTGAATCTTGGTGGTTTCGAGCGCTTCCTCAAAGGTGAGCGGGGCGAGGATTGAGGGCAGGCGCTTGGCGAGCATGGTTTTGCCGGAGCCGGGCGGGCCGATCATGAGGATATTGTGGCTGCCGGCCGCGGCCACTTCAAGGGCGCGCTTGGCGGTTTGCTGGCCGCGGACATCGCGAAAGTCCACGGTGAATTGCTCGAGCTTGCCGAGGAGCTCCTGGGTGACGACGCGGTAAGGCTCGCGCTGGATGACGCCGACGATTGAGGTGTTGAGCAGATCGAGAACGTCGAGGAGCGAGGAGACGGGATAGACGTTGATGCCCTCGACGACCGCGGCTTCAGCGGCGTTGGCGGCGGGCAGGATCAGGTTGGCAATGCCCTTCTCGCGGGCGAGGATGGCGATGGGCAACATGCCGGGGATGGGGCGCACGCTGCCATCGAGGCCGAGTTCGCCGACCATCAGAAAGCGGCTGAGGTCGTTCGAGCGCAATGCGCCGTAAGCTCCCAGAATGCCGACGGCGATGGGGAGATCGAAGCCTGAGCCTTCTTTTTTGATATCGGCGGGAGCAAGGTTGATGGTGATGAACGTAGGAGGAATGGTGTAGCCGGAGTTCTTGATGGCGGCGCGCACGCGGTCGCGGCTTTCGCGCACGGCGGCGTCGGGCAGGCCGACGGTGTGAAAGTGATCTTCGTTCATGACCGTGCCGCTATAGTCGACCTCAACCTCGATGAGGTTGGCGTCGATTCCGTAGACGGCCGCACTAAGAGCTTTAAAGAGCATGGCGGAGGGCTGTGGAGCGAGTGTACCAGAAGCAGGGATCAGGGGTCAGGGATCAGGGTCCGGACACGCAGGAACTCAGGCGCGGTCGGCGGGGAAGCTGCCGACGGACTGGCCGGGCGCGACGTTTTGGCCGGCCAGCACGATGGCGTGGCTGGCGATGTGGGCGCCGTCGCCAATGACGGTGGGCTGAAGGCGGATCTTCTCGTAGTCGGCGGCATCGTGCCAGAAGGAAAAGATGCGGGAGTAGGAACCGATGATGGCGTTCTTGCCGATGGTGATGCCGCCACGATCGTTGAGCAGCGCGCGCTGGCGGATTACGACTCCGTCGCCGATGGAGAGGTTGTAGCCGTAGGTGAGATCGACGCCGTGGTGGATTTTGACGCCTGAGCCGAGATGCTCGAAGATGTGGCGGCCCAACATGCAGCGGAAGCGCAGGCCAAGCCAGTGATTGAGGCCCAACGGCGAACGGTCGAACATTTGCCAGAACCAGAGCAGCGGCTTGCGGCGGGAGAAGCGCTCGCGATCGACTTCGGCGAAGTGCTCGGCTTCCATGGTGACGTTGAGCGGATCGAGCGAGAGATTAGCCACGTTGCCGGGCAACTCCGAAGTAAGCGTGAGATTCAGTTTGCCGCTGTAGGGCCGGCCCAGGTAGATCTGATGCAACTGATCGCGCACAATTTCGCTGCGGCGTTCCTCAGAGTGGTGCCTGAGGAACTCTTCGTCAAGAAAGCGAATCCAGCGGCGATAGATCTCTTCCGCTTCGGGCGCGGGATGGGGGACTTGAATCTCCGGGCTGGCCATATGAGATCGACGATAAATCAGGGAACAGGGAGTAGGGAATAGGGAGTAGGGACTAAGAACTTATCCGTAAATAATCAGGGTCTTTCTCCAGCAGATCAGGGCGGCCGCCAATTGCAATAAGGCTATGTAGCTGGCTTCTGTCTTTTCGAAGCTGACCAGCAGTTTGCGGTAGCGGTTGAGCCAGGAGTGGGTCCGTTCCACCACCCAGCGGCGGGGTTTGGAGTCCGGGTACCGGTACTTGAGCAGCCGCTCTTCCGCGCGCGATTTCACGCGCAGGTAATAACCGTGTTTGCGGGCGATTTTGCTCACCGGATAGCCCACATAACCGGCGTCCAGGCAGAGATACTGCTGACTACTCCACGTGGCCTGAGGACGCGGGACCGCGATCTGAGCCAGGGTTCGATCCAGAAGCTTCGAGTCGTGCACGTTGGCGCCGCTGACGGCGATCGACAGCGGGACTCCACGCCCGTCGACGAGCAGACTGCGCTTGCGCCCCTTTTTTTCCCCTGTCGGTCGGGTTCCGACCTACGCACTCGGTTGCCAGCGGAGCTTTCCCCATCGCCCCATCGGCTGCCTGCCACTGCCAGGCAATGCCATGCATGCCGTCATACTCGGCCAGCCCGGCCTCCCAGAGCTTCTGAAAAAATCCCGCCCTGTGCCACGTCTGAAAGTACTTATGCACCGCACTCGCAGAACCGTACTGGCGCGGAAGCGCCTTCCACTGGCAGCCCGTGCGAAGAACATACACAATCGCGGCAAATACCTGTCGCGGCGGTATCGGTTTGCGTCCCCCTCCGGGTTTGCGCTGGTACTTGCAGCCACCTAGCCGCTTTCGCGCCGGGACCAGCAGCTCGATCCTCCTCCACAACGCGTCCGACACTGTCCAGGACTTGATCTGTGCCATCTTGAACTGTATCGTCGCGCAAATCCAATCCCCGCCCGCAAGATTATCTGACGCGAGAATCAAGCTCGGCACTATTTACGGATAAGCTCTAAGGGACTCGGGACTAAGGGACTAAAGGGCGGGAGACTGCTTTGCTCGAATGGACCTTATCAGTGCGCCCAGAAGCCTACCTACATCGTTACAGAGGGTCTCGGCTGATTGAAGATTTTGAGTTGCGCCGAACTCAAGGTTTTTGGCGATTACGATTTGTGTTTCAAGCTCCGAACAGGATCCGCGAGCATGTCCGAGAAACTGCACATACTCGCCCTTCGTTGAGCGGCCGTAACCCTCCGCGACGTTGCTCGCAATCGATACGGAAGCTCTGCGCATCTGGTTGGTTAGGCCAAAGCGTTCGGATTCGGGAAACTTTGAGGTCAGCTTATAGACATCGGTTGTGAGTTCGATGGATCGCTGCCAAACGACCAAGTCTTTGAATGATTGCCCCATCGTCTTTCTCCTTAATCCCTTAGTCCCGAGTCCCTTAGTCCCTGTTTTATGCCTTACCGTTTGCCCTGGACGGTTTTTGGGGGGGCGCCGAGCTTTTTGGCGGCGCGGCGGGCGGCGATGGCGTGCATCTCCTTGCCCCAATGCGAACGGTTGATGCCGATCTGCATGGCCAGCATGATGATGTTGCCGGTGAGCCAGTAGAGCGCCAGTCCCGAGGGGTAGTGCCAAAGCATGAAGCCGAAGACAACCGGCATCATGAAGGCCATCATCCGCCGCTGACCGGGATCCATGCCCGGCGAGGGCGTGATGTACTGCGTGAAGAACATAGTGACGATGACAAAGATGGGCAGGACGTGCGATGGATCCGGCTGAGAGAGATCCGGGAGCCAGTACCAGTGCGCCTGGCGCAGCTCGACGGCGTTCTGCAGCACGCGGAAGTAGGCGAAGAAGAACGGCATCTGCAGGAGCATGGGCAGGCAGCCGCCGTACATGTTCACGCCCTCGGTCTTGTAGAGCGCCATCATCTCGGCGTTCATCTCGTTCCGCTTGGGGTCGTTCATTTTGAGATTCGCGTAACGCTTCTTGATGGCGTCGACCTTGGGCTGAATGCGCATCATCTTCAGCGAGGACTTGGTCATCATCAAGCGTGTGGGCAGCAGGGCCAGATTGAAGAGCACCGTGAAAATGATGATGGCCCAACCCCAATTCGGAATGCCGTGCCGCACCATGAAACGCAGCGCGAGATAAAGCGGCTTGGCGATGACGGTCATCCAGCCGTACTGGATGAGGGATTCGAGGTTGGGCCCGTCGGGCTTTCCATCGGCGCCAGTGGCGTGGACGGACTTGAGCACATCTGTGGCCTTGGGCCCGGCAAACAAGCGCAGGTGGGTGTAGCCGCCGGTATCGCCGACCGCGAGGCCGAGCACGTCGGCGGAAGCCTTCTTGCTGTTAGGGTCGGAGGGGTCGCTGGGCAGTTCGATGGAATTGTGCAGAGTGACGACCGTGGCGCGATCAGGCACATCGGGCAAAAAGGCCGCGGCGAAGTAAAGATCGGTGACGGCAGCGTACTGGTACGGCTCGTCGATCGTGTTGTTGCCGCTCACCTTGGCCGCGGCCTGCGAGTCCTCTTTTCCCTCGATGGACCAGGCAAAGAAAGACGGGGTCCGAGTCTGCGACGGCATCATCGATATGTGCTGGAACTCTTCCATGTCGCCGAGGCCGGCGGGCCAGGCGACGAGCGCGCGGACCGGAGCGCCATTCTGCCTGACCTGCGCTTCGACGGCGATGACGTAGCTGGAGTCGAAACGGAAGGTCTTTACGACGTCGAGACCGTTGGCTGCGTAGTGGAACGTAATTGAGGCAGGGGCCACGACGAGCCCGGTGGCCGTAGGCTGCGCGCCCGCGACGGTGACCTGATAAAGCGCCTGATTCAGTTGCGTGGTGAGCGCGGGATCGTAGGTGAAGAGCGAAAGAGGAAGGCCGAGGTGCTCCGCGGCCTCGACGTGCTCGGCGGCCTGCGGCTGGACGAGGTCAAGGGGTTTGCCAGCGGAGTCGAAGTATTTCTTCAGAATCCAATGCTGGACCTGCGCGCCGCGATTGGTGAACTCGACCTTGAAAAGCTCATTCTCGATCGTGGTGGTGGTCACGACGGATGCGGTGATTTGCGGCGTGGTGCTGGGCGGCTGCGCGGCGGCCGCGGCAGCGGGCGGCTGGCCCTGCGCGGCCTGAGCTGCAGGCGCGGCCGGCTGGGATTGAGTGGAGGCGGGCGGTTGATTTTCCGGCTTGGGCTTGGCGAAGAAGTACTGATAGCCGAGGAAGGCGGCGAGTACAAGGAGCATGAGGGCCATGGTGGAGCGCATATCGCCACCCCCGCCGCCGCCGGAACCCTGCGATTGCAAATTGGGATTGTGAACTTCGGGCAAAGGAAACTTCCTATCGTTTTCGAGAGAGGGCAGCCCGCCGGGCCGCCGCTCTACCTATGGTAAAGGTTCGTGGGGGAAAGCCGTTGGGGCTTGGGGGTGCGACTGGTTTGGGTGAGCGGGCCGAGCCGCAGGGACGGGATCAAATCCTCCGCGCGCAAAGGGATGGCAGCGCAAAAGTCTCCAGGCGGCGAGCGCAGAGCCGCGCAGCGGGCCATGGGTGGCGATGGCCATGGCTGCGTACTCACTGCAGGTGGGCAGATATTTGCAGCCTCCCGGGTGCAGCGAATGCAACGCCGGCGAAAGCCAGCGGCGGTAGAAAGCGATCAATGCAAGCAAGATGCGCGTCATGGTGCGGGCGTCAGCCGGGCTTTGGGCGCGGAGAGCTTCAAGGAGCGCGCCGCCTCATCCCGGGCTTGTTCAAGGATACGCACAATCTCCCGCTCAAGTTGCGCAAATTCGAGGGTGAGCACGGTGCGGCGCGGGTGAAAGATGAGATCGAAGCCCGCAGGCAGGAGATCGACGTGGCGGCGCAGGGCCTCGCGCATGCGGCGCTTGATGCGGTTGCGCTCGTGGGCCTTGCCGATCACTTTGCCGACGGTGAGACCGACGCGCGGCGCGGAGGGGAGGCTTGCGGATTCAGTTTCCTGCGTTTGCGGCGCCAGGAACCAGCTCATCGCGGCGGACTGGCGCTTGCGGCCGGCAGCGTAGGCGCGCAGATAGTCGGCGTGCTTGCGCAGGCGCGAGCTCGCCAAAGTTTGGCGCTGGACAGGCTTTGAAGCTGAAGTCATTAGGGCCTGTTCACCCTACTCGGGTGGATGGCGTTGCGAGGGAAAATCCGGCCGGACGAGACCGAGCCCGAAGGCTGAGGTGGGTCCACCGGCGAGGGCGAGAGCGAAGTTTGGCCGGATTTATTCCGCAACCCTTCGGGCCGGGGCCAATTTTTCTTATTTCGGCGTCGCTCGTCGCTAAGATACACCCGGTATCTGTCCCTCCTCGCTCCTTGAACTAAGTGAAATTGGCTCCCGGCGCCACCGCCCCAGTAGTGTGAGCAGGCCCTAGGAAGGCTCGAACGAAATGTCGGCGCTGCGTGGGAGTTCCGGGTGTTGAGGCGCAGCGCTTTCATCGAGAAACCGGCCAGAGAATCAGTCGCGATGCCCGGGGCTGACAGAGACGCGCTTGCGCCCGGCGGCGCGGCGGCGGCTGAGCACGGCGGCGCCGGCTTTGGACTTCATGCGCGCCCGGAAGCCGTGTGTTTTCGCACGGTGGCGGCGGTTGGGTTGAAATGTACGCTTGGGCATCGTGACCCGCTCCTATTGGACAAAGAGAATCTGCGTTTTAGCAACATTTTTAAGTATATCGTAGGCGAATTCCGGAATCCAGCGAAGGAGCGCGCTTCACGATGTGGCAAGGGAGATGTGAAGTCGAGGTTATGCTGAAAGAGGGCCGCAATTCTGAAGTGAAAGGCGCAGCATGACAGCCGCACTTCAGTAACGCGGGTAACTATTGCGCGAAGTTTCACCATCCTTGGTGCAACTCTTCGAGATCGCAGAAAACTTGTGTGAATAGGGGATTGCAACAGCCTCGGTTTGTGCTACTATCGGGACCGTTCCTGAAATTTCGCGTGAAATTTCGCGTGTTCTGCGTTACGGATTTGTAGTCGAGAGCCCCGGCGTTGAATCTTTCGGGGCAGACCAGTGGTAGACAGGTAGGCGGTTGTCTGAAAGAGAACGCGAAGCGCGTTGCTTCGCGCGTGGAAGGAACCGTTGCCTGCAAGACAGCAAACGAGCCGCCCGGCGCAATGCGGGCGGAATCAGCAAGGATTGCACGATGGCATTTGCGACTACGCCGACCTCGGCACTCAATCCCTGGCTTCAGATTCTCGCAGCACTAGAGAAGAAGGTCATCCGGCAATCGTTCGAGACGTGGCTTAAGCCCACGCGATTCAGCCATGCCTCGGGGCGCAAGCTGTACGTGCGCGTGCCTTCTCCGGAGTTCCAGCACATCGGCGACAAATACGGCGATTTGATTCAGGAAGCGATCGATCTTCAGTCGCTTGAATTCGACGACGTGTGTTTCGTAACCGCCGACGAGGATCCCTCAATTCCGCCGCAGCGCAAGGATGGCGGATTTGGCCCAGTGCCATCGCACGCGCCCACGGCGCCGCCTTCGAGCGCGGCTCGCGCACCGGAACAGGGACGGTTTGACTGGTCGACCGCGGCGCAGCTCAACCCGCGCTACACATTCGACAACTTCGTGATTGGCAACGGAAACCAATTCGCGCGAGCCGCGGCGCTGGCCGTGGCGGAACGCCCCTCCCGTGCCTACAATCCGCTGTTTCTCTACGGCGGAGTGGGCATGGGCAAGACGCACCTGATGCACGCGATCGGGCACGAGGTGAAGCGGAGACAACCGGCCGCGAACATCTGCTACGTCTCGGCGGAGAAGTTCACCAACGAAATGATCAACTCCATCCGCAACGATCGCATGACCAGCTTCCGCGACCGTTTCCGTACGGTGGACGTGCTGCTGATCGACGACATTCAGTTCATCTCGCAGAAGGAGCGCACGCAGGAGGAGTTCTTCCACACGTTCAATGCGCTGCACGAGTCGATGAAGCAGGTGGTGATCGCTTCGGACCGGCCGCCAAAAGAATTGACGGAGATTGAGGAGCGGCTGCGCTCGCGCTTCGAATGGGGATTGATCGCGGACATTCAACCGCCCGATCTTGAGACCAAGGTCGCTATCCTGCTGAAAAAGGCGGAGAGCGAACAAGTGCAACTACCCACCGATGTAGCGCTGTTTGTGGCCTCGAATGTGCGCACCAACGTGCGCGAGCTCGAGGGAGCGCTGGTGCGGCTGATCGCGTGGTGCCAACTCAACCGCATTGACATCTCTCTGGCGGCCGCGCAGCAATGCCTGAAGCAGTTCATCGACATGCAGGTGCGCAAGATCACCATCGAGGCGATCCAGCGCGCTGTTGCAGAGCAGTTTGGCATGCGCGTCGCGGACCTGAAGCAGAAGAACAACTCGCGCAATGTGGTGGTGCCGCGGCAGATCGCCATGTACCTGGCCAAGCAGATGACCGAGGCAAGCCTGCCGGAGATCGGCCGCCAGTTCGGCAACAAGCACCACACTACGGTGATGCACTCGATCGGCAAGATCGACGAGCAGCGCCGCACGGACAAGGACCTGCATCGCACCCTGACCAAGCTGCAGGATGTGCTGAGCTGCTAAACACAGGGACCAGGGATTAGGGAACAGGGATCAGAGAGACATCGGACGAGCCGCCTGGGTTGAGCAATGCCTGATGCGTTGCCGCAGCGATGGGCGGCTCTTCCATTTTGCGTTAAACTTCCTGCGATATGGAGCACTCCAGTCTTCAGCGGTTTTGCGGAATGAGGGTTCCCATGCGTTGGCCTGCACTGGCGCTGGCGGCGATTGGCGCATTGACCCTGGGTGCGGCGGCGCAGACTCCCATCGACGTACAGCCGATCAAGGAATTGAAGCCCACCGACACCCTGGCGACCTGCGCATACAGGCCGGTTGCGGGTGAAGCGCCCTTCTATTCCCGCCTCAGCGAGCCGGAAAAGACCAACGACACGGCCTTTGGCGGTAACTACACGATGCACGGCAAGACCGGCACGAACGTGGCGTGGTTCGGGATTGTGCGCGGGATTACGCCGCCGGCGCAAAGTGGCGGAGACGTGACGCTGCTGGTGCAGCACCATTTCTTCGACGGCATGGCGGACTGCCACATCATGCTGGTGGCAAAAAACGGCGATGGGGATTTTGTGGCCAAGCTCAAGGTGGATCCCGCGCAGATTCCCGCGCTGGCGCTGGTGCGCATCTATGGCAAAGTGACGAGCGAAACGGCACGCGTGCCGGAGGTCGCGGTGGAGTACATCCGCGTGTGGCCGTGGATGACGTTTACCTTCACGGATCTGGCGGGCGAAGACCACAGCAATTCGCGGTGGCAGAAATACTCCAAGGTGACGCCTTCCGACCGGATTTATGTTCCCTATCCCAACGAGAATTACTATTTGAATGTGCTGGGCGATCCGGCGGAATTCGGACTGAACCTGCGCCAGGAGTGAGCGCGGCACATTGCAAACGTAACTTCGCGGGAAGGCGCATCCAAAGAGCCATGGAATATCGACTGTTGGGAGGCTCAGGCCTCAAAGTGTCCGCACTGAGTTTTGGCACCGCGACGTTTGGCGGGGTCAACGAGTTTTTCAAGGGATTTGGCGAAACCGAGGTCGAGGAAGCGCGGCGGCTGGTAGACATCTGCTTCGAGGCGGGGGTCAACCTGTTCGATACGGCCGACGGCTACTCCGAAGGCCGCTCGGAAGAGATCCTCGGAAAAGCTCTTGCAGGCAAGCGGGATAAGGCGCTGATCTCGACAAAGTGTGGCTTTCCGACGGGCGAGGGGCCGAACGATCTCGGGTCATCGCGGTACCATTTGCGGCGCGCGCTCGAGGCCAGCTTGCGGCGGCTGGGCACCGAAACCATCGACATTTACCACCTGCATTGCTTCGACGCGTTGACGCCGGTTGAAGAGGTGCAGGAGACGCTGAACGAATTTGTCCGCGAGGGCAAGGTACGGTACATCGCCTGCTCGAATTTCTCAGGCTGGCACCTGATGAAGTCGCTGGCCGTGGCCGACCGGCACGGGTGGACGCGATTCGTAGCCCACCAGGTGTACTACTCACTGATCGGCCGCGAGTACGAGTGGGAGTTGATGCCGCTGGCGCTCGATCAGAAGGTCGGCGCACTCATCTGGAGCCCGCTGGGGTGGGGACGGCTGACGGGCAAGATTCGGCGCGGCCAGCCGCTTCCCAAAGTAAGCCGCCTGCACTCGATCGCTGACGCAGGACCGCAAATGCCGGACGAGTACTTGTATACGGTGGTGGATGCCTTGGACAAGGTTGCAGCAGAGACCGGGAAGACGGTTGCGCAGGTTGCGCTCAACTGGCTGCTGCAAAGGCCGACGGTTTCATCGGTGATTGTGGGCGCGCGGAACGAAGAGCAGTTGCGGCAGAACCTCGGCGCAGTGGGATGGAAGCTGGGCGCCGAACAGGTGGCTGCGCTGGATAAGGCGAGCGAGCGCGAGCCGGTTTATCCGTACTGGCACCAGCGGAAGTTCTTCTCAAACAGGAATCCGCTGCCGGTGTGAAAGGGCAGGGACCAAGGGACTGAGGGACCAAGGGACTAAGGGACTAAGGGAACATTGAACGAGGGTCAGGGGTCAGGGAGCGGACGACGGATACTTGTGGCGGGCGGTGCGTTCGCCCAGTGAATGGCGATGACGGCGGACGACGTTATGGCCGACGAGCCATCCGAGTGCGCCGCCAACCAGCACATCGGCGGGGAAGTGCTCCTGGCCCAGAACGCGCGTGAGGCCCACGCCTGTGGCCCCGGTGTAAAGCAGGAACTGGGCCCAGCGGGACGGGTATTCGGCGGCGAGCGCGGACGCGGCTGAAAAGGCTATGAGCGTGTGGGCCGAGGGGAACGAAGAGTTAACGCCCGCGCTCGATTGAAAGAACTTCCCCCGAGCATCGTCCTGGTAAGGACGTTCCTGCCAGAAGACCAGCTTCAGGCCCTGCTCAACCACCACGCCATCGACCATTGCCTCGGCAGCGAGGATGCCGGATTGCCGCGCGTGGTCGTCCTGCCGGATGCGGCCGAATCCGTATAATGCGACCGGGGTGGCGGCAATGCTATAGATCATCACGTTGGAAGCATTGATGCTGTCCTGATTGAAGCCGGGATTCTTTGAAACCACCTGCGTCATGACGTAGTGATCGGCGCCGAGGGCCACGCCGGTGGCAACGGCGAGCGGGACAAGCCACTTGAGGTCGTGGGTGCGCAGGTCCTTGGGGCTGGTCCAGATGGCCGCTTGATCGCGCAGAAAGTTGCGTGGCAGGTTGCGGACCGACACATCGTCCTGCGGAGATGCTTGCGGAGATGGCGCGTCGGGCAGCGAAGTGCGGTCGGTGGCGTTTGCAGCGGGCACGGTTTGCGCCTGAACGCCGAGCCCGAAGCTGAGAGCCAACGCGGCGAGCAACGGCGCGAATGCAATGAGCCGGCATGGAGGCTGCAGATGGGGAAGGTTTGCGTGTTCTTGCATGGACTTTCGAATGAGAACCGGCAGAGCCGGGCTGTTTACTATCCGACTATTTCAAGCAGATGAATGTCAACGAAATTGAACGCATTCTCTCAATAAAGTGTGCGGAGATGACGACGCGTTCATCTTCGCGGGTTCGACGCCGGCTGCGTTGACGCGAAGATTGAATTGGGCCGCATGGGTCAAAGCGTTTGCGGAGGATTCTTGAGGTAGATGTCGACGTAGTCGAGATAGTTCTGCGCGTACTCGCGAATGAGAGCGAGGTCTTTGTCGCTGATTTCGCGGCGGAGCCTGGCGGGAACCCCGGCCCAGAGCGTGCGCGGCGGAACGATGGTGTGCTCGGGAACCACGGAACCGGCGGCGATGATGCAGCCTTCGCCGATGCGGCTGTTATTAAGAACGCGAGCCCCCATGCCGATGACGCACATATCCTCGACCACGCAGCCGTGGACGGTGGCGTTGTGGCCGATGGTGACCCAGTCGCCCACGATGACGGGATAGAGATTGCGCTGGCCGTGGAGGACGGAGCAGTCCTGGACATTGGAGTTTGAGCCGACGCGGATGGAGTTGACGTCGCCGCGCAGGACGGCGTTCATCCACACCGAGGAGCGCTCGCCGAGCACGACGTCGCCGAGGATCTGCGCGGAGGGGTCGATGTAGCAACTTGCGGGGATTTGGGGTGAATGTCCCTGACAGCTTCGGAGCATGGAAATCTCTGCGGCGCCTCTTCCTGAAAGTTTAATCGCCGGCGGCGGGAGCCCAGGTGAGACAGCGATCAGGCCGCGAAATTGAAGAGAAAACGTCTACTTGGCTCTCGAATCGAAACTCGGGTATGATTATAGGAGCCTTACAGGCAAGTTTGGAGGTGGAGACCTTTGGCGGAGGTTCGCGTTCAGGAAGGCGAACCGCTGGAAAATGCTTTGCGCCGATTCAAGCGGAAGGTGCAGCAGGAGGACATCATCAAGGAAGTGAAGCGTCACTCCTACTACCTGAAGCCCGGCGAGAAGAAACGCGTCAAGGCAGCCTTGGCGCGCAAGCGGAACCGCAAGAAGGCTCGTAAAGAGCAGGACTGATTTCATAACCCGCCGCGGCAAGCGCCGTTCCGGCGGCTTTCGATGCACGAAGACGAAGGCCGCCAGTGAAACCAAAGAAAAACGGAATGGCATCCGCGGCGTTGTAATTGGCTGTAGCGTTTCTCCAGTTTCTGTCGATTAACGTCCGCGGTAGCCCTTTGGCTTGTGCCCAGCGAAAAAGCTACGGGGCATGATGCCGCATTCCCTTCAGAAATCCGAGAAGCGCGAAGGATCGCCTGGCACGCAATGGGCGTGCTGGGTTCTACGCTCCCGGTTTAGAGCGGTTCCACAATTCACGTGCCCTTTCCGGTGTGTTGCAGGGTGGCTTTTTTTTTGATGAAAGAGCCACTTGACGGTTGCGGCTCCGGACATAGCCATTTTGGAACCGCTGTAGCGGGCAAAAGTTCGAATGCCGCCCCGTTTTTAGTGCGGTCCGGGCCCCTTGAAGTGCACGACCAAAGGAAACAGGGAACCAGAACCGGCAAGATCCTGTGGAGCCATGGCCGATTTCGGTGCAAGTCCCTGTGAGGGAAGCCGGCCATGGAGTTTACCGATCGAGTCCTCAAGTGTGTTGACTGCGGCGCCGAGTTTGTGTTCACGGCAGGCGAGCAGCTTTTCTTCCACGACAAACAGTTCAAGAACGACCCCAAGCATTGCAAGCAGTGCAAGGCGAAGCGTGCCCGGGGAACACAGCGAGTGCGCCCTGAGACGCGGACAACGTGCTCGGAGTGCGGCACGGAGACGACGGTTCCTTTCAAGCCGACCCAAGGGAGGCCGGTGCTTTGCCGTTCCTGCTTTCAGAAGCAACAGACGAGGCCGCTGCCCGCACCGGAAGCTACCGCAGCGCAGGACTGAAGAGCAGATCGCCCCGGAAGTTTGAGGGGAAACCGGCGTTGCGGACCAGGGTGGCGAGTTGCGCCCAATGGCGCTGGCTGTGGAAGAGCGCGTGTACCGCGATCTTTCTCCGCGAGACGGTCCGCTCTTCCAGTGGCACCCAGTCGAATTCGAGAATATAGGTACCGCTCCAGCTTTCTTCAGGCGCGGCGAGCAGATTGCGAAGGATCTCGACCGCCTGCCGATGCATGTCAAAGAGGGCGTCGAGCGGACCTGTGGGGATCTTCTCCCTGGCAGTAACGGGAACACCGGCAAGGCGCTGAGCCCAGCGCAGTTCCGCGCCCCAGATATGGCGCACAAACTCCTGCACATTGGCAGCGCCGCCGATGCCGCAGGGCAGATCGAGCAGATTCGGGTTCGCGTCGAAGTGAGCCTTCCAGTAGCTGGACGCCTGATCGTTCCAGGCGAGCATCTCTTCCAGTGTGACCCCTGCGCTCATGATGCTCCTTTCAGGGCTCGATGTCCGATGTCGCGCCGGTAATACATTCCTTCGAAGGATATCTCCGCCATGGCCTGATAGGCGCGTGCGAGAGCCTGGTCGAGAGAGTCAGCAGCGGCGGTGACGCCGAGAACGCGCCCGCCAGCCGTAACAATTTGGCCGCCCACCTGCGCCGTGCCTGCGTGGAAGACCTGCACGCCCGGAACCTGGGCCGCCGCAGCGAGGCCGGTGATAGGCAAGCCGTTCTTGTAGCTGCCGGGATAGCCGCCGGAGCTGGCCACGACGCAGGCAGCAGCGCCGGGCGACCAGCTGAGTGGAGTGTCCGCGAGGCGGCCGTCGACGCAGGCTTCGAGCACGTCGACCAGGTCGCTTTCGAGCCGGACCATGATCGCCTGTGTCTCTGGATCGCCAAAGCGCGCATTGAATTCGAGCACCTGCGGGCCGCGCGCGGTCATCATGAGGCCGCAGTAGAGCACGCCGGCGAATGGAGTTTCCTCGGCGGCCATGCCCTCAACGGTTGGCACTGCGATATGGTGGAGAATCCACTCCGACATGGCGGGATCAAGAAGAGAATCGGTGGAGTAGACTCCCATGCCGCCGGTGTTGGGGCCGGTATCGCCCTCGCCGATGCGCTTGTGGTCCTGCGCTGGAACGAGCGGCGTGACGTGCTTGCCGTCGCTGAGGCAGAGAAAGCTGATCTCGTCGCCCGTGAGGCACTCCTCGATGACCAGTTGCTGCTCAGGCGTGCCGAGGAGCGCGCCGGTGAAGAGGCCTTGCGCGGCTTCGGCGGCGATATGGCGCGAGTCGCAGATGATGACGCCTTTGCCCGCGGCCAGGCCGTCGGCCTTGACCACGATGGGCGGATGAAAGATTTCGATGGCCTTTTCGACTTCGGCCGTCGATGAGCAGACGGCGTAGTTGGGCGTGGGGATGTTGTGGCGCTGCAGGAAGCGCTTGGCGAAGCCTTTGCTGGATTCGAGCATGGCGGCGGCGCGTGTGGGACCGAAGACGCGCAGGCCGCGCTGCTGAAGCTCGTCGACGATGCCGAGCGAGAGCGGGACCTCGGGGCCGACGATGGTGAGGTCGGGCTTCTCGGCTTCGGCCAGGCGAACCATAGCGGCGAGGCTCTTCAGCTCGACGGGGACGCAGCGCGCGATTTGGGCGATGCCGCCGTTGCCCGGGGCGCAGACGACCTGAGTGACGCGCGGACTGCGTTTGACCGCCCAGGCGAGAGCATGTTCACGGCCACCTGAACCAAGGATCAGGACTTTCATGGGAGAGTGCCTTCCTCCGGCATTGCGAAGCCGGAAGAACAATGGTCGGCAACGGAGGCGGGGGAAGTCAAACGGGGCGGCACGAATTTGAGGAGTTGGCGTTCCCCTATACTGATGCGGGATGCGCCGGCGGTGCGGCGCATTGGGATCACCGCGTGAGGCAGGATGGTCGAGAGGCGCATCAAGCCGTACAACGAGCAGCAGGCCGAGAAGGCCGCGCGCGAGGAGCAGACGCGCGTCTTCCGGCGCAACCAGGTGTTTGGGCTGCTGATCGTTGCGGCGGCGATCTGCGTGTGGTGGCTGCTGCACACGAATCCGAAGTGGATTTTTCCGCCGGGGTGGTGGCGGCTGTGAGTCCTGCGCGAACGGCGAATCCTTTGGAGGAGAGCATCGATAGCACGAGCAATCCGAATCTTGAGGCTTTGCCCCTTGTCGTCATTCTGCTCGGGCCGACGGGAAGCGGAAAGACGGCGCTTTCGCTTGGGATTGCGGAGCGGTTTGGCGGCGAGATTGTAAGTTGCGACTCGGTGGCCGTGTATCGCGGCATGGAGCTGGGCACGGCTAAACCAACGAAAGAGGAGCGGGCTCGGGTTCCGCATCATTTGATCGACGTAGTCGAGCCGGATGAGCCGTTTACCGCGGGTGAGTATAGCCGGCGGGCGCGGGCTGCGTTGCGCGAGATTGCCGGGCGCAAGCGCCTGCCCATTGTGACCGGCGGAACGGGACTCTATCTGCGGGCATTGACTGAAGGATTGTTTGCGGGACCGGCGCGGCGCGAGGACCTGCGGGCGCGGTTGCGGCGGAGCGCGGAGCGGCATGGGAACGGATGGCTGCATCGCGTGTTGCAGAGGCTCGATGCGGCGACGGCCGAGCGCATTCATGCGAACGATACGGCGAAGGTGATTCGGGCGATTGAGGTGTGCGTGGCGGCGCGGAAACCAATGTCGCAGGTGATGGGGAGCGATCCTCTGACAGGGTTTTGCCTCGTGCGGATCGGGCTGAATCCGCCGAGACAGCAACTTTATGACCGGCTTAACCAGCGCTGCGCAGCGATGTTTGCGGCAGGACTGGTGGAGGAGACGCGCGGGTTGCTGGAGCGGTTCGGGCCGGTGAAGGCGCTGGACTCGCTGGGCTACCGGCAAGCGCGCAGCGTGCTGGACGGGACACTGACCGAACACGACGCGATCAAAGCGGCACAGCAGGGGCATCGCAATTACGCGAAGCGGCAGATGACGTGGTTCCGGCGGGAGCCGGATGTGCTGTGGATCGAAGGGTTTGGTGACGAGGCGAAGACGGTGCGCGAGGCGGCGGACTTGATCTCGAAGAGCCTTGCAAAAGCGGGTGACTAGGCGTCGATGCCGGAGCGCTCTTTGCTTAGCTCGGCGCAATTTGCAGTAGTAGATGTTTGCGCCGAGAAAGATGCACTCTAGCGAAGACGCCCAGTAACAGACTCACGACCGAGAAGCCGAGTATAGAAACGATGAATACGCGGGCGGCGAGGTCGGACTGAAAGTTGGGCAGCGGCGTGAGTAGTCCTCGCCAAAGGATCGTAAAGCTGAGCAAACCAAGAAAGTGGCTCAGACCAAAATGTATCCAGACTCTCCATGCTTTGCCGAACTTCTTCGGTCCAGCAATGGCGGACGCGTAAATGAGTCCCCAGAAGAGGCTTACGACAAAAACAGGCACCAGCGCAAAAAACATGAATATCCCGAGCCCAGGGGAATCGTCGTTCCCAAACTCCCACTTCATCATGGATAGGACGAAGGCGAGAGAGACGAAAGCGCTGAGGACTACGTAGAGACCAACACCTGCGACCCACTTCGTGGCGATAATTAAGGGCCGTTTGTTCACGGATGCTCTCCTTCCTTTTGATTGACGATTTCAAGCATAGTACCGATTGGACCTAGTTGAAAGGTGGCATTCGTGGGCAAATTAGAATAAAGATGTAAGCGCGGCGCTTCCCCGTAATGCGGCAATGCCGGACAGGAGCTTTCCTTGGCAGAGACAAATCCAGAGACGATTTATGACGTGGCAGTGATCGGCGGCGGGCCGGCGGGGTACACGGCGGCGATTCGCGGAGCGGAGTACGGGCTGAAGGTTGCGTTGATCGACGCTAGCCCGAAGCTGGGCGGCACGTGCCTGCACGTGGGCTGCATCCCGACGAAAGCGCTGCTGTTCAACGCCGAACTTTGGGAGTATCTGAAGGACGCGGCGGAGTACGGGATTGCGGGGATCGGGACGCCGGCGCTGGATTGGAGCGCGGTGCTCGCGCGCAAAAACGCGATCATCACGAAGCACGTGAAGGGCCTCGAGTTCCTGATGAAGAAGCATAAGATCGCCGTTTTTCCCGGTTTCGGACGGCTGCTGGGTGGTGCGAGAGACGGTGTGCACACGGTGGACGTGGATGCGAACGGCGCGAAGAGCCGGGTGAAGGCGAAAAATGTGATGCTGGCGACGGGGTCCGAGGCAAAGCTGCTGCCCGGATTGAAGGCGGACGAGACGATCCTGACCAACATCGAGATTCTGAGCCTGAGCGCGCCGCCAAATTCGCTCATTGTGATCGGGGCGGGCGCGGTGGGGGTGGAGTTCGCGTCGATCTTCCGCAGCTTCGGGACCGGGGTGACGATTCTCGAGTTTTTGCCGCGCATGGTTCCGGTGGAGGATGAGGAGATTTCGAAAGAGCTAGCTCGTGTGTTCAGAAAGCGCGGCATCGAGACAAGTACGGGCGCGAAGGTGGAGAAGGTGGAGAAGACGGCGGACGGCGTTCGCGTGAGCTACACGGATGCGAACGGAAACGCGCAAGCAAAAGAGGCCGAGAAGGTGCTCGTGGCCGTGGGACGCGGACCGCTGACAAGCGGGATCGGCCTGGAGAAAACGAAAGTCGAACTCGACCGCGGGTTTGTGAAAGTTGGCGAGGCGCAGGAGACGGCCGAGCCGGGCGTGTTCGCGATTGGCGACATTGTGGCCGGGCTGCCGCAACTGGCGCACGTGGGCGCGATGAGCGGAATGGTGGCAATGGCGAAGATCGCGGGGCAGTATTACAGGCCGGTGCGGCGGGATCGCATTCCGAGCTGCACGTACACCGAGCCACAGATTGGCTCGGCGGGACTGACCGAGGCGCAGGCGAAGGAAAAGGGCCACACGGTCAAGGTGGGCAAGTTTCCGTTCGCGGGGAATTCGAAGGCCACGATTGTGGGCAGCCACGACGGATTTGTGAAGGTGGTGGCCGACGCGAAGTTCGGGGAGATTCTGGGCGTGCACATCATCGGGCCGCAGGCGACAGAGCTGATTGCCGAGGCTGTCGCCGTGATGGAGCTTGAAGGAACGGTGGACCACCTGATGTTCACAATCCATGCACACCCCACGCTAAGCGAAGCGATGCTGGATGGGTATGGCGCGGTGGAGGGGATGGCGATTAACGCATAAGGCAGCGAAGTTAGCGGGGTTGGCGGAGCTAGCGGAGATAAGTGCGCCCCGTACGAACATCGTACTCAAAGCAGGAGTTGCCAGTAGCCGACGTCGATCCACTGGCCGAATTTGTTGCCGACTTCTTTGAAGTGGGCCACGGGCCGGAATCCGAACTTCTCAAGAAGCGCCACGCTCGCGTCATTCGGCAGAGAAACGCCGCCAATGACACAGTGAACCGGACGGGTGCGCAGCTCGGCGAGGAGAGCGTCAAGCAAACCGGAACCTCTTCCCTTCCCGACCGCTGACGGGCGCAGATACACCGACACTTCGACAGAATGGCGATAGGCCGCGCGCTCTCGCCATTTGCGGCCATAGCAGTAACCCAGAAGCTTTCCGTCCTCTTCGCACACGAACCACGGATATGTCTGCATAGTCTCCAGGATTCGCTGCCGCATCTCGCCGGGGCTGACTGGGACTTCTTCAAACGTGGCCGGCGAGTTGAGGACGTAGTGGTTGTATATCTCGCAAATCGAGGGTGCGTCGTCGGGGCGGACGGTGCGAAGCATGGCGGCCTCCAGCATACAGGGATTTGCTGCTTACTCCTCGCCCATAGTCTCGCCCTCGAGCAGAGTTGCGATGTCGCGTTTGCCGTGTAGAAGGCGCACGACGAGCAACTCGTTGGCAGCACAGATGTAGTAGATGCGCACCGAGGGAAAACCCGGGACAGGCCACGACCTCAATCCTGTCAGCAGCGGATTTGCGAATTGCTTCGGAGCGCCGATTCCGGGTGTTCGGCGTAAGGTCTCAACAGCCGATTCCACTGCATCGAGGAAATGCTGCGCGACTTGAGGAACCTGCTTTTCGACCATGTAATAGCGGAACTGCCGAAGAATATCTTCCCGTGCAGCGGTCCGAAAACAGGCATTCACGATTTTGCGGCCCATTTGATTCTCCCCCTCAATCGGGTTGAGTGCCGAAATGAAAATGGCCCAAGGCCATCTTCGCCTTGAGCCATGCACCGCTTCCCTGAGGGATGGTGTCAGAATCTCGTTGGATTTATCTTACAACGCTCTGATTGATTCCCGTCAAGCTATCTTGCGCGAGCGGGACCGAGCCTTCCCAGGTTGCTTTTGTTTGGCAAGAACTTTCGCGGCATCCCGTCGAAGTTCGCTCCAGAATTCCGGAGAAAGGGGGATGTCCTTCCCCTTGGTGAGTCCCTCAATCAACAATACTTCCAGCCTCGCATCGGCTTCATTCGCCTGCTCTTTGCGCAGCAGCCCTCGCACGTACTCGCTTACGTTTCCGTAGCCCTTGGTTTCGACCTCGCGGTCGATGAACTCCTTCAGCGAATCAGGCAGCGAAATGGTCAGAGTGGTCATCCCGGGTCCTTAATAGAAGCATTATAGCAATACTTCTTATCTATTAAGAAAAGAAAGATGGGGCGAGAATCGCATCCACTGCACGGCTACAACTCCGTCGACTGGGTCGCTGCCAGCTCTTTGGCTTTGGCGATGAAGGCGGCGAGCGGCATGGAGCCCTGGTCGCCTTTGCCGCGGGTGCGGACGCTGACCGAGCCGGAGGATTCTTCCTTGTCGCCGAAGACGAGGATGTAGGGCGTCTTCTGGTTGGCGAAATCGCGAATCTTGGCGTTCATCTTTTCGTTGCGGGCGTCGGCTTCGACGCGCAGGCCCGCGGCTTTTAGCTCGGCTTCGAGTTTCTCGGCGTAGGCGAGGTGCTTCTCGCTGATGGGGACGAGGCCGATTTGCACGGGCGCGAGCCAGAGCGGGAAGGCTCCTGCATAATGCTCGATGAGGACACCGAAAAATCTTTCGACAGACCCGAAGAGCGCGCGGTGGACCATGACGGGCTGATGGCGCTCGCCGTCCTCGCCGACGTATTCCAGCTCGAAGCGCGCGGGAAGGTTGAAATCGAATTGAACAGTGGATAGCTGCCACAGGCGGCCGAGGACGTCGACGAGCTTGATGTCGATCTTGGGGCCGTAGAAGGCGGCTTCGCCGGGGATGGTCTTGTACTGAATGCCCTTCGCCTTGAGCACGTTGTCGAGCGAGCGGCTGGCGAGGTCCCAGTCTTCGTTGGAGCCGGCATAGTGAGCGCGGTCGTTCGGATCCCATGTTGACAGCTCGACCTTGAACTCTGAGAAGCCGAAGGTTTTTAGGACGGCCTCAGCGAAATCGATGCAGGCGGCAACTTCGCCTTCGATCTGCGAGGGCATGCAGAAGATGTGGGCGTCGTCCTGGGTGAAGCCGCGCACGCGAAGCAGGCCGTGCATGGTTCCGGAGCGCTCGTAGCGGTAGACGTTGCCGAGTTCGGCGTAGCGCACGGGCAGGTCGCGATAGCTCTTGGGCGAGTTTTTGTAGATGAGGATGTGGAAGGGGCAGTTCATGGGCTTGAGGCGATAGAGCGCATCGTCAAGCTCCATCGGCGTGTACATGTTGGCGGCGTAGAAGCCTTCGTGGCCGGAGGTCTGCCAAAGATTGATGCGGGCGACATGGGGCGTGTAGACAAGCTGGTAGCCGCGCCTGAGGCACTCGTCGCGCATCCAGTCTTCCATCACCTTGCGGATGATGGCGCCCTTGGGGTGCCAGAAGATGAGGCCGGCGCCGGCGAGCTCCTGAATGCTGAAGAGATCTAATTGTTTCCCTAAGACGCGATGGTCGCGGCGCGCGGCTTCTTCGAGGCGGGCGAAGTGGTCGTCGAGATCTTTCTTCGAGAAGAACGCGGTTCCGTAGATGCGCTGGAGCTGCGGATTCTTCTCGTCGCCGAGCCAGTAGGCGCCGGCGAGGCTGGTGACTTTAAAGGCCTTGACGCGGCCGGTGGAGGGCACGTGCGGGCCGCGACAGAAGTCGACGAACTTGCCGTTGCGGTAGAAGCTGACCTGATCGCCGGACGCAGTGAATTTCGTGACGAAGTGCGTCTTCATGAAGTCGCCGTCGCGCTGGAATTCGGCGAGGGCCTGCTCGCGCGGCTCATATTCGCGGACGAAGGGCTCGTTGCGGGCGACGACTTCGGCCATTTTGGCTTCGATCGCGGCAAGGTCCTCGGGCGTGAACGGCTTCTCGCGGTAGAAGTCGTAGAAGAAGCCGGAATCGGTGGCGGGACCGTGGCCCAGCTTGGTCTCAGGAAAGAGTTCGAGGACGGCCGTAGCCAGAACGTGCGCAGAGGAGTGGCGCAGGACCTTGATGGCGTCGGGATCTTTCTCGGTAACGAGCTCAAGGCGTGTGTCAGCCGTGAGAGGCGCGGAGAGATCGACGAGGCGCGGAACGGTTGCGTCTTCGACCGCGTACATGGCGGCCTCCGACGCCAGCTGGCCGTCGGGGCCGGAGCTTTGGGCGGCGGCGGCGGCGAGCGGGGTGAGCCGCGCGGCGATGGAGGCTGCGGCAAGGCGCGGGGAGATGGAGTTGGCGATTTCGAGCGGCGTGGTGCCGGAGGGCACTTCGCGAATGGCCCCGTCGGGCAGGTGTACGGCGATCATGTTCGTGCTCATGTGTGCGATGGATTCCGTTGCGGCCGCGGAATGAAGAAAGATGCGGCCAACCTTTGAGGATAGAGGGTTGAAGGGTGCGAAGTCGAGCGGAGGGAGATGAGAGATCAGGACAGCCTGTTTAGATTTCGCTTAATCCCGCCCAAGCGGAGCTTGGACGGGGCACCCAGCAAGCCGGCGAGCGGGCTTGAAAAACGCAAAAGGGCTGGGGTCGCTCCAGATTTTGCTCAGGAGCGCTCTCAGCCCTACTGCTGTTTCGAGCTAGATTCTGCCGGAATCCGGCCGATCTGGTTTAGAGAGGCTGTACGTCGGCAGCCTGCCAACCCTTGGGGCCCTTTACCACGTTGAATTGCACGGCTTGACCTTCCTGCAAGCTCTTGAAACCGCTTGAGTTGATTGCAGAGTAGTGCACGAATACGTCTTCGCCGTTCTGGCGCGAAATGAAGCCAAAGCCTTTCGCGTCATTGAACCACTTCACGGTACCTTGTTCCATTTTGTTCGTATTTCCTGTATTGAATTGCGCTGGATGAATCGGAGCGAACACTGGCAGAATCTTGCTTTTGGGCGAGTACTGCTCACGCCCGGTTCGGTTCTAACGCTGACCATATTCTATCATTTTCGTCAAAATAATCTGCGGGAATTGTGTGTTTCATCTCACCAGATGGTGTTAGTCCCCAGAAGCTATTGAATCATGGAGATTTAGCAGCGCGCCACGACCTGTGATAAGGTGAGAGGTCGCCATGGCGAAGGATTGCGTTCCCGAGTTGCTGGCCCGCGCCACCGAGGAGCTGGAGGCTGAGTTTGGTGCGCTGCCCCCCTTCGGTGAGCCCCTTCCTCAGGCAGCCATGGAGTGGGTGCTCGAGACAGTGGCGCACCGCCTGCGCGACAACTATCCCTATTTCCATCCTTTATATGCAGGACAAATGCTGAAACCGCCGCATCCGTTGGCACGGGCGGCGTATGCGCTGGCGATGACGATCAATCCCAACAATCATGCGCTGGACGGCGGGCGGGCGAGCTCGGCGATGGAGGTCGAGGCTGTACGGGAGATCGCTGGGATGTTCGGGTGGAAGGAGTTTTTGGGCCACCTGACGTCGAGCGGGACCTTTGCCAATTTGGAGGCGCTGTGGATGGCGGGGCAACTGGCGCCGGGGCGGCGGATTGTGGGGTCGGAGCAGGCGCACTACACGCACCGGCGAATCAGCGGCGTGCTGAAACTGGAGTTTGCGAGCGTGGCGGCGGACGAGCGCGGGCGAATGAATCTGGAGGTGCTGGAAGACGAGCTGCGCAAGGGCGATGTAGGGACAGTGGTGGCGACGCTGGGCACGACGGCAATGGGCGCGGTGGACGCTCTGGACGAGATTCTGAAGCTGAAGGAGCGGTACGGGTTCCGGGTGCATGTGGACGCGGCGTATGGCGGCTACTTTGGGCTGATCGCGGATGCGCTTGAGGAATCGGCGCGAAGGGCGTACGCGGCGATCGGAGGGGCGGACTCGATCGTGATCGATCCGCATAAGCACGGCTTACAGCCTTATGGATGCGGATGCGTTCTGTTTCACGACCCCGCTGTGGGCAGGTTCTACAAGCACGACTCGCCGGCTACCTACTTTTCGTCAAAGGAGCTGCACCTCGGTCAAATCAGCCTGGAGTGCTCGCGTGCGGGAGCGGCGGCGGTGGCGCTTTGGGCGACGCAAAGGCTGCTGCCGCTTGTGCCGGGCGGGGCGTTTGCACAGGGGTTGGCGAAGGGGCGGCGCGCGGCGCTGGAGCTGGACCGCAGAGTGCGCGGCGATGCGCGATTTGAGGCGCTGGCCGGCGGCGGGCCGGAGCTGGACATCGCCGTTTGGGCATTGCATGCAGCAGACTTTCGGACGATATCTGAGCAATGCCGAAGAGTGTTCGACGCATGCGCGACGCGCGGGTTGCATTTGGCGCTTGCACAATTGCCGAGAAAGTGGTTTGGCGCCGCCGGCCGCGCGAAGAATGAAGTGGGCGCAGTGACGTGCCTGCGGAGCGTGCTGATGAAACCGGAGCACGAGGCGTGGATGGGCGAGATTTGGGAGCGGCTGAGCGCGGCGTGTGGAGAGGTTGTGGGAGGGTGAGGACAGCGTTGAGGCCGGAGGGGGCGGAACTGACGAGAAAACGTTATCATTGCTGCAGACTGGCGTGCGCGTCGCGCACGTTCGCGAGTTAGCAGGTTAGCGGTGTCCGTGGCGGGTTTGGGGTTATGCCGACCCGAGGCCACCGCTGAGGTGGGACAGCGGATGTCAGTGATGGGTTGAGAGTTTGAGGGTGTGAATTCAGACAGGGGTTGAAGAAGATGCACGATCCAGCGGTATTTCGTTCCATGCACCGGGAGCGCTTCGGTGCGGAGCCGGCGATCTTTGTGGGGCCAGGGCGCGTGAACCTGATCGGCGAGCACACCGATTACGCCGAGGGCTTTGTGATGCCGGCGGCGATCAACTTTGCCACGCTGGCGGGGATCTCGCGGCGGGCGGATGGCAAGATCGCAATCCACTCCGAGAACCTTGGCGAGGAGAGGACATTTGATGCGGCGGCGCTGCCCGCAAATGGCAGCAAGCACTGGACCGACTACCCGATGGGGGTGGTGTCGATCCTGGCGGGCGAGGGACACAAGATTCCCGGGTTCAGCCTGAGCATTTGGAGCGATGTGCCGCTGGCGTCGGGACTCTCGAGCTCGGCGGCGCTTGAAGTGTCGACGGCGCTGGCGGTTTTGTCGCTGGTGGGCGCGAGCTATCCGGGGCCGGTTCTGGCGCGCCTTTGCCAGCGGGCGGAGAACGAATTCGTTGGCGCGAACTGCGGGATCATGGATCAGTTCATCAGCGTGAATGGGAAGGAAAATCACGCGCTGCTGTTGGACTGCCGCGACCTGAGCTACAAGCTGGCGCCGATTCCGGACCACGTGGCTCTGGTGATTGCCAACACGATGGTGAAGCACTCCGTTGCTGGGGGCGATTATCCGACGCGGCGGCGGGAATCTGAGGCGGCATGCGCGGTGATCGCAAGCCACAGGCCGGGGGTGCCGTTCCTTCGCGACGCGACGCTCGAGGACCTGGAGAAGTGGGGCCACGAGATGGAGCCGAAGAGCCTGATGCGCGCCAAGCACGTGATCAGCGAGGACTTGCGAACGGTGGCGGCGTGCGAGGCGCTGCTGAAGGGCGACATGAAGGAGCTAGGACGGCTGATGGCCGAGGCGCACCGGAGCTATAGCCAGGACTTTGAAGGCAGTTGCGTGGAAGCGGATGCGATGGTGGAGCTGGCGCAGGATTTACCGGGGCTGATCGGGGCGCGGCTGACGGGCGGAGGGTTCGGCGGCTGCACCATCAACCTGGTGGAGCAGAACGAGGCGGCGAAGTTTGCCGAGGCGCTGGGCGCGCGGTACGCAGCCAGGACAGGAATCACTCCGCAAATTCACATTTGCCACGCATCGGGAGGCGCGCACCGGCTGGAGTAGAGCGTTGGAGCTAGCGGGGTTAGTGCGGTTAGCGGCGGGCGGACGAGCGTCGAAACAGATTTGAAATGATTTATCCCGTTGGACCGAATCCTGTAAGTGACTGACACGAAAGAACCATGTTCGCAACTGGGCCGAGACATCTTCCGGCGCGGTTTCCTTGTTAAACTTGTGAGGTATTTGCCCCGATGAAGTAGGCGTCTGCACGAGCCGGGCTTATTCGGGGTGGGCACGCCGTGCCGGCCGGTTCGCCGGAAGAAAAAGAATATGGAATCCACTCCCTCGAAATCATCCCTCCACGAAACAATTCCCGGGACCGGCCTGGTGGCCTACTCCAGCATGGAGATCGCGATCCGTCCGGAGATGCCGACGTACTCCGGCGGCCTGGGCGTGCTGGCCGGGGACACTCTGCGTTCGGCGGCGGATTTGGGCATTCCGCTGGCGGCGTTCACGCTCATCCACCGCAAGGGCTACTTCCAACAGCATCTTGACCCGAGCGGGGCGCAGACCGAAGAAGTGCAGCCGTGGAACCCGGCGGACTATTGCACGGAAGAGCCGGCGCGGGTAACCGTGGCTGTGGAAGGCCGCACGGTCACAGTTCGGGCATGGCGGTATGACCTGACAGGGCAGTTCGGGCATGTAGTGCCGATCTATCTGCTGGACACGGATCTGAGCGAAAACTCGGGATGGGACCGGGGCCTGACGGATCACCTGTACGGCGGGGATACGAACTACCGCCTGCAGCAGGAGATTGTGCTGGGGATGGGTGGTGTGCGCATGTCCCATGCGCTGGGTCTGCGCATCAACGTGTACCACATGAACGAGGGCCACGCGGCGCTGCTGACGCTGGCGCTGCTGGAGAGCCAGTTGGGCGGCGGGCCGCAGGGCGCAGCGACGGATGCCGACATTGAGGTGGTGCACCGAAAGTGCGTCTTCACGACGCATACGCCGGTGGCGGCGGGACACGACCGGTTCTCGACCGAGCAGGCGATCCGGATTCTAGGCGGGGAGCGGACGGCGCGCCTGGAAAAGCTGGGATGCTTCCGCGACGGTTTGCTGAACATGACGCTGCTGGCGCTGCGCTTCTCGCGGTATGCGAACGGCGTGGCGATGCAACACGGCAAGGTGTCGCGGGCAATGTTTCCTGAGTTTTCGATCGATACCATTACCAATGGCGTGCATGCGCCAACGTGGATCAGCGAGCCGGTGCAACGGATGCTGGACGAGCGAATTCCTGCTTGGCGGCGGGACAACCTGTATCTGCGCAACGCCATCGATGTGCCAGAAGCCGAGATGCTGGCGGCGCATGCGCGGGCCAAGGAAGATCTGCTGGCAGAGGTGGGTTCGCGGACGGGGCTGGTGCTGAATCCCAAGGTTCTGACGCTGGGGTTTGCGCGGCGGGCGGCAACGTATAAGCGGGCGACGCTGCTGTTTACCGATGAGGAGCGGCTGAAGGAGATTGCGGCCAAGGCGGGCGGCTTGCAGATTCTGTACGCGGGCAAGGCGCATCCGCAGGACGAGCCGGGAAAGGCGCTGATCCAGCAGGTGGTGGCGGAAGCGGGCAAACTTTCGAACATTGATCTGCGGATCGTCTATCTCGAAAACTACGCGTGGGACCTGGGCGCGCAACTGACAGCGGGCGTGGATGTGTGGGTGAATACGCCGCGGCGGCCGTATGAAGCGTCGGGCACCAGCGGAATGAAGGCGGCGATGAACGGCGTGCCGAGCCTGTCAATCCTGGACGGATGGTGGATCGAGGGTTGCATCGAAGGCGTGACGGGATGGGCAATTGAGGACGGAGCCAACGACGCCGAGGAGGCGCACGCGCTCTACACCAAGCTGGAGACGGCGGTGGTTCCGCTCTACCGCGACGCGCCGGAGAAGTGGGCGCACCTGATGCGCACGACGCTGGCCTTCAACGGGTCGTACTTCAATACCAACCGCATGGTGAAGCAGTACGCGCGCAATGCGTACTACCCGGAGCGGCCGGCTGAGACAGCGAAGGTGGAAGAAGAGGCGTTTGCGGATTGAGAAGAGCAGCCATTAACTTGTAGCCCGCAGGTCGTAGCTTTCAGACTTCAGATCATGATCGGGGAATCTCTCCCATTTTGCGAAGAATGGGAGCCATGGTGAGGCTTTGCACGAAGACGGAAAAAGCAACAACAGCAAAGCTGATGGCGATGATGGTCTCGCGCAAAGGAATTTCAGGAGAAAGCCCGAGTGCGAGAGCCAGCGCAAGCGCGCCGCGTAATCCTCCCCAAAACAGGATGTGCTGGTGCCGCGCGGTGACGCGAAGAGACGAGCGCGCGAAGAGAAGACAACAGGGATAGATAGCAACCGCGCGTCCCAGAGTGACGAGCGCAATGGCGACCGCGGCCGGAATCCAGATGGCGATCAGATTCTGATGGGCCTCGTGCATCCCGATGAGCAAAAACACGAAGGAATTCGCGACAAAGGCAGCGTACTCCCAGAACGTCTGGACAGCCTCTTTTCCGCGGGGGGAGATCGCGTCGATCCAGGTGAAGTTGCTCATCACCATCCCGGCAGTGATGGTGGCCAACACGCCGGAGAAGTTGAAGTGGTCGGCTAGCAGGAACGAGCCGTAAGCGGCGATGGTTGTGAAGGTGATTTCGACCAGATGATCGGTGGTTCTGCCGGCGAGGAGAAGCGCGCCGATTGCCACCACGGCTCCGCAGAGAATGCCGCCGCCGATGGTTGCGAAAAGGCGGATGAGGATCTGAGTGGAGCCGAACTGCTGGCCCGAAGCCACGGCAACAACCACACCGAAGGCGACCGCGGCCGTGCCGTCGTTGAAGAGGCTCTCCGCTTCAATGAGGGTCAGCAAGCGGCCGTGGGCCTTTGCCTCCTTGAAGATTGCTGTGACGGAAACCGGATCGGTGGCGGCGATGAGGACGCCGAATGCGAGGGCACTGATCCATTCCCAGCGCATGAGATAGTGCATGCCCGTCGCAGTGAGACCGGCGGAGAGGACGACGCCCAACGTTGCGAGCACGAGAATGACCGGAAAGTTACGGCGCAGTTCGCTCCAATGGAGATAAAACGCAGCCTCAAAGAGGAGAGGGGGAAGCAGCGCGGTAAAGATGAGGTCTTTGGTAAGCGAAACTTGGGGGGCGAACGGGAGGGCCGCGAGAACGATGCCCGCGACAACCAGGCCAACGCTGTAAGGCAGGCGAAGCCGCCGGGTGAGCATGGCCACAACGGCCGCAATGAGCAGCAGCATGGTCGCGGTTTGAAAATGAAGTTCCACGTGCGTTTTTACTATCCCCGGCAATCAGCCGGTTGTCAGAGCGGGTTGGAGTTGCGGCGAGCGGGAGCTGGCACTCTGCAGCGATGATACCGGCCAAACCGTGCAAACCCAAGGATTTTCGGATGGGCGCTGGATGCGCGTGCAGTGCGCTGGTGCGAACCGGCGAAACCCATAACGCCTATAATCTCACTGACGTGCTTCAACGAAATGCAATGCGGTCGCGATGGGTGCGGTGGATTGCCGCCGCCGCGATGGCGGTTTTTTGTGCATTTTCTGCCACGACTTGCGCGGGGGGGCAGACGAGCGGAGACGCAGCGAGCGGCGACGCTGCAGATTCCGGCCCTGGCGGCTCACGAGTGCTGCTAGTGCTGCCGTTCGACAACCGGACGGGACAGCCAAGTTTGGAGTGGATACGCGAAGCGGCGTCGCAGATTCTGAGCATGCGCTTTGCGTCGGCCGGGTTCCAGCCAACGAGACGCGCCGACCGGGTGTACGCGCTGGACCATCTGGGGCTGCCGCAAGGCTTTCAGCCTTCGCGGGCAAGCGCGATCAAGCTGGCACAGACACTGGACGCCGATTCGATTGTGGTGGGCAGCTATACAACCGATGGAAGCGGCATTGTGGCGGAGGCGACGCTGGTGGACGTGCCCGACCTGCGGATGTTGCCGGAGGTGAGCGCGCGCGGCGAGATGAAGGACCTGGTCGCCGTATTTGGCGAACTGGCGTGGAAGCTGACGAAGCAGCTCGATCCCGCCTTCAACGTGGCCGAGGATACGTTTGCCGCGGCGGGGAACGGGGTTCCGCTGACCGCGTTCGAACAGTACATTCGCGGCATCACGGAGCCCGACCAGCCGGAGCGGCTGCGACACCTGCAGAATGCGGTGAAGCTGAGCCCGGGATTCGGGCAGGCGTGGATGGCGCTGGGCCGCGAAGACTACAACGGACAGCAGTACCAGGACGCGGCCGAGGCCTTCGCCAAGGTGGACCATAATGGGCCCGATGGGCTCGAGGCGGACTTTTATCGCGGATTGTCACTGATGTTTTCCGGCGACTACCCGCACGCGGAGCAGGCGTTTGCGGATGTGGCGCGCGTGCTGCCGCTGGCTGAGGTGGTGAACGACGAAGGCGTGGCCGCGAGCCGGCAAGGCAAAGACGGAACCTCGCTGTTTGTTCAGGCGGCGGCTGCCGATCCCAATGGGGCGGACTACCACTTCAATCTGGCGGTGAGCCTGAAGCGAGCGGGGAATCTTCCGGGAGCATTGAATGAGATGGCGCAGTGCCTGAAGCTGCGTCCAAACGACAGCGAGGCGCAGGAACTGGATGAGGCGTGGAAAGAGCGATCCAAGGGAGCGAGCGGGACGGGAAACACCGATCCAACCGCCGACCCGCTGGAGCGGATTGTGCGCACCTTTGATGAAGCGGCCTTTAGGCAGGCGGCGGCGATGCTGGACGAGATGAACGCCGGGCGTCTGGCCGCGCTGACGCCGCGCGAGCGGGCGCAAATGCTGTGCGCGCAGGCGAAGGGTTTTCTGGACCGCGGGCTGTTGTTGGAAGCGGAGAGGCTGTATCAGGATGCCATCGCCGCCGATAGCGCAAGCGCGCAGGCGCACGCCGGATTGGCCGAGGTTCGCGAACGCAGCGGCGATGCCGATGCCGCGCGCAAGGAAGCTCACGAGGCGCTGAAACTGGGGCCCTCGGCAGACGCGTATCTTGTGCTGGCGCAGTTGGATCTGGCGGCGGACTCGCTGCGTGAAGCGGACGCAGAGATCGGTGAAGCGCTGAAACTCGATCCGGCAAATCGAGCGTCGCAGGACCTGATGCGGCAAATTCGAGCGAAGTTGGGCAGATAGGGACGTAGAGACCTAGGGACATTGGGACGTAGGGATCCGGGCGATGGTGAAAGCGGGAGATTGAAAGGGGCAAGCCATGAGACAGTGCTTCCGTCGGGGAAGAAGATCTGAACTCGCGCTCGTGGTGGCCGTTCTGCTGATTGGCGTGGGAATGGCCGGGGGCCGTGCTGCGACGGCGCAGCAGCCGGTGGTGGACAAGCTGGTGCTGGATGACACGATTCAGCCGGTGAGCGCGGACGAAGTGACGCGAGCTCTCGACCGGGCCAACAGCGACGGGGCGAGCGCGCTGCTGATCGAGATGAATACTCCGGGCGGGCTGATGGATTCGATGCGCGACATGGTGGGCGCAATTCTGCGCTCGCGTGTGCCGGTGATCGTGTATGTAGCTCCGTCGGGCGCGCGCGCAGGTTCGGCTGGGTTCTTCATTCTGGAATCGGCGGACGTGGCCGCCATGGCACCCGGCACGGAGGCCGGCGCCGCTCATCCCGTTTTTGAATTTGGCGGGCAACCCGATAACACCGAAATGCAAAAGGTGGAGAACGACGCCGAGGCGTTCCTGCGCTCGTATGTGACCAAGCGGGATCGGAGCACGGATGCGGCGGTAGCGGCGGTGCAATCGTCGCACTCCTATACGGCGGAGGAATCGCTGAACCAGCACCTGATCGACCTGATCGCTAACAGCGACACGGAGTTGCTGCAAGCGCTCAACGGACGCGAGATTACGCGCATGGACGGATCGAAGGTGACGCTGCATCTGGCCGGCGCGCGCATTCAACTGCTGCGCAGGTCGCTGCGTGACGAGTTGCTGGGGTGGCTGGTGGACCCGAACATCGCGCTGCTGTTCCTGGTGGGTGGAGCGCTGCTCATTTATCTCGAGTTCAATGCCCCCGGCACCATTGTTCCTGGCGCGCTGGGCACCCTTATGGTGCTTCTGGGCATCTTTGGCCTGAATCTGCTGCCTATTCGTTTTACGGCGGTGCTGCTACTGCTGGCGGCAATGGCTCTGTTGGTGCTGGAGGCCAAGTTTGGCGGGCACGGCGCACTGGCGATCGCGGGGATTGTGTGCCTGACGTTCGGAACGCTGACGCTGGTGGCGGCGCCGGTGCCGGAGATGGGGATCAGCCCGCTGATTGCGATCGCGGTGAGCGCGGCGTTTGGCGCAATTACCGTGTTCCTGGTGCGGCTGGTCGTGAAAGCGCGGCAAAGGAAAGCGCGCATCGGGGCGGATGCGATGGTGGGCAGCCCGGCAACCGCGATGGAAGCGCTGGCTCCCGCCGCAGAGGGCCATGTGCTGGTGGAGGGCGAGATTTGGCGTGCAGTGGCGAGCGCGCCCGTGGCCGCGGGGACGCCGCTGCGCGTGACGGGACACGACCAGTTGCTGCTGCAAGTTGAGCCGGCGGCGCAGGCGCCGTTGAATGAGCCCCACATATAACGCCGCAGGAGTACAATCCCTGCTGAGTAAGGAAAGGAATGTCCCATGTCCTTCGGTGATCTGTCGATTCCCACGCTGGTTATTATCGCCATCGTCGTCCTCTACCTGCTGAACTCCATCAAGATCCTGCGGGAATACGAGCGCGGAGTGATCTTCCGGCTGGGCCGCGTTCTGGGAACGCCCAAGGGGCCCGGCATCATTCTGGTCTTCCGGCCCATCGACCAGATGGTGCGCCTCAGCTTGCGGCAGGAGGTGCTTGAGGTTCCGCCGCAGGACATCATCACCCGCGACAACGTCACGCTGAAGGTGAATGCGGTGGTGACGCTCTACGTGGTGAATCCCAACGACGCCGCCATCAAAGTGGCCAACTACGTGTACCAGACCTCACAGTTCGCGCAGACCACGCTGCGCTCGGTGCTGGGCGAGGTGGAGCTGGACGAAGTGCTGAGCCACCGCGACAAGCTTAATCTGCGCATCCAAAGCATTATCGACCAGCGCACCGAGCCTTTCGGGGTCAAGGTGGTCTCGGTGGAAGTGAAGCAGGTGGATCTGCCGGAACAGATGCTGCGCGCCATCGCCAAACAGGCGGAAGCCGAGCGCGAAAAGCGGTCGAAGATCATTCACGCCGAGGGCGAGTTCGCTGCCGCGCAAAGGCTGGTGGACGCCGCCGCGCTGATGGCCACGCAGCCCATGACCCTGCAGTTGCGCTATCTGCAGACACTGGCCGACATCGGGGTGGAGAAGAACACCACGATCGTCTTCCCGCTGCCGCTCGAAATGATGACGCTGCTGAACAAGCTCAGCGCCGCGGCGAAACCGGCGGTGGAAAAGCCGTAGACTGCGGGCAAATAGGAAAGCGGATGCGGTGAAGGCGGTCGATGCGGGGATACTTTGACGACGAAGAAGCGGAGCGCGAGGAGCCCGAAGAGCGCGGACGCGATACCGAGTTGACGCTGGGCGTGGGTGCGCTGCTGGGGTTCGTCTTCAGCCTCATGGTCGTTTGCGGGCTGTGCTTCTGGCTGGGATACGTGGTGGGGCATCGAGCTCCGGCGCCGGCCGCTGCAGCAACGGGACAGCCCGCCTCGCAGACCGCTGCTCCCGACCAGGAGCCGTTGCAGGGAAACGAATCGATTCCCAAGCCATCGGCGGCGGCGCAGGCACCTGCGCCGCAGACGGCGCCGGGAAGCGGCGGCGCGAACCCGGCAACAGCACAGCAAGGGCCGGCGACTGGACAACCCAACCCACCTGCGAATTCACCATCAGGCGCGCCAACGCCTCCCGCGCCGGCTCAGCCACCAACACAGGTGCGTCCGGTGTTCCCTGCAGCGGGAAGCGGTCCGCAGGGTGGGCAGGCGGCGCCGCCGACGGTGCGTCCGGCATTGCCGGGAGCAGCGGCTCAATGGATGGTGCAGGTTGCCGCGGTGTCGCACACCGAGGATGCCGACGTGCTGGTTGGCGCCCTGCGCAAGCGCGGGTACGCGGTGACGGAGCGGCGCGAGCCTTCAGACGGGCTGATTCATGTGCGCATCGGGCCGTTCGGGACGCGCGACGAAGCCAGCCGCATGTGCACGAGGCTGCTCGACGACGGCTACAACGCAATGGTGCAGCCGTAGCTTCGGGACCGCATCCATTCGGGCAGTCCGGAGGCGATTGCGGCGCGGACGGCGTCAGAGAGTTCTTCGCGCGTTGCATAATTGGCGGGGTCGACGGGAGCGTGGAAGACGATGTGCGCCGTCCCGGGGTGGATGCGTTTGCTATTCACGGGAATAATCTTCTCGCTGCCATAAATTGAGATGGGAATGCAAAGCGCGCGGGAGTCCTTGGCGAGATAGAACGGACCCTTTTTGAAGGGCAGCAGGCGGCCATCGGGCGAGCGCATGCCTTCAACAAACGTAGTGATGTGTAAGCCGCCGGCGAGGACGCGTTTCGCATCGGCGACGGCGAGCTGCGCCTCGGTCGCGTCACCGGTGCGGTCCACCGGAATGAAGTTGGCCAGCTTGAAGGCGTAGCCGAGGATGGGGATTTTCATGAGCGGGCGCTTGAGAAAGACCACAGTGCGGCCAGGAAGATGCGATATGAGCGCGGGCGCGTCGAGGTTGGAGACGTGGTTGGCCATGAAGATGCAAGCGCGGCCGGCGGGGATGTGCTCGCGGCCCTCGATGCGGAGGCGGATTCCGGCGACGCGGATGGCAACACGAGCAATCCAGGAGCCGACGGCGTAGAGCGGACCAACGTTACCGGTGAGAAGCGTGAACGGGATCAAGACGATCGCCGAGGGAAGCGCCAAGACGACGATGGTGACGAAGACGAGAAGAGAGACGATCATGGGCGGTCAGGATGGGCGTGCGAAATGAGTATCGCACTTTGAGTGTCTAGTTGCGCATCCACTCTGGCAGGCCGGAGGCGATGGCTGCGCGGACGGCGCGCATGAGCTCGTCGCGCGTGGCGAATGCGGCCGGGTCGATAGGCTCGTGGAAGATGACGTTGGCGACGCCGGGATGAATGCGCTGGCTGCCCTTGCGCAGGATCGTTTCAGTTCCGTAGATGGAGACGGGAATGCACGGCGCGCCGGCGGCGATGGCGAGATAGAACGGGCCTTTCTTGAAGGGCAACATGCGGCCGTCGGGCGAGCGGGTGCCTTCAACAAATGTGGTGATGTGAACGCCCTTCGAGAGAACGCGCTGGGCTTCAGCGACGCTGCGCTGCGCGTCAGCGGGATTGCCGCTGCGGTCGACGGCGATGAACTCGCCCTGGCGGAAGCCGGTACCGAGGATAGGCAACTGCATGAGAGAGCGCTTCATGAAGGCGGAGGTGCGGCCGGGGATGAGCGAAACGAGCGCGGGCGGGTCGAGGTTCGAGACATGGTTCGACATGAAGATGCACGCGCGGTCGCGAGGGATGCGGTCGAGGCCTTCGACGCGGAAGCGCACGCCTGAGAGGCGGCAACTCGAGGAGAGCATGAAGCGCGTGGCCTTGTAGAGCGGAAGCACGTTGCCGGTGATCCAGCACCAGGGAATGAAGAGGAGGGCCGAGGGAATCCCCAGGACGACCATGTTGGTGATGAAGATGAGCGACCAGATCATGCGTGCCTCTTGCTGTTATGAGCCGGTGGCGGAAAAGCGTTCGCGCAAGCGCGCAGGGAGTTTCTCGTAGATGCCGTCGAAGCCGCCATTGGAGAGGATGGCGACAACATCGCCGGGCTCGAGCTGCGGCGTGATGGCGGCAACGATCGCATCGGCGTCGGCGAGAAGCTCGGCAGGCGTGCCTTCGTCGTTGAGGGCGCGCACGACTTCCTCAGGGTGCAGGCGCTCGGCTTCGGGAATGCGCTCCTGCTGATAGACGGCAGCGAGGACGGCGCGATCGGCGAGGCGGAAGCTGGCGACGAGGTCGCCGGCAAGGACTTTGCGGCGAAGCGTGTTGGAGCGCGGCTCGAGGATGGCCCAGAGGCGTGCGCCGGGATAAGTGGCGCGCAACGCGCGAAGGGTCTCGCGAATGGCCGTGGGGTGGTGGGCGAAGTCTTCGATGAGGGTGATGCCGTTGATTTCGTCGCGGACCTCGAGGCGGCGCTTGACGCTTTTGAAAGTGATGAGAGCTTCAGCAATGGTGGCAGTGGGAATACCCTGGCCGGCGGCGAGCGCGGCGGCGGCCGTCGCGTTGAGGGCGTTGTGCTCGCCGGCGAGGTGCATTTCGAAATTGGCCCAGGCTAAGCCGGAGCGGAGAACTTCCCAGCGCATCCTGCCGGATTCGTAGCGGAGATTGCGGATGCGCCAATTGGCAGCGTCGGTAAATCCATAGCGCTCGACGGGACAGAAGGCGTGGCTGACGCATTCGGTGACGTTGGGGCTGCCGTCGTAGGCGACGATGAGGCCACGGCGCGGGATGAGATTGACGAGACGCTTGAAGGCGGTCTTGACGGCTTCGAGGTCGGCGTAGATGTCGGCATGGTCGAACTCGACGTGAGTGAGGATGAGCGCGGCGGGAAAGTAGTGGAGAAACTTGGGACCTTTGTCGAAGAACGCGGTGTCGTACTCATCGCCTTCAACGATGAAGTTGCGCGTGGGGCGGAGCTGGAAGCTCGTGCCAAAGTTCTCTGCGACGCCGCCGATGAGGAACGAAGGCTCAAGCGAGGGATCTTTGCGCGCGGCGACCTGGTAGATCCAGGCGAGCATGCTGGTGGTGGTGGTTTTGCCGTGGGTTCCGGCGACGACGAGGGACTCACGGACGGAGAGGAAATCTTCGCGCAGGAGCGCGGCCATGGAGGTGAAGGGAATGCGGTCATCGAGGACGCGCTCGATTTCGGGGTTGCCGCGGGAGAGCGCGTTGCCGATGACGACGAGGTCGGGCACGGGCGAGAGATTGGATTCGCTGTAGGGTTCGAGGACCGGGATGCCGAGCGAGCGAAGCAAATCGCTCATGGGCGGGTAGGCGGCCTTGTCGGAGCCGGTGATGCGATGGCCTTCGAGCTGGAGAAGGCCGGCGAGCGAGGCCATAGCGGCGCCGCAGATGCCGATGAGGTGGATGTGCCGCGGCGATGCGGTCACTTCTTCACCGCCGGTTCGAGGATGTGGAGGCGGGCAGTGTCCCCGACGGCGAGTTCCGCTTCGACGCCGAATGTGAGGGTGACGTTCTCGCGGGAGACGTGGCCACTGCGCAGGCCGATGGCAATGGGAACGTCGAAACCGTCGAGTGCGTTCAGGATGGCTTCTTCGAGCAGCGACGCCGGTGCTCCAAGGGAAGCGCAATCGAGCATCTCGCCGAAGACGATGCCGCGGACGCCTTCGAGCTTTCCAGCCGTGCGAAGTTGCCAAAGCATGCGATCGATCTGGTAGGGCTTGACGCCCGTGTCTTCAAGAAAAAGCAGCGTGCCCTCGGTGCTCGGTTCCCAGGGCGTGCCGAGCAGTGCAACGAGAATGCTGAGGCAGCCGCCGTAGAGCGTGCCGCTCACCGTCGAGTCTGCCGAGCCGCGCCTTAAAAAACGCAGACCTTCCGCGGCGCCAACGCTATACGGCTCGCCTGCCAGTGCGGCGCGAAAACTTTCGAGGTGTACGCCGTTGGGGAGATTGAAATCCGCAGCGAGCATGGGACCGTGAAAGACGGGCAGGCCCAGCTCATCGAGTAGGCGGAGCTGGATGCCGGTGAGGTCGCTGTAGGCAAAGAATGGCTTGGGATGCGCGGCGATGGTGGCGAGGTCGAGGGCTTCAAGCAGGTAGTTCGACCCGTAGCCGCCGCGGAGAGACATGACGGCGGCGGTGTCAGGGTCGGCGAATGCCGCGTGCAGATCGGCGAGGCGCTGCTCCGCGGTTCCGGCAAAGTAGAGCGGCTCACGGAGAAGGGCGTTGGGCGTGAATTGCGGCGCATAGCCCAGCGAGCGGAGCGCTGTGAGTCCGCGATCAACGCGCTCCTGCTGCGCCGAGGAGGCCGGGGCGACGATGCCGATAGCCGCATCCGGTGCGACAGGCAGCGGTTTGAGGAGGGCCTTCATTTCACCAAGCCTCTCCTCGGGCGATGAGCGCGGCCGGCCCGGTGAGATGGAGCTCCGTACCGGGGCCATCCCAGGCGACGGTCTGCGCGCCACCGGGCGCAATGACTTTGAGCGGCGAGGTGCAGCCCTTGAAGGCGAGAGCAGCGGTGGCTGCGGCGGAAGTGCCGGTGCCCGACGAACTCGTGGGGCCTACGCCACGCTCAAAGATACGAATCTCGATCTGGCTGGGGCTGAGGATGCGGAGGAACTCGACGTTGGTCTGGTTGGGGAAGTCGGGATGGACGCAGATCTCGGCGCCGATTTCCTGCCAGGCTTTTCCTGCGACGGAGAAGTCCGCATTGTCGACTTCGACGACAAAGTGCGGATTGCCGATGGAGATCTCCATGCTCTTGATCTTTGTGCCTTCCGCGAGCTCGACGGCGCGCGGGGCGATTCGGGGCACGCCCATTGCCGTGGTGACTTCGACGGTGAAGTCATCGTGGTTGCGAACGGCGTCGATGCGGCAGACGCGGAGGCCTGCATCGGTGGTGATCTCGAGCGTGTCGCCAGGCTGCGAGCCGAGCGCCTCAGCCATCCACGCGGCGACGCAGCGCGTGCCGTTGCCGCTGATTTCGGCGATGGAGCCGTCGGCGTTGTGAAGGCGGATGCGGCCGGCTTTGGGGCCCGTCCATGCGAAGAACTCTATGCCGTCGGCGCCAATGCCAGTGTTGCGCTGGCAGAGGCGGCGCGTGAGAGCCGCAGGATCGTGGCCTGCCGCGGCTTCTTCGGTCACGATGAGGAAATCGTTGCCGCACGCGTGAGCCTTGGTGAAGGGGATCAATCTTCCTCCGGATCGCGGACGTTAAGGTGTGTGTCGAACGGACGAACGAGCTGTGCGGCGGCGAGAATCACGAGGTTTCCCAGGCTGATGCTAACACCGATGATAGCGGGCTGTTGAGTCGGAATCCGGAGACGTGCCGACTGATGCAAGAGCGTGCGCTCAGAAAGATATATGGGAGCGATCGAGCCACTTGGTGGAGACATAAATCGCGGCCGATGGCTGGTTTTCAGCTGTGAAGCTGCCCATCAGTTTAAGGTCAGCGAAATGCGCTCTGACGGCCTTGTCCACCTCGTCGCCGTGGAAGGCAACAATGATTGCGGCGTGCGTTGCAGGCGCGGCGAGCGCGGAGCGATAGATCTCGAGATCGCTCTCGTTGATGGTTTGGCGGAGAGGAATTCCGGTGGAAGCAACAATCTCAGGATAGGTGGATGTGTCCATGAGCACGGGAGCGCGCGGGTCGAATGCGAGCAACGACTGCAGCGCCGGTGGAATGGCATCGTCGTAGGGCTGGCGCGCTTCAGCGTTTTTTGTGCCTTCGACGTAGACGATGGGATCGGAGCGCAGGAGCGCGAAGGCATTGAGGCAGGCGAGAGCCAAAAGGAGCGTGTAAGCAAGTTTGGGAAGAAGGGATGCGAGGCTCGGAACTTTGCTGCGGCGCAGAGCGTCAGCAGCCAATTGGGCCGCGAAGCCGAGGCCGAGCGCGAGAGCGGGCAGAAGTTCGAGGCCGTAGCGTGTGTTGTACCAGGTGTAGGGCCACCACGCGGGGAAGAAGATGGGAACCGAGCCGTAGGCGACGGACCATGCGTAGAAAGGAACGGGGAGCCAGAAAAGAAGCGTCCAAGCGAGAGCGCGGCGGCGGGCGGCGGATTTCTCAGTGAGCCAGGCGGCGGCGTTTCCGAGCGCGGCGAGGGCGAGAACAATGTTGCCCCAGACACTACCCCAGCCGGGCGCGGCGACGGAATCGAGCTCCGAAACTTTGAGGAAATAGAGGAGCGCGACCCATGGGCTGTGCCAGCCGGGATGCGGAGGGCCGCCGCCAGACGAGGCGGTGCGGAGCTCGATGGCGTGAGCGGAGTAGGGCCCGCGCGCAAAGTAGAGCCAGTCACCGAAGCAGACGGAGTTGTAGAGGAACCAGAGCAGCGGCGCGGCGACGACGGCGAGAGTAGCCAGCCAAAACGCAGGCGAACCGAGGCGTCCGCGCTCGCCCTTGGCCGCGTGGCGCAGCAGCGTGAGTCCGACGCCTGACCAGGCGATAAGCGCGATGATCCAGCCGTCGTAGCGGGTGAAGATAGCGGCGACGAGAGCGGCAGCGATGTAGGCCTGGAGGCGGGAGGAGCGAGCCGGGCGCCGCTCAGAGCTGGCGGCTGCTGTTTCGCCGTCGATTGCGGCGCGCCACTCCACCAGCCAGACCACGATCCAGATCACCAAACACAGAAAAAGCGGCTCGGTCATGGCCGTGGTCTGCAGGTAAAGGAGATTGGGGTTGAGCGCGAAGAAGACGAGCGCGAGGGCGGCGGGCGCTGGGCTGAGCCAGTTCCGCGCCAGGCGATGAATGCCAGCACAGGAGGCAATATAAGAAAACGACGATGGAATGACGGCGGCGAGGCCGGTGGCCCACCACATATAGTTCTGCACGAAGGGCAGAAGAAGAATGTGCGGAAGCGGCAGCCACACCGAGCCGAGTTGCGAGAAGCGCGGCGTGCGGGAATCGAAGACACGGCGCGCGATGTGCAGGTGAGCGACGGCGTCGCCGTAGTTGAGCATTGCACCGTGACGCCAGCTCCAGAGGATGGCGGCCGTTGCGGCGGCCATGCAGAAGGCCAGAACGGTCCAGCCTTCGGCATTCGAGATGCTCTTCTCAGTCAAGGTGCGTGATCTCGCGAAAGACGTTGAAGCGCGCGTCGATCTCAGGACGCGAAATCTGCTGCAGGCGCTCAGTGCCGAAGCGCTCGCAGGCAAAGGAGCCCATGACGCTGCCGTAAAACATGGCGTGGCGCCAGGCGGCTGGCGTTAGCTCAGGCTCCGAGGCGAGATAGCCAAAGAAGCCTCCGGCAAAGCTGTCGCCCGCTCCGGTTGGGTCGATGACCTCTTTGAGCGGCAGGGCCGGAGCCCTGAAGGTGCGGAGCTCCTCGCCTCGATTTTTTGAAGGGGAGCTGTAGAACAATGTCGCGCCGTACTCGCCGTGCTTGACGACCAACGCCCGGGGGCCGAGTGCTATGACGCCGCGCGCGGCCTGCACGAGGTTGTTGTTTCCGGCCAGCATGCGGGCTTCAGTGTCGTTGATGAGCAGAACGTCGAGACCCTTGAGAACTTCGAGGAGGGCCGGACGATGGTCCTTGATCCAGTAGTTCATGGTGTCGCCGGCTACGAGCTTGACATCGGGCATCGCTTCGCGCACTCTGCGCTGCAGGACGGGATCGATGTTGGCGAGAAAGAGGAACTCGGAGTCGCGGTAGGCGTCGGGGATTTTGGGCTCGAAGGACGCAAAGACGTTGAGCTCGGTGTTGCGAGTCTTCGCCTCGTTGATGTTTTCGAGGTAGGAGCCTTCCCAGAAGAAGCTTTTGCCGGCGGTGTGCTCGATGCCGCGCGTATCGATGTCGCGAGCGGCGAAGACAGCTTCCTGCTTACGGCCGAAGTCCTCACCGACGACGGCGATGACGCGCACGCTGGTAAAGAAGCTCGCGGCGAGCGAGAAATAGGTGGCGGCGCCGCCGAGACAGCGCTCGCGGCGACCGGCCGGGGTTTCGATGGAGTCGTAAGCCACGCTGCCGACTACGGTTATGGACATAAGTTGGTCTTCCTTAAATGTAAGGTTAGCAAGTTGGCGGGGCTGGCGGAGTTGGCGGAGTTAGCAGAGTTCGATTCGGTTAAGAAGCTTTGGCTAACCCCGCGAGCGCTGCTAGCTCCGCTAACACCGCTTTGGCCTACCAGCCAAGGTACTTGCCGAAAAGTAGCTTCAGGCGCTCCTTCGCTTCGGCGGGAATGGCGTCAGGTTGCGTGAGCACGGCGTACTTTGCCGCCGAGGCGCAGGGGCAGGTGCGCTCGCGCGGCATGGCGGCAACGGCGGCCCTCACTACTTTGGCTGCGTTGTCGGCATTCTGATGCAGGACGGCGACGATCTGCTCGATGGTGACGGCGTCGTGTCCCTCGCGCCAGCAGTCGTAGTCGGTGACCATGGCGATGGTGGCGTAGCAGATCTCGGCTTCGCGGGCGAGCTTGGCCTCCTGCAGGTTGGTCATGCCGATGACGTCAGCGCCCCAACTGCGGTAAAGGTTCGACTCGGCCCTCGTGGAGAACTGCGGGCCCTCCATGCAAATGTAAGTGCCTTCGAGTTTGCCCACGACACCGACTTTCGCGCAGGCATCGGAGGCCGCTTTGGCAACGGTGGCGCAGACGGGATCGCCGAATGCGACGTGGCCCACGATGCCGTCGCCGAAGAAAGTGGACACGCGATGGAAGGTGCGATCGATGAACTGATCAGGTATGACGAAGTCTGTCGGCTTGTGCTCTTCCTTGAGCGAGCCGACTGCGGAGACGGAGAAGATGCGCTCGACGCCGAGCTTTTTGAGGGCGTAGATATTGGCGCGGAAGTTGAGCTCGGAGGGCAGGATGCGGTGGCCGCGGCCGTGGCGCGCAAGAAAGGCGACCTTGCGGCCCTCGAGTTCGCCGAGAACGAATGCGTCGGAGGGTGAGCCGAAGGGCGTGTCGATGCGCTCCTCGTGAATGTTGGTGAGGCCCGGCATGGAGTAGAGCCCGCTGCCGCCGATGATTCCGATTTCTGCTTGAGACACTTGCTGCTCCTTGTTTCTTTCAGCTCTCATCTCTGGTCGATCAACCGGATCGACTCCAGAAACACGTCGCCGTCGATCGTCAAGCTGTGGGCGCTGATCTTGTCCATCGTATCCTGCGCCGTGTGGTGGTAGCTGTTGTTGGGCCCGTAGTCGAGATCGATGATGTCGATCGACGGCACGCCGCGCTGGACGAAGGGCAGATGATCGTCCTCGACATCCATTTCCTGCTGGAAGAAGTAGCGCTGGTAGCCGAACTTTTTGGCTGCGTCGGCGACGAGCGAGATGAGCCATGGCGTGGAGTGCGTCTCGCGCTGAATGTCGAGTTCCTTGTCGCCAATCATGTCGGCGAGGAGGAAGGCTTTGATCTGGTTGAGGGTGCCGTCGCGGCCCCATTTGGCGGCCAAATGGCGGCTGCCGTAAGTGGAGTCGGAGGCCGACCACTGCTGGATGGCCTCTTCGCCATCGAAAAAGACGAGCCAGACGGAGTAGCCGTCGAGCTTTTTGCCGGGAGAGTGCGCGGCCTGTTCGCGGAGGCGGTCGGCGATGGCCATGAGGAGGCCAGTAGTGGATGCGCCGTCATTGGCGCCGACGTAGTTGATGTTGCGCAGCGGGTAGTTGGTTTCGTAATGCGTGCCGAGGACGATGACGCCGGGCTTTGTGCCGGGGAAGCGCACGATGAAGTTGCACATGGGCACGGGGCCGATGGGAGTGTCGGCGGTGAAGGTGTCTTGTTCGAGCTGGTCGTGCGCGCGGAAGAAGTGGGAGCGGAGAAACTCTTCGGCTTTGACGTGGCCGGGGCCGGTGGGCCAGCGCGGGCCGATGGCGGCGAATTCGCGCGCGTACTCGTAGGCGGCGCCGCCGTTAAAATGCTGTGCGAATGCGGCGAGGGGAGTGAGGAGTGCGACAAGGAAGATTGAGAGTTGTGCTATCCCGCGCTTGCCGCAGAAGCAAAGGTGCGGCAAGGATGGGGCACCCAGGACTCGTGCTTCAACTCGCCTTCCTAGCAGGGAAAAAATCATCCCGCAGCCTCCTTCTTCTTTCTGCGCGAGGGGTGGACCCACCAGGCGACGCCGATGCCGACCAGGTAGAGGGCCAACATGGGAACAGCGTAAATGCACATGGTGCCAGGATCGGGGCTGGGACAGATGATGGCGGCAACCAGAAACACGGCCAGAATGGCGTAACGAATGTTCTTCCAGAGAAACTTCGGGCTGACAATGCCGAAGAGAGCGAGGAAGAAGATGAGGATGGGGAGCTCGAAGCTGACGCCGAGGCCGAGAATAATGGAGAGGAAGAAGCCCGTGTATTCCTCGATGGTGACCATGGGATTGAACTTGCTGCCGAAGTTAATGATGAGGATCTTGAGGGCGCCGGGGAGAACGTAGAAGTAGCCGAAGGCGGCGCCGGCGAGGAATAGGCCGACGGTAGCGGACATAAAGGGAATGACGAAGCGCTTTTCTTTCTGGTAGAGGCCGGGGGCGATGAAGAGCCACACCTGATAAAGAATGAAGGGCGAAGCAAGGATGGCTCCGCCGATGAGCGCAACCTGGAGATAGAGGTTGAGCGGATCCATGGGGTGGGTGTAGTTGAGCTTGATGCCAAGCTTGTCGAGCGGGGCCTGGACGAAACCGTAGAGACGCTCGTGGAAGATGTAAGCCACGATGAAGCCGACGAAGAGAAACAAGGCGGAGTGGACGATGCGCTTGCGCAGCTCCTCGAGGTGTTCCATGAGGCTCATGCCGGGGAGTTCGGCGCGCTCTGTGACGGCTTTGCGCGCCCGTTCGATGGCTTCCTGCGGGTCAACGATGAGTTGATCAGCCATGGTGTGCAGCCGGCTCCGATCTTTCGGCTTCAGGGGTGATTTTTTCCGGGGCTTTGCCCGGCGGCTCGGCGGCAATCGTCTCACCGGTGGAGGGCGGCTGAATGCTCAGGATGGACGGCTCGGCTGGCGGCGCGACCTCTTGTGAGCGCGGGGCTTCGGCGTCCACATAGGGGTCGGTTGTCCCGGCAGGGTTGGGCACTTCCGTGGCGGCGGGTGTGCCGGAATCAGGAGTTTGTGAGGCTGTCTGCTCCAGTTGCGCAAGCGCCGGGGTCGCGGCCAAGGCGCGTTGGCGTTCCTCTTCTTCTTTTTTGCGGCGGTCGGCCTCCTCGGCGTTGCGCAACTCCTCTTCCATCTGGAATTTGAAGTCGTTGGAGGCCTTGCGGAATTCGTACATTAGCTTGCCGAGCTGGCGGCCGATCTTGGGCAGGCGCCGAGGGCCGAAGACCACCAAAGCCAGGACCATGAGGAGCAACGTGTCCCACATGCCCAGTGTTGCGAGCTGGATTGGCGGCGGCGATACCATGAAGAATCATGATACCTGCGCTTGCGCAGCACTCACAATTGACGTGCCCTACGCATGGTGCGATTCCGGGCGAGCGCGGCGGCGTGGACGAGCCGGCTTTCTGGGGTGAGTGGGGGGCTGCGCCTATGGGGTGTGTCCGGGTGCGCGGGCTGAGCGTGATGGGTCGAAGCGACTTACCGGCCGAAAAACTCGTCGGAGCATGCGACTTTGAGAGTTGTAGCGGATTATTCGGGTCTGTCCGGTAATCATAAAATCTGATTCAGGGAATTGCACCTTATCTGTTGCAATTTCTCGACACTTCGTGCCACTTTTCGTCACGGTGACAGGGGTCAGCGAACACGACGTATGCGACGAAGGATTGTTTATCCGTCGGGTCTAAGTTCACATACAATGAATCCGGGATTCCCGGCTTCCACCCCCCAAATTCCCGGAGCGGCGCCCGCGTGGCGCTAAGACGATGCGTTTCAACCGACTGCGAAACGTCGCGCTGATTCTGTTGCTGCTGTTGATGTGCGGTTCCCGGCTCGCGGCTGCGTATTCCCTGCTCACGCACGAGCAGCTCATCGACCTGACATGGAACGACTCGATCATTCCCTTGCTGAAGAGCCGCTATCCCAACTTGACGCCGACCGAACTGGACCGTGCGCGCTCCTTCGCTTATGGCGGGTGCGTGATTCAGGACCTGGGGTATTACCCCTTCGGCGACTCGTTTTTCTCTGACCTGACGCATTATGTGCGCACCGGCGACTTTGTTCTCGCGCTCTTCCGCAACGCGCATAACGTCAATGAGCTGGCCTTTGCCGTGGGTGCGTTGTCGCACTATATTGGCGACTCGATTGGCCACTCGCAGGCGACCAACCGGGCGGTTGCGCTCCAGTTTCCCAAACTGGCTGCGCGCTACGGCCCGAGTGTGAACTATGCGGAGGGCCGGCACCAGCATGTGCAAGTGGAGTTTGCCTTCGACATCGATCAGATTGCGAAGCATCGGGTGGCGCCGCTCGGCTACCTGCGGCACATTGGGATCAGGGTTCCAACGCACCAGCTTGCGCTGGCTTTCTATCAGACTTACGGGGTGACCGACGATTTCGCCGCCGGCGCGCGGCATAAGTTCAACGTGAGCGAGTATCAGGTTGCGACGCGGAAGTTCATTCCCCGCGTGGCATACGCGGTGACGCTGATGAATCACGGACATGAGGTGGCAGAGCCGGACACAGCCGATGCGAAAGAGATTGAGAAGGAGTCAGCGGAGGCGGCGACGCTGTACGATTGGGCCGCCTATCGCAAGAGAGCCGGCTTCGAGACGCATCTCATCGCCGGCGCGCTCTGGGTGCTGCCCAAAGTTGGCCCGCTAGCGATGGTCGCGATCAAGGGCCCGAGTCAGGCCGCCGAAGCCGATTACATGCACAGCCTGATCACGGCCACAACAGTGCTTCGCAATCGCCTGGCTCTCTTTACGCCAGCGGATGCGCGGAAGGCGCAGCCCGCGAGCACGACGGTTTCGACAGTCGCGTTGGGTCCAGACGCGCTGGGTTCGGCCGATCCCAAGCATCCGCTGCCCAATCGCGACCTCGACACGGGGCAAGTGGTCAAGCCCGGCGGCTATTTGCTTACCGACCAAACCTATGCGGAGCTTCTTCACCGCCTGACCCGCGACTCGAATCAGCCGATTCCTCCGGGGATCAAAACCGATGTGCAGGCGTACTACTCCGATGCCGATGCGCCAATTACGACCAAGCGAAAGCCACGCGCGTGGGCGCAGGTGCAGGCGGATTTGAAGACGCTGGCTGCGATGCCGACTAGCGCCGCGCCCGCACCCTACGCCACCTACGGCGAGTTGAACCGACCACCAACAAAGAAGTAGGCGGCCGCTATTTAACTTCAGCCAAGTTGGTTCTCGACGGCGTCACTGGTTGCGACGGACGCGTTGCCGCAACTCCTGGAGGGCGCAGCGGCTGTGGGTGGTCCGCCGGCGCCTGAAGCAGGGTCACGATGATGGCTTCGGCGGGCTTGGCGCCCGCGCAGCGGTAGGAGTGCGGGGTTCCCGCGTCGAAGTAGACGGCATCGCCGGGGCCGAGCTTGGCCTCCTGCTCCCCGTGCCGCAGGGTCAATTCCCCACCGAGCACATATAGGAACTCGAAGCCCGCGTGCATGTGCGATCTTGGGCTCCACATGCTCGGGCAGCGGAACGAACTCGGCGAAGTAAGGGTCCATGTGCCGGTCAGCCACCATGTAGCCGAGGCTCTCAAAGGTGTAGGTGGGCGGCTCCACTCCGGTTTGCGGCATGCGCACCCGGTCCTTCTTGCGGTGCACGCGGAAAATCGGCGACGGCTCGGTCTCAAAGAAATAGGAGAGATCTTTGGAGAAAACCATTGCGATACGCGCAAGGTTGCGCAGCGTCGGCACCACGCGGCCCGTTTCCAACTGCGAGAGGAAGCTGGCCGAAAGCCCGGTGTGCTTGCCGAGATCCACGAGGCCCATCGACTTTTTGAGACGCAGGCGCCGGATGCGCTCGCCCAAATGCTTCTCGGTGATGAAGCGCTCGGCGGTGTCGGCATCCGCCATGGTCTTGTGCATCTCTTCGCCGTTTGGCTCAGAACGCTCGGTCATCGCTGCTCCCTATGGGATTAGGATGCGCTCTGGGGTTATTTGTTGTCTAGATCAAAACAGTTTCCCGTAGCACGAAATTGCTGGGTCGGCGAGGCGGCGCAGTGCCGTCCCTTGGGAGCCGCGCTATTCTGGAGAGTCCGGCGCGAGGGAACGAGGCGCCGCGCAGAAAGCCTGCTGAGAATGCCTGAAGAAACTGCTCCTTCCGCTCCCGAAACCGCAAAGTCAGCTCCTCCCGTCGCGACCATTGCCGAGATCGGCCGGCACGAGGGCCAATCCGTGACGCTGCGCGGGTGGCTCTACAACCTGCGCGAGAGCGGGAAGCTGCTGTTTCCCATCTTTCGCGACGGAACCGGGTCGATCCAGGGAGTCGCTCACGTGAAAGCGTGACGCCGGAGGTCTTTGAGACACTGAAAGGCCTGACCCAGGAGTCGTCGGTTGATTGTCACGGGGAAGGTGCGGGCGGACAAGCGCGCGCCGGGCGGATACGAGCTGGACGTAGAAGACGTGCAGGTGGTGCAGCGCGTGCCGGAGTCCGACCCGTATCCGATCACGCTGAAGGAGCACGGCGTCGACTTTCTGCAGGAGCGGCGGCACTTGTGGGTGCGCAGCCCGCGGCAGTCGGCCATTCTGCGCATTCGCGCGGAGATCATGCGCGCGGCGGCGGAGTACTTCGACATCGAATGGGTTTATCCGCACCGATCCGCCGATTCTGACGCCGGCGGCGTGCGAGGGCACATCGACGCTGTTCCCGGTGGACTACTTCGGCGATCCCGCGTACCTGACGCAGAGCGGCCAGCTCTACATTGAGGCGACGGCGCTGGCGCTGGGCAAGGTGTATAGCTTTGGGCCGACGTTTCGCGCGGAAAAGTCGAAGACGCGGCGGCATCTGACGGAGTTCTGGATGATCGAGCCGGAGGTTGCCTTCATGGATCTGGACGGGCTGATGGAAGCTGGCCGAGAACTTCATCTCGCACATTGTGCAGAGCGTGCTGAAGAACCGCGCGCCGGAGCTGCATGTGATCGGGCGCGACGCGGCGAAATTGGAGGCGATCAAGCCGCCGTTTCCGCGGCTGCGCTACGACGAGGCCGCGGAGATGCTGAACCAGGCGTACAAGGATGGACAGCTGGAGGCGCCGTTCGAGTACGGCAACGACTTCGGCTCGCCGGACGAGACGTGGCTGAGCTCGCAGTACGACCGGCCGGTGATGGTGCACCGCTATCCGGCTGATGTGAAGGCGTTCTACATGGAGCCCGATCCGAAGGATCCGCGCTACGCGCTGTGCGTGGACGTGCTGGCGCCGGAGGGATACGGCGAAATCATCGGAGGGTCGCAGCGCGTGTCGAGCTACGAGCTGCTGAGCGCGCGCATCGACGAGCACAAGCTGCCGCGCGAGGCCTTCGAGTGGTACCTCGACCTGCGGCGCTACGGCAGCGTGCCGCATGCGGGCTTCGGCATGGGCATCGAGCGCGTGGTGGCGTGGGTCTGCGCGCTGGACCACGTGCGGGAGACGATTCCGTTCCCGCGGACGCTGAACCGGATGTATCCGTAAGGCAGCATTAAAGTGGAGCTTGGGGGATCGACTCTTGAGCGCGGCGGGGACACGAAAGCAAAGTCAAGGGCGGCGGGCGAGTCAGCCCGCCCTGGCGGCAAAGACAAGCACGCCGCAAGGATGGGGCACACGGCGGCGGCGGCTCGGTTGGGTGGGGCGCTGGGTCGTTGCGGGAGCTGCGGCGGCGGTGGGGCTGGTGGCGTGGGCGGCGATTGCGCGGGCGCTGGCGCCGACAGAAAACACGACGCAGGAGCATTTTGATGTGCTGATGGTGCTTGGCAGCCCGGCCGACGCGGACGGGAATCCGACGCCGACGGAACTCGAGCGCGTGACCGAGGCTGTCGACGAGTACGAGCGGGGCGTGGCGCCGAGGATGATCATTACCGGCGGGCCGGCACACAACCGTCTTGCGGAGGCCGAGGTGATGGCGCGAGTGGCCGAGGCGCAGGGGATTCCGGCTGACGCGATTGTGGAGGAGCGAACGGCGCGGGACACGATGGAGAACACGTGCGACTCGCTCAAGATCATGCGCAGCCATGGGTGGGAGTCAGCGGAAGTGATTTCGAGCGCGAGCCATCTGCCGCGGACAGGGCTGATCCTGAGCCGACTGCCGTTGAAGTGGCGGACCCATGCGGCGCCGGCGCTGGAGCCGGAGGGGCCGTGGACGCATGCGGCGATGACGGCGATGGAGATTGCGAAGACGGCGCGTTACCTGGTGTGGGCACGGCAAATGGATGCGTGCCCGCTGTAGCTTTGGGCGCACACGACTCAGCACACGACTCAGGGGATCGCGAGTCTAAGAAGAAATGGAATTAAGCCGCGTTGTCCGGCCTCGGGGGGGTCCTGTAAGCTTGTTGGTGATGCATCTCCCAGTCAAGTTATCTGCAACAATCGCCGTTGTTTTCGCTGTGAGCGTGTGCGCGGGCGTCGTCATGCAGGCGCAGGACTCCGGCTCGCAGCAACCGGGCACGCAGCCGCCGGGCTCACAGCCGCAGCAGAGCTCTTCATCGCAATCTTCTACTTCGACGCAAGGCCAGGAGCAGGCGCCGCAGTACGGGGTGTACCTGACGGTGGATCCGCTGGCCAAGGTGCGCTACGACAACCGCTGGGATCTGTCGCTGGGGTTCGCTTACGACCACATGAAGGCGGGGCCGTCGCTGCTCGAGGGATCGAACCTGGGCGGGCTGGATATGGACGGGTCGTACTGGCTGACGAGAAACTGGGGGATCCAGGCATCGGGGCGGGGGTACATCGGGACGAGCGGAACGGCTCCGAACACGCCGAACAACATTCATGGCCCGGTGGTGAAGCAGTACTTTTTTGTGGGCGGCGCGGAGTGGCTGGGACCTCACAACAAGCACGGGGCGCTGATTGCTCATGCCATGTTCGGCGGGGTGTATGGCAACTTCCAGAAGGATCTGCGGGGGCAGCCGCCGTCGGACTTCGACTTTTACTACAACCAGATTGCGCCGGCGGCGATCATCGGTGGGCATTTCGACCTGAACCGCTCGGACCACTGGGTGTTTCGCATCACGCCCGACGCGGTGATGACGCACTACAACTTCAGCGGCCCCCCCCAACCTTGTCGTATTCGCAATACGACGTGAACTTTGCCATCAGCGTGGGGATGGAGTACAAGTTCACCTCGATCAAGCGCTCGACCAACAAGAAGACCAACTGGAAGTCGGGCTGGTAGGCAGGAGCAGCGGAGTTAGCGGCGTTCGCGGGGCTCGCGGAGTTAGCCTCGCTGCGGAAGCGGCAGCAGACAGCGACCGGCCAGGCAGCCGAGGCCAACTCCTTGGCTTGTGAGCTCATCAAGAAGAATGCGGGCCTGCCAAGTGTATTGACATGTGTGGTATTCTCCTGCGTTCAAAGGCGGGTGAGGGAAGGTGCCGCCTGAGAATATGACGTTTCAGATTGCGGCACTTTCGTGCCGAGCCGGAGCAGGCAGGCCAGCAGGGAAGCGGGGGCGGGTGCCTTATGGACATGAAGGACACACTGGGCGTATTGCTTGCGGGCGGAGCGGGAGAACGCCTGTTTCCGCTGACGCGCGACCGGGCCAAGCCGGCGGTGCCGTTCGGCGGGCACTACCGCATCATCGACATTACGCTATCCAACTGCATCAACTCAGGGCTGCGGCGGGTGTACATCCTGACGCAGTACAAAGCGCTGAGCCTGAACCGGCATATTCGCGAAGGCTGGACGGGCATTGTGGCGCAGGAGCTGGGCGAGTTCTTCGAGCTGATGCCGCCGATGCAGCGCACCGGGGTGAACTGGTACATGGGGACGGCGGATGCGGTGTACCAGAACCTCTACTCGATCGGCAGCGAGCAGCCGGAGCACGTGCTTATCCTCGCGGGCGACCACATCTACAAGATGGACTACAGCCGGATGCTGGCCTATCACAAGGAGACCAACGCCGAGGTGACGATGGCGACGTTGCCCATTGCGCCGGAGGAGGTGTCACGACTTGGGGTGGTCGAAGTGGCCAAGACGGGAGAAGTCCTCGGCTTCCAGGAAAAGCCTGCTTCCACCAACTTCCGCTCGCCGTTCAACCCCAACGCTGTGGACGCGTCGATGGGGATTTACATCTTCAACACCGAGACGCTGCTGAAGGCGCTGATCGCGGATGCGGACGAGACGGATTCGAAGCACGATTTCGGGCACAACATTTTGCCTAACCTGCTGGGCAAAACGAAGATGATGGCCTACAGCTTCGTGGATGAGAACAAGAAAGAGGCGCTCTACTGGCGGGACGTGGGCACGCTGGATGCGTACTACGAAGCGAACATGGATTTGTGCTCGGTGTCGCCCGTATTCAACCTGTACGACAAGAGCTGGCCGATCCGCACGCGGACGAGGCAGTATCCGCCGGCGAAGTTCGTCTTCGGCGAGCCGGGACGGTCGGGCATGGCGGTGAACTCGATCATCACCGCGGGCGTGATCATTTCGGGCGCGTCGGTGTACAACTCAGTGCTGTCGCAGGACGTGCGCGTGAACTCGTACTCGGATGTGGACGCGAGCATCATCTTTTCGCACGTGAACATCGGGCGGCACTGCAGGATCAGGAGGGCGATCATCGACCGCGACGTACACATTCCGGAGGCGACGGTGATTGGCTACGACCCCATCGAAGACAAGCGGCGGTATTTCGTGACGCCTTCGGGGCTGACGATCGTGACGCGGGACGCGTCGATGTTCGAGAATCCGGTGGATCCGGAGTTTGGGCAGGGCTACTCTATGGAGCGGCCGGAGTAATGTAGAGGGCGCTACTGGCCCGGCGACGCCTGCTGGATGCAGATGGACCAGTGAAGCGGCAGCAGGCTGCGGTTGGTTAGGGCTCCGCTCCACCGGCGGAAGGCGCCGGGGGCAGCTCGGGGCTCTCATACTCGAACTTCCGCAGATTCCTGAGGCACTCCGTGAGCGCACCCATCAGGGTTTCGGCCCAACCGCAGGGCTGGAACTTCATGGTCTTCTGATTCAACTCAACATCGGCCACGGCAAAGAATTTCATGTCGGTGGTTTTTGCCGAGGCGAATTCCTTGACTGTGATGCGGGCTTCAACCTCGCCCGAGGCATGTTTTTTCTTGATGGAGAAGAAGTGCAACCTGGCGAGGGCTTCTGAGGGATCCTTCTCGACGAATTTCCAATCTTCCACGTTTTTGACCTCCGTTTCTGCCAAGTTTACGGTGTATCCGCTAAGAACGCGGCGATTTTCTTGCGGGGCGGGAGAATTCTTCGCCGTGGAGCGGCGGAGGCGGCAAAGTCATGCTTGCGCAGGTGACTCGCAATTCACAAGTTAATTTTGCAGCGCGGCAGGGGACAACGTAAGGCCGGCGATCGGCAGTTCCTTCGTTTCCGGCTCTTCGACAAGGGCGTTGAAGACTGCGGTGTAGAGGCTTTTGCGGCTTGTGAGTTTCTTGTTGCGGGCCCGAAGGAAGCTGAAGCGGAATGGGGAGGAGCATTCAAGCTCGCTGAGAAACGCGGGGGAGAAGAACTCGGGTGCGTGCGCAACAGCGGCGACGATGAGCGACCGCCAGCTCATGCGTAGAAGGTCTTTGAGCATCGCCGAACCCGCGGGAAAGCGGTCGAGCTCGACGCCCACGCGCTGGCTGAAGTTGAGCAACTGGATGACAAGCGAGTCAAGCGGAATGCCCTCGGCGGCAGCGCGCGTGAAGAGCGTTGCCGAACCGCGGCGGAGATCTTCCTGGATGTCCTGGAGATCGTCGCCCAACTGCAGCAGCACCCCCCAATCAAAGGCCGCCTGGCTTTCCAGCTGATTGAGCGAGCCGCGGGCGAGGCAGGCGTCAGCGAGCACGGAGCTGCCGCCTTTGGCGCAACTGATGCGGAGGATTTCGTCGCCGGTGCAGGGCCGGTCGATCTCAAGGCCGGAGTTGAGGCCGGCGCCGAGCTGCGCCATGCTTTGCTCCTGCGCCTGATGGATGGCCAACAAGGAATCGAAGACCTGAGGAAATCGGGCGCGGGGAAACTGGCTTTCGATCATGGCGACCAGCGCCCAGACGGCTGCTTCGTGCGCGTCGCGGGCGGGAATGCGCTCACCGCGCAGGCGGACCCGGAAACGGGCACAGAAACGGCGCTTGGCCTGAGCGGATGCGTCGCGTCGATCGAGATAGTTGTCGGTGTACGGGTAAAGGAGGCTGTATCCGACGATCGAGGGCGTAATGCGCGAAGGCTCATCAAGGAGCGGCTGCAGTCCGTAGACGGTCCAGGCATTGCGGCAGGCCTGAACGATCTCGGCCATGGTGAGGGCTGGGTCGAAGCGGCGCGAGAGGCGGGCAAATTCGGCGCCCGCAGGCAGGAAACCTTGGGTGATGAGCTCGGCCGCTGACGCCTCGAGGCCCAATGCCGTTGAGGCGAAGCGGGCGAATGTGGCGGCGAGGCGGTCCTGGAAGCCGGCGCG